>FNPA01000020.1 GCA_900107185.1 Ruminococcaceae bacterium YAD3003 | reverse complement strand
AGCGTTTCTTTCGATGGTACTGAGATCACAAAGATGAATACAGACCAGCTCGCAGTCTTCAGAAGAAGCAACTGCGGATTCGTTTTCCAGCAGGTGTATCTCGTTGAATCAATGAGCCTCATGGACAACATCATGGCAGCAGGACTTCTCGTGTATAAAGACAAGAAAGTTCTTGCCAAGAAGGCAGGCGAGATCCTTAAGGCAGTAAACATTGACGAGTCTTTATGGAATAAGTTCCCTACACAGATCTCAGGCGGTGAGGCTCAGAGAGTAGGAATCGCAAGAGCACTCATCAATGAGCCGAAACTGGTTTTCGCAGACGAGCCGACAGGTGCATTGAATTCACAGACAGGAAAGGCAGTTCTTGATACTCTTACCAAGTTCAATGAAAAGGGCCAGTCGATCGTAATGGTTACGCACGATATCACAAGTGCAAGAAGAGGCAACCGTATCCTTTACGTTAAGGACGGTGAGATCGCAGGTGAGTGTAACCTCGGAAAGTATGTAACAGGTGATAAAGAGCGTCATCAGAAGCTTAATGACTTCCTCGCAAAGATGGGGTGGTAATCATGAACAAGACATTATTACTCACAAAATCGAACCTCAGAAAAAACAGAGGTACGTCAATAGGCTTGTTCTTTATGATGCTTATTGCAACATGCCTTGTCGGCATATCACTCCTGATCTTTTTCGATGCGTATCCGACTGCTCAGAAGAAAGCAGAAGAGCTCAATGCCGGTGACGGTTTTATAACTATCAGAGGTAACATCGAAGGTTTTACTGACGAGAAGATAGAAGAACTCATCGGCGAAGATACAGACCATTTTTATGATTACCGCGATATCACATATCCTACTATGACCATCCCGTTTGGTGACGGTAACGCAGCGCTCACTCTGGCAATCGATGATGAATCTGCATTTACCAGAGAGATGAACAGGATATCAGTGATTAAAGAGGATACTTCTATTACCTCCAATTATGTTTATCTGCCGTATCAGTTCAATACTTCCGGCGGCTTTGAGATTGGTGATACTTACGAGTATGAGAACTACGGTAAAAAGTACAGTTTCAAGGTAAAGGGCTTTACTGATGTTATTTATGGCGGATGCAACAATAACGGCATATTTACTTTCGTAGTTGACGATGACAGCTATCAGAAGATCTGGGATGAAGATAAAGAAACAGCAGAGACGATTTTCATTATTTACGATCTTAAGGAGAGCGTAAATAACGGCGCATTCAGAATTAAGACAACCAATGAGATACTCAAGGTAAATCCTTTTATCGTAGTGGACGGTGCTGAGCTCGAGACCTTGATCAGTTCCAGAACATTTATCGGTCTTATCATTGCAGTATCAATGCTCGTACTTACATCACTTCTTGTAGTTGCTCTTGCCATGATGCTCGCTAACTGTATCTCCAACTACATCAAGGAGAACATGAAGACATTAGGTGCTCTCAAGGCAATCGGTTATACGGGAAAAGATATCAAGGGTTCACTCGTTATCTGGTTCTTCCTTATCGCTCTTTTTGCAAGTGCTATCGGAATTGCTATCTCCTATGCCTGCATGCCGGTTTTCGCAAGTCTCGTAGTAGGCCAGATGGGACTTTCTTACCAGATTTCATTTAATCCCTTGGCAACATTTATTCCCGTCGGATATGTAATTCTGTTTACCGTAATCGTTACACTCATAAGCTCAGGTAAGATTTCAAAGATCCAGCCGATCGTGGCACTTCGTGAAGGTGTTGAATCACACAACTTCAAGAAGAATCACTTAGCTCTCGATAAGACATCTTTAAGTCTTAATATGAGCCTTGCAATGAAGACTCATTTCGGAAACATGAAGCAGAACATTATCACATTCTTCGCTGTTGGTTTCATGGTATTCTGCTGCATCATCTCACTCCTGATGTATGAGAACTTCAGCCGCAATCCGAAGCTGGATATTTTCGCTACGGAAATCTGCGCAGGAGTTGTAGCAGGTGACGGAACAGATGAAGACGAGATGCGTGAGTATCTTAAATCCAGAAAAGACATCACCAATTTAAGAGAGATGCTCATGATGGATTTCTACTACAATGACGAAGTCAAGTTTGTGTCATATGTAGTTGAAGATACTTCGCTCATGAGAAACCAGTCCGTCTGCTACGAAGGAAGACTCCCTCAGTACGATAACGAAGCAGCAGTCAGCGGATCTTTTGCAAAAGCTTACGGCTATGATATCGGCGACCAGATTAAACTCGACTACGGCGAGAATTCATATAACTATCTGATCACAGGTTTCATCCAGACCACAAACAACAACGGCCGTGAAGCAATACTCACATACTCAGGTGCCGATCATGTCGTTGATATGGAGAAAGTTCCTACATGGTTCTGGTTCGATCTCACTGATCCTTCCGATGACTACAATGCCAACAGTGAAATTACAAATGAGATCATCGAGGATTGCAAAGATAAATATGGCAGCCACATCATCAACACCATTAATTTCTATGAAGTAATGGGTGGCAGCATGACAACTTTCAGAGATATCTCAGGATTCATGCTCGTAGTTATGTGCGGCATCTCAATTGTGGTCATCGCATTGATCCTTTATCTCCTGATCAAGTCTTTGGTCTACCATAAGCGCAGGGATTACGGAATCTACAAGGCATTGGGATACACTTCAGGAAGCCTCATGCTCCAGACAGCAATTAGTTTCATGCCTGCGATCATCGCATCGATAGTAGTTTTCTCTATCGGATCCTACTATGTAGCAAATCCTTACATGAGTACATTCATGCGTGCATTCGGCCTTATGCAGGTTAACTTCGATATTCCTGTAATAGGCGTAGTCATCATAGGAATCGGACTTGTCATAGTATCCTTCGTCCTCGCACTCGCACAGACATCAAGGATCAAGAAGATCGAAGCATACAACATGCTGGTAGCCGAGTAAAAATGACATGGTAATTTGGGAATAGATTGAGTTTGTGCTTAGGAGCTGTCCTTTGGGGCGGCTCCTTTGCTGTGGTGAATGAGTGTTGGAAAGGTTGTATAGGAAAATGTATAGGAAAAAGAAGTGTTTTTCCTAGACATTTTCCTAGACATTGGTGGTTTCAAGGAAAATGTACAGGTTTTCGAGGCGAAAATCCTAGACAATTTCCTAGACATGATTACTGAGGATTTTTATCTTCGTTATGCAGATAATATTCGTGCACCAGACTGCGGTAACCCAATGATTTCAAATCTTCATAACGCACGTTGTAACGTGACTTGCTGTGGGTGTCACTGATCAGAAAGCGGCACAGATCTTGCGCGTAGAGATCGATGATGTGAAGACTCTTTTCGGTGGTGATAACAGGGAAGAACCACAGGCTCCACGTGAGGTCGGAATCTTCGTTGGCTTCCAGGAGTTTGTGATTAAAAATACGTATGAACGCTGATGCCGCTCTCGTACCATCCTGACCTTTGCGGTGATACCAGCGGGACAGGGCACGTGCTTTACGGCGCATCTTCTGTTTTAGCTTAATGACAGAAGCTGGCGCGATATCAATCAGGCCGTTTTTAACCTCGATGCCGAGGAAGCAGAAACCTTCGGAGGGCGTGCCGAATACTTCCTTATCAGGATTAACGGAAAGACCCTTTAAGAGCAGTGTATCCAGAATCACCTTTATATATTCAGTAATTTCTTCTTCTGTCCGCGCGAAAACAATTATGTCGTCAGAATATCTCGCATATATAATTCCTCGTGAAGAGAACCATTCATCCAGATCTTTGAGATACAGATTCGCATAGAAAGAAGCAATCGGCGTGCCGGCCATAATGCCTTTTGATTCAGTGATAGTCTCGTCGCGGTAGAGGACCTTCTCCTCGCAAAGAAGTGTCTTCATTAATGTGAGCAACTCATCGTCGTCAGAAATAGAAGAGTCCAGAGCGGCACACAATTTATCCACGGGAATCGAATTGAAATAATTGCTGACATCGATTTTGTAGGAATACAGCGAGTGAAGATCACGGTTGCGCGTAATGTGGGTGATGGCATCTTTCGCGCTGACACCCGGACGGAAAGAATAGAGGTCGGAGGTAAACAGGTAATCGTACTTGCGCAAAACGAGGTAGGTGAGGAGTTTCAGCACCATGTTGAATTCGTAAGGATATTTGTAGATCGTGCGGCGCTTCTGACTGCTCATCTTGCTGATGACTGCTTTGGTAGGGAGAGGGAGATTCTCAAGTGAGCGGATCTCGGACTGATATTTCAGATATCCTTCTGAGTCGATAAATTCGCGCAGTTCACGGGTGAACTTCTTTGAACAGCGAAGTCCTGATTTATATTCGTAGAATTTCTCCCAACTGCTCTTCTCAAAGAGTTTGTCGACCAGTGACATCCGTTATCCTCCAATAATTAAGCAGAAAGAGAAATCATTAAATTCAAGTGTAACTTGAATTCTACAAGATCGTACACGAATCGGCTGCCTGCGAAGCCTGAAAAGAAACGTGCCGGACCCGCCACAGGCGCATAAGCGTTCTCTTTCTGCTAATCGTAATTATACACACGATAATGACTGTAACAAGTCGCGGAAGTGTTATAATTCATGAGGAGAAATTAAGGGATAACAGCAGATGATTACTTATTGGCCCAGCTATTATAAGGAATTCAGGTGCAAGGCAGGCGACTGTCTCCATACCTGTTGCGCGGGTTGGGAGATCGGGATTGACCGCAAGTCCATGAAGCGTTTCATGGCCGTACCTGAGATTGCCGCGAAGATTAAAGACGGCGGATTCGTATTGAGGGAAGACGGCAGATGCCCATTCTTAAGAGACGATAACCTCTGTGACATGATTATCGGTCACGGCGAAGACTTTATCTGCGACATCTGCAAGGAGCACCCCAGATTCTATAATGACTGCGGTGACCACATTGAGGCTGGAATCGGTCTGGTATGTGAGGAAGCATGCCAACTGGTGATTAGCAGTGATGGGTTTGAATTAATTGCTGGGGACGGCTCGAAAACACCTCTCCCTGAATATATCGTTTCTATCCTTGATACCACCAGACCTCTGCCCAAGCGATTAAAGGATATCAGCGGCGGCAGAAGGGCGAATTCTAAACTCAGAGCAGAGATTTTCGATGGAATGGAGGTTCTGGACGATAAGTGGACCCAGCTCCTGAATAAAATAATCACTGATCCTGTTTCTGAAGCGGATGAGGACAGGACAGTAAATGAGAATGAGAAGGAACTGGCAAACTTTGCAGCTTACCTGTTGTACAGATATAAGGGTGCAGGAAGATTTGCGGCTGAGGCTACATATCTGATTGCTGATCTGGCAGCAAAAGGGTGCGGAATCCAGGAAGTAGCGAGAGTATTCTCGGGTGAAGTGGAGTATTCCGACATAAATATCGATGAAGCACTCGAGACTTTCAAATAGGCATAAAATAAGGCAAAAACGGTAGTGTAACAATGTTACACTGGCGAAAATACGTATAAACAGGAGATAAAAAGATGATCATTGACTACAACAGCATCGAGTGGAAGGCAAATCCCGGATTTAAGGGCGGCGAAGGAGTCTTTTACAACAAGATGTTTAATGACGGCGTCAACAAAATGATGCACGGTAAGCTCCCGGCAGGTGCCTCAATCGGTTATCACAAGCACGAAGGTGACTGTGAGATGATCTTCATCATCGAAGGCGAGGGAACTGTACTCTACGACGATACAAAAAATCCTGTTAAGGCCGGCCAATGCCATTATTGTCCTGAAGGACATTCGCATTCATTGATCAACACCGGCTCGGAGGATCTCATCTTCTGCGCAGTGGTTCCCAAGCAGTAAGGGATAAGGGAGGGAATAGATTATGCCACATTCATCAGGAGGAGGTTCGCACGGAGGCGGATCTCATGGCGGAGGTTCACACGGCTCACATGGCGGTGGCAGCGGCACCCGCATTTCAAACCATTATTTTTATGGTGCCAGATACTACAGAAGACATTACAGATACGGCAACCGTGCAGATGAGTACATCTATGCAAACAGGAAACCGGGTAAGACAACACTTGGTGGAACGATTGTCATATGCCTTATGGCTGTGTTCTTCCTGTTCATGGGATTTTCCAGCATTGCGCAGGATATGCCCAAAAAGCTCAAGCCGGTTTATATTGATAAGCCTGCCGTTTATGATGAATTCGAACTGATAGATAACGATGATGAACTCGTTAATACTCTTAAGAATTATCAGGATGTCACAGGTATATGCCCGGTCATTTACACGACTTTCGATGAGATCTGGAATAACCAGTATGCTGATCTCGAATCCTACGCTTATGAAATGTATGTCGACAATTTCACTGATGAGCAGCATTTCGTAATCGTGTATTCAGTTCCTATGGAGCAGGCAATCGCATTAAACAACGGAACGATTACTGTTCCTGATTATTCATGGGAAGCAATCCAGGGTGATGACACAGATCCTATAATTACAACCACACTCTTCAGAGTGTTTGCTGACAGAGTTCAGGATAAACTCGAGAGTGGAGCTAACCCCGGCGAAGCATTTAACTTTGCATTTACCAAGGCAACAAGTGATGCAGAGAGTATGGTAAAACCAGGCGGTGGCAGCTGGATGTTAAAAATGGGTTCATCTTTGATGCCTATTTTGATCATTGCAGGTATTTTCATTCCGATGATCATTTTCTCAATCAAAAACTACCTTAAGTTCAGAGGCGCTGAATATGAGGAAGTTCCCATTGACCACGATCCTGAGTCAGGTGCCAATTATGTCAATGTCACTCAATCACACGTGCCGGAATCAGAGGCTGATGGACAGGGCATCTCAATGGGAGCATATGCCGGCAGTTCAGCCGGGACGGGTGATAAGGGGTATCATGCCTCGGCAAGTGTCGAATTCCAAAAGACCGGTTCAATGGTGGCATCAATAATATCTTTCGTAGTTATGATACCGTTTTTTCTCGCAGGAGTCGGCATGATAATCGGTTCTGTTGTAATGATCAGCCGTGGCATAGGCGATGGATTCGGATATTATCTCCTGGGATTTGGTGTGCTTTGGAATATCATTCTTGTCTCGGTATGCCTGTCCCTGGTTAAGAACCTTAGAAAGATTAAGAAGAAGGAAGATGAGCCGGAGCAGGTATCTTATCCGACTAGTGAGTATCCGCAGCCTGTGTATTCACAGCCTGAGACGCAAACACAGACCCAGACTCCCGTACAGGAACAGCCGGAGTTCGACCAGCAGTTCTTTTCGCAACAAAAGAGCAATTACGAAGAAGACGATGAAGAATATAAGCGTATGAAAAGGAGAGGGTTTGAGTAATCAACCCTCATACTTTTTAAATGTGTTTGCATACCTGAGGTTCGGCTCTATATAGACGGGCTCAGCGTGGTCAGTTGCGAGCATGACCTCATTGACCATTATGTATGTATCTCCCGTATCGATCCAGACATATGCCAGTGTCCTGTCATACTGGTCTTTCTCGTCAACGTCATATTCGAGGTAAACAGTATCGACATCGGATAGGAGATCCTTCATGAACTGTGAGGAATCACGGCCCTCGTCCGTATTCTGGTTCTCGTCAGGGTGGACAGATTCAGGTGCATTTATTCCGGTAAGGCGCACTCTCAATCTCTCACCGTCAGGACTGTGGACAATTATCGTGTCGCCGTCAACAACGCGCTCAAACTCGCAGGGGACCAGAACTGACGGGTCTACCTGAAGTGTAACTCCCCAGGGGAGTTCTGTTCCGCCGACATCCTGCTCTGCATAGACCGAAGCCAGTGTATTTGCAGTGGTCTGATAGACAGTCTGCTGCGGATTATCGTCAAAACAGCCTGTCAGGGGCAGCATCAGGATCGAGGCCGCGAGCAGTGAAATTAATGGTTTTCTAACAAGATTTGTATTTTTCATACAAAGTATTCTAATAAAAATAATTTGTTCTGCAAAGACGGGAAATTCTATGATAGAATTCTTACCAGTAATTTTATATGAGGACTTCTAAGAAGGGGGCAAAATTATGCCAAAGAGAGACGACATCAACAAAATCCTTATCATCGGTTCAGGTCCTATCATCATCGGTCAGGCTTGCGAGTTCGACTATTCCGGCACCCAGGCGTGCAAGGCACTCAGAAACCTCGGTTATGAAATCGTTCTTGTAAACTCCAATCCTGCTACTATCATGACTGACCCTGATGTAGCTGACAGAACCTACATCGAACCGCTCAACGTTAAGCGTTTGGAGCAGATCATTGCAAAAGAGCGCCCGGATGCGCTTCTCCCTAACTTAGGAGGCCAGTCAGGTCTTAACCTCTGCTCAGAGCTCTCTAAGGCCGGCATTCTCGAGAAGTACAACGTCCAGGTAATCGGCGTTCAGGTTGACGCTATCGAGAGAGGCGAAGACAGAATCGAGTTCAAGGAGACAATGACATCTCTCGGAATCGAGATGCCCAGATCCCACGAAGCATATTCATTAGAGGAAGCTATCAAGATCGCTGATGACCTCGGTTACCCTGTAGTTATCAGACCTGCTTACACAATGGGTGGCGCAGGCGGCGGCCTCGTTTATAACATTGACGAGCTCAAGGTTGTTGTTGAGAGAGGTCTCGCAGCTTCCATGATCCACCAGGTACTCGTAGAAGAATCCATCAGCGGATGGGAGGAACTCGAACTCGAGGTAGTAAGAGACGCTAAGGACAACGTCATCACAGTCTGCTTCATCGAGAACATCGACCCTATCGGCGTTCACACAGGTGACTCTTTCTGCTCGGCACCTATGCTCACAATTTCACAGGATGTCCAGGATAAGCTCCAGGATTATTCATACAGAATCGTTAAGGCTATCGAGGTTATCGGAGGCTGTAACTGCCAGTTCGCTCACGATCCTAAGACTGGCAGAATCGTTGTTATCGAGATCAACCCGAGAACATCCAGATCTTCCGCTCTCGCTTCTAAAGCAACAGGTTTCCCGATTGCTCTCGTATCCGCTATGCTCGCTTGCGGTCTCACACTTGATGAGATCCCCTGCGGTAAGTACGGCACACTCGACAAGTATTATCCGGACGGCGACTATGTCGTAATCAAGTTCGCAAGATGGGCCTTTGAGAAGTTCCACGGTGCAGAAGACAAGCTCGGCACACAGATGAGAGCCGTAGGCGAAGTAATGAGCATCGGCAAGACATACAAGGAAGCTTTCCAGAAGGCTATCAGATCTCTTGAGAAAGACAGATATGGTCTTGGTTTTGCCAAGGATTTCAACAAGCTCTCAAAGGAAGACCTCATGATCAAGCTCACACAGCCTTCATCCGAGCGTCAGTTCATCATGTATGAGGCACTTCGAAAGGGCGCAACCGTTGAAGAACTCTATGAGCTCACAAAGATTAAGCATTGGTTTATCGAGCAGATGAAGGAGCTCGTTGAGGAGGAAGAGGAGATCATCAAGCACGCTGGCCGTGTACCTGATGAGCCGGTTCTCCGCCAGGCTAAGCTCGACGGTTTCTCTGATAAGTATCTCTCACAGCTCCTCAGCGTTTCTGAGGACCTCATCAGAAGAGCACGTTATGAATACGGAATCAAGGAAGGCTGGGAAGGCGTTCACGTATCCGGAACACAGGATGCAGCTTACTACTATTCTTCCTATCACATTGAGGATAAGTCACCTGTTTCAAACAACAAGAAGATCATGATCCTCGGTGGCGGTCCTAACAGAATCGGTCAGGGTATCGAGTTCGACTACTGCTGCGTACACGCTGCATTGGCACTCAAGAAACTCGGTTTCGAATCCATCATCGTTAACTGCAACCCTGAGACAGTTTCAACAGACTACGACACATCAGACAAGCTCTATTTCGAGCCTCTTACATTGGAAGATGTTCTCCAGATTCACGATAAGGAAAAGCCTCTCGGCGTTATCGCACAGTTCGGCGGACAGACACCTCTGAACCTTGCTGCAGCTCTCAAGGCTAACGGCGTAAACATCTTAGGTACAACACCTGAGACGATCGACCTCGCAGAAGACAGAGACCACTTCCGTGCTATGATGAACCGTTTGGGCATTCCGATGCCTGAGGCAGGTATGGCTGTTAACGCAGATGAAGCAATCGCTATCGCTAACAAGATTGGCTACCCTGTAATGGTTCGTCCTTCTTACGTATTGGGCGGCAGAGGAATGGAGATCGTTCACGACGATGAGATGATGCGCGTTTACATGAACGCAGCTGTTGGTGTTACACCTGACAGACCGATCCTCATCGACCGTTTTCTCCATCACGCAACAGAGTGCGAGGCAGATGCTATCTCTGATGGTGTTAACTGCTACGTTCCTGCCGTTATGGAGCACATCGAGCTCGCAGGCATTCACTCCGGTGACTCTGCATGCATCCTTCCTTCCAAAAACCTCACACCTGAGCAGGTTGAGACAATTAAGGAATACACAAGAAAGATCGCAGTTGAGATGCGCGTTGTAGGTCTTATGAACATGCAGTACGCGATAGAAGACGGCGTAGTATTCGTGCTCGAGGCTAACCCCCGTGCATCCAGAACAGTACCGCTCGTATCCAAGGTTACAGGTACTAACATGGTTAGAATTGCTACAGATATCATGACCATGCACCTTACAGGCAGACCGTCACCTGTTACAGGACTCAAGGACAAGGTAATTCCTCACTATGGTGTTAAGGAAGCAGTATTCCCGTTCAACATGTTCCAGGAAGTTGACCCTGTACTCGGACCTGAGATGAGATCTACAGGTGAGGTTTTGGGTCTTGCTTCTCACTTCGGCGAAGCATGTTTCAAGGCTCAGGAAGCTACTAAGACAGAACTCCCTCTCGAAGGCAGCGTTCTCCTCTCTGTATCTGACCTCGACAAGGTTGACCTCCTTGAAGTTGCACAGAAGTTTGCAGATCTCGGATTTAAGATTTATGCAACAGGCGGCACTTTCGATATGATCGACAAGGCAGGCATCAAGGCTGAGAAGGTTAAGAAACTCTATGAGGGCAGACCTAACATCGGCGACATGATCCTTAACCGTCAGGTTGATCTTGTAATCAATACACCTGCAGGCAAGACATCTGCTCACGATGACTCTTATATCCGTAAGGATGCAATCCGTCAGCATGTTCCTTACATCACAACAATGGCTGCTGCAAAGGCTTGCGCTGAGGGTATCAAGGCTGCGAAGGAGAGAGTCTTCGAAGTAAAGGCACTCCAGGATTATCACGCAGATATCAAGTAATCAAAACGAAAATTCTGACTTCAAAAGACTGCTTCATTATGAGGCAGTCTTTTTCTTATAGCGCAAACTGAATTAGTGTTATACTTTTCCCATGCGATACAAAGTCCTGATAATTGATGATGAGATAGAACTGGCTGAATCAACCTCTGAGTATTTCAACATGATGGGGCTCACTTCAACGTGCGCTTTTTCTTCTGAAGAGGCTCTGAAGTTTTTCGAGGGGAATGAAGCAGGAGTTATCCTTCTTGATATAAATCTCGGTGATTCATCGGGATTCAATCTTTGCAGGAAGTTAAGAGAAACGATCGATTCTCCCATCCTGTTCATCAGCGCCAGATCTTCTGACGATGACATGGTGGTCGCATTAAATATCGGCGGTGACGATTACATCACAAAGCCTTATTCACTCAACGTTTTATATGCCAAGGTAAAGGCGGTTCTGAACAGATATGAATCTTCCGGCAAGAAGACCAGTGACTGTCTTGTTTTCGGCGATCTTAAGATAGACGTAGGTGCGGGAATTGTTTATAAGAACGGCGAGGAAGTTATCCTTACCGCAATGGAATATAAACTTCTGGCTTATCTTGCGACAAATCGAAATAAAGTAATCGGAAAAGAAGAGATTTTCAATAATGTCTGGGAAGACAGTTTTGTAACTGACGGAACTCTCAATGTTCATATCAGACACTTAAGAGAAAAGCTTGAGAAAGATCCGAACGATCCCGAATTCATTAAGACGGCAAGAGGCCGCGGTTATCTGTTTAAGGCGGAAGGATAATGAAACAGAGATTTGTTCTTCTGGTTATCCTGATGACAGTTGCGCTGGCATTGCCGGCAATGCTTTTGAATTTTAATAAGAAGACTGATACCTATAATCTCAATAATGCTGAAGTTAATCAGCTGTTAAATGAACTCTCCAAAGACTGGGATAATGTTGAGAAATACAGAAACACAATAGTTACTAACAGTTACGATTTCAATTATGAGGTCATTGATGATGCCGGAATGGTACTTATCAAGACTGATACCGGAATGCCGGTTGATATGGGACGTGCCACCAGCGAGAGATATACGATAAGAGATATCAAAGTTGACGGAGAAGTCGTGGGAAAACTTCTTATAGACAATGACTTTGATACGGCAATAAGCGGCGCGCAGAACAGGTTCATGCTCAGATACTATATCGCCATCCTGATCGAGGCAGTTATTATTGCGGTATTCCTTTTCTGGGTGTTCAGAAATATCGTTAAACCTTTTGACGATTTGAAAGACTTCGCATCTGATGTTGCATCCGGCAACCTTGATAAGCCGCTTGAAATGGACAGAGGCAATATCTTTGGTAATTTTACCGAGAGCTTCGATATCATGAGAACTGAATTAAATGAAGCAAAGCAGAAAGAATACGAGGCCCAAAGGAGCAAGATGGAACTCGTATCACAGCTGTCTCACGATATAAAAACTCCGGTTGCATCTATTAAGGCACTGGGAGAATTATTGGAAGCGCAGAGTACTGATGATAAATCCAAAGAAAGACTTAATTCCATCGTCTCAAAGGCAGACAACATTGATGTCATGGTATCTGATCTGTTTACCAAGACTCTGACGGATCTTAATGAACTTAATGTTGATGCATCTGAGCAGGAGAGCAGTATCTTAGATAAGATAATCAAAGATGCCGATCACATGGACCGCATAACCGGAGACGGCGTTGAAGGCTGCATTATCATGTGTGATCCGTTACGAACTACACAGGTTATTAATAATATAATTTCTAATTCTTATAAGTATGCGGATACAGTGATACACCTTAAATCCAGAATTGAAGATGACTGCCTTGTAGTATCTTTCGAAGATGAGGGCGGAGGTGTATCTGAAGATGATCTGCCCATGATCACAAAACGTTTCAGAAGAGGCGAGAATGCAAAGGGTAAGCCGGGTTCAGGCCTTGGCCTAGCGATTGCTTCTGAACTGATGGAGAAGATGGGCGGAGAGCTCGAAGTTGAGAATACATCCAGAGGCCTTCTCGTAACGCTTTATTTCCAGATTGCATAAAATTAAGGTTCTCTTAAGGTTGGCTAAAAGTTAATTAAGGTTTATTTATGTACAATCTCCATATCACAATAAAATGGAATGGAGATAGGTCATTATGAAAACGATCTTAGGAAAAGTGTTTGCCACCGTAGCATGTGCGGTCATGTCTGTTGCGGGATTATCGGGCATCGGGGCGCTCAAAGAGGACGTCAATGCAGTAACTTACTACACACCGAGACTTATGGTTACGGGCAGTGAAGTTGACAAGGACAAAGTCAATGCCGGTGACGAGTTCGAGTTAAAGGTTCATTTTTACAACCAGTCGGATGACACACATCTCTATAACGTAAAAATCCAATTCACAACAACTGATAACGAGATTTACCCCGTGTCAGGTACGAATGTTTTTTACGTT
Organism: Ruminococcaceae bacterium YAD3003; assembly: GCA_900107185.1. Classification (GTDB taxonomy): domain Bacteria; phylum Bacillota; class Clostridia; order Saccharofermentanales; family Saccharofermentanaceae; genus Saccharofermentans. The sequence goes on along the minus strand of FNPA01000020.1, from coordinate 973 downwards.
GATGATGTAGGATTCGAAGAATCTTTTGATGTTTCCGTAAAAATGGTAAGCAGAGCCGATCTGGAAGAAAAGCCTTATACGATTACAGTTAAATATGAGTTCGAAGATATGTATAAGGAATATTTCTCAGATTCTTCCGAGATCGTAGTTCCTATATATCAGGAGCCCGTTCTCTCGGTATCTGATATGAAGCTCACTAAGAGTGAGATCCTTCTTGATAACAAGACAAGCTTTTCAATGAAGCTTAATAACATGGGTAAAGGAAATATCTATAACGTTACAGTTTCTGTCGAAGGTGACATGATCAACAACGTTGATACAGTTGTAGGCAATCTTGACAAGGGTGCTAATACATCAGTTGATTTATCTCTTAAGGGTGTTAGTGCAGGATCAGGCGATATCAACATAATCGTTACTTATGAAGGCACTGACGGCGAAGTTTATACGATCGAGAAGACAATGAATCTTACAGTAACTGAACCTGCTCCAGTTGAAGAAGCAGCAGAACAGACAGCATCGCCCAGTCTGCTCGTTGTTGGCGGCGTGATCGTTGCTGTTGTCGTTGTCGTAATCATTATCGTAAACGTAGTGCGTAAGAAGAAGGAAAAAGCATATGCCTAAAAAGAGCATCATCAGAACCGAGAAACTTTGCAAGAGTTTCTCTTCGGGCGGTGTAATGCAGCATGTCATAAAGAATCTGGATACTGAGATTTATGAAGGCGATTTCACCGTAATCATGGGCTCATCCGGTGCAGGTAAATCAACACTCCTTTATGCACTTTCCGGTATGGATAAGGCGAGCCTAGGAAAAGTTTATTTCTCTGAGAAAAATATCACGAGCTTTAACAGTGACCAGTTGGCTATCTTCAGAAGAAGACACTGCGGATTCGTTTTCCAGCAGGTATATCTCATGGACTCCATGAGCGTTCTGGATAACGTTCTTACTGCAGGCCTTCTGACAGGTCAGAATAAA
>FNPA01000013.1 GCA_900107185.1 Ruminococcaceae bacterium YAD3003 | reverse complement strand
TTGGATTTAGGTGGAATAAAAGATTTTCCACGCTGTTTTCCGAGCGTGCGCGCGGATTTTGCTTGGATTTAGGTGGAATAAAGGATTTTCCACGCCGTTTTTCAAGCGTGCGCGCGGATTTTGCTTGGATTTAATTTAGTTAGACGGAACCTGCTTTCGCGGCGTCCTCATCAGCGAACTTCTTCTCGATCCTCTTGAAGATAACGCGCGAAATGATAACGCAGGCGGTAGCTGCCGCGATCCATGCGAAGGGGTCTGAAGCTACGGCGATGTAGTAGTTATGAACCGCAATGGAATAGAAGGATGTGATCATTCTGGCGCCTAACTCGACCAGACCCAGGATCATTGCAACGCTGGCGTAGCCTACAGACTGGATCGTGTGCCTGTAGATGAAGATCATGGACAGGAAGAAATAGCAGACCGCGAGCTCTATAAGATAAGGCATTGCCCACGGAATGTATACCGATACATCAACATCCGGATCAAAGAAGATCCACAAAAACTTTGGAATGATGAATATAGCAACGAGAGCAGATACCAGGGAGTATACGATATAGATCTTGAGAGCGGCTTTGACACCTTCTCTTATACGCTTCATGTTGCGGGCACCGTAATTCTGACCTGCGTAAGCAGCCATTGTCTGGCCGATAGTAAACATTCCCTGCGTGATGATTCCCTGGAATTTGCTTGCGGTAGTGATAGCGCCGACTGCGATCGAATCGAAGGAGTTGAAAGCACTCTGCATTATTACCGTTCCTGATGCCGTAATTCCGTACTGTATAGCCATCGGGATGCCCAGACGGAGCTGCTGTTTGATGGTTTTAGGGTCAAATTTCCAATCGGCTTTTGCAGGACGCAAAATCGGCATTTTCGCATAGATATAGATTATGCAGGGGATAACGGCGAGGCCCTGTGAGACTACGGTAGCAAGAGCTGCGCCGTATGTACCCATTCTGAAGTTCTTAATGAGCAAAAGGTCTAAGCCGACGTTTGTAGCGGCTGAGAACAGAAGGAAGATCAAAGGCATTTTGCTGTTGCCGACCGCCCTCATCAGTGATGCACAGTAGTTATACAGGATGATGCATACGATTCCTGCACAGATGGTAATGATATATGTGTATGCGTAATCGAAAATATCTTCCGGCGTGTTCATCAGGACCAGAAGAGGACGCATAAAGAGAAGACCGGCCGTCGTGATCAGGGCGGCTACGATCATCGAAAGATAAAAACCGTTGGTAACAGAGGCCTTAACCCCCTTTAAATCCATGGCGCCGTATCTCTGGCTCGTGAGGATCGAGAATCCTGAGACCATGCCGTTTGATGTACCGAACATAAGGAACATGATGGTGCCTGTTGAACCGACGGCGGCCAGAGCTTCAGGGTTAACGCATCTGCCGACGATGATAGTATCCGCGATGTTATAGAGCTGCTGGGCGATATTGCCTAACAGCAGCGTCATCGTGAACTTCAATATGATCGACATCGGGTTGCCCTTTGTCATGTCTGTATCGGTTCTTTTGGGTGACATAATATCCTTCTTGGTTATGGAAATAAGAAATTTTCGCACATTATAGGACTTATCAGGGAAGAATTAATATCACAAACTTTATGTTTGTTTACCGTTATTGTTGAATTAAATTACCTAAAAATAGAATAAAATAAGCCATTTGGGGCACTTTTTACCTAATGTTAATCGGTTGTTCACAAGGCAGGCGCTTAAATGCAGGAAAAACAAAATAAATGCGATTAATATTAAAGAAGCCGCGTGAGAATTCTTGTATATTCATAGCAACCGGGTAAGTAAAAACTTCCAGGATACGGAGGGGCGAAGACAATGAATGAAATAATCCTTAATTGGAACGACTATACAGAAGCAGCGGTTAAGGCGGCCAGCGAAGGCATCGTAATGCTCGAGAACAAGGGCAGGGTATTGCCTCTGAAGAAGGGTTCACGCGTTGCTTTATTCGGCAGAATGCAGACGCATTATTACAAGTCCGGTACGGGTTCAGGCGGAATGGTAAACGTTAACCACGTAACGGATATCAGAGAAGGTCTCAATGATTGCCCTGACATCACTCTTGATGCAGAGCTCATGGACATATACGATAAATGGGACGAGCAAAACCCATTGGATGCAGGACTCGGCTGGGGCAAGGAGGCATGGTCTCAGGCCGAGATGCCTGTGTCGTCTGAATTGGCAGAAACACTCGCTTCCCGCAACGATGCAGCAATTATCCTGATTGCCAGAACAGCAGGCGAAGACCGTGATAATTCGGCTGAGAAGGGCGCTTATTATTTGAGCGATACCGAAGAAGAGGTTTTGGATACCGTCTCGAAAGCATTCACCAACACCATCGTTCTTCTTAATGTCGGCAATATCATCGACATGTCTTTCGCACAGAAGTATGACATCAAGAGCGTGCTCTATGTATGGCAGGCCGGCATGATCGGCGGCATCAGCGTTGCAAGAGTTTTGTCAGGTAAGGTAAATCCTTCAGGCTGCCTTCCTGATACCATTGCCAAGTCTCTGGATGACTACGCTTCAAATGCCAACTTCTGCAAAGATATTCATGAGGACATTTATCAGGACGATATCTTCGTCGGATACAGATATTTCTCTACTTTCGATCTGAAGGCTGTTTTATATCCGTTCGGCGCAGGATTGTCCTATACGGATTTTGAGCTGACAGATACTGATTTCAAGTTCGAAAACGATGTGGTTACAGTAAACGTAACAGTTAAGAACATAGGCGACATTTCAGGTAAGAAGGCCGTAATGCTCTACTGCAAAGCGCCTGACGGCAAACTCTCAAAGCCTTCGAGAGTTCTGGTCGGTTTTGCAAAGACCGGTGAGATCACAGAGAGCGGCGAGCAGAAGCTTACGATCAATGCTCCCGTAAGAAGATTTGCTTCTTTCGATGACGATTGCAGAACAGGTTTAGGAACAACAGGTTTCGTTCTCGAGAAGGGCGTTTATGAGTTCTTCCTGGGCAGCGATTTTATTTCTGCAGAACCGGTTGGTTCTTTCGAGTTGGGCGATAGCAGACTCGTTGAAGAAGTTGCTTGCGCCATGGCTCCGACAAAGGCATTTAAGCGTCTGGTAGCAATTCCCAACGGCGACGGCACATACTCAAAGGGCGAAGAGGACACACCTCTCAGAACAGTTGATTACCTCGAATCACGTATGGAGCGCGTTGCTCCCGAGATTCCGCAGACCGGTGATAAGGGCATTAAGCTCGCTGATGTTAAGCACGGCAAGAATACGATGGATGAATTCATCGCGCAGCTCACAGACGAGGATCTCTGCCTCATTATCAGAGGTGAGGGAATGGGCAGCCCTAAGGTTACTATCGGTACCGCTGCTGCGTTCGGAGGAGTCACCAAAGAGCTCAAGGCAATGGGCGTTCCTACACTCTGCTGCACAGACGGCCCTTCAGGAATGAGACTCGACTCCGGCAAGAAGGCGTTCTCGCTCCCTAACGGAACATGCCTGGCATCCACATTCAATGTTGATATCGTTGAAGAACTCTACACATATCTCGGTGTCGAGATGCTCTCGAATAAGATCGATGCGCTCCTGGGCCCCGGAATCAATATTCACAGACATCCGTTGAACGGCAGAAATTTCGAGTATTTCTCAGAAGATCCACTCCTTACCGGACTTATGGCAGTAGCTCAGGTAAAGGCACTGGAGAAGAGCGGCGTAACACCTGTTATCAAGCACTTCTGCGCCAACAACCGTGAGACACACAGACGTGAGATGAGTTCAACTGTTTCATCACGTGCGCTCCGCGAGATCTATCTGCCCGCATTTGAGATCGCCATCAGGGAGGGCGGCTGCAGATGCTTAATGACGAGTTACAACAGGATCAATGACATCTACAGTGCTAACCATTACGACCAGAACACCATGGTTCTCCGTGAGCAGTGGGGTTTTACGGGTCTCGTAATGACTGACTGGTGGGCATTCATCAACAAGGAAGTTACGCTCGCCGAGAAGTATTCTCTGGAAGACCACTCCGTTATGGCCAGATCCCAGAACGATGTTTACATGGTATGCACCAGTGTTGAGAAGGAGAACCTCCTCGAGGCAGATACTTATAAGGAGCTGACAGAAGGTGACGGTTCCAACATTACGCGTGCCGAGCTCCAGAGAAACGCCCGAAATATCTTAAACTTTGCAATGAACACGCCTGCTATGGACCGTGTCGAAGGTAAAGAAGTGAAGATCGAGCATATCGACAGCCCGTTCAAGGATGACGATGTCGTTGTAGATTCAGATGTCTTCTATGATCTGGACGATGAAGTCACGATTGAATGCAACGTTAAGACAGCCAGAGGCCAGGATTTTGTTTTCGGAATCACCAGCAAGAATGCAGGTTATATCGGACTCGAGTTTACGGGATATTCCAACCTGGGTGAACTCGCGCAGATTCCTATGACGCTCTATGTTACGAGCATTCCTTTCGCGGTTGTCACATGGAACGGCACAAACGGTGAAGCTGTTTCAAAGACTGTCGAGTGCATGATGTACTCAAAGAACTGCGTATTCCGCGCGCACTTCCAGTCGGGCGGCGTCTCGATAAAGACGCTGAAGGTCAAGTATTTGAGACCTTTCGAGGGTATGGAAGGACAACCGGAATAAGCGAAAGTAATATCTGCAATTTATATTAATTATATTTTGTATTAAAATAGGGTCGGCTCTTTATCGGGCCGACCATTTATTTAAGGGGATATATGAGAAGAGATTACTTCACATGTGTATTCTTGGGACTTATCGCGGGCGCGTTGACGTTCGTGTGTTTTGCACCGCTCTATTTCACTTATGAAGCGGTAATTCCCAGAGACTTCTCTATCTTTGAGCGCCTGATGAGCGTTCTCTATGCATTGTTCTTTATCCTGTTCCTTCCTTTCTTTGCAGCATTCAAAAAGAAGGAGTGGATCAACTGGGGTCTTGCGGCATACGGCCTTATGGCTTATTTCCCGTTGTGGTTCTACCCTGCAGAGGAGGCCATTAAGGGTGAAGGCGCCGGCATGATGTCGATCCTCGGCGCATTGGTTTTGAGAGTTATTTATGCCGTTATGCAGGCTCCTTTCGCTGCGTTGTCACAGCTTATCGGAGATTCCGCAGCATCCAAAGTTGTTTACTGGATCCTGCCTGTGGCATTGATCTGGCCCGTAATATTCAGGATCGTCCGCTTCTACAGAAGAGCATATCTGTCCGAGCAGCTCAATCCTATGACCACTGATAACGCTGCGCCTTCTTCAAAGGCTCCCGAAGCACCCGACAAGCCGGAAGTTTTGGGAACGGTCATCACCGCGCCTGTTACACCTCAGACTCCTGCTGATATCACACGCAAGAACAAGGCAGCTGACAGGACCGATGAGGCTATCAATCTGCCGCCTTCTGAGGAAGAGGAGAAGCCTGTTATCAATGAAGGACCTTCCACGAGACGTGCAGGTGTCAGAGCGCCCGTCAGACCCGTCCATATCGGTGTCAGAGCTCCTGAAGAGAAGAAGACTGAGGCTCTCGGAGCAGGCCCCTCGAAAACAGAAACCAAATCCAAGAGTGACAAAGTCATTGAGCTCGGAGCACCGAAGCCCAATGCTGATGAAGCAATACCGATGCCTCCACCGAAGCCTAAGGCAGATGAGGCCATTCCTCTGGGCGCGCCCGCCCCGAAGAGTGACGAGGCAATTCCGTTAGGGTCACCGGATGACGGCGAAAAGAGCGAATAACCTTTATTTTCCGCTCCCCACCGACTCGGAGGGTTTAGGTTGAAAACAGACCGAACACCTTGTAAAATATATCGGTTGACTAAAACAGGAGATTCAAATCAATGGCAAAGAACAAGAAATACTGGAAGACCTTGCTTGCGGGAAGCGATGATAAGAAGCATGCCGCAACAACCGGCGAAGACCCGCTCGAAGAAGGCCTGAAAGAACTTACATGGTTTGAGAGCTCCAAGCAGGCTGTTAAGAGAGGTCTGCATAAGACTTACGAGACATTCGGTGAAGAGGTCGGTAACTCAATCACTGCAGGCGTACCTGCTCTGTACCTTTTGGGACTTCTTCCTTTCGCTGCTATAAACGCATATCTCGGCGCAACTGCTATTCCCGGAACATCACAGGCTCATATTGTTATGTCCGTCATCGGCAGATCCGCATTCATCATCACACTGATCCTTGCGCTGCTCATGTCTACGGTTTACCACCTCATGAAGCATGGTACTCCCCACAAGAGAGTAATGAACAAGGTAAACAGGAGTGTTGCTTACTTTGCGATCCTTGGTGCTTATACACCTATCTGCATTAATGTTTTGGGTCCCATCTCAGGTTCAGTTCTCTGGGCTCTCGAGGCTCTGATGGCAATTGCGGGCGTACTCGTTACAGCACTTGCTTATCACACAAAAGTCGGTAAGGGATTCACATACTTCATTTATGCAGTAATGGGATGGGCGATCATCTTCAGAATTGTGGAGTTCTACAACAACTTATCCCACGTTTGCTTCTGGCTCCTTATCTCAGGCGCGATCGTCTATACAGTAGGTATCTTCTTCGCACCTTCAAAGAGAAGATTCAAATTCTCCCACATGGTATGGCACTTCTTCATCCTTGCAGGACTTGTCCTCCACGTTTTGGGATTTATATATTTCTTCGGTTAATTAATTTATTTCTCTATATTCAAAAAGGATGCCTTAAAACGGCATCCTTTTTGTTTTCGAGGCGAAAACATCAATTCGCCCCGTTTAAATTACAATTCACCACAAAAATAGTTGATATTGAAATTTTATGGATAATATATGATTGCGCTAAACAACTTTATGAGGAGGGTTGAAAGATGGACGAGACAACAAACAGCATGAAGTCTGATGATTCTATGATTTCAGGAAATGAAGTTACTGATCAGACAGAAGCGATCGGGACGCAGGTTGAAGAGACTGCGGAAGCTTCCGTGACTGTTGCTGAGGCAGCTGTATCTTCTGAGGCAGCACCTGAAGTGGTGCAGGAGCTCAGCCGTAAAGAGAAGAAGCAGCTCAAAAAGGCTCAGAAGAAAGAGAAGAAGATCCAGAAGAAGCTTGCTAAGAAGGAACGCAAGAAGCGCTGGAAAGAGACCAAAAAGGAAGACAGAAGAAAGCTCAAGGAGCATTACAAGGATGCACCGTGGTTTATCCGTATCCCGCGCCTTGCTCTGCGTCCGGCCGTTAAGGTTTTGTTCTGGGGTCTGGTAGCAACATTGGTTATTTCCCTTATAGTCCAAGGCATTAAGTTAGCAGAGTATGCTGACATCGGTCTTGCACTCCTTCATCAGAATGATGAAGTTACCAAGGAACAGCTCTATGAGTACTGTCCTTTAGATGAAGAGGGTATAAAGCGCATTGACGAATATCCGGATATTGATCCCAATGAGACATGGACTATCTGTGTATACATGGTAGGAGCAGATCTTGAAGACTACGATGAAAATGACTTGTCTGATACTACAACTATTCAGATCAGCGAAGAAGCAGCAAGACTTCACAGGGAAGATTCTGCCGGCGCCATTGATCGTCTGCGTACGTATTCTGATGAATTAGACGGAAATAATCTTCCTCTGCCTGAATACCTGTATTATCCCGAGAAGCCGGTTGCAAGCACTGAATATGTAACAGAAGAGACAATCGTTGCACCCGTTGGAAGCGGCGCTGCATCTGCTGATATTCTTGAAATGCAGACGGCTGACTTGTCAGATAACATTACGATCGTTCTTCAGACAGGCGGTGCTACAAGATGGGATAACACATTTATTAATCCCAATAAGACACAGAGATTTGTCATCGACAAAGAACATCCCTTTGAGGAAGTAGCAAACCTTCCTCTCCAGCGTGCAAATGATCCGGATACACTGTCAGACTTTTTGAACTTCTGCAAAGAGGACTACCCGGCTGATCATACGATGCTTATCCTCTGGGATCACGGTGGCGGACCTTTCGGTTACGGTGTTGATACCATTTTCGGCAACACGATCATGAGTATGAAGGAAGTCAGACAGGCACTTTCAAATGTTTATACAGCCGATCCTGAGCATCCTGCATTTGATATCATCGGATTTGACGCATGTCTTATGTCATGTCTTGAGGTTACACATGATCTGTACGGATTCGCATCTTTCTATGCACTGAGCGAAGAAACAGAACCCGGAGAAGGATGGGATTACACTTCGTTCTTAAATGAGATGAGTGCGAATCCGTCAATGAGTCCGGCGGCTGTTGCCCGTACGATTGCCGATACTTATATGGATTATTACGCGCAGTCAAATGTCAATTTGTCGAAGTATGTCGACATGACCAATGACGTTACTTTCGCGGTAGTTGATCCTGAAAAGGCAGAAGAACTGTATGACGCATATTCTGAACTCGCAAAACATCAGCTGAAAGATGCCGTAGAAGATATCAGCGTATTGGCTGAGGTCGGACGCTGCAGCAACAATGTACCTCACGTGGCATCAGGTGCTTATGATATCTACAACCTGATAGATCTCGGCTGTTATGTTGACCTCATGATAGATTACTATCCCGAAGAATGTTCGAACATTAAGAATCTTATAAATGAAGCGATCATTTATCACCGTGAGTGCGGCAGTCTTGCAACTACGCAGGGCATAGCTGTCTATCTCCCCGGAAGTATTTCATCTTATATGGGTCTGCACTATTTCCTGGACTACATATATAACATTTGTGAAGATCCTTATGTAAAGGCACTGTATTACTACAAGATTTCCGGATGCCTCAATGATGAGATGAAGGAAACAGTTAAGACTCTGACGGATGCAAAGCCTCAGGTTCTTGATCTCGGCCAGTTCTCAACATTCGAGAAAACAACACCTGTTATCGATGGCAACACTTTCTATATTCCGGTTTCTGATTCTCTGATGAATATGACTCAGGAATACACATTCCAGATTGCCATCTACGATGACTACTCCGGTGAATTCATATATTACGGTGAGGATGAATATGTATATCTGGATGGCGAAGGAAATCTCTGCAGTGATTTTGACGGACAGTGGGTATTCCTTGACGGACAGCCTTTGGCTCTCGAGATAACATCGAAAACCATTTCAAATGTTGAGTACCGTTCCCACGTTCTCTATAACGGTAAGGACGCATATCTCGTATTCTCTTTCGACCGTGATACAGAGACATTCGAGATTAAGGGTATCCGTTTGTTCCCGGAATATTCTCAGGATCAGTTCAACTTCTCGCTCAATGAGAGAAACACTATCCAGTTGCAGCCTAAGGACACGATCGTACCGATCTATCCGGCATCGGATGTATATGGCCAGCAGTACGAGACTGAAGGTAAGAAGATTACACTTACTACTTCTTCAGGCATCGAGATGAAGCCTCTTGATAAGGGCTACTATCTTGCTATGGCTGACATCTACGACCAGCGTGGTGATGCCTACTCATCCATGGTCATCGGATACGAGATCTCCGGCGGCGAGATCAAGTTGTGCGAACTCAATCCTGATTTCGCAGGAACAAATTATTAAGTCGTTTATTAGCTGAATAATCTTTTGAAGAGGATGCCTGATCCGGGCATCCTCTTTTTTATTCTGCAACCCCTCTGATGTCACGTATAGTTGCGACAGAAGGGTTTTCGCATTGCGAAATTGTGGAAAAATATTAAACCCGCACAACCGGGAATATTCCGAATTATTCAAGTGTACAAATCGGATTCACGCGGGTACGATTTTTCTTGACCGGGGGTACCCATATTGTAAAATATCTTTAGTAAATCTTTGGCATCCCCGTGCTGCGAGCCAAGCAGCGTGGGGGTTTTTTAAAGGAAATAGGAGGAGAAAGAAATGCCAGAATTTTTATTCACATGGCCGGTAATTGTTGCGGCAATCGTAGCAGTAATCGTAATCATCATCGTAATCTGCAGCTATGTTAAGGCACCGCCGGACAAAGCATATATCATCTCAGGTCTTCGTAGGAACCCTAAGATCTTGATCGGTAGAGCAGGACTCAAGATGCCCTTCTTCGAGAGAAAGGACGAGCTCCTTGTAAAGCAGATCTCGATCGATATCAAGACAGACGGATATGTTCCTACAGCAGACTTCATCGGTGTTAACATCGACGCAGTTGCAAAGGTAAGAGTCATGAGCGAAGGCGAAGGCGTTAAGATCGCCATGAAGAACTTCCTCAACATGAAAGAGCAGCAGATCAGCGATTCCCTCGTTGATTCCCTCCAGGGTAACATGAGAGAGATCATCGGTACGATCACACTGAAGGACCTCTGCAACGACAGAAAGAAGTTCGGTGACGAGGTTCAGCAGAAAGCTCAGGAAGACATGAAGCGTCTCGGTATCGAGATCATCTCCTGCAACGTTCAGCACGTAACAGATGAGAAGGATCTCATCAATGCGTTGGGTCAGGACAACATGGCTAAGATCCAGAAGGATGCTTCAATCGCTAAGGCTCAGGCTGACAGAGACGTAGCAATCGCTCAGGCTCAGGCACAGAAGGAAGCAAACGATGCTAAGGTAGCTGCTGATACAGAGATCGCTGTAAAGCAGAATGAACTCGCTATCAAGCAGGCTGAACTCAAGACAGCTGAAGACACTAAGAAGGCTGAAGCTGACGCAGCTTACGAGATCCAGAAGGAAGCTCAGCGTAAGACAATCGAGGTCACAAAGACCAATGCTGATATCGCACGTCAGGAGAAGGAAGTTGACCTCAAGAGAAAGGAAGCTGAAGTTAAAGAGCAGGCTCTCGACGCTGAAGTCAAGAAGAAGGCAGAAGCTGAGAAGTTCGCTAAGCAGCAGGCTGCAGACGCTGCTCTCTATGAGAGACAGAGAAACGCAGAAGCTGAGAAGTTCGAACTCGAGAAGGCAGCTGAAGCTCGTAAAGTACAGGCTGAGGCAGACCTCTTTGCTAAGCAGCAGGAAGCTGAAGGTATCCGCAAGGTCGGTGAAGCTGAGGCTGCAGCAATCGCTGCAAAGGGTTTAGCAGAAGCTGAAGCTCTCGAGAAGAAGGCTGAAGCTATGAAGAAGTACGGCCAGGCAGCTATGATGGAAATGATCGTTAAGGCACTTCCTGAAATGGCAGCAGAGATCGCAAAGCCTCTGTCCACAATCGACAAGGTTACGATCATCGATTCAGGCAACGGCAGCGATACAGGCGTAGGCACAATGGGATCTTATGTTCCTTCGGTCCTTGCACAGACAATTGAGTCCGTAAAGGAAACAACAGGAATCGACATTAGAGAGATCATGAAGGCTAACACCTATGACGCTAAGGTCAACAAGAACATCACAGTATCAGGCCTTGATGGACTTCAGACACTGAACGTATCCACAGGCGACGTAAATGAGATAGTAAGCGACGCTCCCGCCGCAACAGCACCCGTTGCTCCGGTCGCTCCGGAAGCACCTGCTGCACCTAAGGCACCTAATGCGCCGACGACAGAAGCTTAATTTACAAGCTGTGATTAGTTGCTACAACTGATTAACAAAACCGCCCCTTCGGAGGATTTCCTCCGGAGGGGCTTTTGCGTTTTGGGTAGTGTTTGCGGCGGCGAGGCGTTTTCGCGTTGGGAAAGGGTTACTTTCGGGGTGAAATGACTTACTTTTGCGGTGCCAGGTGCCCCTGTTTTCGCTGTGTCAGAAACGGGAGATGCCTTTTTCACTTTATCGGAGACACTGTCGACGATTTGTCGACGAAATCAAGCAAAATCGTCAACAGTTTCGTCAAATCAGCCCCGATTTGAATATTTTGTCGACGAAAAGTGCCATTTCCGTCGACATTTCGTCGACAACCAATTAGCTATGTCACTTACGGATCCCTGCAGATTATTGACCCATACACGGCACTGTTAAGTTTGGCTGCCAGGTACCTGATATCAAAGGGGGCCTCGTCCTTATCTTGGGTGAAAATGATATCCATATCAGGAATTAATCCTGCCCCAAGATAATTGGTATATTTGATCTTAGTATCCCTGAGATAATCGGCATATTCTTTCATTCCCAAATGCTCATGAAATTTGCAGGAATCGAGTTCCTTTATGTATAGAGCAAAATCAGGATTAATGGGTTTGACTAATCCGGCAATAGTTATTGAAGGCTCGTATTTAAACGGTATTCCCATTTCGGTATAGAAGATCGCAATATCACGTTCGGCAGCTGACCTGTAATAGATGCCATTAAAGAAATTGCTTTTGTACTTTTTGTATTTAGTATTGTCATCATTCTTGAGGCTGTCGAAAAAGGCTTTATCCATAACAGTCTGTTGGTATGGGGTAATTGAAAGATACCGTTTAACCTTGCGAGGGACACATTCTGATAGAGGTGAGCCATTAAAATTGATATCCCAGATTGCTTCGTAGATTAGCAGTTGCTTTTCCAGCTCTTCACGTTCCCGGAAAATGTCATAATACTCTTTGCCGAATTGGGAGTTTGCGAAGTATTTGTGCTCATCAATCTTTATTATTTTTTTGGAGTCACCTCTTATTTTATGTTCAACCAAAGAAACTTTAGGCAACTGTTCCAGCCGTTGTCTGCAGTAATTGATTTTGAGAGAGAGGTATTCTCTGGGGATGTATTTATCCGTTATATTCATGCCTTGATTATGAAAGATATTCCCGCGAAAACAACCGACAAATACCGACAAAACCCGACAAGGAAAATCGCCTGAAATCTCGAAAAACAGGGCCGTTTCAGAGTAAAGATAAAACAAATAAACATATACATTAAGGTGATAAGTCTCAACTTAATTCCCGGAAACTAAAAAAGGCTGCCTCACATGAGACAGCCTCTATAGGTTATTTAATTACAACTCTTATTAACCGAAGAGTGTGAGCAGGATACCTGCAGCAACTGCTGAACCGATAACGCCTGCAACGTTCGGACCCATGGCGTGCATGAGCAGGAAGTTTGAAGGATTCTCCTTCTGACCAACCTTGGAAGCAACACGTGCTGCCATAGGAACGGCAGAAACGCCTGCTGCGCCGATGAGAGGATTGATCTTCTTGCCGGACAGGAAGTACATAACAACACCGATGAGGAGTCCGCCGACCGTAGCGAAGGCGAAAGCGCAAAGACCGATGATGATGATCTTAACTGTCTCGAGCTTAAGGAAGTTAGCGCCGACTGCTGTAGCACCTACTGATGTGCCGAGCATGATCGTTACGATGTTGCACATTGCGTTCTGAGCTGTGTCTGAGAGACGGTCTGTAACACCTGATTCTCTGAAGAGGTTACCGAGCATGAGGCAGCCAAGGAGAGGTGCAACAGAAGGAAGGATGAGAACGCATACAACAGTTACGATGATAGGGAAGCAGATCTTCTCGGCCTTGGATACAGGTCTTGTCTGCTCCATCTTTACCTGACGCATCTTCTTTGTTGTAAGGAGCTTCATAATAGGCGGCTGGATCATAGGGATGAGCGCCATGTATGAATATGCTGCGATTGCGATAGCACCGAGGAGCTCAGGAGCGAGCTTGGATGTAAGGTAGATAGCTGTCGGGCCGTCTGCACCGCCGATGATACCGATGGAAGCTGCACCCTGAGGATCGAATCCGAGGAGACAGGCTACTACGAATGCGAAAGAGATACCGAACTGAGCGCCTGCACCCATGAAGAAGGATGAAGGTCTTGAGATCAGGGGTCCGAAGTCTGTCATCGCGCCGACTGCCATGAAGATGAGGCAAGGGAAGATATCCATCTTAACGCCGATGTAAAGGAAGTCGAAAAGACCCGGATCGATGTGGGCACCTGTAGCGGGGTCATGATATCCGCCGCCCAATGCAGCCCAGTTGATATCGCCGTTGAACCATTCGGGGTGGAAGATTCCGCCGCCGGGCCAGGGGAGATTTGTAAGGAGCATACCGAATGCGATAGGGAGTAAGAGCAAAGGCTCATACTGCTTTTTGATTGCGAGATAGAACAGGATGAACGAGACGAGGATCATCACGCCCTGCTGCCACGTCATTGCGGCAATACCTGAGGTCTCCCACAGATTTTTTAATACTTCGATCATTACCGGTTACCCCCTGATTAAGAAATCGATACCAAGGGAGTGCCGGTATCTACTGACTGGCCCTTTGTTACGAGAACCTGAGCGATTGAACCTGAGCAGGGAGCGTAGATCTCGTTCTCCATCTTCATAGCCTCGAGAATGCAGACGAGCTCGCCTTCCTTAACTGCCTGACCGACAGCGACCTTAACGTCAAGGATCGTACCGGGCATAGGTGAGTTAACAGGTGTTGTGCCTGCTGCAGCAGCGGCAGCGGGTGCGGCTGCAGGTGCAGGAGCAGCAGCGGGTGCAGCGGCAGGAGCGGCAGCGGGTGCTGCAGCGGGTGCAGCTACAACTGCTGTTGTCTTGATGAGATTAGCTTTGCCTTTCTCAACTTCTACCTCATAAACTTTATCGTTAATTGTTACGTTGTATATCATGGTGGACAGTCTCCTTTAATTCTTTTCGACGAGTTTGATTGACTTGAATACGAGCTCTTCGAGCGGTATTCCGGAGTCATCTGCAACGATTGCCATGATCATGGCAGCGGTCTTCTCATCACAATTCTTGAGCTTCAAGGATCCGGAGGAGAATACTTCCTCGGAAGCTGCGGCAGCAGCTGCGGGTGCAGCGGCAGGAGCAGCAGCGGGTGCCTTGGCGGGCTCTTCCTTTGAGCCGATCTTTGCGATAGCCTGGATGATCTTTCCTGAGATTGAGATCAAGATGTACATCAGAAGCAAAACACCGAATACCACAAGGATAACGATGCCTGCATTCAGGAGCATCTCAGCTGTCGAAAGGTGCTGTCCGCGCTCTACAACCAACTGAACAACAGGATTCATAATTAATCCTCCTTCTTCTCGATGGTGTAGTTAACTGTGTTGGATTCCTTCTCTTCACGTGCCTGGAAGAACTTCTCGGCAACCTGAGGGAAAGCGATGTAAGAGAGAACGTCTTCGTCAGATCTCGCCTTGTCGCCGAGCTCTGCCTTTGTCTTCTCGAAAGCAGGCTCCAATGAGTCAGCATATCTGCCCTGAACGAGTTCTTCAGGCTTCCAGCATCTGTCGATGAGTTCCTGGTTAACTTCGCCCGGTGCTCTGCCGTACTCACCACGGAGGTAAGCCTTGATCTCCTTGGAGATGTTCTTATATCTCTCGCCCAAGAGAACGTTCTGAACTGCCTGGTTACCAACCATCTGTGAAAGAGGTGTAACGAGCGGGGGATAACCCATGTCCTTACGGACTGCAGGGATCTCAGCGAGAGCTTCATCGAACTTATCAAGAGCGTGCATATCCTTGAGGTTAGCGATCATGTTGGAGAGCATTCCGCCCGGAACCTGATACTTAAGGATGTCAGCCTTGATACCCATAACTGTAGGATTGAGTGTTCCGTTGTCGAGGAACTTCTTTCGAACGGGTACGAAGAAATCAGCGATCTCCTTGAGCTTGTCCATATCAAGACCTGCATCGTAACCGAACTGGCCCATTGTGTAAGCCATTGTCTCAGTAGCGGGCTGTGATGTACCGCCTGCCATTGTGGAGATAGCGCAGTCGATTCCGTCAACACCGGCTTCGATAGCCTTCATGAGAGTCATAGGACCCATGCCTGTTGTGTGGTGTGTGTGGAAGAAGAGAGGTACAGAGATCTTTGCATCCTTGATAGCCTTTACGAGATCGTAAGCTTCCTTAGGTGAGCAGATACCTGCCATGTCCTTGATTGCAATGGAGTCAACGCCCATGCTCTCAAGCTCTTTGCACATTTCTACGTACTTCTCGATTGTATGTACAGGTGAAGTTGTGTAGCAGATGCAGCCCTGTGCATGCTTGCCGCACTTCTTAACTTCGTCAATGCAGACTTCAATGTTTCTGAAATCATTGAGAGCGTCGAAAATACGGAAAATATCCATACCGTTCTCTGCAGCCTTACGGCAGAAGAGTCTAACGACGTCATCGGGATAGTGCTTGTAGCCTAAAATGTTCTGACCGCGGATGAGCATCTGAAGAGGAGTCTTCTTGCATACAGCCTTGATCTTTCTGAGTCTTTCCCACGGATCTTCATCCAGGTATCTGAGACATGAATCGAATGTAGCGCCGCCCCAGCACTCGAGTGAGTAGTAGCCGGCATTGTCCAAAGTCTCAAGGATGCCCTCGAAATCCGAGAAAGGCATACGTGTTGCGATGAGGGACTGCTGAGAGTCACGCAGCACGGTTTCTGTGATTTTTACTTTCATTGAAGTCACACTCCTTGTAATTAAAAAATAACCTTAGTAAGTATATAGGGTTTGCCCTGAGTTGTGAATAAGATTTTTTTGGCTTAGTGTTCAATTTTTCATGCTTTTTTTGTATTATTGTCAAACCCGCCCGTGAACGGGCAGGGGCAAATATGCGAAGGACCCTAAAATAGCGGTTTACATTCCAAAAACACGGGTGTATACTTAATTGCTCGCAAAGGGGACTTTGTGCCCATATTTGCGCGTAAAAATTAAGAAAGGAGATGTATTGATGCCAACGTTCAATCAATTGGTTAAGTCCGGCAGACAGTCAAAGACATTTAAGTCTGCATCACCGGCGCTTCAGTTCTCGATGAATACAATCAAGAACAAGCAGACAAATCTTGATTCGCCTCAAAAGCGTGGCGTTTGCACAGTTGTTAAGACAACAACACCTAAGAAGCCTAATTCAGCTCTTCGTAAGGTTGCCAGAGTTCGTCTTACAAATGGCTACGAGGTTACTGCTTACATTCCGGGAATCGGACACAACCTTCAGGAGCACTCTGTTGTACTTATCAGAGGCGGACGTGTTAAGGACCTCCCTGGTGTACGTTATCACATCGTAAGAGGCACACTTGATACAGCCGGCGTTGCTGATCGTCAGCAGGGCAGATCTAAGTACGGCGCTAAGAAGCCGAAGGCTGCTAAGGTTAAGAAGTAATCCCGCGTAATTATTTACGCAGGGGTTGGACATAAGTGATCAGTACATTGTTCATATATGGACATTGCCTGACTGAAACACTTAACACGGTCCACAAGAACAACTGAAACGTGAGTACCTATGGTTTCAAGTTTTAGACAGTAAAACTTTTATAATCATGTTAGGAGGGAAGCAAAGTGCCAAGAAAAGGCAATACCCCAAAGAGAACGGTTCTTCCGGATCCTGTCTACAATGACGTTGTAGTAAGTAAGCTTATCAACAACATCATGCTTGACGGTAAGAAGGGCGTAGCTCAAAAAATTACATACGGCGCTTTTGATATCATCAAAGAGCGTACAAATGAAGAGCCTCTTGAAGTATTCAGAAAGGCTCTTGCGAACGTAATGCCCACCCTCGAGTGCAAGGCTCGCCGTGTAGGCGGTGCTAACTATCAGATCCCTATGGATGTTAAGCCCGAGAGAAGACAGACACTCGGACTTCGTTGGATAGTTCAGTATTCGAGAAGCAGATCTGAGCGCACCATGAAGGAGCGCCTTGCTGCTGAACTTATGGATGCAGCAAATGAGACTGGCGGAGCATTCAAGAGAAAAGAAGAAATGCACAGAATGGCTGAAGCTAACAAGGCTTTCGCTCATTTCAATCGCTAATCACCGGT
This sequence comes from Ruminococcaceae bacterium YAD3003, assembly GCA_900107185.1. Classification (GTDB taxonomy): domain Bacteria; phylum Bacillota; class Clostridia; order Saccharofermentanales; family Saccharofermentanaceae; genus Saccharofermentans. Next base: position 95,426 of record FNPA01000013.1, on the reverse strand, counting down.
TAAGAAAGGACATTAATACTAATGGCTACAACAAGAGCATATCCGCTTGAGAAGACCAGAAACATCGGTATTATGGCTCACATCGACGCCGGTAAGACAACAACAACCGAGAGAATTCTTTATTACTCCGGCGTAAACCGTAAGATGGGTGAGGTTCACGAAGGTGCTGCTACAATGGACTGGATGGTTCAGGAGCAGGAAAGAGGTATCACAATTACTTCTGCTGCTACAACAGCTCCTTGGAAGGGCCACAGAATCAACATCATCGACACTCCCGGACACGTTGACTTCACAGTAGAAGTTGAGCGTTCACTCCGTGTACTCGATGGTGCCGTTACGGTAATGTCTGCAAGAGGCGGCGTTGAGCCGCAGACGGAAACAGTTTGGAGACAGGCTGAGCACTACGGTGTTCCGAGAATGGTTTTCGTCAACAAGATGGACATCATCGGTGCAAACTTTGAACATGTTTGCGAGATGATCCAGGACAGACTTAAGAATGTCCCTGTTGCTATCCAGTACCCTATCGGTAAAGAGGATAACTTCCAGGGTATCATCGACCTTATTACTCTCAGAGCTGAGGTTTATACATCTGAAGATGGTATGCAGTATGAGGACCGCGAGGTTCCTGCTGACATGGTAGACTTCATCAAGGCTAAGAGAGAAGAGATGGTTGAGCGTATTTGCGAGACTGATGACGAGCTCACAGAGAAGTATCTCGAGGGCGAGGAGATCAGCAACGACGAGCTCAAGGCTGCACTCCGTAAGGCATGCTGCTCATGCAAACTCATTCCTGTTTGCTGCGGTACATCACTTAGAAATAAGGGTGTACAGATGTTGCTCGACGCTATCGTTGACTACATGCCTTCACCGCTCGACGTTCCTGCTATCAAAGGTGTTAACCCTGAGACAGAGGAAGAAGAAGAGAGACCTTCATCTGATGAAGCGCCTTTCTCTGCTCTCGCATTCAAGATCGCTACTGACCCGTTCGTCGGTAAGCTCTGCTTCTTCAGAGTTTATTCCGGTGTTATGGAAGCAGGATCTTATGTTCTTAACTCATCTAAGAACAAGAAGGAGCGTATCGGACGTATCGTTCAGATGCACGCTAACGAGCGTAAGGAGATCACAGAAGTATTCTCCGGCGACATCGCTGCTGCTATCGGTTTGAAGGATACAACAACAGGTAATACACTCTGCGACGAGGATCATCCTATTATCCTCGAGTCCATGGAGTTCCCTGAACCGGTTATCGAGGTTGCTATCGAACCTAAGAGCCGTGCTTCACAGGAAAAGATGCTTATCGCTCTCCAGAAGCTCGCAGAAGAAGACCCGACCTTCCGTACTTACACTAACCAGGAAACAGGTCAGACAATCATCGCTGGTATGGGTGAGCTTCACCTCGATATCATCGTTGACCGTTTGTTCCGTGAGTTCAAGGTTGAGGCTAACGTAGGTGCTCCTCAGGTATCTTACAAAGAGACTATCAGAAGAACTGTTGAAGCTCAGGGTAAGTTCGTACGTCAGTCAGGTGGTCACGGTCAGTACGGTGACTGCTGGCTCAGACTCGAGCCCCAGGAGCCCGGTAAGGGCTACGAATTCGTCGACGAGACAGTCGGCGGCTGCATCCCGAAGCAGTTTATTGCTCCTATCGATGCAGGTATTCAGGAAGCAATGCAGGCTGGTATCTTGGGCGGCTATCCTGTAGTTGACGTTAAGGTTACTGTTTTCGACGGTTCTTACCACGATGTCGACTCATCAGAAATGGCATTCAAGATCGCAGGATCCATGGGATTCAAGGCAGGTATGCAGAAGGGTGATCCTTGTCTCCTCGAGCCTATCATGAAGGTAGACGTAGAGGTTCCTGATGAGTACTTGGGCGACGTTATCGGCGGTCTCAACGCTCGCCGTGGCGCTATCAAGGAAATCGAGCCTATGAACGGTTCACAGCAGGTACATGCTGAGGTTCCTCTCGCAAACATGTTCGGTTACGCAACAGACCTCCGTTCTTCTACACAGGGACGTGGTACATTCGTAATGCAGATCAGCCACTTCGCAGAGACACCGAAGAGCATCATGGAGTCAATCTTGAAGAAATAAGACTCCAAACCGCCTGATTTAAAGTGCGCAAACATACATATTTCGGGTTTTTTACTTGAAAGAAATTAAGAAACTTTGTAAAATGATGTTTGCCGCTCTCGTTGAATCAAGGCGAGTAAATAATTAAGTTAAATAATAATTTCTTAGGAGGAAATTAAAATGGCAAGAGAAAAGTTCGTACGTAGCAAGCCGCACGTAAACATCGGTACCATTGGTCACGTAGACCACGGTAAGACAACTCTTACAGCTGCTATCACAAAGGTACTCGCTATGAAGGGTGGAGCTGAGTTCAAGGATTACGGCAACATCGACTCCGCACCCGAGGAGAGAGCTCGTGGTATCACGATCAACACAGCACACGTTGAGTATGAGACAGAGACACGTCACTATGCACACGTTGACTGCCCTGGCCACGCTGACTACATCAAGAACATGATCACTGGTGCTGCTCAGATGGACGGTGCTATCCTCGTAGTTTCTGCTGCAGACGGCCCGATGCCCCAGACACGTGAGCACATCTTGCTCGCTCGTCAGGTAGGCGTTCCTTATATCGTAGTATTCATGAACAAGTGCGATCAGGTTGACGACGAAGAGCTCCTCGAGCTCGTAGACATGGACATCCGTGATCTCCTCAACCAGTATGACTTCCCTGGTGATGATACACCTATCATCCGTGGTTCTGCTCTCGCAGCACTCGAGTCAACATCAACAGATCCTAACGATCCGGTTTATGCTCCTATCGTTGAGCTTATGAAGGCAGTTGACGAGTACATTGCTACACCTGAGCGTCCTGTAGACAAGCCTTTCCTTATGCCTGTTGAGGACGTATTCACAATCTCTGGCCGTGGTACAGTTGCTACAGGCCGTCTTGAGAGAGGTGTTGTTAAGGTTGGTGATCCTGCAGAGATCGTTGGTCTCCAGGACGAGCCTAAGTCAACAACAATCACAGGTGTTGAGATGTTCCGTAAGTCAATGGATCAGGCTGAGGCTGGTGACAACATCGGCTGCCTCCTCCGTGGTATCGATCGTAAGGAGATTGAGAGAGGTCAGGTTATCGCTAAGCCCGGCACAACAACTCCTCACACAAAGTTCACAGGCCAAGTTTACGTTCTTACAAAGGAAGAGGGTGGACGTCATAAGCCTTTCGTAACAGGTTATCGTCCTCAGTTCTACTTCAGAACAACAGACGTTACAGGCGTTATCAAGCTTCCTGAGGGAACAGACATGTGCATGCCTGGCGACCACGTAACAATCGAAGCAGACCTCATCACTCCTATCGCTATGGAGCAGGGTCTTAAGTTCGCTATCCGTGAGGGTGGTCACACAGTAGGCGCTGGTACAGTTTCTACAATCATCGAGTAATCTTTATAGATTAATTAGTTGATTCAAAAGAGCTTCGGGATTTATCCCGGAGCTCTTTTTCACATAAAAAGCGGGCTGTAACATGCCTAACATTTGCTTAACCGCTTTTTGCCATAATTTTGATGCTGATTTGATAACTAATGAATATACAATCAGGCTAGAAGATTGTTTTTGGAATAGGAGTAGATTCTTAATGACGAAAAATCTGGTAAAGACAGTATCTGTTTTACTGACGGCCTCAATGGCTTTATCTGTCGCTGCCTGCAGCACGGGTAAGCCGAAGTCAGGCAAGAGCGGTAAGAAGATAACTGATGATTCACCATGGTATGAGACCACGTCTATAAGTCTGGCAGTCGATGTTGACGACAGCAGGCAGGTGGATTACGAATATCACCAGCTCGCCGGCGCTGATAAAGACAACATCGTTATTCTTACATCCGGTTACTACAGGATGCCCAATGAAGGAGAAATCGACTGGGCAACTTACGACTATAACGATTATGCGATCAACCAGATCTCGGTAATTGACCGCAATACAAAGCAGCTCACCCACAGCATCGATTTATCCAAACAGTTGGAATCAGGTGATTATCTTGAGCGTGCCACATACAGTAACGGCGTGCTCACTGCAACTTACAGTTCATATAACGATATTACCTATCAGATGATGCAAAAAGAGGTTGATATCGATATCAATACCGAACAATCAGTCGAGACCCGCTCAACCATAAATGATGAAGGCAGCTATGAACGCTCATTCAAGGTTGGCAGCTACAAGGTCTATACCCGCATGGAATGGAATGAGAATGCTGAATATACCCTGTATATCTACACCCCGGATGGAGTTGTAAATACCGTTGATATCAGGGAGGCAGGAAAAGACTATTATGATATTCCGTTTATTTTGCCGATCACTGAAACTCAGGCATTGGTTCCTGTCAGCACAGATAACGGATATGTTTTCTTCGAGCTCGATCTGAAGACTACATCGATATCAGAAGCAGATAAGAAGGAATACGAATGGATCGATATGGACCAGTGCTACGATCCGTTCATCGGTTCCGATAACAATGTATATTTCAAGACCAACAACGGAATCTCGGTTTTAGACTTCAAGAAAAAGTCTACTGAAACAGTATTCGATTACAGCTGGTGCGGACTGAGCAGAAATACATTGTCCATGTTCTCGATTGCTGATTTCTCTGAAGAGTCTTTCGTTCTCTGCGGCGAGAAGTATGACATCATGCCTTTCGAGAGCTCATATAACTCTGAATTCATGATCATCGAATTCACAAAGGCTGATAAGAATCCTCATGCAGGCAAGACGATTCTGGAACTCTATTCTCCCAATGGATTTATAGAAGAAGTTGTCAGCGATGCCATCATTGAATTTAATGATTCAAATTCTGAATACTATATCGAAGTTACCGACCGTTACGACAGCAGCGATTATATCGACTATACGGATATAAACAGTGATGACCAGTACGAGAAGGCAGAGCTCAATGCGAACTCTAAGATCAGTAATCAGCTCGCGATGGATATCATAAACGGCGAAGGACCGGATATCCTCATGAATGTCAGCTCTTTCGGGCAGTTAAACAATAAGAATTATCTGGTTGATCTCACGCCTTATCTGGGAGATGTCACTTCGGATAAGTATTTCACCAATATTCTTGACGGCTCGAAAGTAGACGGCAGCCTTTATAATCTGCCTGTATGTTTCATGATCTCAGGCATTCATACTGATTATAAGTATGCAGGCGCATCCGGTGTCGGTTTTACCACTGCGGAATATGAGAACTTCCTCAAGAATACACTTAACGGAGACGATGTACTCGTATCCGGCCAGCCGTACTATTTTGCAAAGCTCTTCAACAACATGAGCGACAAGTTCATAGTAAACGGCAAGGCTGATTTCTCAGGACCCGAGTTCGAAGAGCTGGCTTATTTCGTCAAGGAAAATGTCCGTGAATATTCAAAGGACTGGAACGATTCCAGCTATGCTGCTTACGATGGATATATGACTCCCGCAACAGAACCTGACTATAGCGATTCTGACGATCGTGTAGCGCTGTATACAGTTAATTACGGAATATCATCTTATTTGCTTGATTATGCCTCATTAAACGGCGCATCAGCTGTTCTGGGTATCCCGTCATGTGACGGAAGAGGCCCCATGATCGAGAACAATATTTCAGTCGCGATCTCTGCACAGGCATGCAGCGTTGATGCCTGCGGTGAATTCGTGAAGATCCTTTTGTCTGACAATGTCCAGACACATCTGGCGATGTCAGATAATTTTGTTTTGAACCGTGATGCGTTCAGAACGGGCGCCATAGCTGCAATCGATTATTATAACGGCGAAGGCGGAGACGGTCTGTTCGCTTACGATTACGCAACAGGCAAGCCTCTTGATAGCCGCGTTACATTCTCCGAGAGCACTATTAACGATGTCGAGAACATCATTTTGAGCTGCAACGGAATGTATTCTGCTGATGCCGATATTGACCTGATCCTTATTGAAGAGATGCCGGCATATTTCTCCGGCCAGAAGGAACTCAGCGATGTTATCAGTATTGCCCAGGAGAGAGCCCAGAAGGTTCTTAACGAGCGCGGATAATTAAATCAAAACATAATTAGTGCCCTCGATGGGGAAACCAGGCGCCGAGCCGTACATCCCCAAGAGGGCATTTTTGTTTGTGTAATGCGGCTTTAACCTGTTTACCTAACTTTTGCCCAAGTTTTGATGCTGATTGGATTTTTCGGGGTTCTACAATCATTCTAGTTTAAAACCGATATGGGGAAAAAGGAGATAAACTCTATGAAACAATTTCCGGTAAAAGCAATTTCAGCTGTTATGGCAGCATCGATGCTGTTATCAGTTGCTGCTTGTAATAAAAATGGCGGTTCGGGAGCAAACGGTGGTTCCGGTGCTGCCGTAGAGAGCCACAGTGGTGAGAAGATTTCAGGCGATACACCCTGGTATGAGAGCAAGATCGTTGAACCCGAGAATGGATGCGATCCGAACAGGGAGGTTGATTATGTATATCAGTCTCTGGCAGGATGCGATAAGGATTCAATGGTAATTCTTTCCAGCGGCTACTATAAGATGCCTGATAATATTGATTGGGATAAGATCGATTACAGCGAATATTCAATCAACTCGGTATCTGTAATCGACAGAGCTACCAATGAGACTGTATCAACATTTGATATTAACGATAAACTCGAGCCAAATTCTTATATTGAGAGCTCAGAGTATGCTGACGGAAAACTCTCATGCATAGTAAGCATCTGGAATGACGCGACTTACGAGCAGAAATACGAAGAACTGGTTTTCGATGTTAAGACAGGCAGCCTTATTGAAACAAACAAGGTCGCCGAAGATGCCACCGGCAACATTGAGCGTTCAGTTAAGATCGGTGATTACAGAGTCGAGACCGAGATGAACTATGATATGTCCGACACAGCCTGGTACGGCATATATGTTACTGCACCTGACGGTTCCAGAACAAAAACAGAGCTCAAAGAGAACGGCACGGATTATTACGATATTCCTTTTGTTTTAGGCATTGATGAGAACACAGCCCTGCTCCCTGTAAGCACAAATTCCGGATATATATTCTTCGAACTGGATCTTAAGGAAGTAAAGGCAACTGCCGTAGATTCAAAGGAATATGAATGGATCAACATGGACCAGTGCTACAATCCTTTTACAGCTGATGACGGTTCCTTATATTTCACATCACCTGTAGGCATCATGAAGATCGACTTCAAGAAAAAGGTTACCGAACAGGTTTTGAATTACAGTTGGAGTGATGTTAACAGAAGCATTTTGTCATATCTTGAGATTGCTGATATTTCAGATGGCAAGATAATTCTTTGCGGTGAGAACTACGGCTTTGAAGCTTATGCTTCGAATGACACTTCTTCTTTTGTAATCGTTGAATTGACAAAGGCAGATAAGAATCCTCATGCAGGAAAGACCATCCTCGAACTCTATTCACCTTACGGATATACAGAAGACAAGATCGCTGATGCTATCCTGAAGTATAACGAAACCAGTACGGATTATTTTATCGAAGTAACTGACCGTTACTCTTCAGTCGATGATTCTGACTATTCAAATGTCGAAAGCGAAGATGACAGCGAGTTTGTTTCTCTTAATGCCGACTCCAAGATGAGTAACCAGCTCGCCATGGATATCATGAACGGCGTGGGTCCGGATATTCTCATGAACGTAAGCTACTATGGCCAGCTCAATAATCCCAACTATCTGGCTGACCTCACACCTTACCTCGGGAATCTCGATTCTTCCAAGTATTTTACAAACATCATTGAAGCAGGAAAGATTAACGGCAAGCTCTACAACCTGCCTGTCTGCTTCCAGGTCGAAGGTATCCAGACATGTTCAGAGTACGCAGGTGCTTCAGGTGTCGGATTTACTACAGAAGAATATGAGGCTTTCGTTAAGGATGTATTGAACGGTAAGGATGTCATCACATCCGGCCAGGCATATTATTTTGCAAAGATCTTCACAGCCATGAGAGACAAATTCATCGTTGACGGCAAGGTTGATTTCTCAGGCCCTGAATTTGCGGCACTCGCAGAATACGTAAAGGACAATGTAATCGAAAAGAGTAAGTCATGGGATGAAATGTACGCTGAAGAAGATTATGTTTATGCATCTGGCGTTGGTGCAACGATCGTTAAGGCCGACAGAGGCTACGACGAAAATGAACCAGCTTACTACACAAACTGCTATGGCATGTCCAACTACCTCACAACGATGGCAGATATTAAGGGCAGTGGAGATGTTATTTTGGGAATGCCTTCCGCAGACGGCAGAGGCCCTATGTGCACACCTTATATATCAGTAGCAGTTTCTGCACAGGCATATAATCTTGATGCATGCGGCGAGTTTGTTAAGCTCTTAATGTCTGATGAGGTCCAGCTCGATTTCGCCATGAAGGACAATTTCGTGTTGAGCCGTGAAGCATTCAGAACTGCAGGAAAAGCAGCAGTAGAGTATTATAGCGGTGAAGGTTTTGAGAGATACTACGGTATCGATTCCAATTCTCCTGAGGCTAAAAACCGTGCTAATTTTTCTGAGAAGAATGTCGACGATATGGAAGCGATCATTGAGAGCTGCTCGATCATGAAGGCACAGGATGCTGATATCAGCCTGATTCTCATCGAGGAGATGCCCGCATACTTCTCTGGCCAGAAGGATCTTGATGCAGTAATTTCAATTGCTCAGGAAAGATGCCAGAAGGTTATTAACGAGAGAGGTTAATATAGGAATAGGAAAAGCAAAAGAAAAAGGCTGTCTTCGGACAGCCTTTTTAATGTTTAATTTTTTGTACCGGATTAAGCGGTCTCTGTAGCGTTTGCCTGAGCAGCAGGTCTTGTAGCAGCTGCTGCAGCGGCAGGTCTCATGGGAACTGTGTTCTCAACAGGTGCAGGCTCTGCGGGCTTAACTTCCTTAACAGCAGCCTCAGGTGCAGCAGCAGGAGCCATTCCGCTCTGAGCTCTGAGCTTAGCGATCTCTTCAGCCTTAGCGGCCGCGATACGAGCCTCTTCCTCAGCCTTGGCAGCTGCGGCCTTAGCCTTCTCTTCTGCGAGCAATGCTGCCTGTCTGGCTTCCTCAGCCTTAGCAGCAGCGATACGTGCTTCTTCGATAGCCTTCTCTGCAGCGATACGTGCTTCCTTCTCAGCCTTCTCAGCAGCAACTCTGGCATCTTCTTCAACCTTCATCTGGTTAGCGAAATCGAGATCGTTCTGAGCCTTCTCGAGAGCAGCCTTAGCGAGCTCGTATTCCTTGGAAGCAGCTTCTTCTTCCTGAGTTGCAGTAACAACTGCAGCCTTGGCATCCTGCTCAACCTTCTCAGCTTCGATTCTGGCCTTCTCGTCAGACTTTCTGCGTGCTGTGAGCTTAGCCTCTTCAGCTGTGAGGGAAGCAGCAACCTTCTCTTCTTCCTCAGCCTTAGCAATAGCGATTTTAGCGAGTTCCTCTGCCTTTGTAGCAGCGGCACGTGCAGCCTCTGCACGCTCAACAGCCTCGAGTGTTGCCTTCTTGGCAATCTCTTCCTTGGCAATTGTGGATTCCTCAGTCTTGCGTGCAGCAACGAGAGCTTCCTCAGCAGCTGTAACAGCACTTCTGGCTTCAACTACCTTAGCAGCAGCGCCCTTAGCCTTCTGGCTGGCGCGTCTCTCATCGTTCTGAGCTCTCAATGCAACTGACTGGGCAACAGCCAGAGCAGACTGAGCCTGGCTTCTGGAAGGCTGTGCACCACGCTCAATGACGGGCTTAACAACAGCACCCTCTGTATCAGATGTTGCAGCTTCCTTCTGCTCAGCTACATACTGGGCATGGTTGATAGAAGCAGACTTAGGTCTCTTGATCGGAGGTTTTAATCCGACAGGAGTAATGTCGTTCTTATCAGAAGAATCATTCTTATCTCTTGCTGCCTCTGCTGCCTTACGCATCTCGATCTGAGCCTTAGCAGCCTCAGCGCGCTCTCTGGCGAGCTGTGCAGAGGAAGAATTAGAACCGGAGTGGGTCGTATGACCACCCGGACGTCCTGATGACTGCAAATTAACGACGTTCGCATTTGCAGGTCTGACACCAGGTGTCGAACCCGAACCGGCACCCTGTGTTGCAATTCCGGCGATGCCGTCCTTGCCCTTAAATACGTTACCCAAAATGTTTGCCATCCCTTCGCCCCCTGAATGTCAATTATTTGTTAATAAAATATTAATTATCATGGATAAATTTATTATACTTTGCACAAAAAAATTTTCAATAGTTTTTGATTTACTGTGTAATCTTTTTTAGGACAATTTTATGGATGTCATATCGCCCCGGAAGTCCTGCGGCATTATGTTTGAAAAAAGTCTGTCTATTTTGTTTAGAAATACTTTACACAGAGTTTAGCAGAGTGTATAATCACGCAATCACGGTTTAGTAATGGTAAACTTACGGTTTAGAAGAGGAGAGATTATGGAAATCGGATCAAAGATTAAAAATCTCAGACTTCAGAACGGCCTTACCCAGGAGGAACTGGGTGACAGATGCGAACTCTCCAAGGGTTTTATCTCCCTTTTGGAGAGCGATAAGACTTCTCCTTCCATGTCAACTCTTGAAGACATCCTGAACGCACTCGGAACGGATTTTGCACATTTCTTCAAGGAAGAATCCAACGAGCGTGTTGTTTACGGTAAGGAAGATTTCTCTGTCAAAGAGGATAAGGAACTCAAAAATGAGATCTGCTGGCTCATTCCCAACGCGCAGAAGAATGAGATGGAGCCGATTCTCATTACTCTCCAGGCCGGCGGTTCAACCTATCCTGATAATCCCCACGAGGGTGAGGAAGTCGGATACGTATTAGAAGGCGTAATCACTGTTGTTATTGATAAAGAAAAACATCAGGCAAAGAAGGGCGAGAGTTTTTATATCGCCTGTGATAAGCCTCATTATCTCGAAAACAATACAAGCCATCAGGCGAAGGCAATTTGGATCTCTTCGCCGCCGATGTTTTGATCTATCCCATTAAATTCATTGGAGGCAGCGAAAATGGCATACAACCAGATTCTCGAAGACGATACAGGCAGCGAGCACATCATTGAGATCAAAGACCTTTGCAAGAGTTTTGACGGCACAAAGGTATTAAAGAATATTACTTTCTATATAAGGAATAACGAATTCATTACCCTTCTGGGACCTTCCGGATGCGGTAAGTCCACTACGCTCAGAATTATCGCAGGTTTTGAGACTGCTGATTCGGGCATCGTGAATTTCGAAGGTAAGGATCTGAAGAGCGTTCCTGCAAATAAGCGTAATATCAACACTGTTTTCCAGAGATATGCTCTGTTCCCGCACCTCAATGTTTTCGATAACGTTGCATTCGGTCTCAAGATCAAGAAGGTCAACAAGGCTGAAATCAAGCAGAGAGTTAACAAGGCGCTCGCAACAGTAGGTCTCGCTGATTATGGTGAGAGATATATCGACCAGCTCTCAGGCGGTCAGATGCAGAGAGTTGCTATCGCAAGAGCCATCGTTAACCGTCCGAGGATCCTTCTTTTGGATGAGCCTCTGGGAGCTCTGGATCTCAAGATGAGAAAAGAGATGCAGATCGAGCTCAAGGAGATGCAGAGAGAACTCGGCATCACATTCGTTTATGTTACACATGACCAGGAAGAGGCTCTCACAATGTCTGACACCATCATCGTCATGAAAGACGGCGTCATCCAGCAGATCGGTACTCCTATTGATGTATATAACGAACCTAAAAATGCTTATGTCGCTGACTTTATCGGCGAATCAAATATCGTTGCCGGAACAATGAAGAAGGACAAGGAGGTCGTATTATCGAGCGGAATTACTTTCGAGTGTGTTGACCCCATGTTCCCTGAGTTCACGGAAGGAATTGCAAATCTTGTTGACGTTGTTATCAGACCTGAGGACTTTTATGTTGCTGAAGAGAAGGAAGGCCGCATCAACGGAACAGTTGAATCCCTCGTATTTAAGGGTGTTCACTACGAGATGATCGTAAAATCAGACGATGGCATCGAGTGGCTCGTCCAGAACGTTGACCCGTCTGCAGTCGGCAGCCGTGTTGGTCTCTATGTAGATCCCGACGATATCCAGATCATGAGAAGATCTGAGCTCTCTCCTGATTTTGGCAGCTTTGGAATCAAACATCCTGAGGCCCGTGATAATGAGAATAGAGAAGACGTTGTTTCTGACAACGTTGTTGAAGAAGCAGATAACAAACCCGAAGACAAAGACGGGGAACCGGAGGTTGAGACAGGAGTAAATGACTGAACTCAAAGCCAGAATTAAGGTTATGCCGGTTCATGCGTTTGTCATGATCTTCGCGGCAGTATACTCGTTCGTCAGTATCTTCATACCGATGTTCGAGTTGTTTGTTCAGTATAAGCCTTTCCGCACATATTCTATTTTCTCGTTGCTCCTGGATCCCAAGGTATCCACAACGATCAGAAGCGGAGCGGTTAATCTGGATTTCCAGCGCTTTGCAGCATGGGCCTTCGTCATCACGATCGTTCTGGCTGTTGCGTCGCTCACTTTATCTTTGTCTTATCCTTTCTACTACAATTCAAAGAATAAGAGGAAGATCGGATACTTAATCGTTCTCGTTCTTTTTGTCGGACGCGGAATAGCTCATGTTATTACTCTGTCCAACATGGTTTCCGAGCAGATGATTAATGACAACGGTTTAACACCGCAAAGACTCTATGTTGCACAGTCTTTTGCCGGCAACCTTATGATCATCGTACTCTTCATCGGTGTTGCCGCATGTCTCTACGGCGCATTGAATCTCAAGATGAACTACAAGATCTTTGCATATCCTTATCTCGCATGGATCGTTATCTTTACTATATTGCCGTTGATCCTTATTCTCTTCCGCGCGTTCTTCAAGAAGGCAGCAGGCGGCGGATATGAGTTCACGACAGCAGGTTTCGGAGTTTTGTTCCAGAACAAGACGGTAACCACAAGATTCTACGGCTGCGATGTTACTTTGCAGGAGTATTTCTCGATCTTCTTAAGAAGTTTGGATTACGCTCTGTGGACAACGATCGGATGTCTCCTTCTCGGTTACCCCGTAAGCTACATTCTCGCGCAGAGAGCAAAGGCAAAGCGCCAGAACGGCTCGAGACTTCTCATGCTCTTCGTTCTTCCCATGTGGATGAACACAATGCTCAGAACTTATGCATGGCGTGCATTCTTCAGCGAGACAGGAGTTCTTAATACAGTTCTCCAGCAGTGGGGAGCAATTGACGCGCCTATCCTGTTCCTCAAGAACGAAGTGCTCGCAGATATCATTACTAAGCTCGTTATGACAAACGACTTCCTGCCGTTTATGATCCTGCCTCTTTTCTCAGTGCTCATCAAGCTTGATCCGAGCCTGTCGGAGGCATCTTACGATCTCGGTGCTACCAGGGTCCAGACATTCTTCAGGGTAACTTTCCCGTTGTCATTGCCCGGTGTTATTTCCGGTATCCAGATGGTATTTATGCCGTCACTTACTTTCTACATGATCCCCGATATTCTTAACGAGGGCTCGAAAACAACAATCGGTAACACAGTACAGAACTTCATCCTGAATGAGAGTACGACTTATAACCAGGCAGGTAACGTTCTGTCACTGCTCCTTCTCATATTCGTTCTCATAACCATGGGAATCTTGAGAGGACAGGATAAAGAAGCAGGCGGAGGTATGGCATTATGAGATTTCTGAAAAGACTCATTCCTGATGTTTATCTCGCATTGATCCTGATCTTTATCTATCTGCCGATTGCGATCCTGATCATCTATTCATTCAATGCTCTGCCGAAGTCATTTATCTGGGGCGGATTTACATTGAATAACTATAAGAGCCTGTTTACCGGATCCGACGGAAGCGGCATTCTGGATTCTCTTATTGAGACACTCAAGGTCGCATCCATTGCAGCAGTTGCTTCAACAGCATTCGGCGTAATCAGTTCATTAGGACTCGCTTACTTGAATAAAAAGCTTCAGGGCTTTGCGATGACAATGACATATGTTCCGAACGTAATGCCTGACCTCGTTACAGGTATTTCGTTCATGCTCCTGTTCTCATTCCTCGGTGTACAGAAGAGTGAGTTCACATTGATCATGTCACACATCGCACTGTGTGTTCCTTTCGCGATTTTGTCCATCAGCCCTAAGATCAGACAGCTCGACAAGAGCCTTACTGAAGCGGCTATGGATCTGGGCGCAACAAGATTCCAGACATTGAGACTCGTCATTATTCCTGAGATCATGCCCGGCATCCTGTCATCTGCGCTCCTCACATTTACGCTTTCGATCGATGACTACCTCATCAGTAACTTCAACGTCGACAGCTCGATCCAGACATTGCCCATGATGATCTACTCAATGGCAAAGCTCGGTGTTAACCCGAAGATGAATGCCCTTACTACACTGATGTTCGGCGCGGTCCTGATCCTTATGGTACTGTCCAACCTGTCATCATTTAAGAAATCAAAGCCCGCGAAAAAGAAGTAATTCAGGAAATGAATCTGTATAATGCTATTGCATATAAAGGAGAGTAAAGACATGAACAAAATGGTTAGGAAAGTAATTGCTTCAGCAACAACCCTCATTATGGTTGGTGCGGCACTTCTGCCTTGCGGATGTGCAAAGAAACAGCAGCTCGTAATCTACAACTGGGGTGAGTACATTGCGGAAGATACTATTGCCAAGTTCGAGGCAAAATTTCCGCAGTACGATGTAGTTTACAGAACTTTCGAGACGAATGAGACTATGTATCCTAATCTCGAGAATGGTTATGACGTAATCATTCCTTCCGAGTACATGGTTTGCCGTCTTATCGAAGAGGATTGGATCCAGCCGCTCGACTGGTCAAAGCTCCCTGCTGTTACACAGTACATGGATCCTATGTTCCGCAACGTTACATATACAGACGATGCTGAGATCTCCAGTCAGGTTCTCGATTACGCTGTTCCTTATCTCTACTGCACAGTAGGTCTCGTTTACGATGCAAACAAGGTAACGATTCCCGAAGGAACAACAGATCCTGCAGTTATCTGGGACGTTCTCTTCAATACAGACAGCGGTCTCTCGATCGGAATGTACGATTCAATGCGTGAGTCAATCGGAACAGCTCTTAATTACTATGGATATTCAATCAACTCCATGAACGAGGATGAACTCAACAAGGCTCTCGATCTCCTCGTTGCACAGAAGAGCGCTATGCATCCTGCTTACGGTGTAGATAACCTTAAGGATAAGATGGCAGCAGGCGAGCTCGCAGCATCCATCGCTTGGTCCGGCGACCACATCGTAATGCTCGACAGAATCGAAGAGCTCGGCAACAACAACATTGATCTGAAGTTCGTTCTGCCTTCAGGTTCCAACTGGTCAGTAGACATGATGTGCGTTCCTACTAACTGCAAGAACTACGATGGCGCTATGGATTTTATCAACTTCATGTACGATCCTGACATTGCCCTCGAGAACTGCGAGTATGTTGGTTACTCAACACCTAATACTGCTGCAAAGGCTATGCTCGACCCTGAAGTTTCAGGCAACATTTACTACTATCCGACTGAAGAGGTCTTCGCCACATTGGAGGTTTACTACACTTCTGATGAGCTGGAGGAGAAATACACAGAGATCTGGAATACAGTAAAGGCGAGTGCGTAAGTTTTAGGTAAAAGCGATTTTCCAGCGGGCTGCAGGTGACTGCGGCCCGTTTTTTATGATTAGGGTTTTCGAGAGGGGGCGCGATGAAGCCGCGCAATACCGCATGTGTAGTTTTTTGCCCCGATAACAGGACAAAACTACATAAAAAGCGGTTTTTGTGTAGTTTTTTCCTAAAAACACAGGGAAAAACTATACACGGAATTAAAACAACGTTCAGTCTCATTACCCCTATAAAAATCTCAACTTTTCCAAAATGTGACACAGAGGGAATAAAGGGCCATATACTTGTTTTATCTGAAACAAGGAGGTGGTTCTATATGGCGATAGATATCAAAAAATGTCTTGAAGTGCGATATGAATTAATCTCGAAAAGCATTGAGGATATAGAGAATAAATTGAAACATTTGCCCAAAGGGAGAATAAGCATAAAAACCAGAGGAGGAAAAACTTATTACTATTTGGCCGGTGTTGCAAAAGGAGAGATTTATTTAGGCCCGAATGACATGGAACTCATAGAGCAATTGGTTCAGAAGAATTATCTGAAGGCAGTATTGAGGAAGAATAAAACGGAGGCAGCTTCGATAGAAAGGATGCAGCAGTTATATCCGGGCACTATTGCTGAAGATGTTTATGATCATTTGCCCGAAGGATTGAAAATCTATGCCACCCCTATCAATATTTGCGATGATTCCTTCGCGAAAAAATGGATGGAGGCGCCTTACAGAAAGAAACCTTTCAAAAAGGATGCCCCGGAATTCTACACATTAAAAGGTGAGAGGGTAAGGTCAAAGTCGGAGGTGATAATAGCGGACAGGCTCAGGGAAAACGGGATTCCATACAGGTATGAGTGCCCGCTTAAGATTGGAAACAAGATAATTCACCCGGACTTCACCATATTGAGGACGAGTGACAGGAAGATTCTCTATCATGAGCACTGTGGAAAAATGGGAGACCAGCAGTATGTGGATGACATGCTGACCAGAGCGAAAGACTATAACCAGGCAGGAATAATAATGGGGGACAGGTTGTTTTATACATTTGAATCTGAGTCGGTGCCTTTGGATGTGGCGGCGCTGGACAGCTTAATCAGGTCGCACTACAGGTAAGGGTTAACCAAACATATCACTCCAATAAAAAACCCGCTGATCAGCGGGTTTAACATTGTTAAATATACTTTTAAAATCAGAATTACTGTGCTGCGAAGAATGTTCCGACGTCGTCCTGGTCGATGATCTTCTCGAGTGTCTGGACAGCTGAACCGTCAGCGATGACACCCATGATGCCGTTCTCTGTAACCTTGCTCATGGCAGTGATCTTTGTGGCCATGCCGCCTGTGCCGAGCCAGGAACCCTTGCCTGCTGTGAAGTCGAGCATATCTTCTGTAACCTTATCAACGTAGGAAATACGCTCAGCGTCAGGGTTTTCTCTGGGGTTGGAATCGTAAAGACCGTCAACGTCAGAGAGGATAACGAGCAGGTCGGCATTTGCGAGGACTGCTACGTCAGCAGACAGTGTGTCGTTATCGCCGAATGTTCCGTTGTGCATGATCTCAGTTGTGGAAACGGAGTCGTTCTCGTTGATGACCGGAATTATGCGCATTTCGAGCAATGTCTCGATTGTATTGGTTACGTTTGCACGTGTGAGTTTATCTGTGATTCCGTCCTTGGTCAGAAGGATCTGGCCGCAACGGTAGGAATACTCGGAAAAGCTTCTTGCGTAAGCGTTCATGAGCTCGCACTGGCCTACGGAAGCGATTGCCTGCTTCTCACGTGTTGTGGTCGGGCGCTCCTTGAGGTCGAGGTAACCGATGCCGACACCGATGGCGCCGGAGCTTACGAGGAGAACTTCTTTGCCGCGGTTCATGAGGTCAGAAATAGAACGGCAGAGTCTGTCGATGTTGCCGAGGTTCATTTTTCCGTTGTCGTATGTGAGGGTCGAAGTACCGACCTTAACGACGATTCGCTTTGCAAAATTAATTGGATTGCGTGATCCGCTGTATTTACCCAAAGTGATTCTCCTATTACTTCTAAATAATCAACCCAACAAGAATAAACTCTTGCGCCCTAAATTGCAAGGAAATACTTGTTTCCAAACGTTAATGACCGCCCGACTGGTTCTGGCCATTCTGGCCGTTATTCGGATTGTTCGGATCCGGCGGTGCGCCTGTTGGCGTTGGAGACGGTGTCGGCGTAGGTGCGACATGGACCGGGCACGGATTGTTATCTGTCGGGCAAATATAACTGCCTGAGACAAAGTAATCCGTAAATACCAGGTTGTTCTCGTCTGCGCGGCACGCATCTGTCGGATAGTAACCGGACATACATACCGAAGCGGTAATGATGGTATCAGGCTTATAGAAAGAAGCGCTCGGGAGACCATCGTGAATGTTGTACATGCACCAGAGCCAGATCTTGACTGCATTACCCCAGTCGTTCTGGGGAATCTCGGTCTGTCTTAATCTGTTATCGTATCCATACCAGACGGCTGCCGTGTAGTACGGTGTAAAACCTACGAACCATTTATCGATGTTGTCGGATGTTGTACCTGTCTTGCCGGCAGTATCAATAACTCCGCCATCGTAAGATGTGATCTGGCCGCTGCCCCAGTCTGAAGGAGTGCTGTTGTTTACAACGGACTTAAGCATATCTGAGATAAAGAAGCATGTTTCTTCTGAATATACGCGGTAGCTGATCGGGTCAGACTTGATTACGACATTTCCTTCGGAATCCAATACCTGTGTGTAAGCGAAAGGCTCTGTGTATGTTCCGCCCGCAGCGAAAGTATGGTATGCGCCGGCCATTTCGAGCGTTGTCATACCCTTGGAGAAACCGCCGACAGCTTGTGAAGGATATGCACCTTCGGATGTTCTGTCAATTCCGACCTGCTTTAAGTACCAGAGAGCAGTCTCGCCGCCGACCTCTGTCCAGAGCTCAACCGCAATTGTATTAAGTGATGTCGTAAGTGCAGTTCTCATTGTTACCGCGCCGCTGTATGTACGGCTGTAGTTAACAGGCCATTCAGCGTCAGGACGCGTAGGATCGAGGTGTTTAGGCTCGTCGTATCTGATAGAGGACGGCGCTATCAGACCCAGCTCGAAAGCAGGTCCGTAGTCTATAAGCGGCTTAATCGAAGAACCGGGGTTACGGTGTGTGGAAACCGCTCTGTTAAGCGTAAGATTCATTGTTTTCTCACCATAACCGCCTGCCATTGCAGCTATCGCTCCGGTCGCGTTGTTAATGACTACCATCGAGCCGTTAGGCTTTTCAGGGTAGTCCGCAATACGGTCAGGATCGGTCTGGAAGAGATCAGGATCCTTAAATGCCTCATCCAGGATTGCCTGGGTATTAGGCTCAAGAGTCGTATAAATGTGATAGCCCCTGTTGTAAACCATTGATGCTGCAAGGGTTCTTGAGATACCTCTTGCTTCAGCGATGTCGCCGATAACTTCAGAGATAGCATATTCGCAGAAGTAGGAATTGATTGCAGAAGTACGGTCTGTGCTTCTCTGCTTGAATTCGAGCTCGGTGTTGAGGGCATCGTTATATTCCTGTTCGGTGATGTAGCCGAGTTCGTACATCTTGCCGAGGATCATTCTCTGTCTTCTCTGGGCATTTCTTCTTCCTGATTCTCTCATAGGATTGTAGTATGAGGGGCTCTTAGGAAGACCGGCGATGAGTGCGCATTCAGGAAGTGTGAGTTCTGATGCGTTCTTGCCGAAATAGTTCATTGCTGCAGCCTGTACACCGACGTAGTTGTTGCCCATCGGAGCGAGGTTGATGTAGAGCTCTAAGATCTCATCTTTTGTCAGATTCTGCTCGAGCTGCATAGCGGAGAACCACTCCTGTACCTTACGTGATGTGGAGTGCTCGTCCTGACCGCTTATGAGCTTAACTGTCTGCTGTGTGATTGTTGAACCGCCGTGTGTAGCTGAACCGCCGTTAGCGATTGCAGAAATAAGGGCGCTGCCGATACGCTTGATGTCGATACCGGAGTGCTCGCGGAAACGCTCGTCCTCGATGGAAATGATAGCTTCATCAATGTATGTGTCCTTGATGTCGCTGTAAGATACATAGATTCTGTCTACGTTCTCAGCGCCGGTAAGTTTTGCGATAACGTTATTCTCGATGTCGTAAACGAATGAAGTCTGTGATTTCTCGGCAGATGTGAGGTCACCAATGGACAAAGGCTTGGTCGTAGATGCATAACCCAGCAGCATTCCGGCACCAAAACCTCCGAAAGTAAAGCACAGGCACAAAACCGCTACGATTACGACTCTTAAAATATCCCAGACAAAACCTGCAACCTCATGCGTAAGGCTCCTGTTGAAGCCGCACTTTGTCGGCTTACCTTTGAGCTGACTTCTGAGCTCGTCAGCAAGAGCGCTGTTCTCAGGCGCTACGGGTTTTGTAGATCTCTGCTTTTTATCAACGTTCGATGGCAAGTTTCCCATCTCCTTATATTCAGTATTTAAATTACAACGACAATTTTACCACGATTTTATCTATAATTAGATTAATAATATGTGGCAAAGAGGAATCAGGGCGTGGAACGCATAGAGATTACGGTTACGGCAACAGGCAGCGAGGGGCAGGGAATAGGCAGTCTTCCTTCCGGCAAAATATGCTTTGTTTCAGGGGTTTTCCCGGGTGAAAAATGCATATGCGAGGTCGTTTCCGAGACAAATAAATATGCTGTTTGCGAAGCCGTAGAGGTTATTGAGGAATCTCCTGAGAGGACCGCACCTTTTGAGCCTTCTGATGAGGTCAGCGGAGGACTTCCTTTCGCGTGTTTGTCCTATGAAGCGCAATTAAGATACAAGCAGTCGCGCGTCCGTGAGTGTTTATCGAGGATCGGAGGTTTTGACCAGGCCCTTCTCGAAAGTGTTATGAAGCCGATACTGTCTGCCGATAATCCCCGCAGATACAGAAATCACATGCAGTATGCGATAAGAGACGGGCATGTGGGTCTGCTCTGTGCGAAGTCTGACAGTCTCGGAAAATATGACGAAGAACTCATTGAATATGAGATTTTCAGCAAGATTAAATCGTGCGTTGAGGAGACATTTGAGCGTGCTCCGACATGGCTTTTTGACGGGCTCGTCTTAAGGGGTTCATTGAGGACAAATGAGGTCCTCGCAGAGCTCGTCAGTTCTGATGACGGGCCGCATGAAATCGTCATCAGGGATGCCGGGAATTATATAGGTTCTACAGGGCTCTACGGGGCCATTAAGAGCGTGTGTGAAGAGGGCGGATTCAGACTCAACGGACTGCTGTTCAGGATCAGTCCCAATAAGGCTTCTAAAAGAACCCGCACCGGCATAAGAACCGTCATTGAAGGTGTCGATTACTACGATGAAATATTCTGCGGCAGGAAGTTCAGGATCAAGGCCGGGTCGTTCTTCCAGGTGAACACCGAACAGGCCGAAAAGCTCGCAAACAAAGCATCTGAGGCAGCAGGTGATGCAGGTGTTATTTACGACCTGTACTGCGGATGCGGAACGCTCGGTCTTGCGGTTAAGAAGAAGGGTCAAAAACTCCTTGGAATTGAAGTTGTTCCGGAAGCGGTCCAGTCTGCCAAGATCAACAGGTCTTTGTCTCTTGATGACGAGGAAGCATCTGAGTGCGAATTTATATGCAAAGATGTGCTCAAGGCAGATTTTGCGCAGCTCATAAAGAGCGGAAAGTTCCCGCCGCCTGACTGCATAATCGTCGACCCTCCGCGAAAGGGCCTCGACATTGGAGTCATAAAGAAACTCGAAGAGCTCGGAGCGCCCTCGATCTGCTATGTTTCATGCGATCCGGCGACGCTCGCCAGGGACCTCAAAATGCTCACCCGGTACTATAAGATTTTGGAAGTTACGCCGGCCGATCTGTTCCCCAACGCGGCACATGTAGAGACGGTAATAAAATTGCAAAGGCAGGATTAATATGGAAGAGAAAGTTAAATTATTTTTTGTGTATTGCAGTGAATGCAAACAGCATGTTGAGGAAATTCGAAAAGAATTGGAATCAAGAGCAGAAGTATTGCGCTTGCGGGATATTAGCGAAGATACTCCTGAAAACACACCGAAAAATGCATGGCACAAAAATGCTCTTAAAATGATTGAGCAGGCTGATGTAATTGTATATGTTGTGAGTGAACATACTGCTGAAAATGAAAATGTTGAATGGGAACTCAGACAAAGCGTCGAAAAGCAGAAGCAGATCATATGTCTGAAACTTTCTTCAGAATATGAAATAAACAAATCTTTCTATTATTTTGATTCATTCACAAAAGAGAATAAATGCAGGGGCAAAGTTGCCAGAAACCAGGAAGCGCTTTGCTCATATATTGACGATTTAAATTCTGCAAAAAGAATGGAGAAAATAGATAATACAAATCTTTTGGAACTGTATAAGTCATTTTCGGCAACGGCTGAGTCATTGTTGGAAAGAAGACAAACCGTTAACAGCTTCTACACTAGTGCCAATGCAGCATTAATAACTTTAGGTGCAACAGTAATTGCGTTGAGTGAAGGCCAAAATCTGGTGCCTAAAATGCTCATTCTTATTGCAGTTTCAATTCCCGGTCTTATATTGAATCGTTCCTGGGGACAGTTGTTGGATTCATATCAGATAAATAATTCGGCTAAGATTTCCGTTTTGAGCAATCTGGAAAAAACGCTTGGTGCATCATTATACGATGAGGAATGGGCCGAGATGAAAGGCAAAGGATATAAGTCCTTTTCCAAAATTGAACGTAATGTTCCCAGAGCTTTCTTCATTCTGTTTTTATTGGTTGACGTAATTGCTGCTATTTTTGCTTTGGTTTCACTCTTATCCGGTTTATTTGTTTGATTCGAATACAGAAAACACGTTGTATTTCTCTTTGTTTAGTAAAAACACAGGGAATGTAATAAAATAACTGATAGCAACGTCACTTCCGGCGGTAGTTAAGTGTTTTATGAAAAAAGTAATGCTCGTATTTGGTACACGTCCTGAGGCGATCAAGATGTGTCCGTTGGTAAATGAACTTAAAAAGCGGCCGGGTATCAAGACGGTCGTCTGTGTTACTGCTCAGCACAGGCAGATGTTAGATCAGGTTCTGGACACTTTCGAGGTGACACCTGATTACGATCTGGACATAATGAAGGACCGCCAGACACTGTTCGATATTTCCACGACAATTCTTACGGGCATCAGGGAAATTCTCGAGAATGAGAAGCCGGATGTGGTCCTTGTGCATGGAGATACTTCGACTACTTTCATTACTTCATTGGCATGCTATTACTTAATGATTCCCGTTGGACATGTTGAGGCGGGACTGCGCACATACAACATTTATTCGCCTTATCCTGAAGAGTTTAACCGTCAGGCTGTGGGCATAATCGCGAAATATAATTTTGCGCCCACGAAGCTGGCGTACGAGCATCTGGTCTCAGAAGGGAAAGATGCTTCGACGATTTATGTTACGGGCAATACCGTTATCGATGCTATGCAGCACACTGTAAAGGACGATTACCGTCATTCGGAGCTCGACTGGGTAGGAGATGACAAACTCATTTTCATTACTGCACACAGAAGAGAGAATCTGGGCGAGCCGATGCGCCGCATGTTCAGGGCAATAAGACGTGTTCTGGACGAGCATCCGGACTGCAAAGCAGTTTATCCGATCCACATGAATCCTGCTGTCAGGGAGATAGCAGACGAGGAATTGGGATCTTGTGACAGGATACACATCATAGAACCTCTGGAAGTCATCGATTGCCATAACTTTGAATCGCGTGCTTATCTTTGTCTTACCGATTCAGGTGGCATCCAGGAGGAGTGTCCTTCGTATGGTGTTCCCGTGCTCGTTATGAGAGATACCACCGAGAGACCGGAAGGTGTTGAGGCAGGCACTCTTAAACTCGTTGGGACGGACGAGCAGACAATTTACGGGACCTTCAAAGACTTACTCGAGAACGAAGATTCATATAACAGGATGGCGAATGCATGTAATCCCTATGGTGACGGCAAAGCATGTGCCAGAATAGCCGACATATTGGAAGACAAGGATTATCTTCCGTGGGAAGGATAATTCTTGAGGGGCGGATATATGTCGGAAGGAATCAAAAAGTTTATTACTGAGCGAAAGACCTTTATAACGTATTTGCTGATAAGTGTTTTTGTCACGGTTATAGATGTGATCCTTTCGCGCATTTGCGAGATATGGTTTGAGGAAGTCATCGCAAACACTATTGGTGTTGTCGTAGGTTTTATCATTCAATACATTCTCTGTTCCCACAAGGTGTACAGATCGAAAACCATAAAGACGCTGGTCATATTCTTCGTAACGTGGCTGTTGGCACTGGGTCTGGCGGATTTGATCGTATATGTTGTCAGAGAAAAGATATTTAGCGGAAACGACGGAATGATTACATTCTTGGTTGCCAAAGGCGCTTCGATAGTAATCCCGTTTTTTATAACATACTTTGTTAGAAAGGCCCTTATTCCTGTCGGTTCAGACAAGAATAAGGAAGAGCAGGTAACTTCTCGTGAGTAAACTATACGTTTTTCTTCCGTGCTATAACGAAGAACAAAATATCGGAATCCTGATAGACCAGTGGGTCGGACAGAAAGATGAGCTCGCCCGTAAAGGCGTAGAACTGATCATCCGCCCGATCGATGATTGCAGTACGGATAACACCAGAGAGATAATGAACCTCAAAAAGGAGCAGTATTCACAGACTCTGGTTCAGCCTGTTTTCCATGAAGTGAATAAGAATCTAAGAGGCGGTCTTAACACGAGTATTGAGACGTTCCTTAAGACCGGTCAGGAAGGCGATCTCATGTGCCTGATGGATGGTGATGCTACACACGATCCCAAATACGTGCAGCCCATGTATGACCTGTTGGAAGAAAAGAATCTGGATTGTGTTATCGCTTCCAGATATCAGCCCGGTGCAAATGTAGTCGGACTTAAGTTCCACAGAAAAATGATGAGTGACTTCGCGAAAATCTATTATTCCATGGTGCTCAGAGTTCCTGATGTTAAGGATTACACATGCGGATACAGAATCTACAGGTTATCTGCAATTCAAAAGCTTGTTGAAAAATTCGGCCACGAGCCCATCAAAGAGCAGAGTTTTGCCTGCATGATGGAGTTCCTTTATAAGCTCCATCTCTGCGGCATCAGATTCGGTGAAGTCGGTTTTGAACTCCGTTACGATAAGAAACAGGGCGCCAGCAAGATGAATGTTTTCAAGACCATGAAAAACAGTCTCTTATGCGCTCCGAAGTTCAAGAAACTTAAGAAACAGATGTGAGGTGTGAAATAAATTTATGGAGTTGAAACGATCCCATAAAATTCTTTCATTCTGCGCATTGGCACTGCTCTTGTGTCCTTATTCTGCTGCAACAATAATCAGTTTTGCAGTAATAGTTTTGTTTCTGGCTCTGAACTTTTTTAAGTCAACTGTATTCAAAGAAAAAACGGGTGTGACATTAAAACAGCTCATAGTATCGTTCCTGGTCAACATCGCGTTGTTGTCTGTTTTCATTATGAGATGGACGCAGTTTTTAGATCCGCTCATCGTTACGATTACAGGTTTTGTTTTGTGCCTTCTCGCTACACCCATTCTGCCTGTTATTATCAGCTGCTACTCAATTAAAACTCCTGAAATAAAACTTACGGATAAAAAACTCGGAATATCAGATCACATTATTTTTCTGGTTTCTTCCATTTTGATCCTGCTGTTTATTTCCTCTGCATCTCCATTGATCGCAGAAAACTGGGAATGTGATGCCAACTGTATTTATACGGCTGCACAGGGAATGGTCCACGGCAAACTGATTTACCGTGACCTGATAGAGCTCAAAGGAATCCTGATGTATGTGATATTTGCAGCAGGCGCTCTTATCACACCATACAGTTTCACTGGTCTTTGGATACTGGAGATTGTTTTCTGCTACCTGTTTATGGTCATATCAGCGAAGATCCAGCTGCTTTTTGTTGAGAAAAAGAGTTCAGTTAATTCCGTTATTACTGCAATATTTACTGCGCTTTTATATAGCTGTACATCATTTGACTGCGGTAATACTGCAGAAGAATACGGCATTGTATTTCTCGCGCTGATCCTCTATCTGTGTTTAAGATTTATTGCTGATGATAACATCCGTTTTCTTAAGGTTTTTATTGTAGGTATTCTTACCGGCATTATCTTCTGGATAAAATACAGTATGTGCGGTGCGGTATTTGGAATCGCGCTGTTCTTCATTTTCTATCTGATATGGAAGAAGCAGGTAAAGCAGTTGCTGACAGCTGTTGCAGGTGTATTAACAGGTTTCGTTACTGTTTCACTTCCGATCGTTCTGGTTTATTTCTTTAACGGTGCGCTA
This sequence comes from Ruminococcaceae bacterium YAD3003, assembly GCA_900107185.1. Taxonomy (GTDB): domain Bacteria; phylum Bacillota; class Clostridia; order Saccharofermentanales; family Saccharofermentanaceae; genus Saccharofermentans. Next base: position 69,395 of record FNPA01000013.1, on the reverse strand, counting down.
TATGAATTATTCGATGTTTATTTCGGAATGAACATATTCAAATATCACGTCACTGAAACGAGAGGAAGCATTTTTGAAGCGCTCGCAAATCCGCTCCTGGCGCTCCCTTCATATCTTAGTGATAACAGCCAGATGCTCATCCTGATCGTTGTAGCGCTCGTGTTCCTGTTCTGCCGTCACAAGAAATATTTTGCATTCTTTGCCGCAGCATTTTCGCTCAGTTTCTATGTGGCATTGCTGGGCAACGGAAGTGTTGTTTATTATCCGTTTATCTTCGTTCCTTTCGCGATGATGGGCACAATACCGCTCAATGTGATGATTACCAAATTCCTGTCAGAAAAGAAGAAGCCTGTCCGGGTGCTCAGCGTGCTCGCATCAATCGTTCTGGCCGGAATGTATTCATTCCCGTTCGTTAAGAACACTAACTATTACGGTGTTGCCAAAGAGGAGTTTCCGACGTATGAGTTCTCGAAGATCATGAAGAATTCAGATGACAGCTCATTTATCTGTTTCGGACTCCTGGATTTTGGTTTTTACAGGAGTATGGAAACCGATCCGCAGATTCCCTGTTTTGCAGTTCTCGTGCACGATCAGGACATGGTAGATGAGCAGATCCGGTATATCGAAGAGAATGATTACAACTACATAATCATCTCAAACAACTGCAACTACAACGTTTTTACTGATGAGAAGAATGTGTTCAAAGATTATGAGCTGATCGCCATGAAGGAAGACCCGTTCTACGAAGGCGACGAATTCTATCTCTTCAGGAAAGTGAGGGAAACATGATCGAATATAGAAAACTCGAAACGAAAGATCTGGATGAATTCATAAGGCTCAGGATTGGCCAGCTGCGCGAGGAAGGTGCAACGGAAGATATCGATCTGAAGCCTGCTCTGCTGGATTATTACAACAGACATTTAGCTGACGGAACATTCGTATCTTACCTTGCAGTAGACGGCGATAAGATTATCGGAACTAGCGGCATGTCTTTTGTTGAGAAGCCGCCGTATTTCGGTTGTCCGAGCGGCAGGATCGGATTATTGTCGAGCATGTATACGGACAAAGATTACAGGAGACAGGGCATAGCAAAAAAGTTGTTGTCACTGGTCGTTGATGCCGCCAGAGATTACGGTTGCGGAACGGTTCAGATTACGGCTTCTGACATGGGCGTTTTGCTTTATACGGATTTCGGTTTCGTGAAAAACGGGAACTTCATGCAGTACAAACTGTGAGGAAATCACGAATGCATTTTGTCAACGCGAAAGGTATTTTATCAGGCAACGGCGGTCATAACGGTATGAACATTTACCGCGGCTGCACGCACGGTTGTATCTATTGCGACAGCAGGAGCAACTGTTACCGGTTCACGCATGCTTTTGAAGATATTGAAGTAAAACAGAATGCGCCCGAACTGTTGGAGGCGGCACTCAAATCAAAGCGCAAAACCTGCATGATCGGAACAGGTTCAATGTCTGATCCTTACATGCATTGTGAAGAAGAATTAGGCCTTACCAGAAAGTGTCTGGAGGTCATTTCGAAATACGGATTTGGCGTTGCGATACAGACCAAATCAGACCGCATCTTGCGCGATATCGATCTGCTCAATGAGATAAACAAAAAAGCGAAGTGCGTTGTGCAGATAACGCTCACAACTTATGACGATGATCTCTGCAAGATATTAGAGCCTAATGTGTGCAATACAAAAAGGCGTATCGAAGTTCTTGAGAAGATGAGAGAACAAGGTATTCCGACTGTTGTGTGGCTGTCGCCGATACTGCCGTTTATTAACGATACGGAAGACAACATCAATAAGATCCTTGATGAGTGTTTTCGCGTAGGAGTAAAAGGCATAATATGTTTTGGGATGGGTCTCACATTAAGAGACGGCGACAGGGAATATTTTTACGCTGCGCTCGACAAGCATTTTCCGGGCCTCAAGGATAAGTACATTCAGAGATATGGAAATGCTTATGAGATACCGAGTCCCAACTATAATAAACTCATGTCGCTGTTCATGAAACGCTGCAAAGAAAACAGTGTGATGTGCACACCTGATGAGTGTTTTGCTTATATGAATGAACTGCCTGATAAACAGATGAACCTTTTCGATATGCTGGGGGAATAAAATGAAAAAAGCAGTTTCGGTTATGTTATGTCTTTTTACACTGTTGCTGTTTTGCAACTGCAATACAAAGGAGTCTGAAACCGTGCCTGTCACATACGACAGAACGATTGCACTGGTTAACAGCGTCAACGAGGCGGATATCTGGATTCTTCCTAAGACAGAAGAGAATCTGAAAACAACTTTGTGGGGCACTGCAACAGCAGGTAAAATGCAATTGCATGAGAGCCGTGAGGTACAGCTCGAGGCGCCCGCTGATAACGGCCTTTATATCTTCCGCATGATCGACACCGACAAGATGTATTATTCAGCAGAAGATATTGTTATCGAAGATGGCTGGACACTGGAAATAAAAGGCGAGAGCATAAATTCTGTCAGCATTGTTGTTACTGACAAAGACGGTAACACGACAACATATGAAGTGTCTGCAGCAAGACTCTGATTTGATTACGAGGTTAATATGAATTTACGAATTGCGTTATTACATCTCCTTCCGGGAGACACACTCGAAAAGCAGTTAGAAATAGGAAAAGAGGCCTGCATCAAGGCAAAAGAAATGGGCGCGGATACCGCTCTGTTTCCTGAGATGTGGAGCACGGGTTATGACATTCCCCAGTACGCTGAAAAGCTAAGCGGAATGGCAATTTCATCTTCTTCGGATTTCGTTCAGGATTTGGCAAATTGGCATCTGAACTTAAAATGGCAATCGGTATTACATATCTCGAAACACACGATCCGAAGCCTTTGAATTCTGTCATGTTTTTCGACATGGATGGCAACGGACATTCCACTGTTTTCGATGGTGTAGCATGGCTTCGTGATGAAACCGGTGTGCGTGATATGTGCATCCTGGAAGCACCTGGAGAAGCAGGTGTTTATGTTGCGGATGTCAACATGGATCAGCTGCGCGAATACCGCGCGCATGAGGTGATGGGAAATAATTTCCGTCATCCTGGAACATACGGGTGTGATAGTTGGTAATTGATATCAACACCATTTATTCTCAATGCATATATTGTCATGAGAATATTGATATAATAAAGAACAAAATTATAAGGGTGACCGCATTTGAAAAAGATAGCAATACTAATTCTTTGTCATAAATTACCTAATCAGGTAAACGATTTCATTAGCAGATTCGATTCTTCGAGATATGATTTTATTATTCATGTTGATAAAAAATCTAATATTCAAAAGGACATCGTACATAATGAGAATGTATATTTTGTTCCGGATGAACATCGCATATCTGTAGAGTGGGCTGTGTATAGCCAGGTTGAAGCGATATTATCGTTAATAGATACTGCAGTTTCAATAGGTTCTTATGAGTATTATTGGCTTTGTTCAGGTCAGTGTTTTCCAATAAAAAATGCATCCTATATTGATAACTTTTTTGAAGAAGCAGACAAGAATTATATGCATGTTTTTGAGGATCTTAGATTCGATAAGCGAAGTGATATATATTATCCAGACTGGATGATTGGAAAACGTCTGTATCAAAGAATAATCAAAAAACTTTGGATTATATTAACCGGCGGCAGTAAATATACTTTTAGTATTTTTAGGAAAAGCAGACCGCAAGGTGTTGAGAAACTTTATCATGGTTCTACATGGTGGTGTTTGAAAAATGAAACGGTTGTTTGGATGTTGGATTATATCAGCAATCATCCGGAATATAGTGAATATTATAAAAACGCGGTATGCCCTGATGAAGGCTTTTTTCATACATTAATCAACATCAGTCCGTTTTCGGGTTCAGTGGACGATTATTTAGTATATGTTGACTGGTCAGAAGGGAAAAGCAGTCCTAAAACGTTAAGCGATTCAGATTACGATACACTCATGGGTTCAGACAAATTACTTGCAAGAAAAGTTGATTCTGAATCCGATTTAGAATTATACAACAAATTACTGGAAATATAGCGAGTTGTCATTCTTCTCTATGAGTAAAACAATTGAGTGTCATGTTCCATTCCGTTACCCACACATGAGGAGGATATTATGATCATTGAAACCGACAGACTGTTTCTTCGCGAGATGAATATGGATGATTTTGACGCGCTCAATAAGGTTTTGGGTGATTCTGAGATCATGCAGCACTACCCCTATTCTTTTGACGAAGAGAGAGTCAGGAGCTGGATCGAGCGCAATATGAACCGATACAGAGATAATGGCTTCGGCCTCTGGGCAGTGTGTCTTAAAGAGACAGGCGAGATGATTGGCGACTGCGGCCTTACTCTGCAAAATATCGAAGGCGAGATGCTCCCTGAGATCGGTTACCACATCCGCAGGGACCAGCAGCATAAGGGTTATGCCAAAGAGGCTGCTCTCGCTGTGCGCAACTGGGCATTTGAGAACACAGACTATCCCGCACTCTATTCGTATTGCAAATACACCAACGTAGGTTCGTATAAGACGGCTGAATCAATCGGAATGCATTTCGAGAAGGAATATCCTGACGAAGCAAATGAGATCACGCACGTATCCGTTATAAGAAGAGATGAATTGTAATAACGCGCGAAAGTGTGTTCGCAATTGGGAGATTTGGCATTTTTGAATACGATTTTATTCTTATGAGTATTCGCGTTTTAGGTATTTTGAAAATGCGAATACATTTTCTCGAAAATTCGTATTCTCATTTTGTATTATTCAAGATTTAGAATACATTTTTCCGATCAAACGTAATCGTAATTCCTTAAAATACAAATTGCGAATACGGATTTTGTATTTTTTGTATTCGAAAACTCTTTATTTGCAAAACGAGAATATTTTTTCAGCCGGATTTATATTCCAAACTTTCGAAATGAGAAAAAAGGAATACGTTTTCCATCAAAAATGTATTCGCAATTGGCTAATCGGTAAAAAACGAATACAACGGAGAGAAACAAAAGCCCCTTGACAGGCTAATTAGAATTAGCTATAGTATGGCTAATTTGAATTAGCCAAAAGTTGAGGTGAGCCAAATGACTACCAAAGAAAAAATATTAGACGAAGCGCTTACACTGTTTTCCGAGAAGGGATATGCCAATGTTTTCGTTGGTGATATAGCTGACCGGGTCGGTATTAAGGCACCGTCACTTTATAAGCACTATAAGAGCAAGAAAGCGATTTTCGAGGCCATCATCGATGAGATGAACAGAAGATTTGCAGAGCAGGCGAAGGCCATGCAGATCAACGGAACAGATGCGGCGGCTGATGCGGGAATTTATAAGACACTGCCGGAGGACCAGCTCCTGAAACTCGGAAGAGAATTCTTCCTCTATTACCTCCATGACGACTACAACAGAAAATTCAGGAAGATGCTGACACTCGAGCAGTTCCAAAACCAGGAACTGGCAAAAGTATACTCAAAGCTCTACGTCGACGACCCTCTCTCATATCAGGGGATGCTCTTCGGATTCATGGTGACGGCAGGAGTGCTCAAAACAGATAACGTCCGTGTCATGACACTGCACTTCTATTCGCCGATCTATTTCATGCTCACTATCTGCGACAGGGAACCTGAGAGGGAACCTGAAATGCTGAAGCTTTTGGATGAGCACATCACACAGTTTGACAGACTTTACGGGAGGAACAAATAAATGAAGATCACGGTTGTTAACGGAACCGAGAAACACGGAATCACATATAAACTAAAAGAGATGTTCTTAGAGCCCTTTAAGGACAAGGCTGAGATCACGGAATTCTATCTGCCCAAAGACGGCCCGGGATACTGTGTCGGCTGCATCACATGCTTTGGCAAGGGCGAGAAACTCTGCAAAGATGCTGCGTGCATCCAGAAGATCGAGAAGGCTTTACTCGAGGCTGATCTCCTCGTATTCACATCACCTTCTTATGTCATGCATCCCACAGGTGCAATGAAGGCATTGCTCGACCACTTCGGTTACAGATGGATGCCTCACCGCCCTGCGAAAGAGATGTTCGGTAAGCGCGCGGTCATCATCACACAGGCACTCGGTGCCGGCGAAGGTTCGACTGCAAAAGATATAAAGGACAGCCTCTCATGGTGGGGCATCAGCTACATTAAGATCTGTAAATTCAAGCTCATGGGCGATGTTGTCTGGGACAGGCTGAGCGAGAAGAAGCGCCGCTCAATGACAAACGGAATAGCAAGGATGGCAAAGAAGTTCGCAGCCATCGACTACAGTAAAAAGGCAGGCACCAATCTCATTACAAAGGTTAAGTTTTATATGGTCCGTTCGATGCAGACAGGTCTCGGAAAAGAAAATCCGGAGTATACTGATTTCAAATACTGGAAAGCAAACGGCTGGCTCGGCAGTGTCAGACCGTGGAAGGCGGCTTAATGGGGATAACGTTAGTTAAGGTAACCAGAGAAGACTTGGAAACAGTTTGGAGAATGCAGCATGATGCGTTCTCCGAATTGCTGAACAGATATCAGGATTACGACTTAAGTCCCGGAGCTGAACCCATAGATAACATCATCGCCAGATTCGAGATGCCCGGATCATTCTATTATTTCATAGAAGCAGAAGGTGAGAAGGTAGGTGTTATCCGCGTTATCGATAAAAAAGACGGCAGCAGGAAGAGAATATCACCGCTGTGGATAATGGCTGAATACAGGGGCAAAGGCTTTGCCCAGCAGGCGATCAGGGCAGTAGAGGAAATCTACGGAGAAGAGAACTGGAGCCTTGATACAATTCTTCAGGAGAAGGGCAACTGCTATCTTTATGAGAAGATGGGATACCATCAAACAGGTCAGGTTGAACACATTAACGACAGAATGGATATAGTTTTCTACGAAAAAGGTTAAAGCCATCAATATACATTTTAGTGATTGAGAGGATCCAAAAATGCAGTTAAAGACATTAGAAAATAATCTTACAGTTTGCAAAGTGCCTTCCACGGCAGAGATCGATCTTAGCAAAGATTTCTACTTCATCGGCAAGACTGATGAAGAGATCTCGCTCGTATGCAAAACAGAAGATACTCCGGCTGATACCATTGAACGCGATGACGGGTGGAGAGGCTTCCGGATCGAAGGTGTATTGGACTTCTCGCTTATAGGAATCCTGTCGAAGATATCAGGAATCTTAGCCGACAATAAAATCGGAATTTTTGCCGTGTCTACATACAACACGGATTACATCTTCGTTAAAGAAGAAAATTACATGAAAGCTCTTACGGTTTTATCTGAAAACGGTTACACATATCGGTAAAAAGTGAGAAAATGCAAAAGGTGTTTTAGGGCATAAGTATTTTGGCATTCTATATTAATGAGGAGAGAAACTATGGATTGGCAGGCTTTTGTTGACAACATTGACGCAGTTACCTGTGTTATATCTGTAGAGATGAAAGAAGACGGTCATTACGGCGATATCTGTATTGTCTGCGGTAATGAAGCGTATGTTAAGTCAATTGAATTAGCTTACGACGGCCCCCAGCTGATGAGCAATAAGTTTGTTCCCGGCAGCCGCTATCAGAATTATTTCCCGACAGACCTCAATTTTGAAACGGTATGTTATCGTGCCGCTGTTGAGAAAACACCTGTTCACACCTATGTTCATCCGGACAGATTTGATTTCTGGTTTGATCTCTATCTGCTCCCTCTCGCAAATGAAGGAAACATTTATTACTGCACTTATACCCAGGTAGTTACGGCTGCTGCAGATTCTGCCAAGATGTCGAACCTGTCGCAGGAGACAACTTCTACAGTTCTCAATACATGTATCAAGCTTAATGGTGCCGGCGATTACAAGGAGAAGATGAAGGAAGTAATCAAGGATATCCGTGGCATCTGCGGCGCGCATGCCTGCACATTCATTCTCATGAACCAGCACGAGAGGAAGTGCTCTGTTCTCGCTGAAGACCGTGACGATCCCAGAGTTGAAGCGAGTGTTGCACATGTTTTAAAGGGCGATAACGATTTCTATGATCTCGTTGAATCCTGGGAAGATACTCTCGCAGGCACTAACTGCCTCATCATCAAAAATGAAACTGATATGGAATATATCAAGCAGAAGAACAAGAAGTGGAGCGAGTCTCTTATTGAGCACGGCGTAACCAGTCTCATTCTCTTCCCGATCAGATATGAGTTAGAGCTTTTAGGTTACATGTGGGCCACGAATTTCGATGTTGAGAAAGCTAACGAGATCAAGGAGATCATGCAGCTCACAATGTATTTCGTCTCATCTTCCGTAGCTAACTTCCAGCTCTTGAGACAGCTCCGCATCATGGGTTCAGTTGATATGCTCACAGGTGTAATGAACCGTAACGAGATGAACGAGCGCGTTAACCGCATCGTATCAGGAGAAGATAATATCCGTAATCTCGGTATCGTATTTGCTGATATCAACGGTCTCAAGCGCATCAACGATGAACAGGGCCACTTCGCCGGCGACCAGCTCCTCAAGCGTGCGGCTGAGATCTTAAGAGATGTATTCAGAAGATGTGATGTTTACCGTGCAGGCGGTGACGAGTTCATGATCATCATTCCCGATACGAACGATGAAGAGCTCGAAGAATTCTGCCAAAAGGTTAAGTCCAGTGATCTCAAATTCGGCTACGCATGTTTTGCAACCGGCTGGTATTGGACTGACGATTCAGCAGAGATCCGCAAGGCAATGCATGTTGCCGATGAGCGCATGTATAAGGACAAAGCGCAGTTCTACGCTGAGCACCCTGAACTCAAGAGATAATCTCTACAGAGAAATTTGCAAAATAAAAGATGCCACAAATAATGGGGCATCTATTTTGCATCTCGAAAGTATTACTTCTTATTTTCTGCCGTGATCTGGCCTTTTCTGTATCTTCCGAACAGAATACCGTCATCTATATACTGGTCAGCCTGTGATACCCACATGGGGAACTCACCTGTGCTAAGCGCTGTCTGGCCATTTATCATTCCCGTGTGGAAAGAGATATGACGGAATTGTCTTAATACGAGTTCCAGTCTTGTGTAGATGCAGTTTGCGGGCTTCTCATAGAGCATGTCATCTGTCAGTGAATCAAGATAAGAATATGTTTTCTCTTCGATCTTATCGAGATATTCCAGGAGCTGTTCATCAGACAAAACAACGGAACAGGGATTATCAGGATTATCCATTCCTTCTTCGTGGAAAGAAGGCTCTTCATACTCGAAAGGATTGATGAACCACTTATCTGCAGAGTGAAGTGCGTGATATGCCCATCTCCAGCATGGAGCACCGCAGATGATTGCATCTCTGTCGTAAGCCCTGATGGCGGTTCTGATATTCAAAAAGTTTGGTTGTACTACGTCTCTTATGACCTTACATAATTCGTTCATGGTCTTTATCCTCCTTGAATGTGTTTGTCTTTGAATGTACAATAGCACCATCAGAACTATCAGTAAAATTGAAATAATCGAATAAAACAATCGATAAAATTGATATACGCAAATGACGATCACACAGCTTGAGACATTTTTGAAGATTGCACAGACGAAGAATTTTACTTCTGCGGCAAACGAACTCGGGTATGCGCAGTCTACGGTCACTACGCAGATAAAGCTCCTGGAGGATGAATTGGGCTGTCTTGTTTTCGAGCGTTTGGGCAAAACAATCATCTTAACACCCGAAGGTGAAAAACTCCTGGTATATGCAGAAAAACTGCTCCAGTTAGAGCGCGAGATCCATATGGAAGTACCGGACTCACAGGAGCCGTCCGGTATCCTGAAACTCGGCGTGTCAGAGTCGCTCTGCTATAACAGGCTTCCGAAGATCCTGATGGAGTTTAAGAACCGTTATCCGAAGGTCGACATTAAGATGCAGTTTGTAACGCACGAACAGATAACACCGCTCCTTAAGACGGGCGAGATCGATCTGGCGTATACTTTAAATCCTCTGCTAATTGATGAAAATCTCACGATGCTCTATAAGCAGAGCGAGAAGCTGGGTTTTTATGCATCGCCCTCCCATCCCATGAGCAGGAAAACGATAGCGGAAAAGGATCTGGAAAATGTGCCGCTCCTTGTAACTTCGCAGAATTGCAGTTTCAGACAGATGCTCATAAGCGATCTTACAAAATCAGGCATAACTTCCGATATCGTTCTGGAGACGAGCAGCAAGGAGATCTTAAAACAGTTCGCATCTAACGGCCTGGGTATCGCATTTATTCCGGACATGACCGCAGAAAATGAGGTCGCAAATAAAACACTTAAGAAAATTAAGTGGAAGGGTAGCAATTTTGATATATATTCGCAGATAATAGTTCACAAGGATAAGAGATTAAGTAAGGCGATAGAAGGATTTACGGAAATAGTATCGTCAGGAAAATAAGGGAGGAATAGATATGGAAATCAAAGACAACAGGATCGATTCAGGAAAAGCATTCGACTGGGGAAGAACATCCAGAGAGTATGCAAAATTCAGGGATATTTATCCTGATATCTTCTACCAGAAAGTAGCAGACAGAGGTCTGTGCGTTGACGGCCAGAAGGTTTTGGATCTCGGTACGGGCACAGGCGTTTTGCCCCGCAACATGTATAAGTTCGGAGCGAAGTGGACAGGCACGGATATCTCGCCTGAACAGATCGAACAGGCGAAGATCCTGGCATCAGAAGGAAATATGGATATCGATTTCAGGGCAGTATCGACCGAGAAGCTCGATTTCCCTGAAGGTGCTTTTGATGTTGTCACAGCGTGCCAGTGCTTCTGGTATTTTGACCACGAGAAAGTAATGCCTGAACTCTACAAGATCTTAAAACCTGACGGAAGGATCGTGATCCTCTTCATGGCATGGCTCCCGGAAGAAGATAAAATCGCCGCTGCGAGCGAGAAAATGATCCTCAAATACAATCCCACATGGTCAGGCGGTCGAGAGACGAGAAGACCTATCTGGATTCCTGAATGTGCTTTCGATCTGTTCGAACTGGAAGACCAGGAGATCTACGATGTTAATGTGCCTTTTACAAGGGATTCATGGCACGGCAGAATCTTTGCGAGCAGGGGTATCGGCGCGTCGCTCTCACCTGAAGAACTCGAGAAATGGGATAAGGAACATAGGGCATTGTTAGCAGAAATCGCGCCCGAACAGTTCGATATTTTGCACTATTGTGCATTGGCTGTTCTCAAAAAGAAGATATAATGTGTAATCGCGGAGCAAAATAATCGCTCCGGCGGGATAGTTATTAACATGGCAAAAAATACAGAGAATAAGAGAAATATAGATCCGGTCACGGGAGAAGACCTCACAGGTATTACATCAGTTTTATGCGGTCTTGCTACCGGCATGTCTACTATCAGTTTCATTTTGAATCCGATAGCTGTTTATCTGTGGCTGATCGACACGCTGAAGACAACTGCAAAGAACACAAACGGTTCGTTTCTGATATTGGGCTTTTGTGCCCTGAATATAATTGCGAGCCTTGCGGCATCCATTGTTGCGAAGGTATGGAATCCGAAGAGCAAGTGGGCTGTTGTAAATATCGTTTATATCAGCATTACGCTCGTTATCTCAGCACTTATCACATGGGCGTTTATCGCGCTCATCATGAAGCTCGCCAGTTATTGATCAGCTGGTTTTTTCTTCAGCCCCAATACGATTATCGCTGCGAAAACCAGTACAATTCCAACGATCGCGACAGGTCCGACTTTTTCCTTCATCACGAAGAAGCCGAATAATGTTGCGGCTGCGGGCTCCACGGTTGCGAGCACTGCGGCTTTGCCGGCGGTTGTCATGTTAAGGCCCAAAGTATATAGAAGGAATGGGATTACCGCTGTGACGACGGCTGTAAGAAGAACGAAGCCGAACAGGGCCGGCTTATTCTCGACGGCAGAAATCTTAGATGCCAGATCAACAGGATTAGCAACAAAAATGGAGCCCAGGCCAGCGATCAGGAATGTGTAGCAGGTAACGGTGAAAGGCGAATATTTTTTCAGCGCGAAAGTTCCGAAAATGCTGTAAAGGCCGTATCCCAGGCCGGAACCCAAGCCGACAAGAATGCCAATGACAGTTATTTTGCCACCGAAGCCTGATACGAGAACACAGCCTGCAAATGCGAGAATGAGCGCGATGAGTTTTTGTATAGTGAACTTTTCCTTGAGGAAGATGATCGCGAGGATCATGACCCAGATCGGAGATGTATAAAGAAGTATCGCTGCCGTAGACATCGTCATAAGACGGATTGCAGTGAAGTAGCAGCAAGTAAAGAAGAGGATGCTCACAAGACCCAATGCGAGGAATAACGGGATGTCGCGCAAAGCGATCTTAAAGCCTTTGCGGTCCTTGATGAGAAGTATCAGCGCGAAAAGGATCCCTGCAGTTGTAAGGCGCAGGCATGCGACCTGTATGGATGAAAAACCGAGGTCATTTAAGTGGCGCACAAAGATGCCCATGCTGCCCCAGAACAGTCCGGCAATTATTATCAGGATGTCGCCAAGATAACCCTTCTTTTCCATGTCATACTCCTTCCAACGAAGGCATTATAACAACGGAACAGCAAAAATATAAGTGCCGGCCTATTGTTGACGGAAAACAGTTGAAACTGTCAACAATGAAGCCGGCACGATTGTCAAAGGCTTAGGTTAATATTGTTTGTAATTAAATCTCGTTTTTAACCTGATCTTCTTTAACCAGATCGCTCTCTTGGGACTTTACCTTGTTTGTAACTAACGTGAAGCTTCCTACCATGCAGAGTGCAAAGATAAAGCCGAGTGCGATGTTGTGGAACACCAAGCTCCAGAGGATGATCATAGCTATGAACAATCCTGTTTTTGTAAATGTGATGCCCAGTACCGTTTTGCTCTTTGCTCTTGAGATGAGCTTATCCTGATACTCTGCTTCATTAAGCTGTCCCATGCCTACGGAGTTTCTGAAGTGATCGATCATGCAGTGGTCAAAATATGCCTGTTCTTTTTCGTATCCTTCTGCGAAAAATCTGATCTCTTCAACCATCCTGTCTCTTGATTCTTCGAACCAGACTTCAATTCCCTTTTTCCCAGACGGTGTGCCTGCAATTCTTCTGCTCAAGGATAAACCGATAATGTACTTTTTCTTATCGATCTTTTTGGTCATTATAAAGATCTCAGCTGAAGGCATGTCCTTGATCGTCTTGCCGTTTCCGTCTACAAAATCTGTCTTTGCGTTTTCGAGCATGCTGCTTAATGCGGGATAAGTAAGTTCATCTTTTAATCCTTCGGCTATTCCGATCTTGCCGTTTGCGACGTGCTTTAAGATGTACTTTGAAAGCTCGTAGAAATCACAACCTTTTACGTAATCCATAACTGTTTTCCTCACTTTTCGTTTGTATTTTCCTTTGACAACGAGATAGTACCAGGTAAAACGGTCCCGGAAATCAAAGTGCCGTGAATGGAGTTTATTATGTCGCGAAATGCAATAATCCGGATTACAGGATCATGAGGGCAATTCCGCCTGCGAGCAGAAGCACACAGGGAATAATGGAGATCCCGATCTTTGCGCCAAGCTTCATGCCCTTCTTTTCCATGCCTTCAGATATCTCAGTCTGGCGCTTGATGAGGTGTACGCCGAGGACGAGAAACAGAGGTGACAGGGTAGCCAGGATCATAAGTGACGGTATTGAATCGACAGCGGCTGATGTAGCTTCTGCCGCGGTTACTGTCTGTTCCTGCTGCTGGGCGAGCATTGAGGTGATGGTGCTCAAACCGATAAGCAAAAAGTTGTTGATAAAGTGATAGAGCGCAGGAAGAAGGAAATTGTTGCGCTTTACCATAAGGTATGCCAGACATCCGCCCATTAAAGCAGTGTTTATGAATCTGACGGTGTCGGTGTGAAGAATGCCGAACATGACTCCGATGATGAGTACGATGATCCAGTCCTTTTTAATTCCACGGAAGTTGCTTAATATTGCGCCCCTCATTATTGCTTCTTCGCAGATAGGGGGACAGATGACTGTAGCGATAAAACCTATTACTGCTACGCTTGCTATCTCCTGAACGCCGGATGTCACGTTCTCAAATGTCTGCGGCATGAATTTGCCGATGACAACCGCGCTAAGCATTCCCAAAGGAAGAGCTCCCATCCACATAAGTACCGTTCCGAAGAAATCTCTCACCGTTATTTTCTTAATGGGAAAAACTTCTTTTAAAGGAGTCTTATTGATAAGACATGCAACGATTGCAATGCCCAGAAAACCCAACTGGATAACGAGTGTTGTAAAAGAACCTAAGAAGATTCCTCCGATAATGCTTCCTATAATGAGCCACGCGAGCGCAATGACAAATAAAATGACGCCCTTCCATGGTTTCCATCTTGCCTGAGTAGATAATTCCTTAGCCATAATTAGCATTCCCCTTTATATTGATAACCATGGAAGTATATCACCCTGGTATCCTGAAAATAAAAAAGGTGGCGTGAATGGTTGGTTTTCTGCCGTAAATGGTATGTTATCAGCGAAAAACATTTATAATACTAATCAGTAAATCCGGCTTTGGGGGTAAATATGCGTATCGCTGTCTGTGATGATGAAGAGTTATTCCGGATAGAGTTTAAAACTATCCTTGATAAAGTGCTTGTTAATTCCGAGTACGATATTGACACTTTTTCCGGTGGTTCAAGCCTTTATGAAGCCTTCTTAAAAAACCCTTTCGATCTGGTATTCCTTGATATTGAGATGTCGGGAATTGACGGTATTACGCTCGCGAAAAGATTAAGGGCAGTATCAGAAAATGTCCAGATAGTGTTCCTCACATCCCACATCGAATATGCGCTCGAGGGATATGAGGTCAATGCATTAAGATATCTCGTAAAGCCGGTTGATATGAATAAGCTCAGCGAAGTTCTGAAGTTTATCCAGGACAAAAAGAATAATTCGCGTCAGATCATGATCAAGCAGGAGGGCGAAGACATCGTGATCGATATAAGCGATGTCATTTATATAGAATCCCTGGATAAGAACGTCAGGATCGTTACTTCCAAAAGTGAATACATCACAAGATACAACATCAGTGACTATGAAGAGGAACTGAAGAACAGTGGTTTTTTCAGGAGCCACAGAAGTTATCTGATATCTTTATCCAAAGTAAAGAAGATCGTAAAAAACGATGTCGTAATGGATGGGGATATTTCTCTTCCGGTTAGCCGCAGCAACGTAAAGGCGTTAAAAGAAGCATTATATGCATATGTAGAAGGAACTGCTTTCTGATATGACGGATACATTGGCAAACGATATTATTGGTATTTCAACTACGATAGTGAGCAATTTTCAGATCGTTGTTGCTTTGCTCTTGATGGTTGTCATTGAGGTCTGTTTTCTCGGAAGACAGGTTGAATTCTCAAAAAAACTGATCTTATCGGCCTTCGGTATAACCGGCGTAACTTTAATCTGCACCGTTTTAGTTAATATTTTTTTCGCAAATGCAGATAGTGATCTGGTATTGGTTTTACAATATTTTATTGCCGGAATCTTTTATGCTTATGCATTTGTATTCTTCCTTGTTGCATTCAAAGAGAAAAGATTAAAGCGTGCTGTTGAAGCATGGATCTGGTTTTTCCTTTTTAACCAATATATATCCACCTTTTCCAACATGACCGTTTTTTATCTGGTTGGCGGAACTGATGAACTGGCATATGTATTGTTTTACGAGAAACTGGGAATAGGACCTATTTGGCTGGCGATGACAAGCGCCAATTTCATTTTTACTCTGGCTCTTTTCCTCATTACATATTTTGGTTTCTACAAGCCGAAAAAGTATTGCATTATCAACGTTCCTGCCAGGGTATTGTTTATTGTGTGGATAGTCACATTCCTGTTCATGCCCATCATTCCCGTTCTGATTCCGTCAGAGTTCATCACATTCGAAGAAAGATATCACATCATGAGCGTAATGTTTGGTTTGGGCATTATCATTCTCGGACTTGCCGCTCCGGTTTTTGTAGTAATCTCCTCGGCTGAGAGATCTTATCTTGAGAAGAACAAGGCCCAGGAAGCATATATTAGCGCCGAACTGGAATATATCGAACAGTATAAGCGCAAACAGACTGAGACCAGAGCTTTCCGGCACGACATAAATAACCAGCTGGCGATGACGCAGATGATGCTTGAAGAAGGTCAGTCAGATCAGGCAAAAGAACACATCCGTGATATGCTTGGCAATATCAGTTCGCTCTCTCCCAAATATGTTTCCGGTGATGAGATGCTCGACATTATCATCTCGATGAAAGCAGATAAAATGGATGAATTGAATATCCGTTTCGCGCTCGAAGGCGTAGCTGACGGCGGTCTGAAGATCAAGCCGATGGATATGTGCAGCATTTTCGCAAACGCATTGGATAATGCGATCGAGGCAGCCTCTTCATGTGAAGATCCTTTTGTGTCATTCTCCATCAAGAGAACGGATAAATTCTTCGTATTCAAGATAACGAATTCGGCATCAGGCAAGGTTGATATCGAGAAGCTCCTGAACTCCACAGGTTACACATCCAAGAAGGATAAAGAGAGCCACGGCTTCGGCCTCATGAATGTCAGGCGCACGGTAGAAGCCTGCGACGGTATATTAAAGGTCTCATCTGAAGAGAACACTTTCGTCCTCTCGATAATGCTGCCGAGACCCCTTTAAAACTGAACTTTTATAATCCAAAAAAATCACAAGGGAATACCATGCCCGTCATTCCACGATGCGGGGGTAACATATCGTTAAGCTCTATCCGGAAGGACCTTGTGAGACGAGATTCAGGAAAAACTGCATTAGGAAACTATATTCTTACTGCAATCATCACGGGCTGTTTATGCTGAAGCTGTAACAGGATTTATTGTCCTAAAAACGAAATTGACGGTGTATTAAGCAGAAGCTATAATTGTTTTAGGAATGAGGCATTACCGTATAGACGGTTATCCTCGAAGTTTAGCTAAATAAGCCGCATCTTCTTGGACGGAGGGGCGGCTTATTTCTTTATAAAAAAGCAAGACCTTTCACATTAACTTAATGGGACAAATACAGAGATGTTATGCTCATAAAACACGTATTGTCCTTATAATCGAAAAGCTTGCATATAAAGATCATCACGGGCTGTTTATGCCTTAAAACTTAATATAATCTTAAGGTGTTTGCCCTATTTCTGCGCAAGCTTAATATTTCCTGACCGTTATAATATTCGTAAGCTGACATATGGGGATAGGTCAGCCGCAAACAATATTAGGAGATGATAGGAATGTTAGTGATACCGTATGTTTACATAGCAGCGGTCTATACAGCCATATATCTGCTCGTAAGGGCCGCAGTCAGCTTGCGCAATAAGAAGATCGACTGGAAGCGGGAGATGCTTCATATTCTGATGTACATAAATCTTATTGTCATCATATACTTCACTTTCTCACCGCTTTGTCTGGATCTGAATGAGATCTTCAACTGCAGGATCAACCTGATTCCGTTCGTGTATCTGTTGGATTACGATAGTGGGGCACACATGATCTATAACGTTTTCGGCAATATTTTTATGTTTGTCCCGACAGGAATAGTATTGCCTGTGCTTTATAAGCGCCTGGATAATTTCTTCAAGGTTTTAGGAACCGGATTCCTCATATCTTTGAGTATAGAGATACTCCAGCTGCCGTTTGCCGACAGGGCATCTGACGTTGACGACCTCATCATGAATACATTGGGCGTTGCCACAGGTTATGTCATCTACATGATCGTGCGCTATGCAAAGAATCCGGGAAAACAGAAGGCAAACCTTCCGGGGGTTCTTAAGCAAAGATAAGCATAATGACAGACTGCTGTGAATAAGAGCCGTTTTCCGCAAGGAATACGGCTTTTCCTTGTTGCAGACAAATCGGTCTTTTAAGCACTGTATTGGACGTTTTGTGCTTCCTCGTACTGTGGTTCATCTTCGGATATAATAAGCCTGAGCTCGCAGGATATTTCCAGTGCGGATGGTTCATGTTCGGTGTCATCTCACAGACGATGGTTATCCACATTTTTGCACAGATCATGAAAGTGATATACATTAAGAGACATAAAGATTGGTATTGATCTAAAAATCAAAAGGAGTAAGGCCATATGAGTAAAAAAGGCGGTTCGAAAGCAAAGAAAGCGATAGTTACGGTTTTGATCGTATTGGTGGCATTGGTTGCCATAGTATTCATCGGAGCCAGAATTTACTTCAGAACACCTGTCAGTGATTACTACAAAGCATCTGAGAAGGCTTTTGCCATTCCCGGTCTTATGAGCAATCTCGTTCCTCAGGGCCTTGATTACCTTGAAGATGAAGATCTGTATCTTGTCGGAGGTTATCAGAAGGACGGCAGTCCTTCGCGAATCTATAAGGTAGACGGAAAAACCGGTAAGTCACTGGGTTATGTCTGCATGGGCGATGAATCCGGAAAGGGCATTGCTCCCCATGCGGGAGGTCTTGCTGCTTACGGCAAATTTGTTTATGTTGCAGGTGACGAAGACGCTTTCGTTTATGTATACAGATTAGAAGACGTTTTGAATTCTGAAAAAGGCGAAGTGATCCTGTCTTTGGGCAAGTTTTATACAACATACGGTGACGGCGGGATCCGCGCTGATTTTATGTGTTTTGCAGAAGACAGATTCTTTGTAGGAGAGTTCTATAAGGATCCTACATACCCTACGCCTGATTCACATGTTTTCGAGTGGGAATCAGGTGATGAGAACCATGCCCTTATGCTCTGCTACAAATTAGGTGAAGGCGACGGAACAAATTTTGGAATAGAGACCAAGCCTTCTGCTGCATTCTCAATTCCGGGACTGGTTCAGGGAGTGGCAATTGAGGATGGCAAGATATGGCTGTCCCAGTCTTATGCCACACAGACTTCGACCATATGCTGCTACAACCTGTTTGACACAACATCAGGTAAGAATATCAGCCTGGCATCAGGTGGTTCTTTGAATGTATATGCGTTAGACAGTTCAACATTTGTATCTTCTTTCGACGCGCCTCCTATGGCAGAAGAGATCGTGTTTGTTGATGATAAGATCCTCATCATGAGCGAGTCCGCATCGAATAAATATTTCTTCGGAAATCTTACAGGCGGCAGATGGTGCTATGCTACTGATGTAGATGAATTGACATAACATAAAGCGGGGCAGGATTATGTTCGGAGATTTTGATATCACTTCATATTTCGATAAGACAACCGTTATAGGCCAGGTCCTTGAATTCCTGATCTATACGGCTATTGCTGCAGTCGTCACTGCTGTTATCCTTGCGATATACAACAGATTCGTTAAAAAGAAGCTCAGGGAGAAGAATGATATCCAGATCCGCTTCACTCAGAACATTATCAGATCACTCATCGTAATCATTGCCATAATCTGGGTCCTCGTGAGCTCATCCGCAACCACTGATATCGGTAAGGTTCTCTTCCAGGGAACTGCGATAATCGGTGCTGTTGTAGGTCTTGCTGCCCAGCCTGTTATCGGCGACCTGTTCAGCGGTATCGCTTTAAGCTACAACAGACCTTTTGAGATTGGCGACCGCATCGAACTCGACAACGGCATCAAGGGAATCGTAATGGACATCACTATCAGACATGTTGTCATCAGAACCATTGATACGATCGATGTCATAGTTCCCAACAGCAAGATCAATTCGAGCACGATCACAAATACGAGTTTCAAATCCAAAGTCCGTTCTGTCCACATGAGATTCAACGTTGCTTACGGTACAAATATCGAGAAGGCAATGGCTGCGATCAGGAAGGCGGTTACAGAATCTGAATTGACCATTCCCGCATGGAAGGGCAAGGAAGAATACGGCCCTGTATACTTCATCTCATATGCTGACAGCAGTCTCGTTCTGGCAACGACCGTATACTATCCGCCGACGAATCCGACAGAATCTGTCATGAGCGATATCAATACGAGAGTTAACGATATCTTCAACGAGGAAGGAATCGAGATACCGTTCAATTACGTTAACGTTGTCATGAAGGATAAGGATTAATTTCCTAAAATAACTTCGCCTTTTGCTTCAGGAATATCCCTGATTATTTCATCAGCCGCAGGCACACGGATGTGGCCTGACAGAGGGTTCTTGATGCTTATAACAGGTGTTGTGATCTCAGCCTCAACATCTGACCTCTCGAAAGCCAGGTCGCACTCTTCCATTCTGCAGTTGATGAGCTTCAGATTTTTACAGTAGCAGAGCGGCTGTGTACCCTTTATAGTGCAGTTAATGAACGTGAGGTTTTCAGAGTACCATCCTAAGTACTCACCGTTAATTACAGAGTCTCTTACGGTAACGTTTACTGCGTGCCAGAAGGCATCCTTGGTGTTAAGGGTAGAATCTTTTATCTCGCAGTTATTTACGTATTGAAAAGAATATTTTCCAGTAAGGCTGAAGTTGTCGAGCGTAATATCAGAAGACCTCATGAGGAAATATTCAGACTCAGCAGAAACACCCTTCGTTTTAAGGCCTGTAACAGACCATCCGAACTCAGGCGAAATGATGTCCGAAGATTCGATTGAAACATCAGCACATTCTCTTAATGCCTTTATTCCATGGAGCTTTGTGTTGGTGATCTTTATATTATCCGAATACCACAGGGCAGCCCTGCATTTATCGGTCATCTCAGAAGAATCTATATTAAGACCGTGCACATGCCAGAAGGGATATCTGAGATTGAAATAACTGTCCCTGACAATGATGTTGCGGCACTCTTTAAGGGCGCTCTCGCCATCGGCGGGACCGTCAAAACGGCTGTTTATAACGGTGAGATCAATGCTCCCGTATAGCGCGCGTTCTTCGTCTGTGATCAGATTCTCAATAGTCTTCATAAGCAGATGTCTTTCGATTTTTTATTTAGCCTCATAATATCAGAAATAAGAAACCAATTTTGACACAAAGGGGTATGATTTTGTTATATAATCGGAGTTAATTCCGATTAACCGGAGTATGTATAAACAACGCGGGGTAAGTCATATGAAAAATTCTAATGAACTCGGTAAATCAGCTGAAGATTATCTCGAATCCATGCTCATTCTCAAGGAGAAGAACGGTTATGTCCGTTCTGTTGATATTTCTGAACTTCTCGGTGTTACAAAGCCCAGTGTAAGTAATGCAATGAAGCGTCTCCGTGAAGAAGGCTATATTGAGATGAACCGTTCCGGTTTTATCACCGTAACAGAGAAGGGTCTGGAGATCGCAAACAAGATCTATACCCGTCACAAGAAGCTTACTGACTATTTCATCGCATTGGGTGTTGATCCTGAAGTTGCCGAAGATGACGCATGCAAGATCGAGCACGACATCAGCGACCAGACTTTCGAAGCGCTCTGCAATTGTCTTGAGCATTGCAAGACATGCAGTTCCCCGAAGAAAGTAAAAAAATCATAATTTTAAGTATTCGATTTGGTATATACCTGAAAAATTACTCTGATAGTATGTTGTTAACTGAATATTTTAAATAAAGGAGTGTATTTTATGGCATGTTTTTTAGTACCTACAACAGAGGCAGTTGTAACAACTGTAATCAAGAAGATTGGTGACAAAAATGGTTCTGACAATATGTTCATCAAGAAGATGGGCTGGCTCAACAATATGCTTTGGGGCGGTTCTGCACTCCTTGCTTTTGAGCACGTTTGGCACGGTGAAGTTACACCGTGGTTCCCTTTCCTTACTGCAGCAGCAAATCCCGCTGACGCAGCTGAGATGATTCACGAGATGAGCACGAGCGGAGTTGCCATGGCAATTCTCGTAACGCTGGCGTGGGTAGTGATGGTACTTGTATCGAATGCCATCTCCAAAAAGAAAGCGCCTGCTACGGCTAAGGCAAAGGCATGAAGGGGGAAATAATATGACTTTACTTATCACTGTTTTCGCTGCAGCTATTGCAACAATCCTTTGGTATAACTCAAAATCTGACAGAAAACTCGGCACACTTGCTCTTATGTATTGGGGCGCAAGCCTTATGTGGCTCGTTGACGCTGTAGTTGAATACATCGAACTCGGCGCTGAGTTCTTTGAACAGGCTCCCGCAGACATGCTCAACGATGCATATCTCGGACTTTGCGTAGTCGCACTCGGCATGGTCATCTGGCTCGTTATTCTC
Source organism: Ruminococcaceae bacterium YAD3003 (assembly GCA_900107185.1). GTDB lineage: Bacteria > Bacillota > Clostridia > Saccharofermentanales > Saccharofermentanaceae > Saccharofermentans. The sequence goes on along the minus strand of FNPA01000013.1, from coordinate 47,301 downwards.
ATCGTTAAGGATCCTGAGGGCAAGGTCAAGGCTATGCTCGCATCCAAATAATGAATACCGCACAGGACATCAGAAATAAAGAAACTGCGCTCACAGAGCGTATTAAGGCCGCCGGGAAACTGGCGGTCGCTTTTTCAGGTGGGGTGGATTCCACATATCTGCTCTACAAAGCTCACGAGGTTTTAGGTGATGACTGCATCGCAGTTACTGTTAAGTCCCAGGTGCTTACCGACGAAGAGTTCGGGTGGACATCTGAATTCTGTTCAGGGAACAAGATCCTTCAGATCGTAATTGATTTTGATGTTTTCTCAACGCCCGGGTTCGCGTCCAATCCTCCGGACAGATGCTATTACTGTAAGAGGAGGATTTTCGAGAGTATAAAGAATGCTGCTCCGGAATATGAGGTCGCTGACGGCAGCAATGTTGACGACACGGGCGATTACAGACCCGGTATGCGTGCCATCTCTGAACTCGGAATAGCGAGCCCGCTTAAGGATTCAGGCCTCTCGAAAGCAGATATCCGCGCACTCTCCAAAGAGGCAGGGCTCCCGACATGGGACCATCCGTCAGCTGCATGCCTGGCATCGAGATTTGCATATGGCGAAGAGATCACTGACGAAGGATTGGTGCGAGTTGCCTCTGCAGAGAAATTCATCAAGGATCTGGGTTTTACGGGAATACGTGTAAGAGTGCACGGCGATATTGCGAGGATCGAAGCTGATCCTGATGACATAGTATTGCTCACATATGCACGTACAAGAAAAGAGATCTCAGAAGAATTGAAACGTCTCGGCTTCAAATATGTAGCAATAGACATGGAAGGCTACCGCACAGGCAGCATGAACGAAGTATTAGACAAGTAACAGAGGTTTGTTATGAGCGATACCAGAGACATTTTGGAGAAGGTAGCAAGCGGTGAGATGACGGCCGAAGAGGCTGAACTCCAACTGAAGATGAAGCCCTTTGTCGATCTTGGTTTTGCCAAGCCTGACCTCCACAGAGGTTTGAGACAGGGCGTTCCGGAAGTTATTTATGGCGAGGGAAAAACTCCCGGTCAGATAGATGCCATTACATCCAGTCTCATCGAAGGCGGCCAAAAGACCGTTCTGATTACGAGACTGTCGGCTGAGAAAGCGGCTGCCCTTACAATTCCCGTCAAATATTACGACATTGCACGCATAGGCGTTGCAGGCGAGATCCCTGAGCCTGCTGCGAAAGGCACCATTGTTGTTGCTACAGGCGGTACATCAGACCTTCCTGTCGCAGAGGAAGCGGCAGTTACGGCAGAGCTGTTAGGCAACAAAGTAAACCGCGTATACGACGTCGGTGTATCTGGATTACACAGGCTCCTGTCACACAAAGAAGAACTCATGAGTGCGAGTGTCATTATCGCTGTAGCCGGCATGGAAGGCGCTCTCGCGAGCGTTATCGGAGGCCTGGTCGACTGTCCTGTTATCGCGGTACCCACGAGCGTAGGATACGGTGCATCTTTTGAGGGGCTCACGGCATTGCTGGCCATGATGAACTCATGTGCGAGCGGCGTTACAGTAGTAAATATCGACAACGGATTCGGAGCAGGCTATTCTGCCAGCATGATAAATCACATCGGAGGTTAACCTGATGAAGACACTTTATATCGAATGCAATATGGGCGCTGCAGGAGACATGCTCCTGGCATCACTGGCTGAACTCACAGGCGACGTTAAAGCGTGTGAGGCAAAGCTCAACTCATTGGGAATCCCTGATGTTACTTATAACTTCGAAGACAGCGTAAAGTGCGGTATAAAGGGCACTCACGCTCGTGTTGTTGCACTGGGTGTAGAAGAAGATGAGCACATGCATGAGCATGAGCATCACCACCACGATCACGAAGAGCATGAACATTCACATGAGCACTCTCATGAATATGAGCACGACCACCATCACGAGCATACTCATGAAGAACATACTCACGACCATCATGATCACGAGGGTGAACACCATCACCATCATCACCACACTCATATGAGTGATATCGAGAAGATAATCGGCGGTCTTAACGTATCAGATAAAGTTAAGTCCGATGCACTCGCAGTATACGGCCTCATCGCTGAGGCTGAGAGCAAGGCTCACGGCAAAGAGATAACCGAGATCCATTTCCACGAAGTAGGAACCATGGATGCCGTTGCAGATATAGTCGGCGTATGTGTTTTGTTAGAGCAGATCGGTGCTGACAGAATCGTTGTGTCACCTCTGGCAACAGGATTTGGCCAGGTAAGATGTGCACACGGAATCCTGCCTGTTCCCGCGCCTGCAACAGCGCACATTATTGAAGGCATTCCTTCTTACAGCGGTGATGTTGAAGGCGAGCTGTTAACACCTACAGGTGCAGCGCTGCTCAGGCACTTTGCAGACGGCTTTGGCAAAAGACCTGTTATGGCAATTGAAAAGACCGGTTACGGAATGGGAAAGAAAGATTTTGCAAAGGCAAATATGCTCAGAACATTTATCGGAAATGAAGTCTCAGAAGACGACGATAAAGTTATTGAGATGCAGTGCAACGTCGATGACATGACAGGTGAGGAAATCGGTTATGCTACCGGCGTTCTCATGGAGAACGGCGCTCTCGATGTTTTTACCACATCTGTTTACATGAAGAAGAACCGCCCGGGCATTCTTCTTACCGTAATTGCAAAACCTGAAGACAAGGAAAAGTTCGCAAAACTGATTTTCGAGAATACAAAGACAATCGGAATCAGATATATAGCAATGGACAGATTCAAGCTCGTCAGACACCAGGAGAAGGTCATGACAAAGTTCGGTGAGGCTTCGGTCAAGATCTCCGAAGGATTCGGCGTAACCAGGATCAAGCCTGAGGCTGATGACGCCTCAGAGATCGCGGGCAAACTCTAAGAAACTGAATTAAAGACTCTTAAGGAAAGCATCTGCCAGATCAGGCCAGACGCATACCTCAGGGAAAGCAGGGATCCTTATGTCTGCCGGCGGGGGATCCAGATATGCGAGCAATGTATCGCAATTGCCGTCAGGATCATCCAGTTTACCGGATCTGATCGCATTGACGAGAGCAAAACTCTGCTCTGCAGTATAGGGCTCTCCGTGTCTTCCCTTTGCCCAGTCGTCGTCCGGAATGGACAATCCGTGAGGACCCTGGGGGAAGGTCTTGTGCTCGTAACGAACGCCGTTTGCTTTTAGAGCTTCAGCATAGAGATAACTGTTTTGTACGGGCACCAGGTCATCCGTCTCAGTCTGCCATACGAAGCAGGGAGGATTGGTGTTCTTAACGTGCTTCTCAAGTGAGAAACGGTCTAAAAGGGCCTTAGCCTCGCTATCAGTTCTCTCGTAAATATCTGCACCTAGAAGGAAACGGAATGAATCCTTGTGTGCATATTCTCCCGAAGTGATAACAGGGTAAGACAATATAGCCGCATCAGGACGGCAGGAGATGTCTTTATATTCAGGATTCTCATCTGTGATCTCATCCCAGTAATCGCATACGCTCGCACAGACGTGGCCTGCAGCAGAGAAACCGCACACAAATATCCTGTCAGGATCTATGAGATATTCGGAACTGTTTTTTCTGACATAACGGATGGCACGTGCGAGATCCCGCATTGCCTGTGTGCCGACGGGAACACGCATCATCTGGTTCGTTGTATATGTCATTACGAAGCAGTTATATCCGAGCTTATTAAATGCCTTTGCAACGTGTTCGCTTTCGGGTGGAACAACGACAGCATAGCCGCCGCCGGGGAGCACGATAACGCACGGATGGGTCTTTCCGTCGTCTAAGAGATAAGGCCTCATATTGGGTACGAATTCAAAAGCCAAAGGGTAAGTATATTCGCCTTCCTGCCATAATGTGATCTTTTCCATATGAAGCTCAACTCCCCTCGAAAACTATTCTTCTGTCAGTTTTTCAATTATAACATGGGGGTTAGAGATAATTGTCCTATTCTCGGCCCTGTTTTGTTTTGACACTTGTATATCATTCTATTATTATGACAACAGAACAGATTATTAATCCAACCGCTTCACAAAGGAGGTAATTGGAAATGGATAACGATAACAATAAAAATGAATCAGGTTTTGAAGAAATAGATTTCAGAAAGACTATTGAGTTTTTTGCTGACCCTGAAAATGACTACAGCAAGCGTGAGTTGTACGAAGCATTCGTCAGCGTAACAAGGCTCTATCTTGATGAACTTATCAGTGCGAGAAACTTCGAGAATCTCTTCATCAGCAGATATGGTGAGGAAGATGCGAACGGTTTCTTTGAGGATGTGGCTCTCTGCAGCGAGACAGTCCAGGAAGGTGACCTCGAGGTCGCTTTTGAGGACGATCCCAAGGCCATTATCAAGGCACAGTTTGACCTTTTGGACAAACTGGATGATGACGATCCGTTAGAGGAATAATCCCGCTTTATCAGTGAATCTCTTCGGTTACGGCTCTGACCTTTGCTTCAGCATGCACGAATGCTTCTACGCATACAGGGTCGAAGTGTGAACCTGCGTCCTTTTTGATGATTGCCATTGCATCATCAAAAGGCATGCCGGGCTTATATACACGTCTTGATACCAGAGCATCGAATACATCTGCAACGGCCATGATTCTCGCAGACAGAGGAATCTCTTCACCCTTGAGTCCGCAAGGATAACCTTCGCCGTTCCACTTCTCATGGTGATAATGGGCCATATTCTCGGCTTCACCCAGATAGTTTTCTTTGAGTTCTTTGCTGTCGACGGTCTTCTTAACCGTGCGGATGATCGCTGCGCCTTCTTCAGAGTGAGTCTTCATGATCTCATACTCTTCAGGTGTAAACCTGCCGGGCTTGTTGAGGATAGCATCAGATATCTTGATCTTACCGATGTCATGCATTGGCGCAGAAGCTACAACATTATTCTTGTAGTCTTCGTTTACCACGTCAGGATACAATCCGTCCTTGATCATCTGGTCGCAGATGATCTCAACATAAGCAGCTGTATTCTTGATGTGCGTACCTGTTGATTTATCACGGCTCTCAACGAGGTCAGCCATAACGCTGATCATGCCGCTCTGGAATGTGGCGATAGCCTCATTCTTACGCTGTGATTCACTGATGTAATCTACAGTGTCGCGGGTCGTTTTCGCGAGGGCGTTATAGAGATGTTCGATCTCATCACCCGTCTTGATCTCGAGTTCACTGATGCTCGCGAGTGTCTCTTCGCGTGCTTCGTCATTGGTATATGCGAACTCGTATGTCATCTTTGCGAGCTTGTTTACCGGATTGACGATGAAACGCTTTGCGAGGTAAACGCAGATCGTGAGGACGGTGAGGAAGAATCCCAAAAGGAGCGTAGTGATCTTAAAAGCAAACTCGCGCTCGACTTCTGCAATGTTCGGCATTGATACATCAACACAGACATAAGCAGTACACTTTCCTGAATCGTCATAGATCGGAACATAAGCTGACAAGAGCCATCCGTATGTATCGTTAGTGATTATCGGATCGATCGGTCTGCCCGCGAGAAGATCATCCAGATATGGATCGAAGCTCTCATCGAACTCGATTATTTCACCTGTCTCAGAACCGGGCATATCAGGCGTATCCACGTCGAAAACAACATGGCAGCCGTCAGGTTTTATCTGATAAACATAGAGATACTGGATCTTCTCGGAACTGTTCCAGATAAGGCCTAAGTATCTGTTCGTGCGGTAGAATCCCTCTGCGGCATTCTGTCTCTCGATGTATTCATCAATAAGGTTAGGATCAACCAGCGTGGAGGCAAAAGACGCAACGTCCTGCGCATACTTCTTTTCCTGCTCGATCATTGTTTCACGGAACTGTCTGAAACTTACGAAAGACACTACAGCCGCTGCAACGATGAAGATGGCGGTTACAGATAAAGAGATCTTGCCGCTTAAGGAAATACCCTTTTTGGCTATGGCTTCAACATCCAGTTCGTTTCTTCTTGGTCTTAAGTTATTGGGATAATTCTTGTAGATGAGGAATGCAACGAGCGTGCTGATGAGCTTGTCAGGGAGATCAACGATGAGACCGGCGTAGAGCTGTGCAAAGAATGCATCACTTACAACATTCATGTAGATACGTCCTGCAAGTGATGAGGCGAGTTCCTCACCCATCGTGTTGCCAAAAAGTCCCCATGTGATTACTGAACCGAGACCGCCGCCGATTACCGTGAAGTAAAGGACGGGAACAATGAATTTCCATGAGAGCTGGCGCAATGTACCCTTCTGGGAGAATGCTGCCGCGCAGATAGCGATAAGGACATTTACGACACCATAATAGATGTTGGTAGGTTCACCAATGCTGCTGATGATGTTCGTAAAGAAGCCGACGATAACGCCAGGCAGGAAGCCGCCGATCATGGCAGCAAGGATTGTACCTATGCAGTCAAAGTAAAAGGGAATGCTGGTGAGACTGGCGATCTTACCCAGGATAAAGTTAATAGCCAGACAGATCAGGACCAGCAGAACCGCTCTGAGATCATTGTTCAGATTCTTGCGAGTAGCCATAACGGAACTCCTTGTCTATCAAAAAAACCGTAATACGCCTATTGCCTAAAACACAATAGATTAAGAGCATACTAACAAAGTTAAATGTAATAGCTATTAACCGTTTGTTAAATAATTTTAATTAATAAACGTTTTCTAGACAAGTGTATGAAAACTGCGAAATTATCTTATTTCCAACAACTTGACAGCGTAAAGATTGTGATTATAATATCTTTACAGTGTCAAGATTGGAGAAAGGCCGATGAAGATGTACCGCAAAACGCCTCTGGCAAAAGAGCTGGATGATTTCGATTACAGAGAATCAATTACATCACTTGAGATCCCTGTCTATTTCATAAGCGGCGACACGGATTACAACTGTCCCTGGGAACTCGTGAAAGAGTACTGTGAGATAATAGAGGCGCCCGATAAAGGTTTTTACCTGATACCTGATAGCGCGCACAGCCCGTTATGGGAGAATCCCGGCGCGACATGTGATATCTTAAGGCAGATAAAGGAGAGATGCTGCAATGAGTGACAGTTACCATCACGGCAACTTGAGACAGGCCCTGATAGATGCGGGAATAAAGATTATCAACGAGAGTGGAGAAGAGAGCCTCTCGCTCCGTAAGGCTGCGTCTGCATGTCAGGTTTCACATGCAGCTCCCTATGCGCATTTCAAGGATAAGGATGAGTTAATTGGAGCGATCAAATCGAGCGTTACGGAACAGTTCATGGAAGAGCTGACGGATGCCGTTAACGGCGCTGCTGATGCTGAGCAGGCTCTCGTTGAAATGGGTAAGCATTATGTTTCATTCTTTATCCGTAAGCCTGATTATTTCAAATTCCTGTTCGGCAGCCAGAATGTCATTGCACACACCATCCCCGACAAGAGTTTTGCAGAAGATTATCCGCCGTTTGTTTTGCTCAAAAGTACTTATCTGAAATATCTTAAAGAGAAAAAGCTTAAGAAGAGTAAGGAAGAGCAGGAGGTTGAGCTCCTGCAGCTGTGGGCCACTGCACACGGCCTTGCGTCTATTGCATGCATGTCAGGGGTGGAGACTACTTTCGATTGGGAAGAGATGCTGAAGGGCGACAGGCTCCTCAGGTAATTATTCCCAGCGCTCTGCAGGTCATGCTGACAATAATATCGGCGATAAACAGTCCTGCGGGAATAAAGCACAAACACAGCCATGCTTTGCGCGGCATCTTTTTCTCGATCTTCTCGAAAACAGGCATTACTACAAACTGCAAGAACACACCTGAGATGCCGAAGAAGAGGACCGATCTCGCGCAGACAAATCCGCCGATGTTACCCCAGTTCAGTATTTCTGTGGAGTAGTCCCAGAGCCTCACGCCAAAGAGTTTGAGGACCACGTAACCGGTCGCAAATTCGAGTATTCCGGAAACAACAGTTGCGAGAAGAAATACCAGGAACGGATTCTTTTTTACTGTATAAGTCAGACCGAGAATGAGGATTCCACCGAAGCCGTAGATGGGGATCCAGGGGCCGAAGGTCGTGCCGCGCTTTACCCATTCGCCAAGGTCAAAACGGTAGAAGATCTCTTCATAAATGAAGCCGAAGATTCCGCCGAATGCGAAAACGAGCATCAGCATCGGTATTCTGGATTTGGGCGGCAATTTGCTCATCAGATGGCTCCTTTATCCCGGTGTATTAAGTGTCAGGCTCAAGACGATGTCCGCCACAAACAGGCCGAACATCACGAATGATACCACATTAAATGCTTTTGGTTTCCTGTTTTGGAATTTCTCGAACAGCGGGAGCATCACGCACATGAAGAATAAACCCATGAGACCCCATGTAATTACGGATCTTACACAGATGTATCCATTGAGATTTCCCCAGTTAAGGATAACGAGTGAATAGTCCCAGAGTCTTAAGTGGAAAACCTTGTCGAGAATAAAGCCGGATGCCAGTTCCAGTGTTCCGCAGAGGATGGCGCTGGTCAGAAATACTGCCCACGGCTTTTTACGGAGTTTTAATGTCGTGAAATAGATTATCAGCGAGCCGAATCCGTAAATCGGGATCCACGGTCCGTAAGTTGTTCCACGTTTGAAAAACACGCCCTCATTGATATAGACGCAGATGGTCTCATAGATAAAACCGACAATGCCAGCGAAGACGAATGTCAGCATAAGAAGCGGGATAAGCTTTTTCAGACCGGGCTTATTCAAAATGAATTCTCCTTATTCAGAAACGCTGTCTTTGGGACGGTAAATAAAGTGGTTTTTCTCATAATTTGAATTCTTGGCACTCGCGGTCATGGCCTCAAATGCCTGGTCCCTGAGTTTTTCCTTACGCTTGTCGATCGGCAGGTCCATGTCGGGGATGAACGGGCCGTCAACATAAACGACCGTTCTGGAACCGGGCAGGATCTTCCTCTTCTGCCATGTCGTCGTGAAAGTGAACACGGGCTTACCCGTCTCGGCAGGGTAGTGGAATGTCGATGCCTTAAGCGGCCTGATACCGGTGTAGTGTGGCCAGATGTGGCTTTCAGGGAAGATTGTAACAATGTGACATTTATCCATATGCTCCCTGATCGCCTGGTTGAACTTACGAAGGCCCTTAACGTTGTTAGGGAGCGGCACTCCGCCCAGATCCTCAACGATCCTTCTTATGCCCTTGATCGAGAACGCATCCATGCCGGCAATGATGTAGGCCTTTTTAGGCCACGCCAAAAGACCCGGACAGTAAGCATCGCCCATGCACCTGGTGTGATTTCCATAGAGGAAAAAGCCGTCTTTTCTGTATTCTTTAAGTTTTTGGCGGCCAACATATTTCTCGCCGTAAACAATTAACTGCAGAAGCAAAACGATCGGCGCCGCAAAGATATGGTAGAGGAAAAAAGCGAACCCGCGTCTTATTGCAGTTTTCGGGAAATAACTGTAATCGGAGGGGAGTTCGGTAGTGTTGATTTTCGTGCCTGCAAAATCATCATTAACCGGATCTGAATAATAGTAGGTCCGTTCCTTCATGTGGATCAGGCCTCTTTCGCGCGGGTGCCTGCAGCTTCTACGAGCATTTCTTCCATCTTGTTCATGCAGTCACCGAGCCTTGAAACATTCGCCTGCTTCTTGTACTTGCGCTTGCAGGCCTTGAGTTCTTCCGGGTTATCCATGAAGTATTCGATCTTGTTCTTCAGATCCTCGGAATCCCACTTGTGGTAAAGGCATCTGTCATCCTGCGCGAAAAATCTCGCCGCGCTCCTTTTTGAATTGCAGATGATAGGCACCAGACCCGTTACGATCGCCTCGAGGCATGCGATGGATTCGAGCTCGACATAAGCCGTGTGCACGTACAGGTCGGCTGCGTTAAGAACTTCTTTGAGTTCGTCGTGATCAAAAAATCTCATCTCGCAGTCAACGCCGTTCTTCTTGGCAAGATGCTTATATCTTCTTTTCTTCGGACCTTCGCCCGCGAGGATCAGGTGGATCCTGTCCTTGTATTTGGATTTAGCGACAGCCTTGATGAGAACCTGCTGCGCCTTTTCTGCCGAGTATCTTCCGACCACCACAATAGTGAACTTGTCCTTATGCTTGGCTTTCTGCTTGTCGATGGCCTCTTCAGGAGCCCGCTCAAAAAAAGATTCGCTTACACCGTTTGAAATGACTTTCGAAGGGACACTCTTCTTTATGTTGCTCTCAAAATCCTGCTTGATGAATTCAGTAGGGTAGTGAGTATATGCGCAGTGGCTGTATACCTTCCTGTAGAAATATTTATAGACTTCCTTAGTCGCGAAAGAAGATTTCATCAATCCGATATGGCAGGTGAAATTCTCCGCCTGGACGTGGAAGCTCGATGTCATGGGCACGCCATACTTCTCACATATCTTGACTGCCTTCCAGGAAAGCGGGAACGGCATCAGGAGATGTACAACGTCAGCGTCTTTTATTGCTTCTTCAAGGATGACCGGATCAGCTTTTGCGGGCACGACCTCGTTGCGTGCCAGAGCGGCATTGACAATCGGACCGAACTTCAGGGTGGGCACTATCTTGTAGCCGCTCTCACCCTCTTTGTCGGCATCACAACAAACAACAGTGACATTGTGTCCCTGAGCCTTCAAATGATTTATCAGATTGTAAGCTGCGACGGATGTTCCGTTATTGGCTTTACCCAAAACGTCGCAGATGATCGTTATGTTCATAAATGTTAAACGTCCTTGATTACTTTGTCTATCAAAGAGATTATACATCAAAAACCGCTGGCCCGTTATTTTTCTGATTTCCGCGGGTAAATCCTCGTAAAAAGTGTGCCCCGGTCTGAGGCACACTCTCGAAGTTAATGTCTGTGTTAATGATTAAGTCTCTTTAAAATCGTCCCAGGTTCTGTCGTCTTCCTTATAACCCTTTTTGGACTTAACCTTGACGATGATCCTGATGATCAGGCCGGATAAGAGGATAAGGGCGATGAGGCACCATCCGAAGATGATGTTGGATGCGAGCGAGTAGCCGACAGAATTTTCGTCAGTAGCAGCACCGTAGATACCGCCGCTCTTGAAGAGACCATAAACGTTCCAGGCGAAGAGGCCTGCAAGCGCAACGGGCGAGATGACCTTGATCGACGGCAGGAACCACCAGGAAGGCATCTTGAATTTCTTTGTGTTGCGGTTGAGCTCGGTGAGAATCTTGGTTGTCTTGAAGAACCATCCGGCTGCGACCATTTCGAGAATTCCCGTGATGATGAGAGTGAAGCTGTTGATGAAATGGTCGACGATGTCGAGCACCGCGAGGCCTGCACCGGTTACGAAGATGAGGCTTAAGATGCCTTCGATGATGCAGATCGTGAGAGTAGTCTTTTTCTTGCTGAGCTTGAACTTATCGGATACGGCAGTCGAGATGCCCTCGATGATTGAGAAAAGCGAGTCGATCGCGAGCGTGATCAGGCAGAAGTAGAAGATGAACGCGAAGATCATGTTGAAGACAGGGCTTGACGAGATCTGGACGATTGCCTGAGGATAGATGATGAATGCTGTTGCGATGCCTGAATCGGACATTTGGTCGAGCATTCCTACGCCGGACATTGTTGTGAACATTACGACGCCTGCGAGGATGCTGATGAACATGTCGGAGAATGAGATGATGAATGTGTCGATAACGATGTTGGAGTCCTTATCAAGGAATGAACCGTAAGCGAACATGATCGCCATTGATGTTGAGAGTGAATAGAATACCTGGCCGATGGCGTCAACCCAGATATTGGAATCAGCGAGTGCTGTCCATTCGGGGATGAAGAGCTTTGCAAGACCTGTCATTGCGCCGGGCATCATGATACCTCTGACTGCCATAATAAGGAGGCAGATGACAGGGAGTGATACGGTGAACTTAACGACCTTGCCTACCGTTGTCGTGCCGTTTCTGATGCAGACATAGCAGAGGACCCAAGCGGCGATGAGGCAGCCGAGAACTGGCCATGAGATCGTCGTGAATCCTGAAGTCGTTCCCGTGGTCTTGATCGTCTCAGCCCAGAGATTGCTGGCTGCATCCGTGTCTCCTGTCATGTTCATGAACTTGAAGCTAATTACGAACATCAGGATGACCCATGCGAAAACCGCAGCATAGTAGATCGAGATGCCGATACCATTGGATACCGCGATCCAGCCGATGCTCTCGGCCTTCTTGTTAAGAGCGCGCATAGAACCGGGCGCACCCTGTCTGGTGTATCTCGCAACAGAGATCTCCATCATGAGAAGCGGGATTCCGATAACGAGCATTGCAATGAGATAAACGAAAAGGAAAGCTCCACCGCCATACTTAGCGGCAAGTCCCGGAAACCTCCAGGCATTTCCCAAGCCTACGGCAGAACCGATAGCTGCCAGAATGAAGGCAGATCTGGAAGACCATTTTTCGCGCATATAAAACACCCCCTCGCACAGATAATAAATACTTGTTTAATTTAGGGCAAGTCAAAGATATATGATTATATGCTAAAATTACGGCGGATGCATAAGGGGGTAATGCTTATGAGAAGAATAAAGATAGCAGCAACTGTATTGGCAGTTTCTATGCTGGCCGGTGTTTTCGCCGGGTGCAGCAAGACAGCAAACATCTCTACAGAAAAGTTCACGAAGATATGCGAGAAGATGGGCCTCGAGGAGTTCGAGATCGACGGCGAAATGCCCAAACCGAGAGATGTTGAAAAAGGTTATTACATAGCTGCAGATGGTGATGAAGCCGAAGAACTTATCGGACCTCAGTTCAGACACGGCATAGATGATATCGCTTCTCTTATTGGTATCGTCGACTTCATCGATCCCGACGATGTAGAGTCTGTTGGCTTCGCTGCAAGGGTCGATGGTTACAAGGATCTCAAGAGAGCAGACCCGAAGGAATTAGAAGACCTGGAAGTTGACGGAGCCGTTGCATTCCAGATGACTCTTGATGACAACTACTCAGAAGACATCATGAGCTATTTCACCGAACTGCTCGACAAATACGATATCAGCACCGATGATCTGTCTGATAAAGAATTCTATTCATCCCCCAAAGAGGGTTACTTAAGACTTCATATCAACGTCGCTGATTTCGCCGAGATGGTTATCGACAATGATAATCTGGATGAATATGCAGAACTCACACTCAACGAAGATATGGAAGATCTGTTAAGCGGGCTTACGGGCGACATCGCTTTGTCCGTTGAAGTGAATGGTGCCAACGTTTTAGTCGTTGCAGGTTTCTCTCTTAACCGGGACGCGGATACACTGAAGGATTTCATAAAAAGATTTGGTGTGGCTTATGATCCTCTGAAACTTCCCATGAATGAAACGGTTGCTGAGACTGCTGTTGAGGAAGCAGGTTTGGCTATCAATGCATATGTGATCACAAACATAGCAAGTGGTGACATTATTGATGATGGCGGTGACGTAGACATTGATGGCGGTTCTGTTGACGTTGATATCAATGGCGATTCCGGTTTCAAGGTCGGAATCTCAATGCCTACACAGGATCTCATGAGATGGTACCAGGACGGGTCGAACCTTAAGGAACAGCTCGAGGAGAACGGCTACACTGTTGATCTCCAGTATGCTGGCAACACGATTAACACTCAGGTCGCCCAGATCGAGAACATGATAAACAGTGGCTGCAAGATCCTCGTAATTGCCGCCATAGATGGTTCGTCTTTGACAACAGTTCTCGAGGAAGCAGCTGCAAAGGGCGTCAAAGTTATTGCTTACGACCGCCTGATCATGGCGACGGAATGTGTTGATTACTACGTATCATTTGACAACTACACGGTCGGTGTTTTGCAGGCTACGTACATTATCAACGCATTGGATATCGAAAATAACCGCGGACCGTTCAACATCGAGCTCACGGCAGGCGATCCGTCAGATTTTAACGCACGGCTTTTCTACAACGGTGCTTACGATGTGCTGAGCCCGTATATTGCATCAGGTCAGATCAAGGTTGTTTCCGGCCAGACAGCATTTGAAGATGTTGCCACCAGCGGCTGGAAAACTGATCAGGCCAAGGCCCGTGCCGAGAACATCATCAGTTCATATTATTCAGACGGTACGGATATAGATGCATGGCTCTGCTCCAATGACTCAACAGCCTGGGGCGTAATACAGGCTCTCGAGAGTAGAAATTACAAAGGAACTTATCCGATAATTACAGGCCAGGATTGTGACCTGGTTAACGTTAAGAGCATCATTGCCGGCAAACAGGCCATGTCTGTATTTAAGGATACCCGCACTTTGGTTGACCAGACGGCGAAAATGGTCATGCAGATTGCAGAAGGTGAAGTGGTTGATGTCAATGACAACTCAACTCATAACAACGGAGTCAAGACAGTTCCGTCATACCTCTGCTCTCCGATTTTCGTAGATGAGAACAACTATAAGACCATCCTTGTCGACAGCGGATACTATAGTGAGACAGATTTCATCTGACCATAGAGTCTGTATCCCTGCCCGAAAGTAGGATTTCAGATAATACCCTTTGTTTTAGGTGAAAATGTCGCAAAGACAGATATCAGAGCCTCAAACAATGGGTATTATTTATATTTTCAGAACAAGTCAAATTAAAGTGATTTTGTGGTATTATTCTTTTATTCCCAGAAGGAGGGTTTTTGCTTTATGAAAAAAATAAAGGCTATTGCATGCGTGCTTTCTGCTGTTATGCTCGTTGGTATTTTTGCCGGATGCAGCAAGACAACAAAGATTACAACAGAGAAGTTCGCTAAGGCATGTGAGAGACTTAAGCTCGAGGAATTTGATATTGATGATGATGCACCGGATATGGATGACCTCGAAGACGGTTTCTATGCTGTAGCAGATGAAGAAGCAGTTGAGGATGGCGATGTTGATGTTGAAGGCATGCTCCAGGATATGGGTCTGTCTGAGATCATCGATGCAGATGATGTTACTTCCTTTGCTCTTGCTGCTAAGTGCACAGGTTTAGGAGATATCGAGGATATTAGTGATATCGAAGATATTGCTGACCTCCAGATCGACGGCGCTATGGCTTTCCAGGTTTCACTCGCTGATGACGGATATGCCGGAGACTTTATGGATTACCTTGATGATATGCTCGACATGGCAGGCATCAGTTCAAAGGATCTTACAAACAAAGAGTTCTATGTTGGTAAGAACGACGGTTACTTCAGATTCCACGTTGAAGTTTCTAAGCTCGCTAAGGTTATCCTCGAGAATGACGACATCATGGATCTCGTTGACATGTATTCAGATGCTGACGACTTCGAAGAGGTTCTCTCAGGTCTTAAGGGTGACGTAGCAGTTTCTGTTGAGATCAACGGTACTAACATTTTCGTTCTCGTTGGCGGTTCACTCAACCAGAAGGCTTCTACACTCGGCTCATTCGTAAGTGCTTTCGGTGCTGCTAACAACCCTACAAAGGTTCCTATGAACCAGGACGTTGTTGAAGAAGCAGTTGAAGATGCTATCGACAACTACGGCAACAAGTTGCTCGGTTCTTCAGCTTTTGTTGATGATTACGACGATTATGATGACGATTACGACGATGAGGATTGGGATATCTGATCTTTGATCTGAATTCAAATCAATAATTAAGGCTGTGCTCTGGTGGCACAGCCTTTTTATTTGAAAAACCTGTTGATTATGTTATCGAGAGTTTTTATATCGAATGGTGTCTTTTCAGATTCGAATGTAAGAAACAGATTATCTCCCTGGAAGATCTCTGCCTGATTATAAAGATTTATTCTGTTCACCATTTTTTCAACATAATCAGGGTCTCCCATTTTTCCATTATGCTCCCAATACATTATTTTCCTGTCGCTGATTCTGAGTATAGTGAAATCGGGATGGATAGTTATTTTTCCGATTTTTATCGGGCATTCATATTTGTATGGAATACCATTAGCAAATAGTCTGTCGGCAATTATCACCTCTGATTTGGATCTTACTGTTTCTCCGCGCGCTGTATAAAAAACCTGTTGTCCTTCATTGAAAGATTTATGAGCATAAGGTTTTTCCAGCCATTCTTTTATGAATTGCTCATCGGAAATTGTTATTGGCTTTACTATTTTCTTCCGTTCCTCGTTTAAGTTGTCGTAGATTTCTTCTGCAACATATTCGGGGAAAGATTTCAACGCGTGATTCAGAGCAGAGACTTCCTTTTTAGACACTTTAAGGACTTTCTCCAGGTAGCTTCTCTGAGCAAGGTCCGCAATCAGTTTTGCATCATTGCGGTCAAGAAGTATGGGTGAACTGTTGCTGTTTTCACAATAGTAATAGTAGGTTTTATTCCCGTGATGGCATATCTTCAGTCTTCCGGCAGGCAGTTTCTCCAGTTTCTTTTCTACCGGATTTATCAGAGAAGAGATTAAATCACTTCTTGCACTTATATCGCTTTTCAAATTAATGTTCATGCAGGACTACCTCCTGCTTGGATTATAGAGAGGTGTTATGAAAAAGTATGCATTTTTGGAGAAAGTTGAGACTAAATATATTCTTCTTTTGAGATTTACCTGATTGCGAATAAGAATTTGGATTATTTTGTATTCGCTTTTTTGAATTCTCGAAAGTAGGAATACAGATCCAGACGTTTTTGTATTCTCTTTTTTGAATTCTCGAAAGTAGGAATACATTTTTGGAAGAATTTGTATTCGCTTTTCTGTGTTTTCGAGAATTGGAATACATTTATCTCAAAATATATATTCGAAATTACGATATTTCGAGATTTGGAATACGTTTTTCAACGATTTTGTATTCGAGTTTGTGGATTTTCAAAAATTGGAATACATTTTTTGCCAGCCATGTATTCGCAATTAAGATTTTTCGCGAATTGGAATACAAATCCAGGAAATTTTGTATTCTCAAATCAAAAAAATTAAAAACGCGAATACATTTTTCGCAGATAGCGTATTCGCACTTTAAGATTCTCCAAAATCGGAATACATTATTCAGGTTTTAATACTCAGAACATCGACGGCGGGAACAATCTCGACAGAGTTCTCAACGCAGGACCGAAGTTTGTAAGATCCATCAGGATTCCGCTAAACAGGAATGAGAGGATCAGGTAAACAGGGAGCACGGATGAGAATATCTTTGAGCGCGCCTGGCGGATGGGCAGCAGAGTCATTACCGTGCCGACCACGAATGCGATGAGAGTTACGATGAGCGTGTATAACAGCACGTGCAGTATCTTAAATTCCGTCCTCGAGACGAGGAAGCAGATGATGGATACGAATGCTGCAGGGATGGTGAATACAGCGACCTGGATGAGGCCCAAATAAATACGCTCGAACAACTTGAATCTTAAATATATGCGGTTATCCTGGTCATTTAAGAATGCGAGCGCGCCCAGAAGTGCAGCAGTGAAGATAAAGAATCCCGCAAATTTATACAGAGGGATCGGGATCTTCTCTGAACGTGTAATTGCGTTGTAGACAGTTCCTTCAACACTCTCTAACGCGAAGAGTGTCTGGTCGTCGATGTATTTGCCGTAGAGTCTCATGAGCTCAGGATCGTGGACTGATACTTCATATCCGTACTCAGCCATCGTATCTGAGATTATCTGGCGTGCTCCATATCCGAAGAACCTTCCGAAAACTTCCTCTCTGGACAGGAACTTGAAACTCGAAGCAGGTGTTGCTACCTGTTTGACATCGTACTTGGAACCCTTTTCGGTCAGGTGGTCCAGGAAGTTTTTGGGGAATATGTAAGCCGTGTTTGCTTTGCCTGAGGCGATGTCTTTGTAGAGTTCTTCTTCGTCATCTACTTCATAGAATGAGAATACGGAATTCATCGTGCAGAGCTCATCTACGATTGCTTCTGACTCAGGAGAATTATCTTCGTTAAGGATCGCAACGGGAATGTAAGCCGATGTTTCTTTCTCCGGCACGAAAATAACGAGCAGTGCCAAAAGAACGATTATTCCGGCCATGACATACATGGCAGGATTTATGAGACTGCGCTTTGAGAGGACCTGTAACCTGTTTAAGAATAGCTTCATAGGAACATAGACCTCATAAAGAACTGAATCAGATAGTAGAGCGGGTTATAGTGTGCCGCAGTTTGGAAGAACTTCGGCATGTAATCTAGCGGGATAAGACCGCCGGCAAGATACATAAGGCTCGTGCCGGCACCGAACATGATATAAGAGACTGCCGCAGGACTCTTAACGATATAGCAGAGGGCGGTGCCCATGAGAGCCACGATAAGGATCACGGGGATTACCGTGAGCAGTGACAGAATTTTCGCCGTGTCGAAAACAAAACTCAACGCAACGAAGATCAAAACATAGAGAAGATACATCATGGCCGCTGTGCAGACTGATTCAATAAGGAATATTTTCCATGTCTTGATTCCTGACAGCTTCGCTCTCGCTCTGAATATCGGATTATTTCCCTTATAGAAGAACGAGATTACGAAGACGGACATCATTATGATGTACAGAGTATAAGAAGCTGTAAGCCTCTCCCTTACTGCATATTTTGCAACGAGATCGTCGATGTCCAATGCGCGGAAAAGAGTCTTACGGTTCATTATGTAGTCTAAAAGATTGTTTGAGACGTCATTCTCGATCGCATAGACTTCGCCGGTTTCTGCGCCCAGTTCTTCAGCGAGTTCTCCTGCTGTAAGGATCGTGCACTGCGTTGTTCCGAGGAGATCGCTCATTGCATAGATCAGATCGTTTACGATATGTTCCTCGTATGTATCGGCGTCGCGGTAAATAATCTGAGCCTGCTTTGCATCAGGTGTTCCCATCGATTCAATGAAGCCTTCTGGAATAATGATTCCCGCAACGGCATCACCGTCTTCAACCAGTTCCAGAACCTCTGATTTTTTGTCGACCATATTGATGTCGATCGTGTGTTTTACACTGTCCATCTGCTGGACAATACCGATTCCCAGACGGTTATAGGCGCTGTCGTCAGGAACGTAGCAGGCGACTGATACGATGCTGTCAGTGTTGTCCTCGAAAAGGAATTCCGACGCATACAAAACCAAAGACAGCATGGCAATACCGAGCGCCAGGAAATAGCACAATACATAAGGGAGGAAAAGCAATACTCTTTTTAAGTACGCTTTAATCATTCAGTGCCTCCGCGGGAGATATTCCGGCAGGGAGCAGAGTCGATTTACCGGACTTGAGCAGATATATCTTCGAGCAATGTTTGAACATTTCTTCGCTGTGGCTCGCGATAAGGATCGTTCCGCCCTTGCTCTTAAAAGAATCTATGAAATTGATAATGTCGTTTTTAGCAGGAATATCGAGTGCTGCCAGAGGCTCATCCATGAGAAGGATGTTAGGTTTTGCGAGGAGCACGGATGCTATTGCCAGACGCTTTTTCATACCGCCGGACATACGCTTTACCTTGAGGTCGATAAAATCAGAAACCTTAAGGATCGAGAGCTCAGTCTCCGTTAGTTCTTTTAATATCTCCTGACGGCTTAAGGATGTCCACATCTTGAGATTATCCATTGCAGTGAGCTCATCTATCAGGGCGTTTTCCTGAGTGACAAAGCCTGCTTTGCCATTAACTTTTATGGTGCCGGAAGCGGGTTTACGAAGGCCTGCGATCGCGGACAGCAAAGTAGACTTACCGGAACCGTTGAGACCCAAAAGGCCTACAACTTCACCGCTTGAAGCGCTTACCGATACATCGGTAAGGACGGTTTTCTTGTATTTTAACGAGACGTTTTCTACAGAAACGATTGATTCGGACATAGGCTTTTTAGCACTCCTTTGCAATAGGGAGATTATAGCATAGAAGTATTAACCTAATAAAAAAGGAGATCAGCCCTGTTCGTTTATGAACTCTTCTAATTCGTCACTGGTGATGGCGTGGCCCAGGAAGAGTCCCTGGAATCTGTCGCAACCGCTGCCTGCGAGGATCTCGAACTGGTCTTCCTGACCTACACCTGTAGCCGTTACCGTGATGTCGATATCGTGCATCAGTGAGATGGCAGAACGTGTAAGGATTCTTACAGTGGCATCAGTTGCGAGTCTCGATGTGAAATTACCATCGAGTTTTAAGACTGAAACAGGGAGGAGAGGGATCGCATTGAATGAAGAATATCCTCTTCCGAAGTTATCGAGAGCCATCTTAACACCTGTGGTAGCTAATTCTTCGATAGTCATTCTGATATCAGGAAGCGATGTGATAAGGCTCTCTTCCTGGAGATCCAAAACGAGATTATCAACATTACATTCAGTGCTCGATACGATGTTGGAGAAAGACTGGATAAAATCAGGTTCTCTCAACTGGTAGTTTGAGATATTGATGTTCATCGTAAGGGTAGGATCGATCTTGTTGATCGCTGCGAGAGCACCGAGGGAATTTTCCAGAGAGAATGTTCCGACACGGCGCATATAGCCAGCGTTCTCAGCTGCTGCGAGGAATACCGGAGGCGGAATAATGTCGCCGTTATTGTCGAACTTGAGGAATGCCTCAAATCCAGTGAGCTTCCTGTCATATGTAAAGCAGGGCTGGAAAGTAATGTGGAATGAACCATCCGTAATAGCCTGCTCGAAGATCGCAATGATCTCATCTTTGGACTTGTTCTTGAAGATCTCTTCGCCAGGGAGCCCTACTGTATCATCAACATTCTTGATCGTTCCGGCAGCAATGCCCATACGCTCTTCTGCCTTGGCAATGAGTTCGCCTGCATGACGTGAATCATCAGGATAATGTGCAAAACCGTAATGGAAAGTTGCATTCATTGAATCGATGCCTGCGGCAAAAGCCTTGGATGCTTCTTTGGAGAGTTTATCGGCATATTTTACTTCTGCTTCGGATGCCAATGTTCTTCTCGAGAGGATAACGAAGTCTGCGTCGTCGATCCTTGCGACCATATCAGTAGGCTCTGCCGCTTCACGGAGACGGTGTGCCATGTTCTGGATAAAGAGGTCCATGGACTTATGGCCGATTGATCTCGTGAAATTATCGAAATGGTCGAGTGCGAGATATATAACCGTGAACGGACGGCAAGCTGAATCGGGCACGTCACTCTCACGCATATTTGCAATATCTTCTCTGATGAGTTTATATGCTCTCTCCGTGATCATGTCACGTCCGGGGAGTGTAGTCAGAGGGTCGATAGAAGATGTGAGGTTTCTTCCGATCGCTTCGCTCAGACCGTGATGGCTTCCCATTGATTCGTGGTTAACAATGAGGCTCGTACGTGAGAACATCTCATCTTCCAGTTCCTTGCGGATAGCCTTACCGCGCTCGTTGCGCTTTGCATCTTCGATATGCTGGATCTTACCTGCGACCTTGATGATGTAGTACTGCAGGAGGAGATTGATGACCATGACGAGGAATGTCATCATGAGCAGCAACGGAGCTGACTCATTTCTCATAATGACATATTCATATGTGTAGATCATGAACTGTACGAAGTTCAGCGCGAAAGTAATGTAATATCCGAATTTACCCTCGAAAACATTCATCAGGAACGCCAGGAGCATAAGGCCGATTCCGATGTAATATCTGACGGGAGTGAGGCTCGTAAAAATCTGGGCAGCAAGAAGCGCGATAAAAATCACCACGCTCACAAATACGATGGTGACATAAACCGCGTCGTTTTTTATAAACAGTCTGCTGTCATTATTCCTCATACTGCCTATTATCCTATGCTTTTAATAGCGTTGTGTTACTCGTATATTAATTTAATATTAAATTTAGAAAATCAGATATATATTAACAGGTAAATTAAACAATTTGATTTGATTTGTTTGCATTAGTATAATCTATGTCAGTGTTTGAAAATTCACTGCAACATTTACTCCGTTTCATCTGTATATAGGGTGAAAGCGGAGTTGAATTCGAAGGGATCAATGGAACTTACATACGAAGCCAATCTACCGCTTTTACGAAGACTCGCCGTGTTGTTTGCGATGTCGGGTTCTTCTGGAGACCAGTTTGTCTTAAGAAGATCGAGACCCGGTGACGAGACAGCTGACCATTCCGACGACATTCCTACAATAGGAGGAGAACGGAAGTCCGACGAGGAGATAGAAAAGGAAGCGGAAGAGATCTTAGACCTTCATGGTAATTCCATCCTGCGTCTTGCGGTTTCTTACCTTCACAACAAGGAGGACGCGGAAGACATATTGCAGGAGACGATGATCAAGTTCGTTACCGTCAGGCCAAATTTTGAGACAGAAGCACACCGCAAGGCCTGGCTCATGCGAGTAGCATCCAATCTTGCGAAGAACCGCATTGATTACAACAAAGTCCGCGACACCATGGAACTCAATGAAGAGATCGCAGGTGAGGTGCAGGAAGACCTTGATAACGGAGACGAGTATAAGGCTATTTGGGATGCCGTTATGAGTTTACCCGTACACCAGCGTGAAGCAATCCACCTTTTCTATCAGGAAGGCTATTCAACCTCGGAGATTGCCATTCTTACAGGCAGACGCGAGGCAACGGTCCGCTCAGATTTGAAGCGCGCCCGTGACAAACTGAGAGAATTGCTGAAGGAGGCGGATGATTTTGAATAAGTATAATGAAATCATGGAACGCGTAACGATTGACCCTGAGATGAAGAGCAGGGTTATGAGTGCCGTCTCTACAGCTATTAAGGAACAGGCTGAAGGCGCTGCGATCGTTACTGAACTCCATTCAAATGAGAATTCCGAATATACAAAGACCAGAACGGGTAAGAAGGCAAAGAAGACCCCCATCGTGGTTATTTCTTCAATTGCCGCTGCAATAGTTGTTTTGCTTGGCGCACTGTTTATTTTCAATCTGATGAGCAGCAAAGGAGCCAGTACGACTCAGGATGAAGCAAAACATCTCGGCATTGATAGTGCGGATATTGCTAATGCAACCGAAGCCGTAGAAGAGATGGAGGAAACAACATCCCAGAAATCAGTCTTTTACTATATCGAGACTCCTGTTCCGGAAGCCGGCCTTGACGGCGCAGATACTGCCGGTGCTCCTAATGCAGGCAGCGGAACATACGATGATTCTGTAGAAGACCCGAATACAGATTTGAGAACTGTCACGGTAGATATAAATACCGATGGTGTTGTTGATGACCGCGTTACTAATATCGGATCCGCTCTTCCTTTCGATCTGAAGGGAAATGGAAAAGGAAAACTGGCTGACGGAATCGTTACCGAAGTATTCCTCGGTGAAGGCGGCGAGAAGGTAGTCCTTTACACAGCTGACGAAGGCGCAGATCTGGTTAAGGATTTTGATTCTTCCAACAAGAGTACAGGACAGGATGCTGTATCTCCTCTGGGAACACAGGTTAAGCTCTTTAAGCTCGCGTTCGGCAATGTAATTACTCCGGCAAACGGTGAGACTGCAACAGAGTTTAATGCGGCTCTCTTTACAAAGAATGGTCACACATATCTGTTAGTATTCTCCGACGTCCAGAGCACTGACGTCATCCTCGGTGTAGTCGACGCAGTCTGATTTATTAAAAAGATTTAGATTACCCGTTAAATCTGTTATCCGCAGATTTAGCGGGTATTAATTTGCAACAAAAACCGTTTCAATTGTTGTTATGCTTGTATATTAATTGTTGTGTTACAATTAACCTATCATGTTTATCGGGTTCTTATGCCCGAGGAAAGGATATTAATCATGTTTTGTCCTAATTGTGGTAAAGAGAATCCCGATGGTGTAGCTTTTTGCGCCGGATGCGGAATGGCTCTCGGAAAACCCGCAGCAGCTCCCGCGGCACCTGCAGCACCCGTTGCACCCGCACCTCAGCCCGTTCCCCAGCCTGCACCTCAGCCCGTAGCAGCACCTGTAGCTGCAGCAGCTCCCGTAGCAGCAGCTCAGCCTCAGCCGGTTCAGCAGCCCACAGCTGCTCCCCAGCCCCAGCCTCAGGCACAGGCACAGCCCAAGCAGCCTTCTGATATGCTTCCTTTCGGACAGCACTTCAAGAATCTTTTTAAGGCTGCTATCCATCCTGTTACAGGTATCGCAGAGGTTACTCCTCAATATGATAAGATCGGCAACGCTCTTTTCCTTGCAGGAATCGTAGTTGTAATCTGCAGCATCGTTGGCGGTATGGTAGCTCTGTCTATCGATCTTATCCACTATGCTGAATATGGAAAATACTGGACATCCAACATCGTTGGAAACGTTCTTAAGGATATTTTCTTCCCGTTCATTTTCTATGCGATCAAGACTTTCGGTTTGGCTGGTCTGTCACTCCTTGCAGGTCTTATCGTTAAACAGAAGTTCTCATTCCCGAGAATGCTCGCTATCGCTTCAATGGCAGTAGCACCTGCTTATCTCGTAAGCGATCTCCTCGGATCATACCTGGGACTTATCCCTGTAGTAAGATTCGGCAGCCTCATCTACACAGCAGCATATCTCTACTATGTAGTAATGCTCTATGAGGGACTCAGCGCAGAGACAAAGCTTACAGGAAACAAGAAGGGATTCGTTCTCATCTGCCTGTTAGCTGTAACAGCAGTCATTGCGAACTACTTCAGTTTCTAAACTGTAAAACAAATTACTATTAGAGAGGCTGTCCTATGGGCAGCCTCTTTTTGTGCCTCACGAAAATTCTTCTGCAACATTTTTCTCCTCCGGTCTGTATATAGGGCATAAAGCAAATCAAACACAGTTTTCTGGAGGATATAAAAATGAAGGTTTGTTCAACAAAAGACATTAAAGCTATTACAGGAATTATGGCAGCATCACTTCTTCTCGGCGGCTGCACATCAGTAAAACCCAAAACAACTACAGTTGAGCTTAAGGGTGATCCGCAGATCAAGGCAGCTATCAATTTCAAGGAAGTGGCAGATACTGAATATGATGAAGATCAGATGGATGCTGCATATAGAAAATATTGCGTAGAAATCTTCAGCCAGACGGTCAGGGATTACGGTACAAAAGACAATATCATGATCTCACCTGCATCGATCATGATGGCGCTTGATATGGTCGCCGCAGGTGCAAAGGGAGACTCATTAGACCAGCTCACAAATCTTTTCGCAGCAGGCCAGGGACCTCTCACACAGCAGGCTTACGCAGCAGCTCTTATGGATAAGATCAACAGCGCGAAAGATATTGATTTCACATGTGCAAATTCAGTATGGAGCAATGCAGCTCTTCTGGGTGACACCATCAACATGGATTATGTTGAATACATTCAGGATACATTCCTTTCTGAATATAAAGTTGCAGAGTTTAGCGACGATACAGTAGATGAGATCAATGCATGGATCGATGAGAACACAAACCACATGATCGACAGGGCAATTGATAAGCTCGAACCTACAACAGTTATGGTTCTCGTTAACGCAATTGCTTTCGAAGCTAAGTGGGCAAATGCTTATGAAGATTATCAGATCAGAGAAGACGAGTTCCACGCAGCAAACGGCAGCACACAGAATGTAACATTTCTGAATGACACCACAGGCATATATTACGAGACAGATAAGGCAACAGGATTCATCAAGTACTATAAGGGTGGCGATTATGCTTTCCTCGCGATCCTTCCTACAGATGAATCAATAAATGCAAATGATTTCGCTGCGGACTTTACCGCAGAAGATTACGAAGCATTCATCAACAGTGAAACTTCTGAATATGAAGTTTATTCCAAGATGCCTGAGTTCACATCAGATTTTTCATACCTTGCTAATGACACACTCGAGAATCTCGGAGTAACAGATATTTTCCACGCACAGACAGCTGATCTCTCCGGCATCGCAGGAGCTCCCGGCGACCTCTATGTAACCAAGGTTATTCACAAGACACATATCGAAGTAGACCGCAGCGGAACAAAGGCAGCAGCAGTTACTGTAGTTACATTGGATGCAGCAAGCTGTGAGCCTATGGAAGTAGAAACACGTGAAGTATACTGCGACAGACCTTTTGTATATGCTATCGTTGATGTAGAGACAATGGCTCCAGTATTCATCGGTACAGTAAATGAGGTTTGATCCAGAAACACTTTCGGAGGGCTAGAAAAATGAAGATCTGTTCCGGCAAAGACATAAAGATAATTACGGCGTTCATGACATCTGCAATGCTCCTCGGAGGATGTAATGTCAACAAGGATCCTGTTACGGGCACGTCGCTTCGAAATGACCCTGAGATCAAGACAGAGATCAATCTCAAAGATGTTCAGAATACAACATACGATGCAGCTGAAATGGACTCTCTCTACAGGGAATACTGCTTCAATATCTTCAGCCAGACTGTAAGGGACCACGGTGGAAACGACAACATAATGATCTCACCCGCGTCGATCATGATGGCTCTTGATATGGTCGCTGCAGGCGCAAAGGGCGATTCATTAGCCCAGCTTACTAATCTTTTCGCAGCAGGTCAGGGACCTCTTACACAGCAGGCTTATGCAGCAGCTCTGATGGATAAGATCAACGGCGCCAAAGATGTTGACTTCGCATGTGCGAATGCCGTCTGGAATAACGGCAAGCTCCTGGGAGATAAGGTCAACATGGATTATGTCGACTACATAAAGGACACATTCCTGGCAGAGTACACAGTCACTGAATTCGACGGCAATACCCCTGACGAGATCAACGCCTGGGTATTTGAGCACACAGACCACATGATCGATAAAGTTATTGACGAGTTAGATCCGCTTACGGTTATGGTCCTCGTAAATGCGATTTCCTTTGACGCCAAGTGGGAAGAACCTTATGAGGAAGATAAGGTTAATGAAGGTGTTTTCACAAATCATGACGGAACTACTTCACAGGCAATGTTCCTGAGCGACAAGACAAATGCTTATTATGAGACAGATAAGGCAATAGGATTCATCAAGTACTACAAGGGCGGGGATTATGCGTTCCTGGCAATCCTTCCTACAGATGGATCAATCAGCGCAAATGATTTCGCTGCAAACTTTACAGCAGAAGATTACGAAGCATTTATAAACAGTGTCACTTATGAATACGACGTATATTCCAAGATGCCTGAGTTCGAATCAGATTATTCTTTCCTGGTTAATGACACACTCAAAAATCTCGGAGTAACAGATGTATTCTCTGACAGGACCGC
Organism: Ruminococcaceae bacterium YAD3003; assembly: GCA_900107185.1. Lineage (GTDB taxonomy): Bacteria > Bacillota > Clostridia > Saccharofermentanales > Saccharofermentanaceae > Saccharofermentans. Next base: position 20,357 of record FNPA01000013.1, on the reverse strand, counting down.
TGATTTATCAGGCATAGCCGGTAAGCCCGGTGATATTTATGTATCAAAAGTAATCCACAAGACACATATCGAGGTAGACAGCAACGGAACCAGAGCAGCAGCTGTTACGGCAGTAGATCTCCGCACAAAAGGTGCTGAGGTTACAATGGAGGATTATAAAACCGTTAACTGCAACAGACCGTTCGTTTACGCAATCGTTGACATCAAAACAATGGCTCCGGTATTCGTCGGAACAGTTAACGAGGTTTGATGAAATCGTTGTAGTCAGAGGGCTAAAACGCCCGAAAGACTGTAAAATCGCCCATTCTATTTTTCCTTTCACAAGGTATAATATGCGAAGTGCCTTCAGGAGCCGCCCGCTCCCAAGGCATTTCGTATGTTTTTGTGAGGAGATTTAAATTGGAAAAAGCCGCTGACAAAACGCTCTTGCAGAAGATCTTATATGTGGTCGTAACACTTCTTCCTATGGCCATTTATATGGTCGTATACATGCCCACATTTTTCTGGGTAGAGAGCCTTAATCCTGCAGGCGGTTTCCATATCATTCATACTGCGATCGATGACATGATCCCCGTTGTTGAGGTATTCATCATTCCTTATGCGCTCTGGCTCCCTTATCTTGTTATCGGCATGATCGCCATCGCGATCAGGAGCCGCTCACTCTCACGAAAGACCTCTTATATGCTCATGACCGGAATGACATTGTTCATTATCATTTCTCTGGTTTACCCCAATGCGCTCGAACTCCGTGCGCATATTCCCGACCGCGACAATATCTTCATGACATGCATCAACTACCTGCACTCAATCGATACACCTACTGATGTATTCCCGAGTCTTCACGTTTACGATGCGATCGTAGTTGCGGCAGGTCTTCACCTTACATTCAAAGATAAGAAATGGGTACTCATTGCGAGCGACCTCTTATCTCTCCTGATAGTTCTTTCGACAGTATTCATCAAGCAGCATTCGATCATCGATGTCATTGGCGCATTCGTCATCTTCATCCCTACATTTATCGTGATCTGCTTCGTTATCAGGCCGGTTAACAAAACCAGGTGATCTTATGAGAAATTGTCCGAGATGCGGCGCTCCCCAGGCAGATGGTATACCGACATGTGATTTGTGCGGTATGTTGTTCCCGGGCGAGAAAAAGCCTAAAACCCATAAGCGTTTCAATTTTGCGGGTGTATTCGGACTGCTCTGCGCAATTCTCGCGGTCGGATCAACAATATTGATCTTTGCCATGGCCGAGAAAATGGATATTGTCGAAGATCCTTATGAGACCATGGCCGTTGTAATATTTCTGTTAGTGGGAGTTGCCGGCGCGATCACTTTCCCGTTTGCGGGCATGATCCTGTCCATCATCGGCCTCAAGAAAAACAAAACTCCAAACATGACCGGCAAGGGATTCGGAATCGCTGGAATCATTCTGTCTTCGATGACCCTCGTGGTATCTGTTTTATTGATTTTATTCATCGTCTTTTTCTTTATTTACGAACTTGGATCGACGTAATACCCAATTCAAGGTAAAATGCCTCCATAAGGAGACGACTTATGAAAACATGTCCTAATTGCGGAGCACCACAGGCTGACGGTTTACCGAAATGTGATTTGTGCGGTGCCTTATTTCCGGGTGAAACAATTACAGTTAAACCACGTTTTGAAAAAAGAGTGCTGATAGCTCTTATTTCAGATATTCTGGCTATTATCGCAGCTCCGGTATTCTTTTATTTCATAGACCGCGATTCCTATTACTATAATTCCTTTTCGCAAGTGGTATATCACATAATTGTTTTTGGTACGGCTTTCCTTATAGCGGCAGGTCCTATATCAGGTTTGATCTTCGCGATCGTCGGTCTGAAGAAAACAAAAAGCCATAAAACAAAAGGAAAAATATTGGCCATAGCTGAAATCGTTATCTCTTCGCTCATGTTGCCTGTAGCGATATTTTTCGTTATTCTGATAGCCCTCGCCATTTTCTCTTAAACATAATCACACAAATAAAAAAGGCTGCCTCCTAAGAGACAGCCTTTGCTTTATCTGAACTTTTATCAGTTGTTCTCGAACTCGACAACGAGCTGTGAAACAGTCTGCTTTGCGTCGCCGTAGATCATGATGGTGTTGTCCATTGTGAACAGCGGGTTCTCGATGCCCGAGAAACCTGTACCCTGACCACGCTTCAGTACGAATACCGTGCGCGCCTCGAAAGCATTAACGATAGGCATACCGTAAATAGGTGAGGACTCATCGTTGATAGCTGCGGGGTTAACAACGTCGTTAGCACCGATGACGATAGCGATGTCTGTGTTAGCCATCTGGGGATTCAATTCGTCGGATGTCTTGAGCTGCTCGTAAGGAACGTTAGCCTCAGCGAGGAGAACGTTCATGTGACCGGGCATACGTCCTGCAACAGGGTGGATAGCGAAGTTAACTTCACAACCGTTCTCTTCCAATACGTCGCAGAGTTCCTTAACAGCATGCTGTGCCTGGGCAACAGCCATACCGTAACCGGGTACGAATACGACGCTCTTTGCAGCTTCGAGAATGAGGAATGCGTCTTCAACAGACATTGACTTGGGTTCCTTGTGCTCACCCTCAACAGCAGAAGCCTTCTTCTTAACTGTCTTGAAGAGGAGAGATGCGAAAGACTTGTTCATAGCCTTGCACATGATGAGTGTAAGGATGACGCCTGATGCACCTACGAGGCATCCTGATACGATAAGAACCGTATTTCCGATAGGGAAACCTGCGAAAGCAGCAGCGAGACCTGAGAGTGCGTTAAGGAAAGAAATGATAACCGGCATATCGCCGCCTCCGATGGTGATAACCATTGTGACGCCCAATACCAGTGATGCGAGTGTTGTGAGGATGACGCCTGCAACACCGAGACCGCCTTCAGGTGAGATGCAGATGAAGAGGATTCCGAGAAGAGCAACAGCGAGGATACCTGCGTTGATGAAGTTCTTGCCGGGAATTACGAAATTCTTCTTGAAAATCTTGAGGCCTGCGAGCTTACCCCAGGCAATAAGTGAACCTGTGAAAGCAACAGCACCGATGAGGATCGTGAGGCCCAGTGTGAGAGCTGTGAATGCATCCTCTGTAACGCCTGCTACGAACTGTGAGATAGCAACGAGCATTGAGGACAGACCGCCGAAACCGTTGAAGAGAGCAACGAGCTGGGGCATTCCTGTCATCTCGACCTTCTTTGACCAGATGAAGCCTACAACGCTACCGCCTAATACAGCGAGGATGATGAGAAGGTAGCTTACGAAACCGCCGTCGATAACGTCCTGTGAAATGAGAACGGATACGACTGCGATGAGCATACCGATTGAAGAATAGAGGTTACCCTTACGGGCTGTGTCTGCTTTTCCGAGTTTCTTGATGCCCATGATGAAGAGGACACAAGAAACCATGTAAAGCACTATGCAGATATAGTCACTCATTTCTTAGGTGCCTCCTTCTTCTTGAACATAGCGAGCATTCTGTCTGTAACGAGATAGCCGCCGATAACGTTAACGGTAGCGAAGAAGATAGCGATCGTACCGAGAATGATTCCGAAAACGTGATTGCCGGATGCGTTAATAGCCGTAGCTGCGATAGCACCGACGATCGTGATACCGGAGATAGCGTTCGTACCGCTCATGAGAGGAGTATGAAGCTGTGAAGGGACCTTCGAGATGAGCTCGACACCTAAATAGGCAGCGATAATGAATACGAAGATCAAGAGCATAATTGTATCTGTGGAAATCTCCATATATTAGGCCTCCTTAAATCTGTCGTGGATGATGGCACCGCCCTGTGTGAGAAGGCAGCCCTTCATGATCTCGTCAGTCATCTTAACTTCGAATTCCTTTGTCTCCTTGTTATAGAAGTGTGTAAGGAATGCGTAGATGTTACCTGAGAGCATCTTTGAAGCATCCCACGGTACCTGACGCTGTAACTCGTCACCCGGAAGGATGACTACGCCGTTGTCTGTAACTACAACCTTCTCAGGGTCGCTGCCTTCAACGTTACCGCCTGTGGAAACAGCCATATCTACAATGACAGTACCCTTCTGCATACGGTCGATAACGTCCTTCTTGATGAGGACAGGAGCCTTACGTCCGAAGACCTTCGCTGTAGTGATGATGATATTAGATTTCTCACAAACCTTAGCCTGAGCTTCCTGCTGCTTGGCGATCTGCTCGGGTGTGAGTTCCTTTGCATAACCCTGTGCTGTCTGGCCCATCTCGCCGAGGTCGATCTTAACGAAGTTAGCACCAAGAGATTTAACCTGCTCTTCAACGACCGGTCTGGTGTCAAAGGCATCAACACGTGCACCGAGTCTCTTTGCAGTAGCGATAGCCTGGAGTCCTGCAACACCTACGCCGATAACGAATACTCTGGCAGGATTGATAGTTCCTGCAGGTGTAACCATCATCGGAAGGATCTTAGGCATGCGGGCAGCTGCATTGAGAACTGCAACGTAACCTGCAAGAGATGTCTGTGAAGACTGAACATCCATCTTCTGGGCCAGTGTTGTTCTGGGGATCATCTCGAGGGATACTGCCTGGATGTTGTTCTTGGCAAATCCGTTGAGGAGTTCCTTCTCGTTGAAGGGGTCAAGATAGCTGATGTGAACCGTGTCGGGATTCATGCCGTCAGCTGTATCGGGCTTGAGGATTCTGACAACAATCTCGGCATCCTTGAGACCGTCTTTTTCTTTCTTGACGATCTTGGCACCGGCTTGTTCGTAATCCGCATCTTCAAAGCCGCTCTTAAGACCTGCGCCGCTTACGACCGTGAACTCGAAGCCCATACCCGTGAGCTTCTTGATGTCATCGGGGATAAGCGCAACACGAGTCTCGGCAGGCAGGCTTTCCTTGCATACCAGAACTTTCTTCATGTGCACACCTCTTTTGACTAGGATTGTGTAAATAAAAATACACGTGAACTTTTAAAGTATAAAACAAAGCCCCGCCGATTTAAAGGGCGGGACTTTAGTTAATTAAAATTTCTTTCGCTGCCCGAAAGAGTTGTTTAATGCTCGAAATACTCCTCTTCGATCTTATTGATACCGTCCTCAATATCTTCTTTCAGATGCTTGAAATCGCGCTCGTTCATTGTCGTGATCTCGGTATATCTTGCAGGAACGTTGGGCATAGGGTCATTTCTGTCGATTGTAATCGTGAGTTCGAGAGTTTTTACGTAAGGAACAGGTGAGTTTCCAGTTCTGATATTTGTGAGCTCGAAGATATATTTGTCACCCTTCTGGAGGAGATTACCCTTGATGACGAGGTTGTCGTAATCACCCTTATACTTGAACTCGAAATCTCCGGACTTCTTATCCCACTCAACCTTGACTACGACCTTGTCTTCGTATCCGTATCTTGAGTCGCCCTCTGAGAACTCGAGCTCAGCTTCATAAGCCTTTGCGCTGTTTTCCTTGACAGTGTATGTGATGGAGAAAGTATCGCCGTCACTGTTGGAAGCTGTGAGGCTGATCTCCTTTGAAGTTTTAACGTTCTTACCGAGGAGGATGGATAATTCAGTTCTCTCTCTGTCGACTTCAACTTCAGCATCGAGTCTTGCGAGTCTTCTGCCTGATTTTGTGATGTAGAAATCCATTGAGAGTTCGATATCCTCATCTTCGAGATTATCGAGTGCGTCGTCCATCTCATCCAATGAATCGAAGAAATTGTCTACGTATTCATCAGGATCCGTATACATGCTGTTAGAAGCAACACGGTAAAGGAGCTTCTCGAGATCCTTATCGTTGTTTGCATACTCGATAATGTCTCTTGTTGCTGCTGCGAGAGCTTCTTCATCAAGTGTCAGTGTGATAACCGTGCAGTTGATCTTCTCGCCGCCGACAGTAATTGTCTTGCTGCCTCTGCCGACCTCAGCGTACTTGACGAATGTCTTGATGGCAACCTGTCTGTACTTAGCTGTCATGTTTGTTACATCACGCTGGAGGTTTTTATCGTTCTTAACTGTGTCATTAAGATTCAGGTAGCGTTCGAACTGCTCGTCATCTAATGAATAGTCTGTCTCTTCATCAGGATCGAATATCGATCCGGGAAGATTCTTGGCGAGGTTCCTATAGTTAACGCCGTATGTGCCGTCGAAGAGTTCAGGACATGAGAAGGCGAACTTGCCTTCATTGAACATAGCCTTTGAATTGAGGATTACGTCGTCGTCCTCTGTTAATGTCAATTCATAAGCGCTTTTCAGATTAGCAGCATTTGTATAGATCTTTGCCTCAGCATAAACATCGTCATTTGCCAGCTTGTCGAGGTTTGCGGAAACCGCGATGGAACCGCCGTTTGCAACATCGTCTGCGAGGTCGATGATCTCAATTCTCTTGGCATCTGAAATAGTGTTAGCTGCAGCTCTTATGATCAGGGCATTGGGTCTGTTAGCGAGCACCAGAGATGAAACTACCAGTGCGATCAGAGCCGCGCCTGCTGCCGAACCTCCGATGATAAGTCCCTTTTTCTTATCCATGAAAGTCCCTCCTCTTATTCAAACTTCTAAAAGTATAGCAAAAATTTGACAGTTTTGCTTGATACACCCTCCCCATGCCGGGTCCCGTACACCTCGAAAGGTTGCAAACAGGTTTTCGCAATATTATTATTAATAGGTGGAATTCGGTTTTTCGGGCAGGGGGCGTTCGAGTGACGCATCGGAAAACCGGGAATGAGGGTTGTTATGACCGGAAAGAAAACAGATTTAAAGACCAGGTATGAATTCCTCATCGCAGGACTTCTGGTTATTGTTTTGGGTATTTTTGCCTTTGCGATTTACAGGGTTACAAAATACACCAGATCCGATACCCAGCCTGAACCCATCATTGCGCCTGTAGGCAGTGAGGGTACGGTTCTTATTGAGGTCGAACTCTCACAGGAAACACAGCCAACCGAAGAAGGCGATATAGATCCTGAAGCCGCTTTGGATAACGGCGAGGATTTCGTTGAGCTGATCCCCGTAAATGAACACGATAACATTCTCATTTTCATAACGACACCTGTCGGCGATAATTACTACATGTCCAAAGAGGGCAGACTCACTCTGTATGCCGAGCCCAAAGATGTCGAGACAGAAGATGAGAGACCGTCGCTCCAGGAAGGCAGATCCTTTGAGGTCCTGGGCTTTTCCAGAGACGGATGGGCATCGATCAGATTCGGAGGCCAGATCTATTTCGTAAAGAGTGCGGACATCATTAAGACAGATGCTCCCGAAGATGCCGCTGACAAGCATATTGATCCTGAGAATTCACAGGGAATCAGATATTTTGTTCCCGTTACCGGTACTGATTTTGAGTACGTAGTTACCATGAATACCAGGGCATATAACATGCCTGATATTGAGAGCACTGGTAACAGCATGGATCTCAAGGCAGGTGAGCGTGTTATCGTTGCTGCCGTTTCCGGTGAATGGTACAAGATCGTTTACATGAACGCAGAGTATTACGTCCTGAGCTATCTTGAGCCCAGAGACACATGGATCGAAGAGAATCCTGACGAGGAGATCATTGATAATACTGGTTATGCTCCCGCTGGTTCACCCGAGGCAGCCGATGCAGCATCTTCAGCAGGCGGAGATGCTACTCCTGTAGAAGAGTCAGCTGCTGATACATATTACGAAGACACTTCAGGATCAGGTGATTCCTATTCCGGCGCATCATCTTATGGCCAGGAACTCCTGGACCTTACGAACGAAGCACGCACTGCAGCAGGTCTTGCTCCGCTCACATGGTCTTCCACGCTCGAGAACTGTGCCGCTATCCGTGCCGGAGAGCTCCCGTACTTAAGTGAAGAACAGAACAGAAACCACGAGAGACCTGACGGATCTTCCTGGTATACGGTAAATCAGGATGCTATGTGGGCTGAGAATATTGCGTATGGCCAGACTTCTGCTCAGGAAGTATTCAACGCATGGATGAATTCACCGGGACACCGTGACAATATTATGAATCCTGATTACAGGACATTCGGCGCCGCGCTCTATTACATGGACGGCGGATATTACTACTACTGGGTACAGGAATTCGGTTATTGATCAGGAAATTACTGTTTTTCCTGGCCGGAGCCCAATGCTCTTCCTGACAACAGATCTCTCCAATGCTTGCCCTCCAATTCGTAGATCATCTGAACTGCGGCATTGATCTCTTCATCTGTGCCTTCAGAATCAACGAATGCCAAAAGGCCCGCAATCTGGATCATGTCAGATTCAATGGACTTAAGGAAATCTCCGGGCGTTGTTATTACGCTGCCGTACTGGCTGTATGAGAAGTCGACGGCCGCGAGAGGATATACGAAGCTCTCACACTGGTCATCGAGAACACTGGGCAGGACCTGAAGGATCGTTGAGACCAGTTCATCAGGCAGATCCGCGATCGCATCCCATGTGAGGTCAACTTCGCCGTTGGAATCGGATCTGATGTATTCCAGGAGGTCGCCGTGCATGGCAAACTGCCTTATAAAATCCTGCTCTAACACATCGAAAGTACCGTCGGCGCAGGCGACGCTCAAGAGGACACCCTGTAAGATCATGTCGAACTGGGCGAGTGTTAAGGAAGCATCGTAATTATTGCCGGTGACATTCTGGAAAACATCATCCATGGCCTTGATCGTTGCTTCAGCGTGATCGTAAGCCTGTGCAGCCTTATCGAAAATATCTTGTCTGTCGTATTCTTCCATGACCAGGAGTCCTTTTTGATATGTGTTATGGCGATATTTTATTCCTCATGGCTGCGAACTGTAAAGGCTTGGGCAGGAAATGTATACCCCCTGTGTGTTATAATTCTTTTTTGTAAAAAGAATCAGGGAGGATGCTAGTTAAAATGGCATTGTTCGGAAAGAAAAAGAAAACTGAAGAGACTGCGGCTCAACCCGCTGAAAATAAGCAGAATAACAGTGTTACAGACGAGATGAAGATAATCCTTGAGGCTCGTGAAGAAGAGCAGAAGGAGAGAGAAGCCAAGGCACTGGAGAGACAGCAGGAGCAGGACGAAGCCGTAAAGGCAAAGGACCAGATCGAAGATCAGGCAAAACTCGCTGCACAGAAGCTGTTATCTGAACCCTATGCACCCCAGGGCATGACATTCTTCATGGTCTGTGATGAGATCCCGCTTAGCGCAATTCCTGAAACAGAGGGAAACATCATCATCCGCGGTAATCTGAGAGGTACTGTTAAGGCCGGTGCAGAGGTTTATCTCTATCAGGGAAATGGCGATAAGTTCACAGTAAAGATCGAGAAGATCAGAAACGACAACAGGGAATATGTTGACGAGATCTCTTTCGAGAGGGTTGAATTGGAGATCACAAGAGGCAATCTGCCTCAGCCCACTGATCCTGATGAGGATGCTTCCAGACCTGTAAGAAGATTTGCTGTCCTCACTGATGCAAAGGGTATCGAAGATATGTCAGATCCCACATGCAGAGGAATGGCAGCAGCCGGTAATCCCAGAACACTCGCTATGCTCTGTGAGTACGGAAGATTCGGAAAAGACCCCGAATACTTCAGCATTACTATGGATTCACTCATGACATCTGAGTTCGTAACTCCCGTTAAGATCCAGCAGCTCAAGAACGGTAAGAGCAGCCTGTCTTTCGCAGGTGTAAGATCCAAGCAGGATCCTGATACACCGTTCCTTCCTGTATTTACGGACAACAAGCTCATTAAGAGAGCTCAGGAGCACGGATTCGGAGGCCCCGGTCTCGACCAGCGTTTTGTAATGAGCTTTGCCCAGACGGCAGCTATTGCAAGAGATGATCACCACAAGGGTTTCCTCGTAAATCCGGGCGGCCCCGTTACGATTACGATCCCTACCAAGCTCATTAATGACATGGTAAAGACGAAGACATTTAAGGACAGATTCGGTGAAGGCGCTGCTGATAACCCATCTCTGGCTCTGGGCGGCACTGGCAACACAAAGCTCGATAACTTCATCGGCAACGGCGGTCCTGACATCCCGGGTCTTCAGAAGATCATAATCTCAAATCCTACTAACAATCCTGAATTTCTGGCCATTGAGAAGGCTGTAAAGTCTTACTGCGGATCCAGAGCAAATATCGCAAAGCTCATGATCCTGATGCTCGCTCCTGAGTCTGAACCGAAGAATCAGAAGTATTTCTGCATCATCGATTGTCCGGAAGATGTTTTCCAGGATGAGTGCAAGGGCCTTGTTCCCGTAATGAAGCCTTTCATGAAGTCCATTAAGACGATCCAGTTCCAGCTCTATTCAAAGATGGCTGATAAGGAAACATTTGCAAAGAGAAGTAAATGGCTTTATTCGAAGCTCCCGTTATGATACGGGGCTTCGCTTAAGCCTAAAAAATAGATCTGTCCCCCACTGAATGGAATAAGGGGAAACACGCGCAAAGCGGGGGATGGGTCATGGTTAGAACAAGTTAGTTTGCACTAATTTTGCTAATAATTCACAGAAACAGTAAAGATTGTCAGATTTGCGCGTGATAGAATTTTGATGCTATGCTACAGATTAAAGACATTCGAAAAGAGTATAAGACCGGCAGCCTCGTTCAGAAGGCGCTGGATGGTGTATCCCTGAATCTCAGGGACAATGAGTTCGTGGCCATTTTGGGACCTTCAGGTTCCGGTAAGACCACGCTTCTTAACATTATCGGAGGTCTCGACCGTTACGATTCGGGTGACCTCATTATCAACGGCGTATCCACAAAGAGATATAAGGACAGGGACTGGGACTCTTACCGTAACCACACGATCGGTTTCGTATTCCAGAGCTATAACCTGATTCCTCACCAGACAGTTCTCTCAAATGTAGAACTCGCCCTGACTATCTCCGGAATCTCGGCAAGAGAGCGTAAACAGAGATGTCTTGATGCGTTAGAGAAGGTCGGACTCCGCGAGCAGGCCCACAAGAAGCCTAACCAGATGTCTGGCGGCCAGATGCAGAGAGTTGCAATAGCAAGAGCTCTCGTAAATGACCCTGACATCCTTCTGGCAGACGAGCCTACGGGCGCTCTTGATACAGAAACCAGTATCCAGGTCATGAATCTTTTGAAGGAAGTCGCGAAAGACCGTCTCGTTGTAATGGTTACGCATAACCCTGAGCTTGCAGAAGAGTATGCAACCAGGATCGTAAGGGTTAAGGACGGTCGCATCATCGATGACAGTGATCCTTTCGAGCTTGAGGCTAAGGCAAATGCGGCAGCTCCCGTCCACAAGAATCTCGGTAAAGCTTCAATGAGCTTCCTTACATCTTTGGTCTTGAGCTTTAATAACCTCTGGACCAAGAAGGCGAGAACAATACTGGTTGCTTTTGCAGGTTCCATCGGAATCATAGGCATTGCTCTTATCGCGTCGCTCTCGAACGGCGTCAACACGTATATTGACCAGACTGAGCAGCAGACACTGTCGCAGTATCCGTTATCGATCGAGCATTCATCGATATCGTTCATGTCCATGATGATGGTACCGACTGAGACATGGGATCCTGCAGCAGAAGGTGAGATTACTGAGGTGCCTTCCGTAAGCCAGCTCCTGTCTACAGTTACAACCAATGACCTTATCTCACTTAAAGAATATTTTGACAGCGGTGCTACCAATATCTATGAACTCACAAACGGTGTCGAGTACTCATACAGCATTCAGCCCCAGATCTTCTACTACGATAAGGGAACAGGCGATTACAGACAGGTAAATCCTAATAACGATTTCGCTTCTATGGGATTGTCTTCATCCAGTGTTTTCTCTTCTGCATACAGCATGAATGTATTTTTCGAGCTGCCTGATAACGAGAGCCTCTATATCGACCAGTACAACGTAAAGATCGGAAGATGGCCTGAGAATTCAAATGAGGCAGTTCTCGTACTCACACAGAGAGGTGCAGTATCTGACTACATCTGCTATGCATTCGGATTAAGAGATCCTGATGAACTCGATAAGATGATCAGAGACTTCAGCAACGGTATTGAGGTCGAAACCGATCAGGAATATTACACATGGCTCTATGAGGACTTCATGGGTACTACATTTAAGGTGGTTCCCGCATTTGATTTCTATAAATATGACGAAGTTAACAAGGTTTATACCGATATGAGAAACAGTGAAACTTATATGAGAGACCTTGTTAAGAACGGACGTGATCTTAAGATCGTCGGAATCGTCCAGCCTAAGCCCGGTGAAGATATCTGGATGCTTGATTCAGGCATTTACTATTACGACTCCCTCGTTGAAGAACTGAGAGACGAAGCCGAAGACGCTGAAATCGTTAAGGCTCAGCTCGCTGACCGCGAAGTAAACGTTCTCACAGGTGAGAGATTCGATGAGGAAAAGCCTGACTTCGATATGAGCAACCTCTTTTCCATCGATGAAGATGCAATCCAGAATGCATTTAAGTTTGATGAAGATAAGATTGTGTTCGATGAAGAAGCTTTCGGTGATATGAGCGGAATCGATTTCTCCAGTGCTCTGGGCAGTGCGATGCCGAATCTCTCATCTGACCAGATTGACGCACTCCTTAGCGGTGTAAATCTCAAGATAGATTCTGATGCATTGGGAACGGGATTGGCAAGCATTCTTACAGATTATTTGGATTATGCTTCTGCTGATCCGACTACCGATTATGCGACTCTTCCTGATGCAATTACGCAGTATATTTCTTCACCTGCAGGAACAGCAGTATTAAGAGAACAGTTAGTTAAGATAGTTACTGAGTCCGGTGCTGCAAATATCGATCCCCAGCTCGTTGCATCAGCTTATGAGGCAATCATTGCAGGGTTCCCCCAGTATGCGATCACTCACGGACTCGATCCTTTGGATCCTAATAATCTCCAGGTTTATTTAGACAGCCCTGAAGGCCAGGCAGCCATTACTGAGCAGACAAACAGGATTACGGAAGAAATCACGAACAATATCGAGATAACTCCTGAGCAGGCACAGGAAGTTGCGGCAGCACTTCTTGAAGGTTATGCAGCGTATGCTACAGAGAATAATCTTCCTGATCCCAACAAGCTCGAAGAGTCATTGAAGGGTTATCTCGGAACTGACAGAGCACAGCAGATGATCACATACGTGCTCATGACATCAATCAATTCTGAAGAGATTACTTCTGCTATCATGGCTAACGTCACTAACATGACAACAGACATGATGACCCAGTTGGCTGCAGGAATCCAGAATGCGATCGGATTGGTCGTTGCACGTCTTGCAGAGAACATGACAGCTGCACTTACCAAGACTTTCGAGAATATGGGCAGCGCTCTTACGATCGATCAGGACGCATTTGCGGATGCGTTCCAGTTCAATATGGATAGCGATGAACTCCAGTCCTTCATGAGCGAGATGCTCGGCGGTTCCGGTATGTCTTCTGCTGAGAACAACCTGGCTGCATTCGGTTATTGCGACAAGGATGACTTGTCCTCCATCACGATCTATCCTAAGGATTTCGAGTCAAAGGATCAGGTTACAAAGATCATCAACGACTACAACAAGAAGGTTTCAGATGAAGGCGCTGACGATAAGAATATCGTTTATACCGATATCGTAGGTGCCCTGATGAAGTCAGTTACAAAGATCATCAACACGATCTCTTACGTGCTCATCGCATTTGTTTCGATCTCGCTCATCGTATCTTCCATAATGATCGGCGTCATCACATATATCAGCGTTCTCGAGCGTAAAAAGGAGATCGGTATCCTCCGTGCCATGGGCGCATCAAAGCATAACGTTGCACAGGTATTTAACGCAGAGACCATGATCACCGGTTTCCTGGCAGGATTGTTCGGTGTCGGAATATCGCTCATCCTGCTCATACCGATCAACTTGCTGATTCATAAGCTCGCGGAATCTTCAGACATCAGCGCAGCTCTTCCCTGGACTGCAGCAGTAGTTCTCATAATTCTGAGTATATTCCTGACGTTTATCGGAGGTCTCATCCCGTCGAAATCGGCATCGAGACAGGATCCTGTTACGGCACTGCGAACCGAATAAAAACCACATAAAAAAAGGCTGCCCGTTACGAGCAGCCTTTATTATTTTCTGTATTTATTCTCACTTATAGGCAGTATATGTTGTTACGTTAAGTACTGTCTCACCATCGATCTGGAGCGCAACAGGACGATCGAAAGTAACTGTGATCTTATGACCGGTCTTAACCTCTACGACCTTTGTGTGGTTAACATGCTTACCCTTGAAGATCGAAGGGAAGATGGCGAGTGTTCTGATCTTGCCGCTGCCGTGGAACAGGAGAAGTGAGAGAAGGCGGTCAGAGCCTAATCTGTCCTGATCAGGTGTTGCAATCATGCCGCCGCCGTAATAACGTCCGTTCATTGAAGGAGCGAGCCATACCTTCTTGTATGAGAACTTCTGTCCGTCAACTTCGATCTCAGCATTAGTAGGCTTGTAGTGGAAGAGGAGTCCCTTGATGGCGATTCCTGCATAGTCGATCTTCTGGTTGCCTGCGGCTCTCTGCTGGTCACCGACCTCACAGCAGTAACCGTCGATACCGTAACCGATACCGTTGATGAAGCGTTTCTTCATGCCGTTTACTTCAACAAAAGGAAGATCCTTGATATACTGCTCGATCCTCTCGGGACCTGCATCAGGACCCTTGCCGAGATCGTTCCAGAAGTCGTTTCCGCTTCCTGTAGGATAGTAGGAAAGAGGCTGCGTGAATGTTAAGCCGTCTGTGTCATTGATGAATCTGTTAAGTGTACCGTCGCCCCCGCAGAGTACGAGTTCGTCGTCTGCATTGAGCCCTTCGAAAAATGTCTTGTAATCGGAAATCTTGGTGATGTCCTGATAGACGATCTCCTTGCCGGTCAGGAATTTGTTGACCACTTGGGCCTTTTCCTTACCGGTTCCGTTACCGGAAAGCTCATTGTACAGTACGTAAGTTGACATAATCTTTCTCCTTCTCGTGGTATTCAACAAAAGATGACATCAACTCTCTTGCGTGACTGCCGATGTCATTACAACGCATTGATTTAACCTCTTCAGCAGGTATGACGTCCAAGACGTCGAAATAAATATCGCTCTTGTGGAACGGGTAATTCTTTTTCATTTTCTCAGCGCCCATGATGCCGCAGACAACGACAGGAACGTTTGCCTTCTGAGCGATCTTGAAGACACCGCTGTGGAAAGGCAGGAGGCCTTCGCCGAAATTTCTTGTTCCTTCAGGATATACTGCGATGGATACCTGGTCGTTCTTGATGAGCTCAGCAGCCTTGTTGACTGTCTCCATGGCTTTTCTCGGATTTTCGCGGTCTATGGAGAGGAAGCAGCAGCGTCTGATGATCCTGCCCCAGATCGGCACGTGGAAATTCTTTTCCTTGGAAATGAATGCGAGATCAAAATCTTTGAGGAGGTACCATGTCGTGATCGGATCCAATTTGGATTTGTGATTGCATACCAGAACGAAACGCTGGTTTCTCGGAATCTTTTCCAGACCATGAGTGTGGTAATGCACGCGGCCGAAAAATACCAGTATCCATGTGGAACTGTTGAGGAGCCAGCGGTAGTAGCTGCTGTGTTTCTCGTAAATGCGTTTCGAATCTACTGCGTATGCACTGAAGATGAGCAGCAAAAGATATTCGAGAATACTCGCTATAAGAATAATCAGCAGCCAGATCAAATATTTCATTAGCCCCTCCCTCTAATGGAATAATATATTAAATACTTTGATTTTTTAAGTATTTTCTCTATTTTTCTTTATTTTTGGTCATTCCGAAAAAAACTTGTATAGGAACGCCTCGAAAGTTCTGCAATATATAAAGAGTACAAAACTTGCGATAGTTCAAAAACGATAGCAAGAAATGTAAAACAAAGGCAGATATACAAAACTTACTGCCTTTTATTTATTGAACATTCACTATGGCGTTGCTCTGTTTGCTTATCCATTCTTGCTGTATCATTAACCGTGGTAAAGTCTAAAAACAATTTTCGGGAGGGTTTTATGAAAAGTAAAATCATTAAAATCACGGCCGGTCTGATCGCCGGTCTGATCCTCCTTGGCGGCTGCGACGTGCTCCCCAAGGGAACCGACGGTCCTCGCGAAGTTCCGACAACAATCACTGCGGACTTCACAAAGAAGGAAGGCAAAGGCAACTGGGTAAAGTATGGTGACTGTAAGGTCACGATCAAGGACGGTTCTGCTACAGTTACAGACCGTAAGGCCAGCAACACAGGTGTTGCAGTACCTTGCCCTGATTACAGAGGAAATACTATCCAGGCTTCCGCTAAGGCTACAACAGACAACGACTCTTTAACTCTCACGTTGAAATATGAGATCTTCGGAAACGTTTCTTATGTAAATATCGTTGGCGGCGGTAAGAATGATTCAGGCGTTGTTGAGCTCTCAGGCCAGATCGAGATTCCTGCAAATGCAACAGATGCAATGGTTTATCTCGAAGCTAGCGACGTTAGAGATTACACAGTATCTTTCTTTGAGGTAAGCATTGTCGGTGATTTCAACGACCTCACAGGCACACCTGTTGAGTCTTTGGTTGATCCTACAAAGACAGCTTCACTCTCTGCTGCATATGCTGATTATTTCAGATTCGGTGTAGCATCTCCTGCAACAGTAATGACAAACAAGAACGACGGCTTCAGAAACCTCATTCTCACACAGTTCAACTCAGTTACACCTGAAAACGAATTGAAGCCTGAGAACGTTCTTGATGCTGCTACAACACTTGCAGATCCTGCTAAGTATAACGAGTGCCCTGCAATTCATTTCGATGCTGCAAAGCCCATTCTGGACTTCTGTAAGCAGAACGGAATTCAGATGAGAGGCCATACTCTTATCTGGTACTCACAGACACCTTCATGGTTCTTCTATGAGAACTACGATGTAAACGGAAAGCTCGCGAGCAGGGAGCTCATGATGACCAGAATGGAGAACTACATTGATGCAGTTATCAACTGGTGCGAGACGAACTATCCCGGCGTTATCTATGCATGGGACGTTGTAAACGAAGCTGTTGACGATGCAGGCGGAATGAGACAGAGCTACTGGACACAGACAATCGGTGAAGATTATGTCGAGAAGGCTTTCGAGTTCGCAAGAAAGCACGCTCCTGCAAATGTAGAACTCTTCTACAACGATTACAACGAATATCAGACATCAAAGCAGGAAGACATCCTCAAGATGCTTAAGCCTGTTGCTGATGCCGGCAATATCGACGGTATGGGCATGCAGAGCCACATCAGCTCCGGTCTTGATGTAGACAACTATGTAGGCGCTGCAAAGAGATACGCGGACGAACTCGGCGTTGTCATCCACATCACAGAGCTCGACGTTCAGGCTCCTAAGTCTGCTAACCCGATGTACGACCAGGGCCTCTACATGAAGAAGCTCTTCACTGCAATCATCGAAGCTGACAAGGCTGGCGTTCCGATCGAGTGCGTAACAGTCTGGGGTCTTACAGACGACATGAGCTGGAAGTCTTCCACAAAGCCGTTGCTCTTCTACGGAAACCTTTCACCCAAGCCGGCTTACGAGGGCGTTATGTGCGCAATCAATGGCGGCGAAGTTGCAAAGCCTGCTGACTATGTTGAGCCTGTAGTTGATACAACACCTTTTGTTGAAGACTACGAAGACAAGAGCTTCACAGGCGGTCCGAGATACAGCTCAGTACAGAAGGTAGTCGGCGACGCTTACGAAGGCGACTGGTGCCTCGAGAACTCCGAAGGCTACGCTGAGTACGACGGATATGCAATCGATGTTTCCAATTACGCAGGTCATACGATCCACGTTACCTTCGCAATCAAGTCAAAGGCTGATACCTGCAAGCTTACGGCTGATATCGACGGTACATGGCCTAACATCGTTGAAGTTAATACTTCAGACGGCGAGTGGCATCTTGCTGAAGGCGACTATCACGTTGACGACGGCATGACTCTCCAGATCTATTGGGAGAGCACAGACATGAGCCCGTTCTATCTCGACAGCGTTAAGATCGAGACTGTAGACTGATCAGATTAAGATCTAAAGAATCTCCGTTGGGGCTGTCTCTTATGAGGCAGCCCCTTATTTTGTCTCCGCGCGAAAGAACTTTCGAATTATGGCAAAATAATAAAAATATATCGCAAAACGATAAAAAGTGATTGAAAAACAATACTGACGGTGTTAATATAGCATCAACCGCGGAATAAACAGCCAGGAGAATAAGGGAAATGAAAAAGGGCTTCATTATCGGTTTAGCTATCTTTACGGGAATCGTATTATCGATGGGCGCAGTTGTCGGCACGTTCTATATGCATTTCAAGAACCAGATGACATGGGACATCCACGAGCCGATGACTGCAGAAGAGCAGGAAAAATACAGTTCAATGGCTTTGCTCCCGTCGGTCGGCAGTGAGCTGGTTCGTTATGCGGACAGAGGTATGCGCGATTCGGAATATCAGGCTGAGACACGTTTGTACAGTGATGTTGATGACATGACCGCTTCGCTCCCGGCCGATTACAAAGATTCAATCGAAATGGCGTTTGAGGGCGAACCTCAGCAGGATAAAGACATCGCAGGCAATGAGGTAATGGTTTACTATGTGCCGAACCTGCCTGTAGCATCCGAAGGTGATCTGGATGAGAAGTATGAATACTACTTCTACGGCGTGTTCCAGTATTATTACATTCTCGAATATCCGGACGGAACATACCGTTTTGCAGTAAACATACACAATACTTAAATAAGGGAAAAGGGATAGAAAAATGGTACGAAGAAGGCTCTTGGGAGTTTTATTGTTTGCTGTCATGATTTGCTCAGTCACTTCATGCAGCATGATATCTGACAGCACGAATATTGTTGAAGAATTAGACAGCAAAGGCTACGAAGTAGAACAGGTAGACGACAATACTTTCTACGTTTCCGGTGATGGCGTCGATTACTATTACGACTGCTGGTTTAACAAACCGTTTTTCAGGAAAGCGGTTCTCGTAATGGATACGGGCAGAGAATCCGGCTATGAGATGGAGATATCAATCAGCAAAGAAAAGAACAACAGGATGTCAGTTTTATGCGTGCGTCCGTGTACTGAAACGTTTGCTAACGGCAACGTGTCCCATTTTAATGAGATGATGAAGTTTGAGTTCAAAGATGACTTTACAGACGGTAACCTCACAAATGACCGTGGATTTCATGACATGCATTCGGATTACAGAGCTTTTAATGAGTTGTACCTGACACCTGAGGAACTGCAGGAGATTTATAACAGAGGTCTAGAACTGGAAAAAGAGTTCTAAATGATAAAGCTTATTCAAAGCCGGCGGATAAAGTTATAAAATAACTTCATGCGTGTAAGGTTCGAACAGGTTGATTCTCCGGATAAGGAAGAGGCTGTCATCAGGGCTCAGACAGAGACCGTAGACATTAAAGCAGCGATCGATCTTCTTGAAGGAAACGAACGTAAGATTCCCCTCCTCAAGGATGGGAATAATGTTTTCGTGGAGACATCAGCTCTCTATTACATGGAGTCTGTCGATAAGAAAACTTTCGTATATTCCAGGTCCAATTGTTATGAGACGAGGCTCAGATTATATGAGCTCGAAGATACTCTCGGCGCTTATTTCCTGCGCATTTCGAAGTCCATGATCGTCAATCTCAAAAAGATCAAATGCGTTAAGTCCGACCTGAGCGGCAGGATGGAGGCCACGCTTCTCAACGATGAGAAGATCGTGATATCGAGAGGTTATGTAAAAGAAATCAAAAGGAGGCTTGATCTATGAGCAGACTCAAAATGCTTTTTACGCAGGCCAGCTTTATCTCTGTAGGAATATTTTTAGGCGTCGGAATCACACAGCTGATATACCACTTAAACGGCGAGGATTACTCACCCGAATGGTATTTCTCGTTGAGTGTCATTTTTGCAGGCATTCTCTGCTCTTTGCCGTCACTCATCCTGTGCGGTGAGAACGTTAAGAGTTTTAAGATTAAACTCGCCATTCATTTCTGCGTCCTCTTCATTGCGGTATCACTTTTGGGATTTCTGTTTAAGTGGTATTCGAACCTCTTCGGATATGCAATCGTCATGGGCATTTTTATCTGCGTATACGCGTTTACGTGGGTCGCGATGCTGTGGATTTATAAGCGCGAAGACAAGGCTATCAATAACGCGTTGGATGCGATAAGAGACGAAGAGTAATCTGGATTTTCTCAGACTATCTGATGCATCCTATTTAGCGAAAATTTGTAATTGAGGATGCATTTGATTTTATATATGCATCTTAATCTCGAAAAAATATCTCTTTAGGATGCATTTGCATTCTCGCATGCATCCTATTCTTTAAAAATAATCTAATCAGGTCGCATAAGTATTTCGATATGCATCCTGATTTTCGATTATTAATGATTTAAGATGCATTCTATTTCTAAGATGCATCCTGTCTA
>FNPA01000024.1 GCA_900107185.1 Ruminococcaceae bacterium YAD3003 | reverse complement strand
GCATCTAAGTGTGAAACCAACCCCGAGATGAGATTTCCCTCTTTTGATAAGGTCACTGGAAGACTACCAGTTGATAGGCCGGGCGTGTAAGTGGTGAGAGCCATTCAGCTTACCGGTACTAATGACCGAAGACTTGACCACACAAGGTTATGTAATTTCAAGTCTTTTTTCCAAGATACATTTCTTGAGAGGATTCTTCTAAATTCGTTTCTTCAACTTCTTGAAGTTAGTTTTCTTTGCAGTCCTGAGGGTATAAGACTCTCAACCATTCCGGTGGTTATTGCGGTGAGGTCACACCTGTTCCCATTCCGAACACAGAAGTTAAGCTCACTGGCGTCGACAATACTTGGCTGGCAACGGCCCGGGAAGATAGATTGCTGCCGGATTAAATTCCTCGATAGCTCAGTCGGTAGAGCGTTCGGCTGTTAACCGAAATGTCACAGGTTCAAGTCCTGTTCGGGGAGCCAAAGCACCAATCTTAACGGTTGGTGCTTTTTTATTGAATTTAAAAGGAGTGTAACATTGTTACACTCCTTTATTTACTGATATTTGTTATCTTAGGCAGTTAAATTATCATAGACCTGATAATGTTCCGATAAGACCCACAATGCATCCTCGAAGCATGAGTAATGACAGAACACCGAGTATGATGAACAGAATGATCTTCCAGAGGTTGGAAGGTGCATCGCAGTATGTTTCGCCTGTCTGTCCGTTTATTGCAACAGCATATCTCTTATTTCCATATGTATATGTCGCAAGATACATCGGTGCCAGAATGTATTTGAACTTAACGTTATAGTAGTTAGTGGAGAGATCTACATTTCTAACTGTATCGCCGTTATGGAGCTGTCTCTCGCGTTGGCCGATATCGTTTTTAAGTTTCTTAGCTATAAGCACTTTCGCGCGTTCCCAACCATCATTAAGACCAACAGTATAACGCTCAGCAACAAAGCCTGCGAGATACTCAGGAGCGTAAGGAACGAGTTTTTCAAAATGGAAATTCTGAACCTTTGCAATATGAGGATGAGTGACTTTATCAGTAGCGTAAACGATCATGTCATCAATGAACTGGTTGTTTACACCCTTGTATTTCTTATATGTGTAATAAGTATCACCGTCACTGTCAGTATGGCGGTAGCCGATCTGAGCAATATAAGAAGAAACTGTGTCTGTATCGAATGTCCAGAACGGCAGATAAAGTCCAATGAAGTTGTCGAGCTTTGCATTCAAAACAGCCTTAGGTACGGCACGCTTTTTGGAAACGTGATCGACAAAGCAACGGTGAGCTTTGTCTGAATCGATTGTAAAAGGAATGAGTGCTCCAGGTGCCATGATCTGCTCATTTTCTGCAGCAGGCATAACGCTCGTTGAACCGCAGAAAGGGCAGCATCCTGATACCTGTGAAGCATCGTAAATTGACTGACCGCCGCAATTGGCGCAGACAATAAGTTTACGAACTGTACCCCAGTTAACACTCGCACGCTGGATGGCAGCGTTGAAATCAAGTTCTTCAATGACTGCACCGGCTTCAGGCTGCGGGAGCTCTCTGGAAGTTCCGCAGAAAGGACAAAGCATTTTAAGCGTAGTCGGATCGTATTTAACAGTAGCACCGCATCCAGGGCACTTAACGTCCGTATTGGACATCGTAACTTCATTGATGATCTGAGTATTCTCTGACATGTCTACCCCTCCTGATCCCATGTATTCCGTCTAATATTGTAGCAAATTAAAGGAGTTTTTTAACAAAAATCGGTTAAGACTTGTTTTGCTTAAGTTAATGTTACGTTAAGGTTTGGAGATTTTGAGGTTAAGGTTCGTTGCTTAGAATAACAAGCGTAAGGGATAGGACCGGCCGGTTCATTTCGAAAGCATAATAGGAATAGAAGGAAAGTTTAAAGAGGTCGCAAATATGTGGACAAGGAAAAGCGTAAAGCAAAAAGGTAAGGGAAGCTTTTTTAAGAATTTTTGGAAGTGTGTGCTCGTAGCACTGATTCTCTCGACAATTGTCGGAGCAATGAGCAACAGCTTCGGCGGATCATTCCCCGCATTTAGCAGTGGCATGAATCACAGTGATGTTGCAACTACTGATCAGGATGACGGTGATAACGGTCTGGGAATTGATGTTGACTTTGATACAGATAATGATGACTACTCAATCGCTTTCACAGACGATAACGGAACAACTTATGGTATCCCGGAGAATGTGGGAATCGCAGTTATAACAATCATTATCATCAGCTTCTTCGTCTCGTTGATCATTACGGCTATCGCACTTGCAGTTAAGTATTTCCTGTTGGTACCGTTCGAATACGGATGCAGAAAGTTCTTCAGAAAGAATCTTGATGAACCCGCTAAGCTCAGCAACATTGTTTATGTATTCGATTCACACTACAAGAACGTTGTAAAGACAGCATTCATGAGAAATCTCTTCATTTCGCTCTGGAGCCTGCTCTTCATCGTTCCCGGAATCATCAAGGCTTATGAATACAGAATGGTTCCTTATATTATCAGCGAGGATCCTAACATGAATTACAAGGATGCATTGGCAGAGAGCAAGAAGCTCATGATGGGCAACAAGTGGAAGACATTCGTTCTTGACCTCTCATTCATCGGCTGGGATATTCTCTCATTGCTCACATGGGGAATGCTCGAGATCTTCTTCGTAGCTCCTTACAAGGCTTCAACAGAAGCAGCACTCTATGAATCACTTAAGTACGGTATCAATGTTAAGTAACGTCGGGAATAAGAATAGATGATATATTTGGGGAATAGGAATAGGTTATAATAAGGTCGCCGGAGGAGATATATGTCTCCTCCGGTCGACTTTGAAATTGGAGAGGATTATGAGCTACAAAGTTTTAATCGCAGACGACGAGAACGAGATAAGAAATCTGTTAAGACTCTATCTGGAAAATGACGGTTTCGTTGTTTCTGATGTAGATTCCGGTGACAAAGTTGCAGGCGCTATGGAGAGTTTCAGACCGGATGTTGTTTTACTCGATGTCATGATGCCCGGTAAAGACGGCATTCATGTTCTTAAGGATATCCGCGAAGTAAGCAATGTTCCTGTTATGATCATCTCTGCCAGAACAGCAGATGCAGAGAGGATCTTAGGCCTTAATGTAGGCGCAGACGATTATATCTGCAAGCCTTTTAATCCTTTGGAAGTTGTTGCAAGAGTTAAGTCGCTTATGAGAAGATTCAATTCTCTTGGTGGCGGCGAAGATAAATCAGAGAAGATCACTTTAGGTGATCTGGAATTGGATGTTGAGAAGTGTCTTCTCAGTAAGGGTGGTAAGTCATTGGAGCTTACATCCGTAGAGTTTAAGATCATGGAGCTTCTTATGAAGCATCCCGGAAAAGTATTTACCAAGCAGCAGATCTATGAGTATGCATGGGGTGATGATTTTTTCGTAGCTGATAACAACATCATGGTTGCGATCAGCAAACTCAGAACAAAACTTGATGAAGACCCTTCACGTTATATCAAGACGCTCCGCGGTTTAGGATACAGAATCGAAGCGTAACAGTAACAGGTATCTGGAGGACGGAAATGAGCAGTGAAAAAGAGCTTAGGAGCTTTATACTCTCAAGGTTTTTTCTTGTCCTTGCAATAGTAACTGTCGTTGAACTGATAGTTGTTTATCTGACGAACAGTTTCATTCTGCCTGCCGTCATTAAAAATCTTAATTTTGATATGCTCTTCAGCATCAAGAGTGTTGAAAGATTTATATTAATTTCTTTCGTAATTATCGTGGCATTGATCATAAATAAGATCCTGCCGATATTTAAGGTCTCGCCCTCATCAATCACGTTATGGCTGTCTACGATCCTCGCAAACTACGGATATTCCACTAATGATGTAAATGAAGTAAGCCGGATGATCAATGACATCAAGGAAAACCCTAAATCTGTAATTTTCCTTGTACTATGGCTCTTACTGGCTGCGGTAATTCTTGTCACGCCATATGTCACAGGCGGTATTTTGTATTCCATTGCAGTAGCGAAAAAGATCAGAGAATTAGAGCGTGAGAAAGAGCAGGAAAGACTCGATGAAGAGCGCCGCAGATATCTCATGATCTCCAATATTGTTCACGACCTCAAGACGCCCATGACGACTGTTTACGGTTATGCCAAAGCTTTGAATGACGGTGTTGTTCCTGACGATAAAAAGGAAGAATACAATGAGGCGATAATGGCAAAGACTGAGCGTATGAATGAAGTAGTAGCAATGCTTTTGGACTACGTCAAACTCGACAGTGAAGGCTTCCAGATCAAGAAGGAAAGAATCGATATTTGCGAACTCGTACGTGCATGCTGTGCATTCAGTTACACTGATATTGAATCAGCAGGCGATGAGATTGATATCGATATTCCGGAGAGAGCTATTTATGTTGAAGCTGACGGCAAACAGTTCTCAAGAGTAATTACAAATCTTATAACGAACGCTATCCGTCATAACCCTGAAGGTGTAAAGATTAAGGTATCAGTCAGATCTGAATCAGAGAGTACGGCTGAAGATGTACGTATTTTCGTTGCTGATTCAGGCGATGAGATATCTGAGGAATTAAGGAATCATATTTTCGAGCCGTTCTTTACAGGTGATGAATCCAGAGCATCTGATTCCGGGACGGGCCTGGGCCTTCCTCTGTCATCTAGAATCTGCGATATGCACGGGTTTAAGCTTAAACTGGTGCAGATGCCTGATATGCTCAGATACAGGCTCGGCGACGAATACAAGAAGGTATTCGTTATCTCATTGTGATTCTATTAATTAGCATATTTTTCCGTTTTGAAGTAAAATCGGTTTGATAATTTTACTTATGGAATAAGAGGGTAAAAATGAGGAGTTTCAGCAGAAGAACAATTAGCAGAATTGCGGTCGTTACCGTGATTATCGCGAGCGTTGCGATACTGTGCGCATGCAGTATCTCGAGCAAACGTACTTTGGTTAATTATGCGAGAGAACATTATGGCTCCTGTAAATTCCTTCGTGAAGAGCATAATGGATCTGGACACGATGAGTACCGTAAAGTGTATTTGCAGGATAAGGAAACAGGAATCGAATATACGGTTACTTCGAGCCTGTACGATTTCAATATTGATGGCAGCAGTTTCGGATATGCCAATAATATAAGTTCAGATTTTGAGAAAGAATACGCAGATTATTTATTGTCTGAGGCAAAGAATGATATTAAGTCTCTTGAGAAAGATTACAATTGCTCTATTGAGTACTCAGCTGAATCAGTCAGGATATATTTTTCTGACCGTGTAGAAGTTGATACGGCATACGATGTAGCAAAGAGCTTCGATGACATTTTGTCTGATCATGATGTAAAGGAAATGCGACCTGTTGAATACACTCTCTATGCTGAACAGACAGCATACCTGGGTTACTATAATGCAGAAAATCAATCGGGGCAGACATCAAATACTTATACCGTAATTGATTTTGTCCATAAGAATTACGACCCGGATGCTGAGTTTATGGATTCAATCGGCGCGTTTGCAAACCAGTTCCTG
This sequence comes from Ruminococcaceae bacterium YAD3003, assembly GCA_900107185.1. Classification (GTDB taxonomy): domain Bacteria; phylum Bacillota; class Clostridia; order Saccharofermentanales; family Saccharofermentanaceae; genus Saccharofermentans. Next base: position 2,541 of record FNPA01000024.1, on the reverse strand, counting down.
ACAAACGATGAAGTAGATAAGCTGTTCCCTGATCATGCGGGTATGCCTTCAGGTATGTCGTACTACTTCAAAGGTTCTGACGGCAAGACTTTTGTTGCTATAGATCTGAAAGATTTTGGTGCTTCAAAACATGATATACGTATTTATCATGACACTTCACGCGGTATGGAACAGATTGAGATTTAGGAGTTTATATGAAATACGATTGCCTGATTATTGATGACGAGAAAGAACTGGCAGATAACACGTGTGAATATTTCAATATGTTTGACGTTAAGACTGCGGCTGTATACAGCAAGGCAGAAGCGGAAACTTTCTTAAAAGAAAACGAGCCGAGACTCGTTCTTCTGGATATCAATCTGTCAGACGGAAGCGGATTCGAATTATGCAAAAAGATCCGTGAGACACTGAGTATTCCGATCCTTTTTATATCGGCCAGAAACACTGATGATGACAAGATTATAGCGCTCAATATCGGTGGTGACGATTACATCGAGAAGCCTTATTCTCTGGGCGTTTTACTCGCTAAGGTAAAGGTTGTCCTCAAGCGTTTTGCAGGTAATGATGCTGCCGAGACTGTTAAGTCTGATTTCGATGACGGATACCTCAAAACCGATTCAGTTAACAAGACAGTTTTTGTAAATGGCAAAGAGAAAAAGATTACTTCAATCGAATGGAAACTCTTAAGTTATCTCATCGAAAACAAGAACAGATTAGTTACCAAAAACGAGATCTTCGAGAACGTCTGGAACGATAAGTTCACGACCGATGGAACACTTAATGTTCATGTCAGAAAGATAAGAGAAGCAATCGAAAGAGATGCCCAGGATCCGAAGTATATTGTGACTGTTTGGAAAGAAGGCTATAAGTTCATAGCACCTGAGAAATAAAATGAAAAAATCACCGTTCATCATTGTGCTAATACTGATATTCATTGCTGAAGCTTTGATGTGTTATTTCATGTTAACAAGGATCAAGGATATAAAGACTGATCCTGTCAAAGTCAATGAATGTATGTATTCAATAAGCCTCAATTATGGTGATACTTCGAAATATAATACACAGCTCGATTATGTCGTTATAGATAACGATGAAAATCTCGTATATAAGACTCGTGACGGCCTGTCTGAGACGATCAATGATGCAATTAAAACACGTGGGTTAATACTTGATCTTACGGTTGACGGAGAGGTCGTAGGTAAGGTCATTTTCGACTACAACATGGATAGGCAGTTAGAAGATGTTAAGAAGGATATTGTTATCCTTTTTGTTGTCGTCGGAGTTTTGCAGGTAGTTATTGTTGCTGCCTGGTATGTCTACATCGACTTGAAGGTTGTAAAGCCGTTTAAGAAACTTAATTCTTTTGCTACGAGAGTTGCGGAAGGCAATCTCGATCTTCCGCTTACAATGGATAAGGGACATGTTTTCGGAGAGTTTACGGAAGCATTTGATATCATGAGAACAGAACTGAAAAAAGCACGTGCGGCAGAGAAAAAAGCGAGCGATGACAAGAAGGAAATGGTCGCAAAATTATCGCACGATATCAAGACACCTGTTGCATCGATCAAGTCAACTTCCGAGATAGGTTTTGAGGTTACAAAAGAAGAGCGCACCAAGGAAATGTTTAACGTAATCAATGTTAAGACTGACCAGATCAAATCGCTCGTTGATAACCTGTTTAATTCCAGTGTCGGCGATGTAACAGAGATCGCGGTTAATCCGGGAAACTACGAATCGGGAGACATATTATCGCTCATTAAGAATTCGGATTATCTTAACAGAGCAGGCAGTTTTAACATACCTGGCTGCACTGTTTATATGGATAAGTTAAGACTCCAGCAGGTGTTTGATAACATCTTCATGAACTCTTATAAATATGCTGATACAGATATTAGAGTTGATCCTGAGATTGTTGAAGAATACCTGATAATCCGTATCTCTGATGAAGGCCCCGGTGTTAAGGATGAAGAGGTCCCTCTGCTCAAGGAAAAGTATAAGAGAGGCAGCAATTCCAGTGACAAAGACGGTGCGGGTCTGGGCCTTTATCTTACCAATTACTTCATGGAGAAAATGGACGGCAAATTGACTTTAAGAAATCTTGAAAAAGGTTTTGAAGTTGCTGTATATCTGAGAATTATTTAATGCTTCTCAGGTTTTGGAATTGTAGATGAAAACGATTTAAGAACAATTTAAGGGTTCCTTAAAGGCATTTAAGGGTTAAAAGAATATCCTTTGTGCTATAAGGAGGTCGCAAGACATGAAAAACATTATTGAAACCAAGAAACTTTGCAAGACATTCTCCAATGGCGGAGTACAGCAGCACGTATTAAGAAATGTAGATCTTGAAATATATGAAGGTGACTTCACGATCATCATGGGCGCATCAGGCGCAGGTAAGTCAACTTTACTCTACTCATTATCCGGAATGGATAAGCCCACACTGGGAAGCGTTTCTTTCGATGGTACTGAGATCACAAAGATGAATACAGACCAGCTCGCAGTCTTCAGAAGAAGCAACTGCGGATTCGTTTTCCAGCAGGT
>FNPA01000019.1 GCA_900107185.1 Ruminococcaceae bacterium YAD3003 | reverse complement strand
ATGTTTTGACGCACTTTCGAGTGTTAGACAGGATAGATGAGTTAAAAAGTGCGTCAGGCAACACATGTTTTGACGCACTTTTGGGGGCCTGTGAAGTAAGATTTTACCCCAATTTGGATTTGGGGGTTATTTTATTATTTATTTATAGTAAAATATCTTGATTGACTTAAACTGGTAAATTGTGCTCGCTGGTTTTAAGGGAAAGGTGTTTTAAGTTCGTTAGATGAAGACTGCGGTGCTTTTGCCTGTTTATAATCCAGATGTGAAGTTCCTCCGACTGGTAGAAGAACTTCATAAGCGTGGATTTAAAGTCGTTGCCGTTAATGACGGCAGTCTCGAACGTTGTGACGAATTTTTCAAAAGAGCAGCAGTTTACGCAGATGTTATCGGCTATAAGATTAACAAGGGTAAGGGTTTTGCGTTAAAGCGCGGATTTGAGTATATCGGAAACAATCTCGCTGATGAGGTCGATTATATTGTTACGGCTGACTCTGACGGTCAGCATGCAATTGAAGATATAGAGCGTGTTGCTAAACTTACCAGGAAGACAGACGGTATTGTTCTCGGAATGAGAGACCTGTCTGAGAAGATTCCGATCAAGTCCAGAATCGGTAATGACATGTCGAAGATCGTTTATACGATCGTTACCGGCGTATATTTGAGAGATAACCAGTCAGGACTCCGCGGATTCCCCACAAGACTTTGTATGTGGCTCCAGGATATTCCCGGAAATAAGTATGAGTATGAGCTCAATGTCCTTGCTACTGCCCACAAAGAGGGTATGAAGATCACCGGCATTGACATCATGACCATTTATGAGAATAACAACAAGAATACCCATTTTAAGCCTGTAAGAGATACTGTCAGGATCCAGAGATCGTTATGGGCATATGGCCTTATCTCGGCACTCTTGTATTCGCTCTATACATTGGTTATTGCTTTACTCGTATGGTTTGATATTCCGCATTTCTTCTACTGGCTCATCGGAATCTTTGTATGGTCTACTGCAATGCATGCAGTACTCAATGTATTCTCGGCCGGTATCAGACACAGACAGAAGATCAGTGTCATCTACTACATTACATGTTCGATCAAATACTGCCTCGCTACACTCCTGATGCTCCTGTTCTATTATCAGGGCTGGAATATGTTCCTGGGCGGTTTGTGTTCGCTCGTATTGGTATTTTTGTTAAGCTACGTCTTCGGACGTTCTGGTATTTTGGGAAAGGTATAAGGGTCTATGGATAAGTGTGATTTTGGTTTAGTCCAGAAGATTTTTGAATCAGGCGAAGTTGTTAATACCGGTGAGCAGGATATTACTGTTAAGGATATTCCTGATACCGATAAGACGGGTGTCATGGACTGCCGCGAGTTCTTTATAAGAAGTGCGATCTATGCATTCCAGAAGTCAGTTCCTATGAAGTTCTCTGTTGAAGGCATGAGAATGACAACAAAGACTTACAGTCTTGATTGCTGCACTAAAGAGATCAAGGATAGTTCTTTCGAGATTGATTCAAACGGAAGAAACGTTAAGGTGTTCTCTTATGTTTCTGCTGATAAGGATGCTGAAACACTGCCTGTTATGATCTACATTCACGGTGGTTCTTTTATCGCATCTAAGGCTGAGTTTTATAAAGAGCCCTGCAGATATGTTGCAGAGAATCTCGGATGCAGAGTATTTAATGTTGAGTACAGCCTCGCACCTGAGAATCTATATCCTGCAGCTATTGAAGATATCTGTGCAGTTATCGCTGAACTCTGCAATAATGCTGATGCACATAAGGTCGATAACACAAAGATCGGTTTGTTCGGCGACAGCGCAGGCGCTAACCTCGTTCTCGCTGCAATCCTTGATAACAAGTCTGATGCAAAGATCTCTTATGCAGGTTTGTTCTATCCTTGTGTTGACCTCTATTCACGAGATAGCCTCTATAAGTGGGACCTCGCTATGTACGATGTCGCTGATGAGCAGAAGGAACTCATTAATTCCAGACTCCAGCTCGGCCGTGCGGATGGACAGGGTAATAACGATCTCATGGCTGCGATACTTTATGCTTATGCAGGCAACCGCTATGACGAGATCAAGCGCAGCCCTGATGTAAGTCCTATTTATGCTGACCTGTCAAATATGCCGTATACGGGTATCTTTGCCGCAGAGTACGACGGATTGAGGATCCAGGCTGAATACTATTCAAGACTTTTGGATAAGGCCGGCATTCCCAACAAGCACATCAGATACAGAGGCGTATCGCACGCTTTTCTGGATTATTTCGGAATTCTGCCTCAGGCACAGGCATCTGTTTTGGAAATGTGCGAACAAGTAAGAAAGGTATGGGGAAATTAAGGGATAATGGTTTCCAGCATTGTAACGGAAAACATAGCAGCGCTCAGAGATGCGCCTCAGACTTTTGAGTCGATATATACGATAATCAAGGACCGTTTCTCCAGTGAGACATTTGGTGAGTGGCTCGAGAACGGTAAGATCTGCACTATGTCTTACTATGAGCTCTATGAGAGGGTGGATGTCTTCTCCAAGGCTTGTTATACATATGCAGAGAAAACAGGAAGTGACAGTAAGTTCGTCGGTATGTTCCTTGAGAACTCTGCTGACTGGGTTGCCATATTCTGGGGGCTCCTGCAGGCTGGTTTTAAGCCTATTCTGCTCAACACCAGACATAATATTTCAATTACGAACGATATCATTAAGGATATGGATCCTGCGTTTGTAATCTCAGAAGATGCCAGAGTAGATAAGGCAGTTACTGTAAAAGAAATTATCGAAACAGGTAAGGGTATTAAGTTTGATAAGTCCATAATGAGCTGGGCAGATGAGATAATTCTCATAACGAGCGGATCTACTTCAAAGCCGAAGATCATCTCACACAGCGGTAAGACAATCTGCCTTCAGGTTGAGATGAGTGAAGATATCGTAAGATCCAATCAATCCATCCAGTACAATGCAAAGCTCGATATCCATAATCTTGCGTTCCTGCCGTTCTATCACATCTTTGGTCTTATCGCGACACTGATGTGGTTCATGTTCTTTGGAAGAGCATTTGTATTCCTTCCAAAATACGATGCCCAGAGTATTCAGTTCGTTTGTAAGCGTTTGGGCGTTACTCATTTCTTTGCAATTCCTCTTGTATGGAATAAGACTGTTGCATCTCTTGAGCGCGAGGTCGAAAAGCAGGGCCAGACAGAGAAGTTTAATAAGGCTATCAAGTTCTCAAATAAACTCCAGAATGCACTTCCGCTTCTTGGACCAATCATCGTAAGAAAGATAATCTTCAAGAAGGTAAGACGTCAGGTGATGGGCGAGAAACCTACATTCCTTATATCAGGCGGCGGTTTTATCTCACCCAGAACACTCGAAGTATTGAACGGTTTAGGCTATTCGATCTATGCCGGATATGGTCTTACTGAGTGCGGAGTTATCTGCGTTGAGCTCTCCAGAAAGGCTCAGTTCAGATGCGGCACGAGCACAGGTAAGATCTTCAGTAACGTTAAGTACAAGTTAAGTGAAGAGGGCGAACTCCTTATTCCTAAGGAGCACTCAATGAACGGTATCTATGTTGACGGTAAGTTCACTGAGTTTGATAAAGATTACTATCCCACAAACGATCTCGTATCAATCGATGAGACGGGAAGACTCCATATCATCGGACGTTTGGATGACGTTATCATCGGACCCAACGGCGAAAACATTTCTCCTGAAGAAATCGAATCCAGAATCGACAAGGGTGCGTTTACACAGGAAGCAATGATCAACTGTAAGCTCCCGGGTTCTGAAGAGAAGCAGATGGTACTGGTTCTTGCTGATGACGGTTCAATGGGTGCATATGAGAAAGCATCTTCGCTCAGGGGCGTATTTGCATCAATCGATACACTTACGATGTCTGAGAGACCTGTTAAGGTATTAAATCTCATTGGCAGCATGCCTGAGAATTTTAAAGGTATCGACAGAAAGCTCCTCTCAGCTAAATTGGAGAAGCAGGAGCTCTTTGCTACTGAATGCGTAAGACCTACGGATGAGGAAGTAACCCGTACGAGAACTGCTGAGTATACTGAACTCATCGGTAAGATCTGTGATGTATATGCAGAGGTTCTTGATAAAGACAGAAATGAGATTACTGAGACTTCGAATTTCATTTCTCTTGGGGGCGACTCAATGCAGTATGTTGAATTGCTTTCGAAGGTTTCAGAAAAGACAGGCAAGCCGATCAACATGACGGAGACCCCGCTCATCACACCTATGGCTATTGCCGACTATGTAATAGAACAGAATAAGGAGTCTAAAGAATAATGTTTTTGATCAGATGGCTTCTTATATTAAATAGCATAATTCCTGCGTTGATCATCTTCCCGATAAAGAAGATCTATCTTCGCAAGGATAAGAAAGAAAAGTACAAGGGACCTGTTATTGTCTCAATGAATCACACGAGCTTTTTGGATTATATCGAAGCTCTGCTGGCGTTTCCGGGCAGAAGAATGTATGTGCTCGTCGGTGCGAAGTTCTATGCGTGGAATCCTTTCCTGACATTCCTTCTTAAGGCGATGGGCGTCATTAAGGTCGATGAAGTAACAGGTAATATGGATGCCGTAAACAAGGCTGTTGAGCAGATCAACAAAGGACATTCTATCCTGATCTTCCCTGAAGGCCACATTGAGACCGAAGGTAAACTCATGGAATATAAGCAGGCTGCTGCGTTGATTTCGTTGAGTTCAGGTGTTCCGATCGTTCCAGTTTTTCACAACGGCAGAATCGGTCCCGGTAAACGTGATCTGATGTTTGTCGGCAGCTATATGTATCCTGATACTTACATGACACGTGATGACCTGGATAATCTTCAGGACAGAGCGAAAGCATTTACATCGGACCTGCAGGACAGAACAGAAGAATACAGACAGTTCTATCTTCGAAACTTCATGATCGCTGACGGCAAGAAACTCAAGAGACCTAAGTACGCTTCGTTCCTCTATAACTTCATGAAGTATACGGCTCTCCCTGGTATTAAATGCCTCATGAGAACAAAGATCACTTATGGCGGCGATCTGGCACGTGGTACGAGATACATGGATAAGGGAATGATCATTGTCGCTAATCACTCGTGGTGGATCGACTCTGCGTTGCTCTACTTTGTTTTCCGCAGAGTTTACTGCAGAAGCTTAGCAGCAAAGGACGTTGCTGAAGTAAATAAGTCATGGAGTTATTTCGAGCGTAAGATGGGATGCATATTGCTCGACAGAACAGGTTTTGACTGGAATGCATTAAAGACAATGATGGACGGACTTAAGAATCACGAACCGATCATCATTTTCCCTGAAGGACACATGAATTACGATGACGACCTCATCGAATTCCAGAAGGGTCCTGCGATGCTCTCGCTCTACACACACAGACCTGTAGTGCCCGTTTATATCCATACTTCTTATAAATTATTTAAGCCTACGAGATTTGTTGTCGGAGACCCTCTGGAATTTGACAAAGCAGGTCTTGTAACCGATAATGAGTCTTACGAAATCGCTAATGAAATGATGCGCGAAAGCCTTTATGCGCTTAAGCGTCAGGCGATCAACGAGACTAAGCCTAAGATGAACCGTTACATCAAAAAGGTAAGGAAGGAAATGAAGGAAAACCTTGCCAAGATAAGTGCGGAGATAGAAGAGGCCAGAAACGCAAAGGCATCAGGGAACTAATCCTTGATTGTCGGTGTGTTTTTTTATGAATATGTCTTTTAATTAAGAAAATATATGGAGGAAAGAAAAATGGCTGATTATGTGCTTCTTACTGACAGCTCAACAGACCTTAACAAGGAATTGAGAGAAAGATTTGGTGTTGATGATTACCTTCCGGGTAATATCAACTGGCCTGACGGAACAACTCATGACTCTACACTCGACTGGGAAGAGATCACACCTCAGGATTTCTATACAAGCATGTCCAAGGATGCTATGTATTCTACAGGTATCAAGGGTCTCGAGGTTCAGGAAGCTTTCTTTGAGAAGTATCTCGAGCAGGGCAAGGATATCCTTAATATCTCTTTGTCACACGCACTTTCCAACACTTATGATACATGCCGTAAGGCTGCTGAGAATCTCAAGGAAAAGTATCCTGAGAGAAAGATCATCATCGTTGACTCTCTCCGTTATTCAGCAGGTATCGGTCTCCTCGTTTCTATCGCAGGTGAGATGAAGAAGGCAGGTAAGTCTATTGAAGAAGTTGCTGAGTGGGTTGAGAACAACAAGCACAGATGCCACCAGACAGGTACAGTTGATGACCTCAAGTTCCTTGCAAAGATGGGCCGTTGCTCTAACGTTAAGGCATTCATGGGAAGCCTTATCAACATCAAGCCTATCGCTGAGTTCAACCGTAACGGTGAGAACCAGATTATCACAAAGGTTAAGGGTTATAACAAGCTCTACGCTGCAATGATCGATTACATGAAGGCTACTATCGATCCTGATGCAGACAGAATCTTCGTATCTCACACATATCGTAAGCCCCAGTGGCTCGAACTCCAGAAGATCGTTGCTGAAGCTTTCCCTAAGGCAGAGATCATTACAACAACAGTTAATATGGCTAACGGTTCATCAATCGGTCCCGGAATGCTCGTAACATTCTATATGGGTAAGGAGATCTCTGAAGGACTCGTAGAAGAGACAAAGATCCTGGAAGGTATCCTGGCTAAATAATGAGTCCTGTTAATATTATTGTTCCAATAGTAATAATATTCCTGGCAGTAATGCTGATTGGCGGTTTTATCTTCATGTGGGTTTTCTGCATGAAGATCGCCAAGAAGCAATATGCCAATATGTTTATCCGCGATTCCAAAGAGAAGTGGGCACGCGGTAACAGTGCACCTGAGAATGCCGAGCATACAGTTATGTTCAATGCCGGAATGAAATGGGGCGAAGAGAACGCTTCATACATGAAGGAAATTGAGATGACGAGTTTTGACGGTCTCAAGATGAAGGGGGAATATTTCGACTTTGGTCACGATAAGGCATGCCTCATCATGGCAGGTAGAGCTGAAACATGTAAGTATTGCTATTACTTTGCGGATCTCTATCAGAAAAATAATTACAACATTATCGTTGTTGACCCCAGAGCTGCAGGTTTGAGCGAAGGTAAGTATACCGGAGCGGGAATGCTCGAAGGAAAAGACGTTGCTTCATGGCTCAATGTTGTTCATGAACAGTTCGGTATCGATCACTTCGTAATCCACGGTATCTGCATCGGTTCTGTTGCAGCTATCTATGTAGCTTCCGAGCACAATCCTCTTGTTGATGCAATTGTTTTGGAAGGACCGTTCATTTCTTTCTATAACGTATTGAAGCAGAGGACAAAGAACCTTGGAAAGCCTACTTTCCCGGTATGCCTGCAGATGGGATTGCTGTTTAAGAAGTACGCTGGTATCGACATCTTCAAGAACACACCTATTGAGGCTATCCGTAAAGTCGAAGTTCCGCAGCTCATGATCTGCGGCAGACAGGACGTTTCATCACTTCCTATCTATTTCGATAAGATCAATGATGCTTCCGGTTCAAAGAGAAAGCAGATGGTCTGGTTCGACGAGGGAGCACATTCTCACTTAAGGATCAGAAACCTCGAAGGATACGATAAGGCTGTAACAGAGTTTGTTAACGGGCTTTGAGCAGTATCTGAAATTCCCTAATTTCGAACTGGTAGTACGATTATAGGAAATTTTGGAACATTGAAAAAAGTATAAGTTTACAAATCGAACCAGCAGTTCGATATTAGGAAGAAGAAGGGTATAGAAATGGAGTTATCAGTTCTTAAGAAGATGCTTATTGGCGGTGCCAAGAAGATCCTTGATAACAAGCAGACATTAAATGACATGAACGTTTTCCCGATTCCGGATGGTGATACGGGAACAAACATGGATAAGACCATGAGTGGTGTTCTTTGGGCATTGATGGAAATCGGTGACAGGGATCTGGAGTCTGCTGATTTTGATAAACTCTATACCGGTGCCCTCATGAATTCACAGGGTAATTCAGGTGTTATCCTTTCGCAGTGGCTCAAGGGATTCCTTAAGGCATTTAAGGATTATGATGAGCTCGATGCAGGTTCATTGTATGCGGCATTCCTCGCTGGTACCGAGAGTGCCTATAACGCTGTAGCTGAGCCTGTCGAAGGTACTTTCCTTACTGTATGCCGTAAGGCTCAGGAAAATGCCGAAGAGAATCTCGATGAAGATACAACTATCGAGCAGTTCATGAAGGATGTAGTTGATGGTGCTGCTGAAGCATTGAAGCAGACACCTGAACTCCTTCCTATCCTCAAGGAATATGATGTTTTAGACAGTGGCGCGATGGGATTCGTATGCCTCGTTACCGGTATGCTCGAGTCTCTTGATGAGTCATTCAGCGTTGATCTGTCTTCTTTCGCATCTGTTGCAAAAGTTACAGGAACTACTGCTGCTGTTGGCATGGGCGGTGAGGGCCTCGCTGAATTCGGTTACTGCACAGAGATGATCATCCAGATGGAAGATGAGAAGGCTAAGGGATTTAACGAAGAACTCGTCAGATCTGATATGAGAGATTTTGGTAATTCTCTTGTACTCGTAAGAGACGGTAATCAGGTTAAGATCCATATCCACACTCTGATGCCTGAGTCTGTTATGGCTTATTACCATAAGTTCGGTGAGTTTGTTAAGCTCAAGATCGAGAACATGACAATCCAGCACCATGAGACCTTGATCGCTGCTAAAAAAGAAGTTGCTGTTGTTGCAGTTGCTGACGGTGACGGATTTGAGAACCTTTTTAAGGATCTCGGTGCAGCTCAGGTAGCAAGAGGCGGCCAGTCAGATAACCTGTCACTCCAGGTTCTGGTCGAGTCATGCAAAGCTGCCGGCGCGAAAGATATTATCCTGCTGCCCAATAATAAGAACATAATCATGACTGCCGAGAAGGTTAGGGAAGTATATAAAGAAGCTGTTATCCATATCGTTCCTACAAAGTCTATGGCTGAAGGATTCCTCGCAATGAGCGCTTATAAGGCTGTTTTATCCGTTGCTGACAATGAGAAGGCAATGAATGATTCTTTGAATGGCGTTCATACAGGACTTATCGCTAAGGCTGATAAAACAGGTGTTTATAATGGTGTGAGCGTAACTTCTGGTGATTTTATCGGAGTTTTGGACGATGACATCATTACTTGCGCTGATTCTGATCTGAAGACATGCCTTGTTAAGTTCGTTCCGACGGTTCCCGGATGTGCTGATTATAAGGCGGTTAAGGTTTTCGCCGGTAAGGAAGAAGATAAAGCCGTTGCTGATAGCGTAATGTCACAAATTAAGGACATTTGCCCGGATGCTGAAATTTCCTCTTGCATAGGCGGACAAAATATTTATAATTACGTTATTGCGTTCTCTTAAACGCGTATTTGTTTATAAGGTTGTTTATTAATGAAGACAGAGAAGAACATTTTAGCTCTTAAGAATAGCAGCGTCATTTTAGGCGTTTCTTCTGCTGTCCTTCTTACCCTCCGACTTACGCTAGGCTGCTAAGCAGCCATATTAGATTGTCGGCTTGCTCGCGTAGGGCCAAAAATCACGCGTGAATTTTACAAAAATCCACTAAACCTATATAATCTCTGGGTTACGTAATAAATAAAGAGGGAATTACTATGTTAACTTGTTTTTCAACGCTCGCATGCCCTGATTTCTCATGGCAGGACATTTACTCAATGGCAAAGGACTTCAATTTCAACGGAATTGAGATCAGAGGCCTCGGCCAGGATATCTTCTCTGTTAAGGCACCGCCGTTTACTGAGGCAAATCTTCCTAAGACAGTAGCAAAGCTCAAGGAATTGAAGCTTACTATTCCTTGTCTCTCATCCGGTGAGCCTGTTAATGATCTGGCTACCAAGGATAAGGCGATTGCCGAGATCCGTGCGTATATCGATCTCGCCAGCAAGCTCGGCACATCTTACATCCGTGTCCTGGGTGACAGAAATCCCGCTCCTGAGAAGGAAATCGACGATGAAGTCGTTATCTCTATCATGAAGGAACTCGTTCCTTATGCTGAAGAGATGAACGTAACACTCCTTTTGGAGACAAACGGTGTTTATGCTGATACAAAGCGTTTGAAGAAGGTTCTCGATGCCATCGGATCACGTAAGGCTGCTGCCCTCTGGGATATGCACCATCCTTACCGTTTCATGGGCGAGACACCTACTGAGACAGTTAATAACCTCGGTGAATATATTAAGCACGTTCACGTAAAAGACTCCGTAATGGTCGACGGCAAAGTATCCTACAAGCTCATGGGTACTGGTGATATGCCTCTCAAGGAGATGTTCGATGCATTGCAGTCCATTGATTACCTTGGCTATGTATCTCTCGAGTGGGTTTACAGATGGTCCAAAGATCTCGATTCTGCCGGTATCGTTATTCCTCAGTTCGCTAACTACATGGAATCTTACCGTCCCCAGAAGAAGTTCGAGCTCCAGACAGACACAAGAGGAACAGGTTACTATCCCTGGCCGAAGGAAACACTGATCGATCTCACATTCCCGGATGTATTGGATAAGATCTGCGAATTGTTCCCGAACCAGTATGCTTTCCGTTATACAGAATTGGACTATACACGTACATATCCTGAATTCAGAGATGATGTTGATAACCTCGCTCGCGCATTCCTCGCTATGGGATGTAAGAAGGGTGACCATATCGCAATCTGGGCTACAAACGTTCCCCAGTGGTATCTCACATTCTGGGCAGCAACAAAGATCGGATGCGTACTCGTTACTGTAAACACAGCTTATAAGATCCACGAGATCGAGTATTTGCTCAGACAGTCTGATACATGCACGTTGGTCATGATAGATAAGTACAAGGATTCTGATTATATCCAGATAATCAATGAGATCTGCCCTGAATTGAAGGATTCCGAACCCGGTAAGCTCGAGTCATCCAGACTCCCTGTATTGAAGAACGTTATTACATGTGAATCACATGTTCCGGGATGCTTCCACTGGGATGATATGCCGGTATTGGCTGAGAAGGTCAGCGTTGCTGATGTCGAGAAGATCAGAAGAACGATCGACAAACACGATGTCTGCAATATGCAGTACACATCCGGTACAACCGGATTCCCTAAGGGCGTTATGCTCACACACTACAACGTAGTTAATAACGGTAAGGCAATCGGTGATTGCATGGATCTGTCTTCTTTCGATCGTATGATGATACAGGTTCCTATGTTCCATTGCTTCGGCATGGTTCTCGCAATGACAGCATCCGTAACTCACGCAGTTACAATGTCACCGATCACTGCTTTCTCACCTCGAAAGGGCTTACACTGCATCAACCAGGAGAAGATCACATGCTTCCACGGCGTACCTACAATGTTCATCGCTATGCTCGGACATGAGAACTTCGCTTCAACTGACTTCTCACATATGAGAACAGGTATCATGGCAGGTTCACCTTGCCCGATCAAGACAATGGAAGAAGTTATCGAGAAGATGCACATGCCTGAGATCGTTATCACATACGGTCAGACAGAGGCTTCTCCTGCAACAACAATGAGTAAGACAACTGATACAATTGAGCAGAGAGTTAATACAGTAGGACCTTCTATCTTCGGCGTTGAGACCAAGATCGTTGATCCTGAAACAGGTGAGGAGTTGCCTGATGGTGTACCTGGTGAGTTCTGCGCACGTGGTTACAACATCATGAAGGGTTACTACAAGATGCCTGAGGCAACAGCCGCTGCTATCGATGAAGATGGCTGGCTCCACTCAGGTGACCTCGCTCTCAAGAGACCTGAAGACGGTTACTACAAGATCACAGGCCGTATCAAGGATATGATCATCCGTGGCGGTGAGAACATCTATCCTAAGGAAATCGAAGACTTCCTCTACACACATCCTAAGATCCAGGACGTTCAGGTTATCGGTGTTCCGGATGCTGACTACGGAGAAGAGATCCTTGCTGCTGTTGTATTGAAGCCCGGTGAAGAGTCATCAGAAGAAGAAATCAAGGAATATGTTAAGACTCACATGGCAAAGCATAAGATTCCCAGATACGTTGACTTCGTTGACGGTTTCCCGATGAATGCAGCAGGTAAGATCCTCAAATACAAGATGAGGGAACAGGCGGTTGAGAGACATGGTCTCGAGAACGCAAACAAGATCGTAACTGCTTAATTTATTTGATTTAGTTATTTAGTATGAGGCTGTTCATTTTGGACAGCCTCTATTTATTCAAAGGGAATATTTCTTTTGTCAAATATTAATGATATTCTTATCTAGTTGATCTTTTTATGGAAAAAGGGAGGATTAAACTATGAACTTAAGGAAGATCTTTTTGATTCTTGCCTGTATTTTATCAGGCGTATCGGTATTTGTACCGCTTTATACGCTTGAACTCAACGGCGAGAGTGTACAGGGCGCATCGGTCATGCCGTCATTTTACGGAATCGCTATTATTGCTACTGCAATTTTAAATATCGGATTCCTCGTTGTCGGACTTAAAAAAGGATATCTTATCTGCTCGCTCATCAATGTCGGCTGCTGCGTTTATGCCAGCATCAATGCTGCAATTAATAAGGAGAGTGCATCCTATATCGTTAACATTACTTCAAAATTTGCCCAGACTCTTGGTGTAAATACCGGCCTGGATTATAAGATCGGTGAGGGACCTGGATTCTTCATGTTGATATTCTCAGCAATTCTGGTTCTGGTACTGATGTTCTGGAACGTAGCTAAGAACGATGATTGACTTTCGATAGGATGTCTTTAGTAATTCCAAATCAAAAAAGATGCCTCATTCATGAGACATCTTTTATTTTTTAACCGTTAGGGAACAGGAGTTTTATCGGTCCTAACCTGGATGAATCCGATATTATGTCAGCAATCTCTTCGGGTGATTCCTGCATTCCGTTAAGTATCCATTCGCAGAGAACGGCATTACAACCGGCATTGCAGTAGCAGCATATAAGATGTGTTCTGGAATCACTGCAATCTTTCTGCTTATCTTCCAGAATCCTTGCCTTTTCTGAAGCGATACCAAAAATGTCATTGAAATATTCCAATTCACAATTAGGTGAAATGAGTATACTCATAAGATTTGGATGACGCTTGATAGTCCTGCAAATGTTTGTAACGGTTGTCTTGCTGCTGGTCTTTTTACCCTCAAGAATTTCATTAAGTTCACTTACCAGGGTATTTTTATTATCTTCTATAAGATCGTAGATGTTATTGTAGTGATAGTAGAAGGTGTTGCGGTTAACACCAGCCTTGGAACACAGCTCAGTAATTGAAATACAGGATAAAGGCTTTGTCTTAATGAGCTCATTAAGAGCCTCCAATAATTGAGCCTGGGTTCTGATGACCCTGATATCAGTTGTCTTTTTCATAATCCATCCAATAATAAAATAATTTTGTAATTTAAATATACCACTTAGTTATTGAAAAAATATAAAAAAGGAATTACGTGTTTGTCACAGATTATTACTTTAATTTTTGTGAAGTTGATTTGACCTCTCGAAAGGGCAAACAAAAAGGCTGCCTCTTACGAGACAGCCTCTGTATTGTTTAGTGATTAAACAGGAAGTATTAGAGCTTAGGACCAGCTGCAACGAGAGCCTTACCAGCTTCGTTTGTCTCATACTTCTTGAAGTTCTTGATGAATCTGCCAGCGAGATCCTGAGCCTTTGCATCCCACTCAGCTGCATCAGCATATGTGTCGCGAGGATCGAGGATTTCTGTAGAAACACCGGGAAGTTCTGTAGGTACTTCGAAATCGAAGTAAGGAATCTTCTTTGTAGGAGCCTTCTTGATGTCGCCGCTGAGGATAGCATCAATGATTCCACGTGTATCAGGGATAGAGATTCTCTTGCCTGTGCCGTTCCAACCTGTGTTAACGAGGTAAGCCTTAGCGCCGGACTTCTCCATCTTCTTTACGAGCTCTTCAGCATACTTTGTAGGGTGGAGCTCAAGGAATGCCTGACCGAAGCAAGCAGAGAAAGTAGGAGTAGGCTCTGTGATACCACGCTCTGTACCAGCAAGCTTAGCTGTGAAGCCTGAGAGGAAGTAGTACTTAGTCTGCTCAGGTGTGAGGATGGAAACAGGAGGGAGTACGCCGAAAGCGTCAGCAGAAAGGAAGATTACGTTCTCTGCAGCCGGACCGGAAGAGATCTTGTTAACGTTCTTAGCGATCTTCTCAATGTGGTCGATCGGGTAAGAAACACGTGTATTCTCTGTAACGGACTTATCAGCGAAGTCGATCTTGCCGTCAGCGTCTACTGTAACGTTCTCAAGAAGAGCATTTCTCTTGATTGCGTTGTAGATGTCAGGCTCGTTCTCCTTAGAGAGGTTGATAACCTTAGCATAGCAGCCGCCCTCGAGGTTGAATACGCCTTCATCATCCCAACCGTGCTCGTCATCACCGATGAGGAGTCTCTTAGGATCTGTTGAAAGTGTTGTCTTACCTGTACCGGAAAGACCGAAGAAGATTGCTGTGTGTTTACCTTCCATGTCTGTGTTAGCAGAGCAGTGCATTGAAGCGATGCCCTGGAGAGGGAGGAAGTAGTTCTGCATTGAGAACAGACCCTTCTTCATCTCACCGCCGTACCAAGTGTTGAGGATAACCTGCTCCTTAGTAGTAACGTTGAAGAGAACTGCTGTCTCAGAATTGAGGCCGAGCTCTGCATAGTTCTCAACCTTTGCCTTTGAAGCGTTGTAAACAACGAAGTTAGGCTCGAAGTTAGCCTCTTCCTCAGCTGTAGGAACGATGAACATGTTCTTGATGAAGTGAGCCTGCCAAGCAACCTCTACGATAAATCTAACTGCAAGACGTGTGTCCTTGTTAGCGCCGCAGAAGCAGTCAACAACGTAAAGCTTCTTGTTAGAGAGCTCTTCGATAGCGAGCTTCTTGCATGCTTCCCATGTAGCCTGTGAAGCAGGGTGGTTGTCGTTCTTGTACTCATCTGTTGTCCACCAAACTGTGTCCTTGGATGTGTCGTCCATAACGATGAACTTATCTTTAGGGGAACGACCGGTATAGATACCTGTCATAACGTTAACTGCACCAAGCTCTGTCAACTGACCCTTGTCATAACCTGTGAGGGAAGGATCCATCTCATCTTCAAAGAGCTTCTCATATGAAGGATTGTAGATGATCTCTGTAGAGCCTGTAATGCCATACTTTGTCAAATCAATGTTTGCCATAATCGGTAACCTCTTTCTTTTAAATTTAACATGGTAATTATAATACATTGCACCTGCATTGGTGTTGAAATATTTTGGCATTTTGGGTCAATTTTGGAGCAAGAATTGATTTTTATATAAATTTCCTTTGACTATTTGTCGTAATGATTTTCAGTTAATGTTTTTAAACTTTGTTATAATGTTCGCGATTAAATTTCAGGGGTGATCTTTATGTCAGCTAAGAAGAAGGTTTCTAAGAAAAAAGTTCTGAAAATTGTCCTCATTTCTCTCGCAGTGTTCATTGTTTTGAACCTTTTGGGTGCAGCAATCGGTACATCAACGTCTATTACACATCCTAAAAGAGTGTCATATGAAGATGTTATAACTGAAATGAAGGAAGCCAACGTTTACGGCAATTTTGATTCATATGATAAGGAAGATTATATTGTTTCAGGTCTGGATGGCTATGAACTGCACTGCGCAAAGATCTCAACGCCTGAAACTGTAGGAACCGGCAAATATCTGATCTATTCCCACGGACATAAGTCCAATATGTATGCTGCATCTAAGTATTGTGATGCTTTTATCGATCTCGGATTTACCTGCATTATCTATGACCTCCGCGATCACGGTGCCAATGAGAAGGCAATCTGCTCAATGGGCGGATATGAGGCCCAGGACCTTAATTACCTGATTGAAGACACTGTTGCCCGTTATGGAGACGTTGAGATTTTGGGCCTTCACGGCGAATCTATGGGTGCTTCAACAACTCTGAATGCTCTGCGTTACACCGATAAGGTAGATTTTGTTGTTGCAGACTGCGGTTTTGAGAGCCTGAAATTCATGGTTCACGATATGTATAACGATATGTATCTATATCCTTTCGGAACATGTGCCGATCTCGGATTTAAGCTAATTTACGGTATCGATGATGCCCAGGTAAGCGGAATCGATGCTCTCAAGGGCAGCAATGTGCCTGTTCTTTTCATTCATGGTCTTGCTGACGATTGGATCGATGTTGAGAACAGTGAGGATATGTATGAAGTTGCCAGTCAGTACGCTTATAGTGAGATCTGGCTGGTTGAAGGCGCCGGACATGCGAGATCCAGAGAGGTTGCCGGTTCTGATGAATATAGGAATCACATTGAAAGTTTCCTTAGAAATGCCGGTGTTTTGAACACCGAGGTTGCTTGCCCGGAAGGTGCGATCGACGAGTCGGCTATCACCCAGGCTGAGGCGGCTTAATATCCAGTTCGAAAGCGCTGGCGCTTAAACTCCACCAATGTAATTTGTTAAAAATTAAAAGGGGCTGTCGCAAAATAAATGTGACAGCCCCTGGTTATTTGAAACAAAAAAACCTGTCGACGATTTGTCGACGAAATCAGGCAAAAACGTCGACGTTTTCGTCAATTTAGGCCTGGATTGACGATTCTGTCGACGAAAAACGTTATTTCCGTCGACATTTCGTCGACAGAACCTTCTTTCGAAAAGTAAAAGAGGCTGTTGCTTTTGTTTGCAACAACCTCTT
>FNPA01000021.1 GCA_900107185.1 Ruminococcaceae bacterium YAD3003 | reverse complement strand
CTCCGGGCATATCTTATAACTTAATGTTAGTTATTTAATTAAGCCTTGTGCTTGATTGCAGCCTGTACTGCCGTTAACATCGAGGGCAGTTTCGCAGAATATATCATGATTGCGCTTATTACCGTCAATTTTCACCTTCATCATAGTAGTATCATCAAAGAATAGGTGCCATTCAAAATAATCTTTATGAACTACAATCTTATCAACAAAGGCATCTACTATTTCATCCGGTATAATTCTGAAAGTAGACACTTAAGACATTTTTTCTGTATTATAATTTATAAAAAATAGAGGTGCTCATCATGGCAGTCAGAACAAAACAATATATTTGTGATGCTTTCATGACTTTATTGGAGAACGAACCGGTCAGCAAGATCACCGTTCAGAACATAGTTGATCAATGTAATATCAACCGTAATACTTTTTACTACCATTTTGAAGATATTCCGGCTCTTATAGAATACATCGTGGAACAGAAAGCGGATGAACTGATCGCCAAGTACCCTTCCGTTGATTCAATCAATTCAGCCATGCTCGCTATCATGGAATTCGCTGAACAGAACAGAAAGATAATATGGCATGTCTGCAGTTCGGCAGACAGAGCACTCTTTGAGCTGCATCTCTGGCGCATATGCGAATATGTTATCTCAGAATACGGAAAAGCACTCTTCAAAGCTGACGATATATCGGAAGAAGACCGCATGATAATCCTTCACTCTTATGAAGATGAATGCTTCGGCAAAGTTATGGGATGGATCAACCGCGGCATGAAGACCAATGAACGTGACAGACTCATCAGATTTCTGGAACTCCGTTCGGGTGTTGCCGAGATGATGCTCGACAGAGCCAAAAACACCTGACCGGTTTTCGAACAAAAAACGCAAAATGTCTGATTTTTGTATACTCACGGTCTAATGACCATTCATTCCGTATGAAATAAATACGATACTTCCAATCGATAAAGGGCTAATGCCCGCAAGAAAGGAAGTAACGTGAATGAAAACGGGAAAGATTATCGTTAAGTACCGTGTCCCGGTACTGATCCTGACATTACTGTTAATGATTCCCGCCGTACTCGGTATGGTAAACACGCGTATCAACTATGATATGCTCAACTACCTTCCGGAAGACATGGAAACAGTTAAGGGCCAGAACGAACTCTTATCCAATTTTGGTAAAGGCGCATTCTCTATGATCATATTGGAGGACATGGCTCCTGAAGATGTCAGCCGGTTAAAGGCTGAGATCGAACAGGTCGATCATGTTGATTCTGTTGTCTGGTACGATTCTTTTGCAGACATGTCAGTTCCTATGGAAATGCTGCCGGACAGACTCTATAACGCTTTTAACACAGACAATTCAACTATGATGGCTGTCTTCTTTGACACATCGACGTCTGATGATCTTACCATGGATGCCATACGTGAGATCCGCGGCATCTGCGGAAAACAGTGTTTTGTGGCAGGCATGTCAGCCCTTGTCACAGACCTTAAGGATCTGTGCGAGAAAGAAGAGCCGATATATGTCGGCATTGCAGTAGTTCTCGCTCTTGCAGCAATGATCTTATTGCTGGATAACTGGCTGATACCTCTCATATTCCTGGCATCCATAGGAATGATGATACTTTTAAACCTCGGAAGCAATTACTTTTTCGGTGAGGTAAGTTACATCACAAAAGCACTGTCTGCCGTACTGCAGCTTGCAGTAACAATGGATTACTCGGTATTCCTCTGGCACAGCTACAATGAACAGTTAACCCTGAACCAAGATCACAAAGCCGCAATGGCTCAGGCAATCAATGAGACATTGACTTCCGTATTGGGAAGTTCGGTTACGACCGTTGCGGGATTTTTGGCACTGTGCTTCATGACTTTCACGATGGGACGCGATCTCGGCATCGTCATGGCCAAGGGTGTCATATTAGGAGTCATCGGATGCGTTACGGTCCTCCCTGCTCTGATACTGATGCTGGATAAACCGTTAAGCAAAGTATCACACCGTTCCCTTATTCCCGACACACGAAAGTTTGCCGGTCACCTGATCAAGGTGTTCCCTGTATTTCTCATTGTTTTCGCGCTTCTTATTCCGCCTGCATTCTACGGTTACAAAAAGACGGAGAATGAAGTTTACTATGACATGGGAGAATGCCTTCCCAAAGACATGGAATATGTTATCGCGAATTCCAAACTCCGTGACGAGTATGATATCGCATCAACACACATGATCCTTGTCGACTCTTCTCTGGATGAAGGAACAAAGAGAGAGATGATCCGTGAGATGGAAAAAGTTAACGGTGTCAAAACAATACTCGGATTCGAGAGCCTGTTAGGTTCTGACGTTCCTTCAGACATTATTCCGGACTCCTTAAAGAGTGTCCTCGAGAACGATAAATGGGAACTGTTCCTTATCAACTCCGAATATAAAGTAGCCGGAGATCAGGTAAACAATCAGATAGATAATCTGAACATGATATTAAAGCATTACGATCCCACCGGAATGCTTATAGGTGAAGCACCCTGCATGAAGGATATGATCGAGACTACCGATAAGGACTTCAGAGTCGTCAACATAATATCCATCGTCGCCATCTTCATCATCATCGCATTCGCAGAAAAGAGCATAAGCCTTCCGATGATACTTATATCCGTCATCGAATTCGCGATATTCATCAACTTAGGTCTTCCCCACTATCTTGGTCAGAGCCTGCCGTTCATCGCGCCGATATGCATAAGCACCATCCAGTTGGGAGCGACCGTTGACTATGCGATCCTCATGACGACACGTTATAAGAACGAGAGGATCAGAGGGCAGGATAAAAAGACAGCAGTACACACCGCGCTCTATACTTCGATCCCGTCGATTCTGGTATCCGGTTCAGGACTTTTCGCAGCGACATTCGGAGTAGCAGTTTACTCTGAAATAGACATAATCAGCAGCATGTGCATGCTGATGGCAAGAGGTGCCGTTATCTCCGTCCTCGCGGTAATACTGATACTCCCTCCGCTGCTCTATGTCTTTGACAGAGTCATATGCGCGACAACGTTGGGAATGAATAAAAAAGTAAAAGTTAAACATCAGGAGGCATATTAATATGAAAAACAATATTGATAAGAAAAAAGCATTGTCATTATTACTTGTAATGACCATGTCGGCAAACATCACCGGATGCGCATTCACCACGGATGATGTCAAAGATGCTGATCCGATAGCCAAATACGGCACAAGTACGATCGCATATTCAGGCGACTTCGGACAATCCGTTAATACCAGCGAGACATTCTATGTGATCTCCGATGCTGAAGGAAACATTAAAGAGCTCAGCGGATGCGAAGAATCCGATATCCCCGTCAGCGTAAAGATCAGTTATTATCTTAACGGCAACCGGATAAAGCCTGAAGATCTTGCAGGCAAGAGCGGAAAGGTTACCATCCGTTTTGATTATGACAACCATGTCAAAACAAATATCAGCATCAACGGTAAGACCGAAGAAATCACAGTTCCCGTCACCATGATGTCTGGAATGGTTCTCGATAAGGAAAAATTCTCCAATGTCACCGTAAACTCAGGCAAGGTTACTGATGACGGCAGCAGATTCTTTGTAGTAGGCCTTGCCGTCCCGGGATTTAAGGATGCGATAGATCCTGACAGTTCAAACGATAACATCAAAGAATTAGAAGACAAACTCACGGATTATGTGGAGATCACCGCTGATGTGGAAGATTTTGCACTCGATATGACAATGTCTGTCGCATTGCCGGATCTTCTCTCTGAATTCGACATTACAGATGATGTTGATATAGATACGGAAAAACTGAGCGGATCAGCAGATAAGCTCTCAGATGGAATGAAGCAGATCCTCGACGGCTCCGATGCTCTCTGCGGCGGCCTTGACACACTTTACGACGGATGCGGCAAACTGTCAGACGGAACTGATAAACTCGCGGACGGTGCACTGGAATTAAAGAACGGCACCGCTGAACTTGATAAAGGCGCAAACGATCTAAGCGCAGGCGCTGACTCATTAAGTTCAGGTCTTAATGAATTATCTTCAAACAGTGATGATATCGTCGGCGGCGCAGTACAGGTTTTCAATGCACTGCTCGACACAGCAACCAAGCAGATCCGTGATGCGGGTCTTGATTGTCCTGACCTCACCATCGATAACTATCAGGAAGTATTAAACTCATTGATTTCTTCCCTTGATGACAACGCCGTATATACACAGGCTTTATCCGAAGTCACGGCTGCAGTCGAAGCAAAAAGAGCCGAGATTCATGCGTTGGTAGAAAGTGCCGTTAAAGATAATATCACCTCAAGAGTAACCGAAGCAGTTAGAGCCGAAGTTGAATCACAGGTCGAAAATGCTGTCTGGGAGCAGGCAGAGCCGGCAGTAACAGCTGAGGTTACATCAGCTGTCAGATCACAGGTCACACAGCAGGTAACATCTGCAGTAAAAGATCAGGTCAGATCTCAGGTATTGGCTGCAGAAGGTCTGGACGAAGACACTTTCGATGCTCTGGATGACAGCACGAAAACTGAGATAAACAATGCAATAGAGCAGCAGATGACCACAGAGGAGATACGTTCACTTATTGATGCCAAAGTAAATGAACAGATGGAATCAGACGAGATCAAAGCAATGATCAGCGAACAGGTGGAACTGCAGAAAGACAGTGAACAGATACGTCAGGCAGTATCAGAACAGACTGATATCCAGATGTCCGGCGATGCCGTTCAGGCATTGATCGCGGAAAAAGTTGATGAGCAGATGTCCAGTGACGAGATCAAGGCCCTGATAGATAAGAACACCGATGAGCAGATCGACAAAGCCATCAGCGAGGCCATGGCAAGTGATACCGTACAGTCCAAGTTAACAGCAGCATCTGAAGGCGCCCAGAGTCTTATCTCTCTTAAGGCATCTTTGGACAGTTACAATGCTTTCTATATCGGTCTTAAGAGCTATACCGACGGAGTTGACCAGTGTGCTCAGGGTGCTTCTGCCCTTAAGAGCGGTGCCAAACAGTTGGCAGACGGTGCGGACAGATTGAGCAGCGGAGCAACGGAACTCTACAATGGTATCGTTACTCTTCAGGACAGCATTCCCGAATTCACTGAAGGGATCCTCCTTCTCCGCGATGGTGCAGGAAAACTTGATTCAGGCCTTAACCGTTTCAATAACGAAGGCATATCAGAAATCTGCAGTATCCTTGATGAGGATAACATCGAACAGTTAAACAGGGCGAAAGCAGTGTTTGAATCTGCAAAGGCTTACTCTGATGCCCATTCCGGAGAGAAATTTATCTACAAGAGCGGTTCGGTCGGCGAAGTCTGATATAACCGTTAACATAAACCAACAAGGGCTGTCTCATATGAGGCAGCCCTGTTCTTTTCAGGATTTTATTAAAATCAGCTCAAGCTTTCCATGTCTCGGTAATAAGCGTTACATTATCACGGGTAACATTGAGCATACCTGCTCCGATCTCCGCTTCAGTATCATCTGATGCATCATCGTAGACTATGGTGCACTTGCCTTCACGGACAGCTGTTACAAAAGGTATGTGTCCTGCAAATATGGCAAGATCACCTTCACTGCCGCGGAGATAAAGACCTGATACCTGTTTGTCGATAACAGCGCCCTTCGGCGTTATGACTTTGAGTTCAAATGTTTTCATTACTTCTTACCGCTTCTTGCAGCTTTTTCCACAGCCTCATCGATCGTTCCGACGAAGAGGAATGCCGATTCGGGAAGATCATCGTGCTTACCCTCTATGATCTCGCGGAAACCGCGGATGGTCTCAGACAGCGGCACATATGTGCCTTCGATACCGGTAAACTTCTCGGATACATGGAAAGGCTGTGATAAGAATCTCTGTATCTTACGCGCACGTTCTACCAGCACCTTATCTTCATCTGACAGCTCATCAAGACCCATGATCGCGATGATATCCATGAGTTCCGTATAACGCTGGATAATACGCTGAACTTCCTTTGCAGTCTCATAGTGATCCCTGCCAAGGATCTCAGGTGACAGGATGCGGCTCGTGGATTCCAAAGGATCAACGGCAGGATAGATACCCTGTGAAGCGATGCTTCTGGACAATACCGTAGTGGCATCAAGGTGTGCGAATGTCGTTGCCGGCGCAGGGTCGGTCAGGTCATCCGCAGGAACATATACAGCCTGGACAGATGTGATGGATCCGTTTACGGTCGAGGTGATCCTCTCCTGCAGAGCACCCATCTCATTAGCGAGTGTTGGCTGATATCCTACAGCTGAAGGCATTCTTCCGAGAAGTGCTGACACCTCCGAACCTGCCTGCGTGAATCTGAAGATATTGTCGATAAACAGGAGCACATCCTGGCCCTCGTTATCTCTGAAGTATTCAGCCATTGTAAGGCCTGACAGAGCAACACGCATTCGTGCTCCCGGCGGTTCATTCATCTGACCGTATACCAGGGCGGTCTTATCAAGAACTCCTGACTGCTTCATCTCATTGAACAGATCATTTCCTTCACGTGTACGCTCGCCTACACCGGTGAAAACGGAAAGGCCGCCGTGCTCTTTGGCGATATTGTTGATAAGTTCCATGATAAGCACGGTCTTACCTACTCCCGCACCTCCGAACAGACCGATCTTACCGCCTTTGGAATAAGGGCACAAAAGGTCGATGACCTTGATTCCGGTCTCGAGGATCTCTTTATTTGATGAGAGATTAGCATATTCGGGCGCAGGTCTGTGAATGTCCCAACGGGGAGCATTTGCCGGTGCCGGCTTTAAGTCAGTAGGCTCACCCAGGACATTGAATATTCTTCCCAGTGTCTCACGTCCAACAGGAACGCTTATAGGCTTACCCGTATCGATTGCTTCGGAGTCTCTCTTAAGACCGTCAGTAGAAGACATTGCGATGCATCTTGCCGTACTGTCTCCTATATGTTGGGCGACCTCGACCACGAGACGTCTCTCGCCTATCATGATCTCGAGAGCATTGTTGATCGGAGGCAGACACCCTTCAGCGAACCTTACGTCCACGACAGGGCCCATTACCTGAGCGACCATTCCTTTATTACTGTCCATTACGAACCTCCTACTTTCCCGCACCGGCTACGATCTCAGTGATCTCCTGAGTAATCGTACCCTGACGGGCTCTGTTATATTCAAGCGTCAGATCATCGATCATCTGCTGTGCATTCTTCTTAGCGCTGTCCATCGCCATTCTTCTCGCAGCGACCTCACACGCAAAACTCTCTTTTACGAGTGCATATAATTTGGCTGCAAAATACTTCAAAACGATATTCCCGAACAGTTCCTCAGGTGACGGCTCGAAAACACCCGTATCAACACATCTTTCCGTTCCTCTCTCCATCGGAAGTATCCAGAAAACGTCCGGTTCCTGGCTGATTATCGACACATATCTGTTATACACGATACCGACACGGTCGATCTTTCCCGCAAGGAAATCCTCGCAGCAGAGCTTTGCTTCAGCCTCGGCTTCCTCATATGTATAGTATTCAGAAGACTGATATAAAGGCTCCTCATCATCGTTCAGTTCCTCTTCAGTCTCAGGACGGTATCTCGCAAAGGCCCTCTTTCCGACAGGCTGGATGTCAACATATTCCATATCCCTTACAGTCCTGAAAATATTGGCGTTATATCCGCCGCAAAGTCCTCTGTCACCGGCTATTACGATAAGTCTTGTAACACTCTTTGCAGAGACAGAACCATCTTCAGTATCTTCTTCCGGCTTGGGATGGTTAATGCCGAAATAAGGACTCTTACTGCATTCAGGACATGAAGCAAGTCTCTTCGTAACATCAGATATGGCAGCTGAATATTCGCGGCCGGCAGCCATGGCATCACATGCGCGTTTCATCTTTGATGAAGCAACAAGACCCATTGCACCCGTAAGATGCAATGTGGAATCAAAACTCTTGATCCTGGTCCTTAAAGACTTTATATCCTTGCCCATGTCTTATTTCCTGTTCATCCTGTTAAGGACGCCCTTAAGCTCCTCTTCATCTTCTTCAGTCCAGGATCCCTGGCTGATCCTTACCATCCAGTCTTTATGCTCGTGATCGAGTTTCTCATACAGACGTTCCTGATAATCCTTGATATCATCAAGTGCAACATCGTTGAGATAACCGTTGATTACCGCATAGATGATTCCAACCTGGCCTCCGACAGGAACCGGTGCATTACGGTCCTGCTTTAACACTTCCACGATACGTTCTCCCAGATGGAGTCTTGCGCGTGTATCCGCATCAAGATCCGAACCGAACTGCGCGAAAGCCTGAAGTTCACGGTACTGCGAGTACAAGAGCTTTAACTCGCCGGAAACCTTCTTCATAGCTTTGACCTGCGCAGATCCTCCGACTCTGGATACTGAGATACCCGGATTTATCGCAGGAATAATGCCGCTGTGAAACATCTCTGTCTCAAGGAAGATCTGTCCGTCAGTGATGGAGATAACATTTGTCGGGATATAGGCGGATACGTCACCTGCCTGTGTCTCGACAATAGGGAGCGCGGTAATGGAACCGCCGCCGAATTCCGGTGAAACACATGCCGCACGCTCAAGAAGTCTTGAATGCAGATAGAATACATCGCCCGGATAAGCTTCTCTTCCCGGAGGTCTCCTGATAAGAAGTGACAGAGCTCTGTATGCGACAGCGTGCTTTGACAGGTCATCGTAAATGATGAGAACGTCTTTGCCCTGCTCTCTGAAATACTCAGCCATGGCACAACCCGAATAAGGAGCTATGTACTGGACCGGTGCACTCTCAGCGGCAGTTGCAGACACAACGATCGTATATGCCATTGCGCCTTCTCTTACGAGATCAGCGACCAGGGATACGACTGATGTAGCTTTCTGGCCTATGGCAACATATATACAGATGACATTCTTGTCTTTCTGATTGATTATCGTATCGATTGCGATCTCGGTCTTACCTGTCTGACGGTCACCGATGATGAGCTCACGCTGGCCGCGTCCGATCGGGATCATGGAGTCAATGGCTTTGATACCGGTCTGCAGAGGTGTTGATACGCTCTGTCTCTCGATAATGCCGGGAGCCTCAGCCTCAACAGGTCTTCTGGCTTCACCGAAGATAGGACCTTTGCCGTCAATAGGCTCACCCAGAGGATTTACTACTCTTCCTAAGAAACTCTCGCCTACAGGGATCGAGAGAACCGTTCCTGTACGCTTAACCTTTGTTCCTTCCCTGATATCGTTCTTATCGGAAAGTATCGCAACCGAGACAGTGTCATTCTCAAGATTCTGGGCTAGTCCGACTGAACCGTCTTCAAATTCCAGAAGCTCAGTTGACATGCAGTTGCGGAGTCCGTATACGGAGGCAATGCCGTCACCGACCAATACAACAGTTCCGACTTCACCCATATCCACACGGGTCTTGTAATTGCGGATCTGCTCTTTAATGATATTGCTTATTTCTTCAGGTTTTCCTGCCATTTACGATATCACTTCCTTTATGTTCTTAAGGTTCCTGACAACGCTTCCGTCAAAGAACTTTCCGTCACAGGTTACGGTAATTCCGCCGATGATTGATTCATCGACCTTATATATGGGCGAGATGGCTTTGCCGGTAACCTTTCTTAAGCGTGTCACGATCTTTCTCTTTTCCTCATCAGTCAGTTTGACCGCACTGGTAATAACGGCAAAACTGATCTTCTTATAGTCTTCATACATCTTCTCGAATTCTTTCGCAGCAGTGAAGAATTCGTTCATATGGTTATTAGTGGCCATTACCGCAAGGAATGAATACAGAAGGTCTTCGACATTATCCTCGAAAGCTTCGGATAATGAATCGAGCCTCTCTTCCTTGGGGATTCCCGGATTCATCAGGAAAGAGATGTAATCCGGCTCCTTTTTAAGGAGCTTTCTGATCTCTGTAAGATCTTCTCTTACAGCATCCAGTGAACCGTCCTCATAGGCGGCTTCGAATAATGCGATTGCATATTCTCTTCCTACATTAGTCACTGCTCTTCACCTATCTTATCAATGGCTTTATCTATCAGGTCACGATGGTCATCCATGTTGATCTCGCGTCCGATGATCTGCTCGGAAAGGGTCTGAGATACGTCAACGATCTCTTTCTTGATCGTTTCTCTTGCATCTTTCCTCTCACGTTCGATATCGGCCTTTGCCTTACGGATGATCTGATCAGCTTTCTCACGGGACTCATAGAGCATGACCTCGTTACGGCTGTCCGCACGTTCGACTGCATCACTTATGATCTTATCGGCCTCAGCTTCCGCCGTTGCCATCTTACCTTCCCATTCAGCCTTTATCGCGTCAGCCTCAGCCTGCGTCTTCTCAGCCTTTTTATACTCAGACTCGATTTCTTTCTGCCTCTGATCAACGATCTTCTTTACAGGCTTGAAAAGAAGCTTTTTGAGTATAAGGAAGAGTATTACGAGATTGGCGAGCGAGATGACTATATGCCAGATATTTACTGAAATAATATCCAGATCCTGCATGTGTCAGACTCCGTTTCAGCCGCCGATCGTAGTCATGAGAAGATCCACGAATCTTCCCGGTGCAACAAAGATCAAGAGGATGGCGATAACGAGCGCATAAAGACCCGTTGTCTCTGCAACAGCGCATCCCATGAGCATTGTTGAAGTAACATCACCTTTGCACTCAGGCTGTCTGCCGATAGCTTCGCAGGCCTTAGCAACTGCATGTCCCTCTCCGATACCAGGACCGATACCGGCAATCATGGCGCAGCCGGCACCAAGAGCGCATCCTCCTAAGATGATTCCGATTGCAAGTTCCAACATATTTATATACCTCCGTATGTTGTTTATATATTAATTATCCGCATGCTTTCCAGCGGTCTGTGAACGTGCGGCTTTGGCTGCGGCGCGTTCCTGTCTTCTCTTTTTCCTTGCGGCATATTCCTCAGCAGGGAAACCGCCTGCCACATACAGCATGGTAAGAATGGCGAAGATAAACGCCTGGAGACATCCTGAGAACAGATCAAAATAAATCGACAGTACAGCCGGAATACCGATCCTCAGATAAGGAAAGCCGGCAAGTGCTCCCGGCAGGAATGAGAACAGGCTGTTAGACAATTTGGTGAGTCCCACTGCTATGAGCACCGAAATTATCGAACCGGATAAGACATTTCCGTAATGTCTGAATGCCATGGATATCGGAGTGGCAACCTCACTGATGATATTAAGAGGAGCCAGGAGAGGCTGTGGCTGACCGAAACTCTTAAGATAGATCCAGGGGCCGGCCTTCATCTTATAGTATGTGATTAGGAAGAATACCAGTATTGCCCAGCCGGCGATGATATTGATGTCGGATGTCGGCGGGAAGAGTCCCAAAAGCGATGAGAGGCTCGAAAAACCTGATAATCCTAAGATCGCGGCTATAAAAGGAGCAAAACCTTCAAAGTATTCTCCCATGTTTGTCCTTACAAGACCTGTCACCTTCTCCACGATCCATTCTGCGACCATCTGCCTTATGGATATGTTACGTGTCTTTAGACCCGTCGTAAGAAAAAGGCACAGGAACAGAACTGCAAGGATCACACACCAGGAATTGACCTGTGCTTCAGTTATCGGGAGATCCTGTATCGGCATTTTGATGGTAAAGAATACATGTGCACCCGATATGTCGATACCGTCAGATGCAGGGACAAACATAACCTTAACGGCTATGGCGGCCGCCATCGAGAGGATGCTGAGAATAAGGAACACCATGCTCATTCTTCCCCGTCCCCTCCGTTATCAGCATTATCTGCAGCAGCCGGCGCAGAAGCTGTACCGGTTTTCTTATCTTTTTTATTGAATATTGCTCTCGTATAGACAGCGATGGTCGCAAAAAGCAGGGATATCAGTGTAGCCCACATATTAAATACGGACGGGATAAGTATGGCTATCAGTACAAGAATAACCATTAGCGCGTATCTCAGGGCATGGGATGCACGAAGGATCTCTTTTGCCCTCGTTTCCTCGTTTTTGACTGCTTTTTGAACAGACAGGCCCAGAAGGAAGAAATTAAGGATGCCTGTGCCTGCTCCTACAAGATTTCCGAACAGAACAGTAAGATGCCACTGCCTTAAGATCAGGAATACCGATTCCATCAGCATGCTGAGTATCAGAGTGACAACACATACATATATCGTCTCTTTTTTTACTGTCGGATCGATCTTCAAAAACAGCCCTCCTTTCCGCTACCATCAACCATTTTCTATCGTGGAGTATAGCATAAACCGCTTCGGGTTAGACGTAACAGATTGCACATTTAGGACAAATGGAAGAAATTGTCTAAATATGGTTTTCGGCCACACAAAATAAAACCGGCAAGAGAGCCGGTTCATCAAAGTTACTGATGATATACCTAATGGATTAATTGAAATAGAAATATGCCCGAAGCAACTCGCTCCGGGCATATCTTATAACTTAATGTTAGTTATTTAATTAAGCCTTGTGCTTGATTGCAGCCTG
>FNPA01000015.1 GCA_900107185.1 Ruminococcaceae bacterium YAD3003 | reverse complement strand
TTGAAATAGAAATATGCCCGAAGCAACTCGCTCCGGGCATATCTTATAACTTAATGTTAGTTATTTAATTAAGCCTTGTGCTTGATTGCAGCCTGAGCAGCAGCAAGTCTAGCAATCGGTACACGGAAAGGTGAGCAGGATACATAATCCAAACCGATCTCGTCGCAGAACTCAACAGATGTCGGGTCGCCGCCATGCTCGCCGCAGATACCGAGGTGGAGGTCAGGACGTACTGCCTTACCATTCTCGATAGCCATCTTCATGAGCTTACCAACGCCGTTCTGGTCAAGACGAGCGAACGGATCGGACTCGAAGATCTTGGACTCATAGTAAGCTGTGAGGAACTTACCTGCGTCGTCTCTGGAGAAACCGAATGTCATCTGTGTAAGGTCGTTTGTACCGAAGCAGAAGAACTCAGCTTCCTTAGCGATCTCGTCAGCTGTAAGAGCAGCACGAGGAATCTCGATCATTGTACCTACCTTGTAGGACATAGCTACGCCTGCAGCCTTGATCTCTTCATCAGCAGCCTCAACAACTACCTTCTTAACGTTTACGAGCTCCTTGATCTCGCATACGAGCGGGATCATGATCTCAGGTGTTACATTCCAATCGGGATGCTTAGCGTTAACGTTGATAGCAGCGCGGATAACTGCTCTTGTCTGCATCTTAGCGATCTCAGGATATGTAACTGCAAGACGGCATCCTCTGTGACCCATCATAGGGTTGAACTCGTGGAGAGAAGAAATCAAATTCTTGATCTCTTCAACAGACTTACCCTTCTTATCAGCGAGAGCCTTGATGTCTGCTTCTTCTGTAGGAACGAATTCGTGAAGCGGCGGGTCAAGGAATCTGATTGTAACAGGATGTCCCTCGAGAGCCTCATAGAGAGCCTCGAAGTCTGACTGCTGCATAGGAAGGATTACGTCGAGAGCAGCCTCACGCTCTTCAACTGTCTCAGAGCAGATCATCTCACGGAATGCTTCGATTCTGCCTTCACCGAAGAACATGTGCTCTGTACGGCAGAGACCGATACCTTCAGCACCGAGCTCACGAGCCTTCTTAGCATCGTTAGGTGTATCAGCATTTGTACGAACTTCGAGTCTCTTGAACTCGTCAGCCCACTTCATGATGCGGCCAAAGTAACCGTTGTTAGGATCAGCATCTACCTGAGCGATAGCGCCGTCATAGATCTTACCTGTTGAACCATCGAGGGAGATGATGTCACCTTCCTTGAATGTCTTGCCAGCGAGTGTGAACTGCTTGTTAGCTTCGTCCATAGCGATCTCACCGCAACCTGATACGCAGCACTCACCCATACCACGTGCAACAACTGCAGCGTGTGATGTCATACCACCACGTACTGTGAGGATACCCTCTGCAGCCTTCATACCTGTGATATCTTCAGGAGATGTCTCGAGTCTTACGAGGACTACCTTCTCTCCTCTGTCGTGCCAAGCAACTGCATCGTCAGCTGTGAATACGATCTTACCGCAAGCAGCTCCCGGAGAAGCGCCAAGGCCCTTACCAATTGCCTCTGCTGCCTT
The DNA here is from genome assembly GCA_900107185.1 of Ruminococcaceae bacterium YAD3003. Classification (GTDB taxonomy): domain Bacteria; phylum Bacillota; class Clostridia; order Saccharofermentanales; family Saccharofermentanaceae; genus Saccharofermentans. The sequence continues at coordinate 53,991 of FNPA01000015.1, read as the reverse complement.
AAGAGCTGCAGGGTCAAACTGAGGGTGAAGGAGTGTATCGAGGTTTCTGGGATCGATCATTGCAACTGCTTCCTCAGGTGTTCTCATACCTTCGTCAACGAGGTCGCAAGCGATCTTCATAGCAGCCTGAGCTGTTCTCTTACCGTTTCTTGTCTGGAGCATGTAGAGCTTACCGTGCTCAACTGTGAACTCCATATCCTGCATGTCTCTGTAGTGCTTCTCGAGTGTCTCACAAACCTGTGTGAACTGAGCGAATGCTTCAGGGAACTTCTGCTCCATCTCAGCGATCTTCATAGGAGTTCTTACGCCTGCAACAACGTCTTCACCCTGTGCGTTTGTAAGGAACTCACCGAAGAGACCCTTCTCACCTGTAGCAGGGTCACGTGTGAAAGCAACGCCTGTACCGCAATCGTCACCCATGTTACCGAATGCCATGGACTGAACGTTAACTGCAGTACCCCATGAATAAGGAATATCGTTATCTCTTCTATATACGTTAGCTCTCGGGTTGTCCCATGATCTGAATACGGCCTTGATAGCACCTACGAGCTGCTCCTTAGGATCAGTCGGGAAGTCAGAGCCGATCTTTGCCTTGTACTCAGCCTTGAACTGTGAAGCGAGTTCCTTGAGGTCGTCAGCTGTGAGCTCAACGTCCTGCTTAACTCCTCTTTCAGCCTTCATCTTGTCGATGAGCTCTTCGAAGTACTTCTTACCAACTTCCATAACAACGTCAGAATACATCTGGATGAATCTTCTGTAACAGTCCCATGCCCATCTGGGGTTACCGGACTTTGTTGCGATTACATCAACAACCTGCTCATTAAGACCGAGGTTAAGGATTGTATCCATCATACCCGGCATGGAAGCTCTTGCGCCTGATCTAACAGAAACAAGGAGCGGGTTCTCGAGATCGCCAAACTTCTTGCCTGTGATCTCCTCAAGTTTAACGATGTACTCCATAACCTGAGCCATGATCTCATCGTTGATCTGACGACCATCCTCGTAGTACTTGGTGCATGCCTCTGTGCTGATTGTGAAACCCTGAGGAACAGGGAGACCGATGTTGGTCATCTCAGCGAGGTTTGCGCCCTTACCACCAAGAAGTTCGCGCATGTTTCCGTTGCCTTCGGTAAACAGGTAAACGTACTTTGTCATTCTTTTTATCCGCCTTTCATTTATTGAAATCTGTATTAATTCTAGAGGGCAATAGCCGCTCGAAAACTCGTTCTAATATTGTATCAGAAATATCTGATTAAAAATCGAACTTGTCTGCGAAAAATTCATCGAGTTTGTCGATAGGGAATCTGATATTTCCGGGCTCGTACTCGACATTCTTCATTGAGTCTCTTTCTCTGATAGTTACGCATCCGTCATTCTCAGAATCGAAGTCGTAAACTACGCAGTAAGGAGTACCGATCTCGTCCTGTCTTCTGTAGCGCTTACCGATTGACTGACGATCATCGAGTTCGCACATAAACTTCTTGGAGAGTTTCTCGAAGATAGGCTGAGCCTTGTCTGTGAGCTTAGCTGACAGAGGGAGCACACCGATCTTGATAGGAGCGAGGAACGGATGGAAGTGCATTACTGTTCTTACATCGCCGCCTTCGAGCTCTTCTTCATCGTAAGCAGAGCAGAGGAATGCGAGAGTAACACGGTCAGCACCAAGAGAAGGTTCGATAACATAAGGAACATACTTCTCGTTCTTTGCAGGATCGAAATAAGTAAGATCCTGCTTTGAGAATTCCATATGCTGCTTGAGATCGTAATCTGTACGGTCAGCAATACCCCAGAGTTCGCCCCAGTCTGTGAACGGGAAAGCAAACTCAAAGTCTGTTGTAGCTCTGGAATAGAACGCGAGCTCTTCCTTAGCGTGATCTCTTGTACGGAGTTCAGACTCCTTGATACCGAGATTGATGAGCCAGTCGTGGCAGAATGTCTTCCAGTAATCAAACCATTCGAGGTCTGTTCCGGGTTCGCAGAAGAACTCTAATTCCATCTGCTCGAACTCTCTTGTACGGAAGATGAAGTTACCGGGAGTGATCTCGTTACGGAAAGACTTACCAATCTGACAGATACCAAAGGGGATCTTCTTTCGAGCTGAACGCTGAACATTTGCAAAGTTAACGAAGATACCCTGAGCTGTCTCAGGTCTCAGATAAACTTCTGATGTTGAATCCTCAGTAACACCGATGAATGTCTTGAACATGAGGTTGAACTTACGGATATCTGTGAAGTTGTGGCCACCGCATACAGGACAGGGAATGTTCTTCTCTCTGATGTAAGCTACCATCTCTTCAGGGCTCATACCTTCAACAGGTACGTTCTCGATTCCGTTCTCCTTGTTCCAATCCTCAACAAGGTTATCAGCTCTCTGACGAGCCTTGCACTGCTTACAGTCGATAAGAGGATCGGAGAATCCGCCAACGTGGCCTGACGCGACCCAAGTCTTCGGATTCATGATGATCGCAGCATCAAGTCCTACATTATAAGGGCTCTCCTGGACGAACTTCTTCCACCATGCTGCCTTAACGTTATTCTTAAGCTGAACACCTAACGGGCCGTAGTCCCATGAGTTTGCGAGACCGCCGTAGATGTCAGAACCAGGATATACGAAGCCTCTGATCTTTGCCAAAGAGACTATCTTATCCATTGTTTTCTCTACTGCCATATTAATTCAAATTCTCCCTTGAGATTATTCTTCGTCTTCTGCTGAATCATCAACATCATCGCCTTCGTAAACGACTTCCTCTTCTTCTTTTGAAGAACCGCCTGCGAGTGCATCGATAAGATCATCCAAACCCTTTGAGTTAAGACCGCCGGCAACAGACATTCTCTCTGCTCTCTCTTCTTCGAGCATCTTTCTTCTGTTCTCAGCCTCTTCTCTTCTTCTGATCTTCTCTTCTCTTGTGATCGGGATGACTGCCTCATCTTCAACATCGCCCTTAACAGCAACAACCTTGTCAGCTGCAACTTCACGGCAAGCAAGAGATACAACATTTGCTGCACCTTCTCCGTCGATCATGGGCTGTGCGCCATCAGTAAGTTCTCTTGCACGCTTACTTACCAAAACAGTAAGGTCGTAAGGGCTTGCTGATTTCTCTTTGAGTTTCTCAATTGAAGGATCTGTTAACATCTTTTTACCTCTCTTCTCCTTTTATGATTCAAATTTTTTAAAAGCGTTTGTATTTCTTGAAGCCTTAAGCTTTTCAGACTTTATTATCGCGAGGATATCTCCTGCTGCCTTCTCGAGTTCATCGTTAGTGATTATGTATTCGAATTCACCGGCACGTTTGATCTCATTTCTCGCCTGCTCCAAACGGAGCTGTATCTTTTCTTCTGTCTCGGTGCCTCTTCCTCTCAATCTGCTCTCGAGCACTTCCATTGAGGGAGGAAGGATAAATATCGTGATTGCGTCATCACCGAATTTTCTATCTAACGCAAGACTTCCTTCAATAGTGATATCGAAAAGAATGTCCTGACCGTTTTCCATCATCTTCTCGAGCGGCTCAGAAGGTGTTCCGTAATAGTTATCAACATACTTGTCATACTCAACGATCTTACCTTCGGCGATCATCTGCTCGAACTGTTCCTTCGTTCTGAAGTAGTATTCAACACCATCTTGTTCAGCACCTCTCGGAGCACGTGTGGTAACTGAAATGGAGTGTCCTACACTGCCGGGGGCGGCCTGTTCCATGAGTTCTTCAACTCTGGCGAGTACTGTGCCTTTGCCTACGCCTGAAGGACCTGAGACTGCAACTATCAATCCGCGTTCAATCATCCGAGCTTCTCCTTTATCTCTGCCGTAGCAAGTGCCGAAGTAAGAACCAAACCGCTGTCCGTAACAATTACCGACTTACACTTCTTACCTGCGCAGCAGTCAACGAGCATTCCTCTGTCTTTTGAATCCTGCATCATGCGTCTTACAGGAGAAGACTCTGCAGATGCAACACAAATAATTCTTGCTGCCTGCGCTATATTGCCGAAGCCAATGTCGATAAAACCGGTTGCCATCTTTTACCCTTCCGTTATACGAGATTCTGAATCTGCTCTCTGATCTCTTCTACGAGATTCTTCATCGTAAGAACTCTTGAAGTGATCTCAATATCGTTTGCCTTGCTGCCTGTGGTATTAACTTCACGGTTGATTTCCTGAACGAGGAAGTCCATTTTCTTTCCGACTGTCTCCTCATCAGCAAGGATCTTTCTTGCCTGAGAGAAATGGCTCGCAAGTCTTGCCATCTCTTCATCGATAGCGCACTTATCTGCAAATACAGCTACTTCTGCTGCCAGACGGTTATCGTCGTAGAACTCTCTCTGATCACTCGTGAGAATATCGTTGATTCTGGAAGTAAGTCTCTGCTTATAACTCTCAACGACTTCAGGTGATCTGGCTACTACTTCTTCTCTGATAGCTTCGAGAGATTCAATCTTGGTAAGAATTGTAGCAACGAGATTCTCGCCTTCTCTCTTTCTCATCTCGAGCATTCCATCGATTGCAAGATTCAATGTCTCAAGGAGTTCTTTTGCAGTAACTTCTTCATCGATCTCTTTTGCAGTTACACTCAAAACGTCCTGCATAAGAGCGATTCTCTCTACGCCGAAATCATCTGTCCTGCCAGTGACTGCACTGATCGTTTTGGCTGCCTCAGAGTATTCCTTTGCCAGACCTTCGTTAACCGTTACGGTCTGGCAGGATTCACCCTGATCTTCATAGTTGATGAAAACATCGATCTTACCTCTTAAGAGTCTGTCGGTTATTACGCGACGGACATCACTGTCCATGTAGTTGAACATTCTGGGCATTCTGATCGATATATCGCAGAATCTTGAATTAACGGATTTGAGCTCGATGCTGTATTTCCTGGTGTCGTATATTTTCTCGCCGCGGCCAAAGCCTGTCATCGAGTATGCCATGTGATTACCTCTAATGCTGATATAGACAAAAACAGGCTCGCCGCACAAGGGAATATCCCTCTGCTTTAAGCCCAAAAGTATTATATATTATATAAAAAAAGATGTCTATCAAAGATAATTTACGTATCCCGCAAACGCCTTTATTTATTGCGTTTGCGGAGACGAAAAAATTTTGTAAGTCGATTTTCAGTTGCGGAATCCGAGTTGCTGTTTGACGGGAAATCCGGATTCAAAAAGTTGCAAATGCCATTGCCACATCCTCATTTTACGAAACAGGCACAAGGAAGGCAGGAAATCATATTATCTTCACCGGTTTAAAACCAACGTAATCAGCTGACGCACAAATAAATTGTGTTCTCCCGAATTCACCTTCGAAAGCTTTCTTATGCGCCTTGCCGTGAAGATGTCCGTAAACACAGATATCAACACCGCCGTCAGATATTATTTCAGCGAATTCAGTGAATTCCTGATTTGAAGTCAGAGGCGGATAGTGAATCATCAGAATATGCTTTTTTGAATGTTCAGGATCAGCCTCGTTAAGCTTATCGATGCACATCCCGATCCTTAATTTCTCGCGCTCATAGATCTTCCTGTTATCAGAGCCTTCGATACTGGCTTTGGATTCGATCATCCAGCCTCTCGTACCGGATATAAGACAATCTTCAACTTGAGCAACATTGGTCCTGATAAACTGCAGATTATCAAAACCTTTCTGCGCAAAATAATCTTCCATCTTCTTCATCGTGGTCCACCAGAAATCGTGGTTACCGCGTGACAATAATTTAGTACCGGGAAGATCAGAAATAAAACGGAAATCCTCTTCTGCTTTGTCGATATAAGTTGCCCATGAGATATCACCGGGAATGAGCACAGTATCAGTAGCGGTAACTGTGTTCATCCAGTTATCCTTAATTTTTGGAATATATCCTTCCCATCTGGAACCGAACACATCCATGGATTTCTCCGGATTGCTCAATGCCAGATGAAGATCTGCCAATGCGTATATCGACATTAAGACTCCCTGTGGAAATGCTGGTAGATTGCTTCGGCATCCTTTTGTGTTATGCCTTTTGCTTCTTTGAGTTCTTCAACTGAAGCATTCTCCACAGCTTTAATTGTACCAAAATGCGAGAGCAGATTCTTGCGCTTTGCAGGGCCGATACCTTCTATTGTCTCGAGTTTATATCTGATGTTACGCTTACCAGCCAGCTTATGCTGATATGAAATCGCGAACCTGTGGACTTCATTCTGGACAGTCGTGAGGAATCTCCAAAGGCCCATCTCCTGATCAGTCAGTGTCCGTCCTTCGAGTCTTATCTCGCGTCCGTCTTCGAAAACAATTCCCGCTGTCTTATGGTGGTCATTTTTGACCATACCGGCGAGATAAATATTTTCCGTTCCATTAAGACTTCTGACTACCGAAGCGACTGCCTCGAGCTGGCCCTTTCCACCGTCCACGAGTATTACATCAGGATACTTAAATCCGTCATCTTCACTGTGATTAAAACGTCTCTCAAGAGTCTCTCTCATAGACTGGTAATCGTCCTGGCTCCCGACTCTTTTCATCTTGAACAATCTGTATGCCTGCTTATCTGCCCTGCCATCTTTGAACACAACCATTCCGGCGCAGATATCATCGTTTCCGAGGTTCGAGATATCGAAAGATTCCACTCTGGAGATTGCGCCTTCAGGTGCTCCTAACAACTCTTCGAGATAGCGTACGGGCAGAGACGGATCTGCATTTGCAGAACCTCCTCTTAAGACTCTTCTTACCATCATTTCGCGCGCGTTATTTTTCGCGAGATCGGATAATTCTCTGAGTTCACCGCGCTCTGCAACATGCAGTCTGCAATTCTTTCCGAGTTTCTCCGTAAGTGTCTTCTCAATAACTTCGAGATCATTTTCTTCCATCTCGAAAGGCACGAGGATCAGAGGCGGAATGAACGGTGCATCTTCGTAATACTGCATCAGGAAATTCATAAGGATCTCTTCCTGATCACCTTCTTCACCTGTGAAGAAATATGTAGACGAACCTACGATTCTTCCCTGTCTTAATTCGAGTTTTCTTACGCATGTTTCACCACAGTCTGAATAGAGTCCGATGGCATCAACATCACGCTCGATATCGAGATAAACTCTCTGGTTCTGGCGGATTGCGCGAAGGGCATAGAGCCTGTCTCTTAATGCACCTGCCTTCTCAAATTCGAGATTGGCAGAGCACTCTTCCATCTGTAACTTGATGTCCTTCTCGATGCCATCGTATTTACCTTCAAAGAACTGTACGATCTGGTTTATCATGGCGCGGTAGTCTTCGCTCTTTACTGTACCGAGACAAGGGGCCATGCACTTTCCAATGTGGTAATTAAGACACGGTCTTTCCTTACCGATATCTCTCGGGAAAACCTTCTTACATCTCTTAAGAGGGAAAATATCTGATATGGCTTTTAAGACTTCAAAACAGTCTGAACCCATGTAAGGTCCATAGTATCTGGCACCCTTTTTACGTGCTTCGGGGTCAGGTCTGAATGCCTTAAAAACTCTTGGGTATGCTTCATTCAAAGTGACGCAGATATAAGGATACCCCTTATCGTCACGGAGCAGGATATTGTACTTAGGCTGATATCTCTTGATGAGATTATTCTCGAGGAGTAACGCCTCCGGTTCGGAACCGACAACTGTATATTCGAAGTCCGCAACATGAGATACCATTGCTCTCACCTTGGGACTGGAGATCACTCCTCCTCCAAAATAACTCTTCAGTCTGTTCCTTAATTTCTTTGCTTTTCCTACATAAATAACACAGCCCGAAGAGTCCTTCATAAGGTACACTCCGGGGCTTAATGGAACCGTGTCCAGCCTGGCATCAAATTTACCGGCGGGCATTACACTGCAATCTTAGGATTCTTGAGATGTGAGATAAGAGCTTCGCAAGCTTCCTTCTCATCGTCGCCGTTAGCTTCGATCTCGATCTCGGCGCCGTTCTCGATTCCGAGGGACATTACACCTAAAAGGCTCTTAGCATTAGCTCTGCGACCGCTGCGCACAATATAGATTGTGCTGTGGAACTGTGAAGCTTTCTGGATCATGACCGCTACGGCCTTCATCTGCAAAGCATCTTCACAATCAAAAACGATCTTTTCTTTAGTCATAATAAGGCACATCCCCTCTTTTAATACGATACAAGTATATTTTTGAGGTCCTTGAAAATCAACCAGAATCAGGCCATTCTGTCTAATTTCGGCTATTTAACCCAAATGATTTATTTTTGGCAAAACCTTTTGGTAAAAATAACAATCAAAGCTCTTTGGTCATCAGGACAGCATCCTTACCCTGACCATAATAATCACGTCTGTATCCGTATCTCGTGAAACCGGACTTCTCATAAAGCGAGATCGCAGGGATGTTATCGTGCTCAACTTCGAGGAAGACTTTCGCGATTCCGCCATCCTTCAGATCATTCAAAAGACCGTTAAAAACTTTAGCACCGTATCCCTTACCACGGTGATCAACAGCAGTAACTATATTCCCGATATTGCACTCATCCAAAACAGTCTCTGCACCGACATAACAGACAACCTCTCCGTTAGCTTCAGCAACGAGACATTTTTTATTCTGATCAGTTATCAGACTTGCGATATCTTTTGAACTCCAGGGATGAACTATGGAACCTTCTTCCAGTGCCATTATGCTCCCGATGTCACTTAGTTCAGCATTCCTTATTTTGAACTCAGGATCAGTCATTCTTCCTGAGCCTCTCAGCCTGTGACACCGCGCAATAAGATGCCTTCAGATCTCTGGCATCGATCAGATCGTTCGAAGCAAATGCCGCTCTGGCAACACCTCCCGGGACGATTGCCGCACCGGGTGCGTAATAAATATTCATTTCTGATTTGGCATTCTCAAATGCTTTCTTCATCACGACCGCACCGCTTCCGACAACGATTATCTGACGCATCTTTCCATATATAACTTCAGGTATCTTAGTTATTTCAGCAACCAGTTCATCAGCATCATAAGCACCTTCAGCAATCAACGACTGGAATGTTTCAGCGTTGGCAGCCTGTGCGAAAACCCTGTTGTTTCTGGCATCTAATGCAGGCACGATCAGGGTCTCGTGATTGGGAGTCATTGTCGCATTCTCACACGATCTCGCGAGAGCTTCGGTGGAAGAAACTGCGATACATTTCTTACCGGCAGCGAGTGCCATTCCTTTAACAGCAGCAAGTCCGATCCTGATTCCCGTAAAAGATCCGGGGCCGACAGTTACTGCGTATCCGTCTAAGTCTTCGTGCTTTATTCCGGCCTTCTCCATCACGCTGTGAACCAAAGGCATAAATGTCTCGGAATGTGTCTTGGACTCGAAAGAAATCTCATAGCAGAGTTCTTTTCCGTCTTCGAAAATTCCTGCACTGCAATTCTTATCTGATGTATCACAAACAAGCAGTTTCATTCTTCCGTTTCAGCTCCTACCTTCAGCGCTGCCTCAACCATATACTTCTGATATTTCTCGGGACATTCACACTCAAAAGATCTGGTGTTTCCGTCACCTTTTATTGTCATCCTTATCGTATCTTCGGGCAACAGATCATCAATGATATCGCTCCATTCAATGACACAGACACCATTCCTGAAAAAATACTCGTCAAGACCGCTCATAAGGAAATCATCTGAACCGGACAATCTGTAAGTATCAAAATGGAACAGCATGAGTCTGCCGCCATCGTATTCATTTACGATCGTAAATGTCGGGCTCGACACATAAGATGTGGAGCCGAGACCGTCAGCAATTCCCCTGGTAAGACATGTCTTACCAGCGCCGAGATCACCTGTTAATGCAATCACGTCGCCACCACAAAGTGATTTGGCAAATTCTCTGCCAAATTTCTCGGTCTGTTCAGGTGATGTAGTCTTGAATTTAATCATGCGTAGTAATTTTACATTCATGTCGGAGAAAAGGCAAAATTGAATCAGGCAAGAAAAAAGGTTGCCTCGAATGAGACAACCTTTGAAGTTCTTGGTAATAACCGAACGATCGATTAACGCTTTGAGAACTGTGAAGCCTTTCTTGCCTTCTTGAGACCCGGCTTCTTTCTTTCCTTCATACGTGCGTCACGTGTGAGGAATCCGCTCTCCTTAAGAACTGCCTTGTAGCTCTCTTCATCAGCTTCAACCAAAGCTCTTGCAATACCGTGACGGATTGCACCAGCCTGACCGGAGATTCCGCCGCCTACTGCCTTAACAATAACGTCGAACTTCTCTTCTGTCTGTGTAACTGCGAGAGGCTGACGAACGATGAGCTTAAGTGTATCGAGACCAAAGTAATCGTCGATGCTCTTGCCGTTGATAGTGATATTGCCCTTACCGGGAACCAAACGAACGGCTGCTACTGCGTCCTTACGACGGCCTGTGCCGTAATAATATACTTTGCTGCTTGTTTTCTTTGCTGCCATATTCAGTTAGTCCTCCGATTAGAATGTGTAAACTTCAGGCTTCTGTGCTGACTGCTCATATTCAGCACCAGCATATACGTGAAGCTTTCTGAACATCTGACGGCCGAGTGAGTTCTTAGGAAGCATGCCCTTAACAGCGAGCTCTACAGCCTTCTCAGGATTCTTAGCCATCAATGTACGATAGTCGATCTCCTTCATTCCACCCGGGAAACCAGAGTGATGACGATAAAGCTTATCGTCGAGCTTCTTACCTGTAAGAACTACCTTAGAAGCGTTGATTACAATTACGTTATCTCCAGTATCAAGGAAAGGAGTATATGTAGGCTTGTGCTTACCTCTTAAGAGCTTAGCAACCTCTGTAGCCAAACGACCGAGAACCATGCCCTCAGCGTCGATTACGAGCCATTTCCTTTCTATTGAATCCTTGGTTGCAACATATGTACCCATGTGTTTTTCTCCTTGAAATTCATTGATTTTTTATCTCACGAAAGGGCAAAATACACCCTTTTTATGCGCAAGCCTGCATATAATAACCGCCATCAACGGCTATGTCAACAATTTTTCCGAAAAAACTTTAAGAATTCTCTTAAATTCTCCGAAAATCGCCTTTTTTCGCAATTATCCTCTCTTGAAAACGATTGCAACGATCTTCTCTGCACCGTCTGTTGAGATCTGGAGCTCTGTATCGCCTGAACGGTAGAGAACACCGTAATCATCTTCTACTTCGGGCTCACCATATACTGCCTTAACAGCAGAAATGTTGTCACCAACAGAGAATCCGCCGCAGTCGATGATAGGATCTTCAACCTCGATAACATTGATGTATTCAACACCATTATCTGAGAATGCATAGAGTGTGAAGTTAGGATATGTATAGATGATATCTACACCCTGGTATGCACATGAAGCTACTTCCATTCTGTCATAGTCATCACCGAATGCTGCAAGAGCAGAATCAGCCTTGCTGCCGGGAGCGATCTCATATCCGTTATAAACGAACTTGTATGCGCCTGTGATTCCCTCTTCGCTGCTATCAGAAGCCTCGATTGAGATCTGTGTCTGGCCACCCTCGATACGTGTAGCAGCTGCTGTCTCGCCTGTTGCACCGCCGTCATTACATCCTGCGAACATGGATGCGACAACGCACAATCCGATTACTGTTGTGATTACTTTTGATTTCTTCATTTTCTTTCTCCTTCTTTCTTTTCCTATTATCTACAAAATAGTTTAGTAGGTGTATTCAGGTGTGCCGCCTGCCCTTACAGGCAACATCGAACCGTTAAAGCTGTGACGTGTATCCATAATCTGAGCGTCAGTCTGCATAAAGTACAGTGACGGGTGATTCATGAACATCGTCGAGTCACAATGATACCACTCCCCGTCAAGATTTACGAGATTCCAGAAGTGGCCGTTGTAAGTCACCGGATATCTTAATACCATCATGTTGGGAATTCCAGCGCAATCCAGGAGCATTTTGCTGGTTGCATAATATCCGTAGCAGTCAGCCGAATGCTTTGTAAAAGCCTGATATACGGCACTCTCAAAGGTCTGCTCTTCAGTTGCCGTCTCATAGAAAATGTGAGAATGTACCCAGACAAAAATGTTATAAGCGGTCTCAATATCGCTGTCACCCCTGAGTTCTTCAACAAGAGCCATGGCATATTCATATGCTTCATTGTGGTAAACGGAATCCCATGCGCCGCCGGCTCCGTAATAACCGTCGTATACATCAGGAACCTTTATATTTACTGTGGCATTCTGTCTGCAGATATTGCCTGCGGCATCAACTGCGATATAAGTAACGGTATACTTACCGACTTCACCGATCCTTACCTTTGAATCATCAACCTTGACCATCGGATTCTCATCATAGTCATCTTTCCAGGTGACTCCGTTATAGTAATCGATGACAGCATCAGCAGAATTATCGATATTGATGTCGTGAATGCCATAGAAAACAGGCGCGTTGTGATCATCGATAACATGGAAAGGAACATCAATAACCGTGGTATTGTCATACCAGTCCGTAACAGCTACAGGCACAGTATAATCACCTGTGTACTCATAATCCGGTACACCATTTACATATTCAATCTTTGCTATTCCCGATAAATCATAAAGATAGCCGACACATTCCGAAGCATCAGGCCATCTGCGGCTGGCATACTGATTCTTCGGCAAAGCTATTCCCTTAGGTTTGGTATGGTCTTCGATTTTTAATATGACATCCTTCTCGAAAACTTCATCATAGAAAACAGTTAGCTTATAAACGGCAGGAATATTCGTGTCGATTACTGATATGTCACTTAAGAATCTTGCATCGTCAGGACAGTCTTTGAAGAAGTCTTCGATCTTAATCTCTGAACCTGCCTCAATTACGATTTCCTTATTCAGATTTCTGTTGGCATCGCGGATGGTAAACAGGACTGTCGCGACGATTATTACGGCAGCATAAATAAACGCGAATACCTTTCCAAATTTTTTATTCATTGTTATTAACTCAAAAAATCCCTTTATTCCTTGATACTTATATTTTTAAGTATCCTTTTAAACATCTTCTTTAGTACTCTCTGTCGCCTGAGTAGGTTCTTCCGTTGTCTCAGGTGTCGGAGAAGGTGTATCAGATGGTTCTGTCTCCTGCGTCGGTTCTGCTGTTATTTCAGGAGACGGCGACGGTATTTCTGTCGGAACAGTTTCAGTGATCACAGGTTCCGTTGAAGGCGAAGGAGCCGGTGATGGTGAAGGTGAAGGTGACGGCGACGGAGAAGGAGACGGCGATGGTGATGGTGATGGCGTCGGTGTAGGAGATGCAAACGCAGATGAACCACCGGCACGTTCAGGATACAGATAGCCGTTGAACTGATGGTGATAGTCATCTATCTCGGCATCAGTACACATGAAATACATTCCCGGATGATCTCTGAATACGGTAGCGTCACAGTGATACCATCCGCCATCAAGGTATACAAGATTCCAATAATGTCCGTTGTTGATGACAGGAGATCTCTGGACCATCATGTTCGGGATACCAGCACAATCCAGAAGCATTTTCGCGCACGAATAGAAAACATAGCAGTCGCCGTTACGTCTCGTGAAACCTCTGTAAGCAGCAGCCTCATAAGACTGATGGTACAAAACCGTCTGGTAGTAAATGTGAGAGTGAACCCAGTTAAAAATAGCCCTGGCAGTCTCAACATCACTCCCCCTCCAGAGGCCTGACATGATGTTAGCGGCTATTGAATAAACATCACCGGAACCGTAAGTGTAGTAATAGTACTCGGCATCAGCATCAACGAGTTCAGTTTCCACGAACTCCTCGCCCATGACAATTGTTATCTTCGCCTTAACACTGGACAAGTTCCCTGCCTTGTCTACTGCCATATAGATCACTTCATATGTTCCCGGGGCCTTGTAGTTAACAAGTGAATCATTTACCTTGAGAACAGGTTCATCATCGTAATCATCCTTAACACTGACGCCCGTAAAATAGTCCAGATCGTGAAGATCACCACTTACCTCAAGGTCGTGAACACCCTTGATTACAGGCGCTGTGTGGTCATCGATAACAGTAAATGGAACATCTATAACTGTATCGTTTCCATAAGTATCTGTTACAACAACAGGAACTTTGTACTCACCGCCTTCAGTAAATGAAGGAGTTCCGTTCTGATATTCGATCTTGGCAATTCCGGACAGGTCATAGAGATAGCCTACACAGCTCTCAGCATCAGGAACTTTCCATGTGGTATAAAGCAACTTGGGAAGTGCTATTCCCTTCGGACCTGTGTGGTCTTCTATCTTGAGGATTACTTCCTTCTCAAAAGCATCATCGTAAAAAACCGTGAGTTTATAAACAGCAGGTGTCTTTGTATCTATTTGGGAAATGTCACAGGTAAATTTAGCATCATTAGGACAATCATTGAAGAAGTCTTCGATCTTTATCGAAGACCCTGCTTCAATGACAACCTCTTTTCTCAAATTCCTGTCGGCATCACGGATTGTGAACAATACTGTTGCGGTAATAATCGCAGCAATATATATAAATCCTCCAACTTTCCCAAGTTTTTTTAACATGACAATCAAAATACGAAGCAAATAACCTCAAAACCTGATTATTTAAGATCAAAAATTATGTGGTTGACTCTGGTGTCGGTGACGGTGTATCCGTAGTCGGCTCCGGTTCAGGTGTCGGTGATGGTGTATCCGTCGGCGTTTCGGGCTCCGGTGTCGGTGATGGTGTGTCCGTCGGCGGATTCGGATCCGGTGTCGGCGTAGCAGTTACCTCCGCGCCTGGTGTCGGTGTAGCCGAAGTCGACGGTGTCGGTGACGGTGATGGTGACGCAGAAGGCGTCGGAGTAGGTGAAGGTGTCGGCGTAGGCGTCGATTTATAAGATGACGAACCGCCGGCACGCATCGGATACTGTGAACCGTCAAACTGGTGGTACTTATCGTTGATCTCAGCATCGGTACACATGAACCAAATGCCGGGGTGATCGTTATATCCTTCGGTAGCATCGCAGTGATACCACTCGCCGTTAAGTTTTACCAAAAGCCAGTAGTGAATGTTGCCGTTATATCTGGGATAACGGTCGACTCTCATGCTCTCGATTCCTGCAGCATCAAGAAGCATCTTGCAGCATGCATAGTAAACGTAGCAGTCACCGTTATGCTTTGTGAATCCTCTGTATGCGGCATCCTCAAAATCAGGAGTTCCGCTCAAAAGTCTGAACCACAATGTATCGTGAACCCAGTTAAAAATCGCTCTGGCAGTCTCAACATCACTGCTCCTCTTAAGACCGGAAACAATCTTGCTCGCGAGTGCATACGGGTCACCGTCTCCAACATAATATGTGTTGCTGTCGGTTGATGTAGGAGTCTCGTTGGGATCTGCATCATCACCCTCGATCTTAATTACAAGCTTAGCCTTAGCAGTGCCGATGTTACCCGCCTTATCAATAGCCTTGTAAACGATCTCGTATGTTCCGCTTCTTGTGTAATTGACCTGTGTATCGTCAATCTTGAGAACCGGCTCAGGATCGAAATCGTCCTTTACCGTAACTCCTTCAAAGAAGTTCAATGTATCGGGGTTACCCTCTAATGTGAGGTCCTTAACGCCTGTAATAACAGGTGCTGTATGGTCGTCAACGACCTTGAAAGGAACCTGGAAAACAGTGGTATTTCCGTATGTATCAGTTGCAATTACCGGTACAGTAAAATCGCCGCCTGCATTAAATTTAGGCTGGCCTTCCTGATACTCGATCTTGGCAACACCGGACAGATCATAGAGATTGTTTACGCACTCTTTTGCCTCAGGCATTTTCCAGTTGGTGTAAACAGTCATCGGAACCGGTTCACCGGAAGGGCCCGTATGATCTTCGATTCTCAATACGACCTCAGCTTCCTTGTTGCCATAGCCGATCTTCAGCTGATAGATTGCAGGAACATTCTGATCAATTCCGGATATATCCGTAAGGAACACAGCATCACCGGGTACTGTGTCAAAGAATACATCGAGAGTGATAGGTGTACCTGCCTCAAGGATTACATCTTCCTTGATCTTGCTGCCGGCATCGCTGAAAAACAGCATGTAGACAGCAAAAACTGCAGTAGCAAGAATTACTGCAGCAGAGGCAATTATCCATTTGCCCTCTTTCTTCAATTGCAGTTTCTTTCTCATCTCATTCTCCTTTTCCTTTGATCCCCATCAAAGTTTTCCTAATCATTCATCTATGTAAGGGAAGTTCGATGAAATACTTCCCTGGTAAACGTTAATGTAACTCTGTACTGATGTCGTAGATCTCGGCGGATAAGCATCCTCGTCAAACTTATGGTTTGTAGGAGCGTTGTCGATTTCCCAGTCAGTCATCATAAAGCAGAAATATCCTGCAGGTGCTGCACCGTTGAAATACTTCTGTGCATCGCAGTGATACCACTCACCGTTTAAGTAAACGAGACACCAGTAGTGGTAGTTATCCCAGTTGTTAGTAACTGTTCTTACAACGCAAATATTATCGATTCCGCAGACGTCGAGCATAGCCTTGCAGCAGGCCCAGGCGCCGTAGCAGGAAGAATATCTCTTCGTAAATGTGTTAATTGCAGCAACCGCCCAGTTATCGTACTGGGGAGTACTCAAGATAAATGAGATGTTCCTGTGTACCCAGTAGAAGATCTTCATAGCCTTCACAACATCGGTATCGTAATCGTAGATAATGTCGTCAACAATCTCCTGAGCCATTCTGTAGGCTTCATCAACATATGCCTGAGTCTCAGCATCGGACATGATGGCCGTATCAATGGAGATGACGTGGACCTTAACAGTAACAGAGGTCGAATTGCCGACATCATCTGTCGCTGTAAAGGTAATAGGATAATTACCAACGTGATTAAGATCGACCGCAGAATTATCAATCGTCAGTGAAGGATTCTCGCAGAAATCATCAGTAACAATGATTCCGTCTCTGTAAGAAACAGACTCAGAACCTACCATTACGTCGATATCATGTGTACCGATAATTGTAGGAGCCTGGGTGTCATTCTTAACACAGAAAGGAACATCAATGATCGAATAGTTTCCGCAGGAATCTGTAAGTCTGACAGCAACCTTGAAGTTTCCGCCCTCTTTAATGTCCGGTACGCCCTTATCGTATGTGCATGTTACTGCAGTCATATCGAAAATATCCTTAACCAGTTCTGAAGGTTCGGGAATTGTCTCTGCAGAATAAATATTCACCGGAACCGGTGTACCTACAGGTGCCGTACGGTCAACTACGTTAAGAACAGAGTGAACAATGTGTCCGCCGCAATCAATGGCAATGTCATAAGAAGCGAGCATGCCTGTATCTATCGAATCAACATTCGTAATGAACTTGGTATTCGGCGGAATCTTTGTGAAAAAACAATCAAGAGTAATGGGGTGACCGTACTCGATATCGACTTCGGTAAGCCTCTCACTCTCGATATTATTGATAGCTCCGGAGTAGAAATAATAAGCTCCCAAAACACCTAATAAGGCTCCCGAGATAAGCGGCATAACCACAAATCCCAAAAACCTTATTACGTTGAACTTAATTTTTCTTGCTCCGCCAAAGCTCACAATTACTTAATTCCTGCACGCATGTAGTTAATGCTTGTAACCTTACCGTCTGCAACCTCAAAACGGAGTTCTGAAGTACCCTTGGTATAAACCATAAGGTAATCTGTAGAGGTAGAAGGTTCCCCATAAACAGCCTTAACATCCTCAACAGTCTGACCGATGTAAACACCCTCAGCTGTTGATACAGTATCATCAAAAAGCTTGATCCAGACAACTACGTCGCTTCCGACATCTGTCTCAACGAAGAATGTGGAACCGAAGCTGTACTGTGAAGCCAGACCCTGACCTGCGCAAGAAGCGACCTGGTCGAGATCGTAATCACTATCAGCAAAAGATGAAACATCGATATCTGTGTTGATGATGAAGTTTACACCCTTGTAAGTGAAGACATAATTCTCGCTGGCAGCCTTGTCATCAGATGTAGCATCAGTGCCTGCGCCTGAATTCTGGTTCTGTGTAGAAATAACGTTAACGTCGGATGAAACCGGCTCAGGCTCATTAGAGCATGCTGCAACGCTGGCACCGACTATACTTAAGCTCATGATAAGAGCCGCAACTTTTGTAAATTTCATTAGTTTTTTCTCCCTCCAACTTCCACTGTACGTGAACACCATATAATGATACACCATGCAAAAAAACCACGTGCTACAAAAATGAGGGAAAACGTCTGCAATTTTTACTCTAAAATGACAATTTCTATTTACAAAATATGATCAGTTCTCGATGGCATTAGCGCCATAACTTCTGAGTTCTCCGTACTCTTCAATTTCACGGAGCTGGTCATCTCTCATGTCATTATAGAATTTGATATCTTTCTCGTATTCAGCGGCTACCGCCGGAACAGTTCTGTAATCAGTAAGGTCATAATGCTCAACAAGATACTTTCCGAAATAACTGCTGAGCTTTTCTGCACCGTAAATATTCAGGTGAAGGCCTGCATCGTATGTGTCGACGCTCATATCAATACCGATCTCATCAACGTAATCACAGAAATTCAGATATGTGAGTCCGTACTGCTCGGCATACTTTTCAACATTTGCATCCCACTGTTCATACCATCCGTATTCGATCGGGGCACGGACAAGAATGAGCTCGATGCCGTTCTCTTCGCAAAGGAGTCTGATCTTATTGAGATAAGCAATTGCATTCTCTCCGAAATCGTAACTGATAAGCGGGGGTGAAGGCATAACCTTTGTCTGGGGCTTTATGTCGCAACGCATGTAATAACCGTTGTGGGAAGTAATGTCTTTCGAGAAGACATGCTCAAAATCAGTCTTGGTGAGTTCGCTCCATCTGTCATGGAATCTGAGGATCGGGAATACGTAAGATGCAAAATTCTCATCCTTGGTCATGGATACATTGATCGCATCAACCTTGTCCTGAGACCATCTCATGCCATCCAGAGTCATTCTGTTGTAGGCCTCGTTACGGGGAACATCGTGCTGGAGATTGTGGATCGACAATACAACAACCTTAGGTGTTTCCGTCCTTAAAACATCCCTCAAAAGATAGTAAGACTGGCAGATATACTGCTCACCTGAACCTCTGATATAGGCGGAGATACCGTATTCTTCATACATCTTGATCGGGGAATAGCTCTCATATGCATCACAATCGCCGAAGAAAATTACATCATGGGGAACATTTTCCCTGTAGTACTCTTCGGTGAAGGAACCTTCGATTACACCCTTCTGATACTTGGGCATGAGGAGCCTTTGAGCAAACCAGAAGATGGAAACGGAAAAAGCAGCCAATACAAGAACGGTAATCAGCTTCAATACGATCTTCGATTCTTTCTTTTCCTTCTTCGCCATTACATTGCCTTTTTCAAACGGCGGAAATCTCCCAAAGCTTTCCAGCCGATCTTAAATATCTTTTTGATGTTGATCGAGTTCTTACCACCCTGTCTGGGTCTGAACGTTATCTCACGAAAAGTATACTCTTCTCCATAATAAACGAAATACGTCGTCATCATTATGTTGGGAAGATTGTAATCTTTATCAAGTTTTGGAAGATATTTCGCTACGGTTTGTGCATTCATGAGACGGAACGGAGCATTGGCATCCGGAACCTTAACATGGAAATATCTCTTAACAAGAAAGCAAACTACCTTCTCAACAAAGGCTCTGGACTTACCGTCGCCTCTTACTATTCTGTTTCCGAAGATACCCTTATAACCATGGCGCATCTGCCAGAAACCGTCAAATTCGCCCGGCATTGTCTGTCCGTCAGAATCTGTCTGGAAAATGAAATCCGCACCATCCTTTATCGCGTAGTCATACAAAGCGATAACTTTGGGACCATGCTGCTTGTCTGTATTACTTAAAATCTCAAGCTGAGGATGGTCCTTCTTAAAATCTTCAAGAAGGTCGTGAGTTCTGTCCTGACTCCCGCTGTCCGCAACAACGATTCTCGAAGCAGGATCCTTACCCTCAAGGACCGGGTACCAGGAAGTTACAACGTCGATGATGTTGTCTTCCTCGTTATACGCAGGCATAACGATATAAAGAATATCCACAATTTATTCCTCTGGAATGTTTTTCCGTTCGCTGACAATATAGCAGGGTATTACAAGATAAAGTACAGCTGCCATAGAATACTCCCCTAACAATTACTTATGAAAGTATAACAAATTAGCGGAAAACTTGCTCGCTATGGGAGACAGCATATTACTATGGTTCCTTCATAGTATGGTTTTTGTAATCGATCCTGTACTGGACTGATTCTGTCGCGCTCTCAGGATACTTTTCCTGTGCGAACTGGAATCCGTTCCATCCGCCCTGCCAGAAATTCAGGAGCTCATCTGTCGTATACATAAAGAAATAGCTGTCATAGCCTTCGCGCCAGGTCGCATCGCAGTGATACCACTGTCCGTTTATTTTCACGTAATTCCAGAAATGCGTTGCAGTCTGGTAGGGATATCTCTCGATGATCATGTTCTCAATACCGGCAACATCAAGGAGCACCTTAACGGCATAAACTGTGGAGTAGCAGTTACCGGTGCCGTAAACATATGCGTTATAAGCAGCTTCCGTCCATGAATTGCTGTATGTCCTTAAGATAAATCTGATGTTATATCTGCACCACCAGATGATCTGGAGAGCGACCTCTTCTTCAGTCATTCCGGGCTCTGTGATCTCATCTAAAATATCTCTTGCGACATCATAAACAACTTCTGGCTCAATATAACCTTCAGGCTTTTCTGAAATCGTAAGATTGATAGAAACAGCCTTCTCATTTCCGGATATATCTTTCGCTGTGTAAATAACTTCGTAAGTCCCCGGTTCATTTATGTTTACATTGGTCGTATCGATCGTAAGAACGGGATTTTCATCATAATCGTCAGTTACGATTACTCCGTCTCTGTAAGATATGGAATCACCGATATACGCCTCGATATCGAGCGCGCCGACAATATCAGGAGCATTGTCATCTCTGGTAACTTCAAGAGGAACATTGACAGGTGTCTCATTACCGCAACCGTCAGTAAGCATGGCAACAGCTATAAAGTTTCCGCCCGCAGAATAATCAGGAATGTCTTTCCATGTAACGGCAACATCTGTTATGTCTTCTATTCCGGTGATACAGGATGCAGCATCAGGGAGTTCCTGGGCAGCAAATAACTTTTGCGGGATTCCCTGTCCGACTGGTGGAATCGAGTCCTGAATAATCAGCTTGCAGGCAAAATTCCTGCCATACATTTTTATGTTGAAACTGATCGTCTGAGGAAGATTGATATTGACCTCATCGAAATTAAGATTTGTAGATACGAGCTGAGGGAAAGTAGGTTCGCCACTCAAAAACATATTAAGATCCGGCCTCTGGGTGCCCGCCTCAATCGTGACTTCACGGTTTATCAGACCGGTCTCATCCTTAAAAAACGAATATCCTCCGACACCAAGCAGCACAACCAGTATTACGGCAACGGCAATAACCAGTCCCTTAAACAGTTTGGTCTGATCCACCTTAACCGTCTTTTGAGGAACCGGTTTGACTGCCCGTTTTGCAGGTTGTTTCTGAACAGGTTTCCTGATATTTTGCGCAGGCTGGTTCGGAACCTTCTTAACCGGAGTTTTCTGGACCGGACGTTTTTGTACAGGTCTTTGCGGCTTAACGGGAGCTGCCTTAGGCGCTGCATTTACAGGATGTTTCTGAACAGGACGCTGGCCAGGTTTTTGCACCTGCTTCTGAACAGGTCTCTGAACCGGTTTTTGAGCAGGTCTTTGCATCTGGTTACGATCAACAGGTTTACGGGCAGGAACATTGCCCTTCCTAACAGAAACCCCTTGAGCGGAATGATTGGCGTTCCGGTTAAGGGGTTTTGAATTGTTGCCGTTTGCGTTGTTCATATCAGTATCTTAACGAATGACTGCTGTAGTTAATTCTGTCCTGGACCGACTCTGTAGCAGACTCCGGATAAAGCTCCTCAGGGAAATTATACCCATTCCAGCCATTATGCCAAAAGTTTTTTAATTCGTACGTAGTGTACATGAAGAAATAACTGTCCCAACCCAGTCTCGGAGTAGAGTCACAGTGATACCATTGGCCATCGATATTAATGTAATTCCAGAAGTGAGGATTATAGATATAAGGATCTCTGACGATGATCATGTTCTCAATGCCGGCCACATCGAAAAGGGCTTTCGCGCACATAGCAAATGTATAGCAGTTACCGCATCTCTTGGTAAAACCGTCGTAAGCCGCTCTCGTCCATGATGTATCATCACAATTCGAAATGTAGTTGATGTTGTATCTTACCCAGTATGTGATTGCCAGAGCCTTCTCCATATCAGACATACCGTCCCATGTGATCCTGTCTAATACTTCCTGTGCCTCAGCGTAAACCAGCTCGGGTTCAACATAAGTAGAAGGCTTTTCTGTAAGTGTGAGCCAGATCGTTGCTTCCGATGTATTGCCGGAAAAATCTGTCGCTCTATAAGTAACAAGATATACGCCCTCTGAATACAGATCGATTTGGCTGGTGTCGATCTCCAGTGTAGGATTCGGATCGATGTCATCCGTAACGACAACATTTTCTTTGTACTTGATCGTATCGCCGATGAAGGCATCGATATCTTCCGTGCCTGTAATCACAGGAGCAACAGAATCCTTCGTTACTATGAATGGAACATTGACGATAGTCACATTTCCGGATGAATCAGTTACAGCTGCCTTTCCATTAACATTTCCGCCCGTCGAAATATCGGGGATCTCAGCCCACTCAACCGTGACATCATTAAGGTCATAAACGTTAGCAACACATTCTTCAACAGGAGGTATCGTATCGACCGAATAAAGTTTCTGAGTGATGCCTTCTGCAGTCGGCGGTGTCGTGTCGACGATCTCGAGCACACAAGGGAAATTGGTACCGTACATAGTAACCGTAAATCTTATCGTTTGCGGAATGACATAGTTTACTGTGGAAAAATCCAGATTGCACTGAACATATTCAGGGAACTTGGGTTCGCCTACAACATACATATCAAGGCTGGCAGTTGATCCTGCTTCGATAGTCTGCTGGCGGACAATAAGGGCTGTATCTTCGCAATAAACCATAACGGCCCAAAGGAAAGCAGCTCCAATAATTATTTCAAGAAGCAGAATTACAAGGAGAGGAACAACGTGACGGCTCCTCTTGTGAATTCCATATGTCTTTGCTTCTTTTCTGGTGAGTCTGGTATGTTTGGGCTTTGCAGGTTTCCTTACCGGGTCTGCATGTTTTGCTTCTGCACGTCTTGCTTTGTTTTCCGCTTTCCTCTCGAGAGCAGCCTCATGCTGCACCGCTTTAATTACAGCGGCGTCGGCAGACCTGACTTTGCGTCCCGGATTTTGGAACTCATCATCGTGCATATTATATTGCCCCTTTATTTCACTCAGGATAGTTTCCGGTGAAGCAGGCGTCGCAATATCTGAAATCGTCACCGCCAAGCATCACGTCCAAATCCTCAGGCTCAAGATATCCTAATGAATCGGCACCTATTATGCCACAGATTTCAGGAATTGTGTGACTGCAGGCAATAAGATGCTCTTCATCAGGTACATCTGTACCGTAATAACAAGGATGCATAAACGGCGGAGAGCTGATCCTTACATGGACTTCTGTAGCTCCCGCTGCCCTCAACATATTAACCTGGTTGGCGATAGTATTTCCTCTGACGATGGAGTCGTCGATTATAACTACTCTCTTACCGTTAACAACGGAAGAGATGGGATTAAGCTTGATCTTAACAGCCTGTTTGCGCTGTTCCTGGGAAGGCTTGATAAATGTTCTTCCTACGTAGGAATTCTTAACAAAGCCCTTCTCATACGGAATGCCTGACTCGGCTGCAAAACCTAATGCAGCATCGATTCCCGACTCAGGAACTCCGATTACGATATCACAGTCACAAGGGTGTTTTCTTGCCAGGATCCTGCCCGCTTCTCTTCTTGCTTTTGCAACAGAGATACCGTCAATTACAGAATCCGGTCTGGCAAAATAGATATACTCGAAAACGCATTTTTTCATGCCGCGTTTAATTCCCGAATCCATAGATCTGATTTCACCGTCCTCGACAATGACGATCTCGCCGGGATTAACGTCTCTTATAAATTCCGCACCAACGGCTTCAAGCGCGCATGTCTCTGAACAAAAGATGACCGCGTCATCGAGTTTGCCCATGACAAGCGGCTTCAAGCCGAAAGGATCTCTTGCTGCGATAAGTTTGCGAGGGCTCATAACGAGCAAAGCATAACCGCCCTTAATTATCCCCATTACCTCCTTAACAGCTTCTTCAACTGAAGGAGTGGCAGATCTCTTGCTGGCTATCAAATATGCGATAACCTCCGAATCAGTAGTCGTATGGAATATCGCGCCCTTATCTTCCAGCTCTCTTTTGAGAGCGAATGCATTCGTAAGATTTCCGTTGTGTGCGATAGAAAGCGTACCCTTGGAATACTGCGTGACGATCGGCTGGGCATTTTCCGGAACACTCCCGCCTGCTGTCGAATATCTGACATGTCCTATTGCTATGTCGCCTTTGAGATTCTTGATCTTGTCGCTGCTCAATACATCACTAACAAGTCCCATTCCCTTGACGCATTCTATGGACGCATCGTCATTTGTGGCAATACCACAACTCTCCTGTCCCCTGTGCTGGAGACTGAAAAGTCCGTAATAAACATCACAAGCACAATCTGTGCCGCCGTGAATTCCAAAAATTCCGCATTCTTCGTGTATGGCCATGCATAGATTTTACACCCAAGTTGTCAGACAAATATGCGGTAAAACGTATGTATTTTCGAAAACACAAAAAACATGTTTTGGATAAAACAACAACGGCAGGTCTATCTTAGTAGTAAAATGGCCCCATATGGAAAACCTGTTTGACAATTGCACGTTATGTCCCAGGAAATGTCATGCCGCCAGGAGCAGCGGTTCTGTGGGCTTTTGCCAAATGCCGGATTACCCTGTTGTAAACCTGGTAAAACTTCACTATGGCGAGGAGCCGATTATCAGCGGCACTAAGGGAAGCGGCACCGTCTTCTTCGAAGGCTGCAGTCTGGGATGTGTATTCTGTCAGAATTATTCCATCTCCAGAGGTCCAACAGGGCACGGCAGCCGGATGGACAAAAACACACTGGCAGATAACTTCCTGAAATTGCAGGACCAGGGCGCGCATAACATCAATCTTGTTACGCCGATGCATTTCGCGCCTGCAGTTGCCGAAGCGATCTCAATAGCAAAGGCAGCGGGGTTAAATATACCGGTCGCAGTTAACTGCTCCGGTTATGATCTGGTCTCAACATTAAGACTTTTCGACGGGCTCGTAGACATATATATGCCTGACATGAAATATTTCTCACCCAAATACTCGGCAGAGTATTCTCACGCTCCTGACTACTTCTCTGTTTGTTCGAGCGCAATCGATGAGATGGTAAGACAGACTGGTGATGCTGTTCTGGGTGAGGACGGACTGCTGAAAAAGGGCGTCATAGTAAGACACCTGATACTGCCGGGACTCCTTTTCGATTCGAAGCATGTCATAGATTACCTGACATCCAGATACGGCAACAGGATCTACATTAGCCTTATGAGCCAATATACTCCCATGCCTTCAGCAACAGGCAAACTCAAAGAGAGACCGACAAGAAGAGCCTGCGACAGCCTGGCTGATTATCTGGAATCAAAAGGTCAGACCAATGCATTCATCCAGCAGTATGAATCTGATGGAAAAGAAATGATCCCGGACTTCAAAACCTGAAGACCGGGACCAACAAACAGTTTAATTTCTTATCTTAGATCAACTCTTCGATTATCTTCTCGAGTTTAGGCTGGGGAACAAATCCTACGGACTCGTTCACCTCAACGCCGCCTTTGAAAAACTTAACTGCAGGAATGCTGCTGATGTTATATTCTTCAGCTACTTCCATAGACTCATCAACGTTAAGTTTGCAAACCTTGAGTTTACCTTCGTATTTTTCTGCCAAGGTAGAGATAACAGGTCCCAACATTCTGCAGGGGCCACACCACTCTGCCCAGAAATCTACCAAAACAGGAATATCACTGTTTAAAACTTCCTCTTTGAAATTGCTGTCATTTAAAATAACTTCTGCCATGTGTTTCTCCTTCCGTTTAATCTTTGTTTACGTGGTCGTTTTTACATGTGTCGCATTTATTTGCAGAACAACATTCTCCACCCTCGCAAACTCTGTAGTTACCGCCTTCTATACATAAGACTTTGCCGTTTATTATCGCGTCTGCAATCTTATATCTCGCTGTCTCATATATTTCTGTTACCGTTGTTCTGGAGATAGCCATCTGCTCAGCACATTCCTCGTGAGTTTTCTTCTGGTAATCCACGTGACGGATAACTTCGTATTCTTCGATCGTAAGAACCTGGGATTCGATTTTATCTGCTCCTGTCGGAACAAATCTGGTGAACTTCGGTTCCTCACAAACTCTTCTTACTCTCACCGGCCTAGGCATTTTGCTATCACTCCAAAATAAAAGACATATGCCGTGTTTACGACATATGTCAATTATAGCATTTATTTCCGAAAATCGAATAACAGGAAAAAGTGTTCTTTATCAGAAATCTTCTCCCAAAGCCTCAAGATACTGACCGTAATTTGTCTTGGACATAGAGTGAGCGAGTTCAACAAATTTTTCTTTCTCGATCCATCTGTTTCTCCAGGCGATCTCTTCGAGACAACCGATCATACGGCCTGATCTCTGAGCTGCTCTGATATTTCCTGCTGCCTCATAAAGGCTGTCCGGGTTACCAGCATCAAACCAGGAGAATTCCTTGCCTAAAGGAATAACACGGAGTTGGCCTCTTTTAAGGTATTCTTCGTTTACAGAAGTGATCTCCAACTCGCCTCTTGCGGAAGGCTGAATATTGCATGCGATATCAACGACGCTGGAATCATAGAAATAAAGACCCGGAACAATGTAATTTGACTTCGGGTGTCTGGGCTTTTCTTCAATGGATACAGCCTTACCGTCAGCATCAAATTCAACAACACCGAAGGCTCTCGGATCTGCTACATAATAACCGAAGATAACAGCTCCTTCTCCCTGGCTGCCGGCCATTCTGAGTTTTCTTCTGAAGAAAGGACCATAGAAAATATTATCTCCCAATGCAAGGCATACAGAATCTCCACCGATAAATTCCTTACCAATAATGAAGGCATCTGCGATACCTCTTTGAACCTTCTGCTCGAGATACTGGATCTTAATTCCGAGATGGGAACCGTCGCCTAAGAGATCAACGAACGGCTTTGTGTCATCAGGCGGTGTAATTACGAGAATATCTTTTATTCCGGCTTCCATAAGGACTGCCAAAGGATAGTAGATCATCGGTTTATCGTAAACCGGGAGCAAGGGTTTGCACACCGGCTTCGTAATAGGATAAAGACGGGTTCCCTTTCCTGCTGCAAGAATAATACCTTTCATTTCCACCTCCGAAAGTTTTCAAAAACTCTTAACAAGATAAATATACAATACACTGACCTGCTTTGAAAGGTTGAGAACAAGAATTTGTCAGGTTCAAATACTTTATTCTAAATGCGATAATAGGCGCATTGTTATTATTTTCGCGAGGTGTTATATGCCTGAGTTTTTAAAAGATCTGACGGTCTGGTCAATTCTGGAACAGGTTGCTTTTTACTCCTATCTGATCCTTTTTATCTGGGGTGGAACAAACAAATTCGGCAAAAAACTTGAATTCAACGATGACTTCACGAGCCTTGATGCCATGAAATCATTAAGAGGCTTTGCTGCCATCGGAGTTATTCTGCACCACATCTCACAGGAAGAGATCTTCCAGGCAAAAGGAGTGTTATCACCCTTTGTTAATGCCGGCGCATACTTCGTCGCGATCTTCTTTTTCTGTTCGGGATTCGGACTAATAAAGAGTCTGGACACAAAGAAAGATTATCTCAAGGGATTTATCAGAAACAGGATCGTAAAAACAATTGTCCTTCCTTTTTATGTTAACGTTCTGGTTTATGGTCTGCTCATGTTCATAAGCGGCGTTAAGCTGCCCGAAGAGCGTTGGATCTTCAATTTCCTCGGCCTTACGATGATGAACGAATATGCATGGTTCCCGATCGTCCTTGCTATTCTTTATCTCGTATTCTTCCTTTGCTTCCGCTTCATCAAGAACCGTCCTGTTTGTTTAGGAATAATCCTCGTGGTCATCATCGGATTGGGAATAGGATTCTGCTACAACGGACACTTCGCATGGTGGTTTGGTTCTGATAACTGGTGGCTCAAGCCGAATCTCGTGCCCAAGGCATTGTGGTGGCAGTCACAGAAGGCTCTGTGGTTCTCCGGAGAATGGTGGGTTAATTCTGCGCCTGCATTCTTCACAGGTCTCCTGTTCGGCAGCTGCGAGAAGCAGATCACGGCATTCTTCAAGAAGGCTTATGCACTTAAGTTCCATATCCTTCTGATCATCACAATGATCTTCTTTAAGCTCTCTTCATACGGTCAGAGCAAATTCGGATATTGGACAGAATGGTCAGGCAAAGGTCCCGGAATCGAAGATAAGATCAAGACTTACTTCTGTCAGGTTCCGCTGTTCCTTTTCCTGGGCCTCGCGATAATCATCTTCATGATGAAATATCATGTAAGTAATCCCGTAAGCCGGTTCTTCGGTAAGTATTCACTCCACACTTACCTCATGAATCTTGCCGCATTAACAGCCGTAAGATTCCTTCAGACTTCCGATTCGCCCATTAAGGCAGGAAAGTACAATCTCCTGGTTTACGCGCTCGCAGTCTTCGCATTGACCATTCTGGCAGGCGTCGGTGAACAAAAGCTCACAGAGCTTATCCAGAAACTCCTGTTCAGGAAAAAGAAGGAAAAAGCAAAAGCAACCATGTAATCCCGGTTGAAAACGAAAATAATAAAGGCTGCCTCATTTGAGACAGCCTTTTTAGGTGGAGCGGGATACGAGATTCGGACTCGCGACTTTCACCTTGGCAAGGTGACACTCTACCACTGAGTTAATCCCGCGTGCTTGAATATTATATGGTCGACCTCTTTTTTTGTCAACAAGTTTTTTCTTATTGTTTTTTGACCTTTTTTAATCGCTTATATCGTTGTCTATAGCAACGATCACCTCATATTCAGGGAAAAGCTTCTTAACATCGCCGATTATGTGCTGAACAAGGCCTTCACGGTCATCTTCTTCAAAATCCATGACAACATCGAAAGTAATCCTCTTCTTCTCTTCATCAACATAAAATCCGTGAATCTGAAGGATATGCTGGTGGTCAACAACGATCTCGGTAATCTCATTTCTCATCTTCATGATCTTCTCATTAGTGGAATTGCATGAATAAATACCAACTGCAGTAAGTACTACGCCTGTATCCATATATACTTTCGCGGTGATATTTCTGGTGAGCGCATCGATCTTATCAGCTGTAAAGATGTCATCGACTTCGATATGGAGGGAACCCAGATATCTGTCCGGACCGTAATTATGGAGGACGATATCGTAAGCACCATGTACTTCAGGGAACGTGAGAACGCTCTCCCTGACCTTCACGGTATACTCTTTCTCAACTCTGTGGCCGAGCATGTCGTCAACAGCCTCAATAATTATCTCAATGCCCGCTTTAAGGATGAAAACGGAAATGATAATGCTGACATAAGCTTCAATGTTGAAGTGCAAGAGCAACAGAATAACTGCTGAAATGAGAACCGCTGTGGAAAGGATTGCATCAAAGAGAGCATCTGTTCCTGAAGATATCAGCAGATCAGACTTTGCCTTCTTACCCTGCTTCTTTACAAACAGACCGAGAACGATCTTAACAACTATCGAAACGGCAATAACCGCCAGAGAGATAGCTGTATGTTCTGCTTCAACAGGCTCGATTATCTTCTTAACGGATTCCCACAACGCAGTAATACCTGCATAAAGGATTAATGCGGCGATGATCATCTGGGCCAGGTATTCGATTCTTCCATGTCCTAACGGATGCTTCTTATCGGGCTTCCTGGAAGCCAACTTTGTACCGATTATCGTAACCACTGACGATAAGACATCGCTGAAATTGTTGACCGCATCAAGAACCATAGCAGTAGAATGAACAGCCAGACCAACCAGAGCCTTAAAGGATGCGAGCAAAACATTTGCTACGATTCCGATAACGCCTGTCATTACGATTGTTTTTTCTCTTGATTGTGTCTTATCACTTACTGCCATAGTGTTCCCCAAAATATAAGCGGGCCCGTAAATCATTCACGGACCCGCCAGTTAATCACAGATTAATTATGCGGGCTGGAAATTCTCCTTGCCTACACCGCAAACAGGACATACCCAATCCTCGGGGATGTCCTCGAAAGCTGTGCCGGGTGCGATTCCGCTATCAGGATCACCGATCTCGGGGTCGTATTCGTAGCCGCAAAGTGCGCATACATACTTCTGCATAATTTTATCCTCCTTGGATTGTGATATAAAAATATTTTACACTTTTCGTGGTGATTATTCACCTTGAATATAAAGCCGTCAAAGACCGGATAATGAATAATAACAGGCTATCTCACTTTACGGCCATTCTTAAGTCTGACTTTATTTCCATACATCGCCTCGTCAGCACGCTTGTAGACGTCAGTCACAGCCTCTCCCTTTTTATTCAATGCAGTGCCGCAGGCTATTACTACGCCACCATTAAGAAGGGCCTCTTTGTTATGATCATCAATCTTCTGAATGAGCTCATTGATGTTCTCATAATCATCACCCTGTGAGATAACACAGAATTCATCACCGCCAACGCGAAAGACTGGGCTGCGCTTGAAGGTCGTGCAGACTAAACGGCATGCCTCTCTGATGTGCTGGTCGCCTGCCTGATGCCCGAATTTATCGTTAACATATTTCAAATCGTTAATGTCTATAATGCTTATGGCAAACTTGGGATCTTCGGTCTCTTTGACAGCGTACTCAAGACGTGCCTCAGCTTCGAGGTAAGCGCGCTTATTCCTGACACCGGTCATCGGATCGATATTTGCCTGCTGTTGTGCTGCAAACAGGCGGCGTGATAAGTCTGCTTCTCTAAGGAGCTCCTCTGCACGGACAAGCTTCATTTCGTCATCTACATCGTGGATACCGATAATGAGTACGTTCTCGTCATCCAATGCGCGCGTCGCCCTCATTCTTACAAAGAAAGGTTCGCCTTCCTTAGGCACACGGTATGTCATCTCGAAGGATCTCTTCATATTGATCTGTTCGAGCAGGGTATCACGTACCATTGCCTTGCTGAACATTTCGCGGTCTTCTTCACAGACAAGATCATCTACCTCAACCTGGCATTCGTTAAAGAAATCTGTTCCGCGTCGTTTCTCAAAGAAGTTTCCGTGGTCATCTGTCCTGTAATTGATATAGTCCTCGGTATCGAGTTGAACGTAGAAGAGCTCGTCATATCCGTAAGACAATGCCTGGGCAATATGGTTGAAAATAACAGCTTCTGCCTTGGCCTTTTCATATTCTTCCTTAGTTGATGCAAACTCTCGTCTGACATGCGCTATATCCGTTGTTTCGTGGGCCATTCCGAGAACGCAGATTCTACCGAATATATCAGTGTACTTAAACTTTGTCGTATGTAATTGCAAATCGTTGCCGGCCGCATCGCGGACATCCTCAATAAACGAATACGGTTCATCCATAGACATAGCCATGCGGTCATCCTGAGCAAATCTTTTCGCCATTTCTTCATCAAACAGATCTGCATCGGTCAAACCAATGACCTCTTCAGGACACTTCTTGCCTGCAAACTCGGCAAATGCCTGATTGCAAGCAAGATACAGACTTGTTTCCGGCTCTTTGGTGAAAGTCATAGCCGGCATGTTATCGATCAAAGAAGTTATTGTATTCTTGAGTTCTACAACCTTGAGGCTCTCCTTAAGCTCGTGACGGAATTTTTCTTTCTCATCATCGATTACATAAGCCTTTGCAAGGCTGGTACCCAGCATATATGCAATGGCATAAAGAGGAAGATACGGGAACCACAGTTGCGCCAAAAGGAACACCGACATAATAAGTCCGAACAAGCCAACGGTACGGTACTGAAGCTGTACTTCAATATTATGACCATGAGCCTTGGCATATGCCACAAAACAATAACAAGATACAGCAGCCAGAATAATCACCTGCAATATAAGCAAAATATCTCTAAGCGGCAGGTCATGGTATACACACTCGGCATCTACCGTAAACAGGATTGGCATAAAAATATTTGCTATTACTGCGAGCACAATGACCGTTGCGACAATGCGGCCTGTCCACTTTAAGATTTGAGCAAACCTGCCTTTTGCATGGAGATAATAAAATACGCTTCCCGTCCATAACACAATGCCCGATGCCATTACGACAAAGTAAACGGTAGTAACGGCAAACAGGATCACTGGCTGCTTGTAGTATTCGACAATTCCCCACGACAAGTCGATAACATAGTATGCAAGCACAGCTAAAAGAAAACGCCTGTACACTTTCCAGGTAGTGGCATCAAAAGATTTATTGTAATCGATAAGAATATTCTTGTTTTCTATGATCAATACCAGAATGGCAATCAAATCTATAGCAGCGTAATACATAGGTCCCTCGCTCTTTGGAATAGATCTTTACATTTTTATTTTATATATATCGGTAATTGAATGCTTCAATAAAGTGTTAAATTTCCTTTATAAAAATACAACACCTGCACAAACAAAAAGAGGCGCCTCATAATTCTGAGGACACCTCTTATGGAGCGGGTTACGGGGTTCGAACCCGCGACATTCAGCTTGGGAAGCTGACACTCTACCAACTGAGTTAAACCCGCAAAGGCTCTCAAATCATTGAAATACTATCAAACCTGTTCATTGAAATCAAACACAGGAGCCAGCTTGATACGGCTGTCACCAGCGAATTTGATAAAGTCATCGCACATCTCGTGTCTGAAATCTTCTGTAGCAAACGGAACCCAGAACTGGGTGTCGGAAAAGTTCGCCCATAACAGCATATAAGCAATGTGGCTGCCGCCGTCTGATGATGTTATTGCTTCGAGCAAAAGAGTAAACCAGTCAGGCATTGTGTTGTCTGCAGGAGCCAGGCCCTCAAAATATCCGTTCTCCGTCTCAAGTGAACGGTAACCTGTCTCGGTAAGTGCAGCAATCTTATTTCTCTGGTTTGCAAGGAAATATATAACATCCAGAGAAGATGTAAGTTTATTAAAGAATCCGTCGCCCTTATGCGGCTTGTCGTGATAGAGGTCAAGGCCTAAGATGTCCACATATTCATCACCGGGATATCTTAAGAGGTAATCCTTCTCGCCTGAAACAGGACCGTTGGGAGAATATGCAATTGCAAGGTTATCGACACCCTTCTCGCCAATTAAATAATCAACGGTATATTTGAATAATTCTTTATATTCTTCATCGGAGAGGTAATCTTTGCCCCACCAAAACCAGTCACCGTTGCATTCATGGAACGGTCGGAAGATCATGGGGATCTTCTCACCTTCGACATCGATACAGCCTGATGCAAACTCAACGATAAGATCCAAAAATCTCAGATACTTCTCGTTAAGATCTCCGCCGGGCATGATCCTTTTACCGCAATCGCCGTCAGTAATGTTGGGTGAATAATCGTAGAACTCATCACCGCCTAACGAGAAGTTGGGCATATGAGAAGACAGCGTCACAATAACATTCTGACGTCTCAAATTCTTAACGACCTTAATAAGGTCATTCATCTTTCCTTCGTAACCTAAAAAACTCAGTGTATCAACGCCTATGACTGCAGGGTGATTGCCCGTAAGGTTCTTACAGTCTGATTCGGTACCGTCGACAGCGTTTATGGACACACCGATATGGCCGGCATTCTGCTGGCCGAATAATATCTTGTCGCTGATCGAATAGTCTCTTAATAATCCGAGCAGCTTTTCAAGTCCTTCAGATCTCTTATACTTAAAACTCATTAATTCTTTGCCTGCTTTTTCTGAAAATCTCCGAACGGATCCTGAATATCAGAAATGTCTCCGCCCAAATTCTGAATTGCTGACATCATCTCATAGAACAAATCTCTGTCGATCGTCTTCTGATTGCGGTTAATATAGTTCTTAAACATCTGTACTGCTCTGTCATCGCCGTAATCAGCAAGGCAAATAACAGCATAGATCTTGTTTGTCATGTATCTGAATGCGTGTCTTAATGTCTGATAGATCTCTTCTGTTCTGTGTTCTCTTCCGATCTGTGTAAGCATTATTACGCAATCTTCACAAGGTCCTTCGAGGCCGTCATCCACATTGCTCTCAATGATGTTGATGAGGAAAGGCTCTGATATTTCAGGGAACGCCTCTACGTAGCTGGCAATAGATTCAGCGACAAATTCTCTTGTCTTGCCATAGCTCATGTAGCGGTCCAAAACAGCCTGGATAAAGCAGGGTTCCTTCATTTGTGTGAGAACTGCAAAACAAGCTATTGCCTTCTGGAACTGCATCTCGAAAAGAACATTCTCGTCTGAGAGTTCTTCTTCTGTCCATGCGCATTCGCCGATAACCTTACCGCAGTAATCTCTTACCATATCTGCGGGATCCGTTGCGATACTGTTTACAAGTGACTTCGGGACACCACGGTCGAGATTAAGAGCGCTGTATTCGAGTGCTTCTGTCTTCTCTTCGAAAGTCAATTCATCCCAGATCTGTCTCATGGATCTGTCGCCTAACTTCTCGTCAGGTTCATTCTCGAGCTTATCAGTCGCAATATCGGTTTCTTCTTTCGCGAGGCGCTGGATATATTCTTCATATGTGGCATCGTCAACGCCTTCCGGTTTCTGGTCGAGCTTGTCACCAAATTCGTCAAGCTTCTGTTCCAGGATCAAAGCGCCGATTTCATCATATCTTTTGAGTAATTCCTTAATGTCTTCTCTCATGTAAACCTCATCTCTTGCGATCAATACGCCTTCTCATCTTTGACGCAACTATTTTACTCTGATAAGTAAAGTAAAAAAAGCGTCGCCTTGTAAGAAATCAAAGCGACGCTTTTTGGAGGTACCACCCAGATTTGAACTGGGGATCAGGGTTTTGCAGACCCATGCCTTACCACTTGGCTATGGTACCATTGGTGACCCGTACGAGAGTTGAACTCGTTACTCCGCCGTGAAAGGGCGACGTCTTAGCCGGTTGACCAACGGGCCTTTTATGGTAGCGGCAGTGGGATTCGAACCTACGACCTGCCGGGTATGAACCGGACGCTCTGGCCAGCTGAGCTATGCCGCCATAAAAGTTGCTTTGAAATTATATCTAGTCAGGAATTATAAGTCAATAGAATTCTGCACATTTCAAAACAGATTATTCTGACCGCAGAATGTATGTGCACATGCAAGCAAAACAAAGTCCCAAAGCACGTCGGACAGGAGTATCAGTAATCCCTGTTCCACATTTTCCAATTCTGGAATTCCATTTCAGTCCTGTGGAGTTCAGATGCCCTGATCATAGCCGCAAGATTGGATGCATTCCGAAATGCAAGTCTCTCAAAAATCTTCGAGAGAGCCATCCATGCAGCTGTAATGACCGTGCATCCGCCTATAATGAACATAGCTATGCTTAAACCTTCAGCATAAGGCTTAACTTCAGTGCCGGCATAAGCGTTGTACCAGAAAGATGACAGAACACACATCGAAACAAACATAACGATGAGAGCTATGATGACCACCTTTGTTCTTTTCTTTCCGAATCTGAAAACAAAGGGGATCCTCTTGAACTCAACGTCATAAAGGATATTAAAATCTTTGTCATTTTCTAACTGCATATGCAGATAATAACATGACAGAATAAGAAAAAATACGGAAATATAAAGGTGCTTTTACTTTTCACAGAGGAAAAATAAAGGGTTGCCTCATAATGAGACAACCCTTGAAAAGCAAATTCTAAAGTAAGTATAAAATTACTTAACTTCGATCTCGCCGCCGCAATCAGCGAGCTTAGCAACGAGAGCATCAGCCTCTTCCTTAGAAACGTTCTCCTTGAGAGCAACAGGTGCCTTCTCAACGAGTTCCTTAGCTTCCTTAAGACCCATACCAAGAACATCCTTAACTGCCTTGATAACGCCCATCTTAGAATCGCCGAAGCTCTTGAGCATAACTGTGAACTCTGTCTGCTCAGCAGCTGCTGCACCAGCGCCTGCGCCAGCACCAGCTGAAACTGCTACTGCTGCTGCGGATACGCCAAATTCCTCTTCAATAGCCTTCTCAAGATCGAAAAGCTCGATAACTGAGAGACCCTTAATTTCTTCAAGAATGCTTGTAACTTTCTCACTAGCCATTTTAAGTTTCCTCCTATAATAATTTAGCTAATTACTCTGCGGGTGTTTCCGCGGGTGCAGCCTCTTCTGCGGGAGCCTCTGCGGGCGCCTCAACTGCTGCTGTTTCTGTTGCGGGAGCTGCCTCACCGCCTTCTTCCTGCTTCTTCTCTGCAACTGCCTTTACAAGCATAGCGAGCTTTGTAAAAGGGAAAAGCAAAGAATATGCAACCTGTGTCTGGAGTGTTGCAGGATCCGGTACCTTGGAGAGAGCAACGATTTCAGCAACTGTTGCAACCTTACCATCGATAATACCGCCCTTGATCTCCATGGGTTCAAAGTCCTCACTGTACTTAGCGAGTATCTTTGCAGGAGCGATGATATCTTCAGAGTAACCTACTGCTGTAGGTCCCTGGAATAATTCATCAAGTCCTTCGAAGCCAAGCTCTGCGAAAACACGTCTCAAAACTGTGTTCTTGATAACCGCGAACTTAACGCCAGCCTTACGGAGCTCTGCACGCATTTCTGTGTCCTGAGCAACAGTAAGTCCGCGTGTAGCGACAAATACATATGTAGTAGCGCCCTTAAGTTCAGAAACGAGATCTTCAACACGCTGCTGCTTAGCTGCCAGAATTTTTTCACTGGGCATATTGGTTTTTCCTCCTTATTTTATTTCTATTAAAGACCCCCCTGGGTAACCTGACAGGTCAAACCAAGGGGGACGAATTAATCCTTTAATAGAATCAATAGCTCCTTCCTCGGCCGGCCGCCCGTTTAACGGACATTTCAGAAATCATATTGCAATGAAATCGCCTGCTGTCTTTGGCAGGAAAGGTATTTAATTGTAGTTAATCAGAATCAAGAGAACTTTGTAGCGTTAACCTTGATTCCAGGGCCCATTGTAGATGCAAGAGAGCAACTCTTGATGTACTGACCCTTAGCTGCTGCCGGCTTAGCCTTGATGATTGCTTCCATCAATGCCTTAACGTTCTCTTCGATCTTCTCAGCACCGAAAGAAACCTTGCCGACGGGGCAGTGAATGATGTTTGACTTATCAAGTCTGTACTCGATCTTACCAGCCTTAACTTCGTTAACAGCCTTAGTAACATCCATAGTAACAGTACCTGCCTTAGGGTTAGGCATCAAGCCCTTAGGACCCAAAACCTTACCTAATCTACCGAGCTTACCCATCATGTCAGGTGTAGCGATGATAACATCGAAATCGAACCAGTTCTCTTTCTGGATCTTATCGATCATATCGTCATCACCAACGAACTCTGCACCAGCTTCCTTAGCTTCATCAGCCTTAGGACCCTTAGCGAGAACCAAAACTCTCTTTGAACGACCTGTACCATGAGGAAGAACTACAGCACCTCTAACCTGCTGGTCAGCGTGTCTGGAGTCTACACCGAGTCTTACGTGAAGCTCTACAGTCTCATCGAACTTAGCCTTACCTGTTTCGCAAACAAGCTTAGCTGCTTCAGAAGGATCATAGAGTGTAGACTTATCTACGAGCTTTGAGAGCTCAGCATATCTTTTGCCTGTTTTCATACTCTATTCTCCTTTCTTAGTCTTTCTTTACAACGATTCCCATGGAACGTGCTGTGCCTGCAACCATTCTTGCGCATGCTTCTACATCAGCAGCGTTTACATCAGGCATCTTGATCTCGGCGATCTTGAGGCAGTCTTCCCATGTTACTGTTGCAACCTTATCAACGTTAGGTCTTCCCGAAGCCTTCTCGATCTTAGCGGTCTTCTTAAGAAGTACCGGTACCGGCGGAGTCTTCGTGATGAACGTAAATGAGCGGTCTGCATAAACTGTAATGATTACAGGAATAATGAGACCTGCGTCGTTAGCTGTTCTCTCATTGAACTCTTTGACAAACTGCGCGATGTTGATACCGTGCTGTCCAAGAGCTGGTCCGACCGGCGGCGCGGGTGTTGCTTTGCCTGCAGGTATCTGAAGCTTTACATAGCCTGCTACTTTTTTAGCCATACTGGCCACCTCCCAAATAGATTTTTATTATCAATCAGCCAAAAGGCTGTTAATAAACTTAATTAAACTTTTCTTACCTTAATGAAGTCGAGCGTTACAGGTGTTTCACGACCGAACATCGAAACTGTAACAGTAACCTGCTGCTTCTCTTCATTGATGTCCTTAACAACAGCCTTGCTGTCCTTGAAAGGACCGTCTGTGATGATGATGAGATCACCGGGACGGTAATCGACTTCAACGCTCGTAGGAACGATCAAGCCCATCTTTACCAGGTCCTCATCCGTCATCGGAATCGGCTTGTTGGGGTCAGGTGCTACAAAGCCCGTAACACCGTTTGTATTACGGATCTTGTACCAGAGATCCTTATCAACCTTATCATTGTTGCCGTAAACGAGCTTCAAGAAGATATAGTTGGGGAATCTCAGCTTCTCAACTTCCTTACGCTTGCCATTCTTTGTCTCTACAACGATATCTGTCGGCAAATAGACCTCCTGGATAATGTTTTCCATATCCTGGGCCTTGGCATAATTCTCTATGGAAGTCTTAACTTTCTTCTCATAACCGCCGAAGGTATGAATTATATACCACTTGGCTTCATTATTATCCGGCATTTATATACTCCTAAAAACTAACCTGTACCGTGTTGCTGAGGACTCAGTTCCTGAAGAACATCTGCTTAAGTTGCAGGTGTTGTTTCAGCTACTGACTCTGTAGCGGTTGTCTCAACGATATCGTAGAAACCTACCTTATCGAGAATCCAACGTCCGCCACCGCTAATCAGCGTAAGGTAAACAGCGAAAAATACGATTACGAGGAGAACTACAGCAGCTGTCTTAGCCAGCTTCTCTCCTGTAGGCCACGTTACGCGCTTAAGCTCAGCAAAAACATCAGAGATCTTCTTACCGATGCGCTTAAAAATGTTACCTTTGTTATCAGCCATTTTTACGTCCCTTTAAGAATTACTTGGATTCTCTGTGAATTGTGTGCTTACGGCAGAAGGGGCAATACTTCTTGAGCTCTAATCTCTCTGTATTGTTCTTCTTGTTCTTGTATGTCTGATAATTTCTCTGCTTGCACTCTGTGCATGCGAGAGTCAGCTTATCGCGAGCTCCGGCCTTTGCCATAGTCCAAATACCTCCAAACGTTGTGTTCAAGGGCTTTTCTGACCCTTGTGCGCCAATTTCCGCGCAACTAAAAACAAGACCTGAACGGTCTAGCGCGAAGATTGTATCACAGGCCAGGGGTGAAAGTCAACGAAAATATATTGAAAGTGCTTAACTTCTGCGCGATCTTAACTCTGTCTCGACATCGTCCAATGTGATGCCGCGGTCAGCCATAAGAACGAGAAGATGATATTCGAGATCTGCAATCTCCTGAATTGTTGCTTTTCTGTCTCTCTGGGAAGCTGCTATTACTACCTCAACAGCTTCTTCACCGAGCTTTTTGGAGATCTTGTCTGTACCCTTATCGAAAAGGTAGTTTGTATAAGAACCCTCTACGGGATGATCTTTACGATCCATAATTACACTGTAAAGCTCTCTGAAAATATCCATCGGTTATTCCTCCTTAACATCCGCGTCGGGATTCCATTCATTAAGTAATGTATAAAAACAGGTTCTGTTGCCTGTGTGGCACGCTGCTCCGGTCTGGTCAATCTTATACAGAAGTGTATCCCTGTCGCAATCAATGCTGGCGGAAATCACCTTCTGGATGTGACCGGAAGTCTCACCCTTCTTCCAAAGAGTATCGCGTGACCTTGAATAATAATACATATATCCTGTCTCGCATGTAAGGGCAAAGGCTTCTTCATTCATGTAAGCCATCATGAGAACATCGCCGGTCTCATAGTCCTGTGTGATGGCAGGAACCAGACCGTCAGAATTCTTCTTCATCTTAGCCCACATCTTATGAGGGTCAATGCTCATGTCACTCATACTACTCTCCTTACGGGGATGCCCTCTTTCTCAAGATAGTCCTTGAGATCATTTATCTTTATCTCGCCGAAGTGGAAGAGACTGGCAGCGAGTACCGCGTCAGCCTTGCCTGTGATAATTGCATCGGCAAAATCCTGCATTGATCCTGCTCCGCCGGAAGCGATTACAGGTACTCCGACATTCTCAGAGATCATTGCAGTTATCTTATTATCATAACCGGACTTTGTTCCGTCTTTATCCATTGAAGTGAGAAGGATCTCACCTGCTCCGAGAGCAACTGCTTTTTTTGCCCACTCGAGAGCATCGATTCCCGTAGGCTTTGTTCCTCCGGCAATTACAACCTCATAGCCTGAGGGGAAACCGGTTTCTCTGGCCTTAACATCAATAGCGCATACGATGCACTGGGAACCGAACATTTCGGAAGCTTCCCTGATGAAATCGGGATTCTTAACGGCTGCAGAATTCAAAGAAACCTTATCAGCGCCAGCGTTAAGCAGCTCTCTTATATCTTCAACGGTTCTGATACCGCCTCCGATAGTAAAAGGAATAAATATCTCGTTGGCAACTCTTCTTGCCATCTCGACAGTTGTTCCTCTTGATTCGAGTGTGGCTGTAATGTCAAGGAAAACGAGTTCATCAGCACCTGACTGGTTATATGTTTTCGCGCATTCAACAGGATCACCGGCATCTCTTAAGGATACGAAGTTAACGCCCTTAACGACTCTGCCGTCTTTTACATCCAGACAGGGGATTATACGTTTTGTAAGCATTTAGCCAGATCCACCTTTCCTTCGTAAATAGCCTTGCCGATAATTACACCTGTGCAGCCGGAAGTCTTAATGAGTTCAACGTCTTCGTTGGAACCTATTCCGCCAGATGCGATTACACTAAGACCTGTTGCCTCCACCATCTCTTTGGTCTGCTCTACTGCAGGACCTGTGAGCATTCCGTCTCTTGCGATATCAGTAAACACAACAGTTGTTGCGCCTGCTTCTTTGCACTTTAATGCGAAATCAACAGCCTTGAGTTCAGAATCAGCTGTCCATCCGTCAACAGATACGAAGCCGTCATGAGCATCGATGCCGATCGCAACCTTGTCGCCGAATCTTTCCAATGCTTTTCTTGTGAACTCGGGATTCTTAACAGCAGCTGTTCCAAGGACCGCTCTTGATACGCCGTATTCTTCGATCCACTTAGCGAGAGTATCCATGTTGCGGATACCGCCGCCTGTATCAACCTTAAGACCGGTCTTAACTGCGATCTCTTTGATGATTTCATGGTTCTCAGGCTTACCGCTCTTTGCCGCATCCAGATCAACAACATGGATCCAGGTTGCGCCTGCTTCCTTGAACATGAACGCCTGGTCTATCGGTGAATCGTTATAGACTGTTACGTCATCGTATTTGCCCTGTCTTAACCTGACACATTTTCCTCCGATCAGGTCGATTGCGGGTAATATGATCATTTTCTTGTCTCCGCTGCAAATTTTCTAAGTATATTGAGTCCTGCTTCGCCGCTCTTTTCCGGATGGAACTGCATGCCGAAGATGTTATCGTGCTCGAAAGACGCACAGTAGTTGATACCGTATGTAGTCTTTGCGGCAATGTCATCTGCGTTATCAGGCTGGCAGAAGTATGAGTGTACAAAATAGACATAGTCACCTTCGGTAAGGAGTCTTCCTGTTACGTCAGTAAGATTATTCCATCCCATCTGGGGAACCTTAAGTCCGTTGTCAGGGAAACGTCTTACAAAACCCGGGATGATACCGAGTCCTGATACGACGCCCTTTGTCTCTCTTCTCTCGATGATGTTCTCTTCAGAACCTTCGAGCATAAGCTGCATTCCGAGACATATTCCCAGAAAAGGCTTTCCGGAATATGCGCAACCGATAAGAGGACTGATGAGATCCCTGTTAGTGAGCTCATCCATCGCGGGAGCAAAACTGCCGACACCGGGAAGAATTACTCCCGATGCATCCATAAGATCAGCTGCATCTGAAGTGATCTTACAGTCTTCTCCGATATATCTTAAAGCTTTCTCGACGGAGCCCAGATTGCCCATTCCGTAGTCTACTATTGCTATCAAGGAATCAGATTTCCTTTCCTGTTATACGTGAATAGCACTCACGGTATTTAGCAGCTGTCTTCTCGATGATCTCATCAGGAAGAGTAGGAGCAGGATATGTCTTATCCCAATCGAGTGTCTCGAGCCACTCTCTGAGGAACTGCTTATCAAAGCTCTTCTGAGCGTGACCGGGTTCATACTCTGCTGCATCCCAGAATCTTGAAGAGTCGGGTGTGAACATCTCATCGCATACTGTGAGAACGC
The DNA here is from genome assembly GCA_900107185.1 of Ruminococcaceae bacterium YAD3003. GTDB lineage: Bacteria > Bacillota > Clostridia > Saccharofermentanales > Saccharofermentanaceae > Saccharofermentans. The sequence goes on along the minus strand of FNPA01000015.1, from coordinate 11,511 downwards.
CGTCGATCTTACCGAACTCGAATTTAGTATCTGCAAGGATCAATCCCTTTGTGAGTGCGAACTCTGAAACCTTCTTGTAGAGAGCAAGAGATGCATCTCTAAGAGCAGAAGCGTCAGCCTCACCGATGAGGTCTACGAGCTGCTCGTATGTGATGTTGATGTCATGTCCTTCATCAGCCTTTGTTGAAGGTGTGAACAAAGGCTCAGGGAGCTTGTCACCCTGGAGCATTCCTTCAGGCATCTTGATGCCTCCGACTGTACCGGACTTTTTGTATTCCTTAAGAGCGGAACCTTCGAGGTAACCTCTTACGATGCACTCTGCAGGAAGCATCTGAGCCTTCTTAACGAGCATTGATCTTCCCTGGAGTTCTTCCTTATACTTGTCGAAACCCATAGGATACTTTGAAACATCAGTTGTGATGACGTGGTTAGGAATGATGTCCTTTGTGAAATCAAACCAGAACTCGGAAATAGAAGAGAGAACCCTTCCCTTGTCAGGAATCAGCTCATCGAAAATAACATCGAAAGCTGAGATTCTGTCTGTAACGACCAAAAGAAGTGAGTCGCCGAGATCGTAGATGTTTCTTACCTTGCCCTTTGAGAGCATCGGCTGATCGATAAAATCAGTATCCTTAATAAGCATTTATATATCCTCCAAAAAAATTATAAGCTGCCTTTTGTTGAGACGATCTCGCCTTCGAATCTGGGATCGATCTCTGTTGCCTGTCTCAGGGCTCTTGCCAAAGCCTTGAACATAGCTTCTGCCTTGTGGTGATCGTTGGCACCGTAAGGGCATGCGATGTGCAGTGTGATTCCTGCATTAAATGCAAAGCTTCTGAAGAACTCTTCGAAAAGCTGTGTATCCATCTCGCCGCACATATCGCCTGAGAACTGGCAATCGAATACAAGATAAGCTCTGCCTGAGATGTCGAGTGAAGCAGTTCCCAGAGCCTCATCCATGGGAATGGAAGCAGAACCGTAACGTCTGATGCCTGCCTTATCACCGATTGCCTGGTTAAAAGCCTGACCCAGAACTATTCCGACATCCTCTACTGAGTGATGAGCATCTACCTTAAGGTCGCCCTTGCAAACGATATCCATATCGATACCTGAGTGCTTCGAAAGAGCTGTGAGCATGTGGTCAAAGAAACCGATGCCTGTATCGATGTTGTTCACGCCTTTGCCGTCAAGATTGATCTTAACCTTGATGTCAGTCTCTTTTGTCTGTCTTGCGATCTCAGCTGTTCTCGGCATCTTGTACCTCCTGCCTGATTGCTTTTAAAAGCTCTTTCATCTCTTCATCCGTTCCTATCGTTATACGGAGATAATCGTTAAGTACGGGCTTATTAAAATATCTTACAAGTATACCTTTATTGCGGAGATTTTGATACAGTGTGCCGCAATCAACCGGCGGTTTGGCATAAACGAAATTTGCAGATGACGGAGGCATCGTAAAACCGATCTCCCCGAGCTCTTTCTCGACCCATGATCTCGTGGCAATTATTTTCGCGCGTGTCTCATTGTAGTAATCTACATCGAGGAGCGCTGCCTCTGCGACCTTCTGGGCCAGACGGTCAACGGGATATGAATTGAATGAATCTCTTGCTCTCTTCAATCCTTCGATCAGTTCTTCTGATGCTACAGCATAACCGAGTCTGATTCCTGCGAGGGAGAATGCTTTCGAGAGTGTCCTTACAACACAGATATTCTTGTACTTACCGATGAGTGATACGCAGGATTCATAATCCTTCTCGAAAGCAACATATGCCTCATCAACGATTACTACGGAATCGGGATTTGCTTCGGCTATTCTGGCACAGTCAGCAACAGCGATCGCTCTGGATGTCGGAGCGTTCGGATTCGCGAAAACAATTCCGCAGTTGGGAACGCCAATATAATCGTCAGGATCGAGTCTGAAATCTTCCTTCAGCGAGATAGCAACTCTTCTTATGTCGTAGAACTCTGAAAATACAGGGTAAAAACTGTAACTGTAATCAGGCATCAGAACCGGGAGTCCCGTCAGTGCCTTCTTCTCAAAGAATGTCTGGAAGCAGATGGCGAGGACCTCATCTGAACCGTTTCCGCAGAAAATGTTGGATTCGGATACGCCGTCAAATTTAGCTGCAGCCTTAATGACATCAGTTGAATTGGTGTCAGGATAAAGTCTTAAGGTGGACAGGTCAAATTTCTCCAGAGCTTCCTTTACTTTTGGTGAAGGCGGATAAGGGTTCTCGTTGGTGTTGAGCTTTATCACCTTCTGGCCGGGCTTCGGCTGCTCGCCTGCCACATAAGGCTCTATGTCATTTATCAGTTTGTTCCAATATTTACTCAAAGTATCAGTCCTCGAATCTGGCTCTTACTGCAGCAGCGTGACATGTGAGTCCTTCACTGTCAGCAAATGCTGCAACATCTTTATATACGTCCTTGAGTGTCTCACGGTTATAGTTGATGACACTCATCTTCTTATAGAAATCACCTGTGTTGAGAGGTGAGAAGAATCTTGCTGTTCCTGATGTCGGAAGTGTGTGGTTCGGTCCTGCGAAATAATCTCCCAACGGCTCGGGTGAATAATCACCTAAGAACATAGCACCGCAGTTCTTGATCTTTGCTGCGAGTACTTCAGGGTTCTCAACGCAGAGCTCAAGGTGTTCGGGTGCGATCTCTTCTGAGAAGTTAACAGCTGTATCAAGGCTGTCGCAAACGATGATTGCACAGTAATCTTCCATAGACTTAGCGAGAATATCTTTACGCTCTGCCTTCTCGGATCTCTTGTCTGCACACTCCAAAACTTTTTCTGCCAGGTCTCTGGAATCTGTAAGAACGATAGCAGAAGCCATCTTGTCGTGTTCAGCCTGGGACAGCATGTCTGCTGCAACGAAGTCAGGATTTGCTGTCTTATCTGCAATGATGAGGATCTCTGAAGGTCCCGCGAACATATCGATATCGACCTGGCCGAATACCAGACGCTTTGCCGTATTAACGTAAATGTTTCCGGGGCCGCAAACCTTGTCTACTCTCGGAACTGTCTCAGTACCGTAAGCCATAGCCGCGATCGCCTGTGAACCGCCCATTCTGTAGATCTCTGTTGCGCCTGCGATTGATGCAGCAGCGAGGATAACAGGAGCGATGGTTCCGTCTTTTCTCGGAGGAGTTGCGAAAACAATTCTCTCAACACCTGCAACTGAAGCAGGGATGACGTCCATCAATACAGTAGACGGGAGAGGTGCTGTACCACCCGGTACATAAACGCCGGCAATGGAGATAGGTCTTACGCGGACACCGATCTTAGCGCCCTTGCCGACATCCATCATGAAGCCGTGTTCTTTCTGCTCCTCGTGGAATCTTCTGATATTGGAAGCAGCTTCCTTCATTATTGTCAGAAGCTCGGGATCAACAGACTTGATTGCGTCTTCGATCTCCTGCTCTGTTACTCTTAACTGATCAGCAGTGAGCTTAACGCCATCGAACTTCTCAGTGTACTTAAGAAGTGCGGCATCGCCGTTCTCTCTGATGTCATCGATAACGTTCTGTACTGTTTCGATAACGGGCTTTAAGTCCATCTTGCCTCTTACGCCGAGGCTCTCTACTGTTGCCTTAAGGTTTTCTTTTGTACCTTCAACTAACTTACAGCGCATGATTATCCCCCTTTGCGTTTACTCTTCATCGACCAGAGCTTCTTTGAGCTTGGCGATCATCGGCTTGATTTCTTCTTCTTTCATCTTCATTGAAACGCGGTTAACAACAAGTCTTGCAGAAATGTCTGCTACTGTTTCCAATACATCAAGTCCGTTTTCATAAAGTGTTCTTCCGGACTCAACGATATCAACGATTACTTCTGCAAGTCCCGTAAGAGGAGCGAGCTCGACAGAACCATTGAGCTTAATGATCTCAACGCTCTCGCCCTTAACTCCTTCGAAATAACTTCTTGTGATATTAGGATACTTTGTTCCGACTCTCTTGTTGGGAATCTCATCGAGCTTATCCTTAAGTTCTGCCGGACCTGCAACGCACATTCTGCACTTGCCGAGGCCCAGGTCCAAAACTTCATAGAGCTGTCTGCCTTCTTCAAGCAATGTATCCTTACCGACTACGCCGATATCTGCGGCGCCGTATTCAACATAAGTAGGAACATCTGAAGGTTTGGAGAGGATGAATCTTAATCCTGCATCCTTATCTTCAAGAATGAGTTTTCTTGACTTATCTCTTGCTGCGGATACATCGTATCCTGCCTTTTCCATGATATCCAAAGTCTGATCGGCAAGTCTGCCCTTTGGTAAAGCAATCGTAAGCATCAGGCCTTACCTCCGTCCATAAACATAACTGTCTCTATCCCCTTTTCTTTCGCGTAGTTCTCAAGAGTTTCCTCGTCCATTCCCGTTGTATCAAGAATCGCGGGAGTGCCTTCTGCTCTCAATGCTTCTGCTGTTGCAGTTGCAGTCTCAAAATCACCTCCGACAATAACTGAAGCACCCTTTGCAGGAGAATACTTATCCTGTCTCATAAGAGCTGTGATGGCGAGTGTAAGTGAGATAGAGAAACCTACAGCCTGGATCTCTTTGCCGAAAGATTTGGCAACGTCGTCATATCTTCCGCCTGAGATGATCGGGAAGCCTACCTCATATGTATAACCCTTAAAGACCATGCCTGTGTAGTAATCAATACTTTCGATGAGGCTCAGATCAACTGATACATATTTAAGGAACCCGTATCTCTCCATGATGTCCAGGATCTCCTTGAGATTTGAGAGTGCTTCCTTTGCGCCCTCATCAGTAATTCTCGGAAGGATCTGGTCGATCGTATCGTATGTTCCGCCTGACTCAGTGAGCATGAGAAGTGTCTCTTTGTCTTCCTTGCTGATGTCGAGCTTCTCGATGGTAACAGAATCTCTGTTTGCGATGGCATTCTTGATCTTAGTCTGGCCCTCTTCATCAATGCCGAGCTGGTTCATGAGGCCCTTGAAAAACTTAACCTGACCGATGGAAACCTGGAGATCCGTGATGCCGATCTCAAGAGCTGACTTGATGGCAATAGCGAGAACTTCTGCATCAGATTTAGCGCCGCTCGCTCCGAGGAGCTCTATTCCGCCCTGAGTAAATCCGGAGAGCTTACCGCCGCCGGCCTTACCTGAACGGTACATATTCTCGATATAAGAGAAACGTACGGGAAGTGTATCATTTCTTCCTGCACAGAATCTTACTGTAGGAATTGTTCCGTCGTAACGGTTGCACAGAAGGCTGCCCTTGCTGTCAGTAAACTTATAGAGTTCCTCTTCATTTACGAACTCTTTATATACATCAAAATACTCAACACCGGGAGTCTCGATCTCCTCATAACCGTTGAGCATAAACAAATTGCGGAGCTTTGATTCCAGCTCGCGTTTAAATCCGCATATTCCCGGGAACTGGTCATTAAATCCATCCGGTGTATAAAACTTATTTCCCATATAAACTCTCCATTTTTACTTATAGTCCATATTGTACTTGCCTTATATATACAGGGCAAATGACGAAACGGTGTCATTTTCACCGACTCTTTAGTCGACTAAAGGATTATAATTGGACATTTGGTATAAGTCAAGCATTTTCTTTAGTCGAATAAAGAACGTTTTCTGATTATTTTGGAAAACCGCTTACTTGTGGTACTTCTCACCCTTGGCTATTTTGAAGCCGCGGTATAACTGCTCAGCCAAGACGAGACGTGTCATTAAATGAGTCAGAGTGATATTGCCAAAGCACATTCTTCTGTTGGCACGTGAGCGGACTTCTTGTGAAATGCCGTTGCTGCCTCCTATAACGATTTTGAGTGAACCTCCGCCCTTCTCGATATCAGCAGTCAGATATTCGGAGAGCTTCTCGGAAGAAACATTCTCGCCGCCCAGATCCATCGCCCAGACAATATCGCCGGGTTTGATATGCGATAAGATCAGTTCGCCTTCACGCTTAAGGGCTTCGTTCATCGGAACGGAATCAGGACAGTCTGCAACTTCAATGAATTCCAGAACTGCAAATCTCGAAAGTCTTTTCTTATACTCATCGATACCGTCTTTGAGCCATTTGTCCTTGAGCTTACCGGGGCATACAACAGTTATCTTCATAAGACATAACCCTCAGAAGGCTCATCTTTTCTGGCGATCTTAACTTCGTAATCGATACCTTCAACAAAGCCTCTGTCAGCAAGAGAAGATGTGAATGTCTTCCTTGCGATATCAGGTGTATTGTTGTGCGGAGACAAGTGACCGAGTATGAATCTCTTTGTTCCGTTATTGATAAAAAACTCAGCGCAATCTGCCGATTCAGGATTACTGATATGACCGTGTCCGCCGGAGATCCTCTTTTTAAGAGGCCAGGGATATTCGCCATGTTCGAGCATATACGGATCGTAGTTTGATTCAAGTAGGATTACGTCACATGCACGTGCGAAACCCTTCATTGCATCGTTTACTCTTCCGAGGTCCGTCATTACTGCAAGAGAATTGCCTGTTTCAGGATTAATTATGCGGTAACAGACAGAACCGGGAACATCGTGAGGTGTAGGGAAAGCCCTTATTTCAGGACCGTCTTCCAATTGGACTATCTCATTTTCTTCTATCTCCGTAACGGGAGATGCGAGGTTATCCAGCACTGCCAGAGTGGCCCTTGTTCCGTAGATCGGAGTGTGATATTTACGTGAGAAAACCGGTACGCCGTTAACGTGGTCCGTATGTCTGTGAGTAAGAAAGATAGCGCTGACATCTTCTGGATAAACACCGCAGGATACCAGTGCTTTGGTCATCATCTTGCAGGACATTCCGCAGTCAATAAGAATATAAGTACCACGGCACTTTATAAGTGTCGAATTACCGCTGCTGGAAGAATAAAGAGGGACTATTCTGTCCGGTCCCGTCATGCCTCAGTATCCTCTTCACCGTAATCAGTAGTGTGGTTTACCCTGGCTATAGTGGCACCCAGTTGTCTTAACTTCTGGACTATGTGCTCATAGCCACGGTCGATTCTCTGGGCATTCATGATATATGTTGTTCCTGTAGCTTCGAGAGCTGCGCATACGAGAGCAGCACCTGCTCTGAGGTCGGTTGCCTCAACTGTCGCGCCTCTGAATTCGGTTTTGCCATTTACCCAGGCAATACGTTCATAGACATTGATGTTGGCACCCATTTTCGCGAGTTCGGGAACATATTGGAATCTGTTCTGCCAGACATTCTCATGCATTCTGCTCTGTCCGTTGGCTGAGCAGAGAAGAACGACAGTCTGGGGCTGGAGATCCGTAGGGAATCCCGGATAAGGTGAAGTCTTAACACTTGTGGGATAGATCTCATCTAAGTGATTCTCTCTATAAACTCTTATAGATTCATCGCCTTCTTCGATCTGGAATCCCATTTCACGCATTTTCGCTGACAAAGGCTCCATGTGAGTAGGGATCAGGTTGTGGATCGTAACATCACCGTTTGTAACAGCTGCTGCGATCATGTATGTACCGGCCTCGATCTGGTCCGGAATAATCGAATATGTAAAGTTACCGGGGAGTACCGGAACACCTGTGATCTTAATGGTGTCGGTACCAGCGCCCTTGATGTGCGCGCCCATTGAGTTAAGGAAGTTCGCAACGTCTACGATATGCGGTTCTTTTGCCGCGTTAATGATCTCTGTCTTACCCTCAGCCTTACATGCTGCGAGCATTGCATTGATCGTTGCGCCTACACTTACGATATCAAGATAGATTCTTGCACCATGCAGAGGTGAAGCTTCGAGATTAACGATTCCGCTGTTGATATCAGCAGGTCTGGCACCCTTTGCACCCATGAGCTGGAATGCCTTAAGGTGAAGGTCGATAGGACGCTGGCCGAAGTTACATCCGCCCGGAAGTCTTATCGATGCCTTGCCGCATCTGCCCAGAAGCGCGCCCATGAGATAGTAGGAAGCACGGATCCTGGATACGAGCGGACCGGAAGCCTTATATGTATTTATAGTTGTAGGATTGATCTTATATGTGTGATTGTCTATTTCATCTACGGTTGCACCGAGGGATCTAAGCAGATCAAACATGACGTGAACGTCCAGAATATCAGGAACGTTCTCCAATGTGCACTCGCCATCGACCATTATAGAAGCAGCTATAACACCAAGAGCGGCATTTTTACTGCCGCTGATTTCGATGTTACCCTTAAGAGGCACACCGCCGATTATCTCATAAGCATAGTTTTTACCTATGCTATTATCTGATTGCTCCATTAGCACTCCAATTATTTGTGTGGGTTAGAATCATCCAATATCTTCTTCAGAGATGACTTAACCGCGACCTCATTCTTATCAGAACGGGCAGCCTCTTCACTTACCGCCTGTCCTTCATTAACAGCACTCTTACTATTATACCTTTTCCCGGCATCAATTGGGTGAATTACGTGTTTTTCGCGAGATTCACGATTTAATTGCGATACAGTCTTCCTTTGTTCGGCACTTATCTGAACAACGGGCTGTGTCAAGAGCTTTCTTGCCTCTTCTTTTGCCTGTAATCTGGCCTCTTCTTCCTCTCTGGCCAATTCTTCAGCACTCGGTCCCATTACCTGGGGGTGAATCTGAGGAATCTCCTGACGGACAGTTGAAGTTGCTGCTTCTTCCTGCTGAACAGGTTCATTAGGCATCATCTCAACAGGGATGGATACCTGCTCTGCCATGGAAGACATGGGCTGGGCGAAATTAACATCTTCAATCGTTGTTTCTTTCGCAATTTCCTGTTCGAGTCCGGTTACAGGTCCGTCCTCTTCATCTTCGAAATCCTCAACATAGAGGAGTTCTTCCTTAAGTTCTTCAAATCTCTCGTCACCATAAGAAGACAACAGTTTGGCAAGTGCCTTGTCTCTTGCTGCCACTTCAGGTTCAGGGATTATCTCATATTCATCTACCAATGTCTCGAGATCCTTATATCCCAGTGATCTGACAGCCTCACACTCCTGAAGTCCCAGGAAATATGCTGCCGCTCTGTGGAGCGGTTTGTCACTGATAATTCCGGCCTTTGCATCGCTGTATGCCGCATCGAAAACAGTCTTTCCTGTAGGAAGGCTCAAGATAAATGTCGCGCCCTGACCAAAGGTTGAAGTAACGCTGATAACACCGTCATGCATGTCAGCGATCTCTTTCGCGATGGCAAGGCCAATACCTGAACCGCCGACTTCTCTGTTACCTGAGTTATCGACTCTGTAGAATCTCTCGAAAAGATGCTCGATATCCTTTGCAGGAATACCTCTTCCGTTATCGTCTACCTGGACGGCAACTCTGTCATCGATAACTGAAATGCTGATGTGTACCTGGTCCTGAACTTTCTTGCCCTCGAAACTGATGTATTTGATCGCATTAGTAAGAAGATTGACGATGGTTCTGACAATGAGTTTGGAATTACCGTAGAGCAACGGATATACATTGTCATCAGGCAAAGTAAATCTGACGTTGGATGCACCGGGATAGTCCTGGACATTCATATATGCGGAATTAACTGCATCCCTGATATCAAAAATCTCCATACGGCTGGTGTGTGAGCACTGTGACAAAACCAGGAAGTCATTGACGATATCCTGCATCCTGACCGTATTTTCTTCGATTCTTCCGCTCCATGTGATGAGTTCATCTCTGGTAGGACCCATACCGTCCTGGCAGGATTTCCTGATGGAGAATACTGAACTCTTAATTGATGTAAGCGGTGTCTTAAGTTCGTGTGAAACGTTTGCAGCGAGATCCTTCTGACGGCGCTCGTCATCTTTTATCTGCGTAATATCATCAACGATTACGATATTCATTTCTTCATTGCCGAAGAATTTCGAATCGGGCTGTGCAGGTCTTCTGATGATCTTGATCTCATAGATTCTGCGGTTGTTGATGTAGTTAACTCTTATGAGGTTAACGCCGTTTTCAAGGCTCAGGATATAGTTCGATTTTAACTGATTTCCATTATCGAAAGTCTCGAGAAAGCCATTGATATCTTTGGGGAGACCACCCTTAAGAAAGTCGGGAAGTCTGAATATTGTCTCATTGCAGAAGAGAGCACCCTTCGAATCGTATACGGCAATACCAAGACCGACCGTATCAAGTACAGCCTTTTGAATTACTTTGTCGCGCTCTAAGTTATTAACGCTCTCAGTAACTGATTTTTGCAGAGTGGTATTGCCGATCAGATATCCCAGCAAGATACCGATAAGAATCAATATCAATGCAAGAACCACAATAACTATCGGATTCTTAAATGCCTGCTCTATTAACGTGAAAATTATAATACCCAAAATCAAACAAGATCATTCGGGAAGAAATAGCCGAAGCCTCTTCTCGTAAGAATATACTTAAAGTTCTTCTGGTCAGGTTCTATCTTCTGTCTTGTACGCTTGATGGTAACGTCGACTGTTCTCTCGTCGCCTAAGAAATCAAACTTCCAAACCTGCTTCAAGAGCTCTGATCTGGAACATACTCTTCCCATGTTCTGCTCAAGATACTGCAGAAGCTGGAATTCTCTGTTAGTAAGATCGCATGACTCCTCATACTTGAATGCCTGCATAACATCGCCGTCAATGATAAGTTCACCGCCGCCGTATTCATGTCTGTTTCCTTCAGCGCCGCGTGACTTGTTACTGTACTCGATACGTCTGATCATGGCTCTGAGCTTTTCAACCAAAATCATTGGCTCATAAGGCTTTGATACATAATCATCAGCACCTGCACGAAGTGCCTCAACCTGATACTGGGAGAGATCTCCCTTACCTGTAAGGAATAAAACCGGTGTCTTATAACCCTGATCTCTGTAGTCCTTAATGAACTGCATTCCACTATATCCGGGCATCATCCAGTCGAGGATAATTACATCCGGTCTTTCGATATCAGCGAGCTCGAATCCCTTTCTGCCATCTGTAGCTGTAACTACTACAAATTCAAATGATTTAAGCATATCAGCTGTAGAATCTACAACCGCTTTATCGTCATCAATTATCAGGATCTTCGCCATATCACACCTCACATAGACACACTTGATTACAATTACGTTTTTATTTTACCAATAATCGATTTTATGTAAATTGTAATATTACATTTTTATGAGGTATTTTTTACAAATGAAAAGTCCCTCCGCGTTTATTCGCGAAGGGACTTATATAATCCGGCAGCAATCTATCTTCCCGGGCCGTTGCCAGCCAAGTATTGTCGACGCCAGTGAGCTTAACTTCTGTGTTCGGAATGGGAACAGGTGTGACCTCACCGCAATAACCACCGGAATGGTTGAGAGTCTTATACCCTCAGGACTGCAAAGAAAACTAACTTCAAGGAGTTGAAGAAACGAATTTAGAAGAATCCTCTCAAGAAATGTATCTTGGAAAAAAGACTTGAAATTACATAACCTTGTGTGGTCAAGTCTTCGGTCATTAGTACCGGTAAGCTGAATGGCTCTCACCACTTACACGCCCGGCCTATCAACTGGTAGTCTTCCAGTGACCTTATCAAAAGAGGGAAATCTCATCTCGGGGTTGGTTTCACACTTAGATGC
>FNPA01000016.1 GCA_900107185.1 Ruminococcaceae bacterium YAD3003 | reverse complement strand
ACTGCGGATTCGTTTTCCAGCAGGTATATCTCATGGACTCCATGAGCGTTCTGGATAACGTTCTTACTGCAGGCCTTCTGACAGGTCAGAATAAAAGACAGCTGAATGCTAAGGCGAAGGACCTCTTAAAGCAGGTTGGAATAGAGCCCAGGCTCTGGAATAAATTCCCTAACCAGTTATCAGGCGGTGAGGCACAGAGAGTCGGAATCGTACGTGCGATCATTAACTCACCGGATATGGTTTTCGCAGATGAGCCTACGGGAGCTCTGAACAGCTCCTCATCAGATCAGGTGCTGAATGTTCTTACAGAAGTAAACAGAAACGGACAGTCGATCCTGATGGTTACTCACGACATGAAATCCGCAAGAAGAGGAAACAGAATTATTTATTTGAAGGACGGTACGATCAGCGGAGAATGTGATCTGGGTCCCTATGTCACGGGAGACCGCGCGCGTCATGACAAACTTCGTGCGTTCCTTACGGAAATGGGATGGTAAGAGATGTTAGGAAAACTGATTAAAGCCAACTTCCGCAAGGATATGTCACACATGATCAGCTTCCTTCTGATCGTTATACTGTCATCGTTCCTGCTGCAGTTGGGTCTTTTGCTCGTGCTCGGTTATAATGCCCAGTTCGAGAAAAAGTGTGAGGAACTTAATTCCCCTGACCTCATGGTCATGACTGCATCTTTCGACCCTGAAGAGAGACAGGAAGTATTAGATTACATATCTTCACTTCCGGAAGTGGATTACTACGAACTCGTTCCGACTATTTCTTTGCGTACTGAAATCATAAATGAAGACGCGGATACGGATTCGAAGAATGCTCTGGATAATGTGTCGGGCGCATATGAATATGCGGCTTACGGAGAGTGGGGAGAGATCGATACACCTCAGTTTACCGATGTATATGATAAGCCTGTTGATGAGCCTCTTTATATGTCCAGGCTCTATAATCAGGAGTTGTTCAAAGGTAAATACAGTACAGGTGATGAGATCACTCTGAAGATCAATGGCAGAGAGAGGACATTTGTTGTTGCAGGATTCTATGAGAGCATCTCGCTATACAACATTTTCTTTGTCGATCCCACTACGTTGAGCGAACTCAACAGCGAGAATGTATATCCTATTGATCAGATTACAATCAAGCTCGTTGATGGTGTGAATGCTAATGATGAATATAACAAGCTCACTAATGAGTTTGATTCCAGAGGTATTGCTTCTGTAGCCTATGCTATAGATGAGTTCAAACTCATGTATACCCAGATGATCAACATCATTTCGGTATTCCTCTGCACATTTGCGATAATCATCACAATGGTTGTTTTGATCGTTATCTACTTCAGAATTACCAACAGCATCGAGCAGAATATTGTAAACATCGGTGCGCTCAAGGCCCTGGGTTATACTACGCATCAGATCAGGACTGCACACATTCTGGAGTTCGTAATTACTGCCGGAGCAGGACTGCTCGTCAGCACGGGAATCATCTATATGATCGTATCTCCTCTGGAGATTGCATTGAGATCAATAGCATACATGTCGTGGGATCATCCGTTTGATCCTGTGTCATTTATTGTTACGGCAGTTATTATCATGGGATCATCTTTCCTTGTTGCTCTTAAGTCCACAAAGTCGATCAAGTCTCTGGATCCTGTCCAGGCATTAAGATTCGGTCTTAAGAGTCACAGCTTCAGAAGAAATGTTGTACCGCTCGATACAACAGGCGGGCCTCTGGTATGGCTCATGGCGCTGAAGAGTTCTTTCGCATCGAAGAAGCAGAATATCCTCGTAACAGTAGTTATGTGCTCTATCGGCTTCAGCCTTGCGATGGCGGTGTTCGTCGGATACAACATCGGATTTAAACCGATGAATCTGTTAAGACTTTTGACGGATAACGGTTCAGATGTAATGGTTATAGTTAAAGATGATAATCCGCTCTATGAGATTTCTGATCTCCCTTATGTTGAAGAGGCATGGTGGAGAGATTCATTCACCGGTTCATGTGAAGGCATCAACATCAATATAGATGTTGCCGAAGACTGGAATAACGTTCCTGAAGTAAATATGCTCGAAGGACGCATGCCTAAATTTGACGATGAGATCGTTATCGGCAAGAAGTTATCTGAGAGCATGGGAATCATGATCGGCGACATGGTTATCATCGAGAACGGTAACATGAACTTCGAATATACCGTAACCGGATTTGCGCAGGGCTCAGAGAACTACGGCTTGTTCGTCATGATGAATGAAGATGCAACACCTCATCTGGGGCATGAATGCTTAAAGAACGAGATATATCTCCTTGTTGAGAATTCTGATCCCGCTAAGACCAAGAAGGTTGTCGAGAGTATCGAGGATACCTTCGGAGACAGACTAAGCATGTATGTGGATTACTGTACTGCATTGGAAGACGGCTCAGATCCTACGGTCATGCTCGCGAGAGTTATCTGCATCGTTCTTGTATTAGTCTCACTGGCAGTTATCTGGCTTACGATGATGCTCCTTATCAAGACCATCATCATCAAGAACCAGAAAGAACTCGGTATCAAGAAGGCGCTGGGATTTACGAGTGAGCAGCTCAGGACAGAATTGTCACTGTCCATGATGCCGTCCATCATATTCGGTATCACGGTAGGTGCCATAGCCGGCATTATGAATGCAAACAGCTTCCTGACGCTGATGCTCAGTGCATATGGTGTATCCCAGAGCAACATGACTGACGATCCCTGGATGATCTTCACTGTTATCGGCTTCGGCGTCGTAATATCCTACGTTATGGTTTACTTACTGTCGCACAGAATAAAGAAGATATCAGCATATTCGCTTATTACGGAATAAGGAATTACAGATACACAAGAGGGGCTGCCGCAAAACAAAAGCGACGGCCCTGACTTTTGAAATGAATTAAGGCGGAATTTTGGGGGGCGAACTCATGTTATCCGCTTAATAAAATTGGCGGATTTTCGGGCGGAATTGTGCTCGAAAACGCCAAGAAAAACGCCATTTATCCCGTAATGGCGGAAATCCTGGCGTTTTCACGTTGAAAAACGCCCGAAAAAACGCCATGTTATTGTGCAACCCCTTTTTTCGCTGCCTAAAAATTACCCCATTTATCATATCTTGCTGACTTAAACAATCTTGCTATCTTTGTTAGCAATAATTGTATAGCGTTGCGTTCGGATAACCCGCGCTTGAACAGGTCGGTTACAATCCTGAAAACCAAGTATATGTGGCACTCCGCTCGAAAACCCAATCCTAAAACTGGCATTTTCATACACCGCAACAAGTGTTGAATTTGTACCAACCGCATAATCTTTTTTAGATAATATTTGTCATTTCACATCAGCATTTTATAAATAAATCCATTAGTATGTTATCTGAACTATTACGCGAACTGGGAGGTTCATATGTATTACATTGGTATTGATCTCGGTACATCAGCAGTCAAGTTGCTCCTGATGCAGAGCGGTGGAAAGATCATCAGAACAGTTTCTGAGTCTTACCCCGTTAACTTCCCTCAGACAGGCTGGTCTGAGCAGAATCCGGAAGACTGGTTTGATGGAACGATCAAGGGTCTTTCAAAACTCCTTGAAGGTATCGACGGAAATGAAGTTGCCGGCATCAGCTTCGGTGGACAGATGCACGGTCTTACACTCCTCGACAGTGAAGGCAAGGTAATCAGACCTGCTATTCTCTGGAACGACGGCAGATCACAGGTTGAGACAGATTATCTCAATAACGAGATTGGCAAGGCTAACTTGTCCAAGTACACAGGCAACATTGCTTTCGCTGGTTTTACAGCTCCGAAGGTAATGTGGGTACATAAGAATGAACCCGAGAATTTCGCTAAGATCGCTAAGATCCTTCTCCCTAAGGATTATCTTGCATACAGACTCTCAGGCGTTTTCGCTACAGACGTTTCTGATGCTTCAGGTACGCTCTATTTTGACTGCGAGAACAGAAAGTGGTCTGACGAGATGCTCAAGATCCTCGACATGAAGGCAGAGTGGCTGCCTCAGGTATTCGAGAGCTATGAGGCTATCGGCAAGATCCTTCCTGAGATTGCAGAGAAACTTGGAATCAACAAAGATTGCGTTATCGCAGCAGGTGCAGGCGATAATGCTGCAGCGGCCGTAGGTATGGGGATTATCGGTAACGGCGGATGCAATATCTCTCTTGGTACAAGCGGAACGATATTCATCGCATCAGAAACATTCAAGAATGACGAAGCTAATTCACTTCACGCATTCGATCACGCAGATGGCGGATTCCATCTCATGGGTTGTATGTTAAGCGCTGCTTCATGCAACAAGTGGTGGATGGAAGAGATCATCGGAACAACTGATTACGCTAAGGAACAGGAAGGCCTCGAGGCTCTCGGTACTAACAAAGTATTCTTCCTGCCTTATCTCATGGGTGAGAGATCACCTCTTAACAACCCCGACTGCCGCGCAATGTTCGTAGGCATGTCCATGGATACAACACGTAAGGATATGACACTTGCAGTAATGGAAGGCGTTGCTTTCGCATTGAGAGATTCTTTCGAGTGCGCTAAGAAGATGGGTCTCGACATCAAGAGTTCTTCAATCTGCGGCGGCGGTGCTAAGTCAAAGCTCTGGTGCACAATCGTATCCAACGTTTTGGGAATCGAACTCACACAGACAGAGAACGACGAAGGTCCTGCAATGGGCGGCGCGCTTCTGGCTGCAGTTGCTTGCGGCGAGTACGCTTCAGTAGCAGATGCTTGCGCAGCTACAGTTTCAAAGCACGTATCTGTTGTTCCTACACCTGAACTCGTTGCTAAGTACGACGAGAGATATAAAGAGTTTTCAAAAATCTATCCCGCAATGAAGGAGGCAGGTTTATGGTAATTTATGAGGCAACATCTTCCAATTTCAAAAAGTACGGAAGAATTGTTAAGAACATCGATTTTGCACCTGTAATCGAGGCGCTCAATCAGATCGCTCTCCCTGCAGAGGGCGTAGCTTATGAGCCTACAGTTGCATCTCTCGAAGAGGCATCTGCCAAGGTTGATGTCAGCAGACTTTTCGGTGGAGAGTTAAAGCTTGAGACAGGTTACTGCGCAGGTCACAACTCACTCCTCAATGCTGTTGAGTATCACAGATCTTCAGAGGTAAACGTAGCTGCTACTGACTGCATCCTTCTTTTGGGATCACAGCAGGATATTGCAGACGATTTTACATATGACACTTCAAAGATCGAGGCATTCCATATCCGCAAGGGAACAGCTGTTGAGCTCTATGCTACAACACTTCACTATGCACCCTGCGGAATCGAGAATGAAGGCTTCATGGTAGGCGTTATTCTCCCTTATGGCACAAACTTCGACTTAGAAGCTGATCACATTGACTGCCTGGCTGATTCAGGCGACGAAGATAAGCTCCTTACAGCTAAGAACAAGTGGCTTATCGCTCATCCCGATGCACCCGGCGAGAAGGGACATTTCCCCGGCCTCGTTGGCGCAAATATTGAAGTTAAAGTAACTAAAAAACAGATGGAGGAAATCTAAAAATGTCCAAGAAATTATTTAACGCACCTGACGTTAAGCTCGCTATCGTAGCAGTATCACGTGACTGCTTCCCGGAATCACTTTCCGTAAACAGAAGAAAGGCTCTTGTAAAGGCTTATACAGAGAAGTATGGTGCTGATGACATCTATGAGTGCCCCATCTGCATCGTAGAGTCTGAGATCCATATGCAGCAGGCATTGGCTGACATCAAGGCAGCTGGTTGTAATGCTCTTTGCGTTTACCTCGGAAACTTCGGACCTGAAATCTCCGAGACAATGCTCGCTCAGCAGTGGGGCGGTCCTGTTATGTTCTGCGCAGCAGCTGAGGAATCACAGAATGACTTGGTTGGCGGCAGAGGTGACGCTTACTGCGGTATGCTCAACGCTTCTTACAACCTCAAGATCCGTGGCGTAAACGCTTACATTCCTGAGTATCCTGTTGGAAACGCTGAAGAGTGCGCTGACATGATCAACGAGTTCATCCCTGTTGCTCGTGCTCTCGACGCTATGAAGAACCTCAAGATCATTTCTTTCGGACCTCGTCCGCAGAACTTCTTCGCATGCAACGCTCCCATCGAGCCTTTGTACAGAATGGGCGTTGAGATTGAAGAGAACTCAGAGCTCGACCTTTTCGAAGCTTTCAAGAATCATGAAGGCGACGAGAGAATCCCTGCTAAGGTTAAGGAAATGGAAGAAGAGCTCGGCGCAGGCAACAAGAAGCCTGAGATCCTCGAGAAGCTCGCTCAGTATGAGCTCACACTCCTTGACTGGGTTGAGGCTCACAAGGGTTCAAAGAAGTATGTTGCAATCGCCGGTAAGTGCTGGCCTGCATTCCAGACACAGTTCAAGTTCGTTCCTTGCTATGTAAACAGCCGTCTCACAGGTATGGGTATCCCGGTATCCTGCGAAGTTGATATCTATGGCTGCCTCTCTGAGTACCTCGGATATGTTATCTCTGAAGATATCGTTACTCTCCTCGACATCAACAACTCCGTACCTCACGACATGTACGATGAGTCAATCAAGGGCAAGTTCGATTACAAGTTCACAGATACATTCATGGGCTTCCACTGTGGTAACACATGCTCCAAGAAGCTTGCTTTCTGCGAGATGAAGAACCAGATGATCATGGCTCGTGCTCTCCCTGTAGAGGTTACAAACGGTACTCTCGAGGGCGACATCGTTCCTGGCGATATCACATTCTACAGACTGCAGTCTACATCTGACGGACAGATCAGAGCTTACGTTGCAGAGGGTGAGGTTCTCCCTGTTGCTACTAAGTCATTCGGTGGTACCGGTGTATTCGCTATCAAGGAAATGGGCAGATTCTACAGATACTTCCTTATCGAGAAGAACTTCCCTCACCACGGTGCAGTTGCATTCGGTCACTATGGAAAGGCTCTCTACAACCTCTTCACATACCTCGGCATTTGCCCTTGCGACATCGGCTACAACAAGCCCGAAGGCGACAGATATCCGAAGGAAAATCCGTTCAACGCTCCGTTCAACTGATACAGTTTGGTTTGATAAGTGTGCAGCCTGACCTCATGTAGGTCAGGCTGACCTATGAAAATAAATCTATAGAAAAGGGTATTTCTTAAATGACTAACAAAGAACTTCAACTCACAGCAGCTAATGTCCGTAAGGGCATTGTTACAGCTGTTCACAGTGCAAAGTCCGGTCATCCGGGCGGATCACTTTCCGCAGCAGATATGTTCACATATCTCTATTTTGAAGAGATGAATATCGACCCTAAGAATCCTAAGGATCCTAACAGAGACAGATTCGTTCTCTCAAAGGGTCACACAGCTCCGGGTCTTTATTCAACACTCGCTAACAGAGGTTATTTCCCTGTTGAAGATCTCACAACACTTCGTAAGCTTGGTTCTTACCTCCAGGGTCACCCCTGCATGACAGAGACTCCCGGCGTTGACATGAGCACAGGTTCATTGGGTCAGGGCGTTTCAACAGCAGTTGGTATGGCTCTTGCTGCAAAGCTCAACGGCGATTCTTACAGAGTTTATACTCTTACAGGCGACGGTGAGATCCAGGAAGGTCAGATCTGGGAAGCTTTCATGTTTGCAGGCGCAAAGAAGATCGATAACCTCACAGTTATCATCGACAACAACGGACTTCAGATCGACGGTAAGATCGAAGACGTATGCTCACCTTATCCGATCGACAAGAAGCTCGAAGCATTCAACTTCAACGTTATCTGCATCGACGGTCACGATTTTGACCAGATCAGAGATGCTTTCGCTAAGGCAAAGGAATGCAAGGGACAGCCTACAGCTATCATCATGAAGACAACTAAGGGTAAGGGCGTTTCTTACATGGAAAACCAGGCAGGCTGGCATGGCAAGGCTCCTAACGACGAAGAGTACGAGCAGGCTATTAAAGAGCTTGACGAACAGATTGCAAAGATAGGAGAGGCATGAGTATGGCAGACTGTGAAGTAAAGAAGATCGCTACACGCGAAAGTTATGGTAACGCTCTTGTTGAGCTCGGTAAGAAGAACCCCAACGTTGTTGTTCTTGATGCTGACCTCGCAGGCGCAACAAAGACTTCTACATTCAAGAAGGAATTCCCTGACCGTCATATCGACTGCGGTATCGCAGAAGCTAACATGACAGGTATCGCTGCAGGTCTTTCAACATGCGGCAAGATCCCGTTCGTTTCTTCTTTCGCAATGTTTGCAGCAGGCAGAAACTTCGAGCAGGTTAGAAACTCAATCGGCTATCCCCACCTCAACGTTAAGATCGGCGCTACACATGCAGGTATCACAGTAGGTGAGGACGGTGCTTCACACCAGTGTCTCGAGGACGTTGCTCTTATGAGAACAATCCCCGGCATGACAGTTATCGTTCCTTCTGACGATATCGAAGCAAAGGCAGCAGTTATGGCAGCAGCTGAGACTGAGGGTCCTTTCTACATGAGATTCGGCAGAGCTGCAGTTCCGGTAATCAACGACAGACCTGACTACAAGTTCGAAGTAGGTAAGGCAGTTGTTGTTAAGGATGGCACAGACATGGTCATCTTCGCTAACGGTGTTTGCGTAGCTGAGGCACTCGGCGCAGCAGAAAAGCTCGCAGCTGACGGAATCAACGCAGCAGTTGTTAACGTTCATACGGTAAAGCCTATCGATAAGGATACAATCCTCGAGTTCGCTAAGAAGACAAACAGAGTATTCACCGTTGAAGAGCACTCCGTTATCGGTGGCCTCGGCAGCGCAGTATGTGATGTATTGTCTGAGAACTATCCTGTTAAGGTTAAGAAGATCGGTGTATACGACAGATTCGGTAAGAGCGGCCCGGCTGGTGCACTCATGAAGGAGTTCCAGCTCGACGCTGAAGGAATCTACAACCAGATTAAAGCAGCACTCTGATACTCGTAACAGAGTTATTCAAAAATCAAGCGGTTGTCTCGTATGAGGCAGCCGCTATTATTTTTGGGGATAGTTATTTAGATAAGACTTCTGTACAGCAAGCGTGAGGCACTGCCGCACACTTGTACGCACATATTACGGTATTAAATTATAAATATAATAAAAAGCCGACACAGTGTGCCGGCATAAATAATGCGTTGGCGAAAAACTATATCAGTCTTTTCCTTCTTTCTCATCGAAAGATATCTTTGCTCCGAGCTTCTCGAAAATTCTCTTATAGAAGATTGAATAGAAGAATGCGATAGACGAGAATCCCATGAAGATCATAAGGCTCATTGTTGTAACCGTGAACTGATATGCGAGCCATGCGAGTCCTGCAGTTAATGCAGTGACCATGATCGTTACCGGGAGATTGGAAACAGCAATAAGGACTGAGTTCTTAAGAATCTGCTTAAATGATTCTTCAAACCATGCCAGAAGAGGGAAGGCATAGATAGAAGATGCAAAGATAGCAAACAGGAAGAAGTAAGCAGGGTACTGTGCCCAGTAATATTGCTCATCCATCATGTTGTTGACCATATAGATCTCAAACAGGAAGAATGCCGCAAGTCCCATATAAAGAAGCTGGAGGAGTGTAGCCTTAAGGAAGTTGTTCTTAAATGTAGAAAGGTAATCTCTCCAGACAGAAGGGTAATCTCCTGCGAGAATGGCTATTGTAATCCTGTACAGTGAAGTTACGGATGCACCGATTGTTATAACTGGTATACATGTAATAAGAAATAAGAAATTAACTATAATAAGATTTGCAAGACTGGTAAGAAATCTTGTGCCCGCACTCTTGGGATTGAAGAAAGAAGGGCGCGTAGCTGGTCCTTTATTTGTCGACATGATGTTCTCCCTTAGACTATATGTATATAATGAACAAATATTATCACATTACATATAAGAAACCCACAACGACAGAAGCGATTCATTAGGTTGGTTGTGCGTTCCGCACAAACGGAGATAAAATGACTTGTTAAAAAGCATACGAATTGACTCTGTTTTATGCAATTTATCCTTTGAGAGAGCAAATTTTGTACAATTTATTCAATAAACGCAAGATTTGTATAATTATGGTCAAATTGTAGCAAAAAATGTGGAGAAACATACCCCGTTTTTGACTAATATTTACTGTGTGGAAGGACCGAAAGGTCCCGAACAAATTCATTAAGGAGGAAACTTTATGAAAAAGGTTATTGCCGGTGTTCTTTCAGTAGCAATGGTCGCTGCATTCGCAGCAGGTTGTACAACACCTGAGACAGACGCTACTGGAGCAACAGATGCAACAGGCGAGACAGTAGAGACAGATAGCACAGATGCTACTGATGATACTGAGGAAACAACAACTGCTAAGCAGGAGATGACAATTGGTACAGGTGCTGAGGTAATCAATTTGTGGTCATTCACAAACGAGATTCCTAACATGGTTAACCAGTATGTTACTCAGAACCCTGCTTTCGGTGAGAAGTACACAGTTCAGTGCACAATCATCGCTACAGACGGTGGTGCTTATCAGCAGGCTCTCGACGCAGCTCTCGTAGCTGGTGGCGACACAGCTCCTGATATGTATGCAGCAGAGGCAGCTTTCATCCTCAAGTATTCACAGGGTGATATGGCTAAGTTCGCAGCTACATATGAGTCACTCGGTATTGACGTAGATGCTAAGGCTGCAGCAGCAGAGATCGCACCTTACACAATCGATATCGGTACACGTGACGGCAAGATTGTTGCACTCGGTTATCAGGCTACTGGTGGTGCTATGATCTACAGAGCTTCCATCGCTAAGGAAGTTTTCGGTACAGACGATGCAGCTGAGATCGAGAACATTGTTGGTGCTGGTTCAGGCAACTGGGATAAGTTCTGGGAAGCAGCAGCTACTCTTAAGGAAAAGGGATATGCTGTAGTTTCTGGTGCAGGCGATATGTGGAACGTTTGCGAGAAGAGTGCTACACAGCCTTGGATCGTTAACGGCGAGCTCAACATCGCTCCTGAGAGAGAAGCTTACCTTGACATCGCTAAGAAGCTCAAGGATGAGGGTCTTTCAAATGACGCAGCTGGTTGGACAGAAGCTTGGTATGCTGATATGGCAGGCACAGGCGCTAAGGGCGTTTTCTGCTTCTTCGGACCTGCTTGGCTCATCAACTACGTTATGATCGGTAACTGCGGTGGCGAGGCTGAAGGCCAGGGCACATATGGTGACTGGAGAGTTTGCGCTCCGCCGGTTGGCTTCTTCTGGGGCGGCACATGGGTTCTCGGTAGAGACGGTACAGCTCACGCTGAAGGCGTTGCTGAACTCATCGAGTGGATCACACTTGATACTTCAGAGACAGGTCTCCAGTATCTCTGGGCTAACGACAAGATGGGCAACGGCGCTAAGGATACAGTTGCTTCAGGCGTAGTTATGGCTAAGTCTGACGGAACACTTCCTTTCTGCGGCGGTCAGAACATCTTCCCTGCATTCATCGCTGGTAACGCTAACGCTTCTGGTAAGGCTATGACTCAGTATGACGAGACCATCAATGGTTACTTCACTGACGCAGCTACACAGTATGCTGAAGGCAACCTCGACAGAGACGGCGCTATTGAGGCTTTCAAGACTAACGTATCTGATAACCTCTCATTCTAATAGTACCTAATTATTAGACGCTGTGGCGGCAGGGTAGATCAGGCATTTACCCTGCCGCTTTTTAAAACTTAGAGGAGGCTGTATGAGAAACAAAAAACTTGTTAACTATGCAAAGTACGGATATTTGTTCTCAATTCCGTTTATTGTTGCATTCTGCTTATTCACACTTTATCCGGTTATTTATACTTTCATTATCGGTTTTACTGATTTGAAGGGTGCCGGTAACACAGAGTGGCATTTCCTTCCTACAGTAGGAAAGAATTTGTTCGCTAACTTCAAGGATGTATTAACATCCGGAACATTCCAGAAGGCATTCAAGAATACTTGGATCATCTGGATCTTCAACTTCATACCTCAGATCGGTTTTGCTCTTCTGTTCACGGCATGGTTTACAGACAGAAGATCTAAGGTAAAGGGAACAGGCTTATTCAAGATCTTGTTCTACATGCCGAATATTATTACGGCTGCTACTCTTGCTATCTTGTTCAACGTTTTGTTCGGTTATCCTAAGGGAGCTTTCAACGATATCTTCTCAGGTGTTGCTAAGGTTTTCGGTGTAACCAGAGAAGCATACAACTTTAATGCACATGAGTGGCCTGTAAAGATCATCATTGCTTTCGTTCAGTTCTTCCAGTGGTATGGCCACACAATGGTTAACCTTATCGCTGGTGTTATCGGTATCAGCCCTGAGATTTTCGAAGCTGCTGAGATCGACGGTGCGAACAGAGTTCAGACATTCTTCAAGGTTACTATCCCTTGTATCCGTCAGATCATGTTGTTCGTTCTCGTAACATCCCTTATCGGTGGTCTCAACATGTTCGATATTCCTCAGCTCTATATCGGAACAAAGGCAAACAACGCTGGTCTTACAACAAACATGTATATTCGTAACCAGGCCTTCGGCGGAAGTTATCTATATAACAGAGCAGCTGCAGCAAGTGTAATCTTGTTCATCATCATTGTTATTCTGTCTTCTATCCTCTTCTACATCCTCAGAGATAGAGATGAGGCTAAGCTCAAGAAGCTCAGAAAGCAGGAGCTCAAGGCTGCTAGGAAGGGTTTGTGAGGTGAAACGCTATGAGTGACAATACAATTAAAGCTTCTTCTATTAAGAGAAACGATATTATTTTGAAGGTAGTCATTTATATCGTATCAATCATCTTCTCGATTATGACTCTCTTCCCCTTCGTAATGATGTTTGCGAATGCTTTCAAGAGCACATACGAAGTTCAGCAGAGCACACTTACACTTTGGTCTGCTCATCCTTTCCAGAATCTCGCTAAGAACTGGCAGGTTATCAACTCTAAGGATTTCCACCCCTTCGTTGGTTTCCTTAACTCATTTATCGTTGCTACTTGCTCAACAGTTCTTAACGTATACTTCTCATGCCTCACAGCTTATGCTATCCAGGCTTATGAGTGGAAGTTCAGAGATGCATTCAATGGTATGATCATGGCAATCATGATGATCCCTGGTACAGTTACCATGATCGGTTTCTATCAGGCAGTCTACAAGCTCGGTTTGGTAAATAAGCTCTCAATGCTCATTCTCCCTTCAATCGCAGCTCCGATGGTTGTATTCTTCATGAGACAGTATCTGCAGGCTTCACTCTCAATGGAAATCGTTCAGTCTGCGAGAATTGACGGCGCAGGAGAGTTCAGAATCTTTAACCAGATCGTTATTCCTCTTATGAAGCCCGCTATCGCTACACAGGCAATCTTCGCTTATGTAGGTAGCTGGAATAACCTCTTCATGCCTCTCATTCTCCTCACAGATAAGAATAAGAAGACACTCCCTGTAATGATCTCATTGCTCAATGGTGATATTTACAGAACAGAGTACGGTGCTATTTACTTAGGACTCTTCGTAACAGTTCTTCCTCTCATCGTTGTATATGCTTTCTTGTCTAAGTACATCGTTGAGGGTGTCGCACTCGGTGGTGTCAAGTCTTAAGACTTATCACATCCGGCTTCGGCTGGAATCAACAAAAAATTCAAACTGCGTCTTCGGAAATTGCCTCCCCGGAGACGCAGTTCTTTTTTGACTAAAAAAATCCAAACTAAAAGGTTGCCTCTTATTGAGACAACCTTTGTTTTTGAGTCCGAAATAAATTAAGCCTTTTTCTTCGATCTTCTGATCCTGTTCCTGAATTGGGAAGGGGAGCAGCCGTACTGCTTTTTGAAACTTCTGGACAGGGAAGTGAGGTTATTGAATCCGCACGCCATCGCGATGTCACTGATCTGCTGATCCGTATCAGTGAGCTGTCTCTCAACTTCCTTGAGCTTTAATGTCGTCTGATAATCATTGAAAGTCATTCCGGTATATTCCTTGAACAGTCTCGCGAAATGGAACTTCGAATAACCGACGTGGTTAGCTGCCTCATCCATTGAGACATTCTCACTGCTGTGTACAGCGAGCCATTCAGCAAGTGTTCTGAACTTGATATAGACTTCTCTCTGCTTATCGTTGTGAGGAGCAGTGAGTCCCTCGGAATAGTCTTTCTTCATGAGCATTCCGAAAACATCCATAAGCTTTGAAAAGATCGATATCTCTTTTACTGTTGTTGAGTAGAAGAAATACAGATCGTTGATCTCCATGAACCTCTCGAAAATCAGGTTGTACACATCAGGGTGTGTCTCTGATGTAATGACCAGAGGTTCGGAAATTATCTTTTTGAATTCTTCATAATCGAAGAATCCCTTAAGGAAATCAATGTTGAAAAGATAGATAAATCTGATTCCTGATTTTGTTCCTGAAATCTTGTGGAGCATATCCGGCGGTACCATGAGTATCTCTTTCTCGTTAAGTACGATAGTACGATCGTCGAAGATATACGTGTAAGACTTCTCAATCGGTATCGTGATTTCCAGACAACTATGCCTGTGGACAGGGTAGTCCTCAGAACGGTTGTTGTACCAGATTCTCATATTTGAACCGGGAATCAGCTCTACTTCTTCTACATCGTTGCTGACGATTCTTCCGGCGAAACTGCCGATAGGCTGCTGATATTTGCCCGGTACTGAATTATCGTTAAATTGCATTTTTAACCCCATACCCAATAAAGTGAATGCTACAATTTTATATACTCAAATAGTCATTTTCAAGCCTGTTTAGAGGTAAATACCGCAATATTTGTATAACTTTAAACAAGAAGTTAGATATCAGAGCAAATGCAAATCATTTACAATACTAATATCACTTGAACAGGAGGCTAATCCCATGGACAGAGAATTAGCAAAGAAGAGAGCTGAAGAATTAGTCAGCAAGATGACTGTTGAGGAAGCTGCATCACAATTAAGATACGATTCTCCTGCAATCGACAGATTGGGAATTCCCGAATACAACTGGTGGAATGAATCATTGCATGGTGTTGCGAGAGCCGGTACTGCTACGAGCTTTCCCCAGGCAATCGGTTTGG
The DNA here is from genome assembly GCA_900107185.1 of Ruminococcaceae bacterium YAD3003. GTDB lineage: Bacteria > Bacillota > Clostridia > Saccharofermentanales > Saccharofermentanaceae > Saccharofermentans. Next base: position 37,605 of record FNPA01000016.1, on the reverse strand, counting down.
GCGCAACTTTCGACAGTGAACTGTTAGGTGAAGTCGGCGTTGTATGCTCAACAGAAGGCCGTGCTAAATATAACGAATATAAGGCTAATGGCGACAGAGATATCTACAAGGGACTTACTTTCTGGTCACCTAATGTAAACCTGTTCAGAGACCCGAGGTGGGGCAGAGGACAGGAGACATATGGTGAGGATCCTGTTCTTATTTCTGACCTGGCTGTTCCTTTTATCAAAGGACTGCAGGGCGATGGCGAATACATGAAGGCTGCCGCTTGCGCTAAGCATTTCGTAGTGCATTCAGGACCGGAAGACCAGAGACACAGATTCAACGCTATATGCTCACAGAAAGATCTGTATGAGACATATCTTCCTGCTTTCGAAGCGTGCGTTAAGGATGCAAAGGTTGAATCCGTAATGGGTGCTTATAACAGAACAAACGGCGAACCCTGCTGCGGACATTCATATCTCCAGAACATCATCCGCGATGCATGGAAGTTTGAAGGCCACATCGTTTCTGACTGCTGGGCTATCAGAGATTTCCATGAGCATCACAAGGTAACAAAGAATGAGCAGGAGAGTGCTGCACTGGCACTTAAGAAGGGTTGCGACCTCAACTGCGGATGCACATACATTCATCTTATGGAGGCATATAACCAGGGCCTCGTAACAGAAGAGGACATCAGAACAGCTGCCGTTAGACTCTTTACTACAAGATATATTCTCGGTATGTTCGATGAGACTGAATTCGACGGTCTTAACTATCTTGATGTTGAGTCAAAGGAAAACCTTGCAGTTGCAAAGAGAGCCGCTGATGAGAGTATTGTCCTCCTTAAGAATGACGGCATCCTTCCTATCGACAAGAACAAGACAAAGGTTATCTCCGTAATCGGCCCTAACGCTGACTCCAGAGCATGCCTTATCGGTAACTACTACGGAACATCCTCAGAGTACATCACAGCCTTAGAGGGTATCAGGAGCGCTGCAGGCGATGACATGAGAATCCTCTATTCCGAAGGATGTGACATCAGCACTCCGAAGCCGGATTTCCTCTCACGTGAATACCACAGACTCGCTGAAGCAGAAGCAGTAATGAAGAGATCTGATCTCGTTGTTCTGGTAATAGGTCTTAACGAGAACCTCGAAGGCGAGGAAGGTGACCAGGGTAACCAGTACAAGTCAGGCGACAAGCCGGATCTCAAGTTCCCCAGAACACAGCTCAAGCTCATTGATAAGGTTATTGCATCAGGTAAGCCGTTCATCACAATTGTTATGGCCGGTTCCTGTATGGATCTGAGCCTGTTGAGCGAGAAGTCTTCTGCTATTCTCCAGGCATGGTATCCGGGTGCAAGAGGCGGTAAGTCCATTGGTGAGATCCTTTTCGGTAAGGTAAATCCTTCCGGTAAGCTCCCTGTTACTTTCTATAAGGATACAAACGACCTTCCTGAGTTTACAGATTACGCCATGAAGGGCAGAACTTACCGTTATCTTGAGACAACACCGCTCTATCCGTTTGGTTACGGCCTTACTTACGGCAATATGGATATCACTAACGTAAGCTACGATGGTGATAAGGACAGCGGTATTACTCTTAAGGTTGATGTTGCTAACACAGGCGATATCGCAACAACAGAAGTAATCCAGGTATATCTCAAGGCTGAGGATGCCAATGAAGTAAAGAATACAAGACTTGCTGCTTTTGCCAGAGTAACTGCTGAAGCAGGTAAGACAGCTACTGTTGAGATACCTGTTCCTGCACAGCGCTTTACAGTTGTAAATGAAGCCGGTGAGAGGGTTGCTGCAGAAGGTAAGATAAACTTCTACGTAGGTTTTGGCCAGCCTGACAGCCTCACTGAAAGCCTTACAGGTAAAAAAGCGTTCAAATTTTCAATCTGACAAAAACTTTATAAATAAAGGCTTTGATGGCTGTGTAACATTGTTACACAGCCTTATTTTTATGCTTGGTGTTCGAAAACTCTTAATTCCCGCAAAGCCTGTTAACATAAAGGTATTCTTGTTCTCAAAATGTTTATTCATTTAACAAAAAGGTAATTTGACTATATACCTGCCCAAAATTAAAATAAATTATAAGAAAAATTATACATTTTCGAAGACTTCCGGTCTCAAGGGTGCAAGGAGAGTTACGGAGTATGACAAAAAAGGCAATCTGTAACAGGTTGATTAGATATAAGAGTGCAATGGGTGTAACGCTCATTGAATTGGTTGTTGTGCTCGTAATACTTTCAATACTAGCAGCTGCCGGAGTCGGATCCGCAATCGGATACTTGAGAAGATCCCAGTTAACCCAGAACGATAAGAACGCTGAGACTATCTATCAGGCAACTCAGACAGCCCTGCTGCAGATGGAGAAGAGCGGAAGTCTCGAAGAGTGGGTTTCTGAGAATGTTGTTAAGGACGGTAAGGCTACACCGTTTGCATTTGTCGCACAGAATCAGACGAGCAACATTTACCTTGAGAGCAGATTCGATGCAACTGCATTCAACAGTTTCGATCCTGAGACAGAACCTGCAAATTCTTCTGTCCATATGAGATATTTACTTACATACAATCCTTCTGATACAGGCAGTGTCCAGAGCACATGTGTTAAATCTCTGATTCAGCCATATTTCTACGATGCTACAGTATTCAGTGGAATGATTACTATTGAGCTTGACGTTGAGAAAGCAGTAGACAGTTATAAGCAGCTTCATTACTCAGCTAAGTGTCTGTCAGTATTTGCGAGCACGCAGCATAAAAACGGCTGGGGCACATCGGCCTATGATGGTGCTACAACAACAGTTCCTACCAGATCTTACAACTTCAGAAAAACAAAGAGCCTCGTAGGTTATTACGAAGGTTATGAAGGATCTTCTGTTGATACTGTTTATCTCCCTGCAGCACAGGAAGGTCTCACAGTAAAATCCATTAATTACGATAAGACTACTAATACTATTTCCTGGGTATCTTCCCTTAACGGTAATGGCCTTAACGGAACAGATACTGACGTTTACTTCAGAATCTCTCTTTTCAAGGGCAGTAATGAAGTAAAGAATCTTATCCTTAATGAAGATTTCCTCTTTGCAGACCAGGCAATGGATTCAGCTGTGATCAACGATTATGCTGCCAAGCTCGCTGAAGCAACTGTTGCTGATGGAGACATCATTAACGGTCACGAAGTTAAGGTAGATACTTATGATGCAGTTTACTCATCACAGACAGTCCAGGTTACAAGGAAGTCTGTAACAGTCGAGGCGAGAATCTATGACGGCAGCATGGATAGTTACAATGCAGCTGAGCTCAACACGATCAAGGATGCAACAGATCCCAAGACTGATGAGACCAAAAAGATAATGCTTACTGTATCTTATGTGGAAGGTGAACTCGATGAGAATGGTACAGCAAAGCCTGCTTATATCGAATATTCGCTCAATCTCACACCTGTTATGACAACTGAGATCAACAGCGCAAAGATTACGATCTGGCCAAACGATTTCTCAGCATCTTCAATGAGCGGATTTAATGACAATACGGGACTCATTCCGTATCAGAAAGGTAAGTTTATAGTAATCGAACATATTTAATTAATAAGAAATGGAACAGAACATATCAAATTGTGTTAACATTTCTATAAGAGCCCAAAGCTCGAAAATATAATGAAATAAGTGTTTTGGAGGGAAAATTGACAGAATCTGCTAGAAGACAGATTGAGGGCAGAGACGGAACCGTATTCTACCAAAGACGTATCGGCGAATGGTTGAGACGATATGTTATAGAGCTTGTGATCATAACACTGCTCCTGATCTTCGGAATCGTTACTACGGTTATTACGAGTAGTGCCCGTAAAGTCTTCCGTGAAGCTAAGGATGTCAGATATGCATTGAAGATGGCGGGAACGCAGTATTACGGCGGTGGCACTTCAATCTATGATCCTTCAAATGCTACAGGACTTACAGAGGGTGCGGACGAACTGATCGCAGAGTTGTCTTCTGCAGACGGGGATGTTTATCTCTATGCATGGGACAGCGAGAATAATGAACCTCTGAGGTTCGAGTACAGAAAAGGTGCTTATACAGTTATATATATAGACGACGGCGATGACGGAATTGACGATGAGAACGGTCTGTCAAACCAGATGATGGGACATTGGGATGTTTCTTATTCGTTCAATGTTTTGAAGTACGACGCTGAATAAATAGAGAAAGGAAGAAACGTATGCCGGAATATAAATACAGGGCTCAGGACCAAAACGGCAAGATCGTGAAGGGGCGCACAGATGCTCCTGATGATGCTGCGCTTCACAGACGTTTCCACGATGAAGGTTTAACGCTCCTTGAGGCAACTCCTGTTATTAGACGTGTACCTCTGAAGGCTCTGAAAAAGGCTCAGCTCGCTGACTTTGCAAGACAGTTAGGTACTCTTACAAAAGCGGGCGTCTCACTTGTTAAGGCATTGGAGATCATTGCTCACGATGAATCCATCGAGGCATATGAGAGAGACATCTATTTGAAGCTTCGTGACCGTATCGTCCAGGGTATTTCTTTATCCGCTGCGATGGAAGAATTAGATCCTACATTCCCGCCTCTGTTTATCTTCATGATGAAGGCCACAGAGCAGACAGGTAATCTTGACGATACAGCTCTGCGTCTTGCTGCTCACTATACAGATGAGAATGAGCTCGAGCAGACGGCAAAGAGCGCACTCGTATATCCTAAGATCCTTAGTGTTCTTATCGTTATCGTTGTTGCGGTAATCTTCGGTTACGTATTACCCCAGTTTGAAGATTTGTTTGCCAGCATGCCTGAACTCCCGCTTCCTACGAGAATCCTCATGGCAATTTCAAATTTCGTAGCAACCAAGTGGTATATCCTGTTGATTGCGATCGCTCTTATCATTATCTTCGGTAAGATAATCGTTAAGCTCCCTGCGATCCGTTATCAGATTGACAAGATCAAGACAATGGGCAGATGGGGAAGACTTACGAAGGTTATTTATTCTGCAAGATTTGCAAGAACACTCAGTTCACTCTATGCAGGAGGTATTCCGATATACAACTGCATTGATATCGCAAAGAGCACCATCGGCAATTCATACATCGAAGCGCAGTTCGATGATGTCCTTAAGAAGGTTGCGGGCGGTAGTTCCGTATCTGATTCCATTAAGGACGTTAACGGATTTATCCAGAAGCTTCCTTCATCGATCAAGGTTGGTGAGGAAACCGGTATGCTTGCCCAGATGCTCGAATCTGTTGCCAACGATCTGGATTTCTATTCCAGACAGGCACTCATGAAACTGACCTCTTATATCGAACCTGTAATGATCGTCGTCATGGCAGTCATTGTAGGCTTCGTTATGATAGCGGTAATCCAGCCTATCTATAACTCCTATGCAACTATAGGTGCGGGCACTTAAGAAAGGTAAGAAATCATATGTCTGTTACTGTATTTCTTTCTAATACGAACATTCAGATAGTAGTCGGTGCACCATCTTCTAACGGTGCGACAGTAAACCGCTTCGTATCTGTCGGAATTCCTTCAGGCGCAGTCCTTAACGGCGTCGTCATGGATGACAATGCACTGGTCATGGCATTGCAGGAATGCTGGAGGATCAATAAGCTGCCGAAGGGTGAAGTAACACTCATCCTGAACAGCCCTCAGTTCCGTGCGAGCATTCTTGATATGCCCCTGTTGCCCGATAAGAAGACAACAGAATTTGTTCAGCGCGAGACCAAAGACGGCAGACTCGCTAACCCGGTTACTGCATGGTATCTGCTTAACAAGAATCCCAAGGATAAGACACAGAAGGTAGTCGCTGAGACCACAGACGCTCAGTTCATTACTACTTATGTAGATATCTTTGCCAAGGCGGGATTAAAGCTTAAGGACATCCATGAGGGTGTCAGCCTTGCAATAAGCCTTCTCAGTGGTTCTACACGTAATAAGACAGTCGTTTACATGATCCTTGACGGAACATCGCTCGTTACGATTTTCTTTTCAAAGGGTCAGTATTTCTATCACTCAACAAAGAGAGTATTTAACCAGCCCGGTACACAGGAATTTGCGAAAGAGATCTTCGGTGCTATTTCCGAGATCCGTCAGTTCGCTTCTGTCCAGCATCTCGAAGATGTAGTAGAAGAAATCCAGTTCGCAGGTTTGGGTGACCAGCAGGTTGCAAGACTTGCTGATGATATGCTCAGCATCGACAGCAACCTTAAGTTGTCTTCAGTAGCCTGCCCGAGCTATGTAAAAGCCAAGAAGGATTCAAAGCAGTTCCCTTACTTTGTTTACCCAGTTGCCGGTCTTACCAAGATAAGCAAATCAAGACTCGACATCATGACTGCAAAGAAGCAGAGTGCCGAGAAATTCAAAAAGAAGAAGAGCATGCTCAAGACCATTTTACCTGCAGCTGGATTCCTTGTTCTGCTGGTTCTCATCTACGCTGGTCTTACGGCATTCGGCATCTATAAGAAGTCCCAGTTAGATGAACTCAACAGGACCGTTAACAGTCCGATAATGGTTGAGAATGCGCAGCGCTATGAGGAGATCTCCGGTGTTATCACCAGCGTTGGAAGCAGACAGGGCGGACTTAACCTGCTTCATGAATATCTGGATTCATATCCGATTCCTGATTCTGAGATAAACAAAGTTATTACTGAGGCGGCAAATAACCGCAAGGTTAAGGTAATACTTAATTCTTATGATGCTTCTTCTGGTGTATTCAGTATTACCGCAGAAGCTACCAACGTTGAACAGATCAACAAGTTTATCGCAGATCTCATGTTGATGGATATCTTCGAGAAGGTAGATTATACGGGATATAACGCTATATCTACGATAAACGGTGAGGCCGGCTATCAGATCAATGTGGTCTGCACGTTGGCTCCACGTACCGCTGAAACAGAAATTACAGAGGAGGAAGGCTGATATGAAATTTGATTCTTCCCTTAAACCTCAGGATAAGAAGACCATAGCAATTGTTTTATATGCTGCAATAGTATTGCTCTTTTGCTGGTACATGATAAGACCTGCATGGCTGAAGCTCGCTGAACTCGATGACAAGATCGAACAGGCAAAAGCAACACAGCAGGAATACCAGATGAAATCCATTAATCTCGGTACAGCCGAAGTCCTTTACGATAAGGCCGTTACTGATATCGAAGCATCAACAAAGGATTTCTATGATGTCATGGACAACTCTGAAATAGAGAAGATGGGAACTGAGTATATTCTCGGTTTTGGTCTGACTCCGATGAACTTTACCATCGATTTAAGAGATGGTTCTGCTATTGCTGAGGTTCCTTATCAGTACGCTGATATAGAGGGTAATAATGTAGCTCCTGCTATAACAACGACAGCTGTGGCAACAACTACACCGGGTGCTACAGGTGCTACAGGTTTTAAAGCTCTTGATGTCCAGTCACTTCAGGTGTTCTACACCAGTGCGGTTAATGGCGTAACTTCTACAACACCTTCTGAAGTCCAGTGCGCAAGAATTACTCTTGTAGTAAGAGGCAGCCAAAAGAAATGCCAGGCCATGATCGATGACCTCACACACAATCCTTCTATCAGAGTTACCAGCTTTGTGTGGGACAATTCAGAAGAAATATGGATTACGGACGCAGAAGGTAACAAAACACTTGTTAACGCAGGTGAAAAGGAATTAACAATCAGTCTTAATTTCTACATGACAGATAAACCGCAATTTGATACCGAAGAGGGATGATGTTATGGACAACAACCAGCAGGTAAGTAAAATCAGGATCGGTGATCTCCTCGTTACGGCAGGATATATCACCGAGGCTCAACTTAAGGAAGCTCTCGCTATTCAGAAGGAACAGGGCAAGCGTGTAGGTGAGGTCCTCCAGGATCTGGGATATGCGACAGAAACGCAGATCCTCACGGCACTCGCGGACAGACTTGATTCTGAGCTCATCGATATCAGAACATACAAGATCGATGTTGAAGCAGTTAACCTTATTCCTAAGCAGATGGCAGAGCAATATGTCATGATGCCTGTAGCAATTAACGATGGTCAGGTTATCCTTGCGGTTAACGACCCTCTTAACCTCTATGCAATCGAGGATATCAGACAGACGATCGGTATGCCTGTCGATACGGTCCTCGCCGAATTAGAGCCCTTGAAGAGCGCTATCGAATACCAGTATGCCGAGATCAAGGCGAAGGCAGCAGCAGAGAATGCCAACGTTAATGCAACCGGTCTTGATGTTGACGAACTCGTCATCGATACATCTGCAGGTGCAGACGATGCTCCTATCATCAACCTCGTTAACTCATTGCTCGATAAGGCCTTTGCGGATAATGCCTCAGACGTACACATCGAACCTTTTGAGCGTAACGTTCTGGTAAGAATGCGTATCGACGGTACACTCATCGATTACATTACTTTGCAGAAGAACGTTCAGGATTCACTCGTTGCAAGAATCAAGATCATGGGTGAGATGGATATTGCTGAGCGCCGTATCCCTCAGGATGGTCACTTCAGAGTAAGGATCCAGGGACAGATCGTTAACGTCCGTGTTAACGTAATTCCTACAGTATTTGGCGAAAAGGTAGTTCTCCGACTTATTATGTCGGAGGTTACGATCGACAACAACTCTACATTCGGTATGGCACAGGATGCTTATGATAAGTTCACCGAAATGCTTAAGATGCCTAACGGACTCATTTACATCACAGGTCCTACGGGTTCAGGTAAGTCCACAACGCTCTATATGGCGTTAGGTTCTTTGTCTCATAAGCCTATCAATATCAGTACGATTGAAGATCCTGTCGAGAAGAACCTCCCGAGACTTAATCAGGTTCAGGTTCATCCCCAGGCCGGTCTTACTTTCGAGATGGGATTAAGAGCACTCATGCGTCAGGACCCTGACGTAATCATGGTAGGTGAGACGCGTGATGCTGAGACAGCTACTATCGCTATCAGAGCCGCTATTACGGGCCACCTCGTATTATCGACACTTCACACCAACGACGCTGCATCAACAGTCGTAAGACTTATCGATATGGGTTCAGAGCCTTATCTCCTGTCATCAGCTTTGGCAGGCGTAGTAGCTCAGAGACTTGTACGTAAGGTTTGTCCTCATTGCGGCCGGGTAGAGCCTCTCACAGAAGCACAGATAGAGTTCGTAGGACATAATATTCCTAATGCAAAGAAAGCTGTCGGATGTGCTCATTGTCATGGTGCAGGTTATCTCGGACGTACAGCTATCCATGAAGTCTTAGTAGTTGATAAGGATATGCGAAAGATGGTCGCAGCCGGAGCTACTGCAGAAGAAATGAAGAAATACGCAATAGAACACCAGGGAATGGTTACCCTCAAGCAGGCTTGTATCAAGCTCGTAGAGCAGGGCATAACGACCATGGAAGAACTTGAGCGTGTCGCTTACTATGACGACTGATAAGAAACAGACAAATAAGTTACTTAAAGACATGGGAGCAGTAATGACTCCCGTGTTTTATATTTTCGGGTTTGTAGCAATAGTTTCAGCAATAATCGTGTGCGGATTTACGCCTTCAGCAATAACAGTTGCCCTATTCCTTCTGTTCCTGGCAGCTGCCGGCGCATCAGATATTAATAAGGGAATAGTACCTGATCTTGTATCTATACTTATTGCTGTTCTCGCAATTGTTAAGTTCATTATTAACGGAATAACACTTGCAGGCGCTCTGGATTGCCTGGAAGGTGCAGTATGTCTGGCGTTGCCGATGCTCGTTGTAACCTTAATTGTTAAGGGAGCATTCGGAGGCGGAGATATTAAGCTGATGGCCGCTGCAGGCTTATATTTAGGGCTTGATAAGACGTTGATCGCGGGCCTGATAACCTTCCTTATAGCAGGATGTTACGGAATTATTATCTTAATTGTTAAGAAAAAAAGTGCGAGATCAAAAATGCGCTTTGCACCCTTCATTGCCCTTGGTTGTGCGTTTTCCGAGCTTTTTGGGGCCGACTTTTTGACAATTGTCAAAGCGCTTATTATGCACTCGCGTTAACAGAACCATTTACAAATAGGGTGTTTCCCGTTATCGGGTAAACAGATTGTTACGCGGTAATGAATTGTGGCGAAAATGTGTTGAAGTCGGTTTTGCAATGGTTTATAGTAAGACCATCAAGCAAGTCAAACACATTTGACAAATAACAAACAAACTCTATCAGGGTGAAAACAAAAGGAGGTCACGGACATGAAAAAGTTAGGTAAGTCATCAAAGAAGGGTTTCACATTAGTTGAGCTTATCGTAGTTCTTGTTATCCTCGCAGTTCTCGCAGCTATGCTCGTACCTGCACTCGTTGGATACATCGACAAGGCAAAGGCAGAGAAGGAATATCAGACAGCTTCCACAGTCTATGCAGCAGCTCAGGCAGTTATCACAGAAGCTTATGGTAAGGGCGATCTTACAACTGGTTCTGGTACAATTTCGAAGTCTGCAGGTATTGGTAGTAATGATGCAAAGGGTTATGGTGCTGAAGTATTGACACTCGCAGGAGTTGATTCAGGTGCTGTTACAGATTTCACATTCGACTATGGCACAAAAACAACTACTACAGGCGGAACATCAACTACAACAGGTACAGATTATGTAATTAACGGTGGTTCAGTAACGATTGATGGCAGCAAATACGATCTTACAATTAGTGCTACAGGTACACCTAGTTGGTCCGCAGCTAAGGTACAGACAACTACTCCCTAATCAGTAGATTTGGTCGAATCTAAACATAACTTAATAATCGCGCCGGGTTCGAAAGAGCCCGGCGCTTTCATAAAAAAGTTATTAGTTTTTAGACACACAAAACAGTAAAAGTCTTTTTGTATCTTATTAATAAGAGTATAATCAAGGTGGATTAATATTTTCATTGAAGGATGCCTTATGAGAAAGATTAACCGTAACAACCTGATAAAGAGAACAGCTCAGATCCTGAGGAATAATGAAGGTGCCAGTATGGTGCTAGTTTCTGTTCTTGCGATTATTGTTCTCACGGCAGTAGTTGTATTAAGAGTAGCTACGACAACTTTCATGGCATCAACCAACAGACAGCTCAACCAGGATCAGGCTTATGAATTGGCAGCCAGCCTGGGCGAGTCCATTAATCTCCTTATCGAAGAAGATAAATTCCTGATTTATGACGTTACACTCGATGAGTATGTAACGGATTCAGATACAGGAGTAACTACATACTACAAAACGGTCTACAATCAAAACGGTTTTGAAGGCCTCCCGGATGCATCAGTTGTTGCAATAGTTACTGAAACCGGTGATGGCAGCGGAAGGATACTTGAAGTTACTGCTGATGTCGGTAGTGCTGAGTATATCTATACGAGGGAGTATCGCCAATGAAGATAATTGCTAAGACAAAAGCGGTACTTAGAGAGCAGAAGGCTGAGACTATGGTCGAAGTCGTTGTTGCATTTGTTGTTTTATCAATTGTTCTGGTTATGTTCTCGCAGGGATTGAAATATGCGACAACTGCAGAAGTTTATGCGGTTGAGAATGGCAAAGCATGTGATAAGGCTGTAATTAATCTGCAGAGATTTATCACAGGACACCCAGATGAAATAGGAAATAATGTTCCCAGCAGTCCTCTGGATGAGGGTGTTATGGTTACCAGCGGTAATACAGAGAATATGACTCTCAACAACCAGTCGGATATGCTCAAGCTCACAAAATATACTGTTGTATATTCCGAAGGCGGAGATGCTAACGTTTATACCTATTGGGTTTTCGATGCGAACGTAGGATAAAGATATGCGTAATACATTAGAAAGAATTAAGAGACATTCTAAGAAGGGTACAACACTTGTTGAACTCGTTGTTGCTATGACTCTGACATTGATATTTGCCGTAGTATGTGTTGCACTAATTAATCCTATTGAGAGAACTTATCAGAATGTCGAGAAGATGTCCCGTGCACAGCTCCTTGCTGACACGATCATCGATTCAATCCGTAAAGAATGTGATGACGTTCAGTATGATGATCCGAATGCGGTATGGCTCGTTGCAGCAGGCAACAGCGCTGATGATGATCAGATGCTCTTTGCTGTACCTTCGGGCAAACCCGCCAGCGGAAATGTTTTGGTTATAAAGAAAGATAACAAGTATTGCGAAGCAATCTATTCTTGTTTCCCAATATCCTCTCAGAATATTTCTAATCTTACGGCAAATCCTGCAGACGGCAGTACTTCTGCTCATGCTGCTTCTACACTTACCGGTGACAACCTCAACAGAGGTTTAGTCCATTTCGGTTATTACCAGGGAAAATATTCCAAGGACGGCTTGTATCCGTTCAAGGCTTACGATTATACAAATCCTGTCACCGCTTCTACATACGGCGATTACACTGTTGCACTCTTATTCGAGCGTGTAGGTTGCAAGACAATTAATGGTGTTGAATATCCTGCTTTTGTAGAATGCACAGTTAAGGTTTATAAAGGCGATTACAACAACGGCGGAGAATTCATTTATTCCCGTACCGCTGCTGTATGTTTTTCTGCAAATGGTTCTGCACAGGGCAGCGCAGGCAACATCGATACCAGCTCAACAACTCATGTAAGAGATTACAACGTTGTCATCGAATGGGATGACGGCAATGCTGCTGACCGTCCTGCATCCGTAGTAGTTAAGCTCTGTGACGACCTCAATGATCTGGATCCTTCAAATGATGTCGTATTAAGAACACACACGCTCGATACTACAAAGACCAGATTCGTATTTGCTGATGTTAAGACAACAGGAAAGGCATATATCATTGTTCCGGATTTCCCCGGATATACAACGATGGGTCCTATTTCCAGATCTGATGGTTTCTATGTTAAGTATCAGCGTTCCGACAGCGCGAAACTTATTAGGGGCATCGAGCTTAGAAATAAGATGTCCAAACAGGTAACTAATGTTATTTTTGGTTTGAAATCAGATCCGGTTTTAGCAGAAGCTATTAAAAATGCGAGCCACAGTGAACCTGTTGCACTTAACGGTGACGAGATTTCTGACAGATATATGCTCTATATTGTTGAAGGCACGGATGACGAAGGCAATCCTAAAAAGACAGCTTATATTCTCAGTGATGATCCGGAAATTGTTTTAAACGAAGATAGCTCGCAAATGTTTATGGATTGTGATCAGTTAAAGCAGATTACCGGTCTGGATATGCTTAACACGAGTTCTGTCATTGATATGCATAGAATGTTCTATAACTGTAAAAGCCTGGCAATGACAAATTTAGTCCTCCCATGGGATACATCCAATGTTGAAACTATGGACAGCATGTTCAGAAATGTTTGCTGCACTGTGGATGATGATGTGAAAATGACGATAGATATTAGCAGTTTCACCTTTGATAATTGCCATTATTATTATAACGGAAATAATAATGGCGTAAGACAGATAAACGGCATCAATAAGATGTTTTGTAATGATGTTAGTGATAAAAGCCATATAGAAACTATTATTTTCCCTGCTGGCCATAAAAACATGAGTAAACTTACAAAACTGCAAGATGTATTCAACGGATGTGAAAGTCTTGTAAACCTTGTAAATTTCAACGATATTGATTTTAGTGGACTTAGAGAGATTGACGAATCTGAGGTGACCTATAGTTATCAGGCACATGATTTAGCAATAGTTGGATTGTTTATAAATTGTTCCAGTTTGAAAGAATTAGATTTAAGTGATTGGTACTGCCCAAATATTACAAATGTTAATGGCATGTTCGTAAACTTAAAGGAAAACAAAACAGTTGGTCCGACCAATCTTATTAAGCTTGATATGAGTGGCCTTAACTTATCAGGCTGTTCTTCAGTTAATAACATGCTTTCCGGAGCTAAATCACTCAAAGAGATTGATCTTTCCGATTCAAATCTTAGTGGTGTGACAGAACTTGGAATCTTCAAAGGTAAAACTACACTTACTAAGGTTGATCTGAGCGGATGCACCAGCGGTATTACTTCAGTTGCCGGAATGTTCTACAACTGCAGCAATCTGGAAACTGTCGATCTAACAGGTGTTATAAACAGCAATATCACTTCAATCGCTTCTGTATTTGAAGGCTGTAACAAGTTGAAGAATATTTGCCTTGATGGATGTGTTACCAGCAATGTTACTGATATGTCCTATGCATTTAAGAATTGCCACACCAACACAGCAGATAACTTTGAAATCTCGCTGGCCGGCATTGATTTTTCAAATGTTGTAAACATGACGGAAATGTTTAACGGAACTGGAGCTTCCGTAATAACATTCCCTAACGATGCTAATTTCTCTAAAGTTGAGAATATTGATGGTTTGTTCCGGAACTGTAAGGGACTTACAACAATTAACGGATTCCAGAATGTGGAATTTCCGTTAGTTACAGATGCCAGCTACCTGTTTGGCGGATGCTCAAAGTTGGAAAGTGCAGATTTCGATATGAGATTTGCCATAGTGGAAAACATTAGTAATATGTTCAGTGGTTGTACCAGTCTTAGCAGTGTTGATCTGACTATGGACTTCCCTGAGGTTACCAATGCCAGCAGTTTATTTTCTGGATGTACAGGCCTTGCAAATGTGACGTTGGATATAGATTTCCCTAAAGTTTCCAGTGTTGACGGATTATTCCAAGGCTGCACCGGTCTTACAACTGTTGATTTAACGATAGATGCTGATTCTGCAACAAGTGCAAAATATTTATTCAGTGGTTGTACGAACTTAACAAATATTTCTTTGGATGCAGATTTACCAAGTGTTGAAGATATCAGTTATATGTTTAGCGGTTGTTCAAGTCTTAAGACCGCTGATGTCGATTTGAAATTTGCAAATGTCACAAAGGCAGATAACTTGTTTAATAACTGCAATAACTTGGAAACAGTAAAGGCAGATTTTATTCTTCCTAAAGTTTCCAGTATTAGTAACATGTTTACTAATTGTACTAAGTTGAGTTCCATAGATTCAAATATGTCTTTTGGCAAGGTGTCGAACATTAATAACATGTTTAAGGGATGTACCAGTCTTTCAACTGTGGATTTGAGTTTAAGTGTTCCTGAAGCAACCACTGCAAATTACTTATTTAGCGGATGTACGAACCTTAAATCGATTGCTTTGGATGCTGATTTCCCTAATGTTACTGATATCAGTTATATGTTTAATGGCTGTACTAATCTTTCGACAGTTACAGCTGATCTCGACTATCCGAACGTTAAGAATGCGACGAGTCTGTTTACCGGATGTAAGAGTCTAAAGGCCATACCGAATGTTCTGAATCTTCCTAATGCAACAGACATTAATTATATGTTTAAGGATTGCATTAGCCTGCAGAAAGTGGAAAAAGATCTGTATTTTCCTAATGCATTGAATGCACTGGGATTATTCCAGGGTTGTACGGGTCTTAAGGAAGTTAAATCTAAGATGACTTTGCCTAATATAGAGAGTTTGTATTATACATTTAAGTCATGCACGAGTCTTGAGAGTGTAGATTTAAGCAATTCTTCATTTGATTATGTTGACAGTCTTAACAGCATGTTTGAAGGATGTTCCTCTTTAAAGAAGGTAACTATGGAGCATGTTAATTTGATGTCTGTTACGAGATATAATAACGTGTTTAAGGATTGTTCCAAGCTCGAGATCATAGATATGAGTTATATCGATTTGAGAAACGCCACCAAAGATAATCTTGGATTTCTTAAAGTCGCTAATTTGAAAGAGCTTTATTTAGATCATGCTAATCTGGCTGGTGTTACCACTTTTTACCAGTGGCTTTATAACAAGCAAACTATAAAAATTGTTGATTTTTCCGGTGCGGATTTGAGTGAGTGTACATCTGTTGAGCTGATGTTTGGTAATTGTCAGAAACTTGAGGAAGCATATTTCTATGACGTTACTTTGCCAAAATGCAAATCGGCAAAAAAGATGTTCCAAGTTTGTTATCATCTCAAAGTAGTTAAAATGAATAACTTCGTTACACCCATCAACGAGAACTGTTCATCTATGTTTGAGAGTTGTCAAAGCCTTACGGTATTTGAAGCTGCCGGATGGGATACCGGAAGAGTTACGAACATGGGTAATATGTTTAAGAATGCTTGTTATAATGATGGAACTCATTGCATATCAACAGATAAGGTGATTATCGATCTTTCCAGCTTTGATTTTACGAGTGTTACTAATCTAACCGGATTTTTCACATGTACTAATCCCGGTTCTGCTGATAAAGATCGAATTGAAGGTTTAATTTTCCCATCTGTTTCAAAGGGCGGAGATCCCTATGCTCAGAATATCGTTGAAATGAACGGAATGTTCCAATATAGAAAGAACATGAAGAGCATTAGTAATTTTGGTGAGTTTAGAATTAACTTAGCAAATCTGACCAAAATGGAGTACATATTCAGTAATACCGGCTTGATAGAAATAGACATTAGCGGATTAGATTTTACAGGATGTACCCTTAATGCACAGGGTATGTTCCAGTCATGTGCCAATCTGACAACAATTTATGCTGCTCCGGGTACTGATTGGTCTCAGGTTTCATTCTCTAATACAAATAACATGTTCCAGAATGACACAAAACTAGTCGGTAAGGATATTACAGGAAACCATCCTGATTTTGCTTTTACCTCCGGTTCGATTAAGAAAGATTATGCTAGAATTAATGGATTGGATGGCAAGAATGGTTACTTTACGGAGAAATCTGCATAATTGCATTTCGGCAGAGTTGTTGTAAAATAACAATATAAAGAGTGCTACCGGAAGACGGTTGACCTCAAGAATTAGTTAAATAAATAAGCCGCATCTTTTGGTCGAGGGGCGGCTTATTTCTTTGTATTAGTACAAAGTGCAACAACAGCAATGGAGAGCATTCCTATTGCGAGCACAAGGCTCAGGATCTCATAATCACTCATGTGCATCACCTCCCGTCTCAGCAACGTTTCTATACAGAACGTTACAGTTGATGGTGAGGTCAACCGCCAGAACGCTAAGCGTCACGAAGACCGTGCCGATAGCACTCCATCAAGATACTATCAATTCCTTAGAGAGATTGCTTCTGATTTTTATTGTGATGTCCTCATGTTGAGGCCCCGTTATGATATCTTGTCCCTAAACATAATCGCAGTCTATAAAAAACGTGCAAGAATCATTTTTCCTGCACGTTTTCGAATGTTATGTCTTAATTATATTATCCTTTAAAATTCGGCTCGCTGTGGCTCTGCAAAGATTTAGGGCTGCTGTCTCTCCAGAATGCAGTATCAGATAATCCGGTTCGATTGCTGACAATATAAAACTGAAGAGGAATATGTTCGCTCATTAATGTGTTTCTAAATGTTTTCCCGCCGATAGTGTAGTCCCAAATTGGTGAATTCTTATCAATACGGGGATATGTATAAATCCATTCGCCGTTTATATAAAAGATTGCCGGTGAGTTCTCATTCTCAACATATGCAACATAATAAACCGTGTATTGTTGTGTTAATGTGAGTCCTGCAGCAGGATCGCTGGTTCCTACGGCAAATACAAAAATATAAGGTTCGTTTCCGGCCTGACCTCTTCCACGGTCCATGAGATCTAAAACTTTATCACCCCATTTTTTGTTTGTTCCGGTTCTCCAATTTACATTGTTTCCATCGCTTGAGAGTGTGGCTGAATCAGCTGCTGATCCCAAACCGTATACTTCTGTCATAACAGCCTGTGATGCAACTAAAGCATAATGAACGGTTTCTGTTTGTTTTTCTTTCTTAGTCTTTTTAATATATCCGGTCAGGGCAGGTATAGTAATCGCAGCAATTATAGCAAGTACTACCAGCACTACAATAAGTTCAACAAGTGTAAAAGCTTGTCTGCTTTTATGTTTTGTTTTTAATATTACGCACATAAATCATTCTCCTTTATATATTAAATATAATTGACAGGAAGCGAATTATCAACGTTGATAACCATACGTTATAGTTCTTGAATGCCCAATTTTGCAGAACAGTGTATAATCAAAGTCAGAAATATTTTCTAAGGAGATCCTGACTTTGAATTTCTCATACCCCTTATTTACCATGCCTTTTATCGGCATTTATCTGATCGTTATGGCCTTTTTGTTTGGTGCGATATTTGCAAGCTTCATTACTTGTACAGCATGGAGAGTTGTAAGGGGAGAGGACTGGATGCTAGGACACAGCCACTGTGATACCTGTGGACATGAGTTGTCCACGGCTGATCTGTTCCCGATCTTTTCGTATCTGGCGCTCAAGGGTAAGTGCAGATACTGTGGTTCAAAGGTTCCTCCGAGAGATCTGATTTTCGAGATCATATTAGGATTATTGTTTGCCGGAACACTGGCACTCCATGGACAGGTCGATGCAGTGGTTGTTGCTGCATTGGCCCTGGAAGTACTGCTCCTGGGTCTTTCTCTTGCAGACTGGGATTCAGGCGTTATTCCTAACGGATTCCTGGCAGCAATTCTCGTTGTATGGATCCTTACAGTAGGTTTCAGAGATGATATCCAGCGCTACGCGTTAGAGGGCATTGCAGCTTCTGCCGCTGTCGGCCTGGTATTGGTTATTGCATTTGTTATTGCAGGCAAGGTAAAGGGTGAAAAGCTTAACTATGGTCCCGTAAAGCTCGCTATGTGTCTGATGCTGTTCCTCGGTATCCGTGGCGCATGCATCGCTGTTGCAGTCGGACTCGTCGCAGGCATTATTTTCGCTGCCGCATGCAAATCCAAAAAGAGAAAGATCGCTCTTGCTCCGGCTATTTCAATCGGTGTTATTGTTGCTTTCCTGGCAAAAGATGTGATCGCCATGCTCGGCGTCTGATTTACTTAGCCTCACGTCGTTTGTTCGATTTTAACTGAAGAAAAAGCAATCCCAATCCGCTTTCTACCAGAGGCAGAATAAAGTTACAGAACCTCGAGAGCAGCAAAGTGCTGCCTAATATTGTTGTGGGTATTAATCCGTCAAAAAACAGGGCATAACCGTATTCGGTAACGCCAGCTGCGCCGGGCAGCGGGAGACTCGATACGGAGAGAAACAATGCCCCTTGTGTGCAGATTCCCTGGAACCATGTCAGCTCTGTTGCGCCTAATGCTCTCGCGCAGAGGAAGGGAATAGAGAACAGTATAGATATCTGTACGAATGAATTGATGAGCATCTTCACGAATACGATCTTGTTATTCTTCATGAGTTTGGCGGCCTGTCTGTAGTTAGCAAAAGAGCGCAAGCTTTTGAACTTGTCGCCCGGTTTGGATGGCTTTCTGCCGGGGAGTTTCATGGAGATGCCGGCCAGGAAAGCTGCAGTCTTTCTCGAGAACAGAATTCCGAAGAGCATAACAATTATTGCCATGTTGATCGCAAAGCCGATCGGGAAAACATAGGCATATTTGCCGTCTATCTCGAAAATGCTGTGCGGTGCGAAGAATACTCCCACAATGCCCCAGGAGACGGAGATTATCTGGAAACTCAACAATGCGCACAGGAGCGAGAAAGCTCCGCTCGAGACCTTGATACCGTCTTTGGCAATGAAGTACAACTGGCCAGGCTGGCCGCCTGAAGCTGACGGAGTGACTGAACTGAAGAAAAATCCCGCGAATGAATATTTCAGAAGGTTAGCAAAGCTCATCTTATAACCGACGAGTTTAAGGCAGCGGCCGATGTTCATTGCATCTGTTACAAAGTACAGAAATGAGAAGAGCACGGCTGATAATACCCACCATATATTGGCATTCTTAAGTGTGCCGACGATATCCTGGCCGTTTAATTCACGGTGGATGACATAGAGCGTAGCACCGCCCAGCGCTATCAGAAAGATAACGCTAAGCCAAAGTGACTTTTTCTTCAAAAATGACATCCGCTCTCCGTCTCCTTAGTTTGGTTTATGTTTCGGGCTGGCCAAACTTTCGAGATTGTAACATATATTAATGTCCGCATGTGCGTGAGAAGTGGGGAATGCCTTGTTACAGAAGGTTTGACAATACTAAATGCCTCCTATATAATATGGCGGTTCAAAATCCACGCGAAGAGAGGGGGGATAAAGATGTCTGAGATTAAGGTTAAGGAAGGCGAGTCCCTTGACAGTGCACTTCGCAGATTTAAGCGTTCTTGCGCAAAGTCAGGCGTTCTTGCAGAAGTTCGTAAGAGAGAACATTACGAGAAGCCTTCTGTAAAGAGAAAGAAGAAGTCTGAAGCAGCTCGTAAGAGAAAGCATTAATAAGACTTAAACGAGAGGTTACCTTATGGGTAACCTCTTTTTTTTATGTTCTCAGAGCAGGAATTTGCGGATCTTCTCTTCTATTACCCTAGTGTTTAAGGGCCTGCTGTCTGTCTCAAATGTTAAGATCAATATTGTTTCATCAAAATCCCCGGCGAGTGAATATTTCTCCAGTTTTCTGACATTGCGGTCAGCATATTCCTTATCTCCTAGTTTTCCCAGATGTTCCCAATAGTATTCCTTGCGCAATCTTACGTTAAGGCAATTAAAATCTGGAGCTGACATGATTACACCGTTTTGATAAACTGGGAATTCATATCTGTAAGGAATATTGTGTCGGTAGAGCGCATCGGCTATCAGTATTTCTGATTTAGACCTGACGCGTTCACCTTTGGCGGTATAGTATTCCGGGTCGTTCTTATTGAAACCCAGCCTGGCATAGGGCGTGTTCAACCACTGCTTAATGAACTCTTCGTCACTCAGATATTCAGAAGAAACTAATTTCTGACGTGGCTCGCTCAAATCCGCATAAACCCGTTGAATTGCATCAGGGTCATAATCTTTTAGAAAACGATCAATAGCTTTTTGCTGGTCTATAAGTGTTTTAATCAGTTTTTTGTCATAGTCTTTTTGTGCAAGACTGACGGCGATGTAATGGTATTTTTCCGGGATGTATTTTCCCTGCGGGTCGCTCGGGTTGATTCGGTGATAGTATTGGTAGCTTTTTCTGTTTTTATTGATACGCAAAGAGCCGGGAGGAGAGTTTTCGAGACGAAGGCTGATCTTCCTAATGCGTTCCGAGATATCTTTTGACATCTGTTCAAGAGTTATGAGCAATTGTGCTGAATTGTACATTTCAGGCTCCTTATTATTTGAGGCTGACAGACATTTTTGGATTGATTGAAGTATTTGTCTGTGCGTTACTCTCGAAAACTGCTCTTAATGAATTGTTTGAACATACGAAAATTCAAAATCCTTCAAAAATGTCTGCTTAAAACCTTAAAAACGCAGTTTTGGATCACTGATGCACAGACAAATTGTGTTGTTATCGCAAAAATGTCTGCCGGGCTGTTTATAGTGGGTGAATGCTTACAATCCTAGATTATGAAAAGTATATTTCAACTGTTTTCGTGAAGATTGAGACTAATTATCAAGCGGCTGTGATTAATTTTAGGATTCCGACTTTGTAAACCTATGTACATTCCGTTATAATAGTGCCAATAAAGATAAAGTTGAGATTAGTTTTATGTTATTGACCGGTAAGACCTGGCGCTTATCGGCTTCTCGCAAGGTCGAGGATGCCGATGCGCTGCTTGGCGTTTTGCTTAAGAACCGCGGAATCGCCGAGGGACAGGATGAGGAACAATTCCTCTCCGAAGAAGACGGAATCTGGCACGATCCGTTCCTTTACAAAGACATGCGTGAGGCCGTAAACCTTATCAATGAGACCATTGATAACCACGGCAGGATACTCGTATATGGTGACTACGATTGCGACGGAGTCACTGCCACATCTATCCTCGTAAGATATTTCAGAAGTCATCAGGCAGATGTCGAATACATCGTGCCGCATAGAAGTGAGCATGGCTATGGACTTACAGAGAAGATCATGGACAAGGTTATTGCCCACAATCCTGAACTCGTAATCACTGTTGACTGCGGTGTTACCAATGTCGATACAGTACAGGAATTAAAGCACCGCGGCATCAAGGTAATCGTTACTGACCACCACAACGTTAAGGACGAATTGCCGCCGGCTGACTGCGTTATCTGCGCGAAGCGACCTGATAACACATATCCGTTTATCGACCTGTGTGGTGCAGGCGTTGCCCTGAAGCTCGTTGAGGCTCTGGGTAAGGACGGAACGCATAAGGTTACAGGCAACATTTGGAGACAGGCAGTTGAGCTCGCAGGCATCGCTACGATCGCTGACCTCGTGTCAGTTACCAATGAGAACAGAACTATTATCAAGCGTGCCTTTAAGAGCATGAAGAATCCTTCAAATGTCGGTGTTGGTGTCATGAATGAGATGCTCTTAGCACCCGGAAAGACACTTGATGAGACGTTTATCTCTTTTAATTTCGTACCGAGAATCAATGCTGCAGGAAGACTGTACGATTCTGCTGATGCATTGAAACTCTTCCTTGAGAATAATCCGACTGAGGCTAAGACTGCCGCACAGGACCTCACAAGAGAGAATGATGAGCGTAAGGAAATAGAGGCCAAGGTTTTCGATGAGGCGAGGGCGCAGTTAGAGAACCCAGCAAGACCTGACAAGTGGTCGCTCACAAATACTTGCGGACCTATCGTTGTATACGGCAAGGACTGGCACCAGGGAGTTCTCGGAATCGTTGCAGGTAAGCTGTCACAGTTCTATGGCAGATCTGCATTGGTATTTACGGACGATGCCACAGAGCCGGGCTGCGCTAAGGGTTCAGGCAGAGCTTATGGCGATTTCGATTTGTACGACTGTTTAACACGCATCTCTGATTATCTGGTTAATTTCGGAGGTCATAAGAAGGCTGCCGGAATGCTCGTAAGAAAGACCGAGATGGGTGCGTTTATGGAAGCTCTCGAGAAAGAGTCAGCAAAAATTTTCGAAGAGAAGGGACAGTCGGGTGAGGCTGATGAAGATAATGTCATCAATGCCGAGTGCGAGATAATGCCCGAAGGCCTTAGTTTTGAATCTTACCGTCAGGTAAGTAAGTTAAGACCTTTTGGTATTGGCAACCCGAAGCCGATCTTTGTTACTAACGGACTCATTATTTCCGGTATCGCGCAGATGAGTAACGGCGCACACATAAGACTAGATCTGACAGACAGCAAGGGCGAAGCGAACCTGTCTGCCGTCGGATTCGGAATGGGTGACTATTACAATATATTAAGAGCGGGCGACACCATAGATATTGCATATACAATCAATGAATACTGCTACAGGGGAGAGACATCCCTTAGCCTTCATCTGGAGGATATAAGACCCAGATACGAGGAAGGTTTCATGTGGCAGAAGGCTGATATTGCAGAAAAGCTCTACACAAGCGGCCTTGCAATGAACCAGATCGCCAAGATGGCTCCGGGCGAGAATATTGAATCTGAGATGAAGCCTACATCCGAGCAGTTCGGCGCCTGCTATAAGGCGATAGAGAAGTTCGGAGGTACTGCGATGTCTACTGTGGATATCGACCTTCTTGCAAGATTGGTATCTAACAATTATGATGTAGCATGCACGCCGTTCCAGGTCAAAAGGTGCCTAGAGGTCTTTGCTGACTGCAACCTCATCAGGCTCAGATCTGTTACGCCGATGACCGTCTGCTTCAATATCCTGAAGACAGGCGATAAAGTAAAACTCAGTGATTCTGAGGTTTATAGGAGAATAATAGGTGACTGACAATAAGAATGACAGATTGTTTGATGCCGTAACTGAAGAGGTCGTTCAGGCTGAGACTGAACGTGCGTATCTTCAGGACGACAATCAGGTGCCTGAAATTCCCCAGGATCTTACGGACAGATTCCAGGAAATCCTGAAACTCTACGATTCTTATGCGAGAGCAGCAAATCTCGATGAGAATGATATCGAGAAGGATAAGGATAAGCTCCGTAAGGCATTTGTTTTTGCATACAAGGCACACCGTAACCAGAAGCGTAAGACGGGCGAGCCTTATATCATTCACCCTGTTGCTGTTGCCATGATCCTTGCAGACCTTAAGGTCGATGTTAACACGATCATTGCAGCGCTCCTTCACGATACTATTGAAGATACTATAGTTGACGATGAGATGGTAACCGAGAAGTTCGGTGCCGTCGTATGCAGTCTCGTTGACGGCGTTACAAAACTCAACTTAAGTCTTGATAACGTCGTCTATAATTCAAAGCAGGATATTCAGGCATCTAACGTTCGAAAGATGTTCATCGCCCTCACAGACGACATCAGAGTTATCTTCATTAAGCTCGCTGACCGTCTGCATAACATGAGAACCCTGAAGTCCATGAGCCCCGAGAAGCAGATCGAGAAGGCTCAGGAAACACTCGATATATACGTTCCTTTCGCAGGGCGTTTCGGTATCTATAAGATCAAGTGGGAATTAGAAGACCTCTGTCTTCGTTATCTCCATCCCGATGATTACTATGAACTCGTAAAACTCGTTAACGGTAACCGCGCGCAGAGAGAAAACTTCATGGAGGAAGTTGTCTCTGAGATCCGCGGCAAGCTCGAAGAGAACGGCATCGTTCACTATGACATTGAAGGACGTCCGAAGCACTTCTACAGCATCTATAAGAAGATGCATGAGAAGGGTAAGACAATCGATGAGATCTACGACCTCTTTGCATGCAGAATCATTGTTGACGAAGTCATCGAATGCTATCAGGTATTGGGAATTATCCATGAGATGTACCAGCACGTTCCCGGACGTTTCAAGGACTATATCGCGATGCCTAAGGAGAACAAGTATCAGTCCATTCATACGACTGTTGTAAGCCATACGGGAACACCTTTCGAGGTGCAGATAAGGACATTTGCGATGCATCAGATCGCAGAGTTCGGTATCGCTGCTCACTGGCATTACAAGGAGGCCGGCAATTCATCTGAATTTAAGGCTGACAGATATGATACAAAGATCAATGAGATGAGACAGATCATCGATTCGCAGAACGAGCTTACCGACTCCGGTGAGTTCCTCGAATCGTTCAAGATGAATATCGCGCCTGATGAGATCTTCGTTTACACACCGAAGCACGAAGTTATCAAGCTGCCGAAGGGTTCATGCCCTATTGATTTTGCGTATGCGATCCACTCAGGCATCGGTAACCACATGCACGGTGCAAAGGTTAACGGACGTATCGTTCCGCTGTCTTATGAATTGAAGAACAGCGACATCGTTGAGATTCAGTCTTCTGCAAAGCTCGTTAAGGGACCTTCGCGTGACTGGGTATCCATTGCGCGTACTGCTAATGCTAAGTCTAAGATCAACGCATGGTTTAAGAAAGAAGCTAGAGGCGAGAACATAACTGCCGGACGTGAGATGCTCACAAATGAGATTACACGTAACGGATTTGAGCCTACAAAGCTCCTGATGCATAAGTCAATTGAGATCATTCTGAAGCGTAATAACTTCCAGTCTTTGGACGACATGTTCGCAGCATTGGGATACGGTTCTATCAGTGTCAGCAAAGTGTTCTCACGACTTCGTGATGACTATATCAGAAATATCTCTGAAGAAGAGCGCCGCGCATTAGGCTATCGTGTTACTGCAGACGGTAACGTCGCATACAGCCCGAACGAGCTTCCGATCGAACTCGGTAAAGCAGACCAGACACGTAATTCAAAGAATTCAAAGGTTAAGGCACCTGAGAGTTCGAAGCAGGTTCTCGACTACGATATTTCAAAGATCAATGCGCTCAGCATCGATCCGCACCAGACAGGTACTGACATTAATACGGCTGCTGCAAATGCTGCTAAGCCTTCCAGAGGTGCGAGAAGCGATTCCGCAAGACGCGCGCAGAGCAATGATGCAGTTGTAGTTAACGGCCTCGATACTATCGCTACGCACATCTCTAAGTGCTGCCATCCTGTATTCGGTGATGAGATCATAGGATATGTTACACAGGAAAAGGGTGTAGGTATTCACAAGGTTAACTGCAAGAACATTCTTAATATCATTAAGAACCGTGGAAAGTCCGATAAGGATGAGCAGAAGTACCAGCGTCTCGTTGCCGTAAGGTGGCTGTCAAAGGCGAAGTTCTCGAGCTATGATGTACAGCTCGTTGTTGTTGCCATGGACCGCAACGGACTTCTTATCGACGTTCTCGACAAGATCAACGAAGAGAAGATCAATATCGTTAAGCTCAACACTGTTGTAGACGGTCCTGAGGCAAGGATCTTCGTAACTGTAAATGTTTCCGGCCGCGAACAGTTAGACCGTACGTGCGACAGGATCCTTAGAGTTAAAGACGTAGTAGACGTTATCAGAAATTAAAAAGGCTGCCTCGATGTTTGAGACAGCCTCTGTTTTTATCAAATCCGGTTATCAGGTATCGCCGTAGTATTCGTCATCCGAATATCCGTTAACATAACTGATATTGAAGATGATCATAGGCTTTCTGCCTGACTTCGAATGAACGAAGTTCTTGATATGCTCCCTGAAGTTACGCTTCTCGAGGAATGCCTCGATGCTGCCGGCCTTGTTGCTGGCCTGCTTCAGAAGGTCGTCAACTTTATCAGAAATGAGTTCGTAGAGAACATCCATATCGTCGCTGTCAAAGCAGCCCATTGAATTAACTGCAGGTGAGCACGCGAGATCGCCTGTGCGTTCATCAACAGTGATAGCGATTGCGAGACATCCGTCTTCACCTAAGTGGATTCTGTCTGTTAGGATCCTGTCATCGGCATCTACAGTAGCTGTTCCGTCGATAAGGACAGGGGAGGCGGGTACGTGGTCTGTGATTTTCGCGCCGTCTTCTGTAAGTGATAATACATCGCCGTTCTCAATGATATAAACATTGTCCTCGTTCATGCCGAGGCTCACAGCCATCTCCTTGTGGAGGCAGAGCATTCTGTATTCACCGTGAACAGGAATGAAATACTTAGGCTTAATGAGCGTGTGGAGCATCATGAGCTCGTCTCTGTATGCGTGGCCTGATACATGAACGTCAGCAAGTGACTGGTAGATAACGTGCGCGCCCTTCTTGTAGAGCTCGTTGATTACGCGGTAGATAGGCTTCTCGTTGCCCGGAATAGGGTCAGCGGAGATGATTACCGTATCACCCTTCTGGATGTCTACAGAGCGGTGTGAATTGAACGCCATACGTGTGAGGGCGCTCATAGGCTCAGCCTGTGAACCGGTTGTGAGGATAACGATCCTGTTGTCCGGATAATTATCGATGGAATCGATGTCTATCAGAGTGTCAGGCTGGATGTCGATGTAGCCCAAAGAGTTTGCGATATTGAATACCTGGATCATGGAACGGCCGGACAGACAGATGTGTCTGTTGTACTTCTCGGCTGCCGTGATGATCTGCTGCATGCGGTGGACGTGAGATGAGAAGGTGGCAACGATTATGCGGCCTTCTGCCTTTCGAAAGTAATGAGAGAAAGCTTCGCCGACGTGCTTTTCGGAGGGCGAGAAACCTTCGATCTCTACGTTCGTGCTCTCGCACATAAACATCAGGACGCCTTCTTTGCCGAGCTCGCCAAGACGCTGAAGATTGATGGTCTTACCGTTGATCGGAGTGTAGTCGATCTTGAAGTCGCCGGAGTGAACGATCTTACCGACAGGTGTGTTGATGCAGAGTGCGTATGAATCGGCAATTGAATGGTTTACTCTGATGAACTCTGCTGAGAAAGCATTACCGAGCTGGACGACGTCGCCGTTCTTACATGTTGATAACTTGATCCCCTCGAAAGGAACGTTCTTATCCTGGAGCTTTAGCTTGATAAGCTCGATAGCCATGGTGCCGCCGAATACGTGACACTTAAACTCTCTGAGAAAATAGGGGAGAGAACCAATGTGGTCCTCGTGTCCGTGCGTGATAAGGATGCCGCGGATCTTCTCCTGGTTGCGTCTCAGATAAGTGAAATCGGGGATAACACAGTCAACACCGGGCATGTTTTCTTCAGGGAAACTCATACCGCAATCGACGATGATAATGTCGTTGCCGTATTCAAAAGCGGTCATGTTCTTACCAATCTCACCGATTCCACCCAAAGGAATTATCTTAACCGGATTCGTGTTCTTATACTTCGGATTATTGTATCCGTGTCTTTTTGCGTTACTACTCATAATTGTGCCTCTATACATAACAAATACTTCCCATCTGAATGGAGAAGTATTTGAAAAGATAATCGTATCTTAAGCTACGTAAACCGTACGTTTGCAGGTAGAATGGTTGCCTGATTCACCGTCCTCTGCGTAGATGTCGATGTGGTAACCCTGAACCCCCGGCCCCTTGTCTTCAACAGTGTAATATCCGTCGCCGCCCAAAGGATCATTCTCAATATAGATTACGGTTCCTTTAGGGTAGATAGACCAGTCAGCAGCGCAGGTGCGGCCTTCGGTACATGTGGTTCCTGTTGCAGTACTCTTGTTGTAAGAACCGTCGCTCATGAGCTGGGGACCATAGAAAGTAATAGTACATGTATTACCGTCATTTGAAGGTGCCGGCTTCGGAGCCTCTGTAGCTTTGGTTGTCTCTTCAACATAATTTGAAGTCGGCTTCGGTGTCGGCTTCGGTGTATTCGTAGGCTTGCTCTCTGTAGTGAGGTCTGCCTTTACGTAGTTACCGTTATAGGTCTTGTACCAGCCATTGGAAGTGACAGCAACGACATCGATCTGGTCACCTGCGAAAACACTCTTTACTACATCGTAATTTGTGCCCGGGCCGGTTCTTACGTTAATGGTAGTTGTTGCATATACAGTCAGATAAAGTTCTTTTTCTGTGAAAGCTTCTGTTGCTTCAGTTGTAGCCTGCGTTTCTTCTGTTCCTTCTGTTTCTGATGTCTCAGAAGTTTCACTGGTCTCACTTGTTGCTGAAGGGGTAGAAACAACAGTTACTTTTACTGTTGTTTCTGTTGTATCAGTGTTGTCTGTAGATGTCTCGGTTGTCTCTTCTGTTTCAGTCGGATCAACTATTACAACGTTCTCTGTTGATTGCGGGAAAGTCTCGATAGGCTTAGCCTGTACGGTAGTGGAGTCTAATGCAGTATCCACAGCAAAAGTTGCCGTAGCACATACCGTAACTACGATGGCGCAGTTAATGGCGGACACGACTTTCGCGCGAGTAATGTTATAAAACTCTTTAACTCCTATAAGTTTCAAAAGACTTATTTCTCCTTATTTTGCGGCTCTTTGTGAGCGCATATTTTCAACATTATTATATCATATTTATTTTTAATATTATTTTTATGCAATCTGCGGGTAATTTTGTGAGAGTTTTGAGTGAAGAATTATGGTTATCGGAAAAGGGTATAACAAGAGATTTCCAAAAGAATGCTAAAATCCATATATAGTGGTTTTGAGAGCCTCTACCTCAAAATGTATTTTGAGTAAAGCGTTTTTCGAATATTGTCAATTGAATGTCACAAATCTGCAAAGCATGACATATTTTAAGCGTCTATAATCTAGCTACCAATCAAGGGAATTTAAGCGAGGGGGGAGCTGCTTATGTCGTACGGACGTGTCCGTAAACCGGCCAGAAAAGAGCGTTACGGAACGACAGAACGAGATGTCGAAAAGAAGCGCACCCGCACTCTTCTGATTTGCGTTCTGATCCTTCTGATCTGCGGCATTTTAGACGTTTTCTTCCTGATTGGAATACTTGATTTGTAATATACCGGGCTGCCTTCGCGGGCAGCCTTTTTTGTTATCCCGAGTGTTACCCTGAGTGTTACCGCGAGTGTTACCCCGAGTGTTACCATGAGTGTTATCCTGAGTGTTACCGCGAGTGTTACCACGAGTGTTACCACGAGTGTTACCCCGAGTGCATATTTTTTGGCGTAAAAGTGGTTAAAAACGCCAGAAAAAACGCCATTTCCCTCGGAATGGCGGAAATCTTGGCGTGAAATGACCGAAAAACGCCAAGAAATTTGCACTCTCGGCTCATTACCGGCTTTCGAGGGGGCGAAGGCTCACAACATCCCGGGAATTTGCACTCACGGCTCATTGCCGGCTTTCGAGGGGGGAGCGAAGGCTCACAACACCCCGAGAATTTGCACTCGCGGCTCATTGCCGGCTTTCGAGGGGGAGCGAAGGCTCACAACACCGCGAAAATTTGCACTCACGGCTTACCGCCGGCTTTCGAGGGGGCGGGGGCTCACAACACCCCGAAAATTTGCAATCGCGGCTTACCGTTGGCTTTCGAGGGGACCCGAGGACTCACAATCCGCCCGAAAACCTCATTCAATTGCAAAAAGCACCCCTCTCGTATATACTTACACCCGTAATATTATTAATAATATGGGGAGCACGTTAAATGAAAGTTTCCGAACTGTTTTTAGCAACACAAAGAGAAATCCCTGCAGATGCAGAGATACCGTCACACAGATTGATGCTCAGAGCGGGTCTTATCCGCAAGATGGCATCCGGCGTTTATTCATTCATGCCAATGGGTTACCGCACATACCGTAAGGTTGAGGCCGTAATCAGAGAAGAGATGGATAAGGCCGGTGCACAGGAGCTCATAATGCCTGCACTTCTTCCTGCTGAGGCATATCAGGGTTCAGGAAGATGGGAGAAGTTCGGTCCTGAGATGTTCAGACTCTCAGACAGAGGCGGCAGATCTTTCTGCTTGGGCCCTACGCACGAGGAACCTTTCACAGAGGCTGTAAGAGATTCAATCAGATCTTATAAGCAGCTCCCTGTAACTTTATATCAGATCCAGCACAAGTACAGAGACGAGAAGCGTCCGAGATTCGGCGTTATCCGTGCAAGAGAGTTCGTCATGAAGGATGCTTATTCTTTCGACGTTGACGAGGCTGGTCTCGATATCTCATACAAGAAGATGTACGACGCTTACAGAGCGATCTTCGACAGACTCGGTCTGGATTATACGATCGTTGATGCTGACTCAGGCGCAATGGGCGGTTCAGGTTCACAGGAGTTCATGGTAAAGAGTGAAGTCGGTGAAGATGCGATCTGCTTCTGTGATGAGTGCGGATATGCTGCTAACGAAGAGAAGGCAGGCTGGACAAGAGGCGCAGCAGATACAGCTGCTGAACTCGAGATCGAGAAGATCCACACACCTGACGTTAAGACTATTGAAGAACTCTGCGGTTTCCTTAATTGCGGACCTGATGCTTTTGTAAAGACGATCATTTACAACATCGATGGTAAGTTCGTTGCTGCTATGTGCAGAGGCGACAGAGATATTAACGAGACAAAGCTCGGCAACCTCTACGATGCTACAGAGATGGAGCTCGCTGCTTTTGCTGACGTTGAGATGATCACAGGCGCAAAGGTTGGTTTTGCAGGCCCTGTTAATCTCAAGCAGAAGATCGAGATCGTTGTAGATCCTGAAGTTGCAGGCATGAAGAACTTTGTAGTCGGCGCATGCGAGTCTGACTATCACTTTAAGAATGTTAATATCGGCAGAGATTTCGAAGCTGATAAGGTAGCTGATATCACAAACGCAAAGGCAGGCGATATCTGCCCTAAGTGCGGTAAGGGTAAGCTCGGTATGGCTCGTGGTGTTGAGGTTGGTCACATCTTCAAGCTCGGTACAAAGTATTCTGATGCATTAGGTTGTGTATATCTCGACAATAACGGTAAGGAACACAGCATGGTAATGGGATGCTACGGTATCGGTGTATCCAGAGTTCTTGCTGCGATCATTGAGCAGTATCACGATGATGACGGAATCATCTGGCCTTCGATTGTTGCTCCTTACAAGGTAATCGTTGTTCCTACAAAGGCTAATGACGAGGAGCTCATGAGCGTTGCCAACAAGATCTACGATGAGCTCATGGCAGCAGGCGTTGAGGTTCTCATCGACGACAGAAACGAGCGTCCCGGCGTTAAGTTCAAGGATGCTGACCTCCTGGGTATCCCGCTCAGAATCACTGTCGGCAGAAGAGCATCCGAAGGTATCGTCGAAGTTAAGAGAAGGAATGAGAGCGAAGCTTCTGAGATCACGAGCGAAGAAGCAATCAAACTTGCTAAGGAGATCTGAAAGTGTTTTTGAAAGCGGCAGCTTCCATAATACTTTGTACTTCTTTTATCTTGGGAAGTTTTCCCTTGAGATTCTTTCCTGATGTCAATAAACAGAGGGTCGACTTCAGGCCGGCTGCTTATGACGGCTATGAAGTAACTCTGGTTGACGGCGCGAAAGTAAATCTTCAGATCGTCGGCGGCAAAATGATCTTCGAGTCCGACGTTGACAGGGACTATAACATCCAGCTTTTTAAGACTGAAAATAACAGAATTGTCCGTTCGTTTACCATGAACGGACAGTCTTTCGAAGCTGATCTCGAGAGATTCATGGATGAGGAAACTCTCTATACTGTTTCCTTATCTTATGAAGCTTATGGACTGACTGTTTTCAACAGCGACAACATTATTTTCAAGAGTGGAAAAGATATACACTTTTGGAAGAATGTCAATTACGAATACAATCTCGATACTTGTTCCGAACTCTGGACTGACAGCCAGTCTCTTAAGGAGTGTTTGGAGCCGCAGAACGATATTGAGTGTGATGATCCGGTCTTAATCGCGTATTCAAACAAGATCTGTGAAGGCGCGGCTGACGATTGGGAGAAGGTTTTCCGCATCTACATGTTCATTTCCAGTGAGATGGCTTATGACAATGTTGAAGCAGAAGATACGGTCAGCGGTTATCAGGACAGTGCAGTAGATATCATCAGAGACGGTAAGGGTCTGTGCGAAGGTTTTGGCAACTGCTTTGCAGCGCTCTGCAGGGCACAGGGAATTCCTGCCGTAGTAGAGTTCGGAATCGGCTTTGCAGATTATGATGAGATGACTACCAGAGTGCCTTCCTCCGACGATTTTGCTGATCACGCGTGGGCAGCGGTTTATCTCGGTGATGAATGGCATTTCTTAGATCCTACTTTCGATATGATCAGATACTATAACGGTCCCAATGATTTGGAAGTTTACGAGTATCAGATGACTTACTACCTTATGCCGCTGGAGTCTTTCTCAAACGATCACAGAATCTATGACGCGGATACGAGACACGGTATCCCGAGTGCAGGTTATTGCGGCGAGCATGCTCAGTATGAGATCACACGTGACGGCGTTTGCTATATAAGCGGATGGGGAACGATCAAGATGCCTCAGGGTGTTAACTGTTTCAACAAGATCGTTTTCGATCCGGAGAGTGAGATCACTGTAATTGACGAAGATTGCTTTATCGACTGCGATCTCATTACTACGGTTATCCTTCCGGATACTGTTATATCGATCAACGATTGTGCGTTTAATTCATGTGAGGATCTGGAATATATCTACATCCCTAATGGCGTCACATACATCGGCCAGGAATCGTTCGACTGTTGTGATGAGTTAAGTTATGTTTATATTCCTGATTCCGTTGAGACGATTGGCATGTGGGCATTTGACGATGATCCGAGGCTCTATATCAGTCTTCCTTCCAGGTTTACGGATCTGACTTACGAATATAATCTCGACCCGATGCATATCGAATACAGATACGAATAATTTTTGCCTTACGAGGCATTAGATGGAGAAATGTATGGCTTACATTGAATTCCAGGATGTTAAGAAGATTTATAAGACCGGTTCGGTAGAAGTCACCGCTCTGAACGGAGCTGATTTCTATATCGAGAAAGGTGAGCTCTGCGTCATAGTCGGACAGTCAGGTGCCGGTAAGACAACGCTGCTCAATATCTTAGGCGGCATGGACCGTCTTACGACCGGTAAGGTTTATCTCGACGGTAAAGAGATATCAAGGCTCAACGCGAATGAACTGGCGCTGTTCAGGAGACAGAACGTTGGTTTCGTTTTCCAGTTTTATAACCTTATTCCGAACCTCACTGCTTATGAGAATGTTGAGATGGCAGCCCAGCTCGTAAAGGATCCCATCGACTGTGATCTTCTCATCAATGAAGTAGGTTTGTCAGATCGAAAGAACAATTTCCCTGCGCAGTTATCCGGAGGCGAGCAGCAGCGTGTTTCCATCGCCAGAGCAATCGCTAAAAATCCTAAGCTCCTGCTCTGTGATGAGCCTACGGGTGCTCTGGATTACCAGACCGGTAAAGCGATATTAAAACTCCTTCAGTCACTTAGTACTGAGAAGGGAATGACAGTTGTAATCATTACACACAACTCTGCACTCACGGCCATGGCTGACCGGGTTATAAGAGTTAAGAACGGTAAGATCACGAGCAATATAGTTAATGAGAATCCTGTAAACGTAGATACACTTGAATGGTAAATTCACCTTATATTAAGACGATCGCAAGATCCATAAAAATGACACTGCCGAGATTTATCGCGATATTCGCGATAATCGCTTTGGGCGCGGGATTTTTCTCCGGTCTTAAAGTAACTACACCTTCGTTTGTTTATACGGGCGACAAGTATCTGAAGGAATACGCGATGTTCGATTTCAAGATGCTGTCGACGATAGGTTTTACGGATGAAGATATCGAAGAGATCGCGAAGCGTACTTCGTGTGTTGTTGAAGGAGCTTATTCGGCAGACTGCTCTGCATATCTTGGAGACAGTTTCAGTGCAGACACAGTAAGGTTCATGTCAATTACAAATAACGTAAACAAGGTCGACCTTAAGAGCGGAAGACTTCCTGAGAAACCTGATGAGATTTTAGTTGATGCATATGTTTTCCCTGAGATGGAACCCGGCACAAAACTGGTAATCTCCGATGAGACAACAGATAAGTCTTTGGATATGTTTAAGTACCGTGAATACACCATCGTCGGAACAGCGAGAACCACTACATATCTGAACTTCCAGAGAGGTACTTCCAACGAGGGTTCGGGCAGTATTTCGTATTTTGTTCTGGCACTCCCGGGTGCATTTGATTCTGAGTATTACACCGAAGCATATCTCTATGCGAACACGGATTTCTATATCTATTCTGATGAATACAAAGATTGGGCAGCCAATGCTGAGAAGCAGTACAAAGTTGTATTAAGAAGCGTCATCAATGACAGATTTGAAGCGCTCATAAAAGAGGAATACGACAAACTCTACGATGGTATCGACGAGTTTAATGAAGGTATCGATGAAGGCTGGGGCGAGATAACGGACGCCCGCCAAAAGCTCGATGATGCGAAGAAAGAACTGGAAGATGCCCAGGCAGAGATCGATAAGGGATGGACAGAATTAGCAGACGGTAAGGCGACTCTCGACGAGACCTCTTCAACGCTCGCTGATTACAAGAAGCAGCTCACTTCAACAAAGGTACTGCTCGAAGCATCGAAGGCTGATCTCGACAGAAAGAAGAGTGAATTAGATGCCCTCCAGGCAGATATAGACCAGATATTATCAGAGCTGTCAGAAGAGAGAGCAACCCTTAATTCAGACAGGTCAGCCACGACATCCAGGATCGCAAGTCTTAACTATTCGATCTCAACTTATGAGTCAGCGATAGCATCACTTGATGCAGGTATCGAGAACACTAAGGCGAGACTCGAGAACGCGACAACTGAATGGGAGAAAAATCTTGCACAGACACAGCTCGACAACCAGATCGCGCAAAGAGAGAACTATGTCCAGTTACTCGAAGGCGCGAAAGCGGAAATAGCTGAACTGACTGAGTTCTCTCAAGGTTTCGATGCGCGTCAGGATGCTATCAATGCAAAGCAGAAAGAATACGACTCTAAGATTGCTGATTACAATTCAAAGTATGCTGTGTATATCTCAGACAAGGTAACCTACGAGTACAGTCTCCATCAGTACGAGAGTTCAAAGAGCCAGTACGACTCAGCTTACATGCAGTACGCAGAAGGACTTAACAAGTACTATGAAGGAGTCTCCCAGCTTAATGATGCACAAGCGCAGGTAGATGAAGGCTGGGCAGAATACAGAGACGGTGTGCGCAAACTCTGGGAAGGTTATTCCGAGTATTCGATGACTGCCGAATATGTGTTTAATGCAAATCTCGTTTACGGTTATGAATTGATCGAGAGCGTTGACGATCCTGAGGTCTATATCCTCGGAAGAGATAAGAATACAGGTTACGTCTGCTTCGATAATGATTCGCAGATCGTAGACGGTGTAGCGGCCGTATTCCCGATATTCTTTTTCGCGATTGCCGCATTGGTATGTTCAACAACAATGAGCAGAATGGTAGGTGATGAGAGAGGCATCATTGGTACGATGAGAGCCCTCGGATTCACTGATACGGCGATAGTCATGAAGTATGCGATCTATGCAGGGTCGGCTGCTGTCTTAGGATGTATATTGGGTTTCCTCGGAGGCACTAAACTCTTCCCGTACGTTATCTGGGAAGTATACAGAATGATGTACGGCTTCGCGGATCTGTCGTTTAAGAGCAGCGTACCGCTCTTCGTTATTGTATTCATCGCTTCACTGGCATGCACAGTCGGCGTTTCTGTTGTAACGTCTCTGTCGGCATTGAAAGGCATGCCTGCTGAACTCATCAGACCGAAGGCGCCGCTCCCTGGTAAGCGTATCCTGCTCGAGCGTATGGGCTTTATCTGGAAGCGCATGAAGTTCCTTCATAAGGTTTCCGCGCGAAATGTCTTCCGCTTCAAAAAGAGAATGTTCATGATGATCGTCGGCATCGCAGGATGCACATCTTTGCTTATTACCGCATTCGGTCTCTACGATTCGATCTGCAATGTCGTTGCTGTCCAGTATGACACGATCACCAAATATGATTTGGCTGTTACTTTCGATGAGCATTACAGACAGTATGAGATCGAAGATGCGGCTGCCATTGCATGTGGTGAGACCGGAGTCGAATGCGATTACGCTGTCCTTAAGAATGACACGGCTAAGAATAACGGTTCCGGTTATGTCAGAGACGTCGATCTGTTCATTTCAGATGATGCTAATATTCTGAAGATCTTCGGTGTTTATGATTATAAGACAGGTGAGGCATTGCCCTGGCCTGCAGACGGTGAAGTCGCCATCTCACAGAAGCTCGCAGATAAGAACAAAGTCAAGGTTGGAGACACTGTAACATTGTTATATGGCGATGATGAGCATGAAGTTACCGTCAAAATCAGCTCTGTTTTCAGGAACTATACGTACCACTATGTCCTCATGACTCCTGCAACTTACAGAGAGTTTTTCGGTAAGCCTTATACACCTGAAACGCTCCTGGTATCGACAGCAACTGATACGCGTGAGGATGCATATAAGGTCGCATCGTATTTGTCGGATAACTACGATCTCAAGACCTGGTTCTCGACGGCTGATTCCAAAGAGGGTTTCTCAAATACTATGGACAGAATGAATTACATTATCGTTCTTGTTGTTGCGAGCGCGGCCGCTCTGGCATTTATCGTTCTGTTCAACCTGAATAACATCAATATCACAGAGCGCATCAGGGAAATTGCGACACTGAAGGTGTTGGGATTCAACAGAAATGAGACCGGTGCGTACGTAACAAGAGAAAATGTTCTGCTCGTTCTGATGGGTTATGCGACAGGTATTCCTCTGGGATTTTTGTTGCACAGATTTGTAATGGACCAGATCGAAATGGATATGATCACCTATGATATACACATAACCTTCATGAGCTTTATTTATTCGCTCCTGTTCGTGCTCGCGTTCTCGACGATAGTAAATCTCATAATGCGCGCCAAGATCGAGAAGATTGACATGGCAGAATCTCTGAAGAGTGCGGAATAAGTGTGGATTTGTATTCTCATATTTGGTAAACGTCGAATTAGAATACATTTCTTAGATGTTTTGTATTCGTAATTCTCGAAAACGTGATTTTGGAATATATTTCTTAGATATTTCGTATTCTCAATTCTCGAAAAC
>FNPA01000014.1 GCA_900107185.1 Ruminococcaceae bacterium YAD3003 | reverse complement strand
GTACGATTTAATCCACGTAGTAACCATTCCGTTACAGGATAATCCTAAATCGACTGCAACAGATTTAGAAGATTCATGTCCAATTAAGACTCTATTAATAGCATTCAATTTAAACTGATTGGAATATGTCTTTTTCTTGCTGCGCCTGAGAATGTCTGTACCATGTCTATCAGCCAAATTACAAAAATGTCTAACGGTAGTTTTGGCCAAGTGATATTCATCTGCTAAATAATTTAAACTGTATCCCGCTAGATGTTTCTCATAAATCTCAAGTTTTAATTCAAAAGATAGTTTCATATATAAACCCCCGAAGTTTGTCCAACTTCAGGGGTTCACTTCAAAGCCGGGGCTTTTCTCTATTAGATTATTTAAATAAATGAAGAACCCCAGAGTATTATCTCTGAGGTTCGAAAGCTTTTATGATGAGAGACTATTCCGGCCCTGTTCCGGTCAATTGCTTTGATTAAACTATCAGAATCTGCCGATAGTAGGAAGAAGAGCATCTCTAAAGCGGATACTGTCAGTGTCAAAAGTTGCCGTAGTCTCTTCATCGGTTCCAGCCTGCTTATAAATACAGGCCTTCGATGAAATGCACATTTCATCTGTGAGATATACTTTGTTGACCGCATATTTCTGTGCGGTCTTTTCATTTACTGCAACAGAGCCTGAGTTCATCAATGAAACTGTAAGGCTTGAGAACAGAATAACCGGTGTAAGGAATCCTACAAGTAACATAACTGCGTTTTTCTTTGTGATGTTCTTTGATTCAGTAATAACGTTGGTCTTCATAATCTTTTTCCTCCGTTAATTTCGCTTTGCTTTTGATATGCGGATAGTATCATCTGTAATCAGTCCGCTGAGTTTTCTGTGGTGAAATGCATGATAAGAGTGGTAAATTGTATTTCCTTTTATTTCAGACGGACGGACAACTCGTCACTCAAAAACTGCAATTCACCACAAAATCCGGTATAGACAGATTCGAATGCTAATATCCATGCCATAGAAAACCTCAAAAAGGAGCTGGACCAATATGGACTCGAATCTTAAGAGCAAAATCGGTTTATTCATTCAGAACAGACAGGCAGTAGGAGATGCATTTATATTTGAATACGGACTTAACTGCATGGTATCAAGCCTTATCCTGACGAATGCAAACCGCAGAGCTGATATAGAGAAGATAAAGGAAGCAAGGAAGATACTGGCTTCCAAAACAAGTATCCTGTCTTCGTTCAGAGTTACTGTTGAACTCGCCGTACTGACAAAGATGTCGATCCAGACAGACCCCGGGAAATATATTGATGATGTACTTGCTGTTTATAAGACATTAAGAGGAAAGAGAATCATTGAATATAACTGCATGGTGCTCTCCGCCATGACGATCGTCGATCTCGGCCTGATGAACGAAGCGGCAAATATCGCAAAGCGCATGGAGAGCATCGTTGATAAGCTCAGCAAAAAGCACCCGCTCCTGTCTGATGAGAGCGACATAGCTTTTGCCGTTCTTCTCGCTCTGAGCGAGAAAGATGACGACGCATTAGTCGATGAGATCGAAGAGTGCTACGTATATCTCAAGAAAGAACTCAAGGTCAAGGCTGATGCTAATGCCATCCAGGGATTGAGCGAACTGCTCGTTATCTCCGGCGGCAACCTGAGAGAGAAGTGCGATAAGTCAGCAGAGCTCTTTACGACATTTAAGGAACATGGTGCCAGATACGGCAATTATTATGAATTCTCATCACTGGGAGCTCTCGCTGAACTTGATATCGACATGGATGAACTTGTTGATATGGTCATAGAGACTGAAGAGTATCTGGGAAGAGAGAAGGGCTTCGGGAACTGGACACTCCAAAAGCGTGAGCGCCTTATGTTTGCAGCGATCTTCGTAGCCGATATGCTCTCCGGCAGTGATGACCAGATTTACAACAAAGCCGTTAACAGCGCAGTTATTAGCAACGCGCTTGCCTCGATCGTTGCAGAAGAGGTAGCGACCATGACATGTGTCTCGATGGCAATGAATTCGGCCTTTGATTAATAGAAAACAAATCATCTCCTTCTTCAGGGCCACACGATAAGTAAAATACTATTGCCCGAGTAGGATAATATATTAAAATGTAAGGAGCTGACGTAATAGGCGGCTCCTTTTCAAAACTCTGCCGGAGGATCCCATGAGGCTAGCAATAGTTGACGATGAGAGTGTATACAGGAACCACGTCGCTGAACTGATCTATGCAGTTTACGGCACGGAGACTGTCAGTTGTTATCTCTATTCCGACGGTAGCGAGATCGTAAAGAGCTTTGAGAACGGTTTTGTACCGGATGCGGTATTCCTCGATATTGAGATGAAGGAATTGGACGGCATGTCCACGGCCAAGGTCATCCGCCAATATTCAAAAGACATCCCGATAATCTTCCTTACGAGCCACACGGAAATGGCCCTGGAGGGTTATGAGGTTGATGCGCTCAGGTTTTTGAGCAAGCCCGTAAAGAAGGATAAGCTCCTGGAGACTCTGACCGAACTTGAGAAGAAACTCAAGGTTGAAGAGAAGATAATCCTCAAAAAAGACGGTGAAGAGATCATCTATGGAATCGGCGATCTCATATATATTGAAGCATCTAATAATTCTGTGCGTTTTGTCTTCAGGAAAGATTCCGTTGAGATGCGCATGAAATTCGCCCAGGCGGTTGAAATGGTCGACGGGATAAGCAAGGATTTCTGCAAGTGCCACAGATCCTACTATGTGAACCTCGCTCATGTCAAAAAGCTCGGAAGTAACGATGTCGCAATGGATAACGGCGATATCCTGCCGGTGGCAAGAGGCAGCGCGGCAGATGCGAAGAAGATGCTTTTTGAGTACGTCAGGAGAGCAGGCAGATGATCGACATACTCGGCTACCTTGTATACATTATCAACCCCCTGACGATCATCATGGCAACCACGTATTCCATAGAAGGGGCATTCAGGTACGAATTCAAGAATAAGAAGGCCACGTATATCACTTCTGCCATAATGGCAGCAGTGACGGTTATTCTGGTAGAGCATGCCTTAATTGTGTTAAAAATCAACATTATCGATGTGGACGGATTGATCATCGGTGTGGAAGATGTCATAAGAGTTGCGGGCCTTCTTGTTCACTTCATATTCCTGGTGGTCATGCTCAAGGGCAAGGTCTGGAAAAGATTTCTTGCGCTCTTTTTATCGACTGAGATACTCGGAAGCGTAAATCACATTATTGAGTCGGTCGTGATCCAGGTCAATCGATTAAATGAGATCGAAGACGAGGAAAGGGTCGTCATCATGCTCTTAGTAACGGAGCTCGTTGCTGCTGTGGCAGACTTCCTGTTCCTGTACATAATCGCAAAGGTCAGAAAAAAGAACGACAATACTCCGCTGCCCCTTCCGGTACTGGGTGTTGTCGCCATATTCCTGCTCCTGGTCAATGCATTCTTAGCCGATGACAGCATCACTGATGAAATTTACGTCGGAAATGATCTTGCAAAACAGGTGCTGCTCATACTGATCCTCATAACGGTATGGCTGTTCTTCTTCCTGCGCGTTACCAGAAAAGAACGTGACGGACTTAAACAGCTGAACAAGATCAACGAGGAGCTGGTGGATTCGCAGACTAAATTTTTCGAAGCATCTGCCAAGGCTGATTCCGAGATCCGTGCGATGCGTCATGACATGCGTAACAACGTGCAGGTCCTGATGCTCCTTCTGGCAAATAAGGAATACGATAAGATGCAGGAGTATCTCGAAGAGATGAGCGAAGGTCTGGCGGGCACGAACGTCAGCAGCCACACCGGCGATGTAATTGCCGACGCGATAATCACAGATAAGAAGAAGCGTGCTTCGGCAGCAGGTCT
Organism: Ruminococcaceae bacterium YAD3003; assembly: GCA_900107185.1. Lineage (GTDB taxonomy): Bacteria > Bacillota > Clostridia > Saccharofermentanales > Saccharofermentanaceae > Saccharofermentans. The sequence continues at coordinate 77,487 of FNPA01000014.1, read as the reverse complement.
TAAATTGGATGTCACCGGTGCGATATCAGGTGTTGAGATCTCTCCCGTAAACATGTGCAAGATGCTCGGAAACCTTCTTGATAATGCGATCGAAGCTGCCGCTGCTCCGGGCCTCAAGGACCTGGCTCCCGAATACAAAGTGATCGATCTCCAGTTTAAGCACACGGAGAACTTCTTCATGATCTCTGTTACCAATCCCTGTTCCGAGAAGCCTGATATCAAAGACGGCAAGATAGTCACAAGCAAATCCGATAAAAAGAATCACGGCTTCGGTATTTCCAACATCAGAAGTGCTGCGGAAGACTGTGGCGGAGAATTGTCCGTATCCTGCGAAGAAAAGCCGTTCGGATTCCTCTTCAGAGCTGAAGTTGTTATTTGATTCCGGCCCTGTAATTTTGCAAATCACCACTTTATAAGCGCAATTCACCACAAAAAAAGGTGACTGCTTTTGTATGTGATAGCATACAGAACATATAAAACCCAAGAAGGAGATAATCCATGAAGAAGTTGATTGGAGCTGCTTTGATCTGTGCAATGACAGCATCTCTGATATCCGGCTGTACACCATCAGACGTTGGTACAGTTGAACCTTCAGAGACTGCAAAGTGGATGTCAGGACGTCCCCAGGACGATTTCTACTACTATGCCAACAGGGATAAGCTCGATAACGCTGAATTTGAGTACGGATCAGTATACGCTGCCGACGCATTCGATGACAGTCTTATTGTTGAAAGACTCGAAAATATCGTCAAGGACGTAGCCGCAGGTTCAGGTTATGAAAAGGGCAGTGAGGAATACATTATCCAGACTGCTTATAACACTTTCATAAGCTATGATTTTGACAGCGAGCCGGTCCCTGAAGATCTTCAAAATGTTATTGACGAAGTAATGAATGCAAAGACAGCTGATGAGCTTATTATGACAGATGCAAAGCTCTACCGTGATTTTGGAATCTCAGGTTTCTTCACTTTGTCTGCCAGCGAAGATGTTTACATATCCGGAAGACGCATACTTACTTTTTATCCTTTTGTAAGTATGTGTGATGTCAGTTTCGATTCACTGGCTGATGGTAACTCCGCACTGTCAGGGCTGGTATCAGACACAAGAGTTTACATGCAGACCTTAGGATACGATGTGGATACTTCTTCTGAATACGGAAAGAAACTTGCAAATCTTGTGCTTAGTGTTTATGGAGCATCAGGTTCAAAAACAGCACAGGACTCTTATGATGTAACTGACACGATCATCTTATCCGGTGACGAATTAAACAGTATATTCACCAATGTTGACATTCAGGAATATTTTAAAGCCATTGGTTTTGATCCAAACTTTTGTGACAGATTCGGATGCTACAATAAAGACCAGCTGATCTGCATGAATTCGCTGATGGTTGAAGATAAACTCGATGCTTTAAAAGCCCTGGAGATCCACAAGATCTACAGCAGTTACATGAGATTCATTGCTCCCAGTTATGACAGCCTTGCAGGATATGTCTACGACAGCTATAAGCCCATTGAAGAGCTGGCAGTAAATGAGATTATTTCAAATCTTAAGAATGAGACAGATCCTCTTTATGTTGAGAGGTATTATTCGAAGGAGACCGACGATGCTCTCCGATCAATGTGTGATGACATAAGGGAAGGTTACAGGGCCCTGATCTCGGATGCAACATGGCTTACTGAGCCTACAAGAAAAGGCCTCATCGAAAAACTCGATAACATAGTTTACGTTACCGGAACAGATCTTAAGAGACACGATACTTCCAAGTATGCGGGTATCGGCGGCAATTTCTATGAATTCTATATGGGATATACCAGAGTAGGCATTGCAGACAATATAGCAAGTCTTTCCCAGCCCGTTGACCGTTATGGAGTGGAAATGAAAATGCAGACTGTTAATGCGTGCTACTCAGCGACACAAAACAATATAACCATAACGGTTGCTATCGCAGGCGATTCTTTCTTCGACGTTAACGGCGATTATTACACCAATCTGGGAAATCTCGGGGCAACCATTGCTCATGAGATGGGACATGCATTCGACAGCAACTGTATCGTTTTCGATCAGAACGGTGTTTATAATCCTGAATGGATCGCTGACGAAGACATGGATGCACTTCTCGAACGTAATGAAAAGGCGGTCAGATATTTTGAAGATAACTTTACCGTATTCGGTATCTACCATGTTGACGGTGAACTGACTCTTGGTGAGAACTTCGCAGACTTGAGCGGTATGGAATGTATCGTCACTCTTGCACATTCAAATGAAGATCTTGAGAAGATCTTTAAGAGCTACGCTGCTTCATATTGCCGTATGAGCGTTGACGTTGTTATCATCGGCCAGTTGTCATCTGACGTGCACAGCCCTGAGGTCATAAGAGTTAACGCAATCCTTTCAACGACCGGTTGTTTCTACGATGTATATGATGTTCAGGAAGGTGACGGCATGTACATACCTCCCGAAAACAGAATTTCGAGATGGCATTAATGGAGGTATATCATGAATATCATATTGAAGACTTCAATTAAGAATATTTTCGGAAAACCGCTCAGAACATTGCTGGTAGCGTTCTCCATTTTCCTTTGCTCGATATGTGCAATGGTATGCTTTGACTTCGTATCAAGTGCGGAAAAACTTCTCAGCGGATCTTCTTTGGGCTTATCAAAGGCTGACTGTCTTTTGATGGCGAGTGATTACACGGCAAAAGGCCTTCCGGAAGGTTTTCCCGAATGCGAGAAACTGGAGATCGTTTCCAATATCGAGAAACTCTACAAACCGATTGAAAGCGAGTATAACTATGTAACATACGAGAAGCTTACGATCTTTGGTGTTAACGTTGACAGCGCTGTTAAAATGGAATTCATCGATCCGGTCGAGCTCGGTTTATGTGAGACCGTTATTACGGGAAGCTTCGCCGAAGCATACGGTTATAAAGTCGGTGACAAGCTGATCGTTCACGACAGACAGGATGAAGAGGTTGAACTGACCGTTGTAGGTATCTCATATGGCAACAGCAACTACTTCATAAGCAAGTATACTGCTATCGTTAACGAGGAGACCTCAAAGATCCTTTCCTGCGGAAGAGATAAGACCGGCATTGTCATCTTCGACATTCTTAACCAGGATGAAGCTCTTGACGGTATCAGAGCGCTCGAGGAATACTATCCGTCAGCTGTAGTTATCAATTTTGTCGTTGATGAATCAGTTGAAGCAACACTTCACCAGTTACTCCTTTATTTCTATCTCATTTTCGCAATCACATTCCTTCTCGTAATCTTTGTTTCTGCTTCGATCTGCAACAGGATCGTAAGCGAGAGAATGCCGTTCATCGGTACTCTCAGAAGCCTTGGTATGAGCAATGCGAAAACAGGACGGATCCTGCTTCTCGAGAACACACTTTATGCTCTCATCGGAAGCATTCCGGGAATAATACTCTACGGACTGATCAGAGTGCCGGTATTGGATATGTTCTTCGGAGTACAAAGAGAAGGTTCCAACTTTAAATCAGAAATTCCTCCCATGTCGGCTTTGGTTATCGCTGCTGTCATCACCGGCTCGATCATCATCGAGTGCGCAATTCCTGCAAAGGCGATAATGAAGGCATTGAATACATCCATAAGAGACATCATTTTTGATAACAGAGATACAGCCTACAAGTTCAGCAGGTCCGGCCTTATCATCGGTCTGGTTCTTGTTGCAGGAGCAGTTGTATCAGCATTCTTCAGCAAGAATCTTATTGTTGCGATCATCTGCCTGGTATGTTCAGTTACATCTCTCGCTCTCCTTTATCCATGGATCTTCAAGGGCGTTACAGGTCTTTTGAAGAACATTGCCGACAAGAAGGAAAATGCAAAGCTGTCACTTGCATGCGTTGAGGCAATCTCCCGTAAGAGCACGGTCGGAAGCGGCGTTCTTTGCGTAACGGCCGCAGCAATGTGCGTAATCGTTTTCACATTCGTGCAGTCAGCTACAATGTCTGTCAGTACTAATGAATTCACAAGTGACGTCATTCTTACATGTACCGACAAAATGACGGTTTATTCGTTCGTTGATAAACTCGAAGGTGTTACCGATACGGAAGTAGTTTATACATCATCAAACTCTGTTACTATCAATGATGCGGATGTGTCTGAACGCGAGAGCACGACATTCTATGCTCTTCCCGAAAACGGATTTAAGTACTACACGGCTTTCCCGGATCTTCCTGCAACAATGGAAAACGGAACCATAATCGTAAGTGACAAATATGCAGAGAAGAAAGGACTCAATGTTGGAGATACAGTTAAAATTACATACGATCCTACGAGCATTGTTCCAGTCGAAAGAGAGTACAAGATCGTATCTCTCTGCAGCTCAGACTCACTTATTGCTCAGGAGTGTATTTTCCTTTCTGATCGCGATTATAAAGAAATATTCAGGGATACTCCCGGATATATCCTGATCATGTGCGAGAATCCCGCACGTGTTGCAAACCTCATCAGAACATACGCCGTAAACTATTATTCAGACGTAAAGACCCAGGATGAGATACTTAAAGATGAGGCTACCAATAATGCGAAAATGAGGGCATTAACTGCAGGCATCATTGTTATCTCCGTCGGAATAACCTTGATCGGTATGGCAAGCAACCAGCTTATCGGATTTGAGGGAAGGAAAAAGGAATGCGCGGTCATGCTCTCCACGGCAATGGGCAAGGGTACGCTCTCCGGAATCCTTTTCAGGGAGATGCTCATATCTTCACTTACCGCATCGGCCTTAGGAACCGCTGTCGGAGTACTGATGGTATTTATTCTCGATAATGCTACTTCAGCTTCTGAAGAAATGAAAATGGCAATCGAAATAGATCCCATAATGACAATAGCGTTCTTCGTCTTCCTTGTTGCGGCTTTCGTCGCCACGGTCCTTTTCCCAATAAAGAACCTGCGCAAGATGAAGATAGCAGAACAGATCAAGTACGAGTAATAATACGGAGGATATAAAGATGAATACAGTAATCGAAGTAAATAACGTCAGCAAGTCATTCGGCAAGAACACAAGTCTCAACCAGGTATTAAACGGTGCATGTCTGAATGTTCAGGAAGGCGAGTTCGTATCCCTCATGGGTGCTTCAGGTTCCGGCAAGTCGACACTCCTTTATCTCATTGGCGGTCTCGACAGGGATTTCGAAGGCAGCATCTCGCTTTGCGGAAAGGAGATCGGACCTCTCAAGGACAAAGAACTCTCTGATCTCCGTCTTCAGAACGTCGGATTCGTATTCCAGTTCTATAACCTCGTTATGAACCTGTCTGTTGAAGACAACATCCTTCTTCCTCAGATGATGAACGGTAAGACAAAGTCTTCTCTAAAAAAAGAACTTGATGAGATCTTGGAGATTACAGGCCTTACGGGAAAGCGCAAGTCAATGCCCAACCAGCTCTCCGGCGGCCAGCAGCAGAGAGTAGCAGTAGCCAGAGCAGTCATCGGAAACCCGAAGATCATCCTCGCAGATGAGCCTACAGGAAACCTTGACAAGAAGTCCACGGGAGAGATCATGGATCTGTTCAGAAGGCTCAATCAGGAGAAAGGTCTCACAATACTTCAGGTTACCCACTCCGAAGAGTGCGCAACTTATGGCACGAGGACTGTCGTTCTCGACAGTGGCAGAACAGTAGGCTGATAAGATTAAAAATCGCATCGGGTTTGGCTTATTCTTGTTACTATAAATAAATTTCAAAGCGGCATTCTGAACAGGTTCAAAAAAGGTTCAGAATGTCGTGTTTTTTCTTCGGAACCATTATGATTATTGGCTTTCTCTTATCGATTGTGCCGTGCCGTGATAATGGGTGCGATAGAGATAACACAGAATTCCTGTCTCAGTGTATTACTAGAACTAGAGAGCATGGCTCTGATATTGGATAAACTTCCGGAAAATGTACTTAAAGAACACAGAGAAGAGATAATAAGGAGATTGCAGGAAGCTAAGTAAAAAATCCAATTATTGAATGCTATAATCAAGAAACAATAAACGTTTTTGAAAGTGAACATGTTTTATGGTTGATGAAGAACTGCTCCAACTAAGAAAATCGCTTGATACGGCGTTTATTGACAAGACTGTAGATTCGAACCTGGCACTTAAGCCGAGATTTTTGTCGAACAATCATCTTGAAGGAGAAAAGCTCCTTTCTGTTATTGATGATGAGCTTTCCAATTGTAATGAGTTTGCTATCAGTGTTGCGTTCATTACGATGGGAGGATTAACTCCACTTTTACAAACGCTTAGAGAACTGGAAAAACGAAAGATAAAGGGCCGTATACTTACGACTGACTATCTTATGTTCAGTGAACCTGAAGCACTGAGACGAATTGCTCAGTTCAAGAATATTGATCTTAGAATGTACAAGGTTCAGGATGGACCTGGTTTTCATACAAAAGGATACATTTTTAAAGACGATGGCTTCTATAAGATCATTATCGGCAGTGCCAACATGACGCAGAGTGCCTTAACCGTTAATCATGAGTGGAATACTATGATAGTTTCTACTGAAAAAGGCGAAATGGCACAAGATATAGTCAAAGAGTTCGAAACCATTTGGAATAGTAAGAACAGTCTTTCATTTGAGCTATTCTTTCAAGAGTATAAAACAAGGTTCGATACAATAAAACGACAGAGACAAACTGCTGCCGCTGAACCTGTAATTCCACTTGATGCGTACAAACTTGAGCCAAACAAAATGCAAGTAGCGTTTATTGATAGCTTAAAGAAACTCGAAGAACAAGGCGCAAAAAAGGCACTTCTAATCTCTGCTACTGGTACTGGAAAAACATATGCTTCTGCCTTTGGCATACGCGATGCTCTTAAACCACACGGTAAAGTATTGTTTGTTGTACACAGAAAAGAAATCTTAAAGCAAGCACTCAAATCATATAAGAAAGTATTTGGCAGCAAATATAAGATGGAAATGCTGACGGGTGAGGATAAGAACTTCGAAGCTATAGATTCTGCAGATATTCTCTTTGCCATGATCACAATGCTTAGCAAGGATGATATTCTGAAGCGGTTTGGCAAAGACCATTTTTCTGTTATATGTTTGGATGAAGTTCATCACTCAACAGCTCAAAGTTACCAGAAAATCATTGACTATTTTATGCCTGAGTTTATGTTGGGAATGACCGCAACACCTGATAGGACCGATGAAGGAAATGTATATGAATTGTTTGACTATAACATTGCTTATGAAATAAGACTTCAGCAAGCACTCGAGAATGATTTGTTGTGTCCTTTTCACTATTTTGGCATTAAAGATATAGCATTTGATGATGCTGATTCTGGTGATGAATTGATGAAACGTGTCGAGAAGGGGGATATGACAGTATTTAATCTTCTTACTCGAGATGAACGCGTGGATTATGTCAAAGAACAGGCTCAATACTATGGCTTCTCGGGCAACCGAGTAAAAGGCCTGATTTTCTGTTCTTCAGTTAAGGAGGCAATTGCACTATCCGAGAAGTTCAATGAGCGTGGATTAAGAACCATAGCTTTAACAGGAAATAATAACAGTGAGTCGAGACAAGAAGCCATTGAAAGACTAGCTTCTGATGATCGGGACGACTACCTGGATTACATACTTACAGTTGATATTTTCAATGAAGGTGTTGACATACCGGAAATAAACCAAGTTATTATGCTAAGGCCAACTGAAAGTGCCATAGTCTTTATACAGCAGCTTGGAAGAGGTCTCCGTAAGATGAACGGGAAAGAATATCTGGTTATTCTTGATTTTATCGGCAATTTCAATAACAATTTTCTGATTCCCATCGCGCTCTCTGGAGATCGTACTTATAACAAAGATAATCTGCGCAAATACATATTAGAGGGATCTAGCATTATTCCAGGTTGTTCATCGATACATTTTGATGAGATTTCTAAGAAAAAGATATTTGAATCTATTGATAAAGCAAGCACACCATTAAAGTTTTTGAAAGAAAAATACACTAATCTGAAGGAACGATTAGGACGTATGCCTACCATGAGTGAGTTTTATCATTATGGTGAAATTGATCCGATTTTATTCGTGGATTATAAGAATACTTCTTACTATGATTTTGTCAGACGAATAGACAAAGACGCGAATATTCCAAGACTAACACAGGCTCAGGAGAATGCTCTTAGCTTCGTTTCTACACAAATCATTAATGGCAAAAGACTACATGAAATAAGAATGATTCAGCTTTTGTTAGAAAAGCAAAGCGTGAGTTATACTTCTTTTTCAAGAGCTATGCTTACTTATGGAGTAAAGCTGAGAAAAGAAGACTATCAATCAGCAAAACGTGTCTTAACAAAAGACTTTCTTAACTCACCGAGTGACAAATCTAATTATGGTGGAAAAGACATCGTTCGAACAATAAACGATAGTATTGTACCAGCGCCGGTCTTAACGGGAGACAAAGAGTCCTTTTTCCTGAAAGCCTTAAGTGATGTCATTGAGTATGGATTGAGCAGGTACAGCGACTACTATTCTGAAACAGATGAAGATAATCTGGTTCTATACCAGAAGTATTCGAGAAAAGATGTTTGTCGTATTTTGAATTGGGATAAAGATGATAGTTCTACGGTATATGGTTACAGAATTAAGAATGGAACATGTCCTATATTTGTTACCTATGAGAAGAAAGAGGATATTTCCGAAACGACGAAATATGAAGATCAGTTCATTGATACACACTTGTTCAGCTGGATGACCAGAAGCCGAGTAACTATAGAAAGTTCGGAGGCTCAAGAAATTATAAATTATCGTGATAACGGTCTTAAGATTTTTTTGTTTATTAAGAAGAGTGATGGAGAGGGAACTGACTTTTATTATATGGGGCGGGCTATTCCGGTTAGTTATCAACAAACTACAATTTCGGACAAAAATGGGAAAAATATACCAATCGTTAACTTTAAACTAAAACTAGAAAAGACTGTTCGAAATGATATCTACGATTATCTGACTAAATAAGGAGAAAACTAATGGAGAAAAAAAAGAGCATTCGTGTTGTAGCTGCGATTATACAGCGAGACAATTATATATTCGCAACACAACGTGGATACGGCGACTTTAAGGATGGTTGGGAATTCCCAGGTGGAAAGATAGAAGAAGGCGAGTCGCCTGAGCATGCTATCGCAAGAGAAATTAAGGAAGAATTGAATGCAGATATAATCGTTGGTGATCTTCTTATTACAGTTGAGCACGATTATCCAAACTTCCACTTGTCCATGGATTGTTTCTGGGCTGAGCTTGCCCCTGATTCTAAAATGGAACTCTTGGAGCATGAAGCTGCAAAATGGCTTTCAATCGATGAGATTGATACTGTTGACTGGTTGCCGGCAGATATAAAGGTTGTTGAAGCAATTAAAGAATGGAAATAGAATTTATACATGTTAAAGGTGGATATATATGCAGCTTGGGTGGGTGGATTATTCGAAAGAAGATAGAGATAACGTATTGCAGTTACTTAAAAAAATTAAAGATACTGAAACAATTGATGCCTTGGGAATAGGAATTATAAGAGATGCAATATCTGATGTTTTATATCCTGCAACATCTACTCAGCATACTCGAGCTAAATACTTGATACTGATTCCAGAATTGTTCACTGATGCTATGCAGAACTATGATTTGACTACTGGTGCAGAAGTCAGAAATTATATCAATCGAAAACAAGACGATATAGCTAGAAAATTACGAGAATTAATAGAACTAGATATAAGTCAGGATATGACAGGAATTATAGGAGTGACTTCTGAGGAAGGTGTTAAGCTGAAACCTACTAATAGATATTGGAATGCTCTTCGAGAACTTGGAATATTGTCAAATCCAAGAATGTCATTTTATGATGCCTGTCATGTCGTTGCCGAAAACAATATTAATAGTCGTAACATAGAGATTAAGTATGAGGATAAAGGCTTGGGCGGTGATGATAATGATGCAAATAATAAATTCATTATATTTGAAGCTCCTCCTCAAATAAGCATAAAAGAGTTCTTGAAAAAACCAACACTTAAACTAAGTAAAAGTGAAGCGAGTTTTCTTAAAGAACGTTATTTGAGTATGCCCGGTTCGAAGGATTCCTTGATGGGATTTTGTCTAGAAAAATCATTATCCTATAAAGATACTGCTCTGAAAGATGTTGATACTGAATCGATGTCTGGAAATTTGAAACGAAGCTTATCTTTAGCTAATGAGCTTTCCGAGTTTATGTATGGTGCATATATTGTATATAACATTGCATATTTTAAAAATGGCGGAGAAAATGCAACAGATACACAAAAAAATAAATTGAATGAAGAATATGCTCTTTGGAAAAAGAGTTTTAAGTGTCTTATACACCGTGAGGAAATACTGTCATGGGTTAAGAATAATAACAAGTACTGCTACGAGCTAAGAAGCTTTATTAAAGATTTTGAAGAGTCTGTAAATAACAACAAATATAATGTTTGTTCTCCCGATGAAATTAGGATTATAACGAAGCGAGAAAAAGATTATAAAAAATCCGGTTCAAAGATTGGTAAAGACATTACATACAAAGAAACACAGCTTCGAAGAATGGAGTACAGACACAGCAATGCACAGACAATAATCACAGATATACTAGAAGGGTTAAAATAGAGAAATGGGAAAAAGAAGATTTGATTACGCTGATAACCGTGTGGATTATAGTGAGATATTACGTCCAGACTCGAGCTATGAACTTGAATACGCAGTTTGCCTTACGTATTCGTTAGATACGGAAGCCCTGCTTGGTGTTCTTCTCAATCTGGGTAAGCAGGAAGACATCTCTGCATTACTAAAAGAAAACAAGACACAAATATCTGAAGCAATAATTGAAACAGGTAAGAAATTATCTGTGTTTTACAATGTCGGATGTATTAAAATTTCTGAAAACAACCCAGAATTACACGCTCTTTTGGCAGATAGAATTCATCAAGTGAAATTGCCTGACAAGAAAAATAATTTCCATCCAAAGCTTTGGGTTCTACAATACCGACACGACAAAGAGGTCATGATCAAGATTGTTGTGTTGAGTAGGAATCTTACATTTGATAAAAGCTTAGATGTTGCTGTTGAAATGACAGGAATTGTAGGCAAAGCAATCAATGCTAAGAACCAACCAATTGCAGATCTTCTTACTTTTGTTTCACAATTTAACAATAATGATAAGCAGAAAAAAAATATTAGCGACCTGATTAATAATGTAAGGAAAGTTGATCACTTTGAACTATTGGATTGTTTTGATGATTACAGTTTTCACGCTTTCGGAATATATGAATATAAAAAGACAAATAATGAGAACTGCAATTTGCTAAAACCCAGAGAACTATATAAAAATGCCAAAGAATTATTGGGCGGAAATTCATCGATATTTGTTATTTCACCCTTTTTGGAAGAGGAAACGGTATTGAGTATAATCGGGTCATCTACTAGGAGTTGTTTGATATCTCGTGAGAGATCTGTTACTAGGAAGGTTTATGATGCAGTTATAGATGGAACATGGGTTATCAATCCTGATTTCTATTCAGAGAAATATTTAAATGATAATGGAACCGCACATATAAATCATGATGTTCACGCTAAACTGTTTTATGTGGAAAAAACCAAAGAACCACACAAATTGTTTCTAGGTTCTTTAAATGCTTCGCGCAAAGCATTTTACGGTAATGTTGAGCTCTTATTAGAATTAACGTATAAGAAATCATATATAAGTTATGATGGTATTTTTCAGGAGTTCTTGCCTGAGAATAATAATCCGTTTATTAGAATGAATCCCCCCGATAATATTAATTCCAGTGAGGAAGAAGTATTTAGTTTTAAAGATGAATTGTATGGGATTGAAAATGCAGTGGCTTGTAAAGATGAAAATGGATTTACGATCGCTGTGTCTTGTATGAATGATTTTGAAGGTGTTGAAATTTATCCATATTTGTTACAAAGTAAGAAACAACCTTTGCATAAAAAAGTGATATTTAGTGGTTTAAAAATAACTGAAGTAAGCAAACTGTTTGTTATCGAAAAAGCTGGGCATACTTGTTTAGTTACTTTAGAAGTTGCTGGAATTCCTGAGGTTGAGCGAGAGAATGCAATATTAAATGCAATTATTGACAAGACGAGTTTTATGTCCTATGTCAAATGCTTGCTTGGCGATAGTTTTTCTGAAATGTGGGCTACCGATAAAAAACGTTATATGCTGAATTCAATATATAGAAATGGAGAAATAGATAATAACGTTTATATTGAAGCGGAAGTGTATGAAAGCATGTTAAAAACAGCTGCCAATAACCCACAAAATCTTAGAGAAATTAATCAATTGGTTCAAAGGGTAGACAAAGAAAAAGTGCCTGAGGATTTCAGAAAACTATTGGATATTTTTATTTCTGCCGTAGGGAAAGAGAGCAAAAGAAGATGATGAAAGCAAAAGATTTCCAGAATGACGCGGCTGATCACATAGTGGAGCTGTTTAAGAATAAACATAACAGGGTTTTGCTGGCTGATGAAGTTGGATTAGGAAAAACAATAGTAGCGAAGACAGTTATTGAAAAAGTAAAAGATTGGCTTGAAAAAGAGGGGCAATCAACGTTTTTAGTTGCTTATATCTGTTCTAATGCAGGAATTGCTGATCAGAATTGCAGTAAGCTTGGTATTGCAAAGAATAATCTAATCAGATCATCTGAAGGAAGACTTTCAATGCAGCATCTTTCTCTGTATGAGGCAAAGAATAAAAGTAATGAAAACCTTATTGCCATGACTCCTGCGACTTCTTTCGAAATCAAAAATGGTGTTGGTACTGCTTCTGAAAGAGCATTAGCATATCAGACTCTAATTGAATGTTCCTTTTTTGCGGAATATTCTAAGGAATTTTCTTTGTTAATGCGAACACACTATATTGTTAAAACACAAACATGGAACAAAACGTACGTAGAGACTCAGAGAAATAGAATCGATAATCTTGTCAATAGAACCGAGTATATTCGTTTTATGACAAATCAGATAAGAGCGAATCTCAATGCTGATTTTATAAAGAGAGTTGAGAATGTATGCAAAAAGATTCGACATGATATTAAAAAGCTAAATAAAAAAGCAAAACTAGAAATTGTGATTGATTGGGAGACGCAGAGGGAAATAATAAATTGTATCAGACTTTGTTTTGCTAAAATTAGTCTCGGGATGCTTGATCCTGATTTGATTGTCATGGATGAATTTCAGAAATTTAAAGACCTTATTGAGTTTGATGAAAATGATTGTAGTGATACAGCATTGTTGTCAAAGAAATTCCTGAGAGACAACAAGAAATCACGTGTGTTACTTTTGTCGGCCACGCCATATAAACCTTATACGACTTTAACGGAGGTGACCAATGGCGATGAAACACACTTCGATGGTTTTATGCGTGTTATGAAATTCCTTGAAAATAATAGAATAGAAGATGTACAGACGGAAGATGATAGTTTACCTGGATCATTTGAATCTATTTGGGATACATATACCGAAGCTTTGTCTAGAATAAGCAGCGATAGTTTGGGAAATTTCCAAAAATCAAAAATTGAGGCGGAAAACAAACTGTATCAATACATTTCACGTACAGAACGACGTAATTCTGGGATTATAGATTGTAAAAAGGCAGCACCGCTTAAAGTGGAACAATTATCTAAACAAAATATAATTTCTTATGTTGATCTTCAAACTTTTATGATGAAAATGCGATTGGGCGGGTTCCCGGTAGAATATGTAAAATCAGCACCATATCTTATGTCGTTTATGAAATATAAAGTTAAAGATATTATTGATGAATCAATTAAAGGGAAGGATAAAGATATTGTTTCATTTGAACGCGATAAATTGATAAGAAGTATTTCCTCTTCCTTTTTGAAAAAGAGATTAATAAATACGTTTAAACTTATTCCTGATGATACGAATGCAAGGCTTAAGCTGTTGTTTAATGATGTCTTTTCTCGTGAGGATACAAAAAAGAGAAAACCTGAATTGTTGTTGTGGATTCCTCCTGCCAACAAATATTACAATGCCGGTGAAAGAAGTGTTTTTGAACAATGTGAAGGATATTCGAAAACTCTTGTTTTTTCACAATGGGAAATGGTTCCACGAGTGATATCTTCTTTAACTTCTTATGAAGCTGAACGCCTTGTTCATAACCATATTAAAGTTAAAAGTGATAAACAGAAATGCTATTATGAAATTTCTGATGAAGATGATTTACAGGATTTCGATAAGAAACGAAGAGGTGGCAATCCTAAAAAACATTTTTTGTACAAAGAGCAGATCGATTTGGTGTCGCATCCTTCCGTTTGGCTTGCTAACAAGTATGAATTCAAAAAGTATTATGGACAAGAATTGTATAGCATTAAGAAGAACATAAAGAGTGAGATTAAGACTGATATTCTTAATGTTGCTGGGCGTCTTGGGATGAGGGGACAAGTTTCAGGTGCTAATAAGCTTTTGCGATTTATTCAGCAAATGGATAAGAAAAGCGTTGATCAGTTTGAATGGGTACCTTCCGAGGCGGATCTTGATATTTTAGCCGACATGGCTATTGGATCACCGGCTATTTGCATTTACAGAGCTTTGTGTGAGATTAGTGACGAGACTAACAGAAGCAAATTGGCAAGTGAGTGTTGCAAATCAGTTTTTGTTCGAATGTTTAACCGATCAGATGCTATAAGTATTATGGCCGCTATTTTTCAAGGAAAACAAAATAATAAAGAACTAGATCATTGTGAACAAGTATTTAGTTATTGCGTAGATGGGAATATACAATCGATGATAGATGAATTTAAGTTTGCACTTGGTTTGGAAGGTGAAGAATTTATTGATGCTGTAAAAGAAACAAGTTTAAGAGTATCTCCGCTGCCCTATGTTTCACAAGAATATTATAAAGCGAGTTTCACTGACAAACCAAGAAAAAGCCAGCCTAAGTTAAGAACACATTTTGCAGTCGGTTATTTTGATGCTAAATCGAGCAATGATAAAACTGTACAACGATTAAGTAGTGTCAGAAAGGCTTTTAATTCTCCTTTTCGTCCGTTTGTTTTAACAACAACTTCGGTTGGACAAGAAGGACTGGATTTTCATTTGTACAGTAGAAGAGTTGTCCATTGGAATCTTCCGCAGAATCCAATTGATTTGGAACAACGTGAAGGAAGAATAAACAGATACTTGTGTCATGCTATAAGACAGAACGTGGCAGCGAACGATCCTGCACCTGTTTGGAATGACAAATTTGAGAATACTAAAAAGAAGTATGGTGCAGATTCGTCTGATCTTATTCCATATTGGTGTTTGCCTGAAAACTACCCATATACATATAAGATTGAACGTGTTGTCCCTATGTATCCTTATAGTCAGGACGAAACAAAATATGAAAGAATTATTGATGTGCTTCGTCTTTATCGTTTGACGCTTGGTCAGCCCAGACAGGATGAACTGCTAACAATTCTTGAATCTTTAAATTTGGAACCCGAACAGATTGAAGATTTGTGTTTTGATCTGTCTCCATATAGTTGGAAGACAAAAGGGAGAATGCTAAATTGGGATTAAAAAAGAAAATTGCGTATCACTTCCTAAACTAACATGTAAATGTAAGATAATGTTATTGAGCCACCCTTACTAGTTCCTGCCAAACCTTAACCATCGCATAGGTATCTAGTTCACAGTATTTAAGCAGATTGCGTCTAGCAATCTGTTTTTCTTCTGGCGACATATCCTTAATCTTAGGGAAGATAGTCATGGCTTCTCCGCCATTGTGAACGCCTTCCAGGTTGTGATAGTTCAAGCTCGGATCATCAGGGTAAATAGCGGGAAGTACGCTCTTAATGGAGAAAGAGCCACCCATAGCCTTGTTGTAGTACCAGCCGGATTGGAATGGTACTAGAAGGTCAACAATGTTATTCCTGATGTTTGTAAGATGTTCTGCCAGATCAGGATATGTTTCGGCAAGTTCCTTGATTCTTGTACATTCAAACGCCTTGTTATATGCCGTTACGCAGACATTCATAGGAATATCTTCGCATAAGCGTTCAGCGAGGGCTCTTCTTGGGTCTGTGCCGGATTCTGCAAGGAATTCCTTGTGCTTAAGTTCTCCATCTTCATGCTCAATATAATGCAGAGAATACTGGAACGGAATTTGTGCATAAGGTTTTGTTCCAACATATTCAGGGATAACTGGTTGCATGGTTTCAAAATCCAGAAAGTATAAGGGATAAGAAAGCGACTGCATGAATACAGCAATCTCTGTCTTGTTTACATAAGTTCCTTTGTCTTCGAGTGCAAATTCTATCTGCCTGAGCTGCTTCTCATTAGTTATGGGGGCGTTGTCGATAAGGTCTCTGTATGTGATCCAGCCGTTGTGGTAATACTCGAACTTCTTCTTTGCGGGGAGGCGGTAGAGCTTAAAAACTGATTGTTCAGGTATATGCTGGGAGCAGTATTTCCAGAATGCACAGTCATAAGGCTTTTTGCAGTATATGTCCAGATCGATATCAGGTTCCTCATCTGAAGTAAGGACTCTCTCGGCTATAGCAAGGTTAGGTTCGATCTTTGCTATCTCATTAGGGACTTCATCTGAAACATCGGAAATAAAGAACAACTGAGACAGATCGAGCGTTCCGTCAAATACATAATCACCGTTAAGGCATACGAGATAAGTACCGGTTACTTTGACACCACAATGTTCAAGAACATATTTCTGATAGGATATGTCGGCAACGTAGACTTCTTTGTCATCTGTATAAGTGCCGTCATCCTTCATGTGTTTAGTGGAACTCTTGACCTCATAGATAGCCCAACCGTCGCCGTCCTTCTTGAGAATATCAACTGCACAGTAAAGGCCGTTATATGAAAAAGAGGCTTCGCAGATATTCTCTGTACCCTTCTCCATCTCTATAGTGGTCTTTTCAATCATTTTGGGGAGATCAAGCTTTTCACCGTTATAAGTAGTAACTTCAACGAAATCTCCGAATAATTCCATAGCGAGGTCGCCAACCACATTGCCGGCATCAAAACGAGCCTGTACCATCTCGTCAATGGTTGCCGCTTCGGGTTTATATTGTCTTAACCATGCTATTTTAGGGCATTGCCATAAACCGCAATACTTGGATTTTGAAAGATAAACCATAGCGACCTCCTGAAGATAAACTAACTAAATTATATATCACTATTATAGGTATAATCGATGCACTAATATTGCCCTATCAACCCTCTTATAATCTGATTATTTTTAGAAAGAGAATGAATTAGTATGAAAATGACGAGCAATCGCAGCAAACTAATAAAGTGTTTTCGTGAAGTTACCAAATGTTTACAGTATGGTAATTGAGTATCAAACGCTTGCGGAGCAATAATATCAATATCTCATTAACCGAAACAGGTGTTAAAAAGCAGTCATAGAGTTTGTCTACATAGAATAATAATTTATTGGAGGTAGCGCATGAGAAAAATCACGAATAATGGAATCGAAAAGTTAAGTAAAGAAGAGCATGATAAAATTTTAAATTTGGTATTCGAAGAGCGCAGCGATGATTTCCATTTCCTGGCATTTGATAGGCAAATGAATGGTTTTAATCCGTTATCGGTTTACGTTGGGAATTATCCTGCCATATGTGAGAGAAAAGACGAAATCATGGCTGCATTGGTAGGAAAGCAGGAAGTTGAATCTCTTTATCCAGATGCGAAATTATCTCTTTACCCAGTAACATGGATTGATGGAACTGAGTATTCTCTTGAGATGACCAATTATGAAAAGCACTTTGCTGATATTCTCGAGTTAAATGATACTATTTATAAAACCAAAAACCTCATTGTCTATTTCGGGCACGGAGCGGAAAATTTTGATGAAGCTCTTGTGATTCAAAAACTAAGTGAATTGCTGTCAAAAAGCAAAATGCTCGAAGCTATATACATAGAAGATATCTATTAACACACGCACGAATGCGTAAAGTTTTACATACATGCATCCGTGATTACGTTTTTACTATAGGCAGCATTCAAATAGGTTCACATTCCTTATTGCTTAGCTGAGAAAAGAATAGAGTAGTAGAGGGAAGGATAGATATAGTTGAGTAAGACCTTCACTTTTTAGGCAGTTTAAAGTGATTAAACCCCAGTGGATAAACACCAATGTCATTAAGTTAAGAACGAAAACAAGAAATACCCCGAGTTTGAGACATCAGACCCGGGGGTTTTTATTTCTATTCTTTAGTTATTTTGGTGGGCGTGCTATTAATCGTCTTTCCCAAATAGTTCATCTAGCTTCTCTTTTAAAGACATATCCATTAGGCCTTGTGCATAAGGCAAAGAATTAAGTTCAACAAAATGGCTAGTATTAATATTTAAACCCTTGAGTCTAGCAAATCCAAGAATATAGGAAGTGGATATCTTATATATTATTTTTGTGGGGGCTAACCCATAAACCTGCTTATCAAATATGTGCTGCAATCGTTCAACTCCGTCAGGATATATCTCTTTCATCTTTTCACTGCGATATAAACGCTTGACAATTTCTGTAATATACAGACCAGATTTCATATAGGGATCAATAAAAGTCTTATCCGGATTATCAAAACAGCCGGGATTTTCCTGTTCAAGAAAATCGACCATTTCTTTGACGACTTTCTTAGGCGTATAAATCTGATTCGTCTTCTGCGGCGGTATGAGATCGAAGATATCCTCAACTCTCTGCCCATCAACTAATACATAACTGTCTTCGTCAAAATAATCAGCCAGACGATCTTTCAGCGTCGCAAATTCAGCTACCGAATCATCGAATACGACCTGATCAAACATGTTCCCGTTGAAATGCTGTCTTTCACCGCTCTCGTCAGTGTAATCAAAACCGTCACGCAACTGCCTAAACTGTTCGAGCGTTATACTGGTTACTTCAACAAACACATCGTCGTCAATGATTCTATCGAAAGAATCCAATGTTATTTCAACCGGATTTCCATCGTCGTCTTTGCTATATGCCATAATGAATGATGGAATAGTCCGAGAGAAGCCACGCAGTCTTTCACGTATATCTTCCATAATATCAGTAGCTCTGCGCTGTTCTTTTTTTTCCTCCATTACTTTTGCAGTTGTTGTCTTGCTTTCTTCAGTAAATAGATTTACCGCGTCAGTAATCTGCTGCGTCATTTCAGATTTCAATTCAGACTTCTTCTGCTCAAATTCCTGATCGATCTCAGCCTGCTTTTCTTCTATAGCGGCCTCTACCTGAGTTTCAGTCAAATTAGCAGTATCAATGCTGTCCATGATCTGCTCGATCGCTTCATCGCGTTCTTTTTCCATGATATTCTGCTTGATCTTAAAATCAGCAGCCAAATCCTGCGCTGTCTTTGCCGCTTTATTCTTGAAATGAGAATTGAGCTGATTATTATCAGAAACTCTCATATCGTCGCCATATTGCTCTTTAGCGTCAGATACAACACTCTGTGCAGATGTCTCAAGGATCGAAGCTAACTGATTCGCCAAAACATCAACCTTGTCCTGCTTTGAAGAGCTCTCTACCAGGTCAGAGACATCATCGACAGTAACTGTTGAATACTTCTTATCGCCAAAGAGATCTCTAACAACATCTTGGGTATGCTCGTCAGTAGACGTTACATTGCCATCATCGTCAACTACAAAACCGCTTGAGGCAGAAATAACAATGTCAGCGCCTTTCTTCCCACTCTTGCCTTCTTTCGTCGGTTCAAGTTTATTTATGACGTCCATAACCGGCTTGGGAAGACTGAATACATTGCTAATATTAAACAAGAAATTGCTCATGAAGCCTCTGCGAACAACTTCCTGAGAACGTATCTTACGAGGAATAGTGAGAACCTGTTCGACATCGAGTTCGACGAGAGTGCCGTCTTCGTCTTCGCCAATGACCGGGAAGAAATTCAATAATTCATGGATATTAGCCTTACGCTGTTCAAGCGTACCGCCGCCGTTGATAGTGCCGAGGTTAAGATTATTCGCGAACTGATCAAAGACTGTGAGTGTTCTTGCCGGATCAAAATCGAATACATACGCATTTTCTTTTGCTCTGACTTCAAATTCTCCGGCTTCATTTGGTTCGGTTGATATGAAAGTACCTGGGTTCTGGGCTCTGAAAGCAGCCTGCATATATGCGGCAGGACTGCTGATATTAGAAAGCATTAAAACGGCAGTCCATTCAGGAATAGTTACACCCGTAGTTAATTGGCCAACAGAAAGGGTAATAGTACCTCGTTTACCGCTTGTGCCGTTCTCGCATTCTTCGATAGCAGACTTAACTGCCTTAAAAGAATTCAAGACAGCAGGATCACTTTCATCTACTTTTCCGTTCCCATATGCAGGAATAATCTTATAATCCTTAAAAATAGGATGATTCTCCAGTTTCTTCTGCAAAGCTTTGCAACTATCGATTCTATCCAATAACCAAAGCGTATGTTTTAGTTCACCACGAAGTTTATCAGTAGAAAACGGATACTTTTCATTTGTCGTCAAGCAATCCAAGAAAGCATCTACGGCAGCGTTTTCGACGAAGCTTACAGTACCGTTACTCATTTCTATTGTTTTGAAGAATTCTCCGAGATCAAATGAATATTTACCGCTTTCGTCGCCCAAATCGATACCCTTTCGGAGCTTATCAGCTGCCATATCGGAAATCTTATAAACGAACATATTGAGTTTAGGCAATTCAGCATAAGGATTGTCCGCTCGTCCTGCAAACTCTGCCTTTTTCTTCTGTTCATCGGCATACGTCCAGTTAAATATCGCATCGTTCTTAAACTTCTCGCTTGCCAGTGCCTTAAAAGGAGTACCGGACAAATGCAATGTGAATTTTCGCTTAATTTGAGTAAACGCGATGTCGGTCTTGTAAGTATCAACTCCTTCATGTGCTTCATCAACAACAAGCAGATCCCACTTGATCGTGCTGATTTCTCGAAGCTTATCAAGTCCCTCGGCACTGAAATACTTTGAGCCTTTAAGGTCCTGTAAAGACACAAAGTAAATCAAAGGGAATCCTTTTCCTCTTGCTTTTACTGTATCTTCGTATTCGCTAAAAGACAAGACCTCACTCTTATCCTTAAGAGAGTCTGTTCCGCTGACAAAGAAATATCCATTAGAACCGCGACCGATAAACTGCTTGTAATCATCGAACCAGCTATTTGCAATCGCAGGTCTGTTCGTAACAATCAAAACATTCTTAGCACCGAGACGTTTAGCCAGATCATATGTCGCGAGTGTTTTACCAAAGCGAGGCTTTGCATTCCACAAAAACTCTCCACCAGGGTGACTCTGAGCATAATCAAATGCCATATCCACAGCATCCTGCTGTTCTTTACGAAGAGAATAGTCTGCAACACAGAAATCATGCTCAACAACACCACGATTCATACGAAATTCGGAAAACAATCTGTAAGCTTCATCTGGATCAATTTTGAACACTTCCATATCATTACCAGATGAACGTCTCTTAGCGCACTCAACCTTTTTGTTCTTAAGGTACTTATGAAATTCAGTATCTCTAAAGAATCTTATGGGAGTACCAACGAACAAAGCGTTATCCCACCATACCGGTTCTAAATCAGCATCTATTTCATGTCCTTCTTGAGATAATCTCTTTTCTACAGATTGAGTACGAGCCTCGCCTATTTTTAGCCAGCCATCCTTCCATCTAATATCATATGGAATGCGGGCAGCATAAATCATCGGCATTATTGGGGCTGTTGTATGAATATCGTTATTAGGATTAATCTTAGCCATATTATTCCATCTCCTTTATATGAGTTTTTATAAAGAGAATCTCATCATCTTTCAGTCCGTATAACGTATATAGTTGTGAGTCAATCTCATCAATAGATGTTGACCAATCTATATTTGGGTTCTCTGTAAATGTTAGCAGCGGAACATACTTCCACTTTTCAGGAGGAATATGTTGTGTAGCCTTCAGTGCTCCAAGTAAAGTTCTACAAAACCGAGTTTTAATATATTTGGAAACATTAATTGCTTCTGTTTCAGTTGCAAAACAGCCAATTCCTATAAATGTTTGAGTATAAGCCTCGCCAGGTTTGAGAATACTCGGTTTGCCTATTATTCTTGCAGGTATTGGATTGCCTATAGTTCCTGCAGCACCATCTGCATTTGAAAAAACAACCTTGAACGTGTCTAAATTAGGATGAGGCCCAATGTAATCACGGCGAATATAACTATATGCTCTTTCATTGTTTTTTCGGCCCAAAACTTTTATGTAATCAAATCCATCGTTTGGACGGTCTTCAAACATTATAATTTTATCCAATTTATCCAAAGCACTTGTTGCTATATCATTATCGTGTCCTTTGCTCAAAATGCCTATATTGTTACCATTCTCGTCTTCGTTATATCTTATTTCTGGATGCTCCTGATGCATAAGACTGGAAAATTTATAGCTTCCTTGACCATACATAATAGAACTAAACGAAGTAGGATGTGTTCTTTTAACCTTGTCTAAAATCGTATTGATTTCTTTATAAACAGAAAAGAATCCAATAGCACCATACTCTCTGCTTGTATCACGATAGGTAATGACGACACCGCCAGAAAAACCCACATTAGAAAAAACTTTTTTTGCATTTGGTTCATAGGATAATACTTTTAGATGCGAATCATTCAACATCTTACTGTTCCACTCTTTATTAGTAGCTCCCGCATCAAAAAGAAACTTGCCAGGAGTGATTAACTCCACTTTATCTGACAGTGTGTATGCCGCTTCCATAAAATCTCCATAAATAGGTTGATCGCGTGTGGCATCTGCAGATAATTGATACGGGGGATTTCCTATGCAGTAATCAAATTTCATATTACTTGCTCTCCTTTAAACTGTTGTATGTAACGGAACACTTTTTCTTCCAATCATAAATCAAAGCTGGCAATAACTCTTTAACTGTTTCATTTTCACTGCCATCAATAAAATCAAAAAACGACAACTGCTTATGTGATACTTCCCGATAAGCAAAAGGCACTGTTCCCGTAAGACCATCCATCTGCCATAGATTCCAAACAATAATATTCGCTACCTTGCGCAGTTCGGCATCGGTCGGGTTCTCGTTCCACTTATCTTGCATGTAATCAACGAAAGTAATCAACAGGTTTATACGCCCGATCAAAAGATTATCACCCTGATACTCGAATCCGTAAGTGCTCTCATAGGCTTTGATAGCCCATTTAAGCCACTCTTCTTTTGTTGAAGTGTTCTCTTTAACAATGCGGAGCTTTCTATCGAGCACACCGACCCTATCTTTAACTGGAATAATAATTTTTCCCTTTGTAGTATCGTAACGAGACACCAGATATGGAGCCTCTCCACATGTAATTTCGATTCGCATGGAAGTAACATACTGTTGCCAGTCTTTACCTTCGGGAAATATGATTGGATCGGTATTAGTTGTCCAACGTTCACCATTCTCAACATTAAAAACAGAAGGACGGCCGAACCAATCCTCATCGCAATAGTTATTCATCTTATTAACTATCCAAGCAGGGGTCATAACCTCGGCTTTTGACTTGGTGCGATCTGCCTGATCTTGAAGAGACTTCAAAACACGAGGCTGAATGGCTGCATCACCCATTTGCATAAGCAAATTAGTATCAATTTGACGATTGGCCTGATAAGCATCCCCGAGAGAACTGTAACTATCGGTAGCGAACACAATATTCTGCTTTGTTGTCTTATCAGCCAACAACATCTTTAATACTGGTTTTACAGGGTATTCATTTAACGAAATCAAATTGTTCAAGGCTAAATCTCCATGATAATCTTTATATAATTTTATCTCAATTTATATTGAGGATTCAATATAATTGCTTACTTGCTAGAAAGTGAAGGCCAGCATATTCCAAACTAACACTTATCATAATCATCTCGCATATATTTTCTGTTTTTTGCATCTTTTTACGGCACAAAATATATCTTCAAAATATTAATAATATAGAGCCCGAAACCCTTGTGAATATTGAGCTTAGTAAATTTCAGGAATTTTCAAAAAAGGGGTTGCGCGTCAGTTTTTGTTGTGTTATCTTATCGGCGATGAAGGAAGTGCCTGTCCGACATCCGACCTGATAATTGCAGGTCCGGATCGTTCAGCACTTCTTTTTTATTTTCGGAATCTTTGAATAAAGTGAAAGGAAAAGAACAATGCAAACTGCATCTATGAGACAGAAATCATTAATGAATCTCAGAACGCCCGTCATTTCGGCGTTTGGTTCAGTATGTTCTTTTGCCCTGATATCCCTCCTGGATAACGATCACAGCTATTTGAAGAGCATTGGCAGCATTGGGCGATTACGATGTTAATCTTACTTTTGTTTAGGCACAAACAATTTTGAAGAATGATATCAGGATCGCCCGAAAAGAAAAATTCGAGCGGTCCTTTTTTATCGCTCATGCACCTTGAAAACTTAATTTCTCACACACCTTTGTAGCTCAACAGGTAGAGCATCCGGCCGTTAACCGGGAGGTTGAAGGTTCAAATCCTTCCAAGGGTGCCAGTACAGGTTTTTCGCAAAGAAACAGGCACTCTTTGCGAAAAGTCTGGGGATGGCATAAAAGGTACCAAAGCCTTTCTTGTTATCCCAAGAACGGATGGTTAGCTAATCTGGTGAAAGCGCTTGGTTGAAGCCCAAGGGAGGTTGGATCGAAACCAACACCGTCCACCATGGATCTGTAGTGTAACGGTAACACGCCGGACCTTTAATCCGGGCGATAAGAGTTCGAGTCTCTTTGGGTCCACCAACATGGATGTGTAACTCAGTTGGCAGAGTAGCAGACTCTTAATCTGAAGGTCGCAGGTTCGATGCCTGTCACATCCACCAAATGGCCTCATCGTATAACGGCAATTATGCCGGCTTGTCGCGCCGGAGATAGGGGTTCAACTCCCCTTGAGGTCGCCAAAGACTGGTCTGTTCAGTCTTAAAGATCCGCATTGAAACAGGTTGTTTTTAGGTTTCTTCTGATAATAGGATAACGGCCTGTTTCAACATCAGGGTGTCATATAACGGAAGTATCCGTGGCCTGGGACCACGTGGCGAGGGTTCGACTCCTTCTACTCTGACCAGAAATATCCTCGTGGCGGAAGCGGCAGACGCATCCGGCTCAGAACCGGTACATTGCAGGTTCAAATCCTGTCGGGGATACCAACATACCTTCGTAGCAGAATGGCATATGCGACGGACTAAGGAT
The DNA here is from genome assembly GCA_900107185.1 of Ruminococcaceae bacterium YAD3003. Taxonomy (GTDB): domain Bacteria; phylum Bacillota; class Clostridia; order Saccharofermentanales; family Saccharofermentanaceae; genus Saccharofermentans. Next base: position 52,275 of record FNPA01000014.1, on the reverse strand, counting down.
CCGTGTCTTTTGTGGGTTCGACTCCCACCGGAGGTACCAAATGCGCTTGTAGTAGAACGGCATATACGGCGGGTTTAAGCCCCGTGACATTCCCGGTTCGAATCCGGGCTGGCGCACCAATACACTCCTATAGCACAACCGGAAAGTGCACCGGTCTTCTAAACCGGGTATCAGCGTTCAAGTCGTTGTGGGAGTGCCAACAACAGATGATAGGCAAAAGGAAGTAGGGAAAACACCGAAACGGTGCAGTACATGAAAACAAGTAGCCGAAAAGCAGATCGCGACTGCGTCGTCTGTAGTAATGCCTGATTGATGCAATAGGCAGACATGGCTGATTCAAAATCAGTTTTATGAGGGTTCGAGGCCCTTGTCAGGCACCAAGTATGCTTCTCTGGCCCAACGGTACGGCAGCTGCCTTGTAAGCAGCAGATTGTGAGTTCGAATCTCACGGGAAGCTCCAATATTGCGGAGAGGCACGGTGACCATGCGAGCCTCATAAGCTCGACCTCTCGAGTTCGACTCTCGGCTCCGCAACCAATATGTGGTTCATAGTGTAATGACAGCACGGCAGTTTGTGGCACTGCTGGTTCGGGTTTGATTCCCGGTGTTCCACCCAAAATGCCGTCGTAATCCGTTAAGGAGGCGGGACAGACTGTAAATCTGTCAGTCAGAGACTTCGAGTGGGTTCGATACCCTCAGACGGCACCATATCGTAGCTTCTTTCAATGGCAGGAAATCCGCCTGATATGCGGGTAACGATAGTTCGATTCTATCAGCTACGACCAGACACTGGAAAGTAACTCAGCCGGTTAGAGTGCCGTTCTTATAAAGCGGTGGTCGAGAGTTCGAGTCTCTCCTTTCCAACCAATGCTTCTGACGCCTTTAGTGTACGTTCGAATCGTACAGGGACAACCAATATATCTGCCGTGTTACCTTAGTGGGGAGGAGGGGCAGTCTTGAAAACTGTTGGCCGCGAGAGCGGTCTGGGAGTTCGAATCTCTCACACGGCGCCAAATGTCGATATAAGCCTAACTGGTAAGGCAGCGGTTTGCTAAACCGTGAGTAACCGGTTCATTCCGGCGTCCCGGTTCAATTCCGGGTGTCGACGCCAAATAATAACAAAGGAAGGAGACAGAATCATGTTTAAGACAGCTCAGGGACAAATTATTAACGTTCCTGACATAGCGAAAAGGATTTTCGACATCATCATGTCGGACAAGACAAGCAGTTACGAGATAACTGTCGGAACAGACAGCCAGAATTTCGACAGGACAAAGATGGTTGAAGTAATCGCCATACATAAGAAGGGCAATGGCGGAACGTACTTTTATAACATTGAGTTCATCCGTCTTATCACCAACCTTAAGCAGAAGATCAATGAAGAGACAGGCAGAAGCCTTTTTATAGCACATGCCCTTCTCGATAATCTGGAAGAGTTGTTTATGGAAAAAGACATGCTGCTCGAAGACTTGAATGTTTCTTTCCAGATTCACTGTGACATAGGAAGATCAGGTAAAACGAGCGTACTTATCAAAGAAGTCGTCAGCTGGGTAACGAGTCAGGGTTATGTCTGTCTTATCAAGCCGGACAGTTACGCAGCGTCCGGAATTGCGGATAAATACAGTAAATGATCAAAGCACTTTAGTCGTTACGATTAAGGTGCTTTTATATTGACCTTTTAGTCATAAGAAAACCACCGGGACGCCCATTTACTTTCTGTATGCATCAGCCGTATAAGATGTGATGAAGATCTGATCAAGTGGCTTGATTCTTGTCCGCTGAACAAATAGAAGTAATGTACTCTTTTTGTCGCATCTCCCTCTGTAAGATGAAATTATAGAGACAGAAGGGAGGGCAATGCTGTGTTATATAAAGATTATATTAAAGTAATTAAGACTGCCGAAGAAGCAAAGGATTTAACCTTCGGATACTGCGGATATACATATATCTCGGGCGTTATGAGACGTGCACCTATGTATGTAATAACGCTGGGTGATACAGCGTCTGAAGTGATAAAGCTCCCCCAAAAGGGTATTAACAAATGGGGAAACGAAGTTGATGTTGCGGGCTTTAAGCCTGAGGTATTCCAGGGTAATGATAAAGTTACAGACATTATTCTTCATTCTGGTGTATGGGGCATTCCCGATGCCGCCTTCAAAGGTTGTACCAACATTAAAAGACTTACCATTCCGAAGAATGTGAAAAAGATCGGCCGTGACGTCTCTGCCGGCTGTGTTTCTTTGGAGGATGTCTACTACGAGGGCACCATGGAGCAGTGGGAGAAGATCGAGATTTATACAGGCAAACGGATCGTTGAACTGGGGAAACAGATCCCCGGAACGCCTGTTTGCGAAGTAACGTCGGATTACTTTAAGCATGATCCCGGCAACGATGCACTGCTAAAGGCAAACATTCACTTTCAGTGTGTTTTGGACGTTGGTGATTAAATCTCGATATGAGGACAACTTTTCGAGATGTGACAAATCTGTCACATCTATCCCTTTAATTTGTTTTTGCTGCATGCTAATATCTGGGCAGGAATAAGCGATACTTCTATTGGAAATGGAGGGTTAGACAGATGATTAAGCATAATAAATGTATAGATCTTGTTTTTGATATCATTAAGAAATATGCGACTAAAGATAAGCCGATCGGCCAGGCCGAGATTTTAAGAAGGCTCAAAGAAGATCCTGAAAATGATTGTGACCGCAGAACCGTATCACGTGCACTAAATAGACTTATTGAAAAGTACGGAAAGGATGAAGACGGCGACTGGATTGACGAGAATACTCGTCTTCACTATACAATTATTCCGAGAGGCGATTCGCCCATACTCAAGGATTACTGGTTAGAGTTCTGTTATGAAGATGATTTCACTGACGAAGAGCTGATGTTCCTGATGGATGCTGTTCAGTTCTCAAAGCATGTCGATAAGTCCAGTGCCGAAGAGATTACCAAAAAGCTTGTAAAGCTCAGTCATAACCAGTACAGCGGAATCTTTGAGTTCCATACTAAGATCAATGAGAAGAATGTTCCCGTCAGGAAGGATTTCTTTACGATACTTGGTGACATCAATGAAGCCATCCACAGGCAGAGGATGGTAACCTTCTATAACAATGTGTTTGATACCGACAAGAATCTTCACCCCGTTGGCGACGAACCTGTTAAGGTAAGTCCTTACAGAGTCGTTGTATCTGACGGTAACTACTATCTGTTGTGCGGTGAGAAGGACTCTAATGTTATCAAGAGGTATCGTATCGACAGGATCACCGGTTTAGTTATACTTGAAGAAAAGTCTGCGCATTCTGCGGCAAGGATTAATGCTGCCTTGCGTTCTAATGAGTATATCGTTGAGCACTGCTATATGAATGTCGGTGAGACCGTAAAGGTGAGACTTGAGATTGATAAGTCTGTTTTAGGCGAGGTCATTGATTCTTTCGGAACAGAAATAAAGATCGAACCTGCGCACCACACCTCTAACCGTCTTATCGTTCAGGTAAAGAGCAGTGAGAAGGACATTATCGACTGGGCCATGAGGTATGGTGAGTATGCCGTTATTCTTGATCCCGATTATCTCAGGGAAGAAATCAGGGAAAGAGCGCATCTCATCAGGTATGCTTATACTGATGAGAATCAGGATATTGAATATCAGGAACAGATCAAGAAAACAGAAAGATTTGGACTGCTCCATCTGGACAATATCGACCTGAACAGACAGTATACTTACAGAGAATTGACCGGAATCAGAAGGGCTGTTTTCCGCAGAAACGGAATAAAGGATTTCTCGTTCCTCTCTTCTTATAATGAACTGAACGAATTGGTGATTTCTCATAATGAGATAGGTGATCCGGGCGTTATATCAGAGCTGTCTGATCTGAGAATTCTCGCTCTGGACATGACCGGAATAACTGATCTGAACTTTCTCAGGGGACTTGGGAATCTGAACAGGTTATCGATCCATGAATACTCAGTTGAGAATGTTGAAGCACTTTATTCTCTACCTAATTTAAGGATCCTTACGGTTAATAAGCCTGTATTCAAATTGATTGATAAGAGAAGATTAAAAAGAGCTGACGGTAATCCTGTGGAAATCAAAATCAGCAATCGCGCTGACAGGGGATTGCACGTCATGAGCGAAAGTCTTCCGAGGGAAACCAGCAGTATTATGAGACGTGATGCAGAGACGATGGAAAGCTTCGCTACTAGCGAGTTGACAGATGCCGCTGTTAAATCTTCATTGGTTTCTCAGATTAACTCAGGTACAGACAGATTTAACAGAGACAAGAAGTTTGGTATAGTCGATTACTCTTGCTTTGGTTATGAGAGAATTGACCTTTATGAAGACATTGAATCTTTTGCAGGAGATGAATATACATGGTATGTAACCTACGAAGGTCCGGTGGCCGACAATATCACTGATGTTGATGAAGACAGGATCTATTCTATCTCGATATTCAAGCAGGATCACGGACTTAAGTTGGTTGGCATGGCAGAAAAATCTTTTTATAGCGTCGAACGTAATGATCCCCGGTTTAGTGAAATACGCAGAAAATCTTACCCCGCTAATCTTGCACACGTTAAGTATTTGCTTGATAACCAGATTGGCTGGGGTGAGCTGAGCGGCTATGCTGAAAGAATTTACAGACATGCAGGCACGATCAACAACTTAATTAGTCCGGCAATGCTCGTAAACCATAATGTGTTCAGAGAAATTGAGATCGACGATGACGGTTATCACTACAACCGCACTGTTGAAGGTGAGAAGAAGTCGGTTAAGATGATTGCATACGGACATATTGAGTTTGAGTAATACACCGGAGGATGCAATGATGACAGTAATCAAACCGGAATCGTTTAATCAGTTTTATAGCCAGTTTTACTATAAGAATCAGATTTCAAAGGACATCAAAAAAGAATATGGAATTCCTTTGGACTTGAATACGACTGAAAAATCAGATGAAGACATAATAGAAAAAGATTTGGAAAAAGGCATTTATAATGTCAATGCTATCGCTTGGAAACTTGGTACAAAACCGAAGGTAAATGGTGACATTGATTACCGGTATTATCACTATAAGAATAAAGATATTGAAATGTACTGTGATAAAGCAAAAAGCTTGTATGAGGGTTCTTCTTTAAAAAACTACGATCTGGAATCCGAATCTTTTTATAGGTATAGTTTATTTTCTTGTATTCGCGAGCTATATTCTAAACTTGTAAAGACTGAGCTACCGGGAAAAGGTTTTGGAGCAGTACAGATCATTAATTCAATGTATTTTCTATCTTCCGGGAAAGTACCTATTTACGATCAGTATGTCCATAAAGCCGTGTTGGCATTGGAATACCATTGTTCACCTGGTGAGATAAAACTTGGAGTATTGCCAAACAAGTACGATATCGACTCTGTAATGTGCATGTATAAAGAATATATTATGCTTGTTCTAAACCATGAACTTCCTCATTATCCAGAAGGGCGATTCCTTAGTCGAGATCAGGACCAGGCTCTCTGGGTATATGGCCATTGTTTGCAGAGTTGGGATGAAATAAAGACTTGATATGAAAGCGTTCGGGCCTACATGATTATTGGAGAGGCTTTGCAAGGAAGATGACGATCTGAGCAATGTAGATAAGATCAAGGTGATAAAGAAAGAAGACATTGAAGTTACAGAAACACGGGATCTGACTGAGCCGTGGTGGTGAGGAGGAGAATATGACTAATAAGGATCGTGAAAACATATTAAGCAAATACAATATGCTGTCTAGTTGGATGCTATGGGACGATAATCTTCCTAAGGATAAGATTAATTGGGAAAAAGTTAAAACAAATTGTGTGTTTGTTGCACTTAATCCATCTGATGAAGCACCTGGTAAATGGTTGAGTTTTCATAAGTCTGGTAGTAAAGGAGATGCAAACCTTAGGGCTGCATTTGAAGGCTCAAAATATGAGGGGTGTTATGTTACTGATTTAATCAAATACAAAGACTTAGAATGTCATGAGGTGTTTAAGACAGCAAAATCAAATCTAGTGAAAATAGAAATGGCTAAGAATCCTCAGATTTATAAAAGAAATGTTGATGCATTAAAGGAAGAACTTGGATGCTTTGATGAAGATCTGACTATTTTTGTGTTCGGAGAAAATGCATATAATATGATAGCTTACAATCCTGATATCAGTTGTGCTTACAAAGTCGTTAGAATCTCTCATTTTTCGCCGCCTTCTAAATATGCTATGACTAGCAAGGAATATATATCGCAGATTAAAAAAGAGTTAAAAATATAAACAACATAGGAATATGAGAGGAATATTTATGTCTAAATACTTTGTTGATGGTAAAGAATATGAGACATCCTTGAATGGTCTGGTTATTTTTGGTGACTCAGAAAAAGAAAACTTAGTTTACCTTCACCCTACTGATAAAGAATGGAAAAGATACTTTGAAGCGGATTCGGAATGGACGGATTCTGATTACAATCGAAGCATACTTCTTTATTCATATGAAGATGACCTTACTGAAGTGGAGCATGTAGCATATGTTACTTGGAAAAAGGGTACACGTGAATCTACGGCTGGAGAAATTGAGGATCAATTAGGTTCGATAGACCGTGCATATATAAATGGTCTGCTGATGCAACTTTATTGTGATGATGATTCGGTTGTGTTTTTTGATTAATGTCAGTTAATAACAGGCAAGCACAGCGAAAGCAACAGTTTGGATGTATGCAAAATGATTAAGTTTGAAGAACTCTTTGCCCGGCATCATTGCCGGGTATTTTAATGTTCCTAAATTGGTGCATCACACTTCCTATAATGAACCTGTAAGGTGAATTACAGGAGGTTTGTGATCGATATGTTTTACATAACCGGTGACACTCATGGAACAACAGACTGGGAGAAGTTAAATACTACTAATTTCCCGGAACAGAAATACATGTCGGACCATTATGATTTCCTGATTATTGTTGGTGATTTCGGAGGAATCTGGGATGGTGCTGAACAGGACAGATACGTGCTCAAAGTATATAACCAAAGATCATTTACTACACTGTTCATTGACGGCAATCACGAGAATCATGATCTATTGGACAAGTATCCTGTAGAAGAGTGGAACGGTGGAAAGGTTCATAAGATATCCGATCGTGTCATTCATCTAATGAGAGGTCAGGTCTATAACATTTTCGGGACTACATTCTTTACCATGGGCGGAGCCGAATCCACTGATAAGGAATACCGCAAGGAAGGTGCATCCTGGTGGGCACGTGAGATGCCGTCTGATGAAGAATATGAGGAAGCATTGAAGAACCTTGCAAATGTTAATTTCGAAGTCGATATCGTACTGACTCATTGCGCTCCTGAAGGCTATATCGGTAAGAATATAAGCGCTGTCTATAGCAGCGATATTTCCAGACTTCCGGCCAATAACATGGCCGCTGTTGTCGACAGATCCGGCAACAAGCTGACTGAATTTCTTGATTCGCTGATTACTGAGCACGGATTGAAATTCAAACACTGGTATTTCGGGCATTATCACAGAGATCTTGATTGGGAGAAGTTTTCGCTTTTGTTCAGCAGGATCAAGGAAATTAAATAAAGGAGACAGACTGATGATCACATATATCTGCGGAACAAACGGAATACATTACAGGGAATTCCCCAAGGCATTCTGGGAAGACGTCGGGACTCTCATGAGTAATGGCGACGAGATACTGCTTGGTGATTCTGATTTCGATCACCGTGTATACGGACGCTGCAAAAACAAGCAATATGAGAAGGTCAGTGTTATTCGGTATGTTCCGCCAAAACATCGCTATCCTATGGCGCGCATCAAATACGCATTGTCAACGAATGTAAAGATGCTGAAAGACTGCGACCGCATGATCGCAGTTTGGGACGGAGAGAGCGAAGAGGTCTTCATTAACATGCTTCTTCTTTTGGCCCTGAATAAGAAGTGCAGACTGTATCACATTCCTTTAGGAACTTGTGTTGAGATAGAAAAGATTGATGACCTCAAACCTTATGTCATTGAATGCCACGGATGGACAAATGAAGATGAAAGGGATGTCTTACGAAAGTGTGGTTTTAGCGAGGAGATGATTGCTTTTAATACTGCAGATGGCACTTTCAGTGAATCATATATAGCGGAGATCATATGCAAAGCTCCTGTATCTTTGAAGTCTAAGATAGATATGCTTGTAAGCCTTCGCAAGAAAAACAGCATAAAGTATGATTCATTTACCAATGTATCGAAGCTGATGTCTGAAAGTGCTGACTTTGAACATATTAAGCAAACGATTTGTGATGTGATAGGGGATTTCGGAATCTGTTTTGATGACTGCTGTGCAGCAATACGAAATGCTGAGTTTGATCTAAAATACAACGATCTTTATGAAGAAGAACGAATATATTGTCTTTTCAATGAGTGGTATGATCCGCAAATTTATTTCGTGAAGTCTCAACCTTTAGGTGTGTTCAAGTCAATGAAAGATGTTATGGAATACATTAGGCGCGAAGAAGAATTTGATAAAGAGATTTTTGCTGACGATGATGACGAAGAGCCCGAAGAAGGCTATCCGATCGCAACGTGGTACAAATTGGAAGTATGGAATCTTCGTGATAACGGAGCATGGGAAACCTTCAGATACGACTACTATATTTACAACGGCGAAGTCTGCTGGTTTGAGAAATTAAATCTGAAGAAGGAGAAGAACGGTTACGAGTATTATTCTGCACTTGAAAGTGACAGGAATTTCTTTGGCGGATTTCTTGACCTGAATCTGCCTACTCCGTATAAGCCCGGAGACATAGTTAATATCGATTGCTATCCTTTTGGTCCTTCGTTCCATGCCATGGTAACAGAGGCTCACGCCCAGTACGATTGCTGCATGCCGCAGATCCTTTTCAAGATGCCCTACACGGATGAATGGAGACTGGAGGCGTTGAAGCACAAGAGGTTCTATAAGGAAGCTGAACTGCACAGTTATGAACCGCCTTTGTCGCCTTTGTACAGGATCAGATCTGTCAGTGAAGACGAACTTAGGGACAGCGATGACCTTTTGGTAAAAATAAGCAAAGAACTTAATGGCGATGAAGATAAGGCCAGGGCCTTCTGGGATGTTTTTCACCATGAATCGTTTGACGGCTTGAGTGCTGAGGAAGTTTTGAAAGCGTGGGAGAAAGTTAATCATGAATGAAGATATTAAGCAGCATGAAATTATAAGTGACGGCGAACTCCTTGCCGCAGCTGAAAAACTGATGGATGAATTTGATGAAGCATTCAAGGAGCTTGCAAAATGATTACGCTTACTAAGGATCAGATAATTATGCTCCACGAAGCTATATACGAGCGCTATGGCGGGGCTTTGGGCGTACTTAATGAAGGCATGCTTGATTCCGCTTTGCAGGCACCTTTCCAGACATTTGGCGGGGAGGAACTGTATCCGGAAACTAAAGATAAGATCATCCGGCTTGCTTATGGACTTATAAAGAATCACTCATTCAGAGACGGAAACAAGCGTATCGGAGCACTTGTTCTGCTTACATTGCTTGAGATCAACGGTTATCACGTGAATGCTTCGAATGAAGAATTTGTGGATATTATCATGGGTATTGCTGCAAGCGAGAAAGATGACGAAGACCTAAAGAAATGGGTAGAGAAGCATATCGGATCCTGATACCCGCTTACTTTTTGCATGAGACAATTTTAGTACATCATCCTTCTTAAAATGAGCTTAAGAAACATGGTTTAAGCGATTTGAGAAGCAGGTGATGATTATGAGAAACACATTATTGAGCGATGTTCTTGGGAATATTAAGCACCCTTTCTGGAGAATTAAGGATGCAATTCACGACTACAAGCTCCGTCACCTGAAGCTTGGAAAGGTGAAGCAGCATAAGAAGGGCTCTTATACCGATTTTGAGATCGTGAATATCTCCTGGGATATTCATTGGATGACCGATCTTTATCTGGCTGTAATCATCAGGGATTATCTGAGGTTCTTCATTAAGAATACGCCGGCTATCGGAAATACTGTTTTCGAAGGTGATTATTCCAAGATGCAGGATTTGACAGATGAAGAAACAGCCATGTATTCCAAGAAGTGGCATGACCTCGTAAACAATACTGCTGATGAATTTGATGAACTGGCAAAACTTATGAGTGAAGACGGTTCTGGTGACGATTGGCAAGCATTAAATAAAAAAGAAAAAGAGTTGATCAGGAAGGCCTTTGCCGATCTCGCTTACATTTTCGATGAACTCAACTGGTGATCAGATTTTGGTATTGCATTTCCAAAAGTTGTCCACTATAACCAGCGGTATATTTTTACGAGAGCATCCTCGAAGCAAAGCAGGAAGACAAAAATGCTGATGCTTTGAATAATGCATGGCAGAAGCATACGGAGATAGTGAGGGGGAATCCTATACGGGTTTATGAAGGCGAGAAGTTTAAGCGCAAAGAATAAAAAGAACTTTGCAATCTTCTCAATTAGTTTGGCCGGAGTATAATGAATACATAAGAGGTGTTACCTACCAGACGGTTACCTCAGTGTTTGATCAATAGATGACCGCAACCTTGGCCGGGGGCGGTCATTTTTTATGTACTCAATGATCAAAGTTACTACTATTGCAATAGTGGTCAGGACCACTATCAGAATTTCATAATCGCTCATCAGCACCACCTCCTCGACCTTTTTCCAAAGGAGACTAGAGGTAACCGCCTATGTCGTGTAGGTAACACCCAGGAATACTTTCACATAGACAGCATGGAAATAAACGGACTGATCTGCCGCATCGCTTTTGTTTTATACATGAGACATTTTTAGCACATGTTACTGTTTATACTCGAAGCATAAGAAGTGATATGGAGGTTGATTATATGTACTTTTACAGGATTCATGCCGTACTGAAGAACTTTGATAAATTAGTTCCGGATGAGCATGACATAAAATGCTGCCGGGCTTTTGAAAATGTGATCAGTGAAGCCAGTGAGGAGTTATTTAAGCTCAAAGAGGAAAGCTATGTTTTTCTCAGCCGGATCACTTATGGTGAAGTCGCTCATCTGGGTGTAATAACCGTAAAGCCCGGAATGAATATCGGGAATCTGATCGGCAAGTATGCCGGCATGACCCGCCTTGAACTGGGAAAGACCGAAATAGAGGAAGCTTCATTTCACAATATTTTTTCTTACCTGAGCCAAGCTGATAATAATGGTTATATCGATGACTGTGATGCTGTCCTGGAGCACTTTGAAATCGAGTGCCTCGGAAGATGTTGCCATATGGCTTACGACGAGGTTATGGCCGATGAAGTTTCGGAGAAGGAAGCACTTATTGAAGGTGCCAAAAATGACCTTGTCGGCGATACGCTCATTCCCGAGATCGAAAGGATTTATAAAGGTAAAGCGAAGTCACGTGCAGATGGTCATCCCGTACACTATATGGTAAATGTCAGGGACGATGATGACGATAAAAAGAAGCAGATTTATTCCCGTCTCATCTCTGCTCTTTATCAGAACAAAAGGGTTAAGAGCAGAAGATATGTCCTTATCGACTGGGGGGATAGCAGCCCTTTGCCTTCTATAGGATGGGAGGCTTTGTATAAGTCATGTGCCGGTGGAACGATCGTTATTGACTGGCATGGCGGTACAGGCAGAGTCGGCATGTTTGCAGAGTCTTCGGGAATGGAAAACATTAGCGCGATCTGCAGGATGGCTCTTGAGCACAGGAACGATGTCCTGACGGTAATACTTCTGAATGCAGATAACTCTGAGGCAAAAAATGCATTTATCGATGAATTCGCAAGCCGTGGAAGTATCTCCATGGTTGAGCTGAAGGAGGATATCGTTTTCGCTGATTCGGCAAGAGATTATCTTAAGAAGCTTGCTTCGGAGAAAAAGATCCGGCCCGACAAAAAACTTACCGGAATGGTGAGCGATGAAGGAAAAGGATACACGGCAGCGAATCTCAATAAGATTTTTGATGCCTGGTATGGGGAAAAGCTCAAGACGAACATATATCCACAGTATAAGGATACTGCCGCTGTCGCGGATCAGGTGAGGAAAGAAGAACCCAAAGGCAGAGCTATCGATAAGCTGAACAGTCTCATCGGACTTTCTGAGGCAAAGCAAACAATCGAGAAGGCACTCAACTACTATAAGATGCAGAAGCTTTACAAGGACAGGGGCATGACCTCGAAAAGACCTGCGATGCACATGGTGTTCACCGGAAATCCCGGAACAGCGAAAACGACAGTCGCGAGGCTTTTCGCACAGATAATGAAGGACAATGGTCTGCTTTCGAAAGGCGATCTTTATGAGGTCGGTAGAGCTGACCTTGTAGGACAATATGTCGGACACACGGCGCCGCTCGTCAAGAAGAGGTTCAAAGAAGCGGAAGGCAGCGTGCTCTTTATTGATGAAGCATATTCGCTTGTTGACGACAGGGACGGTATGTACGGAGATGAAGCGATAAGCACCATTGTCCAGGAGATGGAAAATAACAGGGACAACATGGTCGTAATCTTCGCGGGATACCCGGACAAGATGGAGAAGTTCATGCAGAAAAACCCCGGCCTTCGCTCGAGGATTGCATTCCACGTTCATTTCCCTGATTACGCGACAACTGATCTTTGCAGGATTGCCGAGCTTATCGCAAAAGATGACGGATTGTATCTCGCACCTGAAGCGAGGGCAAAGCTCACTGGGATTTTTGACAGCGCGAGAAAGAACGATGATTTCGGTAACGGAAGATATGTAAGAAATCTGATTGAGAACGCCCATATGGAGCAGTGCAACAGGCTCGCGAACATGAATGTCTGTGACGTTACTGATGATGACATCAGAATGCTTGCTCCGGAAGATATCGTCGCGCCCAACATCTCACCGTATGACGGGAATGTGCGGAGATTCGGCTTTGCCGTATGATAAGCGACCGGGTATAGTCCAAGTCCATAGGGACATTTCTATCCCATAATGTTTTCTATAATCAAAGCAAGAATAAAGAAATAGTTGAGAGGAAGAAAATGGAGATTGATATAAAGCATGCTTGTTCCTTTACGGGACACAGACCTGAAAGACTTGAAATGAGCGAGGAAAAGGTAATTGCTTGGCTCGAAGAACAGATCAGAAAAGCTGTTGATGACGGCTATACGGATTTCATCACAGGTATGCAAAGAGGTGTGGATATCTGGGCTGCAGAGATAGTTATAAAGCTCAGGAAGGAAAACAGGAATATACATCTCATTTCTGCCAGTGCATGGAACGGCATGGAAAAAGAATGGGATCCTGAGTGGAAGAAGAGATATGCAAAGCTCCTTATGGGTTCAGACAAAATCGTATATGTAGGCAAGACACCAGGAAGACAGTCATTTCTCGACAGGGATTACTGGATGGTCGATCATTCATCGAGGCTCATCGGTGTATATACCGGAGCACCCGGCGGAACAAAAAGAACTATCTGGTATGCAAAAGAGAAAGGTCTTGAGGTAATCACGATCAAGAAATAAGAGGTTTTATGAGAGGTGTTTTCTGGATAGTTGAAGGTGAATTGAAGGTATATCAGTATGAGGAAGGAGATATATATGGTGTTTCCAAATCTGGAGATAATTACAATCACAAACTTTTGTGGGCTTATTTAAGACCTGCCGGAAGCAAAAAACCATTTGATTACTATCCGCGTGGAAGAGTTGAATATAAAAAAGATGGAACACCCATCATATATCTGAATCCGAATATTGGGAGGGACTATATTTTGCAGATCAGAAATGCTTTTGGTCTGACTGAAGAACCAATTATCAGATACGATTACAGCGAACATTATAAGTGCTATTTGGATAGATGATGGAGTCGATGAGAATTGGAGGTGAAGAAAAATGAATATCCTTAATCTTTGTGACATTAATGACGAATCGGAGAATCTATATTATAAAGAACTATTGAAATACTACTCAGAAGACTGCATATATTCGCATGGATCTGATCCGAAGGAGCATCCTGGGGAATTCCTTATCAGAATGATGAATAGCAAGTTTGACCTGATTGTAGGTCATGGATTCGGCGGTTTGTTTGCTCTTATTATCGGCAGAGCGACAGGCACGAAAACAATACTGATTAATCCCATGTATCCCGCATCAAGATATTGGACAGACCTTTATCCTGATTACGAATATAAGTCTCTTATTGAGAATATCACAGAGAAAGACATCTGTTGGGACACGCGTGGCGAGACTACCGAAAATGTATATCTGATTCTTGGCAAAGACGATGATCTGATCGATACGGCCACCACGGATAAATATCTTACCAGGGGCAACAGTTTTTATGTTGAAGGCGGCCACTGGCCATTAGGCGAGGACTTCGTTTTGAAGTTCGGAGAACTAACAGGTGGTTTGATAACAAGCGGAGATAGTCTCTATATTGAAAGAGAAGCTAAAGAACAACGGTCGCTTGAAGATTTAAAAATGTTGATTCAAATGAAAAAAGAATACCGACTCTTGTATCTGTATACATACAAAGAGGAATATCTCGACATTCTGACAAAGACATCTAAAAGATATCTACATTCTCTTGAAGATGCCAATGGTATGGACTGTTTTTATGTCACAGCTGATTCGCTGCCTGTAGGGGAGACTGATGTTAGAGCTAAGTTTCAGGATGTGGAGTTTTTGGTTATTGATAAGATAGTACGCATCGTATTAACCGAAGAAATCCGCCGATCATTATGGATAGCTTGCGATGAAGTTACCGGACACGGCGGAAAAGTCTTGCTTTTGTCAGATTCGCAAGCGGTGGATCTGTTTGAAGATGACAAAGAATTAATGGATCTAATCTATAACGGCTACATAATGGATTTATATTTCGATGATGAATCTGGCTCGCTCCATTCTATGGGAAGAAGCAGTAGAGATGAACGACCGTTTGAGGATTATTACCGTACGGTGGTTATTGATGACATAAAGACAAAATATGGAAATCTTGCTATCAAGTGGCACAGTCCTGATCTGGAAGCTCGATGGCTGTATTTGTATTACAAGGACGAACAGTGGTTTTACGATAGCAGCGATGGATGGTGCAGTGATTCTCAGGCGAAAGCAGTGCTTAGTGCCGCTGTAGATAAGTTCGTCGAAGGTGCGAAAGATACAGATCACGATGCGCATCACTTCTTTGGATGGGGATGGTGATTGTTATGATGATTAAAGTATACAGAACCACAAAGCAGGTGCTTCACAAGATCACGTCAATGCGTGAATATGCTGTTATAAAGACCGAAAGGACAATTAAAGATTCAAAATCATTTTGTCTGATCAGACTTATATCTTCAGAATTTGATCCGATAAAAAAATATATCTATATTGGCGATCGTGTTTATTCGAGGGAACAGTTTGATAAGAACGAATGCATAAGTAAAATCAGGAAAAAGTTTCCCTTGATTAATGAAGATGAGATTAGTTTTCCTGATATATCAGAACTGTATGAACTTTCCGAAGGAATGGTCCTTGAGATTGATTTGAAAGGAAAAGACCTCAATGATATAAACCAAAAGTGGATCAGTAACTGTCTACAATTTAAAAAGAATGGACGGAAAAAATATCTTAGTGATGATTTTTCTACCGTCATGATTTCTCTTACTAAAATTGCCGGAAGAACGGTCAGACGCAAAAACGAAGAACCAGTTCCAGTTGATATTGCAGAATTTGAGGTCTATGACAGGATGATAGATATACTTCTTGAAATAGATAAAACTCAAAATTACGGCGACGCCACTTGTATCGAGTACTCAATTATTTCGGATGAATACGAATACCGTTATTATCTTACACATTTCTTCTCAAACCATAATTGGGAATTGGATCCTCAGAACCTTCAGAATATCTGTTTCAGTGCCGAATTGCTTTCAGGTTCCTGCAGCAGAGACAGCGTTAGATTCTCTCACCCCTCAAAGATCACATCGCGCAAATCCAATGGTGTGGAGTATCTGGTGGAGATGATCTCTATGAATAACAGCGATGTAAGCGTGAAATTTAGAGATGGTAAAACAGAAGAACCTTCTGAAGGTGATGTTGCAGGATATAGGATATACGATAACCCTGTAGATTTTGCCCTGTGGGTTGACCTTTATCATCAGGAAATAAGAATGGCATGACTAATACTTCCCAAGAGGGCAACAATGGATTTTACAAGTTTTATTAATTCCAAAGATATTCGTGAATACCATAAGGAGATTGGATATGAGTACAATGCATTAGAGGCTGCATGGCTTGTCTCGCAGTGCCAGAGTGTAACGCTGAAAGAGAAGCATGAGGCGTGGCAGTGGATCATTGATAACATGCCGGATATTAAGATAAATAATTGCGGAAAGTGGAGTCCCTTCCGTGGCGAACAGATCCACAAACTGCTTGCAGATTATATGGCTATGGAGGATCAGTTTATTACTGAGTTCAAGGATAATTCAGGTGGCTGGCTGTATTCGTACAAAAGCTACTATACATCATTAAGATACGGATATGGTGGGGACTTTTACGAAGGTGTTTTCTCAAGCTGGGATAACTGTATTAAACACATACTGGAGAATGAAGATGCTGAAGATATCAGTATTGTAGAGATTAGGCGTGGATTTCCTGACGAAGGCGAGATGACCAGGAATAATGGCGACATTGAGTGCGAGATCGGATCAGGAAAGATATTGTCTTGTACGCATGATTATTCCAGAGAGGAAAATGAATGTTGGTTTTTGTTGAGCAGTTTCTTTGACGAGCTTTGGTTCAATTTTCCTGTGCCTTTCAAATGCGGTGACATAGTTTACTTAAAGAATCGTTATCACCCGTTGGAGCGTGATCCTAAAGTTTGGAAAGAAACACCGAATGAGCACGAAGAGTATGTGAAGAAACGCTTGGTATATGGTGGTGATACCTCTGATATGAGTTTTCTGGGTTATGCAGTAGATGATGGTCTATACTCGGATAACTGGTGGAATTATATGGATGTCGAATTATATCGTGAAGAATTAACCGGCATGCATCGTCTGCTTATTCCTGTCAGCAATTGGCTTAAGGGTAAGTTTGGGCATAACAGTTTTGATCTTGTACTTGCAGGTTATCACCAGATTCTGACCGAAGAAATGCTTGCCAAAGCGGCCCCGTTGGGAATTACCAATGAAGGATTAAGATTGGCCGGATTTAATGTGGAAGAATAATTATGGTAAAAAGGCTATTTGAGAAGGAAAGTAGTTGGTTTAACTATGCGCCAACATAAGATCAAGAAATATACGATCCATATACTTGCCATTCCGGCTATTAAAGCTGAAATCTTTGATATTTCTGTCAGTAAGTGCGCTATTATTGCATGTACCGAAAGAGATAATGAGAATCTGAAGCTGTTTCCGGATAAACAAAGATGTGTTGTGCCTTTTGCTGATGTAGAAGATCCGGAATATTACTTGGCAATCAAAGGCGCTCATGCAAGAGCTATCATAAAGTTTCTTCGTCAACTGCCTGATGAAGTAACAGATCTTTATATTTGTTGTTCAAAAGGCGGATCCAGATCTCCTGCTGTAGCGGCTGCCGTTCTTCGCATGTCCGGCAGAGATGATAAAGTGGTTTGGGAGAATCCATACTATGTACCCAATAGGCTTGTTTATCAGGTGATATGTCGTGAGTTTGGCCTGTTTGCGCCAGACTGGTATGTAAAACATCTGGTTGAGCTTAACAGACAGTGTTATCTGGAATCTGTGAAAAATAGTAATACCGGTAAGTATGAACGATGGCAGATCATTGATTAATATGGCTGACAGTTTCAAAAACTATATCTCCACTGGCCGCAAGGATTTTTCCGTACATCCATAAGAAAGTATCCGTATTTTTGTTGTTATCTAAACTGTATTTGTTTTGGAAGACCTCATATTTTTCGCAGAAAATCCTATAATTTCCTAAATCCTCTAAAGGAAATTGTTCGTCATTTCTGTTTAGGATCATAAACAAAAGGTTAGATGAAAACCTGTCAAAAATAGGATAAAAGGGATTAATGAAACTGCAAAACTTGGTAGCAAATGAATATATCTTGTTACTGAATTGAGCATCTTCACCTTGTTGGTTGATCCTAGTTATATCATCAATAACAGTAAGATCACGTTCATTAATCCTTCTTAATAAATTCGGAATTTGATTTTTTATATTTCTTGAAGTAGTTATTACGTTTTGAAGATTTGTGTTATATAAAGAATTCAAAATGATAACAGCTTCTTGAACTTGTCTTAACGATGGATATTCGACATTGCGGATCTCTGAAAATACATCATTTAAAAGTTCATCCCCTGGCTTGTATGTCCCAATTGCCATGCGGAATCTGCGTTTTTTATTCTCATCCAATTCTGTATGTTTAATCAACTGAAGCGCATTTAACCTATCTATATTTTCTTCTGTGGGACTATTTCGAGTATCAACACATAGTTTGATACATTCAGCAAGCCTATCATTGCTAAAATCGCTCCATCTCTCTGAATCATTAACTATGAATTTAACAGTTCTTTTATTATCCTTCATTTCTTTATCCTTAGTACGCATTCTTAGCTATCTTTGCACGTTCCATCATTTCAGAGAATCTCTTACTTCCATAAGAATCTTACCGAGCCAGTTCTGTCCATCCTTATTCTGACATCTGTCACAGGTACATTTACCCCAGCGGTTATCATGCCAGTGATTTCCTTCAATCAGGGTTGCGTCACCGGTTGCCTTTAACTTTTCTCTTAATTCGGGAACAGTGAATTTGGCAGTAAGGATATCTTTCATGATGCCATAGCAGATCTCATCCCAATTAGCTGGGAACCCGGGTTCCTTCTTACCCATACGCTTGGCGACAACAGGGTTCTTCGTGGTGGTGTACTTGATCTTATCTTCCTCAGTGGCACACTTCTGAGCCTGGAATGCAGCTTCGGAATTAGGATAAGTGAGACCTTTATACTCAAAAGGACACTGATAGAAGTTGGACAGGAAACGATAATCACCAGAAAAATCGTTAATTATTCTTTTTTCGCACATACAATTACCTCCACATAAAAGTCATAAGATTTACACTGACATTTTATAGGGTGGGATGGGGCAAAAAGGGAACATGAGATAAGTAGCTCATCTGCGTTTTAAATTAACGATTTTGGGTTTCATTCCTTCCCATATAAGCAGTTCAGATCTTAATGTATCATTTCCAAGAATAGTTCGGATGTCGGTTGAAATAGTTTCATATTGTTCTTGGTTCAGATAACTCCATTCCAAAAACAAATTTCTTCCCTGTAAGAAATACCAGGCTAAAGTATACTGATCAAGCGGTATGTGGCAGGAATCAAACTTAGCTCTGGTTTGTTCATCAATATTGTCACAGCAAAGCAGGTATTTGAATGCCATATTAACAACCTTTTGAGCTTGGCCATATCGTGCATTATAATGGTTGTATTTTTCAATATCTGCTATAAACGAATTACACCAACTATTATGATCAAAAGGCTTATCATCATTGAAATAAGCTTGAATTGATTTCGCCAGTTTAAGGAAGGCCCCTTGGTTTTTGTCTGTTCCTTCTATTCCATGAAAAGTTCTGCTGGCATCCAAGTAGCCCTGCCAAACGGCATTCTTAAATAGTTCGATGTCGTTCTTTTCAAATGACCATGCTTGAGTCCCGTTGAAAAACGGACCTTTCTTTGGTCTGCCATCCTCATTTGATTTGTTTCTAAATCTTATGGTAGCTGCAGTAACATTTATATCCGTGATTTCATAATTCAAAATTATTACTCCAATCACAAAGATTTATATTAAAAATCCCATTCAATAGCATCTTTCAGCGCCTTTATATTTGACCAGATAATCGTTTCAATACAAAGTATTGGCAATTTAGGTTTTACGGTTTTCATCTTTGTCTTTATTTTTGGCTGAAGAAAATCATAATATGTGTCTTTGTCTGATAGATTCGACCAGGCAACAATTTTGTTTCCATAATCATCAAAGCCATCAGCTGCGTTTGAATTAAAGATAAACCACTTCAAAATATATGAATCTATTGGAACATGAAAGCTGTTCTCAAAGTCCTTGAATGATACATTTTCAAAACACTCTAAATCGTATCCAATCTCAAGAAAATAGAAATATTTTACTGACAGATTAATAAACTTTTGAGCTACACCTAAAGTTGTATGCTTAATTAGTTCCTCCACCGTTTCTTTATGCCATTTCTCAAAATCTTCAATTCTGTTAAGTGCCTTTAGTTGCTCTTCAACTATTTGACACATTACATCTTTGCGATCTGCAAATGTTTCTTTTTGTCGCCTTCTGCCAATAGCAGCTCCATCAAAGGCCTTTTCTTTTATAACTAAATCTATGATCTCACTCACTTTCTTATTCTTTACTAACTCAATCTTTGTCTTAAACTCATCATCAATGAAGCTCTTTGCTATCTTTATTCTTTTATCCATGACTTTATCCTTCATACGCTTTCTTAACTTTCTTTGCCCAATCCTTCATCTCATCAACGAGCCTTTGAGGTTCCAGGATCACAACATCCGGAGAATAAGATTTGGCGAACTGGATCATTGCGCTTTCTGTTACTCTTGTTGAGACGATGACATATTTGTCTGTCTCTTCTTCAAATCGGACATCTTTCCCGAAAACATCGATAATGTCTGAAACCATTACCGGAGTGATCTTAAATCTGACATGACAGTCACCGGAAGCGTACATTTTTATGTGAGTCTTCATATATTCGCCAAGATTGAAGCGATCGCCATTGGCATCTTTAAGCTTAGAGAACGGTTTTCTCTTTTTGTCTTCAAGAATTCGAATGTCCGCGATACGGTCAATACGATAGTTGGATAGGATGTTGTAATCATCATTGTTGCAGATGAGATAGTATTTGCCATCTTTAGCAACCATCTGATATGGGTTGATTATGTAATCTTTGGGATTACCGTCTTCTCCAAGCTTGGGGTGATTCTTTTTGTCAGTTCCGTAGTTTACATAATGGAAAGATACCTGACGCTCGTTGGAGATGGCTTCGTCCAATATCTGAATTGTATAGAAGAGCTGTTTGTTATAAACCTCAGTATCAGGAAGAGTCTTAATGTGTTTTACGTAAGACTTAAAGTGCTCGCTCGAGAGTCCTTCAAGCTTCTCAATAAGTTCCTGGCATCGTTTATAGGGGACATGATTTGAGAACAGAAGTCCATCTATCAGTAAACGTAATTCGGCTTCTGTGAAATCTCTTGCCAGATAGAAGTCTGACCAGACATCGTTTCCGTTGCTGCGAGGAGTTTCCGTATATGCGATAGGACAACCGATCTCCAATAGGTATTCGATGTTGCGACGAACCGTCTTGCGGTCTAGCGGTGGATCAAACGATTTATTGAGTTCATCCAGTATGTCCTTCTGATCCAGTGTGTGGTTTTCATCTGTTCGTCTTTTTAAGATATCCAGGATCATGGACGGGATCATTTTCTTTTTGCTGGTAGACATGGCTCCATTCTCCGCTTTCTGTAAAGGATATCTTCATTGTACATATTAATTATTTAGATGGTGTGAATTTGGTACATGGGTGCGGGTAAACTTTGTGTGAATGTTGCATATTGGGAGTTATGTATATGAGATACCTTACGTTGTTTTCGGATTACCTTCGCGGAACCCGCGATTATTCAGAAAGGGAGTATATTTATGACCTTCTGATGCGTATAGATTCATATAACGACTGTATTAGGGAATTGGAATATCGGGAAAAACTATCTGAAGAGACAGATATCGCTCTGCCGGTATTGATGTGGTTCACTACCGGTTTCCCCAAATGGCTCGAATACAGGCACCTGGGATGGTTCAAGAGCCAGGTCAGGACATTAAAGAGTGAACTGGAATTCAAATACGGTATCAGGTTGGATGCAATGGAAGATAAGAACAAAGCACCTGAAGAGATCATTGACGGTCAGATAACGATGGAAGACTATCTTTTCTCTTTAAATCCTGTATTCAACATCAGTTGTGCCGATCTTATCGAGGTCCATCCATGATCCATATTCAGTTCATCAGCAAGTATATCCTGATATTACAGGAGGCAATAATATGAGTAAGAGCATAAATAAACGTATAACGGATCTCTTTGAATCCCTTTCTGATAATGGACGTCATGAGGCAAAGGCATGTATTGATGCATTTTGGGGTTATTATTCAATTGTCGTAAACGAGCAGCGATATAGTCTTGAAACCCCTAAAGATGAACTTGATTACACTTATATGAAGATCTTGGAAAAGCAGAGGAGCGAAGCTCACGATGCTGGAATAAATGCCTGCAGCAGATTAAACGAACTCTGTCGCGAAGTAAATGTCGATAAGATCTGTGATTTCGATATAACTGACAGAAGGAGAGTTGCTGAATTCTGTGGCTTTGTTGTAAGTGGACTTTTCTATTCGAATATCATTTGCAAGGATCCTATGGCCAGCTGGCTTTCGTCTGCGGATAAAACCATGGCCGATGAAGGATGAAGAAACAGAAAGTAAAGGTCTAATTGAAAACTGTCCCCAAAACCAAACTGTTGTCCCCATAACAGAACTTGACCATTCATATAATGAACCCATATACGGTGCCTGCGAGGAGAAAGACTAATGGAAAACATGGATAATCTCATAGTTGAATACAATAACGACATCGAAGTCGAGATGGCAATCCTTGCACTCTGCATGCGTAAGGAATCAGCTCTTCACACCATACAGAATCAGATAACACCTGAAGATTTTACTGATGAACGGAACAGCATCATCTATGGTGTTATTCTTGAGATGTTTTTCGAAGGCACCAAGATAGATCAAATAACGGTATATTCTGAATTGGAGAGAAGAGGCATAGCCGAAAAGATCGGCGGTCAAAGGTATGTTTACCGGATTGGAGACACTTTAGCGGTTCAATCTGCATTGGACAGTTACATTGCGGCTTTAAGAGAAAGAAGTGACAGAAAAAAGATACTTAAGACTCTTGAGACGATCAGGTATCAGGTTTTTCGCGGGAATTGCTACGCTTCAACAATTCTGGATAATGCAATTACTTCTTTCTCACAGTTGAAACGGGACGGAGAAACCAAAGGACTGGTTTCCATGTCTGATGTTCTTAAGTCAACTGTTACAGAGATCAATAATGAAATAAGAGACGGCGATTCGGTCAAGGTGAAACTGGGTTATCCGCTACTTGATAAGATGCTGGGCGGATTAGGTCCGGGTACCCTGCATATTCTTGGCGCGCGTCCTGGCATGGGTAAAACGGCTCTGGCAATCAATATGGCAACAAATGTAGCTGCTAATCAGAAACCGGTAGTAGTTTTTTCTCTTGAGATGAGAAATGAGGAAATCGGAAAGAGATTGTTGTCTTCTGCTATGACGAAGCCGGTTAGCGAGATGATTAATTCTTCCAAATTAACAGACAGCGACATAAAACAGATCGATCAGGCATTGATCAAATTGAGAGATTACCCGATATTCTTTTATGACCGTGCCGATATCAATCCGTCAACTATGAAGGGATTGATTCAGCAGCTTATTGCGGCAGGAACTGCGCCAAAGCTGATTTTTGTAGATTATCTTCAGCTTATTAATATGAAGGGTCTGCCCGGCAGATCACGTAATGACGAGGTTGCAACCATTTCAAGAACACTTAAACTGCTGGCTAAAGAACTGGAGATTCCAATCATCGCGCTGTCACAGCTTTCGAGAGAGTCAGCTAAAAGAAAAGATGATCATACGCCTCAGCTGTCGGATTTGAGAGATTCCGGTGCCATTGAGCAGGATGCGGATACGATCATGTTTGTTGACAGGCCCGGCTATTATAACACCCAAAGTGGAAACACTCCTGACGGAAGCGGGCTTTCACAGACGATGCCGGATTCAAGTGGCAGCAATGAGGTGGAACGTGCCTATATCTACCTTGCGAAAAATCGTCACGGAGCAATTGGTAAAGCCCCTGTCTGGTGGTTTCCTAAAAAGACACTGTTCTTTGAATACAACGAAAAGGATCCGCAAGATCCGAACAATCAGCTCATAAGATCAATTGAAAGTGATGCAGCTGCTCAGAGTTATGATTTCAATGACGACAAGGATGACGAGCAGACTATGGATCCTCCTTTGTCAGAAGATGAGAGTGTAGGGCAGGCCGAAGAAGAATTCATGGCTGATACCCATGATAGCTTGCCGGATGGATTCTTTGATGAACATGTGTGAACAGATGGGACAATTATAGTGCATGCCTGCCTTTATCCTATAAGTGAAAACAGAAATTGATACTTGAAGATAAAGGAGGTGTCCCATGACTAGCGCAAAAGTTACAAGAATTCCCACAGCGAAAAAGCCTAATGAGAATTATGTCGATGATCCTAAGATCGTTAAGATTGCCATGCTGTCCTTGATCCTTACGGATAAGAATACTGATTACGAGATCAAGCGTCTTAGTATAATGGCCGCCTTGAGGATGAAGTACATTACCGAAGAAGAGGCTAACCAGCTCCTTCTGTACAGAGTCGAACTTGAAGAATACAGGAAACACGAAGATGAAGATTTATCTTCTTGACAGTAGAGCCGTTCCCGTTTAAAAGATACATATGAAAACAATCAGAGCAGAGAGAATATAAGTAAGAAAGCTATATCACGCTGACATAAGTAACAGGAACCGAAAATGGAAGACCAAATCGTAGCGAATAACAAACAATACTGGGAAGATCACGCTGATCTCTGGTTTGGAACGACAGCTTTACCAAAATACGGAGTTAAATTCGTAACGGAAGATGAGCTTCATTTCTTTTCGGATGTTGCAGGGAAGAAGGTCCTGGAACTGTGCTGCGGCAGCGGGCATTCTCTCAAGTATCTTGCTGATAGAGGCGCAGGAGAACTGTGGGGATTGGATCTGTCACAGAAACAATTGGATAATGCCGGAAAACTTTTGAAGGAGAGCGGTTATAATCCTAAGCTTATCTGTGCGCCGATGGAAGCAGAGAGCGGCATTCCCGAAGATTATTTTGACTACGTTTATTCAATATATGGAATAGGCTGGACGACAGACCTTGAAGGGACATTTAAGAAGGTTGCTTCGTATCTTAAGAAAGACGGCATTTTCATATTCAGCTGGGGACATCCTCTTCACTACTGTGTTGCGAAATCTTATGAGACCGGAGAAGATGTTGTTGATAATGGCGAGTTGGTATTTTCGAGAAGTTATTTTGATGAGTCTTATTTTAAGATGCCGGTTCACGAGACAACAGTAACGTTTGCGAACAGGAAGATATCAACGTATGTTAATGCACTTTATGATGCCGGTTTTATAATCGAGAAAATGATCGAGCAGACTGATGAAAAGTCTTTAACAGATACAGAAGATAAGAGTCCCAAGGCGCAGAAAGCGAAAATGGTCCCGCTCTCGATCTGTTATAAATGCAGAAAGCTCTGAGCACAAAAACCAAAGAAAAAATAAAGGAAATAACGAAAATGTGTCTTTCATGACGTTAGTATAGCTCCCTTTATTGCAACTTGTCCCTCCCGAAATGCAACTTAGACAGATTTGCCTACACGACGGATTTGGTTTTGTTATATTCGGCTCATCAAGCAAAACAAAGGAGCTTTCGAGATGAAAAAGAACAAGGTTATTAAGGGATTAGGAATTGCATTGGGCGTTATCGTTTTTTTGGGAGTTGCCGGTTCGGTTGCAATGGGCGGATATGTATCAAATAAGATTCTTCACCAGAATGCAGATAAAGATACACACGACAACAGCATTAAGCAGCTCGAGGTATGGGGTTACGATACGGAAAAGTTCATGAACACTTATGAGGGTATTGAGATAAGCGCAACGGCAGAAGACGGAAATGTTGTACCCGGAACATATTTCGATAGTGACAGCGATAAGTGTGTGATTCTGGTGCACGGCGCGGGCGGAGACAGAGTATGCACATACCCTCTTGCAGAGCAGTATATCGAAGATGGTTTTGATGTAATCGCGATTGACCAGAGAGGATGCGGAGAAAATGCTGACGACAAGGTTACTTTCGGAATTAAAGAGTCACTTGATATTAGGGCAGTGGTTAAGTTCGCGAGAGAAGAGATCAAGGCAGATAAGGTAATCGTTCACGGACAGTCGATGGGCGCACAGACAGTTGCTATTTATGCATCTAACGTAACACCCGGTACTATTGAAGCAGCAGATGCAGTAATCTGTGATTCACCCGTTCCCGGAATGGAGTTGATCCTCAAGGAGATGTTCGGCGACGGCGATACTGATTCATTCCTGGCTAACTATCTCACAGGCACCAGCAAGGCGTTCATGAAGGTTGCAAACGGCATTAATTACGATGACGGAGATACGATCAATGTGGTTAAGAATGACAACATTCCGACGATGGTTATCGTATCCGATAAGGATGAGGTCTGCCTCCCTGACCAGGTAGTTGAGATTTATGATAATATAGCTTGCGACAATAAGGCCATCTACCACGCTGACAGTGCACATATTGAAGGCGTTATCGACAATCCTGAAGGATACATGAACAGCGTGGAGAACTTTCTTAGTGGATTAGGAATCTGATAAATGAAACTCAATCTTTACGAAGACAAGAATACTTCCGATGAACATGTTGACGTGTATTACACGAATATGCGTCCGGTCATAAGACAGATAATTGATACGGTCAATTCAGAGCGTCCCTCATTGCAGGGGCGCCCTGCTGATGAAGACATGGATGACGGTGAAGAGATACTGCTAGATCCACGCGAGATTTACTATTTAGATCATATTGACCGCAAGTTATTTGCGTATACGAAAAACGGTGTTTTCCGTCTGATGAATACACTTGCTGCGTGCGAAGAGATGCTGTGGAATTACGGTTTTGTGCGCGTGTCGAAATCAAATCTCATCAACATCTACAAGATAAAGCAGTTAAAGCCTGACCTTAACATGAAGGTCTACGCGTCTTTCGATAACGGCGAGAGGATATGCATCAACAGAAGCTACAAGAAGAGCTTCAACGAGTATCTCCAGAGAATGAGGAGGATGAGCTGATGTTAGCCAGATTAAAACAGTATTTAGTTGAAGTCTGCTGCGTTTACGCGCTGGTCTCGGTCGCAGGAGCGGTCATAGATCAGATAGCAGGTTTCGAGACAAACAACATCAATGTCATGGTCATGTTCGGTTTATGTGTGATCGGTACATTTGTACTGTATCTTCATAAACTGTTCGATAATTTCAGCCCGCTCTTTATGATCGTCGTTCAGTATCTTGCCGCCTGTGGCATCAGTGCTCTGTTTATATGGATAGTGAGCTTTTTCGCCGGTCCCGTGACACCCCGCGGCTGGTTCGAACTCTGGCGTTCGTTTACGATACCCTATGTGATACTTGCAGCATTTTATTATTGGAGAGTTTTCTCCGAGACCAAAAAGCAGGATAAGCTGATCCAGGAGATCAGGGAGAATAACAAGGCGGAGAGCAATTAAATGGATTGCGAGCCCCCATTATTATAGTTCCGTCCCCGAAACACGGCTCATTTAAATCTGCACAAATCGTTGGTTTTATAATAGTCAGTTTTATTAGCACTCTCCTATTGAGAGTGCTAATTTGTGTACTATAATGATTACAGAACACAGGAACGAAGATCAATAGATCAGACCTCCGCTCTAATGCTCGGATAACAACATTCAAAGGAGATGATTATTATGTTGATGTCCGGATTATTTGGAGAAGATTTATTTGATGATCTGTGGGGTTTCCCTACACACGAACTCGCTAACATCGATAAGCGCCTTTATGGTAAGCATGCAAGGAATCTCATGATGACCGATGTTCACGAGACAGAGACTGATTATGAGCTCGAGATGGACCTTCCGGGATTCAAGAAAGATCAGATCAACGTTAAGCTCGAAGACGGTTACATGACCATAAGTGCCGCAAAAGACCACGACCAGGAAAAGAAAGATAAGCACGGCAAGGTAATCCGTCAGGAAAGATATTCAGGTGCTATGCAGAGGAGCTTCTACGTAGGTGAGGGTGTTAAGGTAGAAGACGTTAAGGCCAAGTTTGAAGATGGCGTATTGAAACTGTCCATACCGAAGAAAGAGATCAAGGAACTTCCAGGTAACAATACTATCGCCATCGAGGGCTGAGCATAAAAGAACAATTACAATGAACAAAGGAAGTCCGGACCAGTCTCCGGGCTTCTTTTAGTATGTTTACAAATGCATATACATTGCATATAATATGCACAAGAGGTGATAGATATGGCTAAGACAATAAATATGTGTGTACGTGTAGATCCTGAACTAAAAGCACAGGCTGAAATAATCCTGGAACAGCTTGGTATGAATATGAATGGAACGATCAATATGTTTCTGACTCAGATTGTTCGAGAGAAAAGGGTTCCTTTGAATCTTTCTCTTAACAATGAGAGAGATGTTCTTCCGGACATTATTATTTCAAAACAGGAACGTGAAAGTGGCATTGACGGAATAGATGCCCGCAAACTTCTGGAAGAAATGAAAAAGATTGTATCGGATGCTGAAGCTCAGGAGGCTAATACAGGCAGCAAGGCGGCCGGTTAATGGCAAATTATAAAGTAATTGTCTCAAAGCATGTTGCAGAGCATTTGCTGGAACATGTTAGTTTTATTTCCAATGTAAGTCTTATAGCCGCAAGGGATTTCATTTCAGAATACGAAGAAATTCTTAAACGTCTTGAGAACAATCCTTATGAGTTTCAGGTTGATACTTCTTTCGATAATACGGATGAATACAGACGGGCAATCTTTGCAAAATGGTATAAGTGTTTATTCGTGATTAAGGAATCAACTGTATATATAGACTCTGTTGTCGATTGCAGAGAAGATAATCCCTGACTTTGTTTTCCCTCATTTTTGTTGTCGTTTTGATGCCGTAATGAAGACTATTTGAAAAATAGCAGTTCTAACCTTTATCCAGATAATTCAGGGCACACCCGTGTCCGTGCAAACGATAAAGGGGAAATAAAATGGGTAATAAAGTTTGGTATCTGGCAGAGAGTGAAGACAGCAGTTATACAGATTTCACTGTTGTAGATACTAATACTCAGGCAAATAAAAGAACTGTAAGCAAGAGGACATGCAAGACGCCGAAGAATAAAAAGAAGAATAAGAGAGCCGGCAAGGTGCTCCTTTGTTTGGTTGGTGCTCTGGCAATTGCTGCAGGTTCTGTTTCAGGTACATGGTTTTATCTTACTGAATCAAACGACGAGGACAGTTTGGATTTTTGTAATTCATTAATTGAAGATGCGAACGATAAGATCGAAGAATTCTGTGAAGACGATTCCGATGATTGCGAGAGCAAGGATTTCTCTAAGAGAACGAACAGACAAAAGCACGGATCAGATCCTGCTTACGATGTTGCAGAAGACATAATGTCTGACCTCTGGGGTGCAGATGATTTCGATACTGCGTGGAATATTTTTAACTGGGTTCATTCGAACATTTCATATCTGCCACTGACAGAAGAGCTCTCTTACGAAGAAGCTGCTTACAGAGGATTTACGAGAAGAACAGGCGACTGCTATGTTTATTTCTCATGCGCGAAAATGCTCCTCGACTGTGCAGGCATTCCTAACCTTATGGTTGAGAGATACCCGGTAGTAACTAACGGACACTACTGGAATCTCGTGCAGATCGATGGCCTGTGGTATCACTGCGATGCAACTGTATTCAGAGACCATCCTGATATGTATTTCATGCTGACTGATGACGAGATCTGTGATGAGCATCATTCTTTCGATGGGTCACTCTATCCCGAGCGTGCGCAGTCTTACATTGACTATTACGGTGAAGATTACTATTGGAACGACGATGCTGATTACTACGTAGACGAATATTTCTCAGATGACTACTCAGATGAAGATTACTACTATTGGGAAGACGAAGATGCCTATGTAGACGAGTGGGACTGGTAATCTGTTTGTAGTATTTGTGCCATTTTATTCACTCATTATTGTTGTCGTTTTGATGCCGTAATGAAGACTATTTGAAAACCTCGGGTTTTACCCTATACACGATATCAAAGGGCGCCATAATGGCCGCCTGAGAAATTAAAGGGGAAATAGTAATGGGTATTGAAGGCTGGTATTTAACTGAAAGCAATTCTACTGACAGTAACATGACCGCCAGAAGAACAGACGCCAGGCAAATGGCTGTCAGAAATGAAAGAGTAAGACAGAGACCGGCTCCTCCGGCGGACAGCAGCTACACAGAGTTCAGACCGGTTCCGAACAGCGCTCCGGCACGTAAGGTTCAGGCCCCAAAGCCTGTTGTTAACAATGTTACAGTCCCTAAAAAGGCCGTAAAAACAAAGGCTAAGCTCAAAAAGAAAAATGTTGCCGGCAGAGTCGTTCTCTGCCTGACCAGCATCCTTATTATCGGTGCAGCTGCAGCAGGCGGCTCATGGTTCTACCTGAACGGGCAGAAGGAAAAGGACAATCTCAAGAAGGAAGTAGTCATTGAGGCCGGTTCTGTGATCAGGATCGAAGATTTCTTCTCAGATTGTCCTACAGACGCGAAGTTTGTAACTGATGTTTCCGATATCGATACGAGCGTTCCTGCAGTTTACCAGCTTACGGTATTTTATGAGAAAGCATTTACAGAAAACGTAACGCTCAAGATCGAAGACCACACAGGTCCTGAAGGCGTTGCAATCTCACAGACGGTTTATACGACATGGAAGATGCCTGAAGCAGAAGAATGCGTAGAAGATCTCTACGACCTGTCGGGCATTGCAAAGGTTGATTACGAAGACGGCATACCGGCATTTGGCAGCAGCGGATGTTTTAAGGTTCCTGTCGTCGTTACGGATATGTATGGTAATGACACGGTGATCAATGTACCGTTCACGGTCATCGACGACCGCGAAGCTCCTGTAATCGAAGGTGTCCATGATTTTGATATTGAGGGCGATGCGACAGGAATCGATCTGCTCGAAGGTGTTTTCGCGTACGACGATCACGACTTGGAACCCATTGTCAGAGTCAACGATACTTCAGTCAACAACAAGAAGTCAGGCGAATACGAGATCACATATTCTGCCATGGACCAGGCGGGCAACGTCAGCAGCGTCAGCGTTAAGTTTAAGATTACGCTCCCTGATTCTGACAAGAATAAGCCTGCTGACAGCAACACGTCTTCTAGTGGCGGATCAGGTTCCTCGGGTTCATCAGGATCTTCCGGTTCATCCGGCTCCGGTTCGTCAGATCCTGCATACGAAGCAGCAGAGAAAGTAATGGCTTCGCTCTGGCGCGACAGCGATGTTGAGACTGCGAGAGCGATCTTCACATGGGTTCATTCACATATTTCATATCAGACAGTAAAGGGTTCTCTTACTTACGAGGAAGCTGCATACAGAGGATTCTCCAGAAAGAGCGGCGACTGCTATGTTTACTTCGCCTGCGCGAAAATGCTTCTCGACTGCGCCGGTATTCCTAACCTTATGGTAGAGAGATTCCCTGTATATACGAACGGGCACTATTGGAATCTCGTCCAGCTCGACGGCGAGTGGTATCACTGCGATGCGACAGTATTCAGAGATCATCCGGCGATGTATTTCATGTGCACAGACAGCCAGATCAATGACAGCCACCATGCTTTTAACGGTGCGCTCTATCCTGAACGCGCAGGCGGCTCTACAGATTATCTGAACAAGACAACGCCTACGCCGACTCCTGAGCCGGAGCCGTCAGCAACACCTGAGCCGACGGCTACACCGGCACCTACAGATACGCCTGTTCCGACTCCGGAAGAAAATCCTCCGGTAACAGTTGATCCTAATGAGCCGGTTGTGATTGAAGATCCGGTAACGCCATATCCCGATACGGGCGACGGGGATAATTCAGATAAACCCTATGCCCAGCCGGGAGAAGAAACGGTTATTGAGCCGGGCTCTCAAAATGCGGAGGAAATCTGACAGTCGTTCCGCAATAAAGACAAGTTCCTGACAAAGGTATGCTGCCGTTATCTACAACGGTGCGGCCGCATACCGGACAGGGCTTTGATCCACGGATTACAGGTTCGAATGTCTTAGGGTCTTCAACGATCTTATCGATCTTCTCATTGATGAGATCGGGACTGATACCCTTCTCGACCATGATCTCCAACATTGCCTGGACCATTATCTGGAGCTTTAATGTCTCACCCTTAATGTCGTTAAGGCCTCTGTTTACGTCATTAACCTTATCGGCTGCGCGGCTCGCTGTTGAAGATTCTGTAATCTGATTAATGTTATTCCTGTAGCTGTTATATCTGGTCATGTAAAATACCCCTTTTCCATAGGCTATGAATCAAGTTTATCACAAATTTTTGATACGCGTTATTGGTATAATTACTCATGTAAGAATTTTAATTTCGGGAGAGTTTTTATGTCCAAGGCATTAAAGAAAATATCTGCAATCGTTATAGCATTCACACTCTTATTCAGTCTTACAGCATGCCAGGTCAAAAGCAAAGTGGATGAGGATGCTCCCCAGGCGTCCATCACTGCAAACTGGACTTACGATCACGCCACAAACAAAGGCGAGTATGTTCCGAGATTTGTTTTCGATGTGGATTCAAAGCTTCCCCATTTCCAATCTGATGGAACAAATTTCACTATGAATATAGTTCCTGACAACGTATATACAGGCACAGTCGAGAAAATCGATGATAGCAAATACGTCCTTCACAAGGAAGGCTCAGACAAAACATTAGATGTTTCCATCGTCGGCAACTCACTGACATTGCACGTGAGCGATGACACTAATGTAGTTTTTGTTGTGAAGGAGTAAAGATACCCTTTTCAAACTGTTTAAAGATAGTTCACTCCCCCTTGCTGATAACGTTCATTTTATTGAAGTAAGATGAATTCATAAGATCAGGCAAGGGGGTCTTTTTATGAGCATCGAAGTAATTAAATGTCCTGCATGCGCAGCAACTCTCGACGTAGATGGCAAGTCTGAATTTATTAAGTGCGGTCATTGCGGAAATACATTGAGGCTTAAGATTACTAACAGGCCTCCCCAGGAGCCTGCTCTTATCAAGTTTGTAGATAAGGCACTGAATATTCCTTTGGGATCAGTTGAACTGCCCGCCGACCAGTTTGTTCCTACAGGTGCGGTAATGCCTGAGGCAGCGAGCAATGCTTATCCTATGCCGATCAGATGTGGTGTTGGAAACAAGTTCGGAACCGCATTATCTTTCTTCACAGGTGAAGGTTATATCGACGATACCAAATGTCCTCTGCTCTCGAGTTCTTATGCGACGGTCGTAAACCAGATCAGCAAGATCCGTTTTAAGCCCTTCATGAACGCAGAGCAGTACGCAAACTATTACATTAACCAGCTCATCCAGACAGCGAAAATGACCAACGCCTGGTTCCTTGAGAACAGGCCGTTCCCTGCGTCAGGTTACAATCGTAAGGAAGCCTTAGACAGCTTCATCAGACTGTGCAATTTCAAAGATCAGATGGCAGGTACAGGCAATGCCGCAACAGGCAAGATGTACTATCTCGAAGAGTCGTGCAAAGTTTATGAAGTAGATGTCGGACCAATTAAGATGAGAATCGTTGTAGCCTTCATTTTGAGAGGCTACAGATATCAGCTCCCGGCTATGTTTGGTATGGGCGGTGGATTCATGGGTGGAATGTTCGGATTCGGCCCAAGACCCCAGTACAGATCAAACGGTGCACAGCCGGGAACATTCGGAGACATGCCGAATAACGCTGCGATCGAATGGTCTTCAAACGGCGTATTTACCATGATGTGTCCCAAAGAACGTTTCGATGAAGACTACAAAGAATTCGTCCAGTTCGCGAGCTCGTTCCAGATGGATTCTTACATCGTTCAGGAATCCATTAAGATGCAGGAGCAGATGATCAGGGACGTTGCGAATTACACCCAGCAGAACATCGCGCAGCAGAACGCAAACTTCCAGGCCATGCAGCAGGCGAACAGGTCACTTCAGGAAGCATTCGATTCTGCAAACCAGGCATGGTGGAACAGGAGCAATGCGCATCACGCACAGGTCATGGCATCTTCGAGATCGACGTTCGGTGAATCGAGCGCAGACAGGATCTCCAGAATGCAGTCGGAGGCCATCAGGGGCGTCAACACATACCAGCGTGAAGACGGTTCCACAGTGGAAGTTTCTGTTGACTACGACCACGCATATTCCAACAAGCTGGGCGACACGTTAGCGACGAACAGTTCTTTCGAGCCGGGCGGAAATTGGGATGCGATGAATAGGCTGTAATTGGCAGTATTATTTCATCTTAGTTTTTAACGCTATTGAATTAATCGAAAATGCCATTAAATAATTATATGCTTTAGGATAAAACTTTCAGGTTTTCCCTCCCATTGATAAAAGGACATTTCCGGAAAGAAGTTATGTTCAGATAACAAGTTAGAAAACTTCCCGGATAACCCTTCTTCGTTAAGCATTTCATTTATTATAGAACAGGTGTCTTCATATGATTTCCTAGCAATCATTGTCCTGCTACGTGCTCTCTTCTCAAAATCTTCTATGTGAGTGATTCCACTCTTATTTTTCTTTTCTAACCATTTGGCAAAGGAGTCTAATTCAGACATCATTTCTACAAGAATATTTGTTGCAGTACAACCAGACCAACACTCAAGCAAATCTTTGTAAGGTAGTTTATTGCAAATTGATCTAGAAATATTAGAAAAAAGTCGTGCCATTAAGTATGCGTTTCTTTGGGGATCAATAGGAATATATGTGCCTAAAACCGCAACAGCACCCCAACGAAGAAACATATCAGAAATACTAACGCAACCAGTTCCACGAGGATTAGTATGACAAGCGCTTAAAATAACAAGAGGTGGAACACTAAAACAATCCTCTGCCATCCAATTTTCTTCACCAACGCAGATTCCCGCCTTATAATTTGAATAATCGTAAAAACCGTGTGCTGATATGTAAAGAACATCTGCATCTTGGTTTTCTTCTAAAAATGACAATAAAGATGATACCGAAAGTGTTTCGCGATATGTAACTTCTATTTTCCCATCGGCTTTTGACAATTTATTCATATAATCAAGAAGCTTTTCAGAACACTCTCTACAGTATTGATTCTCCTTATTATCAATAATACACTCGGCAAATAGAACTTTTACTTTCCTAGTAAAATCTATTTTTTCAGTGGCCAGCAATTCAAATTTCAAACTATTCGCCAATGGGGATATGGGGCGGTAGGTTACATTCTGATAACTATGTAGAGATACGTCATCATCATCAAAAATAGCCAATCCAAAAGGGAAATCAGAATATACAGTTAATTGATTTGCTGTCTTAATTAAATGTAATTGTTCTTCAGATAATTGAGAAGATAGTTCTACACTCAATTGTCTAAGTCTTCTTATTACAGAGTCGTTATTTGATCTTATTTCAGCCTTGAGATCAACCTCCAAGCTGTTCAGTTGATTGTACAGAGAATTAGACAATAGAGGTAACTCTATTAAAAGAGCACGTTTAGCTATGGCGCTTCGCAAAGCCATCAATCGTATTACCTCGGCTTCCATATCAGAAAGATCACCTGAATTCCCGCGCAATTCTCTTTGCTTTCTGGATATACCAGGAAGGGTAATAACCACATTAATACGGCTTTGTGTTTTTGTTTTTTCGAACTCATTATTAAAGGTATTATTGTCTATCAATGATGCTTCAGAGCATCTTGCGAGAGTTTCAAACCACAATATTCTTTTCCAATAATCACTTACTATCTTTTCTGTATGATCCTTCATATCATGTACCAGTTGATAATCTAAAGATATATCATTGTAAAAACGTGAAAAGAATAAAGATGGCAAAATCAGTCTTTGATCTTCTGTAAGCAAATGCTGGTTATTTAAAGATATTATCGGTTCATATTCGATTAACTTTCTTTTTTCATATAGTTTTTTCCAATGAGATGTCAATAACTTATCTGTCAGTGCGGAAACTGGCACACAATCTATTTCAACATTAATTGTCTGTAATTGTTTTATTTCGAAATCTTCGCAATTATCATCATAGATTATGAGTGTTGGCTGATACATTTGAATTTGTGAAGCCATTACTGAAGGAAGAAGTATAATATGATGATATATATCACCAATGGCCTTATTAATTCTTGGTTTAAAATCATTCAATGTATCCCATTCAAATCTCGGAAGATGCAAACAATAACTGATTGCCGGTAAAATATTTGCAAGTGCTGGATCGAATTGGTGCATTTCTCCATTTGCGCTCTCTTTTAATTCATTTTTAGTTCCAAAAACAATTGGTGATTCGATAGTTTTATCTCCACCTTTAAAAACAATTACATAGCTATAACAATAGAATGAAACATTTTGACTTAACTCGTCTTCAGTATTAAGCTCTGAATATTTTTTCTCGACACACATAATCTGACAACTCCTATTAGATAATAAGCAACAGTCTAGAATTTAAGTTACACAAAAAATAATAGCTCAATATAATTAAATAGAGAAATACAGTAGCAATGTGGAAAACAAACACTATTAGCGACGTTGATAATAATTTTTGTCCCAATATCACCACCTTTATTCTGCTATCCTTTAGAAAACCATGTCTTTATGGAGTGATCAGGATCTATGGACAGGACTTATGTTGCTATCGATCTTAAGTCTTTCTACGCCAGTGTTGAGTGCGTGGAAAGGCATCTTGATCCTCTAAATGTAAACCTTGTTGTTGCAGATCCGACCAGAACGGAAAAGACCATATGTCTTGCTGTGTCACCTTCGCTTAAGAGTTACGGCATATCAGGACGAGCGAGGCTCTTCGAAGTAGTATCGCGCGTTACGCAGTTAAATAACGACAGGCTCTATGCTTCGCCAAACAGGAAGCTTACAGGGAAGAGTTATTTTAATACAGAGCTTAAATCTCATCCGGAAGTAGCGATAGACTATATCGTTGCACCGCCGCAGATGTCTTTATACATGAAGGTCTCTGCACAGATATACGGCATCTATCTGAAGTATGTCGCACCGGAAGATATCTTTTCTTATTCGATCGATGAGGTGTTCATCGATGCAACGAACTACCTGCAGTTATATAACTTAAATTCCCACGATTTCGCGAGGATGCTGATAAAGGATGTACTTCACACAACGGGCATTACTGCTACTGCAGGAATAGGTCCTAACATGTTCCTTTGCAAAGTTGCTATGGATATCGTGGCAAAACATATCCCTGCAGACAGCGACGGCGTCAGAGTCGCTGAACTATCCGAAGAAAAGTACAAAGAAGAACTGTGGTCGCACATGCCGCTTACTGATTTCTGGCGTGTCGGAAGAGGCACTGCCGCAAGGATCGAAAAGCTCGGTCTTTATACCATGGGAGACATTGCCAGATGCTCTACCAACAGGCAGCACATAGCGCAGCTCTATAAGGTCTTGGGTAAGAATGCAGAACTCCTGATCGACCATGCATGGGGCATAGAACCGACGACGATAAAAGACGTTAAGGAATACAGTCCGGACAACAACAGCATCTCTACAGGTCAGGTATTAAAAGAACCCACAGACTATGAGACTACGCGTCTTATTGTTTGGGAGATGGCAGACACGTTATCTCTTGATCTCGTCGAGAAAGGTGTTGTCACCAACCAATTAGTCTTAACCATCGGCTACGACAAAGAGAGTCTTGCAAGTGGCAATTACATGGGCGAGACCACGATAGATTACTACGGCAGGGAAGTGCCAAAACACGCTCACGGAACGATCAATATCGGAAG
Source organism: Ruminococcaceae bacterium YAD3003 (assembly GCA_900107185.1). Taxonomy (GTDB): domain Bacteria; phylum Bacillota; class Clostridia; order Saccharofermentanales; family Saccharofermentanaceae; genus Saccharofermentans. The sequence continues at coordinate 14,510 of FNPA01000014.1, read as the reverse complement.
GCATACTTCATCTACAAAGATAATCACGGAAAAGGTTATGGAGCTGTTTGACGCCATTGCAGATACCAATCTTTTATCCAGACGTATAGGCATTGCAGCATGTGATGTAATCAGCGAGAACGAGATCCCTCAGGAAGAAACCAGAGAGCAGCTGAGTATTTTCGATATGGATAAAGAACCTGAAGAAAAGAATGAGGATCTCACCAAGGAACGCCTCTTACAGGAAGCCATGTTGGAGATAAAACACAAGTACGGTAAGAATGCCGTTGTCAAAGCAAAGAATCTCAACAAAGGCGGCACCCAGATGGAGAGAAATGGTCAGATAGGTGGTCACAAAGCATGAAGAACTACGATGACATCAAAGACAAAACAAGACCGTTCTATCCGGATCTTCCTCCCATGAGCATTCACGACAGGGCTGCCCAGTTTTCACCGTTCGCCGCGCTCGTCGGTTACGAAGATGCAGTTGCAGAAACACAGAGGTTGACCGAAGAAAGACGCGAGATTTCAGAAGACGAACTCACGGAATTAAATATGCAGCTACAAAAACTTCAGGAGAGATTTCCTGACAGACCAAAGATCCGCATAACTTATTTCATTCCTGATAAGAAAAAACAGGGTGGCAGTTACCACTCCAAAGTAGGCAATGCCAGAACGATCGATCAATACAACAACACGATTATCTTCACAGACGGTGAGGCAGTGAAGATAGAGGACATGTATAGTGTTGTGGTGATTGAGTGATCAGATAGCGGGATTAAATCACACTTATCCTATTAACTCTCCCAGTGTATTTCTCGCAAAATGCCATACACCAAACAGGCAGAGCTGGCGGGATTTTTCTGTAAGAACTTTGTTGTCGTCATAAAGCTTCTGCGCAGCGAGACTTGCACCGCCGGTGGCGACTGCCAGACCAACTGTTCCAATTGTCTTTGCGACCTTGTTGGATTGATCTTCTGCAGGAGCTTCGAGAACCTTGCCGACTGTGTCATTGTAATCGGTCATGAATGCCTGGTATCTTGCATTATCTTTAATGTAAATCGTTTCTGCGGTGATAAGAGCATATCTCGGATTAACACCATAAAGGATGCCCCATCTCTCGTACTTAATATCGATGAAGCAGGAGAGTGGAGTTGAATCTTTGATGTCGCCAACGAGGAGAACCTTGGAGCCGATTGGACCGCCTTTGGCCTTAACTTCCCAAGTCTTTTCTTCCCACGCTTCTATTTCATCTTCCCGGATGTTTCCGGAAGCAACTAAGATCTTGGTGACGTCTTCTATCATAGATTTATCCTTGCAAACCAGGATAAGTTTTGTATCTGCCATGGTGTACTCCTTTGAGTTAAATACTTTATGCTATTTCGTGAATCTTCGTTATAAGTGCCTGAACATCTTTCTGAATCTTCTCGAGCCTCTGGCACTGTTCGGATCTGTCAGCACGTGTGGTTCTTAATTCAGAGATATTATCTTCGACGGACCTTATGGACTGCTCCATGGGTTCTGTGACGCACTGTTTGATGTAGTCAGTAGCATAGTCGTTGAGTTCTGAAGCTGCAGTGTTGAATTCAGATCTGATGTTCTGGCGGTTGTTCTTCATCGCTTCTAATTTGAGCTGCTCATCGTAGTCTTCTTTGAACTGAAGAACCAATTCCAATCCGACGCCTACGACACCGAAGATCGATGAAGATTTTTTGGCAACATTCGACGCTACGGAACCAGCCTTTCCTGCCTTGCTCACGAGCTTCGTGCCGGTGTTCATCGAGTGCAGGGAAGACCTTAAGAAATTCTGGGTGTTGTCTGTGAGCCTGATTGCCTTATAGGATGAATCAGCAAGTGACAGCATCTCAGGAATGCCGGACTTAACGAGAGTACCAACCAGGATATCTCCTTTTTTCTCCAGGTCTGTTGCGGTGACAAAGACTTTCTTTACCGTGTCAGGCAGGTTGTCATATTTGTCGACGAGCCTGATCTTCAGATTCTGTGTGAATTCTGTGGACTCCATATCTACAAAGCTCTGACCAAGTTCCAGGAAGCATGAATGAACGTGATCGTCAGCTTTGCTCCTGGTATTTTCAATGAGTTCTTCAGCGGTCTTGCCGAGCTGTGCGATCTTTTCTTCCAAGTCGTTTTTGGCGACATCCGAATCAACTAATGCTGCTGCATCAAGACCTATCTCCCTGATTCTTGCAGCAGAATCTGCGAAGATGTCAGATACTTCTCTCTGCATTCTGGTACGTGCATCGATCAGCATGTGACGCTGCTGCTTTAAGTTCTCTTCGAGTGCATCGATGTCGGCATCTTCTGAACCTGGTGTAAGGTCTGAGATCGCTTTGTCGAGCTCGTTATCTAGAACATAAAGATCTGTCGTAAGCTTTGATGTAAGAGTTTTTTCAGATACATAGAGATTCAATGTGTCGATGAATTCGTTATATCCTGATCTCGCGAGGAGCTCGTCTGCCAGCTCCGGATCTTCTTCGCGCTCTTCAACACTGTCCAGATAAGACTGGGCATCAATGAATGACAGATGCAGCTGCTCAGGCGTATAGGGCGCCAGAACTGACCTTAAGTCTTCACGGATAATGTCCTGCTGTTCTTTGGTGTTGCCCTTTGCTGCACGGTCCATCTTATTTACTACGAGGATCATTTCACCGGCCTTGTCCTTATCAATGGCAAGGCGTCTGAAATGGTCAGCCATATATGAATCGAACAGTTCATTCGTCACCACGAAAACAAGTATGTCTGCTTCAGCAATTGCCTTATAGGAAATTTCATCGTGGTCAGGGCGGAGAGAAGTGTGAACGCCTGGAGTGTCGACGATCTCAAGACCGTTCCATTCGTAGGTATGTGTTTCCTGAGTCGTTATTTTCGCGCCGACATCGATAGTGTCATCGCCTGTGAGCATCTTAATGATCGAAGATTTTCCTGCTGAATACTGGCCGGCAAAAACTATCTTTACTTTGTCAGAATTATTGTCCTCTATAGCACCGGTGATCCCTGCATCTGCGAGTGCACGGGATGCCTTTTCCTTGAGCGCTTCCTTGGAGCGGGACAACTCGGCTATCTGTAACATAAACTATCCTCCGATCTTGTAAGATGCGAACTGCTCTAAAAGTCTTAAATTGTTATATATCCTGATGTCATTCTCATCTGTATTGATCATGAGCATCTCGTTCTCATTTTCATAAGATATATTTTCAGGACTTACCATTCCGTCCAATACTTCGGATGCAAATTGCGCCTTGTCTTCGCCCGCTGTTACGAATCTGATGTCTTCGGAAATGAGATCGGACAACCTGGTTCTGAAGTCATCACTTACAGCGCCCTTTTCTGTTTCAACGAGCAGCGTGCAGACACCGGGGATTCTTGCTGAGGTAACGATATTGCTCATATAGTTATTATCTTCTTCGCCGAATACAGCAGATGCAATCTTGCCCGTAAATGTCATGTTAAGTGAGCGGAGTTCTTCTCTTAAGGAATCAGCGAGTTCGTCCTGTGTATTAGCGAGCGACTCCATTACAGTTTCGATCTTTGTAAGTTCATTAAGAACCAGATCGATCTTACCCTCAATGAGTCTGTCCAGGTTTTTCTCGAGCTGTGTCCAAATGCTGTCGCATGTTGCGTTAACTGATTCAGTAAGTTCCTTCTCCAATCGTGCGCGTGCCTTGGCGAGCTTATCTCCTCTTGATTCGAGGAAAAGAAGTCCTATACCGCCAGCGAGGCCAATTCCTGCAGCTATCCATCCGACAGGACCTGCTGCGATCTCAACACCTGTCAATGTAAGGATCGCTGCTGCAACAGTTCCGCCGCCGCCAAGAAGAAGGCTCGTCCAGCCTACGATTCTCTTGGCATCGATCAGGGCAGGGGTGAGAAAGCTCCTCTCGATACTGTCGATTGAGACGTAACGCAGTTCGCTCTCCATCTCGCGGATTGTTTCTGCGATGATGCCGTCTACTTCTGATTCCATGTCATCCAGGAGTTCTCTGCATCTGCCTTCCAGGTCCTTGCTCTCTATTACTTTGCCCCATTCGATATCGGCTAATTTGTCGTTGTAGTGGTCTTCGGCAAATGAAGCAATGTCTGCGCGGAGCTCAGTCTTAAGGCGCATCATGAAGGATTCAATTCTTTGGTTACCTTCTTTGACAAAGGAATCCTTACGCTTTTGCAGGGCGCGCTTTTTGTCAGAAACGATCCTGCCCTGAGTAGTATTCATCCGGCTCTGCAGATCTAATTCAGAGATAGCTTCGATCATGGGATTTGCGATGATGTCGGCAAAGGTCTTTACTCTTATATATTTACCTCTGACCTGAACTGCCTCACAGAGGAGTTCCTTAAGAAGATCTATGCGGCTTACTTCACGCCATAAGGCTTCCTGTTGCTTAATATCTTCGTCTGATGCTTTGCTGCATTTAACGGCCTCATAAGCTGCTTTCAGGTGAGTTGCGACAAAGGGAACACTATTCCAGTCCTGTCCATAGGACTCACCGAATTTGCAAAACTGCTTCCTGATCTCCTCAATACGCTCTTCATCGAAGGCGCGGTTCATGTCGCGTGATATGAGCTTCATGCTCTTATTGCCATCAATGGAAACCTTGACGTTCATGATGATTATCACGGGCTTACCTAGATCTTTTACCTGTCTGAAACAGTCGGCTTCAACAGCCTGAGGTGCATCGTCGGTTAAAAGGAACACGATGAGGTCAGCAGTTTTGGCCGCATCGAAAGCAAGACGCGTATCTTCCTCGCCCTCGAACGCACCGATTCCAGGAACGTCAGTTACCGACAGTCCGTTCCACTCATATTTTCTTATGTCGCGGGTAGTTCTCTGGGCGCCCATTCCAATTGCTGATCCGTCACCTTCCGTGAGGACCTCCATCAGAGTGGATTTACCGGCCATGGTCCTTCCGAAGAGAGTAATGGAGAACTTCTCGAGATCGTTTTTCAGGATCTCCAGATCCTCTTCGAAAGATAGTCTTAGGTTGTCTGCGGATTGCTGAATCTCTCCGAGCTGGTCTTCAAGAGTCTCGCCTATACCAATGACCTCACAAGGTGAAGTCTTATATTCGATAGCTGTATCCCTGATTTCATCTTTGGCGGAATTCAAAATGCTGTCCAAGACAGCCTTCTCGTTCGAAGCAAGTTTATACCCGCTCTTGGCTGCCTCATAACATTCGGATAACGCTTTGGTAAGATCTGTCTCAGGCATGAAAGGAACCTTTCTAACGCTTTGACGGTATCAGGGCCGTCGTTTATTAAAACAGCTCCATTATAACATTTAAGTCTTCCATCCTCTTTTAATCTAATTTCTGATGTGCCTGTTCATTCGCGAGAATTTCTTCGAGCGTTGCAGGCTGCCAGTCGAAGAAACCGCACCAACAATTATAGAGGTTTCCCTTGTAGTCGAAACCTGCCTCCTGGCACTTCTTCTTCATTGCCTTGATTGCTTCATTTACAGCATCAAACTCGATCGTGTTATGCACGTGTCCGTATAGCAGAATCGTGTTCGGATTTGCATCACTGTGGTAAGCAATGATCGGGTAGTGGCAGAGGCCGAGATAGTAATCACCATCCTTGATCTCCATATAGTGAGCCGGCGGCTCAGCGAGTAGATCCAAAATTTCCTGCGGGAAATTCTTCGGATCGTGATTGCCGCAGATGATGTGCTTCTTTCCCTTGAGCAGAGAGAGGAGTCGGAGCCAGTCCTTCTTCTTGCCCCAACAGAAGTCACCCAGGATATATACATCATCCTTGTCAGTGACTCTCTTGTTCCAGCGTTCGATCATGTCGTGTTCCATGACATCGACATCATCCCACGGGCGCTTGTCGTATACCATGACATTTCCATGGCGGAAGTGTGTATCTGCAATATAGTAATTCATGTTGTTTCTCCTTATGTGAGGTGCTCCTCAATTTTCAGGAGCACACTCTAAGATTTTGTATTGTTTTTTGCCGGTTACCAAAATCTCTTTGCAATCTGTCTCATCCAAAATCTCTGACATTGCAGAAATTACTGTCTCGCTTATTCCTGCTCATATACATCGCTGCGATGAGCAATTGAGATAGCAACAATAATCAGTTGTTTATCTTTGATTTCTACAAGCAAACGATAGTCACCGATGCGGTAGCGCCAGTAGCCTTTCAGATTTGCTGAAAGGGCTTTGCCGGAGGCTCTGGGATCCTCGCAATTCTCTAGGTGTTTTCTTATCCACTTAACTATTATCGTTTGGATGGAACGGTCGAGTTTACGGAATTGCTTTTCGAAATCTTCTGTTAATACCAATTTGTATTTCACAAATCAAGCTCCGTCCACAATTCACTTGCAGGTCTTGTTTTGAGAGTGCCGTTCTTTTTCTTATTCTCGTATTCCTCAACCATGTGAAGATCGTATTCATCCTCGAGCTTCTCGAAAACAAGTCTTTTCATCAAGGAAGATACACCGCAACCATATATGGAAGCAGCTTTGTTAAGCAGTTCCTGTTCCGCATCGCTGACTCTAACACTAATAACAGTGCTCATTTCTCTACCTCCTTTAGATGTCATACAATTGTCATACATATTTTAACACCCCCAGTTATAAAGAACAATGCAGAGCAGAACTCTGTTTTTGGAGTTTAAACCGGAACAAAGCATTTGTGTTGGTGAATTCAGACAAATAGAATTTTAGTAGCAATATTTGAGACTAATTGGGAAAAACTGAGACTCGATCTTTTTGGTTGTTGAGATTATAAAGAATAGTAATAATCTTCTTCCAAATTATCACACCAATTAGTTAAGTAATTTACAATTTCATTCAAATAATCAATTACGTGTTTATAGTCAAGAATCTTGTTATCAAATTTATATTCTAAACCATAATTGGTTGGATACCTGAACAAATCACCTTGTTTATCAATATCACGCAATTCATTTATTCTTTCGTCAACATAATTAAAGACAGTTTTATCTGCATTCTTTTTTGTTAAATCCTGATCCAAATAAGGCCTTGAAACATGCCATAATTCTTTTGTTAAATCATGTCCGTATTTCTTTTTGTCATATGTTAATTGAGGAAGTCCAATATGAATACACTGAAACATTAATAGTTTTAAAGATAATTCAATAGCGTTCCTATACATAAAAAGCAACGGGAAAATCTTATTCTTCATATTAATAGATGTATCAGCACAAAGTATTTCAATACAACTTATATATTCATCGATTTTAATACGATATTGACTGTCATTTTCAGGAACCCAGAAATAACAATTATGTTGAGGTATATTACTGTAGCTGATAAAAACGGGCGTCAAATTCAAATCAATTTGATTATCGTACTTGGTTGAAGAAGTAGATGTTGCTTTTTCTAAAATTAAAGCAGCATTGAACATTGTTTTAACAATTAATCTGCAATCAAGTAATTTGGCATTATTCTTATTGATTAGTTTATCGCTAAACGGAAATCTGAATTCATCAGACTTTTCGTCTGATTCTTGCAGTGAATAAAAATAATCTGACAGCCAGGTTATTTCCTCACTGTTTAGATTGCAGGAAGAAACACTAGCTATGTAATCTTGATAAATATCAAGCAACTTGTGTTTATTTGCAGTAAATTTAGCTGTTATTTGATTGTTGCTCAAACCTTGGCTGACCAATGCCTTAAGTCTGAGTTCGAGACCTTGTCGCAAAAGGAATATACCAACAAAGAAATAAAAATCAGTTTTTATATCATTGGTGTTACTGCCTAAAACATCATGTAATATTAAATATCCACATGAATAATAATCAATGGACAAGTCATTATAATCCTCAAAAACTTTATGTTTCCAAGAGGTCTCGATTTCATAAGCTGTGTTTTCAATTGAATAAAAGCCCATGCCATATTTAGGCAAAGCTCGATCGTCTAATTCCATTTTTTCACTTCCGTATAATTATACTGACAAGAGCACGCAGAAAGAACATATTAAAATTATTATACTAAAATCTTTACAAACTACTCTTTTTGAAATGAACTAAATAGTAAATTTACTGATCATATTTCATTACCATATATACATTCACGATATGTCTTTTTACTCACCCGTTATCGAATAATACACAACCCCGTTTTCGAGCCCTACACCACCGGTCTTAACCAGGCCCATTTCTTCAACGGTTACGAGTTGGAAACCTTCTTCGATGAGGGCAGGAACGATGCGCTTTGTGGCATCTGCAGTTGACTTGTAGAGGTCATGCATGAGCACGATGTCGCCGTCTTTTACTTTGCCGATTATAGTGTTGCAGACCTTGTCTGCGTTCTTGCTTTCCCAGTCTCTGGAATCTACGCTCCACAGAATGATAGGGCATCCGCATACAGACTGGAGCTCCTCGTTCCAACGACCTTCAGGAGGTCTTAAACAAGTCGAGGGCTGGCCGGTTACTCTGATGAGTTCATCGTCTGTGCCCTTGAGTTTTTCGATCATTTCCTCAGCGTTTAAATCAGTAAGTCTGTTATGCCCATATGTGTGGTTACCTTGCTGGCAACCCAACTCGGCCTCACGCCTTGTCTGATCTTCGTTCCATGAGATTCTGTCACCGACAATGAAAAATGTGCACTTCTGGTCATACTCTTCGAAAGTATCCAGAATCGAATCTGTGTAGATAGAAGGGCCGTCATCGTAAGTGAGCGCAACCATCGGCTTGTTGCCGTCTACATCGCGCACAATAGTGCCTGTTTCGTCGAGATAGTAGAGATGGTTATCTGCATATATCCTGACACCCTTGAGCATCTTACCGCCAAGATATGCGTGTTTTACGCCATTCATTTCGAACACACCGTCGATGCCGATACCTGTGATCTCATCGAAACAGTATTCCTCGCCGTCTATATTAAAAACACCGGTCTTCATCAGGCCTGATTCAGTATCGAAATAGTATTGCTTTTCATCGATGACCGTAAGACCGAGAGCCTCTTCTCCGGTCTCTTCGTTGAAGTAGTATTTACCGCTCTCTGATTCGATCCAGCCGGACTGTCTGATACCCGTCTGAGGATCGTAGTACTTCATTTTCTCGCCGGCCTTCTGACGGCCATAAAGCATTACTCCGTTTTCATCAAACAGATAGTTGTTTCCATCGATATTTACTTCACCGGTAAGCATAAGTTTTGTTGTCGGATCGAAATATCTGACAGTGCCGTCAGGCATATTGCTTAAGCCTGTATATGCTTTGCCGTAATCGTCGTAATAGTATGTGCCTTCGTCGGTTGTTACCCAACCTCTCTTAACGATAAAAACTTCGTAGCAGACAAATGCAGCCGCTGCGAGAACAATGATTGCAGCAATGATTGTGATTACAATTTTAGACTTGCTCATGATTCCAAAACCTGTAAGTTATATTTTGACCGCACAAGTCTATCACGCTACCTGCATCTTATGTGCATCAATTATGTTACAGAATGAATAATTACTATGGCAAATTTGGGGCGGGGGAGAATTGCTCTTATCTCATCTCCACGCGCGAACTAGGGAGTGCAATTTTTTGTGCTATTTTTCGCCGATTTTGACCAGGAAATTTGCACTTTCGGGTAAGAGTGCAAAAATCCTGGTCATTTTGATGAGAAATCAGCACGAAAATTTGCACTCGTGATAATATTGGGATTATGAAAACGATTAAAGTTGTTGCAGCAATAATATGTGATGGCGACCGGATTTTCGCGACACAGCGCGGATATGGTGATTTCAAGGACGGCTGGGAATTCCCCGGCGGTAAGATCGAAGATGGCGAATCTCCTGAAGATGCAATTGTCCGTGAGATTAGGGAGGAGCTCGGCGCCGATATTAGAGTTAAAGGTTTTCTCACAACCGTAGAGCACGATTATCCGCAGTTCCATTTATCGATGGATTGCTTTTGGGCAGAACTCGTCGAAGGTTCAAAGATGACGTTGTTAGAGCATGAAGCAGCCAAGTGGCTGACGTATGAGAACCTTGATTCTGTGGATTGGCTGCCGGCAGATGTTAAGGTGGTAACCGCAATTAAAGGCAGCAGACAGTAACCCTTATTTTTTATCTGCATTATAATTGAAGAAACTTTAGTTTTTCGGAGTTTGCCTATGTTAGCTTTACTTTCGGATGAGGAAATAAATTTTCAGGAGATTAATAAACTGTCTGACGTCGCTGTAGTAAGCGATGAGATCAATACGCGTGAAGAACTGAGAGAATCTTTCATGCGATATCTGAAGCTCACGAGGCCTAACCGGAGGCTGTCTGATTACTATTCTGTAAAGCTGTTCGGATGCAATGTTTCAGATATGTTCCTGAACATGAGTTACAGGTTGAGATTTGAGTCTCCGATTCCGATGAAGGAAACGTTGTTTATATCTGAGCCTGATTTGTACTACAACAAAAAGGCTTTCGATGAGGGGGATATCAATCTCTGTTTTGTAATCGGTTATTCGGGTTCAGGTAAATCCGTCCTGACAAAAGAATACGAAGGTGACAACATCGAGAAAGTTTCTCTCGATGACCTGGTGTGTGTTAAAGACCACTACACGATGGATGAATTAAAAGAGATGAGCGGACTTATGTATTCGTTCTTTGCAGGTCCGGGTGAGAAGTTCTACATTTCCAGGGAAGAGCGGGATGTGTTCTCCGACCACGGTGAGATATTCGTTAACTTTATTAAGTATGCGTGGGAGTATGCGTCTGCACACAAAGAGAAGAGATTCATTTTGGAAGGCATATGGACATACATGTTTTTCAAGGATCCTTCCGAGTTTAACGGCTACGCTGTTTTCATGAAGGGAACATCACTCGTCAAATCGAAGTTCAGAAGACTCGTCAGAGAGGCCGGAAACAGCCCTGTTGAATCCATAGACAGGCTCCTGGAGTTCGGAGTATACGCAATCGATTCAACGCTCAGAGACGGCAACGTGGACAAGTGGAGAAGATATTTCGAGAAGGATCCTAAGACTGTGATCAAGCCCGAAGATAATGCATTTACTGTTCTTCACACAAACACCATGAACGAAATCAATAACATCAATGATCGTTTCGTTCATGGTGATGAGAGGGGAATTATGAGCATTATGGATAATGTCAAAGTTAATGAGGAGATGGATCTGACCGAGAAAACGGTCATTGTTGAGGAGTGTAAGAGGGCTCTTGCCGATCTCAAGCTACTTCAGTAGTTTTAGTGAATGTTGCGATACTGTCCTTATTGTTCTCATTGATAAAGATTGCATCGATGAGACCTTTTACTTTTTCTGCTGCATTTTTGATGATCTGGAGAGCGCCGGTATCCTGGACGACTCTAAGGACATTGTTGCCACGGCAGATCTGAAGGGCTTCCTTATTCCAGACGACTGTCTGCACTTCCTGTGTCTTCAATACTTCGCCGCCGTTAACTGTCTCGAGCTGGTCTAATGTGAGTGCCTCGCTTGTCATTTTTATGTCCTCCTGATTGACATGTTGTTTTGTTTGACGGCTTTATTATGTCAGTCAAATCAGGGGAATAATATGCTCAATGTATGGCGTAAATGATGCTTAAGCAATGCTTCAGCTCGAAAGTGTTGCTTAAGTGATTAATCTCTTCCGATAATCTTCTTAACTTCGTATACGAATACGCCTTTTGTCTTACCCTTAAGCGGGATTTCACCGACCTCAGAGACCTCTAATCTGTCCTTGAGTCTCTCGTAGAGAACGTCGCTGATGAGGACCTGGCCCTTCTTGGCATTGGCCTCAAGACGTGCAGCTGTATTGACCGTATCGCCGATGGCTGTAAAGTCCATTCTGAATTCGCATCCGACGTTTCCGACGACTGCAGGACCGCAGTTAACGCCTACGCCGAAGCCGACGCTTCTGCCGAATCTCTTCTGGAACTTCTCTTCGATCGCTTCGCCGCCCTTAACGATATCCATCGCAGCGCATACAGCCTTGTATTCGTAGTCTTCCAGATCGAAAGGTGAGTTGAATACGGCCATGGTAGCGTCGCCGACGAACTTATCCAATGTACCGCTGTTATCGAAGATGGACTTCGTAGTAAGTGTCAGATATTCGTTGAGGATCTCTACGACCTGTTCAGGCTCTAATGCCTCAGACATGGTTGTAAAACCACGGATATCGACGAAAAGGACTGCAATATCTCTGTTCTCACCGCCGACCTTGATCTCAAAATCACCTTTCTTTGCAATCTCTTCAACAATTTGAGGAGCAACGTATTTACGGAACGCATTGAGAACCTTTTTCTTCTTGCGTGATTCGAGGAGGTAATTGATCGCGAGTGAATAGATAAACGACAGGAATATTACCAGCGGGAAGTAAATGACGCTGTAGGAATAACCGTTGTTGTTGACCGCCACGAGAATTCCGACTTCGGTGCCGATCGATGCGACGAGCAGGATTACTGACTGCCATATCTTGATCTTGCGGAAGAGGATGTGGAGCAGCATAGCTACGAGGGCCGTAATGAGGCCTAAGAGGTACGGGCTGCCGTTAACAGCAAAACGTCCCTGCATATAGGACTGGAAGATGTTAGCGTGGATCTCAACACCATTCATGTTGGAACTGCCGCCATTAGGAACGCTGAAGTTATCCTGCATTTCCGGATCGTATGCACCAACGAAAACAATACTGTCTGCAAATACTCTCGGATCGATTTTTCCTTCGATTACATCAACCATTGAGATGTACTCGTAGTTACCGGGCTTACCGGAATAGTTGATGATTGTTCTGCCGGTCATGTCGGTAGGGATCGTGTTAGGTGTGATTCCGACTGTCTCGCAGTACTTGTCGTACATTACTTTCGAGAAGGTCTGATACGTAACACCATTGTATGTTTCTGTCGGAATGATTCTTCTTACAGTACCGTCGGAGTCCGGCGCAACGTTGCTGTAGCCGGTATCAGTTACTTCAAGGAGATCTTTGTAAGGGCTGATCACACCTTCGACAGGATAGTAAGCGACACCGTCCGGGGTAGTCTCCCATTTATTGCTGTAAACGAGACGGCTTACAACGACAACGTTATCGTATTTGGATGCTGCCTCAACGAGAGCCGCATCGCCCTCATCGATATTGCCGGATAACAGGATATCGAAACCGATTACATAAGGCTTTGTATTGTCATCGACATTGAGCGCGTTGATGACGTCCGCATATTTATCTCTGGACCACGTCTGGATAGGCCCGTACGCCTCGAGGGTCTTTGCATCGATACCGATAATCTTGATATCGCTGCGGATACCTCTGGGGACCTGGAAAAGGTTATCACGGACGATGTAATCCAACTCGCTGAACAGACTCGTAATTGTGAGCAGATAAACGAGTATTCCCACGACGAGAGCTTCTATAACCGGCAATAATTTGTTGCGCATATAATCAGGTTACCTTCGTGAAAGTATAGTCTCCGCCTTCCTCAACATAGAAAGGCATGCCGCCGCTGTAAACGGTATTGTCCTTAACAGGACCCTCCGGTGTGTTTCTGGTTACTATCCAATAGCCTTCACCAAGGTTATAGTATTCGTTTCCTTCGAGAGGGAGGACAACATCAGGAATAATCGTCTTGCTCTCGAGCCATTCAGCCTTGAGAGTGAACTCGATGTTGCTGATATTTCCCGCTTCGTCTTCTGCAGTAATCTTAAACGTCTTAGTTCCGAATCCCGGGCTCAATGTGAGTACATTGTCTTTGTCAGATGTAAGGCTAATGGGCTCGCCGTTTACCTTAAGTGACTTGAGATTAGGGTCATCAACTGTGATGTTGATGTTAGATACATACATAACTGAACCAGAAGCGATACTGCCTGTACCTGCCTTGAAGGAAGGAGCCTGTGTATCGATCTTCGGCTTGTTGATCGCAATTGCAGATGTGAGGGCATTATCAGATGTTCTCTTGAGGTATACGGAAGTGAGAGAATCAGTATAAGTAATGCTCTCTGTGTATGTTCCTCCGTAAATACCAGAGATCAGATAACCTGCAGGTGCCTTGAGTTCAACACCGCTTACGTAATAACCGTTCTTACCTGTTGTACCTGTCATCTCAAAAGCATTAGCAGGTGCTTCAAGATATCTGAGGGTAAAATCAGTTGTTGCAGAAACAGAAGCAAATGTTGCTGTTTCTGGCACTGTTGCCCTTACAACATAAGTGCCGTAAGTTGTCGGAACTGTTGTTGTGTAAGTATCGTCTGATGCATCCTTTGCCTTATATTCGATTACGACCTTTGCAGCGCCATCAGAATTTGTTGTTACCGAAGGCTTATAGTCTGTTCCGACATAAGGGCTGCCGATGTTGAGAACAAAAGCAGGAACTTTCTTCTTGATCGTGAATTCAGAAGTTGCTACTGCTGCGTTGTATTTTGCAGTTTCAGGAATAGTAACTCTGACTGTATAAGCTCCGATGACAGCAGGTTTTGTTGTGCTGTAGAATCTATCGTCTGTACCAATCGGCTTATACTCGATAACAGCGTCTTCCTTGCCGTCTGAATCTGTTGTAACAACAGGTGAATAGGATTCACCGATATTGCTGTCGGGAACGTATACTTCGGCAGAAGGTGTTCTCTTGAGGATGGT
>FNPA01000012.1 GCA_900107185.1 Ruminococcaceae bacterium YAD3003 | reverse complement strand
ACGGAATGCACATTTGTAAATAAAAGATCCGGCACATAAGTACCGGACCTTAAAAATCAGTTAAAAATGCAGGAAGTTGAAATATCAGTTACCTGAGCCACCTTCATTGCCGCCTTCGTTGCCGCCGTTGCCGCCTTCGTTTCCGCCGTTGCCGCCTTCGTTGCCGCCATTTCCGCCTTCATTTCCGCCGTTTCCGCCTTCGTTTCCACCGTTTCCGCCTTCATTGCCGCCGTTTCCGCCTTCGTTTCCACCGTTTCCGCCTTCATTGCCGCCATTTCCGCCTTCGTTTCCACCGTTTCCGCCTTCGTTTCCACCGTTTCCGCCTTCATTACCGCCATTTCCACCGCCGTTGTCAGGATTAGGAGTAGGACTAACAGTTGTAGTCTCTGATTCAGGAGGTTCAGTTGTAGACTCAGAAGTTGTAGTGGTTGTAGCTTCAGTAGCAGTTGTTGTTGCTTTGGTTCCACCGCCCCAATTATCTGTCTGAACAGCTGTTGTAGTAATGTGAGTTGATTCCTGAGCACTTGAAGATGAAGGTACAGGTGTAGGATCTGAGAGCATCGCTGTCGTAGGATCGTTATATGTAGGATCCTCTTGCAGGAGCTGTGCGCTCAATACATATCCGGTTACATTATTAGCTGTTACAACCTTTGAGAAAGTGTCATCTGTAATCTCCTGAAGTGTAACAACATCGCCACGCTTAAGAGAACCGATAATTGTTGAATCTAAAGAATTCTGTGAATATACGGGAACTCCATCACTTGCAGCATAAAGAACGGAACCGACTGCATCAGGAAGAACCGTTGTTGTCTCATCAAAGCTGATAAGATTCTTCATGTTGAAGATCATGAATGTAACGCCGAAGCCCAACAAAATACAAACGATGAAGATGACAATAGGAATAACAATTGTCTTAACTTTTTCTCTTTTCTCATTTACGATTGGCTCTTCTTCGTCATCAGATATACCATTAGATGATTCACCGGGTACAAAGTTAATAGTATCGGAAGAATCAGCTCCTGAATCGAAGTTATTAAATGCATTTTCTTCCTGAGCCTTACCGCTTCCGGCCTTAGGAGATACCTGGGCATCACTTTTCAGGTTGCTGTTGATTACAGCATCACCGGGAAGAAGGAATGTTGACTCAACCTTGATATCGATGAGTGTAAGGCCTGACTTAAGTCCATAGCTCAATGCTGAATTGATGATCTCTTTTGCCTTAACCTCTGTAGACAAAGGCTTAGCAATAATGGAGTTACGCATCTGTGAAGGAAGTTTTCTTGAGAGTCCTACACCCATGAGGAACAACTCGTCATTATCCTGAAGCTTTAAGTGAACCTTCTTATCTGCGTTAACGGGACCTTCCTGAGGCATCTTTCCAAGATACTGGGTAAGGTTCATATTCTCGGGGTGAGTGAGCTCTTCAGAAGCCTGGATAGCGCCCATCTGAACATATCTGTGAGCTACAGTCTGCTCTTCAGTGAGGAGCATAATACGGTTATTTCTAAACAAAACAGCCTTAGTGATACCAACATGAATAACTCTCAAGATGTCGCCTTCAATAACGAACATAGACATGGACGTCTTGAACTGTGTACCCTTATTAGCTGCAAAATTGCATACCTTAACGTTGAGGTTATTGATTACCTGATTAGCAAATCCTTCGAAATCAAGTACTGCCTGGTTAGAGCAGGAAGCTGCGATCTTCTCGAGCTCTGCATTGAGCTCAAGGTTCAATACCGCAGAAAGATTGTCAGGTCCGATTGTAGAGAAAATTGCGCAAATCTGAATAGGAGATGTTGACTTGGCAGTTCTCAGGAACTCATTCGGGAAGTCTTCGATCTTACGTGAAAGTGTAAGAAAGAATACGTTCTCCTGAGGTTCACCCTGAACCAGATTTGTCTCCGCTATACACGTAGCAACTGTCTTACTCATCTTTATTCACCCCAAATATAATCGTTAATTCGTTGTTTCTGTTGGTCAAAATCCACTATCATCATCCAAGGATTGTTCTGAATCGTATATGTTCCATCCTCAGGGAATCTGTATTCTTCCCTGTTATCTAAACACTCAAAACAGCTCATAGCCACACGCATTATATCAGCAGTACGCATATTTGTCTCGAAAACACCCGCAGAATCGTTCAAAAGTTGCAATTTACGGGCATAAGACATACCGTTAACTTTTGTCATAAGAGCTGTAGCGACTGTTCTCTGTCTTGATGCTCTGACGAAGTCGGAATCCAGATATCTGATTCTGGACCATGCAACTGCCTGGTGTCCGTCGAGAGTCTGAAGTCCGCCTCTTGTAAGATGAGGTGAAGTATTACCGTCAAGGGCATACATCTCATCAAGATACTTATTTGCATAAGAAATCTCTTCGGGCTTAACTTCAATATCAACACCGCCAACGAGGTCGATCATTTCAGCAGCACTGCCGAAATCGAACATTACAAAACGCTGGATGTCCAAACCAAAGATAACATTGATGGTGTTGATCATCTCACCTACACCACCATAATGATATGCGGAATTAAGTTTATTGAGATTTGTACCAAGGGTATCGGGAGTATCGCCGATCAAAACTGCTGTATCTCTCATAAGTGAAATAATCTTTAAAGAATTATTGCGCTTATTAATTGAGAGAATCATCATACAGTCCGTACGGCATGCATAGTCATCTGTACCTCTTGAATCAATACCGAAAACAAGAATATTCTCAATATCGGGATCCTTCTGCTTTACCTCAATGATCGGATGTGAAGGATCATAATAAAGTCTTGTATGTCCACCATTACTCCAGGATGATGTAACATCACCACCGGTGGTGCTGCCACTTTCAGCAATATCCATAGTTGAATAATCTTCCTGATTTACAACAGGGACAGCAACATAAGTTCCACCGAAAATATAGAACCAATATAAAGAAAAACCGACGGCAAGACCTAAAACGGCTGCCAAGAATCTAACAAAATATTTGGGGGCCTTTGACTTCTTACGGGGATTATTCCCTTCAGAGCCATGGTCATGTTTACTCATGGTATTCACTTATCTCCATATATAGCTTTTCGAAAAGTCATTAAATTATATCATCAGTTCAATTAATGCCATTTTTAATACTAACCACAATATATTAACCGTCTGACTTCGGCTTTTGTATAAATGTCATAATCAATTTTGAGGCAAAAAAGAGGCTGCGACATAAGTCACAGCCTCTAAAAACTTCATTTTTTATCGTTAGATCAGATGCAGCCCTGAGCGATCATAGCGTCAGAAACCTTAAGGAGACCGGCGATGTTAGCGCCGACAACGAAGTTGTTCTCGCAGCCAACTTCAGTAGCTGTCTTATCAACTGTGTGGAAGATGTTCTCCATAATGTCCTTGAGCTTAGCGTCAACTTCCTCGAATGTCCAAGAAAGACGAGCGCTGTTCTGGCACATCTCAAGACCGGATGTAGCAACACCGCCGGCATTAGAAGCCTTACCAGGTGTGAAGAATACGCCGTTCTCCTGGAAGAACTTTGTAGCTTCGAGTGTTGTAGGCATGTTAGCGCCCTCACCGACAACCTTTACGCCGTTAGCAACGAGTGTCTTAGCAGACTCGATTCCGAGCTCGTTCTGTGTAGCGCAAGGAAGAGCGATGTCGCAAGGAATAGTCCAGATGCCCTTTGAACCATTCTCATCTGCTGTGTATTTAGCGGAAGGAACTCTGTCAGCATACTCGCTGATTCTGCCTCTCTTAACTTCCTTGATGTCCTTAACGATATCAAGCTTGATGCCCTCAGGATCATATACATAACCGTTAGAGTCAGAGAGAGCAACAACCTTAGCGCCGAGCTGCTGAGCCTTCTGTGTAGCATAGATAGCAACGTTACCTGAACCGGAGATAACAACTGTCTTGCCCTCAAAAGATGTGTTCATCTTCTCGTGGAGGAGAGCATCTACGAAGTAGCAGAGACCATAA
The DNA here is from genome assembly GCA_900107185.1 of Ruminococcaceae bacterium YAD3003. Lineage (GTDB taxonomy): Bacteria > Bacillota > Clostridia > Saccharofermentanales > Saccharofermentanaceae > Saccharofermentans. The sequence goes on along the minus strand of FNPA01000012.1, from coordinate 116,789 downwards.
CCTGTAGCTTCTGTTCTAGCGAGTGAACCACCGAAAGAAAGCTTCTTACCTGTAAGAACGCCGGAGAACTCGTTAACGATCTTCTTGTACTGACCGAACATGAAGCCGATCTCTCTTGCACCTGTTCCGATGTCACCAGCAGGTACATCGCAGTCAGGTCCGATATGTCTGTAAAGCTCACGCATGAAGCTCTGGCAGAAAGCCATTACTTCGTTGTCAGACTTACCCTTAGGGTCGAAGTCAGAACCACCCTTAGCGCCGCCCATAGGGAGACCTGTGAGGGAATTCTTGAAAATCTGCTCGAAGCCGAGGAACTTAAGGATGCTGATATTTACTGAAGGATGGAGTCTGATACCGCCCTTGTAAGGTCCGATAGCGCTGTTGAACTGGATTCTGTAACCACGGTTAACCTGAATCTTGCCGTTATCGTCGATCCAAGCAACTCTGAACATGATCTGACGCTCAGGCTCTACGATTCTCTCAAGAACCTGCTTCTCGATAAGCTCAGGGTGTACCGGAAGTGCCGGTGCGATAGAGTTAAGGAATTCATATACTGCCTGGTGAAATTCAGGCTCATTAGCATTCCTTGCCATAACCTTCTGCATGAGATCGTTAAGATACTCATTCTCAATCTTGTAATCCATAAGATTTCCACCTTTCTTTTGCCTCGAACAAAATTTTGCAAGTTCGCACGGCTAAAATTTCATTTTGTAGACTGAAAGCTTAGGTAAAACAACCTAGTTTAAACCAATCGTTATGTATAGTATTACAACATTTTCTTAATTTCAATAGGAAAATAGAAAATGAAAGTTCAGAAATCTGAACTTTCATTTTGCGCATAAAAACTATACTTTTTAGGTATGATAAGAAATTAATCAGGTGCTTTCCGTCATCTCAGTTACAGCAACTGTACTCGGAGTGGTCCTATCAGCGAAAGGATCGTTCTCAACTACCTCATCCCAGGAGTTAACACCAAAGATCTGAGAGAGCTCACCGTAGTTGATCATTTCAGTAAAACGGTTAATAGCAATAAAGAGAATAAGTATAAAGATAAGTGCTAAAAGACCTCTTCTGATAATCATCATACGTCTCTCAGCATTGAACTTTTCATCTACACGTTTCTTTGTTGTATAACCGACAACCACATAGACACGGCTGATGTCTGTTCTCTTAGGTCTGTTACGGTATTCCTTGATTTTACGCTTGATATAATTCGCAATTCTGGAAGGCAGACCTTTGAACAGTCTAACTGTTGCACGATAAGAACAGCCCAAAAAGTCCATTACGGCACTGCTCTTACCGTAACTGCCTGAAGTTGAAACTGTACTCTTATCACCTTGATTTGTAGCCATATAAATCACCTAATGGAGGGATTATAGCATTAATTATCAAAACGAAAAAGTTTGGAAGTTAGTTATTTATATGGTTATTTCTTCTTACGTGGAATCTCCAGGGTCGGATAATACATACTCGTAAGAATAGTAAGACCGGCATCTTTGATTCTGTAGAAAGTCGCCCTGCTGATATAAAGTGAATCAGCTATCTCTATATCCGTCATAGCCTTATAGTAATAGAGATACATTATTTTAGAATAAGGATACTTGATAGAGAGCATCTTGCTCAAAAGAATAGTGGCGTTTCTTCTTCTGATGAGCTGCGCTACATATTCTTCTTCCATAGACTTGATGAATTTATCATAACCTTCCGAGAAATCGATCATCACGTCATTCATATCACCCTGACCTTTAGGTACAAAGGCGAGATCGCTCACCTTGCAAGGAGAATATAAATGCGAGTAGAAATCCATAAGGCTAAGTCTCTTATCCTCATGAGCCATGGTAATCTCTGCAACAAGAGAATCTTCTATAGGTGAATGTTTACCAAGGTCTACCCTAAGATACTTAAGCCTGGTTTTGATGATATCTTTCGCTTCGCTGAAAGTCTTAACATCATCTGCTGCACCGTAGTTTACTAAACTATCGTCAGGTTTCTTCTTACGTGGATCATTCATTTTGAATTCCTCCTTTAATTTATTACTATCCGCAAATTCCAAACAATTGTTTGACACGGACAAAAATAGTGCTAATATTAAAAGAAAATATGTTTGGAGATGTACTTATGTCGAACGGAGATAATAAAACTATCGATCGCGTTTATAACTATATTCGTAACTATATTGAACAGAACCAGATATCACCTTCTGTCAGAGATATCTGCGCAGGCGTAGGACTTAAGTCCACATCTTCCGTACATACTTATCTAAAACAACTTGACAGCCAGGGTGTTATCGAATACAGACCCGGACTCAGAAGAGCCATTGTAATTAAGCAATCATCTGCTGATACCTATCAGGAAACACCGGAAAAATCTGATGTAACCAATTTATCCTCTTACAGACAGGTTCCTGTAGTTGGTAAGATCACCGCCGGTATCCCGATCTTTGCTCACGAAGATTACAGCGACTCTTTCTTAGTTAATAAATCTATTATTGGTGATTCCGAAGCCTTCATGCTTAAGGTTCGCGGCAACAGTATGATAAATGCCCATATTCTTGATGGTGACCTCATCATTGTCCGCAAACAGAACACTTGTGAAGAAGGTGATATTATTGCCGCCTTAATTGATGAGGAAGCTACAGTTAAGCGTTTTGGCAAGAAAAACGGAATCCCTTATCTCTTCCCTGAGAATGACGATTACTCACCCATTCCGTTTAATACGGAAGGTTGCAGAATTCTCGGTAAAGTAGTTGGTCTCCATCGATACACTATAGATTAACTGCCTCCTTTCCGATAAGAATGTGTTGTTATACCTTTATTATCGGTGCTGTTTGGGGATTTTCAAGTAAAATCGCACTTTTGCTGAAAAGTTGAGACTTATTGTAAATTTGCTTTTATCTAGTCAGAAATTTTGGCCTGCTTATTGAACAGAAGGCCGTGTTTTTGTGCGATTCAGTTATTTGCACATTTCCAGAACCAGCTTGGCATTTACTTCAGATTTGTCCGGACAGAGTTTAGTTACGTCTTCACCCATGCTCCTGAGCCATGTTAACTGTCTCTTCGCATAGTGTCTCGTTCCGATTCTGATTCTGTCACATGCCTGGTCTAATGTTTCCTGGCCTTCCAGGTAATTCAGCATCTCTTTATAACCGATTGCCTGCCAGCAAGTAGATGTCCTGTCCACATTTAATGACATGAGCATTTTAGCTTCATCAACAATGCCATTCTCTACCATTATGCCGACTCTTCTGTTTATGCGGTCGTAGAGTTCTTCTCTGTTCCAATCGATCATAAAGACCTTGAACGGGTACTCAGGTCCTTTTTCCTTGGATCTCTTATTCTTTTCGCTGAACGTTATACCGAGAGCCTTGTGTACTGCAAGTGCTCTTATTACACGTCTGTTGTTATTTGGATGAATGAGTTTTGCTGCTTCAGGATCTTCTCTTTGGAGTCTCTCGTATAAAACATCTATGCCGACTCTCTCGAGTTCTTCTTCGAGCTCTTTGGTCGCAGCGAGTTCGGCTTCTTCGTCACCTGTACCATAATCAAGACCATACAAAAGTGATGAAATGTATTGGCCTGTTCCGCCGCATACAACAGGAAGTTTTCCTCTTTCGAGAATATCCTTAATTATCGGAAGTGCCGTACTCACATAATCATAGACAGAGAAATCCGTACCGGGATCAATAATGTCTGTCATGTAATGCGGTATATCGCCGATTTCTTCCTTAGTATCTTTCGCTGTGCCTACATCAAGGCCTCTATAGATCTGCATTGAATCTGCACAAACTAACTCTCCGTCCGCCATCTTGCAGATTTCCAATGCCAGCGCGCTCTTACCGCTTGCCGTAGGTCCGGCAATAATCGGTATATAAGAATACTTTTCGAAAACAGGGAAATTTGTATTCATCAGACTATTCTCTTAAAGTTCTTCTCGTAATCCTTTTTGGAAACCGTAAAGAATGTCGGTCTTCCGTGAGCACAGTGATAAGGATCTTCGAGCTTTGACAATGATTCTATAAGTTTCATTGCTTCCTGCTGTGTTATCTTATCTCCCGCTCTGATAGCCGCCTTACAAGCAGTTGTCTGGATGAGCTGGTACCATATCTCTGATTTGGAAGGAACGTCACGCTTAAGATCAGTAAGTATATTGCTGAATACTTCAGACTGTTTGCCCGCCTTACCAAGAGGAACTGTTCTTACAGCAATCTGCCTGTCGCCTAACAATTCCAGTTCAAAACCGTTCTCTTCAAAACGCTTGAGATTATCTTCAACAAAGCTGTAGTCTTCCCATGAGAGAGTCAACACCTGAGGTGTTAAAACCTGTTCAACAACAGGTGCGCCGCCAGGCTGTTTCTTAACCATAAACTCCTCATAGAGAACCCTCTCGTGAGCTGCATGCTGGTCAACAATGAAGCACACATCCTCATTCTGAAGAATGATATATGTCGAGAATATAATGCCTACAAAATCAGCAGCTGCCAGTCTCTCAATATCAGTAAGCGTTCTGTTCTCCTGTACGTCTTCGATAATCGCAGGAGCAGATACAATGCTTTCTGTTTCAGTTGATTCCAAAGCAACCGGCTCTTCGTTTGAAGCTGGCTCATCAGAAGTCTCTTTTAATGCATTCAGATCCGGCTTAAAGTCAGCCAGAATCTGCAGCAGTTTATTAGCTGCAGCAGGGTCACCCTGTTGCGGTCCGATCTTATGTGAAGCAGCAGAAGACGTTTGCGTCTTTGATGCAGACTTTACAGGTGCAGTTGCTGAGAAATCATAACGAAGCTGCGTACCCGTATCAGGTTCCTCTTCTTTTGATACGATACCTCCGAACGACAGTCCCGCCTCACCGCTCTTATTCAATGCATCTTTTATTCCGTGATAAACAAGTCTGAATATATCACCGTCATTGCTGAACTTAACTTCTGACTTCTGCGGATGAACATTAACATCAACCGTTCCGGGTTCGCAATAGATCATAAGGAAGCAGATGGGGAATTTATTCTTCATTACCGCATTCTTATATGCTTCATCTATAGCTGCAGAAACAGTCTTACTGTGAATGAGTCTTCCGTTAACGAATACGCACTGAAGACCTCTGTTACCTCTTACAAAAGATGTAAGACCAGTAAAGCCTTCTATTCTCCCGCCTTCATATTTAAAGCTGACAGGAACCAGAGCTTTAGCTGTATCTTTACCATAAACTGCATATACGGCATCAAGAGAAGAACCGTTACCCGGAGTTGTAAATAAAGTTGTTCCATCCTTGATCAGCTTGATTGAGATCTCAGGTGCAATAATAGCAATCTTTTCAATGAGACCTGTTATATACATTCCTTCTGTGGAATCCTTTTTGAGGAACTTATATCTTGCAGGAAGATTCTTAAACAGGTTTCTTACTTCTACTGTAGTACCTGTACAAGCAGGATTATCGTAAACACCTTTAAGAGAACCATCTTCATAAACAACTCTGGTTCCCTCATTCTCACCCTTAAGACAGGTCGTGAGAGTTACATCAGAACATGCTGCAATAGATGCCAGAGCCTCACCTCTGAATCCGTTTGTAGACAGGGAATAAATATCTTCGATTGAATGGAGCTTCGATGTCGCGTGGATAAGGAAAGCCTTTTCAGCATCTTCCCTGTCCATTCCGCATCCGTCATCAGATACACGTATTAATGTGATACCGCCTCCGGCAAACTCAACGGTTACCCTCGTAGCGCCGCTGTCTATAGCGTTATCTATAAGCTCCTTAACAACTGATACAGGACGCTCGATGACTTCGCCTGCCTTAATGGCATTAGCAGTCTTGGTATCTAAAATATTAATCCTGCCCAATGTCTTCCTCCGAACACTTCTGCTTCAATTCATAAAGGATATTCATAGCTTCAATAGGTGTAAGTCTTGTAGGATCCAGGTCTCTTAATGTCTGACGGATCTTATCTTCTTTTCTGTAAACGACGTTATCAGGATTGAAGAAAGATTCCTGACCGGGCATTACATCTTTGGATAACTCTTCGTCATTACCCATGGTCTCGCGGTTGCCCTTAACCTTGAACTTACCGATTCTCTCGAGCTCTGACAAAATAGCTCTCGAACGCTTCAATACATCTGAAGGAAGGCCAGCGAGTCTTGCTACTTCGATACCGTAACTGTCTGATGTACCGCCATCAGAAATCTTATGCAGAAACGTAACGCTGTCTCCTTCTTCCTTAACTTCTACGTGGTTGTTATATACACCGCGGTTAAGCCTTTCGAGCTGGTTAAGTTCGTGATAGTGAGTCGCGAAAATCGTTCTGCTGTACAAAATATTAGGGTCGATTATGTATTCGATAACTGCCCATGCGATTGAAAGGCCATCGTATGTACTCGTACCTCTGCCGACCTCGTCTAAGAGCAGCAAACTCTTACGTGTAGCATTCTTCAGGATATAAGACACTTCCCTCATCTCGACCATAAATGTTGACTGGCCTGTGGAGATGTCATCTGATGCACCGATTCTGGTAAATATGTGATCGACAAGACCGATCCTGGCACTCTGCGCAGGAACGAAAGAACCTATCTGGGCCATGAGAACAATAAGAGCAGTCTGTCGCATGAACGTTGATTTACCGGCCATGTTAGGACCTGTGAGCACCATCAGTCTCTTCTCTTCATCCATCGTAATATCATTTGGAACGAAGGTCTCATGTGACGATCTCATCATCTGCTCAACAACAGGATGTCTGCCGCCCTTGATATCAATATACTCAGAATCGTCAATCGAGGGCTTTACGTAATTCTCTACTTCGGCAAGTTCAGCCAGAGAGGTAATTACGTCAGTCTGTGCAATTGAACGCGCTGTATCAAAGAGCTTCTGTGATACTGAAGAAACCTTTTCCCTTACCTCAGTAAACAGCTCATACTCTAATGCGATTCTGCGTGATGAAGCGGATACGATCTTATCTTCGAGCTCCTTGATCTGAGGAGTAATGTAACGCTCGTTGTTAACGAGAGTCTGCTTTCTTACATACTCTTCAGGAACCTTATCCGACTGGCTCCTGGGAATATCTATAAAATAGCCGAATACCTTGTTGTATCCGATCTTAAGTGTCTTGATACCTGTTCTCTCGCGTTCGTTATTCTCTAACTGCAAAATATATTCTTTCGCATTCTTTGCGAGATCATAGAGTTCATCACATTCGGCGTTATAACCACGCTTGATTATGTCACCGTCCTTAACCGTAACAGGAGCATCTTCATTAATGGATTTCTCCAACAGCTCACAAATATCTGTGAGCGGATCCATCGAAGTCTTTATCTCCTTGAACATTCCCTTACCGAACTCTTCAAGACCGTCTCTTACGAATGGAATCTTACGGAGAGAATTTCTCAATGCCAATAAATCTCTGGCATTACATGTACCGAGAGATACTTTGCCTGCGAGTCTTTCAATATCGTAAAGGCCGGACAGACCTTCAATTATCTGCTGACGGGCCATATATTTCTCTTTAGCTTCTTCGACTGCATCAAGTCTTCTGTTGATAGCCTTAACTGAGATAAGAGGTTCTTCTACCCATTTACGGAGCAGTCTTGCACCCATGGAAGTCTTCGTTCTGTCGATAGCCCAGAGGAGTGAACCTCTCTTCTGCTTTGTTCTTATCGTTGATGTAAGTTCAAGACCAGTACGGGTAGCGATATCGAGTTCCATCGTATCGGAGATCTTATAGCATCTTACAACGTCAAGATAAGTGACCTTATCCGTCTGGGTCTCTTCTGCGTAAAGGATAAGAGCAGAACAGGCACAAAACATCATTTCGGGATTGGTAAAGAGCTTTGCATCCTGAACCGCAGCGCCGCTGCTTTTGAACAGGCTCTCAGAAAAATCCCTGTCATTTCTTCTGGTAAGGGCGATATCCGTTCCTGCTCTTATGGCAGACATCTCAGGTGTACCTTCGAAATTTGAATTATAGATAATCTCCGAAGGAGAATACTTGCCAATGAGATTGATAAGGTGTTCGCCGTTATCCGTAAGAGTTAACTGTGTGGCCTCAAAATCGCCTGTGGAAATATCTGCACACGCAACGCCAAACTGCGTTCCGACACAATAAATACTCATAAGGAAATTGTTCTTACGGTCTTCGAGGCCGCCTGATTCGGTAATAGTACCGGGTGTCAGGATCTTGATAATGCCTCTTTTAACAAGGCCGGTAGCAACAGACGGATCTTCTAACTGTTCGCAGATAGCAACCTTATATCCTGCCTGAACCAGTCTGTTGGCATATGTTGAATAAGCATGGAAAGGAATACCGCACATAGGCGCTCTGTATCCTGAACCGCAGTCCCTTCTCGTGAGTGCGAGTTCCAATATCTTTGCTGCCTTAACGGCATCGTCGAAAAACATTTCATAGAAGTCGCCCAGTCTGTACAGCAGGAATGAATCCTCACACTTAGCCTTCATCTCGGCATAATGCTGCATCATGGGAGAGAGTTCTTCAGGCTTTAAGTCTGAAAGGCTCATCGGAAACTGGCCGGCCGATTTTACATTATTCTCATCAAAACCGTTGTTATCTACCACGCTCATTCTCCCTTCAGGCTGACGAGAACACCGTCAACAGAATAAGGTCTCGCGTGGTCTATCCTGACTTCACAAAGTCTTCCTTCGAGATAGTCCGGCCCGATATCTATTCCCAATTCTTCAGGAATCGTAAAATTGACCAGGTGGTTTGTTATTGTCCTTCCACTGAAGGTCATGTCACCGGCTTTGCTGATGCCCTCGATAAGAACCTCCATTGTCTTGCCAACGAGTCTTCCGTTGGATTCTTCAGCATAGCGGTTCGTATATTCCATAAGTCTTCCAAAACGTTCAGTTACAACGTCCTGGGGAATCTGATTCTCATATGTTGCTGCCTTTGTACCGGGCCTTGCCGAATACTGGAAAGTAAATGCAGCATCGAACTTCGCCTTGGCAACGGCATCAAGAGTCTGCTGGAAATCTTCTTCAGTTTCTCCCGGGAAACCGACAATGATATCAGTAGTAAGAGAGCCTCCTTCAACCTTTTTTCTGAATGTATCAGCGATCTCAAGGAATCTGGCAATCGTATAAGGACGGTTCATGTCTTTAAGAACCTTATCGGAACCTGACTGCATAGCAAGGTGAAGATGCTTTTCGACATTTGGTCTGGTGGCCATAATTTCGATTACTTCATCAGACAGATCCTTAGGGTGCGAGGACATAAATCTGACTCTGGAGAATTCCCTAATATCAGATGCTGCTCTCAATATATCGGCGAATGTCTTTCCATCCTCTCCCTTGTAGGAATTAACATTCTGGCCCAGGAGCATGACTTCCTTATAGCCCTTGGATGCGAGTTCTTCCAATTCCCTGACGATCTCATCAAAGCTTCTGGATCTCTCCCTGCCTCTGGCATAAGGAACGATACAGTAAGTACAGAAATTATTGCATCCGTACATAATGGGAACCAGGGCTCTGAATTTTCTCTTTCTCTCGATCGGGAAATAGCTGTCTTCTGCAATATAGTCGTCAACAGCGATATTTACGAGCTGCTTTTTGGTCCTTAAGGAATCTCTTAAGAGCATCGGGAATCTATGGAGCTGCTGAGGATCGAAGACCAGGTCAACAAAAGGATAAGACTTTTTAATCTTGGCTACATTTTCAGGAACCTTCATCATGCAGCCGCAGATGGCGATAATTACATCACGGTCATTCTTCTTGAGTGTCTTAAACACGCCCAGGTTGCCGTACAGATGTCTGTCCGCATTTTCTCTAACGGAACATGTGTTAAATACAATTACGTCTGCATCGTCCAACTCACCGCCCGAGGTCTCTTCCAGGCCCATTCCGGAGAGCATTCCGGAGAGTTTCTCTGAATCGGATTCATTGAGCTGGCAACCATATGTGAGTACGTTATATGTAAGCGCTCTTCCCTTGCGGGCACTAAGCTGAGAGAAATATTCAGTGAGCTCGCTCATGGAAGAACTAAATTCTGTCTGGTCTTTTTCTGTAGTCTTAATAATCGCCATTTAAAGCCTCATTTCCTAATACCCGCTAATTATACAGTAAAATGCTTATTATTTTTAATAAAATTGGGTGCGGACAATAATTTTGTTTTTCATAAGAAAAGATATAAAATGTTAGGGTTATATTCGGATTTTGGAGATCTTATGAAAGTTATTTGGAAAAAGATATCAGCTTTTATTGCAGCGATGCTTCTTACAATGACATCGCTTTACATGTTTACGAACGTTGTAGATGCCGATACTGTTCCAGATGACCCCAATGACGGCATTATTACCGCCACAGAGCGCAAAACGGATCTCCTTAACGAAGTACACGAGGACGCTCCTGTTATTTCCGCTGCATCTTACATTCTTTACGATGCCGACAGCGGCTCGATCCTATTAGGAAACGATTACAACGTCCAGAAGGAACCTGCCTCAATGACTAAGGTTATGACCGTCCTTCTTGCTTTGGAGCGCCTTAATCTTGACGACATAATCACCATTTCACCCGAGATGGCAGAAGCTGTTAATGCCATTACTTCTGACTACGTTAAGCTCGGCCTCCAGGAAGGCGAAGAAATCAGCGTAAGAGACCTGGTTTATGCTGCAGTCCTCAAGTCAGCTAACGATGCCAGCCTCGTTCTCGGTATCCAAATGGGCGGTACTGAGTCAGCTTTCTGCGACATCATGAACGAGAAGGCTCAGGAACTCGGATGCCAGAACACGCACTTTTCTTCCGCATTCGGTTATTCAACACCTGATAACGTCACTACTCCTTACGATATGGCGCTGATCCTCAATGAGGCTGTCAGCAGCACTTCATATTCTGAAATCGCGAAAACACTGAACTACACCATAAGCGCAACAAACAAGTACAGCAGTGACCGTGAGATCACAAACAGCAACAGATTTGTTAATACGACAACTTATGGTTACGAATACTATGCCGGCGGTAAAACAGGATTTACCAACTCCGCAGGTTACACTCTTTGCGCCGCTGCCAAGAAAAACAATAGAACTCTTATAGGCGTAGTTTTCAACGCTACTGATGCTGATATCAGATATTCAGACCTCATCAAGCTTTTCGAATACGGATATTCAACATTCACGACAGTTGAGATTACAGAGAGCGAGTTTTCTCCGTTAATCGAGGAGGCACGCGCACAGATGAACGACCTGCTCTCAGATACCAACCTTTATATTTCTGACCAGCGTATAATTCTCGACCAGTACATTACGACCACATCTTCCAGAGCACAACTCGGCAGTACTAACCGTATCGATTTATCCAATGCATTGATAGATACAGCTGCTGACAGACAAACACTGGAGATCCCGTTATGTAAGGTCTATTCAGATAAGACATATCTGATCGGCACCCTAATCGTCGAAATCGAGAAAAAGGCCGGAGTTGTTGAGATCAACCCTGAAAAGAAAACAAATCTTACCAATGTACGCAGTATCCTGATTACTTTCGCTGTATTGTCAGGATTGATCTTATTGCTTGTAATTATCCTTCTGATATTCAGAGCACACGTAATCAAACGCCGCAGAGACGAAGTAACAAAAAGAGCAAATATGCTCTAAATAAACCTGTTATCAGGAATCCTTACAGCTATCGCAAATACCGTAGAAAACAGTACGCTTGGGATCGAGCACAAATCCGTGCTCCTTTTCCACATGCTCGAAGAACTCGTTTATCTCTTCGCAGCTTAAATGAATGAGCTTACCGCAATTCTCGCATTTCATGTGATAGCACTTACCACTGTTGCAGTGAGATGTGCCGATATATTCGTAGCATGCGGGCGATTTCTCATCGATAATATACTTGTTGACCAGGCCTTCGGTAGTAAGGCGGTCCAGACGTCTATAGATAGTAGCCTGTCCGATATTGATTCCCTCTGACCTGAAATGGTCTGAAATCTCCTGACTGGTAAAGTGGGAACCCGAGTTCTCCTTAAGGAAATTAAGTATCTCGCAAGACTGCTTTGTATTATAAGATCCGCTACCTCTCGGCATTATTAATCTCCAATCAATACTCTTTCAGCTGCTTATATAACTTAACGCCATCAACAATAAACAGAGTTGAACCTGCTAAACTGAACAATACTGCCAGGCCAAACTGCTTAAGGTAATACAAAAACAGTGATGGCTCAGATAAAAACTGATATCCGTATAAAATGGCCTGTCCAAAAGATATCGCAGATTCGGTCTCTCCGTTTGCATACCAGTCAGCATAAGCCAGGTAAGCATCTATAGCCAAAGTAAAATATATTGTAATGATGAGCACGACAAAAGAAACTGCCAAAGAGATAAACACACTCTTAAGACTGGGTTTCTTGCCAAATAACCTGAAACCGATTATTGCCAAAACAATAATGAGAACACCGCAAATGGGCGGAAAAACATTGATCCAATAAAGTCCGATATAGACCAATCCGCCGATAAGAGCCAACAAAAAAGCGCCTAAAATACCGGCACCGACGTTTTCTTCACGCTCTTGATAATCATTGTTATAACTCATTACATGCTCCCCATTCGTGGATTTCCAACATAGTAAATCATAAATAACACTGACTGATACGTCAAGAAAAACAGCCTAGGATAACAGGATTACTCTTCCGCACGAATTCAGGAATTATTCAATATTATTAAAGTAAATCTTAGTCAGAGCACATTGATCGCCAGTCAGAGCAACGTATATAACGTCATCATCAGTCTTGATCTTGGTAACGCTTTTTAACAGAATACCGCCATTCTCGGTAATAACAGTTATCTTATTGCCTTCACGTTTGACCGAAACATGACAGTCAAAACCATCATGGTTTAACTTTTTCCAGCCATCCCATCCGTCGAAATGGTCATTTTTACTGATGATGACTTCATTCGAAGCGAAATTACCTGTCTCCCAAACTTCTCCGTCCAATCTTACGAGTGCAAACTCTTTGTAGTCCTTATCTGTGACTTTACCGTTTGAGGAAGTAAAAATACATACGAACGGGCAATGCCAGATGAGTCTGGCCGTAGGAAGACTCTTGGCATGAAAATCTATTGTCATAGACTGCCCAAGCAAAACCCCATCGGTTGCAGCTGTCCTGTAGTTATCCACTCTATATATCAAATATTTGACTTTATCCGATTCAGCAGCAAACTCTTACCTAAATTCTTCAACACTGAATGTATAGACCTTAGAATAATCGGCATCAAGACAGATGCTGACTGTAAAGTCCTCCAGATTATATACACATGACCATTCGGTCATTTTTCTATTGTGTACCTCATCAAGGATTGCCATTGCTTCCTCGGCAGTAACCTCACGATCATTTGTAAGACAACTATTAATGGTATCTTTTCTGTCATCGGGATCACCCATGTCATAGAACTCGCCGGGAGCAATAACGCTGTTGGTACAACACTGATACTCTGTTACGACCATTTCATTGTCGAGCCACTCAACTACAACATATCTTCCCGTAGAGTCAGTAATAAACAGATGGTAGTTGCCAAGGTCAGAATGAATGTCGTAAGACTCGAGCAGAGCCAATGCTTCATCAACAGAAGCGCAGTAATCGAGAATTCCTCTAATGGCACAGAAAACAAGGAGATCAGGTTTACCATTGTCCTGATGGGGCTCATCGATATCGAGCTGGAGAATTCCTGCACCAACGCCCTTTTCATTCATGCCATCCACAACAAAATAAGGAGTAACAGTCATGATGAGTTTGCCAAAAGGCGAATCGGGACTTACAGAAGAGCCCTGACTGACTCCAAAGATACCGATATCTGCAACGCCTATTGATTCATAAGCACCTTCAGGATGTGAATAAACCAATAGAGCGTCTGTTTCCATAAAATCGAAATTTCTTCCGAATAAGTGTTTACCGTCAGGCGTGTCAGCAGCAAAAGTCGCACATCCGAAACCCGCATGACTCTTGTCGATATTGAAAAAATTCGGCACACCGTATAAGTGGTTATCAAAGATCCAATCTAAAAGCTCATCTGTAGTTGCAGAACCTGAATCCATCATTTCCCTGGTATCGGTACATACATAATTCTTCATTACATAGAGACCGTCTGCCTGCTTCTCCACAGAGAGCATAGCTCTAATATGATTAAAGAGCATGACCGCAGGAATTATTACCATAAGGCCGTAAACAATTGGCAGTACAATCCTCTTCTTAAGTTTAAACACCAGACATATCTCAAGGATCAACGCAACAATAAATACAAATACTCCTGCCGGAATAAACGGAATCCAGTTGAACGATTCAATTGATTTGATCTCTAAGCAATATGGAATTACCGGAGTCATCGCTAACTCACAAAAATTATCCCTGTTTTCCTGTGTATCTTCGAGTCCTCGTTTTTCTAAAGTGTCGTAGTATAAATCTTCGTAAAATCTGAAAAGACTGTCAGAAACATCTTTGAGTTCTGCTTCATCCACAGCTCTCAACGTTCCTGAAACGGTGATGTACTGAAGAGATTTCGAATAATACGCACTCTTATCCACTTCACTTAGGGCTGACAGGTCAACCAAGATCAATGCCATATCATCACCTGATATATCTCCAAGAACCTGTAATGCCTTATCCGGAAGATCAATATCTTCATAAAAGACCTGAATATCCGTATTGATGGTTTTGCCTAAATCCTCAGGCTTAATGTTCTTATAATCAATATCCTTGACGAACAGGCCTGCAAACCAACCGCCGAAAAATCCTGTCAATATCAGCAAGATTCCAATCAGCATTACAATTGCCGTGATGACTATAGCTTTCTTGTTTCTTTTCTTCATAAGCGAATCCTTTTATCCCCGGAGATATTCAACTCAAAAAAACAGTTATTTCCCACAAGCAATTATATATTAAGATCCTACATTTCTGTGAACGCATTATCTTTCTATAAACTGTCTAATTAAGTTCCTTAGTGATAATTACAATATCTTCCGGCTGATTCTTAACTGCTATCTGGAAATCATCCTCATATATGAGTTCACCCGGTATCTCATCGCATTCGGAAACATAGAGTTTCACTCCATATTTATTGCACATATCACGGTAGAACGTCATCTGATTCCAGATTTCCTTTGCTTCCTTATTGTCCTTGAACCATGTGATAGCTCCATCAGGATTATTCTTCTCATAAAACGGAGGGACCGGTAAAACTCTTTCGAAATATTCTCTATTGCGCCAATATTCCTTTTTCTCTTCTTCAGTTAATGTCTTGCTGTCTACGAGCTTGCCTACAGCCGTAAAAATCCCTCTGGGCTGTTTAGTGATGTAAGCACAGTCTTTCATGTGCACTCTGTAATATTTCATATTTATCCCCCTGCTCTGAATATATTGTCGTTATTTAGCTTTCTTTGGTTTCTTTTCCGGGAGTTCCAAATACATGCTTTCCAGCAATTCCACAATCAAATCCGTATCCTCAAATCTGTCGAATACGTGCATCAGTGTTTTTGATTCTTCATAAGGATAACGCAGTTCTGAGTCTGCAAGAAGTCTGTCCGATGTCGGTGTTCTCTTCAAAAACAGTTCGTTATCGCAAATATCACCTATGAGCTTACCGTTGAAATATACAAGGTATCCGCCCATCATGGCTCTTATAACAATATCGCCGGCAGCGGAAAAACGCTCACGTACATATTCGTTAAATTCATTCACTACGATTACCCCCATAAAGTCTGATTTATCTCAACCAATTATTCTGATAATCAGACTTAGTCTTTATCTTTTAGTCAGCGTTCACGGCATCATATCTATTCTCAAATTCTCTGCCTGTATCAAATGCAGCGATTTCTGATGCTGATATGTCGCCCTTACCGTCGTAGCGATAGAATCGCCCGCTCTCGGCAACGAATTCAAGAATACAATAATCTTCGTCTTCAACACCATTGGGATAATACTTCTCATCGCCTTCGTTCCAGAGGAGTTGCCTGTATTCCTTTTCGAAATGTACTACGGCTTTTCCGAACAGACATAAACCTTCAAATGTCGAATCATCGGAAAAGTACAGGCATGCGTTTCCATCCTTTAAAAGACTCTGTATATGCGCTGAACTAGTATTTGTAGAGATCAGGTGTCTGCCTAAGCCTTTGTGCCACGTGCAGAAAACCCTGCGTACATTCTGTCTTCCCATCTCATCGGAATAACCGATAGTAGCAAACAGCGAACGGTTTATCAGATTCATCATTTCGTCTTTAGTCATAATTCTTCCTTTCACTTTTTAGCACTGCGTTCAGACTGTTCAAGATTTGCAAGGATCCTATCAAGATAACTGTCCATCATCAGGACTTCATCACCGGAAAAACCCTTGTAGAAGACTTCATTCATCTTCTGTGATACTTCATCATATTTCTGCTGAAGATCTCTAGCCTTTTCAGTCAGTACGATCAGTGACTGTCTTTTGTCAGATTCGGCTGTCTTTCTCTCAATCAGACCGGCATCTTCCATGCGCCCGAGCATAGCAGTAAGCGTGTTTTTTGCTAATCCGGTTTTCTGGGATAACTCTACGATCGGGACTTCATCTTTTTGCCAAAGGACATAAAGTATGTGACCCTGCGGGCCGTTGAATTCCTCAACACCGCAATCCTGAAGAAGTCGCTGAAAAATACGTGACTGCACCTGCTTGATCTGTGATATTAAGAAGCCTGTTCTTGATTCCATATAGCCTCCGGAGCATATAAGGTCTTCAAAAGAATAGTACTATATAGAACTATCTTTAGTCAAGGTTCTATATAGTACTATTTAGCGTATCTTTATTCTTTTACGATACGTGAAGCTAATTAAATCATTTCTCGACTGGTTACATAAAATAAGCAAATCGTCTTTAAGTTTTTATAATCCAATAGTTTTGTTGATAGTTATACCAGAAATCTAGCGATGAATATAATCGGAATATCTATAAATGCACTTATAACATTTGCTCTACAAGTCTATCTCGAATTCTTCGTAATACTTACCACCGTGACTCTCATCATTGTAAATTAGCTTTACCGTGTCTTCATCTATCCATTCGACTTGGAAAAAAGCCTCTTCATTGAATCCTCTGCCTTCGTATTTCCAGATCACATCACCGTTATAGATTACATGAGGTCTGCTGACAAAATCATATTCGACAATTATTGTATTCTCCCCGTTGGGTGAGGAATATTTTTCTTTACGGTTACTGCACGCTATAACACTGCAAGAGACAATGCATATAAGGCAGAATAATAATACTTTTCTCATTTCTTCACTCCGAATTCTTATCAATAACTTTGAATACCGAACAACATCCTTTGGTTATAGTCGAGGGCCATTTTATCAAAACAGTTTTCAAAAATAGTCTGCGCATAGTTATCCCATTAGAAGAATAATTGTTATATATACAGAAATTAAGTGACAAATGTTGCAATTTATAATTTTATAGGATTTAGGGCTTAAACCAAACTTAAACCACGATTTTTATTACATAGGGGAACCAACAACAAAAATTACCGGGTACATATTCTTGTGCCCGGCATTTTTTGCTTTTTAGATATTTAGCTTCCTGAAGAGGAAATCATCACCCGAGTCCGCAAGGCTTTTGCTACAGTATCTGTATTCCCTAAAACACCATCTTCTGAAGACTTAAAGCATATTAGAGACAGCTTTTTTCAGTGGAAGGAAGCAAATTAAAACCGTGCCCATTAGGACACGGTCTTGGTACATTATATTGGCAGTTACAAATGCAATGGTGTAACTTATAAGGAGAAGGAAGTCCTGATCCAGGATCCTGACGGATACCTGCTTCGTTTTTCCGAGACCCAGCTCGAAAAATAGAACCCGCAAAGGCATAAGGTAATGAACACCATGACAGTCAGCTCAAAGAAACACTATAGAACAATCGTTATCACAACAGCATTGATTCTGTGCCTGTTCTTAAGCGCCTGCGCGCCCATTCCCAGAAAGGACCAGCCTCTTGTCGGCAGATGGCGTGAGTCACCGAAACGGAGCATGACTTTCTATGCCAGCGGAGTCTTTATCGAAGAAACACATTCCAAGTATAAGGTTGGCTCTTATACAGTTGACGGTGATATCTTCACAACTGTTGTTGACGGCGAGACCAAATCCTACAAGTACTATTTCCGTCCTGACGGCGGCATGCATGTCGAGAGGTATTACGAAGATTACCCTGATTTAGTCGGCGGATTAGGCTATGTGTATTACCGGAAATTGTTCTGATTCCCTTAAAAACCAGTGGTTTTTAAGCGCATTATCTCCCAACTAACTTGTTTTGCCCTTAAATTGGCCAATTGTAAGAAACCGCTCAACCACGGGAGTTTCAAGGCAAAACAAAAGGGTTTACCGAACCTGGTAAACCCTCTATGGTGGGAAGAGGTGGATTCGAACCACCGAAGTCAGTGACGACAGATTTACAGTCTGTTCCCTTTGGCCGCTCGGGAATCTTCCCATATATTAAATTGTTGTGTATGGTGGGCCTTCGGGGACTCGAACCCAGGACCAACCGGTTATGAGCCGGGAGCTCTGACCAACTGAGCTAAAGGCCCACATCCACACTACACATGCTTTTTTCAAAGCGCTTGATTAGTATAGTAATTTGTTGTTATTAAGTCAAGAGAAAAATACCGGCTGAGGAAAAATTATCCTCAACCGGTAAAATTTCTTATTTTGCTTTGATATATCCCTTAGCAACGAGGAGTTCAGCTGTGAGGACTCCACCGCCTGCAGCACCTCTTAATGTGTTATGTGAGAGGCATGCGAACTTGTAATCAAAGAGATTATCTTCTCTGAGTCTTGCTACAGATACACCCATACCATTCTCGAAATTAGCATCGAGTTTAGGCTGAGGGCGGTTGTCTTCATCAATGTACTGGAGGAAGTGCTTAGGAGCTGAAGGAAGACCGAGCTTTACTGCTTCGCTCTCGTAATTCTTCCATACATTGATCATTTCTTCCTTAGAAGGCTTATTCTCGAAAGAAACGCTTACTGCAGCTGTATGTCCTTCCTGAACTGCTACGCGGTAGCACTGAGCAGAGATAACTGGCTTTTCAGCAAGTTCGATATGATCGCCTGCGAACTTACCCCAAACCTTGAGAGGCTCCTTCTCAGACTTCTCCTCTTCACCACCGATGTAAGGAATAACGTTCTCAATCATCTCAGGCCAGTCCTTGAACGTCTTGCCGGCACCTGAGATAGCCTGATATGTGCAAACTGAGATAGCCTTAATACCGTTTCCAAGGAAAGGTGTAAGAGCAGGTACATAGCTCTGGATTGAGCAGTTAGGCTTAACAGCGATGAAACCTCTCTGTGTACCGAGTCTCTTCTTCTGAGCCTCAATGAGCTGAGCGTGATCTGCGTTAATCTCAGGGATGATCATAGGAACATCTTCTGTCCATCTGTTAGCTGAGTTGTTAGATACAACCGGGCACTCGAGCTTTGCGATCTTCTCTTCAAGAGCACGGATCTCATCCTTCTTCATATCTACAGCACAGAAAGTAAAGTCGATCTTGCTGCAATATTCTTCAATATTGTCAGTGCCGAAAACAACCATCTTCTTAACGGATTCAGGGCAAGGAATCTCAAGCTTCCATCTTCCCTCTACTGCCTCTTCATATGTCTTACCAGCTGATCTGGGTGAAGCGCATAAAGCAGCGATCTCAAACCAAGGATGGTTAGCGAGAAGTGTGATAAATCTCTGTCCGACATAACCTGTTGCTCCGATAATGCCGACTTTCAGTTTCTGTTCCATTTCTAAATACTCCATTGTTTCTTCACGGGCTTTCACCGTGGTATTATCAGCTCGCTTGTCCGCGTATCGCGTACAATTGTCTTTCGAGCAAACACATATTAGCACAACACTTTTTATATAACAAGTGCGAAAAACAAAATGCCGAATTATTGTTAATAGTCAACAAATGCAGGTCTTTTAAGCCATTTTACTATGTTATGTTTGTACCATTTTGATAAAACATATCAGAAACCGATTTTTCTTATCGCCTTTACGAGATTAGCGGCATAAGTTTCTGTTCCCACGCAGTTAGGGTGAAGATTGTCGAGATAGTATTCTTCTAGGTGAGGAACAAGACTAAGTCCGTCTATCACTTTGATGTTGGGATATCTACCTGCTATCTCCCTTACCTTTTTGCAGAAACCGTAAAATACGGGAAGCGCCTCAAGGTTATCACCCCTCCAGATTGGAGATATACAAAGGACAGGTTTATCCGTGCCATAAATGTTTGTAAGTGCCTCATAGTATTCTTCAACTGCTTCAGTACCATCACCGTATTGATTTGTACCCAGAGCCACAACTATCTTGTCAGGATCGTACCCCGGCATCTTCATCAGCGATTTCTTATCGTAGATATATCCGCCTATTCCCTGATTTATTATGTCCCAGTTAAGTTCGCGGTTAGCTATGCTGACGTAGGTTTCTGATGAACGCAGAGGTCCATAGCCCTGAGTGATCGAATCACCGAGCCAGAGAACTTTAGTATCCTTTACGGGTATCTCATAAGAAGAATCAACAGAAAAATCTTTTATAACGAGAGTTGCATCAGCTGCAAGGTAGATAACAACATCATGAACACCTTCAGGGAGATCAAATTCCAGTCTTCCCTCTTCCTTCATATCCTTAACGTAATATATTTGATGTGCGAGCCCGTCAACATATAGCTCAACGGAATCCTCCGAGCATTTCCACAGGAATTTATAGTCGAATGATATTTTCGATGCATCTGTCCTCAGTTCCAAAGTCTTTGCTGTGGATGCATCGCACCTCTCATACCACATTTCAAAAGCGCCCTTAAAATATTCCATCTGCGCTTTTGAATACTGGTTTGCTTTGAGATATCCGTCATCAGTCTCCTCGAATTCATATGCTCCGAAATATATCTTCTTTAATTCTTCATTAGTCAAGAACATAGTTGTGCTCCTAATTTCTAATTAATACTTCATCCTCAATACAATCTAACATTATTATTCCCTCATAAACATATAAACTTTCAAAAAACACTTGAATCCCGATATTTGTAATATAATTTAGTCATTACCACCGGAGGTTTGAGATCTTATGTCACCGTCTTTTCCGTTACTTGAGAATTACTGCAGCTATATGCTGGCAGCTCTCGGCCGTTCGGAACTGACAGTAAAGGAATATAAATATGATCTCATTCTTTTCGCGAGATTTCTTAAGATCGACCGCGGACTGGTGCCCGAAGATACTCCTCTGGAAGAAATTGACATATCTGATATAGATGTAAAAACTCTTAACAGGGTTACAACTGACGATCTGCTGGCATTCGTTATCTGGCTGTCCAGATCCAGAAAACAGTCAAATGCTGCAAGGGCCAGACATATCGCTTCCCTCAGAAGCTTTTTTAAATATCTTCATTCAAAAAGAAGAGTAATCGATAATAATCCGGCATACGATCTGGAATCTCCTAAAATAGGTAAACGCAATCCTAAATATCTGACACTCGAACAGAGTCAGGCACTTCTTAGAACGGCTTACGATTCACCCAAGGAATCCAACGAACGTGATTACTGTATGCTCACGCTGTTCCTTAACTGTGGAATGCGTTTATCAGAACTTCGCGGTATCAACATCAACGATATACACGACACTACTCTGACCGTTATCGGTAAAGGTAATAAAGAACGCACGATCTATCTTAACGACGCGTGTCTTGAAGCCATAGACGACTGGATGCAAAAGCGAGCAACTCTTAAGATCAAGCCGGAAGCAGAAAAAGCATTATTCGTCTCAAAGCGCGGCACGAGATTGTCTGATGACATGATCCAAATAACGATAAAGCGTCTTTTAGCCGAAGCCGGAATAGATACCAACGTCTATTCTGTCCATAAATTAAGACATACCGCGGCTACACTCATGTATAAATATGGTAAGGTCGATATCAGAAATCTCCAAATGATATTAGGACACCAGAGCGTCTCCACTACTCAGATTTACACCCATGTAGATGACGAAGCCTTACAAAAGGCTATCGAGAGTAATCCTTTGGCTAATTTCGATCCTGATAAGAAATAAGATTTATCTGGCTCTCTTGCTTAACAGCTTCGATACAGACATACCGCCCTTAATGTAGTTTCCGAAGAAAATAATCGTAAACAATACAAGAGCAATAACTATTACAATGTAATCCTGATAGTAATCTGTTGAATTAACGATACCATCTTCTACCAGATAAGGGATTTCCCAATAAGCCTGTTCAAAGGTAACATCGTCAAAATTCCTCATAATATCGAAAGTCCATATAAGCCTGTCACCTAATATGAGCCCAACCGCAGAAAAGAATAAAGAGATGGTAATCTGGACTGCTGAGGTTTTCTCTTTAGTAAAAGTCTCATACAAGAGGATAGGTGCAATAAGTACAACAACTGCTCCGAGTACAAAAGGCCACATATAATTGGTCAAAGACAAAAGGATCCAAAGACCTACTGAAGCAACCGTACCGATAAGAGCACCTAAGATTCCGAGGCCGATCTTACGCGGCAAATGCGGTTCTTCTTCATCAGTTTCGATCTGTGATATAACCGGATTCTGATAAGCAGCAGGCTGCTGGACAGGCTCTGTCTCAGGTTCGGGAGCAACAACAGTCTTATAACCTAAAGAATTCAATGTGCCGGAGAAAGATGAAATATCTACAGTAATAGAAAACACCTTGTCTTCATCTAATGATTCAGCATCAGCGAACAGGTCAATAGAATCTTCTACAAGAGTATATGAACTGAAACAGCTTAGTTTACGATATGCTTCAGCGATATGTTCTTCAACCGGCAGATCGCCAAACAAACGGACATTTGTATGAGCCTTCAGTCTTCCGTCAGGTTCAAATGAAATCTCGTAAATATATCCGCCGTAGGTTCCTGTAATAACAGACTGTCCGGCAAAGTGAAAATTCAGACTGCTGTTCAGTTCAATTAAGAAATCTCTTGCATCCATTAGCTAATTCTCCCCACTGTTATGCCAACAATTGTAACATAAGAAAACTGATACCGCTTTATCTGGTAAAGTTTGTCCAAACACGATCCTCTTCTTCTGGAAGTCCGATCTGTTCTTTTCCCAATGAAATACTCTTCATAAGGAAAACCATATTTCTTGCCAATACACGCATTACCTGTCTGCCTTCGTCATCAACACTGCCTTCTCCCGGTTCCCAGCCGTAAATATTATTCCAATATTGGCTAGTGGCTACGGGCATATTAGACATTGTAAAGAACTTGTTTAACTCATCGAAAGCAGCAGTGCATCCGGAACGTCTCGCACTTACAACTGAAGCGCCTACCTTATTGCTCTTATCCGAATGATTACTGTAGAACATTCTCTGCAGGCAAGACATCAGAGTACCGTTTGCAGAACCATAGTAAACAGGTCCGCCAATAACCAGGCCATCAGCTTCTTCGAGTTTTGCAGACAATTCATTTACGATATCGTTAAATACACACTTACCTGTTTCTCTGCATTTTTCACAGGCAATGCATCCTCTGATATCCATTCTGCCTATCTGGATATTCTCGTATTCAACATTTGCTTCGTCGAATACTTTCTCCATCTCGCTGAATGCCAAAGTAATATTTCCCTTTTCTCTGGGGCTGCCGTTGATCATTAACACTTTAAAACGCTTGTCCATGTCTAACCTCACAAAAAACTGTCCTAATCATAACACGATTAGGACAGATTCTTATGCAATTAATTGTTATTTTGTCTGATATACGTCAGCCGCTTGTAGCAGATACTTCAGGTATCGTTGTTTCAGCAAGTGATGCCTTCGGAAGTCCGTCATCTGTTGTCTCAGACTGACTCTCGGCTGAAGTTTCTGTAACCTCGGTAGCAACAGTAGGTGCAGGAAGGAATCCTTCTTCTGCTGTCTTATTGGTCTGAACCTTGACCGGATAGAAAGGCAGCGCTGCAATGTACTGTTCCTGAATCGAAGCAGTCTCGAAAATACTCTTTTCGTTGATCAGTTCTGAATGTCTGTAAGGGAGAGTAATTGCAAGATAACTTACAGCCCAGATAACAACAGCAAGAACAATGATCTCAAGAACCAGCAGAGGTGTTACCTGGAACAGATCATTAAGCTTACGCATCTGTCTCGGACGTCTAGCCTTATTCTTTACATCAGTATTGATGAATTCCAAAGCTCTGAAGCTCTTTGAATCGATTTTCGAAAGGATCTTCTCGAGCATTGAGTTACGTGTATATTCATCAAGTACTCTCTCCTCAAATGAGAGATCAGCAGGAAGCGGATACTGGGCAACGATGTTTTTGGAGTTCTCCAAAAGGATATCACCAAACTCATAGATTACTCTGTCTGCAGGTACGTTATTTCTCTTGGAATAAATATCCAAATACGATTTAACGATTGCATTCTCACATCTAGTAGCTTCCTTAGTGATACCGTAGCAGGATGAATAAACCATAACTACAGTAGACATATAGAAATCACGAATGTTCTCTCTTGTCAGTTTTTGATTCCAGAGTTCATCAGCCATTTTGATTTCCTCCATCATTACCTTCATCATTCAGGAACGCCATAGGATCATAAGGTGCCTGCGGTTCCTGTACACCAAAAGCAGAATTCTCAGCGCCAACATAAGGATCAACCGGCTGCTGATACTGCTGCTGGTACTGTTGCTGATATGCCTGATCCTGATACTGTTGAGGCTGCTGGTATTGCTGTTGATACTGCTTATACTGTTCAGCCTGATACTGTTCAGCTTGGTACTGCTGTGACTGATACTGCTGAGGCTGAGCATATGCTTCAGCAGGAGCAGGCTCTGTACCATAAGCTTCTTCAGTTACTACGGATTCCATCTGAGGGATCTGCTCGTTAACATTATCAGTCATTTCTGCAGGAACACCTTCTGCACCTGCTACATCAAATGCAGGCTGAGGCATAGCAGGACGTGAAGCCTGAGGTGCCTTCTTAGCCTTAGGAGCAGGATTCTCACGCTGCTTCTTCTGAGGCTTCAAAGATAAATCTCTCTCATCGATCTTTCCTGAGAACGGTGACAGAGGATAAATGAATGCCAGTATAGCAACGAGCAATGTCAGGATAAGGAATGTGATTCTTACATTCTTAACCATGAATGCAACCATAAATATAGGAAGCATTACACCAACGCCAAGATAGACCGCGTACTCAGCGAGCTTTCTGAGGTTAGTCTTAAGCTTTCCGTTGCAGATAAGATAAAGAACGTAAATGTAGTAATAGTCATGAATGCCCAGTGCGATTCCAAGGAATGCACAAGTTAGTACGAGCATCTTTGCTGACGGCATCAACGCGAAGAGCAAAAGACCAATTACGGTTGAAACTGCCTGAATCAATACTCTTGTTCTTGATGTAAGCAGATGCGCGAATTTGTTCTTAAAGAAACCGCATACAAAACATGCCATGAATCCGCTTACAAGGAAGAAGAACGATGTTGTTGCCAGAGAGATTCCTACATTCTTTAGGAAGTTAGGAATGAACAAAAGGATGAATGACAATGCAACACCGAGCATCAGGAACGAAGAATTAAGGAAACTTGCTGTTCTTGAATCACTGAATACAGAAAGGAAACTGCTGATAGACAAAGGCGCTTCCCTAACCTGTGTATTGTTCTGCATGAAGTAGATCATTCCGATTGCTGTAAGAACGAGTGCAGCACCACTGATGATGGTTACTACAAACAGTCCGTATCTCTCATAACAGATACCTGCAATTACGGCACCGACAGATGCTCCGAGGAAGTATGATGATGCCTGGACGTTATGAATTACTCTGTCGTTATAATCCTTATATCCTAATCTGCCTGCATTGATTCTGTAGTCTCTCAAATAATCAAAAGCCATACCGAAACAGAAACCGATAGGAAGAGCCAAAACTGCAGTGATATAAGCAAAATTCAAAACGCCTGCTACAAGAGCAAAGAAATAACCTGCACATGTAACTGCGATAAGAGCGATCCTGCTCGTGAACTTCATCTTAAGGCTGTTTCTGATTCCTGAGAAACCGAGGAAACCCCAGATAAACAGGAGCAAAGAAACACAGATTATTGCCTGGACTACAGGCATTGGAAGATTACTCAATTGGTCTTTGAAATAATTAGCAAAACTTATCGGCATCATTATCGAGCCAAATGCCGTAAAGAATGAGAGGAATCTGTTTGCATTCTCACCATACATTACGAGTATCGGTGCGTTGCCGGAAATACCCTTTGAAATTGTTGAGATCAAAAGGTTAAGTTCGAAGATCATGATACCCATAGAGAGCGCGATTGAGATAATCGTGAAAATCCATGACAAGCTCATTCCGTTTACTGAACTCTCAAAATCAGAACGGGGCATCATGATTTCCAAAACGCCTGCTACGGTATTTGATGAAGAAATGATAGGTGCAATTGCGCATACGTAAGAAACGCCGCCATCATTACGTGAAGTAAATGCAGACTGCTGCAAACCGAAACAATCAACATACTGATTGCCTGCGCCTGTAAGAT
This sequence comes from Ruminococcaceae bacterium YAD3003, assembly GCA_900107185.1. GTDB lineage: Bacteria > Bacillota > Clostridia > Saccharofermentanales > Saccharofermentanaceae > Saccharofermentans. The sequence goes on along the minus strand of FNPA01000012.1, from coordinate 90,310 downwards.
AATACTGCTGAACATTACCTGTTGCAGTTGATGAATAGAGCCTTAAGAAAGAATCTCCGGCCATTGTATAGATGTTGACCTCATAAGGCTTATCCGCAGCATATTTATAGATCGGGAGCATGTATGACATGTTCTCTTTTACTTCGGAATATGTAAGAGCTGCTGCGCATGTAACTGCGCATCTCTCCATCATATCTGCACGCTCACTCTCGAGCGCCTTGATATATGTTTTCGAGAGTTGTGTTGCCATAACGAGCAGTACGACGAGAATGATCGTAAAGCAATAACCGATAGTAGAAGAAATGAGTCTTCTGTCACGGTTCTGAGGTGTTTCAGTATTCTTCTTACCGCCTGAACCATTCTGACGGCTGCCGACTACTCTGATTACGATCTCCTGTACAGCGAAAAGGAGAACGCCAGCAACAACGGCGATCATAACAGCTGTAAGGATTCTGCTCTCGAGTTTATCGCCGATCGCATAGAGCTCACCGAATGTGCACTTATATTCAAATACACCAACACACATTCCTGTGCTGTCAGTAATAGGAACAATGATACTCTCATAATTCTCGCCTATTAAGACAGTAGAATCAGCAGTACCGAGCCACTCGGAAATATCTCTGCCAGCAACAGCGAACTCGGAAGGATCGTTAACGCCCCTGCTTACGAGAAGTGATAACTGACCCTGACTATATCCGAACAATCCGTAACCTTCAGCAGACAGATTCTCTGTAGAAGTATCTGCGAGCATAAGGTCTAAGAGTGCACTGTATTTTGCAGGAGCATTAACAGTGTTGGTAACCAGATCATCACCGTCAACACACATCCTTACTACATCAGTAACCTGCTGCATTTTTGTGTCGGATATCTTTTTGAATTCGTCCTCAAACTGCAGTCTCATGTGATGCACAGCGAAAGAAACCGCTGCAATTGCAACGACAAATGAAACGATGATTAATATACAGATACGAACTATTCTTCCTGCAACATCGTTGCGTTCAGCCGTTCGTTCATTCTGAAGATTAGCCATTAGAAAGAAGCCTCCATTTTCAGCCTATAATCCGCATACATTATACACAAACCATATAAAAATAAAAAATATTAATAAATGGCAGAAATTAGACATTCAGATTTCAATTGAACAAAAACAAAAAGAGTTGCCTCAAATCTGAGACAACTCTTATAACTGGTTGCGGAGGCGGGACTCGAACCACACGACCTCCGGGTTATGAGCCCGGCAAGCTACCAACTGCTCCACTCCGCGATATCTGATCGCTGCACTTAAATAAGGAATAAATGGTGCTCGTGACCGGACTTGAACCGGTACGGATTTTACTCCGACGGATTTTAAGTCCGTTGCGTCTGCCAATTCCGCCACACGAGCCTATCCGTTAAGTGCGAAAGAATATTATCATCATGCTTTATCAAAGTCAAGGCTAAACAACACAAAGTATAAAGGCGAAAAGTCCCAAAACCGTAATATTTTTTTACTTGATTGAAAAATCATTATGGTTAAAATTAAGTAATTAAATATATAAAGGAGATTAGACTCATGCCTAACGATCCTGAAGATTTTAACAAGAATAACGGTTTTAACAGCGCAGATAACAAGGACGATTTTGTTGACTCTTCTTTTGCTGTTCAGTTCAAACCCGGTGATAAGACCGAGTCTGTATCTGATAAACTCAAAGAGAGCAAGGCAAATCTTGATAAAGGTTTCGATCCTTTCAAAAAGGAAATTAATGATAATTTCAAAGACAGATTTAAGGATGAATTCGATGACTTTGAATTCGATTCTTCTATCTCAGCTTTTAAACCGTTAAGCGCAACACCTAATACAGAAGCACCTGCTGCACCGGAAGTTAAACCTGAACCGGTTAAGCCTGCAGAGGCTCCTAAAGCAACAGAAGTTAAACCTGCAGCTACATCAACTGACCCTGTTTTCCCTAAGAATGGTGGTACATTTGATAAACCTGCTGAAATGCCTAAATCACCTGAGATTGCTAAGGAATCTGTTCCGAAGTTCAGTGATCTGGGCAGCAATAAAGCTAAGCCTGCTGACGAAAAGATCTTCAAATCAGGAAGTGGTCTTGATTTTGCCACATCTGAACATGACAAGAAGACAAGCCCTTTCATGAATGCAGCAAAACCTGATATTCCGGCACCTGACGAAGTCGATATTCCCAGAGCTGAGAAGCAGTCTGCACCTGCACCCGCACCTGCACCTGCTCCCGCAGCATTTAAGGCACCCGAGCCTGCTAAGCCGGAAACACCCGTAGTAAAGCCTCAGGCTACTGCAGCTACAGGATACAGACCCTACCCGTCTGCAACAAAAGGTGATGCTTTCACTACTGCAAAACAGGAAGATAAGACCGAAATAAAGAAGGAAGAAGCAAAGGTTGTTACACCTGCTTCTGCTCCCGCTCCTTCACCGGCTCCTACTGCAAAGGCAGAACCCGTTAAGCCGGATGCGTCTGCAGCTCCTAAGGCAGAACCTGCTAAACCGGTTATTCCTGCAGCAAAAGTTGAACCTGCAAAGCCTGTCGCTCCTGTTACAGCAAAGGCAGAAGCACCTAAGACTTCAGATACAATCAAGACCGCTGCAACTGCTGCAGCAGTCACAACAGCTGCTACTGCTGCTACAGCAGCAACAAGACCTGCTGCACCTGCTCCCTCTCCTGCTCCGGCTCCTGTTAAATCAACACAGCCGGTTAAGGCTCCTGCCGAGACAGAGAGACCTCACAGACCTGCATCTGAAGCTAAGCCCAAAGCAGCACCTGCTCCCGCTCCGGCACCTGTCCAGAACGCAAGACCCGGTGCATCTACACAGCCTGTTAAACCGGCTCCCGCAAAGACTGAAGTTTATTCTCCTTTCGAGCCGAAGAGCAAGCAGCCCGCTACTGCTACAAGAGGCGTAAAAACTACCCCTGCTGTTTCACATGACAACAAGGCAATCCAGCCTGTAACACCTGTTAAAAAGCCGAAGAAGAATAAGGTTAAGAAGTCTCAGAAAGATCCTGGACTCGTTGGTCTCATTACTTTCCTTGCAATCATCGTTGTAGCTATCGGTGTTCTCTGGGCGTTGGATTATACTTCCGGACTTAAGGCACTTTTCGGTAAGAAGGAAGTAGAAACAATTGTTACAGTTGTTACTGATAAGCCTACTGAATCTTCTAAGGAAGCTGAAACTGAAACAACAGAGACAACTACAGAAGCAACTACAACTACTACGGAAGCTACTACCACAACCTCTGAAACAACAGAAGCTACAACAACTACTACAACAGAGGAAACGACAGAAGCTACGACAACCACTACTACTGAAGCAACTACCGAGGCAACAACGGAAGCTACTACAACAACTACTGTTGCTGAAACAACCGTTAAGAGACCTACATCTTCTACTGCCGAAGGTTCCAGCATCAATGATTTCGATATGAAGATTACAAACTTCGCTCCTACTTCAGGCGGATTTAAGTTTGATATCTCATTGAAGAACAAGAGCGGTTATACAGCCAGCCTTCCTAAGTCACTCTATGGTCTTGATATCAAGCTATACTGCGATCAGACGATCACAGAAGTTTCTTCTGAAGCATTAACATTCGAAGGTGATGGCACATCATTCCGTGGTACTCCGAACGAAGTATCCATTGCCGGCGGTGATACATATACATTCACAGTTTATGTATCAACAAGCGGTAACGTATCTGCATACGGATATAATTACGCTTACTTCGACTGGGTTAAGTAATCACTCAATCAGTTCAAACTAAAAGCGGTTGCCTCATCTGAGACAACCGCTTTTTAATTCAATGTTTTTTTATTCGCTCTTCTTAGTCGTATCGAAAACAAACTTACCTCTTCTGTAATCGATCTTAAGTGTCGCTACATCCTTCAGAGCACCTGAGAGGAACATATCAGAGAGCGGATCTTCAATGTTGGACCTGATAGCCTTACGCAAAGGTCTCGCACCATACTTCTCATCGTAACCGACCTCAGCCAACTTATCGCCTGCAGCCTTTGTGATCGATCCCTTGATGTGCTTATCGTCAAGAGATGAGAATACATCCTTGATCATGATATTAACGATCTGACGGATTTCCTCAGGCTTCAATGACTTGAAGATGATAGTCTCATCAACACGGTTAAGGAACTCGGGACGGAATGTCTCCTTGAGTGCGCTCTTAACGTGCTGTTCCAATGCCTCGTGCGTCTCGTTGAAGAAACCGATCGTATTAGCTTTTGCAGAGCTTCCTGCATTAGATGTCATGATGATAATGCAGTTCTCGAAGTTAACATGAAGTCCGTGGCTGTCCGTGAGCACACCGTCATCCAACATCTGCAAAAGAAGGTTGAATACGTCGTGGTGTGCCTTCTCGATCTCGTCGAAGAGAATAACAGAATAAGGCTTTCTTCTAACCTGTTCTGTAAGCTGTCCGGCATCATCGAATCCGACATATCCCGGAGGAGAACCGATGAGTTTTGAAACAGAGTGAGCTTCCATGTACTCTGACATATCTACTCTAATCAAAGCTTCTTCAGTATCAAACATAGCCTCAGCCAATGCCTTAACAAGTTCTGTCTTACCTACACCTGTAGGTCCAACGAAAATGAAAGATGTCGGCTTATGCTTCTTTGTAAATCCGGCTCTGTTACGTCTTACAGCACTAGCTACTGCATGAACAGCTTCTTCCTGGCCGATAACACGCTCATGGAGCTTATCTTCAAGGTGTGAGAGCTTTTCTGTTTCAGTCTCTGAAATGGACTTCAACGGAATTCCTGTCCACATCTCTACAACGCGTGCGATATCTTCAATCTGAATCGGATCAGGTGCGATATCATTCTCGAGCTGGTCTAACTCATTCTGGAGCTTATCAACCTTAGCCTTGAGCTCTGCAACCTTCTCGTATTCACCTTCACGCTCCTCGGGTGAAGCACTCTCCATAGCATCAATGAGCTGCTGGTGTTCAGCCTTAGCCTTTGCCAGAGCCTTCTTTGTGTTAGCGAGCTTTACGAGCTTAACATTCTTAAGGTTTGCAGCAGAACCTGCCTCATCGATAAGGTCAATAGCCTTATCTGGAAGGTATCTGTCAGTGATATATCTCTTGGATGCCTTAACGGCAAACTCGATTACTTCATCAGAATATGTGACATTATGGTGCTTCTCGTAGTAATCCTTAATGCCCTTCAGAATCTCAATAGCCATATCTACGGAAGGTTCATCGAGCATTACCTTCTGGAAACGTCTCTCGAGAGCAGAATCCTTCTCGATTCTCTTGTATTCAGCAGTCGTTGTTGAACCAAGTATACGGAGTTCACCTCTGGCCAAAGCAGGCTTCAGGATGTTTGCTGCGTTAGTAGATCCTTCAGCATCACCGGCACCGATGATCGTGTGGAGCTCATCGATTACAAGGATAATGTTCTCAGCCTTGATAGCTTCGTTGATAACACCCTTGATACGGCTCTCAAACTGACCTCTGAACTGGGTACCTGCAACCATCGCAGGAAGGTCAAGCTGCCAAACCTGCATGTTGAGGAGTTTCTCAGGAACTGAACCTTCAACGATCTTAACTGCCAGACCCTGTGCAACAGCTGTCTTACCGACACCGGGCGCACCGATCAAAACAGGATTATTCTTAGATCTTCTGTTTAGGATCTGGATGCAGCGTTCGATCTCATTATCACGGCCGATAATACGGTCGATCTTACCCTCTGCCGCACGTTCAGTAAGGTTAGTACCAAATTCATTGAGATACTTAAGTCTGGTCTTGCCTCTTGGTCTTTTGGCATCCTTACTGTTCTTATCTTCAGTTGCTTCATCACCCTGGCTGCCGTTTCTTCTTCCGAAGATAGACTCAAACAAAGACGGATTATCGCCTTTGTTCTCATCGCCGGTCTTATCATCCTTCTTATCCTCAGGATCAGAAATACCTACTGGAGTTGAATCCTCATCGAATTCATAACTCTCGTCATCATCTTCGAAATTAAGTCCGTCACCATTTGCAAGTGATCTCAGGAAATCTGCAGGATCTGCCGAAATACCATTCTGTGAAACGAGTTCTTCTAATCTGTCACTCATTTCTTCGATATTATCAGCATTGATACCGCTTGCATTGAACATATCGGTAACACCGGATATTCCGGATTCATATGCACACTTAAGGCAAAAACCCTCGTCTATCCTGTTTCCGTTCTCATATCGGCTCGTGAATACGATCGCGTGCCTTTTTTTACAAATACTACAAAGTGCCATTATTCTTCTCCGTTATCTATATCTTCCCTTATCCTGCGTCTTACCTTAGGTCCGGTAAGAATATCGTATTGTTCTTCCTCGAGCCTTGCAGTGTCAATAAATGCGGATATGTCCTTATACTGGCCATTCTTCTTAGCCTTATCAAGAATAGGCTTCAAGAACTGTCCCGTATAAGACTTCTTGCATTTAGCAATCTGCTCCGGCGTTCCGGAAGTGACTATTTCGCCGCCTCCGTCACCGCTCTCGGGACCCAAATCTATTATATAATCCGCTGTCTTTATGACGTCGAGATTGTGCTCAATTACGACAACAGTGTTCTTATTTTCGGTTAGGCGTTCTAAAATGTCAACCAATTTATGAACATCAGCGACGTGCAGGCCGGTCGTAGGTTCATCTAATACGTATATAGTTTTTCCCGTTGATCTTCTCGATAATTCTGAGGCAAGTTTGATTCTCTGGGCCTCACCGCCTGAGAGCGTTGTGGAAGGCTGACCGAGCTTGATATAGCCCAGACCGACGTCCTGAAGTGTTCTTACCTTCTTGTAGATCGCAGGATGGTTCTTAAAGAAATCGCATGCCTCGTCAACAGACATCTCGAGCACGTCAGATATATTCTTGCCGTTATACCTTACCTCAAGAGTCTCTCTGTTATATCTCTTACCCTTACATACGTCACAGGTAACGTAAATATCTGGAAGGAAATGCATCTCGATCTTGTTTACACCGTCACCGGAGCATGCTTCGCATCTGCCGCCTTTGGTGTTAAACGAGAATCTTCCTGACTTATAACCTCTCTGCTTTGCATCAGGTGTCTCTGCATAGAGTTTACGGATAAGATCAAACAAACCGATATATGTAGCAGGATTACTTCTCGGAGTTCTTCCAATCGGGCTCTGGTCAATGCAGATGATCTTATCGAGATTGGAATAGCCGGTGATTCTCTCACACTTAACCTTAGTCTTTCTCGAACCGTTAAGTTCGTGGTTAAGATACGGAACGAGAGTTGAATTGATAAGTGACGATTTACCTGAACCTGAAACACCCGTGATAACTGTGAAAAGCCCGATCGGAATATCGACATCGATATTCTTGAGATTGTTTACATGGGCTCCCTTTATCTTAAGGAGTTTCTTGCTGTCTAATTTCCTTCTGTTCTCCGGTACAGGTATAAACTTTTTACCTGACAGATACTGGCCGGTAACGGATTCAGGTTCATCAATGATGTCATCAACAGTTCCCTGGGCTACTACACGGCCTCCGAACGAGCCTGCGCCCGGTCCGATATCTATTATGTGATCAGCAGATCTCATGGTATCTTCATCATGCTCTACAACGAGGATAGAGTTACCCAGGTCTCTTAACTTAAACAAAGTCTTGATCAGCTTATCGTTATCTCTCTGGTGGAGTCCGATAGAAGGTTCATCGAGCACGTACAAAACGCCCTGCAGTCCCGCACCAATCTGGGTAGCAAGTCTGATACGCTGTGCCTCACCGCCTGAGAGAGTAGATGAAGATCTGGATAAGGTCATGTAATCCAGACCGACGTCATACAGGAACTCGATCCTGGCTTTTACCTCTCTCAAAATAGGAGCAGCAATCTCTGCGTTCTTACCCTTGAGCTTCAGATCAGAGAAGAATGCTCTCATGTTCTTAACTGACATATCTGTAAGCTCGCTGATATTAAGACCGCCAACCTTAACAGACAGACTGTTCTTGTTAAGTCTTGCACCGTTGCAGACAGGACAGATATCAACACTGAAATATTTCTCATAAGAAGCCTTTGCCTCTTCACTGTAAGACTCTCTCCAGCGTCTCATGACACTCGGAACTACACCTTCCCACGCTGAATAGTAATCGTCGTCTCTGGCATAGATAGAGTTCCTGGTATCGATCTTAAGCTTTTCTCCGCCGTTACCGTACAGGATAAGATTCTTAATATCGTCAGGCAGCTTATAGTAAGGCACATCCAAAGAGAACTTATATCTCTTAGAGAGTGCTTCGATAAAGCATCTTCCCCAGCTCTTGGGATCATCAAAATTCCATCCCGCAGTCCTTACCGCACCTTCATTAAGGCTGAGTTTAGGATTCGTGATACAGAGCTCAGGATCAACAGCCGTAAGAGTACCGAGACCGGAACAATTAGGGCATGCGCCTTCAGGGCTGTTAAAAGAGAAACTCCTGGTATTGATCTCACCGAAAGAAATACCGCAGTCAGGACATGCCAAATGCTGCGAGAAGAATTCTTCCTGGGAATCGTATACCTTGTCACCATTCTCATCTACAGTCGCTGTTTGGAGCTCTACAGACAACAGACCGTCAGCGAGCTTAAGAGCTGTCTCGCATGAGTCATAGAGTCTGGTAGTGTTAGCTTCTTTAATAACGAGTCTGTCGATTACGACAGAAATCTCATGCTTAATATTCTTATTGAGTTCGATTTCTTCATCGAGCTCATAATTAATGCCGTCGACCTTAACCCTGGCATAACCTGATTTTCTGAAGCCTTCGAAAAGTTTGCCAAACTCGCCCTTCTTACCTCTTACAACAGGAGCATAAACGATCGCTCTGGTTCCTTCTTCGTAAGACTTGAGCTTATCGACGATCTGGTCGATTCCCATGGACTTAATCTTCTTACCGCAATTAGGGCAGAAAGGTTCACCTACTCTGGCATAAAGAAGTCTGAAGTAGTCGTAAATCTCTGTAACAGTACCTACAGTAGATCTGGGGTTGCTGACAGTAGATTTCTGGTCAATGGAAATAGCCGGCGACAAACCCTCGATACTGTCGAGATCCGGCTTATCGAGCTGGCCCAAAAACATTCTGGCGTATGAAGATAATGACTCAACGTATCTTCTCTGGCCTTCGGCATAAATAGTGTCAAAAGCAAGTGAAGATTTACCCGAACCTGAGAGACCGGTCAGTACGACCATCTTTCTTCTCGGAATATCAATATCGATATTTTTGAGGTTATGCTCTCTGGCACCTCTAATCTTTATATATTTGTTCTCTTCCATAAATATCGCCTTATGATAAAAAAGACGGACACCTGTTCAAGATGTTCGTCCTTCCTCGTGTAAACTGGTGACCCCAAGCGGATTCGAACCGCTGATTGCGCCGTGAGAGGGCGCCGTCTTAACCACTTGACCATGGGGCCTTGTTCGTTTGCCCGAGTATATTACCATAGGATTATATCCTGTGCAAGTATAACGGGCACGAATTTCTATTCAGTTTTGCGGCCAATTTTCCCTTATCAGAAGATATCTGTCCTCTTATCAGCGGGAATGTATGCCCTGCGCTTGTTAACGCACTTAAATGCAGGTCTCATGATACGGCCGCCTGAAACGATCTCCTCAATTCTGTGTGCGCTCCAGCCTGCAATTCTTCCGCATGCGAACAAAGGCGTATAGAGCTCTGTAGGGATGCCGAGCATCGAATAAACGAGACCGGCATAGAAATCTACGTTTGCGCAAACGAGCTTGTCTGAATTCTTTACCTCGTGGAAAACATCAGGAGCTAGTTTCTCAACCAGGAGATAGAGATTATAGAGCTCCATGTTGTCCTTCTCTTTCGCGAGGAGTTCAGCGTACTTTCTGATTACTACGGTTCTAGGATCAGACAGAGTATAAACAGCATGTCCGATACCATAGATAAGACCTGACTTATCGAAAGCCTTCTTATTCAGGATATCTCTCAGGTACTGTTTGATCTGCTCCTCATCTGTCCAGTCAGATACTGTCTCACGAAGTTCCTTCATCATGCCGTATGCCTTATTGGAAGCACCACCATGCTGAGGTCCCTTAAGAGAACCAACTGCAGATGCTATTACAGAATATGTATCAGAACCTGTTGAAGATACTGCATGTGTTACGAATGTGGAGTTGTTACCGCCGCCGTGCTCAGCATGAACAACAAGCATGAGATCCAGGATGCGTGCCTCGAGCTCAGTAAACTTACCGTCTGCTCTGATGAGATGAAGGATATTCTGAGCGGTGTTGTACTCAGGAACAGGTGCATGTATATAGAGGTCTCTATGCTCGATATAGTGTCTTCTGGCCATATAGCCGTAAGATATGAGCACAGGGAATCTTGCGATGAGCTCTGTGCACTGTCTTACGACGTTATTGATATCTGTTGAGTCAGGATTATCGTCATAGGAATAGAGAGCGAGAACGGATCTTGCGAGCTTGTTCATGACATCCGGCGAAGGTGCCTTCATGATCATGTCCTCAGTAAAGTCCTTAGGAAGCGGTCTGACATTAGAGAGCAGCTGGTTAAACTCTTCGAGTTCAGAAGCTGTAGGCAGCTCACCAGTAAGGAGAAGGAATGCAGTCTCTTCGTATCCGTATCTTCCTTCAGAGAAGAATCCGTTTACGAGATCCTTTACTTCGTAACCCTGATAGAACAACTTACCTTCAACTGGAATTCGGTCAGCATCGTCAACAATATAACTCATAACCTCGCCGACTTCGGTAAGGCCAACAAGAACGCCGGTACCATCGTTGTTACGAAGTCCGCGCTTAACGTTGTACTTGGTGTACAGGTCTTTGTTAATGTGAGATTTAACTTTTGCTACTTCAGCAAGTTTTTCGATCAACTGATCTTTCTGTTCGAATTCCATGGTCCGTCTGTCTTCCTGTCAGTAATTGCTTACAGCGTGATAATAATAACAGATATTATAGAACTTTTCATAAGTCCTGTATCTCTCGCGCTCTCCAAAGAATTATGTGCTTATAAGGGGTTTAATTGTCAAATTAGTTATAAGAAAACCTTAAATCAGCTTCGAGAGCTCGTAACCGATTACAGAAGCGGCCACGGCAGCGTTAAGAGACTCTGCTTTTCCCTTCATCGGAATCTTAACGAGTTTACTGCATTTTGCAGTAGTCTCATCAGTTAAACCGTCGCCTTCATTGCCGATAAAATAAGCACATGGGAGCTTCAGATCGCCTGTGCCCAGTTCTTCACCTTTAAGGTGCATGGCGAGCGTTTCGGTATTTGTTTTCGAGAAGAAATCAAAACACTCATCCATAGTCTTTCTGACGATAGGAATATGCCAGACAGATCCCATCGTTGCCCTGATGACTTTATCGTTATAAGGGTCGCATGTTGTGGGGCTCACGATTACAGCGGTAAGACCGAACGCGTCAGCCATTCTGATTATCGTTCCGAGATTTCCCGGATCCTGTGTGTTCTCTAGAACAACATAAACAGCTCTGCCATTGGAAGGAATATCAGAAGCTAACTCCGGTTCTCTGATAACGATCGCAACGCCCTGCGGATTAACGGTCTGTGATATCTTCGCAAAAACGTTCTTGCTCAGAACCAGAGGGGTGATATAAGGAGTAAACTCTTCTGCCCAAGAGATTCTGTCTTCAGATACAATAACTTCTATCGCCTTCTGACCACTCGAAAGTGCTTCTTCACAGAGCCTCGTACCTTCGAGTAAAACCACGCCTTCAGATCTGGCGTTCTCTCTTTTAGTAAGCTTTGCGATACGCTTAACATTCGGATTGTCGCGGCTCGTGATTACCAAGTGAAGATATCTCCTTTCGATTTGCTAAATCATTATAGCAGATTAGACATGCACAAATAAAAACTGCGTGAGCATAAAACTCACGCAGTTAGAAAAGTCAATTTAACTCTGTATCAGAGAGCTGCCTTTGCCTTCTCAACGAGAGAAGCAAAACCTGCTGCATCTGTAACAGCGATATCAGAAAGGATCTTACGATCGAGCTCGATACCAGCCTTCTTAAGGCCATTCATGAATCTGGAGTAGTTGATGTCGTTCAAACGGCAAGCAGCGTTGATACGAACGATCCAGAGTCTTCTGAACTCTCTCTTCTTGTTTCTTCTGTCTCTGTAAGCATAGTTACCAGACTTGAGAACCTGCTGGTTAGCAACCTTGAAAAGCTTGCTCTTGTGACCCCAGTAACCCTTTGCTGCCTTTAAAATCTTATGATGACGCGCTCTTGTGCGGATTCCTCTTTTAACTCTTGACATTGTCTTGTCCTCCTAATTCTCTAAGCCTTAAGCGTAAGGAATCATCTTCTTGATGATTCTTGCATTCTGATCTGAGCATACCTGGTTGTGTCTGAGGTGTCTCATTCTCTTTGTAGGTCTCTTGCTTAAGATGTGGCTTCTGAAAGCCTGCTTATGGAGAACCTTACCTGTACCGGTAACCTTAAATCTCTTCTTTGAAGAAGTGTGTGTTTTCTGCTTGGGCATATTTCTATCCTCCTAAATTATTTTTTCTTTGCCGGTGACAGGTACATTACCATGTTCCTGCCTTCTATCTTCGGCGGTCTGTCTACTGATCCATATTCGGTTACGCTCTCAGCAAAACTGTTCATTACTTCGTAACCCTTGTTCTGGAACGCCATCTCACGGCCTCTGAACCTGATGTTAACCTTGACTCTGTCTCCCGCTGAAAGGAACTTAACAACCATCTTGCGCTTAACTTCAACGTCGTGAACATCTGTTGTAAGCTTCAATCCGACTTCCTTAAGTTCAGTCTCTTTCTGCTTCTTCTTTGCTTCCTTCTCTCTCTTGCTCTTTTCGAAAAGGAACTTGTTGTAATCCATTACTCTGCAAACCGGATTATCTGGATTAGGTGAAATGCAGACGAGATCTAATTCAGCATCTTCAGCACTCTTGAGCGCTTCTTCGATTGAAACAACGCCAACCATCTGTCCTTCTGCGTCAATAAGACGAACCTGAGGGAACTTGATAGCTCCGTTAATCATCTGAGTGTCATTGGTCTTAGCGATGGTAGCCACCTCCTTATTTAAGAACTAAATAACCTGCATAAAAAAAGAACGGATAAAATCCGTTCTCTCATAACAACCCTGCCCTAAGCGAGCAACCCCTCTATATATAAGGTTAATTATCTATGTTATGACCTCTTCACAAGCCTAAGCCGCTTAAGGTGAGAAACGGACGTTCTTCTTTCACGAGCGATATAATAATTTAGTTTTGCCTCAAAGTCAATAGTCTGCTTAATATTATTTCGCGAGTGCGGGGCTTCCGCGTTCACTTCGTTCACTTGTGCAGAAGCACTCGCTCAATAATATTGAGCATAATCATAGCGTGAGCACTTAATGTATTACCTTCAGGAATGACCTTCTATGTATAGGTGTCATTCCTTTCTCGCGGATAGCGGCATAGTGGTCCTTGGTGCCGTAGCCCTTGTGTTTTGCAAAGCCGTAGCCGGGATACTGTTCATCGTATTCCATCATCATGTGGTCACGGGTTACTTTCGCGAGGATAGAAGCCGCAGCGATGGAATCTGATTTAGCGTCACCCTTAATGATCGGAATGACATCAAGGCCTGTACCTGACAGATTAACAGCGTCGATAAGAAGAATATCAGGAGACTGACCTTTTGCAGCCAGTTCCTTAACGCAGTTTCTCATTGCCTTTTTGGTTGCCTCGAGGATATTGATCTCATCGATCTCCTCAGGACTGGAAGAACAAACAGCATATGCCAGAGCCTTCTCCTTTATTGTCACGAAGAGCTCTTCCCTCTTCTTCTCTGACAGCTTCTTTGAGTCATCCAGACCGAGAATCTTTTCGTTAGGATCAAGGATACAGCAGGCTGCTACCACAGGGCCAGCAAGAGGCCCTCTGCCCGCTTCATCGATACCGCCTACCATCTTGTAACCTTTGGCAAAGCAGTCGTTCTCGTATTCATACATAGCTTCGTATTTAGCGATAAGCTGTTCAGCAGTAAGCTTGGGCATGTTTTACCTCACTTAAAATCTTCAGGCATTTCTAACGTGATCCTCCCGGTCCTTCCCTCTCTGAGATCGTTCAAAAAGAGCCTGGCAAATCGCTCTTCGTCGATCCTTCCGCCGCTTAAGATGCAGCCTCTCTTCTTTGCCATAGCAAGGAAGATATCGTAGAACGGATCCTGGAAATAATCCTCGTCTTGTTCGGCCTGAATCTCCATATCAACACCATAACGGGCCTTAAGAAGTTCAGGATAAATATCGTACATAATCTTCAAAGTCTCATAAGCAACCTTAACGACATCGGTAACTTCTTCTTTTACAGAACCCAAAGCAGTAAGACATATACCGCTCTTTGCATTGGCGATTCTCGGCCACAAAACGCCTGCCATATCCATGAGTTCCAATCTGCCGCCGGTCATGATCCACTTAAATTCTTTGGTAACACCAGGTTTGTCGCCCGTAACAGCGGCTTTTCTTCCGGCTAGAGCGTTAATGATGGTGGACTTACCGGTATTAGGTGCACCGACAACCATGACTCTGACGGGTCGTCCGGTCCTGCCCTTCTCAGCGGCCTTCTCGAGCTTATCCTTCATGAGTTCCATAGTAATCTGGTTCAGCTTGTCAAAGCCCTTTTTATTCGTACTCTCGAGCGCACATGAACGTGTCTTCTCTGCCTCGAGGCTCTTTATCCAAAGGGGTGTTTTCGAAGGGTCAGCGAGGTCAGCCTTATTCAGGATTACGATCCTGGGCTTGTCTCCGATTATCTTATCGAGTTCCGGATTGCGGCTCGAGAAAGGGATTCTCGCATCACATGTCTCGTAAACAAGATCAACGAGCTTCAGTCTCTCGCCCGTCTCATTAAGGGCCTTACGCATGTGCCCAGGAAACCAGTTGATGTCATTCTTTTTCTCTGCCATAAGGACTCCTAGAAAAATCTTCTTACAGATTTTATCACAATAGTCTCATACCCACTAAACACAAGAAAATACATTTTTAGTGGATAATATATTTAGGAAAGCCATTACTCAAATCTGTATTTTACCCACTAAAGCATGAATATATATAGATTAGTGGGTATTGGTGACACCATATAACATTTCTTTAAGCATCATATTACCCACTAAACTCTATTTTTCAACTGATTAGTGGGTATCTCTACTCGAAATACCATATGTTTTCACCCACTAAAGTTCAGAATTTTGAAGTTAAGTGGGTAAAGCAACTCAACTTCCACACAAAACAAAAGAGGTGCCCGAAATGAGCACCTCTTGAAATCGAATTAAGATTGCGATTAGATCTTCTGTGTGATCTTTGCAGCCTTGCCCTGACGATCGCGGAGATAATAGAGCTTTGCTCTTCTGATCTTACCCTTACGAATAACATCGATGTGATCGATCTTGGGTGAGTTAACAGGGAGAATTCTCTCAACGCCGATACCATAAGATACACGACGAATTGTAATTGTCTCTGAAAGGCCCTGGCCTTTTCTTGCGATGACATAGCCTTCGAAAACCTGAATACGCTCCTTTGCGCCTTCCTTGATAAGGAGGTGAGCCTTAACGAAGTCACCGACTTCTACATCAGGATACTGATTGCGAATATTCTCGCTCTCGACTACTTTTACTAAATCCATATTGTATGTTTCCTCTCTTTCCTGCAGATGTTCTTGCCTGGATAATGGCAGAGGACCACCCTGATAACCCGAGAATTTTAGCACATGCCTCTTTCAAAGGCAAGCATTTTTGCCCAATCACTCTCGGAAATGTCCAGTTTATCAAGCATATCGGGTCTGTTATGCCATGTGTCGACCAACGCGGCGATACGGTTATAGTCAGCAATTGCAGCATCATTACCGTTTTTGAGAATCTCTGGAACTGACTTATCATGCCATACCGGAGGCTTTGTATACTGGGGTGCCTCGAGCATTCCGTCAGTATGAGATTCGTTTGTATAAGCCTCCTCATTGGGGAGCACTCCCGGCACCAGCCTTGCGACTGCATCAATGACAACGATCGCTGCTGTCTCACCGCCTGTCAAAACATAATCGCCGATTGAAATCTCTTCGTCGCATATCTCGTTTATAACGCGTGCATCTATACCTTCATAGTGACCGCATATAATCAGCAGATTCTCGTATGAAGCGAGCTCATGAGCCTTCGCCTGATTGAAAACCTGTCCTTTGGGCGACATATATACCGTATGAGGTTTCTTACCTCCGCAGAGTTCAACAGCCTTCTCATATGCGCCGTAAACAGGTTCGGGACGGATCATCATACCTGTACCGCCACCGTAGATAGTGTCGTCTACACGGCCATAGTTATTGGGCGCATAATCTCTCATCTGAATGCACTCCAATGAGATCGCTCCTTTCGCGATGCCGCGTCCGGTAATACTCGTATTAAGATACGATGTCACCTGTTCAGGAAATAATGTCGCAACATAGAAATTCATTAGGCTGTTATTCCATCTCTTTCATCTGTTCGTATGTAATGCCGTACTTCTCAGCAATATTTCTGGCATATGAACTGGTATCTGGTGCGCTCTTTACCACCTTGAAGGTATTCTTGTTATCTTTAATCTCCATGGCGATGCTGACAATCTCGCCGTTGCCATCCCAACCATTCATCTCAGGAATGCATGCAGCAAGTTCATGGATGTGGGTATTAAATATTACGTAAGAACCTTTATCTTTAAGCACATGCAAAAGGTCTTTACAAAGATACAATGCATCGGCTGAAGACGTTGTTGAGAACGTCTCGTTGAAAAGTATCAGGGTGTTATCGTCAGACGCCTTTACGATCTCCTTGATTCTAACCGCCTCTTCACCGAGTCTTCCGTAATTGATAGTAAGATTCTCGTCTATCGGGAAGTGTGTAAGAATGCTCTTGAAAGGCATGCCATCACATTTATCGGCAGTAACAGGCATACCGAGTGCAGTCATCACGGATATGAGACCCAATGACTGCTCAAGAATGGTTTTACCGCCTCTGTTAGGACCTGTAAGAACGAATATTTTCTCATTGTCAGCAAAAGAAAAATCATTTTTAACGATTTCTTTTTCTCCTGCAATCGCCAGACGGATATTATATAAACCCTTTATCTCAAGTTTCTTGTCAGAAGAGATTTCCGGGAAATTAAAAACATATTCAGAAGATGCGAGTTTTTTGCTAAGGCCTGCTGCATTAAGATAAAAAACAAAACCCTTATGAAGCGAAGTCAGCAGTCTCGTATCGTAATTTGAATGCTTAATGATAAGGCGTTTTATCTCGCCAAAATGTTTCCAGAGGTGCTTTTTCAGATGAGGGGTCATCGCAGTCAGGAGAGGATCCTGATATTTAATGTCATTAAAAGGATTTCTGAGTTTAGATCCTACTGCAACGTCCATGATCGTGTATGTAGATCTGGGTTTATAGTCAACGAACTCAATCGCAGTTACATTCTCAATATCAAGATCAGAAGTCAGCGTAACACCGATTACCGCACCCTTTGCAGATGACATATCTTCAGTAATTTTGGCTATATCAGGTTTAACATTCTTGAACTTCTCATCTTCAACGATCTGCCCGAGCATGTCGCGAAGGGCAATAAGGCCTTCGGATTTTATATCGTTATTAGACAGCGCATTATAAAGTGATTCAACTACTTCAACATAAACCTTGATCTCTCTTAATCTCTCAAGAAGTGACGCCAGAGAATTATCCCTGTCGTGCATTCTTTTCGCGCCGTTTCCATAGTACTGGAGAACCTTGATCGAATCGATCGAGCCCTTAACAGTATTTCTTAAATCGTCATTTGAAATGAGATCTCTTATGATCTCCTGTCTGTAGATCATATCCGAAGCATCGACAGGAATCATTGTCATAACATCTCTCAGAATACCGCGGTCTTCCTGGTCAACTGTCATGAAATCAATAACTTCCTGAAAAGCAATATCCTTAAAGGTCTCTTCAGGTAACTGGACAAATTTTGAATCTTGTCCGTCTCTAAATAGAATATCCATATCCTGTTCCCCTGTTGTTCGCAAACGAAAACCCGCGAATAATCAATTGCGGATATGATGCACGAAAACTACGAATACAACTCGTACAATCCTTCAGGCATCTTACACTTGATATAGCCTTCTTCGATGTTGACTTCATAGCAGTAGACTTTGACAAAAGGGATCATGAGATTTTTCCTGGAATCACGCTTTACTTCCAGAGTAAATTGCGGTCCTGTCTCGAAACAGTCAACAACAACGCCGACTTCGCCTCTGTCATCATCAATAACTTTAAGACCTTTAAGGTCTGCAATAAAATAACTGCCCTTCTTAAGCTTTACGGCATTATCTCTTGTAACGGCAATAAACCTGCCGCGCAGGAGTTCAGCCTTATCGCGGTCAAGGACATTTTCAAACTTTACAAGAACGTTTCCCCTGTCCATTCTTGCAGATTGGCATACGATAGCTTCGGGCTTCTCAAACTTCGGCCCGCAAGTAAAACAATCCTTAAGTTTAAGGAAACGGCGCGGGTCGTCCGTTAAGGGGAATACTTTAACTTCCCCACGGACACCATGCGCGCCGGTAATCTTCCCTATAATGATCAGATTTTCCAAAAGAATCAGCCTACTATATCGACGATAACGCGCTTACCTTCTTTGAGGTACTTTGCCTTCATTATCGAACGGATAGCCTGAGCTCTCTTACCGTTCTTGCCGATAATCTTTCCTGTATCCTCGGGAGCAACGGACAGCTCGAAAACAACAGTGTTTCCGCGCTCTGTCTTCTTTACGTTCACTTCATCGGGATTACTTACTAATTCCCTGGCGATATATACCAATAAATCGTCCATGTAAAGATCTCCTTCCTATTATTCAAGTAGTTCAGTCATCTGAAAATGATCAGATGATGCCCTGCTTCTTAAGAAGAGACTTTACTGTAGGAGTGGGCTGTGCGCCGTTGGAGATCCACTTCTTTGCTGCTTCTGCATCGATCTTAACGCTGTCTGTTTCCTTCATGGGATCATATAAACCGATCTCCTCGATGAAACGACCATCTCTAGGATATCTGGAATCAGCAACAACTACACGATAGAAAGGTGCCTTTTTCTTACCCATTCTTCTTAAACGAATCTTAACTGCCATTTTTGTTTTCCTCCAAAAATATATTTTGTTTTTTATAATCTGCGTCACATATATGACGGGATCGACATTATCTTCTGCCCTTGCGCTTCTTTTTGCGGTCGCGCCTTCCTGTGGGCGTAAACGGTGTATCATCGTAATCTTCCTTCGGAGCTGAGAGACTTCCCAAACCCTG
Source organism: Ruminococcaceae bacterium YAD3003 (assembly GCA_900107185.1). Classification (GTDB taxonomy): domain Bacteria; phylum Bacillota; class Clostridia; order Saccharofermentanales; family Saccharofermentanaceae; genus Saccharofermentans. The sequence goes on along the minus strand of FNPA01000012.1, from coordinate 71,040 downwards.
AGGGAGACCTGTTCCCATACCGGACATGTTACCCATGCCACCCATATTTCCTAAGCCGCCCATGTTGCCCTTAAGGCCCATCTTGGCTGCCTGCTTTGCAAAACCCTTAGGCATCTTAAATCCGCCCTTACCGTTGGAAAACTGCTTCATCAACTTAGCAGTCTGCTCATACTGGGCAATAAGCTTATTAACATCAGAAACCTGAACGCCTGCACCTGCAGCGATTCTCTTTCTTCTGCTCGCATTAAGGATAGAAGGCGATCTTCTCTCCTTCTTGGTCATTGATGTGATGATAGCCATCTGTCTGTCAACGATACGGTCATCGAGATCTTCTTCGTTAACCTTACCTGCAGCACCGGGCATCATTCCGACGAGATCTTTGAGAGAACCCATCTTCTTCATCTGTGCGAACTGGTCATAGAGGTCATCAAGATTGTAGGAACTGCCCATCATGCGTTCCATTGTCTTTCTTGCTTCTTCCTCATCAATGCTCTGCTGAGCCTTCTCAATCAGGCTTACAACGTCACCCATGCCGAGAATTCTGTCAGCCATACGCTGAGGATAGAACTTCTCGATTGCGTCAACCTTTTCGCCTGTACAGATATATTTAATAGGCTTATTTGTAAGTTTTCGGATCGAAAGCGCAGCACCGCCTCTGGCGTCACCGTCGAGCTTTGTCATGATGAATCCGTCCATGCCGATGTTCTGCTCGAACAACTGGGCTACGTTAACAGCTTCCTGACCGATCATTGCATCGACAACGAGGAGCTTCTCAGTAGGATTTACTGCAGCAGCGATATCTCTGAGCTCTTCCATGAGCTCCTCGTCTGCAACAGTACGGCCTGCAGTATCGATGATAAGGTAATTGCAGAGCATGTATCTTGCTTTGCCTTCACCATCTTTAGCGATTTTAACAGCGTCCTTTTCTTCAGGATCGATATAGCAGTCAACTCCGACTGCATCACTTAATACCTTGAGCTGCTGTGCAGCGGCAGGTCTGTGAACGTCAACGGAAACCACCATAGGCTTCTTGCCGTTCTCTTTTAAGAGCTTTGCAAGTTTTGCAGCTGTGGTTGTCTTACCTGCACCCTGGAGACCATAAAGGATAATAATATTAAATCCTGTATCAGATACCTTGAGTTTATCTTCGCCTTCTTCACCGCCCAACAACTCAGTTAGTGCATCACGAACGATCTTAACTATCTGCTGTCCGGGTGTGAAAGAATCCTGAACAGCAGCACCCTTGCACTGTTCAGTCATGTCAGCAACGAATTCTTTTACAACGCTGTAATTAACATCCGCCTCTAAAAGAGCCATGCGGATCTCGCGCATCATTTCCTTGATGTCGCTCTCGGATACGCGGGCCTTGCCACGCATCTTTGAAGTTATATTCTGAAGCTTTTGTGATAAGCTCTCAAACACTATTACATTTCCTCTATTAATTCTTCTAACTCTTTAGCAGCCTTATCGGTATCACCGCTCTTAATGTGCTCCAGAGCTATTTTTGCTTTTGCCTGCTGCATCTCGAAAAGTTTCAGAAGGCCTAACTTCTCTTCATACTCTTCGAGCTGTTTTTCCGCCCTCTTTACTGTGTCATGAACGCCCTGTCTGGAGATTCCTTCCGATTCGGCAATCTCTGCCAATGTCAGATCATCGTTATAGTAACTCTCACAGGTACGCCTCATCTTAGGCGTGAGAAGATTGCCGTAGAAATCAAGCAAAAGGTCTGTTCTTACTGACTTTTCACGCATTTAAAGGCAAGCCTCCCCTATTTCAGCCTGCACATAATAACAAAGGTTAACAGGAGTGTCAAGTATTTTTACTTGTCAGAACTGCGGTCACTCCTGATAAGCGAATAACAAACAGAATCATATACGCCCTGCATGTTAAGACCTGCCTGGCGCAGAGTTCCTTCGTATTTCATTCCGGCCTTCTGCACTACACGGCCAGACTTCGGATTGTTAGAGTCATGAGTGGCACAGACCCTGTTCATGTCCACAACATCGAAAAGATAATCTATTACTGCTTTCAGAGCTTCGGGCTATTATATGTTATACTCAAAACGGAATTAGAAAAATTATTTGATTTTTCGATAAGGGAGATTATTTATGAAAAAGATTATCGCTATTATTCTATCTGCAGTTATCCTGCTTATGGCAGGCTGCAGTTCAGCTCATGAACCCATAACCACGGTACCGATCAATAATGAGTCCACAACAGTCGGAGACATTGCCGGAACGATCGAGGGTGACAGATATATAAGCCATGCAGGCGGCGTAGGCTTTAAGCTAACCGGAGATTATACTGTCGAATGGCCCGATGCCGATAAAAGAGATATCGTAATGAGCGACTACACCGGAGTAGACATAGCAGGTCCCTGGATTGTGTGGGGTAACACCGCATCCTTGAAGATCGATTATGTACTTGATGAACATTTGAAAGAAGACGCAACGAAAGAACACACTCTCGAAGAATGGAACAAAAGCATGAAATATCCTGCTAAAAGTATAGAATACTTCGAAAACTACAAGATAGACGGCAAATCCTGTTTCGCGCTTAAGATGGTATTAGATAAAAACGGCTATGATGTCTCATCTCTTCAGATCTATTTTTTCCAAGACAACGGATTGCTAGTTCTGTTCACGATCACAGCCGGGAGTTTCAAGGAAATAGATAAGGTCGTTAAGAATCTTCAAATAGCTTGATCAGCATAATTTCTTGCTTTGCCCTGCTCTTAATAGAATCATAAGCAGTATCAATTTTTCTCTACCCTATTGACAAGGTAGATTATTCATAGGATAATCACTTTGACGCAAGTAAATTGCGCAAAATCAAATTTAGAAAAACATAAAGAAGAACGGATATGAAGAATTCAAAAAAGTACGACTCTCTCAAGCTCTCAAACCAGGTATGTTTCCCGCTCTATGCATGCTCTAAGGAAATCGTAAGCCAGTACACGCCTTACCTCAAGAAGCTCGGACTCACCTACACCCAGTACATCGTCATGATGGTCATGTGGGAAGACGTAAGCGTTTCTTCGAGAGATCTGGCAGCGAAGGTCCACCTGGATTACGGAACTCTTACTCCCGTTCTTAAGAAACTTGAGTCCATCGGATACATCACAAGGAAAAGAGATCCCGAAGACGAGAGACTCCTGATCCTGGAACTGACTGACAAAGGCGAAGCCATTAAGGATGAAGCTCTCAAGATCCCTCCCTGCATAGCATCCTGCGTGGGACTTAATGAAGAAGAGTTCAAGATGCTTTACATACTTACTTATAAAGCATTGAACAATATGGAAGGAAGAAAACAATGAGTATTTACGATTTTACAGTCAACGACAACAAGGGCAACAGCGTGTCCTTATCTGAATTCAAAGGAAAAGTTCTCCTCATAGTAAACACCGCCACCAAATGCGGTCTTACACCTCAGTACGAAGGACTCGAGAAGCTCTACGAGAAATATAGAGACAGGGGATTTGAGATCCTTGACTTTCCCTGCAATCAGTTTGCGTTCCAGGCGCCCGGAAGTGCCGAGAAGATCGACAGCTTCTGCACTCTTAAATACAATACCAAATTCCGCCGCTTCGAGAAGATCAAAGTGAACGGAGGAGATACTGCTCCTATCTATCAATACCTTAAGAAGCAGAAGCCCGGGCGCATAGAATGGAACTTCGCCAAGTTCCTTATAGATAGAAACGGTCAGGTGTCAGAGAGGTTTTCGCCGCAGGAAAAACCCGAAACACTCGAAGGCGCTATCGAGAAACTCTTGAATGAATAAGGAGACAGAACAATGACATTTGCAGTCAGATACTATACACAAACAGGCAATACAAAGCGCCTGGCAGAAGCCATCGCTAAAGAACTTGGTGTTGAGGCCCTCCCTATCAGCACACCTATAAGTGAGAAAGTTGATGTGCTTCTTCTCGGCAACTCTTACTACGCTTTCACGATCGCTCCCGAAGTTGGCGCTTTCGTATCAAGTCTTAGCAAAGACAAGGTCGGCAAGATAATTAATTTCGGCACTGCAGCCATGATGAAATCAACTTATAAGAAAGTAAGATCGGTTGCAAGTAATGTCGGCATCCCCGTACTCGATAAGGAATTCCACTGCAAGGGCGAATTCAAAGGCATGAACAAGGGCCGCCCTAACGAAGATGACCTGAAAGCAGCAAGAGAGTTCGCTAGAAACATAAAGTCATCTCTGAACTGATTAAATCAATAGCAAACACTCTCCTGGAAAAATATATAGTGCAAAAAAAGTGTAGTTTTTCCCCTCCCCGACTACACTTTTTTTGCATTTTCGCTCGAAAGTGAGAAATCCGTGTAGTAAACGCCCTCGAAAACTACACTTTTTAATCACACGTTTTCTTCGCATTGTAATTAAAAAGGAGTACTGTTATAACAACAAAAACAATCATTCGTAGCAACACAGTTCTCTATCTCGATCACGCAACTTTGTGACGTTAAATCAGTTCTTAACCCACCAATAGCAGTAAGCCTGTGTTCTGGCAGCAAAGTTTGTCTGCTTAAGAAGTTCTCTTACTTCATCCTTTGTATACCAGCGTGCTTCGATCTCTTCCTCATCAGATGTGCTCGGAGCAAACTCACCTTCTGCCGTGCCGATAACACAACAGCTTCTCTCATTTGTAAGACCGACACCTGAAAAGCTCATCGGAAGGATCTCTTCGATTGAAGTGAGCTTCAATCCCGTCTCTTCCCATAATTCTCTGGCAGCCGCTTCTTCAGGATTCTCTCCCTCATCTATAAGTCCTGCCGGGAAATTGATTGCAAATCCTCCGACAGCCATTCTGAACTCTTTATTGAGCAGGAGTTTACTGCCGTCAGGGCTGGTGATTATAAGCACCACCGCATCACACTTCTCACGCTGAAGATCTTCGAGACTCGTTATGTTGTGATCTCTCGAACTCATCTCATAGATCTTGGTATTGCCTAAATTCGTCTCATATTCAGCGTTGTATGCCGCAATAAAACGTCCTTCATGGACCTTCTTTATTCCCTTGAACTTCATTTCTTATCTTTTCCCATTCTCTTCTTGATAATATCTTCCGGCGCTACGGAATATCCAAAGAAACCGAGTTTCTCGCCAAGGAGATAATACTCTCCATGGTTATATGCCACAAGCCTTGCATTCTCGAGGCAGAGTTTGCCTTTCTCATCGAGCAGATATGAATCAGCAGTAACTCCAACTATCTCAGCGATAAACATATCGTGTGAACCGAGTTCCTGGACGCTTCTAACTTTGCATGAGATCGATACCGGAGCTTCCTTGATTGCATACGCATAATCAAGCCCCTTAGCCTTGACGGGTGTGAGCGAGCAGGACTTGAACTTATCTTCCTTATCACCGCCCCTTACGCCACAGTAATCGCAGGCCTTGCAGAGTGATTTGGATACGAGGTTTACAACAAACTCACCTGTTTCAGTAATGAGCTTATGTGAATGTCTCGATTTGCGTACACTGATGGAGAGCATAGGCGGCTCTGAATTGATCGTACCTGCCCAGGCAACCGTCATGATGTTCGGACGTTCTGCTTCAGATTCAGGGTCCTTACCTGATGAAGAAACCATAACTACAGGAACGGGGTTAAGGATAGTAGATACCCCGATTTCGACCTTATCGTGTTTTGCCATTAATCATCCCTCCTTGGATATCAGCGGTGTTACCGCCGTAAAACTCTCATGTAACAGCAGATAGTCCTTGATGTCGATACCTGCCGCATAACCTACGATGCTGCCGTCCTTACCGATTACCCTGTGGCACGGGATGACGATTGCAACAGGGTTGTCGGAGCACGCAGCACCTACGGCTCTTGTTATCTTTCTTGCTTCCTTCAGGTCGCCGTCAGTAAGTTTGAGCGCTATGTCCTCATAACTTGCCGTAGCGCCGTACGGGATCGTGTTGAGAGCGTTCCATACTTTCTTCTGGAAAGGCGTACCTGAATTAAACTGAACATTAAGATCAAATCCCGCTCTCATGCTGTCGAAGTACTCACGGAGCTCTGTATAAGCTTTGGAGAGTTCATCCGGCAGGTATTTGAGCTGTTCAGAATCCATGTTGTATATTCCGTCATCGTTTCTTACCAATCCGCCGTTAGAATCCAACAGGCCCAGACCGGCAGCGATATTTTTAGCGAAAGGATCTTCCAGATTCTGGCCGTAGTGATAGAGTCTGACGGAATCAATATAATCCTTACCGCCAGATACCATTGAAACACCACGCTCGAAAGGAACAAAGCAGATATTGTATTTACGATACTCATAAGACAGCATCGCATAGAGTCCCGCATCCTCAAAGCCGTTCTTAAGTCTTACTTCATCTCTTAAAACAGCTTCCTGTACGAATCCGGCACCCGTAAGAATCCTCTCGAGGCCTTCATTGCCGTGATTACAGATAACAGTAACCTTGTGATAGTACTCGCTAAGGAAACAATATCTTAAGACCTCATCAACTACTCCGCTCTGTGTATCAGCATTGGCATCGTTGGTGAAAACAAATTCAATATGTGCCCTACAGTTCTTTCGATCCGGTCTGAACAATTTTACAAGCGCGTAGATAACGCCGTCCTTAACGGCGATCATAGCTTCGCCCTGGCTGCCCGTTCCGAGAGATCTGATGTCATCTTCAATGTACTTGATGGTGCCTGCCATCAGGCCTCTTCTGCGAAGCTCAGAGCTGTCAGCTATATGTATCTTTCGAAGGTCGATCTTATCAGCCATAGCACTTCTCCGGATCAAAATCATCTGTTCCCTTAACAAACTCAGCCGTATATACCTTCGTGTTGGTAAACACTTTGCTGTCGTATGAAGCCGGACAATATACGGCATTATCCATTGTCTGATGGAAATCAGCTGCCATGTGCCCGAACAAAGGATCATCAGATATCAGATCCCATACCGAATCATTTCTGGTAAGCGGCATAAGACCTGTCATGTTCTCAAGTCTGTAGATGAGAAGCTGTGCATCCGGATCGTAAGAAATAAAGGTGGCAAACTCAGCAGCAAATTTGCTGTTCGCCGAACCCTTTGAAACGCATAGAGAATAGGTGCTTACATAAGGAACACCGACGTTGGAAGCATCGTTGCAAGGAAGATGCAGGAAATAAAGGCTGTTTGGATAGTACTCATCCCACGCCTTAATGTTTGCGGAAGAATCAGCCCACAAAGCAGCGGTTCTGGAATAAACGGGATCTGCCCCTGCACTAAGGTCATTTGCTATTGAATCAAAATAGAAATTCCTTACATATGAAGAAGCATCCGCAATAACTGCTTTTGCAGAATCAGGATTTTTGAGATACTCATCGTAGCCCATAAAAGAAGTCGGAACATCGCCATTAAATGCAGATCCAAGATAAGGAATCATGTTATATGCTGAGGCAAAGCCTGCACAATCAGGATACTCTTCCCTGATCTCAAACAGATATTCTCTCAATTCTTCAGTAGTATTCTTTGTCTGGAGTTTTCCGCTTCCTGAAGGTATAAATTCCTTGCTGCCGATAATTATCTCAGCAGAACAGAAATGCGGAACTGCAAAGAAAATGCCGTTCTCAGAATCAGCTGTTAAAGCACCCGAATAGATCTGCTGGCTGCTCAAATAAGTATCGTCTGATAAGAAACTGTTTAATTCAGCACAATAACCGCTGTCCCATACAGCTTTACTGTCCTGTGCGAGGAACAGATCAGGCATAGTGCCGCCTTCGTTCCAGGAATCGATATTCTCAAGGCTGGCACCAGTGCTGCCGCAACCGATATTGGTTACAGCGTAATTGGTAGCAATCGAAGTAAGATAATCAGCATCAACCGTAATTCCGCTCTCATTGCTCTCCCAAAGGCCGTTGTTCTTACAATAGAACATGGAGGCCAGACACTGGACTGTCAGATCGGAATAAGGAAGTGCAACACTTAACTCTTCGATGTCTGTTATTACAACAGTTTCGTCAGTCTCGGCAGTCTCTTCCGTAACGTCAGATCCGTTACTGTAAGGATCAATCGAAGGAAACATGTCATCGCCCTTTTTGCAGCCTGATAACAGCGTGCCTGCCATAGACACGCAGAGTAAAAGACCGGTTGTTCTCATAAACACATTACGGGCCATCTTCAGTTATCCTCCGATAGAATAATTATATCATTCTTAATAAAAATGCCTGAATAATATGAATACAATTCTAAAAGGCGCCTTACTTGACACTTATCAGCCAAATAGGTATATTCTTATGGCACGCCAAAGTGGCTCAGGGGTAGAGCAATTCACTCGTAATGAATAGGTCGCGGGTTCGATTCCCGCCTTTGGCTCCAAATAAAAAACCCTCTTCAGAATCTGAAGAGGGTTTTTGTTTTCGATCTTAATTATTCATGAAGTCTGTAAACTGAATATCACGGTGTTATCACCAAAATAGATATAGTTAACATGCCCGTACTTAATGGTGTCTTTCTCAAACTCCTCAGAATAATACCAGGTCACGGAATTAAGCTTATCTGTGTCTATCTTCTCAAACTCAAACGGTTCAGGTTCAGCCTCTTCCCATTCGTACTCATTCCATATTTCTTCTGCGGCATCATCTGTAAGAACGATAACACCTCGGTATTCCGGCTCGTGAGGACCCATAGATACCCTGGTTGTACGAACCACTGCTTCATATTCAAGACTCTTATAATCATTCAGACCGTCAATATGATTCATCAGTGGTTTATCTTCCGTGTAATACTGAACTTTAGTCACCGGTTCATCTGGATCAAAACCGCATGAAGATACGCCTAAACCAAAGACCGGACATAATGTCAGGCAGAAAACCTTGATAAGCCTCTTATTTACCATCCCATCTCCTCCAGGAAAGCCTTGATCTTTCTGTGACGCTCCTTGTCACCTGTCACGTATTCGCCGAGCTCACATTCGCCAAGTATACCACCATCCTTGAGATAGATAATTCGGTTGGCTCTTCTGGCGGATGTTATGTCGTGAGTTACCATGACGATAGACTGGCCCGAACGGTTTATGTCTGTAAGTACGTCTAGAACAGACTTAACACCTGTCGAGTTGAGAGCTCCCGTAGGCTCATCAGCGAAAACAACATCAGGGTCGTTAATAACCGCTCTTACCATTGCTGCTCGCTGTGCCTCACCGCCTGATAACTGAGCCGGGAACTTGCCCCACAGATCATTTGAGAGACCTACTCTCTCAAAGAGCTTCTCTGCTTTATTCTTCAAATCCTTCTGCTTCTGTCCTGTCAGCATGCCTGTTGAGATTGCATTATCCATGATGCTCATGCTGTCAACAAGATGGACCTGCTGGAAAACGAAACCGCAGTGCTTTCTCCTGAAAACCGCGAGCTGGTCGTCGTTCATTGATGTGATCTCTTTGCCGCTGTATGAGATACTTCCGAGTGTCGGTTTATCCATGCCTGATAAGGCATAAAGGAGAGTGGATTTGCCGGCACCGGAAGATCCCATGATAACGGTGAAATCTCCCTTATATATTTCCATGTCGAGGTTCTTTATAACGTGCTGCTGTTTTCCTCCGACGGAAAAGCTCTTTGACAGTTTTTCTGTTTTGATAATTACTTCTTTGTTCATCTTTATAGTCTCCATTCTTTATTCCGAAATAAGCTGATATGCAGATACTTTCTTCATCCTGCCTGACATGATAAATGAGATAACAAATACCAGAAGCGTAACGAGCAAAATAGTTACAGGTATCACACCTGGATTTATAAGAAGGTCTGAATTCTTAATGCCGTAACTGCTGAATATCAGGTCGAAGAGTTTATTGGTTGTAAGGCATGCAGCGATACCGCCCAAGACTGATCCGATAATGCTGATCGGTATCAGCGATAACGCGAGCTGGATCCTTAACTGTCTGCTGGTAAATCCTACCGCTTTCTTGATGCCGAATTCCTTTTCGCGCTTGATGAAAACAGTCTTAAGTAAAAGCCTAATAACTACGAGCACCGTAAAGATATTCAGGATTATCAGGATGAGGATAACGAGTGATACTGCAAATACAGGCACATTATCCGTGCTCCTTTGAGTATGATAGTAGTTCTCTGTACTGGTGCAGTTATCACCCAAAAGTTTTTCCGCATCTTCAAGGAACTTATCTACCCTCTCTTCAGTTGCATCTTCGATCCTTACTCTGACATAGCTGTATTTAGGCTCGCCATCAAGTCTTCTGAATCCTTCTTCGGATATATAGATTCTCTCACCCATACTGTAAACAGCCTGCTGAAGACCGGTTATGAGGAAAGATACCTCTTTATCCATATATTTAACCTTGATCTCATCACCTATTCCAAGACCCTGTCTCTCTGCAAGAAGTCCGCCTACAACGGCTTCATTTGCTTCAATTGCCATCTCGCCTTCGTAAACTCCGCAGTAGACATATTGAGGGTTAGTCGAATACAGAAGATAACAGTTATAGTCGCCTGAGTGAGCATCTGCATTTGTGAGTCCGTAAGCTTCGGTCACGACGTCCATAGACTGGATTTTATCTATGATGTCGTACATCTCTTCAGGAGTATCGTACGTGATGTTTACATAAGCGTCAGGTGCATCACCCTGAAGGAGCCTTTGGAAATTGGTTATATCGATCCTTGTGTTATAGAAAAGGATTGAGGAAAAAGCCGTCAGATAGGATACCGCCAGGATAACTCCCGCAACGATAATATTCTGGCCTTTATTCTGCAATGTACTCTTTAACGCAAGAAGTCCGTTAAGGCTGCCATTCGTCTTATCCAGAGGAAGATAATTCTTCTTGAAACTGTGCGATTCAAGTCCGAATCTTAATGCAGTTGCAGGATGGATATTTCTTATGAGATGTGTAGCAACAAAAGTTACGATCAGCATCGCAGCGATCATGCCTGCAAAAAGCGGCAATGACATAAAGGGATGGAATCCGCCTTCCCATACTAGACCTGTTAACTGCTTGAGTGCCAGGTTCTCGAGCACAGGGAAAACCAGGTAAGATCCCGTAACACCAATTAAACAAGCAACTGCTGCAACTAACGAATACTCAACCATAAGAGAGGCCCTTACCTGGGAAATAGTAAATCCAACTGCACGGAGAGCTCCAATGTTTCTAATATCACGGTTGATGTTGGTGTTTACTGTAAAGATGATCATGATGAATGCGATTATCATGATTATCACAGAAAAAGATGCCATGAATGCAGCGATAATATTTGAGATACCAGTATAACCTGCTTTGGCCAGCGTCTTATCGTATCCTCTGCAATACATTCCTGCTTTGGTAAATTCATCCTGTAGTAGAGTTGTCTTAATGCTGATATCCTCTCCTGCTTTGAACTTAACGCACAGGAACTGCATTTGAAACGGCATTGTGACACTTGATATGGATTCAGTTTCATCAGAGAGAGTCTCGTAAGTACCGTGGTCAATTATCGTTGAATAATATGAGTACATCTGACCGCAAAAGAGATCTTCGTAGATACCTTTTACTGTAAGCTCATAACTGCCGGCATCTTTGTTGGAAACCTTAAGCTTATCTCCTACTCTTATTCCTTCTGCATATGCTGTATAGACATTTATGCAGATCGATGGACCGGTTATGGAATCATCTTTCTCAACATAGTGAAGTTTCTGGTATACAGCTTCATTCTCCTCATCTACAAAGAACAAGCCTTCAATCTCTGTGTCCTTGCCACCGTTCACGGATAATGTAACCATGTCAGGAATGATAATGTCTACAAGATATGAACTGTCCACGTAGTCCATGTCATTTATTGCATCATTTATCTCATCTTCATCACCCAGGCAAAAGAACAGAGAATCAGAAACTCCCTGCTGCTCCAATTTATCTTCATACATTGAATCGTAACGTGCGACCATAAGACTTGTATGAAGAAGCATTGATGCAACTGTCAGGATCAGAAGAAAAGCCAAGAGCACTGCTTTATCTTTATGAAAATGTGCCTTAACAAGTTTTAACATCGGTTTAAACTCCCTTTCGAAATTACTATCTCCTTATGGCACAAGTATAGTATTAGGGACGTTTTAAACCTTTGTCTGTTTTTTAAATCTTTTTAAAACCGGTTTGAAATCTTTTTAAGAGATCTTTATTCCGATCTCTACGGCAAAGCCTTCATCAGTATTTTGAGGCGTAAGACTGCCTCCCATTTTTTTCATCAGATAATCTGAGATATAAAGGCCGAGACCGGAGCCGTCTTTGTTGCCTGCATTGCTGCCGCGTTTGAACTTCTGGGTAATGACCTCTATTTCTTCTTCAGGAACGCCAGGGCCTTTGTCAGCGATCTTAATGAACAGATACTTCGGATCACCATTCTCAAATCTGCTCGTTACATTTATCTCGGTATCCGCATATTTATATGAGTTAAAGATGATGTTACTTATGACCTGGTTAAGTCTTAACCTGTCTGCAAAGACTACTGCATCCTTTATCTCAAGAATATTAATCTTATGCATATAATCTGCGTCTTTTATCATCTGGATAATATCAGTTGAATTTACATCTTCAGGTCTTACTTCCAATTGCTCGAGCTCTTCCAAAGTTGCGTGGAAAAGATTTGAGATAAGGCCGTCAATCTGATCTGCCTTGGAATTGATTGCAGCTATCGTATCACGGGTCTCATCTGTAGCAGTAAGGCTCATAACATCTGTCATGGCCTTGATAGATGCAACAGGTGTCTTGATATCATGCGACAACTGGGCAACAAGTTCCTTACGGCTCTTAACCGCCTGTTCCTCGCGTTCACGTGAAGCCTTGAGTTCCTCACGCATAATGTCAAAACTCTCGGTAAAAGGTCCGAAAACATTACCCCTGTCCATCTCCAAAGGAGTATCGAGATTGCCTCCGGCCACCATAACCGCAAAGTTTTTAAGCTTTTTAAAAGGATCTAATACTCTCTTCTTCAGATAGATATAGTAGAGCACTGAAACTAATACAGTTACAGCAACAATAACAAACACAAACAGAGCTATCTTGATGTTTGTCTGCTTCTCGAGTTCTGCTTTGGGATTATGTACTATGAGATATCCGGCGACATTACCCTCCACTTCGATATTTCTTATAATGTCGTAGTCTGAAGTCGCAGATGAAATGCTTTTCGCGATGTCATCGCGCGTAAATACGAGGACGTTACCATCAGTATCGATAACAGAATAATCGAACTCTTCGTCACTTGATATCAGAAGATCGTTATTTGCTTCAATGTCTGTCCAGTTCTCCTGAAGGCTTATTATCAGTCTGTTTATTTCGATCGTGTGAGACGGGATATCTTCGTAGAGATTTCCGCTCACGATAACATAGCATCCGGTAATTCCCGCTGCCAGAACAAACAGAATATAGATAATAAGGTATCTTATCTTCATTTACGGATTGCCTTTGGAATCGAGCATGAAACCTACACCCCATACGGTCTTAATGAATCGCGGATTGCCGGCATCATCTTCGATCTTTTCCCTTAAATGCCTGATATGAACATTAAGAGTTACATCTCCGACATAAGTGGTATCCCAGATCTTTTCGAAAATTTCTTCCTTTGGGATAACGCGGTCGCTGTTACGGAGAAGATAAACAAGTATCTTATACTCCATCGCCTTAAGAGGCGTCTCTACGCCGTTCTTGGTTATCGTTGCTTTCTTCAGATCGATAGTAGCATCACCCAACACAGATACATTATCTTCTTCAGACTTGGCATCTTCTTTATGAGTTGCCTCATATCTTTTGAGTTCGGCCTTTACTTTCGCAAGAAGGACACTAAGAGAATAAGGTTTGCAGATATAATCGTCACCGCCGATACTCAGGGCCAGGAGCATATCATCTTCGGCAGATCTTGCACTGATAAAAAAAATCGGAATATCCAGAGATGCTCTTATCTTCTGGCACAGCTCGAACCCGGAATCGTCACCGAGGTTAATGTCCAGAAGAACAAGAGAACATGTATTTCCCTTAAAAAACTCCATCGCTGATTGGCTGTCCAGAGCATACTGCGCCGTTACACCGGACATATTGAAATACTTCGCGGTGTATTCAGAGAGTTCTTTCTCGTCGTCAATTATCAGTACGCTGTAATGCATATTGCTCCTTATGCACCGAATAATCTGGATAACCTATCTACTGCTTCGTTAAGATCCTGAATGGACTCATTAAGGGCATCAACATCGATATTGCTGATCTTTGTTACCGCCTCACTCATTGCTTCGGTATTATCAGACAGAACAGTATCAACATTTGCGATCATCTTATTCATGCCGTCGAGAGACTCATCTACATTGGTCATAACATCTTCTGCCTTGTTAGCCAGGCTGGAAACCTCTGTAAGAGTATTCTGAACTGAATTCAGAGTATTAACTACTTCAGGAACGATAATAAGCGCAGAAACGGCGAAGATCAGAGCAATAACACCCAATGCTACTGCAACTGCGGTTGTTCTCTTGGCCGTCTTCTTCTGATATCTCAACAGCTCACTCTGGAGATCATGGTCAGTATATTCTGAATACTTATTATTCTTGATCGCGCTCTCCTGTACGGGAGCAGGTGCAGCTTCAACAGGTTCAGCTGCCTGATTTGCTTCTTCCTTAACTTCGGCAAGTGTTTTCTCGTCTGCCATAACTATCCTCCTATTTCATATCTGTAGAAATAATACACCTCCGAAGGCATGTGCCGGTCGGAGGTGTTTGAATCTTATTAATGGTGGAACAGTCTCATTCCTGTGAATGCCATCGCGATGCCGTACTTGTTGCATGTCATGATGACGTGATCGTCACGGATTGATCCGCCGGGTTCAGCGATGTACTTAACGCCGCTCTTGTGAGCACGCTCAATGTTATCGCCGAAGGGGAAGAATGCGTCAGAACCCAAAGCAACGTTATCGTTCTTAGCGAGCCATGCCTTCTTCTCTTCTCTTGTGAATACTGCGGGCTTAACCTTGAAGATGTTCTGCCATGTACCTTCAGCCAGCACATCCTCATACTCGTCAGAAATGTATACGTCGATTGCGTTATCTCTGTCGGGACGGCGGATGTCGTCAACGAACTGGAGTCCCAAAACCTGAGGGCTCTGTCTGAGCCACCAGTTGTCTGCCTTCTGTCCTGCAAGTCTTGTGCAATGGATTCTTGACTGCTGGCCTGCACCGATTCCGATTGCCTGGCCATCCTTAACGTAGCAAACAGAGTTGGACTGTGTGTACTTCAATGTGATAAGAGAGATAAGGAGGTCGATCTTCTTGTCCTCAGGGATGTCCTTTGTATCTGTAACAACGTTGTCCAAGAGAGCGTGATTGATCTCAAACTCGTTTCTTCCCTGCTCGAAAGTAACGCCGAAAACATCCTTTGTCTCGATTGGAGCGGGCTTATAGCCTGCGTCGATCTTGATTACGTTATATGTACCCTTTCTCTTTGTCTTAAGGATCTCAAGAGCCTCAGGTGTGTAATCAGGAGCGATAATACCGTCAGATACTTCACGAGCGAGCATTGTTGCAGTGATAGCATCACATGTATCAGAGAGTGCTGTGAAGTCACCGTAAGAAGACATTCTGTCTGCGCCTCTTGCTCTTGCATATGCACAAGCGATGGGAGAGAGTTCGCCGAGATCGTCTACGAAGTAGATCTTAGCTTCTGTCTCTGACAGGGGCTTACCTACTGCAGCACCTGCAGGTGAAACGTGCTTGAAAGATGTAGCTGCGGGAAGGACTGTTGCTTCCTTTAACTCCTTAACAAGCTGCCAGCCGTTAAAAGCATCCAAAAGGTTGATATAACCCGGCTTACCGTTAAGCACTTCGATGGGAAGCTCAGAACCATCTTTCATAAAGATTCTGGAAGGCTTCTGGTTAGGATTGCATCCATACTTGAGTTGCATCTCGTTAGACATTGTTATTCTCCTTATTTTCGAAATATTATACGTTCTTGTTTACGATTCTTGTCTCAACTGCGCCTGTCTCGATGTCGATGTAGCGTACGAAGAGAGATACCTTGTTATCCTCATTGAGGCTTGTCCATACTTCGTTTGTGAATGTATCGATGTCACCCTTGAGCTCAACCTTTTCAGGCTCGCCTTCGAAAGAAGGAAGCGGGCTGCCGTCACCCATGTATGTATGGATGAATCTTCCGATTCCCGCCTTAGGATTTGTGTATGTGAATGTGTGGCGCTCGCATGAAGAAGGATCACCGTCATCACTCTTAAGGATGGACATTGCATAGTTGTATGTACCATTCTCAACGTGCATGATGCCTGAGATTCTGGGAGTATAGTTCGGAGCATCGTCCTCGAACTCTCTTCCCCTAAGTGACTGCTCAAATGTCATCTGCTTATCCATGAGTTCATAGATAGTATCTGTCTGGTCACCGTTTGTAACGATAGTCTTGTTTCCAAGAACTCTAACAGGTGAATAAATGATGAGGTGCGGATCAGTAAGAAGTGAAGGATCAAAAGCTTCTGTCTTGATTCCGTCTTCAGTAGCTGTGAAAACACGGTTTCTGGAGTTTACGCTTCTTCCCATAATGAAGTAAGCTGTAACAGCATACTTACCGTCATCGGACTTACCGATAACGATTCCTCTTCCGGGATAAGCATTCTCTGAAAGGATCTTGCTAAGGTTCTGTGTGATCATATGGCACCTCCAAAAATTAATAACTGATTATCTAACGTAGCAGATATTGTTCTCGATTATTACCTTGCCGTCAGCAATAAGTCTTATCGCTTGCGGAAGGATCTTCCATTCGCATTCCTGCATTATTCTCTTCTGCAAAGACTCCGGTGTATCATCGGGCAGAACATCAACAGCCTTCTGCAAAAGAATTGGGCCTTCGTCGTAGTTCTCGTTTACGAAATGAACCGTGGCTCCTGATACCTTTACACCCTTTGCCAGTGCAGCCTTATGAGGTCTTATTCCATACATTCCTGCACCGCAGAAAGAAGGAATAAGTGCCGGATGGATATTGATAATGCGGTTTGAATACTTTGAAACGATCTTGGGACCAAGCAATGAGAGATATCCGGCGAGAACAACCAGCTCAGCGCCTGACTTCTCTACTTCTGAGACAACCTTTTCATCCCAGGCCTCAATAGAATCAAAATCTTTTCTGCTTACGACTACAGATTTAATACCGTTGTCTGCAGCTCTCTCAAGAGCATATGCATCCTTTGAAGATGACAGAACAAGTACGATCTCAATATCCTTCAGGATACCATCCTTGATGTTGTCGATAATCGCCTGAAGGTTTGTACCGCCTCCTGAAACGAATACTGCAATCTTCATTATGCCTGTCTCCTATTAATTGTATTTAACCTTATGAATGCTCTCTTCATCGTCTTCAGGCTTACCTGCGATGAAGTCACCGTCGAAGCAGGCAGAACATACGCCGCAATCGATAGTGTTAAGAGAAGCTCTCAAAGAATCAAGGCTGATATATGCGAGTGAATCTGCACCGATCATGTCGCGGATCTCTTCGATAGTCTTTGTGCTTGCAGGGAGCTCTGTTTCAGAAGAAGCATTAACTCCATAGCAGCAGCCAAACTTAACCGGCGGAGAAGCGAGTCTTACATGAACTTCAGCTGCACCGTTCTCTCTCAAGAAAGAAATAATGTGCTTTGTTGTTGTACCTCTTACGAGTGAGTCATCTACGATAGCAATCCTCTTGCCCTTGATTGCAGTCTTAAGAGCAGCGAACTTCATTCTTACAGCGAGCTCTCTCTGCTGCTGTGTGCTCTTAATGAATGTTCTTCCGACATATCTGTTCTTCAAAAGTCCCGCACCATAAGCAACGCCTAAACCTGCAGCATAACCTTCAGCAGCAGCATTACCTGAGTCAGGAGCACCGATTACGAGATCTACATCAGCAGGACTCTCTTTCGCGAGGGCCATACCTACTCTGTATCTGGAATCGAAAATAGACATCTGGTCGATAACTGAGTCAGGTCTTGCGACATATACATATTCGAAAACGCAGACCTTACCGTCCTTCTTCTCGGTAGCAGGATCGTACTGCATTGAGCTCATGCCGTCCTTTGAGATCGTAATGATCTCACCGGGGAGGAAATCTCTGATTGTCTCGCATCCGATAGCGTCGAGAGCGCATGATTCGGAAGAAATATAATACTTATCACCTAACTTACCGAGGATAAGAGGTCTCAAACCATAGGGATCTCTTACACCGATGAGCTTATCTTCTGTCATGAAGATCATTGCGTAAACGCCGTGAATCTCCTTCATTGTCTCAAGGATAGCGTGCTCGCAGTCCTCTGTTCTGATTCTGTTACGTGAGAACAATGAGAGAATGATCTCTGAATCTGTATTTGTCTGGAAGATAGCGCCCTGATCCTTAAGACCGTCTCTGATCTTGTTAGCGTTCATGATAACTGAATCAGAAGTAAGAGCGATATTACCTACACGGGATTTAATGGAAATAGGCTGGATGGCATCTGTACCGCTCTCTCTGGGAGAACCGCCTCTGGCATGACCGATGGCGCATGTTCCTGCTAAAGCGGATAAAGTTACTTCATCAAAAACGTCTGTTACAAGACCGGGAGCCTTGTGTACGAGGAAAGTACCGTCATCATTAACTGCGATACCGCAAGATTCCTGACCTCTGTGCTGTAAGGAGAAAATACCGTAATAGGTATCTCTGGTTACATCCTGTTTGCTTCCCTTGATGTCATAACAACCGAAAACTCCGCTCATGTGCTTATAGCCATCCTTTACTCAATTTGTTCTATGTTAATGAATGAATCCAATAACCTTAATTCATCTCAGCGATCTTCTGCTGAAGTCTTGCGTCTCTCTCCTCAACAGATGAAGCGAGACCAGCCTTGTAATCCTTGATCTTCTGCATAAGTTCAGGATCGGAAATAGCGAGCATCTGGCATGCGAGGATCGCAGCATTAGAACCGCCGTCAATTGCAACAGTTGCTACCGGAATGCCTGTAGGCATCTGGACTGTAGCATAAAGAGCGTCAACACCCGCGAGAGCGCCGCCCTTACAAGGTACACCGATAACAGGAAGTGCTGTATTGGCAGCCAGAACGCCACCCAAATGTGCTGCGAGACCTGCAGCAGCAATAATGACCTTATAACCTTCAGCTTCAGCGCCTCTGGCAAGAGCCATAGCCTTATCCGGAGTTCTGTGAGCTGATGCAACAGTTGCCTTAAATTCAACGCCGAACTTGTTCAGCATCTTAAAGCATCCTTCCATTACGGGAAAATCAGAATCGGAACCCATTACTACAAGAACTTTGTTATCAGACATATCTGTTACCTGCCTTAAAAAATTGTGGCGTTACTCATCGCCCTGCGCCCAGTCAAGACGCTCTAAAACCCTGAAATAGTCCTCCGATTCCCACTCGTAAGGCTTGGGACAAAAGTCGTTTCCGGGCCTTGTTGAAGTCTGAGAATACGGAAAAACTCTCAGTCTATAGTCTACACACTTGGAACCGTCCCCGTCCATAATAAAATCGCATTGAATTATGACGGAATCGGGGTCAGATAATGAGTAATTTCCACCAAAACAAAAATTTGACAAAGAATAGAAAATGTAGTGTCCGTTATACTTTTCGATAGGCTGGAGACGGTGCGGGTGCGTTCCGACTACGATATCAACGCCCATATCTATCAGTTCATGGGCAACCTTGACCTGTCTGTCAGTCGGATCGTAAGTTCCTTCTGAACCGAAATGGCAGGACGCGATAATGATTACTGCCCCCTGATCTCTTAAGTCATCGATAATATTTGATACCTGGCTGGCGGAGGTGTCGTTTCCGAGGCCTACCATGCCGATGATTATCCCCTGCTTTGTGGTAAATGTTGCACCGAATTTGTCATCGCTCCAGATGATGCCGTATTCATCGAGATTATCTCTGGTCTCCTGAAGACCGGTCTCCCAGAAATCCATTGTATGGTTATTGGCAATGTTTACAGCCTCAATGCCTGCATTTGTAAGCATCTGAAGATTCTCAGGATCCATACGGAAAATATACTGGTTGCTCTTATGGCTTGTCTGGGTAGTTACGGGATTTTCAAGATTAACGAGGGTGAGATCGTCAGATTGAAACAGCGGAGCGCAATTCTGGAAACAATAATCCATATCACCGGCCACTGTATTATCGAACGCACGGTTTGTAGACCTGTAATCCTGGGTCAAAGTGCAGTCACCTGCAAAAGATACGGTAACTACGCGCTCTTCAGGTGTGAGTGTGGGTATGGGAGTCGGCGTAGCCGTAGGTGTAGGAGTAGCCGTAATTTCAGTTGAGACAGTCTCCAGCACTTTGGTCGTGGGAGCAGACTGCAAAACCTCGTTATTCTCGGAAGTTGTTTCGGTCTCTGATGAAGTGTCGCTGGTTTCTGTTGTGGCGCAACCGGCCATAACGACTGCCAGCACAGTAATGGCAATAACTGCCATCCTTATCTTAAACTTGCGATAACCACCGGATTTCTTCACTACTCGGCTTCCTTTCACTAAAAGAAGAAATGCCGACATTTTGTCGGCACTTCAATTATAACAATAAATAAGAAAATCAATACTAAAATTCGCTTGCTATTTGAAACAGTCTTAACCTCTTTGGCACCAGGTGCTCAGAAAACCACAAACGCAACAGAATAAGGCATTATGCCGATCCTTCTGTTACCTCCTGTATTACCTCCGAGAATCAGGTGATCTGTAAGCGGCGGCTTTATACCGTCATCTGAGACTTTATTGCAGACATAACTGCCATAGAGCTCACCTACATCAACATAAACCGGATCTTCAGATCTGTTCATCACGAAAACAATGGCTTTCGAGCCGGAAGCATCCTTACCAAACGCATCTTTGCCCTCTTTAATGTATCTTACGAAGGCAAATGTTCCGCCTTCAGCCAGCAAAGTCTCGTAAAATCCTGTTCTGAGGCAGGTATTCTCAGTTCTTAATCTGGCTATGCGTCTGAAATAAAGGAGAGCATCCTGCTGCTTCTTATTTAACTTATTCCAGGGATATGTTCTTCTGTTGAAAGGATCCTTATATCCCTCCATCAGAACCTCATCGCCGTAATAGACACAGGAAGCGCCGATATAGCACGTCTGGAAAGCAAATGCCATCTTGGATAATGAGGAAATAACCTCATAATCCTGGGAAGACACTTTAAATTCACGCTGTACATCCCTGTCATCAGTATCACAGGGCTTCGAGAGAGCGGTCATGATACGCGGCACATCGTGGGATGAGACGAGATTCATCATGGAATAGTATGCTTCCATCGGATAACGCTCACGGAAACCTTCGAATCTCGAATCGGCAATACCTGCATCAATATAACCGCAAAGGAAATCCAGGATTATATGTCTGAATGTATAACCCATTACAGAGTCATGAGTATTACCGAGCATAAAATCACGGTAAGAGCCGTAACTGCACTTGTTTGAAGCATCTTCCCATACTTCACCGATAACAGCGCCCTCGTCTCCCAGCTTCGCTTTTACAGCGGATCTCATCTGTCTGATAAAGCTGTCCGGCAATTCATCCGATACATCAAGTCTGAAACCTGACGCACCTCTGGATGTCCAGGTATCAACTACTCCGTCCTTACCGAAAATGAAATTCCTGTAAGACAGATCATCCTCGTTAACATTAGGAAGATCCGGAAATCCCCACCATGACTCGTAAGCAACTGAACCGTCCTGGTTGTAATAGAAGTTATACCAGGAACGGTAACGGCTCTCCTCGCCTTTTACAAAGGCTCTGTAAGCTCCTACACCGTCATAGCGGTCAAACTTATTAAAATACCTGGAATCAGCTCCGGTATGGCTGAATACGCCGTCTAAAACGATTCTAATGCCGCGTTCCCTGCAGGCACTCTGCAGGCTCATAAATGCCGCTGTTCCACCAAGAATCGGATCGACATTAAGATAATCAGCAGTATCGTATCTGTGTGAAGATCTCGCCTCAAAAATCGGGTTCAGGTACAAAACGTTGATACCCAGAGATTTGATGTAGTCGAGCTTTTCTTCAATTCCCTTGAGGCTTCCGCCATAGAAATCACATGCGAGGTAACCTGTCTCAGGCTTACCCTTAGTATCGACATCTTCACTCCATTCCTTGTGATAGATCCTCTCCTGTCTCGGATCCATATTGATCATCTTGTCGTAATCAAAAGATGTATCTCTTGAGAATCTGTCAGGGAATATCTGATATATCATCGCACCCTTAAGAAATTCGGGTGTCTTGAATTCTTTGTTATAAACCGTTATCTGGAAAGCAAAAGGATATTTATCCTCTTCTGCCCCTACTCTCGGCGGTTCTCTGTAGAGTTCGCCCTCACCGTTAGGTGAATCGAGAGAGGCTCCATAATAGAGAGTGATAACGGGTGCCGGAGCGCCGGGATCACTGTCGTTCAAAACCTTATGGTAATCAGGAAGATCCTTTAGATCACCCTGAACATTAAACCTGAACCAATAAAACAAAATGGACGGTTCATTAGGGAGCATCAGTTTTACATGATATCTTCCGAGTCCGGATACCGAATACATCGGCTCCTCGTGATAAGAAAAGCTATAAAGACCATATGTATAACAGAACGTTACATTGGTCGCTTCCCTATAGCAGTCAAAAAAGATATCAACATCTGAAGCACAGGGCTGCGCTCCAAACGGGAGCCTGTACTCAGGAAGGCGCGATGCATGCATGCACCGCGCCTTATTTAAACCGTTAGTATCAATCTGAGTCTTCTTAGAAGGCATCAGGCCTTTTTCTCCTTATCTTCGGGTTTCTTCTCTTCGGCCTTCTTAGGCTCAGCCTTTACTGCCTTTTTAGCAGCAGACTTCTTTGCTGCAGCCTTCTTGGCAGGCGCCTTCTTCTCAGAAGGTTTCTTCTCTGCAGCTTTCTTTTCAGCAGGAGCTTCCTTCTTTGCAGCAGGTTCCTTCTTTACTTCCTTGGCAGGTGCTTCAGGCTTTTCTTCGATTCTGGGAATACCTGTGATAAGAGAATAGAGACCGGCATACTCACCAGCACTCTTCTTCCATGAATAGTCACCCTTCATACCGGCTTCGATAATCTTATCCCAAACATCAGGATGATGACGATAGATATCAGCAGCATACTTTGTAACGAACAGGAACTCGTGAGCATTGATATTAGCAAATGAGAATCCATTACCTTCGCCTGTATATTCGTTATATGGTGTAACTGTATCCTTGAGTCCGCCTGTCTCTCTTACGACAGGAACTGAACCGTATGCCATTGAACAGAGCTGTGACAGACCACAGGGTTCGAAAAGGCTCGGCATAAGGAAGATATCGGATGCAGCATAGATCGTATGAGCGAGTCCGCTGTCGAAGTCGATGCATGCGCACATCTTTCCCTGGTTACGGTTAGCAATATCAACGAGTGCTCTCTCATAGTAAGGATCACCTGTACCGAGAATAACAACCTGCATACCGTCGTAGAGCATTTCCTCAAGAACATAAAGGAGGAGATCCAGACCCTTCTGGTCTACGAGTCTTGAGATCATAGCACACAGAGGAGCACCCGGATTAACATCGAGGCTGAGCTGTTCCTGCAATGACTTCTTGCATGCAGCCTTACCTGCCTTATAGTTCTTGATCGAATACTTCATAGGAATCTTTTCATCCTTTGAAGGATCGTATTCGAGATCGTTCATTCCGTTGAGGATACCGGATACCTTGTATGCATACTTCTGCAATGTGTAGTTGAGACCTTCACCATAGTAATCGGTCATGATCTCATATGCATAAGTCGGAGATACCGTTGTAACTGAGTTAGAGAAAACGATACCGGCCTTCATGAAGTTAATGGCCTTATCCTTAATGCAAAAATCCTCTCTTAAGTATTCATCAGGGAGATCCAACATCTCTCTAACAACGTCAATTGAATGAACGCCCTGATACTTAAGGTTATGGATCGTATAAACAGTCTGGACGTTGGTGTGATAACCGTTCTTCTTGAAGTGACAATCAAGGAGCATAGGCATCATACCTGTCTGCCAGTCATTGCAGTGGAGAACATTAGGTTCGAAGTCCATGAAGTCACCCATGAAATCCAGAACTGCTCTCTGATAGAAGCAATAACGCTCAATATCGAAAACATAATCAACATAGATCTGATCAAAGTTGAAATAGTATTCGTTATCGATGAAATAGAAAACAACACCGTTTATCTCGAGTGAGAAGAGTCCGGCATAAAGTGATCGCCAGCCCATGTGAACCATTTTCCAGCCGCGGAAATGGAGCTTGTCGCTGTACTTAACCTTGATCTTCTTATAAAGCGGGATGATGACACGTGCATCTACTCCCTGCTTATTGAGCTCGACAGGCAAGCTTCCGACGACGTCAGCGAGTCCTCCGACCTTAACGAACGGACTGCACTCGGATGAAGCAAACAATACTTTGATATTCTTTTCCATAATCAGATACCTGCTCCTTTTCCTATAACAATAGGATAGTCGGGATGTCCGACAAGTCTTACGCCCGGTCTTACGAAAGCATTCTTATCAAGGATTACATTCTCAAGATGGCAGTTCTCTGAGATGTGAACGTCCTGCATGATTACGCAATTCTTAACTGTTGTATTTTTAGCGATCGTAACACTTCTGAAAATAACTGAACTCTCAACCTTACCGTAAATGCGGCAACCGTCGGATACGATTGAATCGCTCATCTCAGCGTTGTCGAAGTAAAGTGTAGGAGCCTCATCCTTGACCTTCGTATAAATAGGCTTACCGCTCCAGAACAGGTCATTTCTTACAGAGTCTGTAAGCAGTGACATTGAAGCGTTGAAATATCCCTGTACGTTGTTGATTCTTAATACGACACCTGTATATTCGAATCCGTGAACCTTGAATTCATCAAACATCTTAACGATGGAGTGAATTCCGAAGTGGCTCTGGCCATGTGCCATCTGACGTGCAAGGATATCGATGAGAAGATCTCTTCTAAGGCAAAGTATACCGAGAGAACATCTCTGTGATGTTGCCTTTGTAGGATTGTAGAGCATGTCTCTTACAAATCCGTCATCATCGATATCGAGGATGTAAGAAGGATTACCGAATTTAGTCCCGTCACGGTTATACATAACGGAAATATCAGCACCTGATTCCTCGTGTGATTTGATGAATGAATCAAATGTTGTGTTGAGGATTACGTTAGCACCGGAAACGATGACATAAGGTGTTCTGGACTGTCTAAGGAAATCGATAACGCCTGTGAGCTCTTCATCAGAATTGATGTTAGTAGCTTCAGAGTTAACGTAAGGCGGAAGGATATGAAGTCCGTCATTCTTTCTGTCCAAAGACCATGCAGCACCTGTTCCTGTGTGGTCCATCAGTGACTTGTACTTGTTGTATGTGAGAAGTCCGACATTCTTAACGCCGGAGTTGACCATGTTAGAGAGCATGAAGTCAATGATTCTGTATCTGCCGCCAAAAGGCATTGCAGACAGAGCTCGAGGATTTGAGAGCTCACCCAGAGATATCTTTTTGTTGTCGGCTAAGATAAGCCCCATTGCATTGTTAAACATATATCTTTATCTCCTTTTCCTCTTGCTCTTAACCTTTGACGATAATGGCACAGTCTTCAGGCACATCCAAATCTGAATCAACCATGCTGTTTGCGGGAATTACAGCACCATCTTTGATCGTCAGATTACGCTCGAAAACACAGATTCCTTCAGAGCAGATCTTATGATTTGTGTAAGGTCCTTCGCCTTCAACAAAGTTACCGGCCTGAACATCCTTGCCGATTACTGTTCCCTGGTCGATTACGCAACGCTCAATGTGTGCGCCTTCCTTTACGACTACACCAGGCATAAGAACACAATCCTTAACGATTGCGCCCTTCTCAACGATAACAGATTCGGAAAGTACTGAATGCTCAACATCACCGAAGATTCTGCATCCGTCTGTGAGAGCTGAATTCTTAACTTTAGCGCCGGCACCGATGAAGTGTGAAGGCTTAACAGGGTTTCTGGAGAAGATCTTCCATGATCTGTCTACGAGGTTGATCTCTTCAGGCTTATCAAGGATATCCATATTCGTTTCCCAGAGGGATGAGATAGTTCCTACATCCTTCCAATAACCTGCGAATCTGTATGCGCAAAGCTTCTTGCCCTGAGCCAAAAGATTAGGAACGATATTCTTACCGAAGTCGTTATTTGAATCAGGATCAGCTTCGTCTTCGATCAACGCCTGTCTCAACACACTCCATGTAAAGATGTAAACACCCATTGAAGCGAGATTGCTCTTAGGTTTAGCAGGCTTCTCTTCAAACTCTTCGATAACATCCTCTTCCTTGGTGTTGAGAATACCGAATCTGGGAGCTTCTTCCCACGGTACCTCATATACTGCGATGGTTGCATCTGCTCCCTTCTCGATGTGAGCCTTAAGCATTGCAGCGTAATCCATCTTGTAGATATGGTCACCTGAGAGGATAACAACATATTCAGGATCGTTGTCATCGATAAAGCTCATATTCTGGTAGATAGCGTTAGCTGTACCCTTGTACCAGTCAGAGCCCGAATTACTCTGGAAAGGCGGAAGGATGTAAGCACCCGCATTGTTTCTGTCGAGGTCCCAAGGGTGACCGTTACCGACGTAAGTATTAAGAGCCAAAGGCTGATACTGTGTGAGAACACCAACTATCTCTATTCCTGAATTTACACAGTTAGAGAGCGGGAAATCGATGATTCTGTAACGACTTCCAAAAGGTACAGCAGGCTTAGCGACTGTCTTAGTCAGTACTCCGAGTCTGCTTCCCTGTCCTCCTGCGAGTATCATCGCAACGACTTCAGTTCTTGCCATAATGAGTTACCTCCGTATATGAGCTTATTTCGATTTTTTATCTGTAGTAGCAGCCTTCTTGGGAGCAGCAGCTTTCTTTGCTGCGGGCTTCTTAGCAGGCTTAGTGGCAGCAGTCTTTGTTGCTACCTTAGTTGTCTTCTTTGCTGCAGGCTTTGCTTCAGCTTTTGCTGTTGTTTTCTTAGCAGCAGTCTTCTTCGCAGTAGTCTTCTTCGCAGTAGTCTTCTTTGCAGCTGTCTTTGCCTTCTTCTTAACAGGATCTTTTACCTTCATGAAGTAAATACCTGCAAGAGGCGGAAGGTTGATCTTAACCTTGTAAGGCTTGCCGTTAAGCGGCTCATCGATAGCTTCAAAGCAACCGTTCATATCAGTTGCAGTAGGATAACCGGAACCGCCATGACACATATCGTCAGTATTGAAAACTATCTTATATGTGCCGAGCTCGTAAACAGGCATCTCATAACCTTCGAGCGGCTGAGGAACCATGTTAAGAGCAACGTAGATATCGTTAAGTTTGGGATCGGGACAAGCTCTCTTGTATACGAATACGTTGTTCTTGGTATCGTCTGCGGCGATCCATTCGAAGCCGGCCCATGTGTGGTCATCTGCCCACATCTGGGGATGTTCAATATAGAATCTGTTGAGTTCACTGTTGAAATTCTGAAGCAGACGGTGTGATTCGTAATCCAAAAGGAACCATTCGAGTTGCTCATAGAAACGCCATTCGATAAACTGACCGAACTCTGCGCCCATGAAATTTAACTTAGCACCCGGATGGCTGATCTGATAGAGCATCATTGTTCTGAGTGAAGCAAACTTTCTCCAGATATCACCCGGCATTTTATCAATCAATGAATGCTTGCCGTGAACTACTTCGTCATGAGACAAACTCAAAACGTAGTTCTCAGCAAATGCATACATCATTGAGAAACAGAACTCATCGTGATGCCACCCTCTCGCATAGGAATCAGTGGAGAAATAATCGAGAGTATCGTGCATCCATCCCATGTTCCACTTGTGAGTGAATCCCAATCCGCCTTCTTCAACGGGATGAGATACCTTGGGCCATGCAGTTGATTCTTCTGCAACGAGCATAGCGTAAGGATAGTTCTTTCGAAGGATTGAATTAAGTCTCTTGAAGAATTCGATCGCTTCGATATTCTCGTTTCCGCCATACTTGTTAGGAATGTACTGCTGTCTTCCATAGTCTCTGTAGAGCATTGAAGAAACAGCATCAACACGGATACCATCCAAATGGAATTCATCGATCCAATAAACTGCATTTGAAATCAGGAATGACAACACTTCATTCTTTGAATAATCGAAAACATAGGTGCCCCATTCCCTGTGCTCACCGATTCTGGGATCTGCATATTCATAGCAGGGAGTTCCGTCAAATCTTACGAGACCTTCCATGTTCTTCGGGAAATGAGCAGGAACCCAGTCAAGGATTACGGAGATGCCGTTCTGGTGAAGAACATCAACCATAAACTTAAAATCTGCCGGTGTTCCGAATCTGGAAGTAACAGCATAGTAGCCTGTTACCTGGTAACCCCATGAATCATCGAGCGGGTGCTCTAAGATAGGCATAAGCTCGACATGTGTGTAATGCATTTTCTTGCAGTAATCAGCAAGATCGATAGCGAGCTCTCTGTATGTGAAGAAGTTTCCATCCGGATGTCTTCTCCATGAACCTAAATGAATCTCATAGATGTTGATAGGCTTTGCAGCCAAGGCATCAGTACGGTTCTTGCAGAACTCATCGTCGTTCCAGATATAATCATCAGGATCGTAAATGATTGATGCATTATTAGGTCTGGTCTCGAAATGTCTGGCGAAGGGATCGCCCTTCTCATATATTCTGTTATCAGCACCGATAATTCTATATTTATAACGGTCCCACTGCTGAGCATAAGGAACCTTCTGCTCCCAAATGCCTGTCTTACCAAGCATGAACATCTGGCAGTCGTTGGGATCCCAATCATTGAAATCTCCCATAATGCTGACCATTCTTGCGTTCGGAGCCCATACGCGGAATATAAAGCCTTTCCCGTTCTCATCCTCATAAGGATGAGCGCCGAGGAACTTATAGCTCATATAGTTCTCGCCTTTGTTGAATAAATAAGCAGCATCCATTGATGTAGCTATTCCTCCTGTCCATTCTACTGACGCAAAAATGCGCGCCAAAATCAAAGGGCGCTTGCCCTTAATAACAGATATTATAAACTAAATTAGAGATTTTACCAACCAAAAATACAAAAAAGCGAGGAATTTAACTCTCGCTTTTGTGCATTTTTAACGAATACGTTCAATATTAGAATCGAAACTAAACATATCTTGCTATTACGATAACAAGAATAATCAAAAAGGCCCATAAGTTACACATTGCTGTGTTATTCTATGCGCAATAAAAGTATAAGAGGTTAGTTTATGAAATATTTAGTTGCATCAGACATTCACGGGGATTCTTATTGGGCCCAGCGCGTTATCGACGCATTTATCGACAGCAAAGCTGACAAATTGGTTTTATTGGGAGACATTCTCTACCACGGTCCCAGGAACAACCTGCCGGAACACTATGAACCCAAGAAAGTAATTGAGATCTTAAACAACTACGCAGATAAGATCCTTGCCGTAAGAGGCAACTGTGATACCGAAGTAGACCAGATGGTATTGAAGTTCCCTATCCTCGCTGATTACATCTATCTCGTTGACGAAGGAACCGTATTCTTCGTAACTCACGGACACATCTATAATCCCATGAATCTTCCTGCTGTTATGCCAGAAGACGCGATCCTTCTTACAGGTCATACTCACGTTGCCGGAGATATTAACTGGGACTATGAAGACGGCCGTAAGATCCGTTATATGAATCCCGGTTCTCCTTCTATTCCCAAGGAAGATACGAAGCCTTCTTACATCATCATCGAGAACGGCGCAGCGACGCTCATTCCTTTCGAGTGATTTAGAATTCCTAAAACATTCACGAAAATCCCCTTTTTCGTGAATGTTTCGTGCAAAAAGGCTCATTATTCCTGAATCATTCACAAAATGAGCTTTTTTCGTGAATATTTCAGGAATCGAAAACAAAGAGGCGGCATTATACAGCCGCCTCTCTTAACCTAATTGTTCTTCGATGAAAGATTTAGTTTCTGCAGCGAT
Organism: Ruminococcaceae bacterium YAD3003; assembly: GCA_900107185.1. Lineage (GTDB taxonomy): Bacteria > Bacillota > Clostridia > Saccharofermentanales > Saccharofermentanaceae > Saccharofermentans. The sequence goes on along the minus strand of FNPA01000012.1, from coordinate 41,112 downwards.
TCTTTCAGGCTCAAAATAGTGAACATAGTGGCCGCATCCGAGTTCAACTACTTTTGCATTTGACAGGTCTTCAGCATAAATATAGTGATTACCGACCCAATCGCTGCCGTTAGTCTGTTTACCGTCAGAAACGAACATGATCATGGGCACATCAGGCTTTGGCTTGCTGTCAATTATCGCAACTGCATCTTTGATCGCACGGCCTTCGTTGATGACATCAACATTTACCGTATTTCTCGCAGCTATCGCGCGGTAAAGATCCTTCTCGTCCTCCGATAATGCATCCGGCAAAAAGCTGTCAGAATAATAGAGTCTTACGATGCCCAATTCTCTTGCAGCTGTTACATACTTCTCGAGTTTCAGAGTCCCTTCGATATCGTAGTTGTCGTAAGTTCTGGGCAACACATTATCAAGGCCGACTATGGCTTCAACCTCATCAGGATAATCCTGTGCCCACATAATTGCTTCCAAACCCGACATAGAATGCGGGCAAAGGATAAACGGGCCTTCGATTCCGGCCTTTTCCAATGCCACCCTATCCTGTCTGAGAATCGTAGTAAATGATCTCTCAGTATCGACTATATCGCTGAAACCATATCCGTATTTCTCAATAACAACGATTCTGTAATCATCATCCAAGAGTGAATACAAACTCTTGAAATCAAGAATCGGAGCAGGTGTTCCTGATCCCGACAGGAACAACAGAGTATGTTCGCCCTCACCTTCTGAATAAACACACATGTTGTGACCGTCTACTTCAACCATCTGTCCCAATGGCTTTTCGAGTAGCGGTTCCTCTTCTTTGAGCTTAATCCTGTGATAGATATAGATCGCTGCCAAGGCAAGAACGATAACCACTAACAGAACAAGGATAACTATCCCGACAATCTTAAGTGCTTTCATCATATTCAATTCTATCCCCAAAATAAAAATTCCTGCCTGAGATCTCAGGCAGGAACATTATAACACTGCTTTGTAATCGCTATTACTTCGCGAAAGCTGCGCCTCTGTCAAATGCTTCCATATTGATAGGAATGAGGTTGTGCTTTCTCTCGGGAAGGATCTCATAGAGTGACTTCTCGAAAGAATCTCTTGTGAAGCAACCTGTAGCTGTAGCCATACAGCCGAGCATTGTGATAGGAGCGAACATCATCTTACCGAGCTCGGAAGCGATATCAGAAGCTTCCATAGCGATAACCTTGATGTCAGTTCTTGTAGGTCTTGTCTTAATGAGTGAAGAGTCGAGAATCATGAGAGCACCGGGCTTCAACTGCTTCTCGAACTTCTCCATTGAAGGCTGGTTGAGGCAGATAACAACGTCTGCATCGTTAACTACGGGAGATCCGATAGGCTCATCTGAGAATACTACGGAGCAGTTAGCTGTACCGCCACGCATCTCAGGTCCGTAAGACGGGAACCAAGAAACTTCCTTACCTTCATAAAGAGCAGCTTCTGCTGCCATCTTGCCTGCGGAGAGGATTCCCTGACCACCGAATCCGGCAAAAATTACAGAGAAATCAATCATTTCTTCACCTCCCCAACATTAACACAGTTGTTAGAAGTTGCAGGGATAGCACCTGAAACATACTTACCGTCTGCATCGAAAGTGATATCAGCACCCTTGTAGCATCCTAACGGATACTGCTTCTCCATGTTCTCTTTGAGCCAATCCATAGCTGCGAGAGGCTCCTTACCCCAGTTAGTAGGACAAGTTGAAAGAACTTCTACGAGAGAGAAACCGAGCTTGTTCTTCTGAACATTGAAAGCCTTCTGGATAGCTCTCTTAGCGTTCTGGATGTTCTTATAATCTGTAACGCAAACACGCTCAACATAAGCAGCACCTGCGAGATTAGATAAGAACTCAGAAACATTGATAGGATAACCCTGGTAAGAAGGATCACGTCCCCAAGGAGATGTTGTTGTAACCTGACCAACAAGTGTTGTAGGTGCCATCTGACCTGAAGTCATACCGTAAACTGCGTTGTTAACGAAGATTACCGTGATGTTCTCACTTCTTGCAGCAGCGTGAACGATCTCAGCTGTACCGATGGAAGCGAGGTCGCCGTCTCCCTGATATGTGAAGACGAAGCTGTCTTTAAGGTTTCTCTTGATACCTGTAGCAACTGCAGGTGCTCTACCGTGAGCAGCCTGAACCATGTCACAAGCAATGTATTCATATGAATTGTATGTACATCCAACGGATGCAACACCTACTGCTGTCTCGAGAGCATCGTTGTCAACAAGAGTCTCAGCAACGAGTCTGTGGATAATGCCGTGGCAGCAGCCGGGGCAATAATGGAAAGGCTTATCTGTAAGGCCTTTTGTGGGTTCGAAAACTACAGCCATCAGAAATTACCTCCTTCTGTGATCTTTCCCTCGTGGATCGCAACGATCTTATCGAGGATTTCCTTCTGCATCGGGAGATTTCCTCCGAGTCTTCCGTGGAAATAAACGGGCTTCTTACCATTAGCGCCAAGTCTTACGTCTTCGATCATCTGACCAGCGTTGAGCTCAACGTCGAGGAAGGCCTTTACAGAGGGCATATCAGCTGCTTCAGCGATTGCCTTGTAAGGGAAAGGCCAGAGTGTGATAGGTCTGATCATACCAACCTTGATACCAAGCTCACGAGCCTGACGGATAACGTTTCTGGAGATTCTTGAGCATGTTGAGAATGCTGTGATTACGATCTCCGGATCATCATCCATGCAGATTGATTCATAACGTACTTCGTTAGCTTCAACAATCTTGTACTTTTCCTGGAGCTCGAGGTTCTTCTTCTCCAAAACATCCGGATCAATATAGATAGATGTTACTGTGTGATGGAAAGAATCACCCTTTCTTCCGCATGCAGCCCAAGGCTTCTCGATTGTCTCGACGGGTTCTTCATCACGGAAAGCAACAGGCTCCATCATCTGGCCCAAAGTACCGTCGCCTATGATCATGCAGGTCATTCTGTACTTATCAGCGAGATTGAAAGCTTCAACTACGAGCTCATAAAGCTCCTGAACAGAAGCAGGTGCGATAACGATGTTTCTGTAATCACCGTGTCCGCCGCCCTTTGTAGCCTGGAAGTAGTCACCCTGTGCAGGCTGAATACCGCCCAGACCCGGGCCTGCTCTAACAATATTAACTACGACTGCAGGAAGCTCAGCACCTGCAATGTATGAAATACCTTCCTGCTTGAGGGAAATTCCCGGAGAGGAAGAAGATGTCATTACTCTGAAGCCGGCTGCTGCTGCACCATAAACCATGTTAATGGCTGCAACCTCAGACTCTGCCTGTACAAAGTTACCGCCGACCTGAACCATCTTCTTAGCCATGTAGTGCATGACTTCTGTCTGAGGTGTGATCGGGTATCCGAAATAGTTACGGCAGCCTGCTCTGATCGCTGCCTCGGCAATGACCTCATTGCCTTTCATCAAAACTCTTTTCTGTGCCATAAAAACCTCCCGATCAGAAACGCTCAACAGTGATTACGACATCCGGGCACTGCGTAGCGCAGAAAGCACAACCGATACACTCATCGGGGTTTACGCATGTTGCGGGATGATAACCCTTGCTATTCAGCCTTGTCTTGTCAAGTTCGAGGATTTTCTTAGGGCAAGCTGCAACGCAGAGACCGCAGCCCTTGCACAGATTCTCGTTAAAAGTTAATTTACCTTTTGCCACGAAAAACCTCCTAAAAAATACGCGCAGAAACGCGCCTAAAATAATTCAAAGTATTATAAACATTAAAGGAAGTTCATGCAACTGTTTAAACTAAACTGATTATCTCAAATATCAGGAAGCCTTAAAATCAGCGTTTTTCCTGGATTCCCCTCTTAACATGGATATATTTACAGTTTAAGCAGTACCTGCAGGCAGAGACCGGCTCTTTCCGTCTGACCAGACCAATAATGGCCCGTCTTAAATCATCTTTATCAGTATATCCGGGGTCAAACAGGTCCACAAATTCATCTTTACTGTCAGGGATAAGGACCAGACGTATGCCATGCGCCTGTCTGGGGCATGCATAAATCCTGCCTCTGTACAGAGTATTACAGTTTTTCCTGTTATAGCAGTTTTTATACTGCCTGCGGACAAATTCTTCAGATTCGTTATATTCTATCGGGCGCCCGAAATCGAGCCAATAGAAAGAATCATCAGTAACCTGATAATCAATATTGTTCTTCTTGCACAGTTCAACGAATTCATCCTGCCTGTTGGACAGCTCACCATAATTGCTAAAAGACACTTTGGTCTTTGGATTGCTGATCATAGCCTCCAGACAGTCTTCAGAAGGAAGGATCGTACCATTTGTAATGATATTTATAGAATCAACATATCCGGAATAATCACCCGTCAGGAATCTCAAAACATCAGACAGGACCTTCTGATTTACGAAAGGTTCTCCTCCGAGCACCTTAAGTTCACGCACACGCAAACATGAAAACAGCTTCTTAAGTTCATTTATAACTTCATCAGATGTCAGGTTCTCAGGTTTCTGATAGTACTGCATCAGATTCGAGCAGTCGCGGCATTTAAGTGAGCAGCATTCCGTAATTACAAGGTCCAAATGGAGCAGCTCGCCTTCTAAACTGCGCCTGAGCTTTGCCTCCTTATCCAAATAAGGACGTCTGTAAAGCAGATCCGTATATCCGGAAGATATCTTAAACAGGCATTTTTTGATGCTTTTCTTCATACCCATAAGTTTTTCAATCCTGTCTTATTCCCTTTTAAATAAATCTCTGGAATATACTTTATCCTTAACATCATCTAACACCGGATCAAATCTATTCGCAATAATGAGTGTGCTCTGTTTTTTGAACACTTCTATGTCATTTACTACTTTCGATCCGCAGAAATCAGATCCTTCCGGAAGGACAGGTTCATAAATGATCATGTTAAAACCCTTTGTTCTGATCATTTCCATTACATCAAGGACTGATGAATTACGGAAATTATCAGAATCAGTCTTCATGGTCAGTCTGAATACCCCTATGACTATCTCACCGGAATCACCGCCAATGTCCGTTGCCCTCTCAATCACCTGCTCTGCTATAAAAGACTTCCTCGTATAGTTACTGCAAACAATAGCACTGATGAGCTGTTCAGGAACCTTATCGTAATTGGCAAGGAGCTGTTTTGTGTCTTTGGGCAGACAGTAACCGCCGTAACCAAATGACGGATTATTATAGAAATCTCCGATTCTGGAATCCTTGCAGATGCCATTAATGATATTAGCTGAATTCAGACCTTTCGATTCGGCAAACGTATCCAGTTCATTGAAAAAAGAGACTCTCAATGCCAGAAATGTATTTGCAAACAGTTTGGCCGCCTCAGACTCCGAGAACGACATTATCAGAGAGTCAATAATTTCCTTTTCGGCGGCATTTTTCATGAGCTCAGCGAAATCACGGGCTGATTCAGATGTCTCTTCATTACAACCGACAATAATCCTGTCAGGATAGAGACAGTCATATAAGGCAGACGTTTCCCTTAAAAACTCAGGTGAATGAATAATGTTATCCATGTTGAGTTCTCTGCGGATATTCTCAGTAAATCCGATTGGAACCGTAGACTTAATGACGATAACAGGCTTCTTATCTGATCCTCCCGAAATATCGTTGATCTGACGCAGTACACTTTCGACTGCAGAACAATCGAAATAGTTCTGTTCAGGATCGTAATTTGTCGGTGTGGATATGATTATGAAATCAGAACCTGCACACTCACTTATGTCTGTAGTGCCTTTAATATTAAAACTTCTGGCTCCGTTTTTCGCTTCGACGAAATATTTATTTATGAGAGCGTCGTGTGTGAATGGGATAAGTTCGTTTATCTTATCGACTTTTTCCTGCGCAATATCAATTGCCGTCACTTTATTATCACGTGCAAGTAAAACCGCTAATGCCAGACCAACATATCCGATACCAACAATCGAAATATTCTTATTTGAAATTTCTCTCATGTCTTGTCTCCCGTAAAGATACGTTTAAAAGCGGCAAATACATTTTTATTCGCCAGAACATTCGCGATCAGGAATATTACTGCCGAACACAAAGTAAAACATACGCCATAAATAAAAAAGGTCAGATAATTGTCTATATTAACATTTATGAAGTGCTTACAAGAAGCAAGAATTACAAACAGCGCTATATTAACCAAAAGGATTTTGACCGTAGTAAAGACACTTCGTTTCAGTATTACCCTGTCTGCCAAGATATTGCAGTAGATAACCTTCAAAGGCAACGCGATAACAGTTGCATATAGAACACCGCTTATTCCGAAGCGGTTAACAAAGATAACAGATAAGACGATATTTATAACAACTTCAATTATCGATACTTTGCTGAGTTTCTTCGCATATCCGGCAACACCGATCAGATGCTCAGATACCATACGGCACCATGACAGGAGATAGATCAGACAAAAGCCCATTGGCAGAGCGAGATCGATATAATCCGTATCGCTGACACCGTCCGTATATAACGTGATAAACGGGATACACAAATAGTACGCTACTGCCAACAAAGCGGACAGAGAACCGACGAAAACCGAATTGAAAACATCGTGGGTCTGTTTATACTGCTCTTTATCTTTATGGAATATCTGGCCAAGATTAAATTTGAGACTGGTAAATACAGCATCTGCTAATTTGTTGATCGTAATAAATACCATGTAATAGATTGCGTAGACACTCGACTTCTTAGTTGAGCAGAACATTGAAATAACGATCATGTCAGTAGACGAGAATACTGTCCAGGCAATTTCCGTGATAATGTACGGACCACGGTCTTTTAGTTTCTTTCCTTCAATATTGGCATTGTAATCGATCCAGCCATAATGTTTTTTAACATATTTCTCGTAGATAAATATCTTAACCAAAGTCGCTATGAAGAATCCTATCTCCATTAATATGATATTTACGCCGAGCAATGCCATAACTATTTTTATCGCATAGACCAGACCCTTAAATACCAGATCGATGTTGGCATTAACATACTGCTTGCCATCGACAATAAGAATATTCGTATAGTTCTGAACAAAATAGAAAGAGATAACGCTCGATGCGCCCTCGATCAGGATTACCAGGAAAACCGTAAGATAACTCAGATCCGTTTTAATGATGAACGGAAGTACTACCGCCAGAACCAGAATCAGCAGAGCATATAACTTAGTTGTATTCCGGTAGACCTTTCTGGAGAGTGTCATAACAGATGAACTGTTTTCCTTATCGAAAACATCATCTTTGACATAACGGTACAATTCATTTCGCGCCGCCTGCCCTATACCTGCTTCGAGCAATGTCATATATGCAATTATCTGCCCTACTGTACTTAGCAGGCCATTTGTATCAGAACCATATCCGGTTAAAACAAATCGGGGCACAAATAATGACAGTCCCAAAACTACGAGCTGTCCGATAAATGCATATATAACGTTTTTAAGGTTGCGTCTCTTGTTCATAAAACATCACCATCAGATTATGTGTTTTATGACAGGAATGGAGCAACGTATGAAAAACGTCTTAACTAAGAGTCCGATCTTCTGAAACGGGTTCAGATCAGGATAACTGATCCACAATATTGCGTTCTTACATCCCTTATCTTTCGCTTCGTTATAGTACGCTGTTAACGAGGAAGGATCGATGCTCTTACGCAGTTTGAATAATCCCTTCCAGACATAGCCAAAACGGCATATGGTATGCATCTTTAGTTTAGGATTTACCTTCGTTGCCAGATCGTAGAAAATAATGCTTCTGACATGATTTACTACTGCATTACCGGATGTCCAAATGCCGTCTGCCGTCTGCAGATAAATAGCCCATATTTCAGGGATATAGTAGATCATTCCGTGCTGGACAGCTGACAGGGTGATCATAGTATCATTAAAACTGTTTTCCAATAATTTGACTTTGATCTCAGGAATAAACGAACTCCTGAACATCAGCGAATCAGTATGAATATATGCTTTCGACCAGAAATACTCAGGTGACACCTTACCTTCTTTGAGGTTGGGATCTGTTGCAGGTATGTTTCTTCCGTCACTATATGATCTGTAAACGTTATGTCCGCATGCAATGCAGTCACTGTTATCTGCTAAATCAAGTATCTCTACCTGTCTCTGCAGTTTTGTATCACAGGTAAAATAATCATCACCATCCAGGAAATTGAAATAATCGGTATCAACATATTGGAGAAGGTTTAATCTGTTTCTCGACGCTCTGAATCCGGGAATCTGTTTTCCTTCACCACGCTCCATTATGTGGAGCTCAATATTATCAGGATAACGTTCGATCCACTGGTTAACTATCTCGCAGGTACGGTCAGAAGAGCCGTCATCGCCGACAATTACCTTGACTCCAAAATCAGTCTTCTGTGAGAACACACTCTGCAGAGCAGTATCAACATATTTCTCCTGATTGTAGAATGTAACTAATACACTAACTCTGTTTTCCGTCATAACACTTCTACTTCAATTACATTAGCTGAATCAATAAGTTTTTGTTTGATTGTTAACCAATCATATTGATTTCTGATTTTCATTGTATCGCTCATAACTACCTGCTCACCATCTGCACTGACAGTAATGCTTCCGCCAAAAGAAGGAACATTAAGTAATAACGGCGTGCCATTTACCTGATAAGTAAGTCTAACCTTTTCAGAAATATCAACTGACGGAGCAATAAACACAGGACGGTTCATTCCTTCTACGCATTTTTTATTCTCCCCAAACAGCTTAGCAAAGACTCTGTTTCTCCTGCGGTTCGACTGTTCAGATTCTGTTTTGATCAGCCCTATATAGTTTTTCATAACAACATCAGGTTGAGCATATTTATTTCCGAACAATCCATACCAGGGACCAAACTCGCCCTTAATTACCTGACCTGACTGTTTAGTCCACAGAGCAACAACAGAAGGACCTGCTTCTGCTAAATATTCAGTTCTGCCATCGAAAGTAACAACAAACGCGTTGTCATTACGTGATATGCAGACTCCGCTGCTGCCATCAGATATCAGCCTTGGTTCGATGCTGCATTTATCGAAATCTTTCAGAGCCATAATAAGCCAGAAAAGCAGATGCGCCGTGTATACCGAAGAGTAATGATAGTCCCACCACATGAATTTCTCTTCACCGGGATAATCATTTAGCATAATATTGTTGTTTTTGAGCATTTCAGGCAATCTCTTTTCAATATAGCCCAGAGCTCTGTCCAATTCATTCTGACCGCTGCTCGCCAGGAGATAAATCCACAATCCCCATGCAAAAATCTGATTAGTACCTCTGCCAAAATAATTGATGTCACCATCAGGATATACAGCATTAAGAAGAGCGCCGGTTTGAACAGATAGATCGATGTCTTCTCCCATAACTCTCAGATACTGCATAAACGCAACCGTTGCAACATCATACTGAAGGCTGAAACTCCTTCCTAACGGGAGCATATCTTCGATAAAGCCGTCACTGTAAGTAGCCTGGCTTATTGTCTGCATGCACTTTTGACAAATATCTTTATATGAGACATCTCCGGTCCATTTATATCTCGTGAGGTTTACAAACCAACGCATCGGCAACCAGTTAATGGTGTCAAAGAACGTATCCTTAGTCCTAAGAACTGTCTCTTTTATTCTCTCGTGGTATTTATCCGTAAAATGATCCAGAACGCAAAGTGCAAAATTGTTGAAGTCATTATGAAAATCAGGAAGCTCCTTATTCTCATTCCAACGGTCCAGAACACTAAACAAAAGGTCTTCACCCTGTTTGACAAGGGAATCTTCATGTTTAAGGCTGCCGTAGATTATTAGAGAAACTGCCATATGAGAGGCGCCATAGTGAGCAGAGATCTCTTTCTTATCCAACGGATCAACAAACTGAACTACCCCGTCTTTTGAAACTATCCAGGGAAGGCTCACACTAATAGTCTTATCTATCAACTTCTCAATTCTATCTCTCATGTATTTCAGTTTACCTCATATTAAATAAAATTTATATAAAAAGAGGCTGTTGCTTTTGTTTGCAACAACCTCTATGAAACAATCTATAAAGTTATACTGCTTAAGTTTACTTTGCAGCAGCAACTACGGCATCAGAAATAGCAGCCTCGTCACCAATAACAACAACATTCGGGTGGAGCTGGAGGATTGAAGCCGGTACCCTGGGTGTAACAGGACCGCAGAAAGCCTTCTCAACGATGCCTCTCTTACCTGCGCCTGTAGCCATAAGGATAACTGTTGTAGACTTCATGATGTAGCCGATACCCATTGTATAAGCCTGTGTAGGAACAGCAGCGAGGTCTCCGCCGAAGAACAATCTGGCATTATCCTGGATTGTCTGCTCTTCGAGGTCAATACACTGTGTATTTACGCAGAAAGCATCAGCAGGCTCATTGAAACCGATGTGTCCGTCGCCGCCGATTCCGAGCAGCTGGATATCAAGGTGACCCAAAGACTCAAGGATCTTATCATAATCTGTGCATGCCTTAACAGCATCTGCCTCAAGTCCGTCAGGTACATATGTCTTGCTCTTGTCGATATTTACGTGATCGAACAGATTTGTATTCATGAAATATCTGTAAGACTGATCGTGATCGCCGCCCAAGCCTCTGTACTCGTCTAAGTTAGCAGATGTAACCTTGGAAAAATCAAGGCTGCCTGCCTTATACATATCAACAAGGTCCTTATAAGTTCCAATAGGTGTAGAACCTGTTGCAAGACCGATCTTGCAGTCGGGCTTAAGTCTTATCTGTGAAGCGATAAGCTCAGCACATGCCATTGAAGCTTCTTCATAGTTGCTCTTTCTGATTACTCTCATATTCAATCTCCCAATTAGTTTTGTATATAAAACAGCTCTGCGCCAAATCAGCACAGAGCCGCTATATCCTTGTTTAATCTGCTGTTAAGCCTTGTTCCTTAATTACAGCAATAAGCTTATCAACGTACTCTTCACAGATCTCGTCGGTCTTTGCTTCAACCATTACACGGATCTTAGGTTCAGTACCTGATGCACGGAGCAGCATTCTTCCGTCGCCTGCGAGAGCCTTATTAACTTCTTCAACGCCCTTAAGGACTGCCGGATTCTTCTGTGCTTCTTCCTTATCCTTAACAACAACGTTCTTGAGGCACTGAGGATACATCTTCATCTCGCCTGCGAGCATTGAGAGAGGCAGCTTCTTCTCGAGCATGGTCATAAGAACCATAAGAGAAGTGAGGATACCGTCACCCGTTGTAGCATACTTAGCGAAAATGATGTGTCCTGACTGCTCGCCGCCCAATACAAATCCGTTAGCCATCATGTTCTCAGCTACGTACTTATCACCGACGTTTGTCTTCTCAGTACGGATACCGATAGCTTCACAAGCCTTGTAAAGACCCATATTGCTCATGATCGTTGTAACGATCGTATTTCCGTCGAGCTTGCCGCTCTCCTTGAGATACTTACCGCAGAGGAACATGATCTGGTCGCCATTGACCTCGTTGCCGAGTTCGTCTACTGCAAGACATCTGTCAGCATCGCCGTCATAAGCGAAACCTACGTTGAGGCCGTTGTCCAAAACAAACTTCTTCAATGTATCGATATGTGTTGAACCGCAGTTTGTATTAATGTTAAGTCCGTCAGGCTGGTTGTTGATGATATAAACCTTTGCTCCCAACGCCTCGAAAACAGATCTCGCGATATTCCATGAAGCTCCGTTAGCGCAGTCCAGACCTACCTTCATTCCGTTGAATGCTCTGGTAGGAATTGTCATGAGATATCCGATATAACGGTTACGTCCTGAAGCATAGTCAATTACGTTACCGATGGCTTCACGCTCAGCCAAAGGAATCTCTTCGATCTCTCCATCAATATAAGCTTCGATCTTCTCTTCGATCTCTGCCTCAATCTTCTGACCGTTGGCACGCATGATCTTGATTCCGTTATCGTAGAAAGGATTGTGGGACGCTGAGATCATGATTCCGCAGTCAAATCCGTCTGTTCTGCAGCAGTATGAGACTGACGGTGTAGTAGTTACATGTAAAAGATAAGCATCTGAACCTGAGGATGTAATACCTGCTGTAAGAGCAGCCTCAAGCATATATGAACTTCTTCTTGTATCCTTACCGATGATGATCTTTGCTCTCTTGTCATCGTGCTTCTGGCCGTAATACCAGCCGATATATCTTCCTACCTGGAAAGCCTTTTGTGCAGTGAGAGCTTTATTGGCTTCGCCTCTGAAGCCGTCTGTTCCGAAATATTTACCCATAAAAAACCGCCTTTTTATATGATTTAAAATTTTATCACAAAAGTCTATTTATCAATCATAAAATTGCGGCAATGCTAAAAATATGAGGGATGCCTCATATGATGAGACATCCCTCTTTCGAAATGAAATATACTGATTAATCAGCTTTATGCAAAGATACGCTTCCTAAGATAGAATGTACCGCCGGCAAGAAGTACTAAGATCGCACCTGTCAAACCGATATAGCTGACCGGCTCACCGGTAGAAGCTAAATATGCAGCTTCGCTGACAGTAAATGTAACATTAATACTTTCAGTGTCACTAAATCTGACAGTAAGGGTATGATCGCCTACAGACAATGTCTTAAGGAAATCAGGCAGGAGTGTCAGGATCAAGCTGCCCTTTTCGTAAGTGTAATTCTTAGAATCAACAATGATGCCATCAACGTATACTTTCTTTCCGGCACTAATGAAGTTCTCAAAAGCATTATCTTCCAAACCGCACTGCTTGATCTTGATAACCATTTCAGAAAGAGCTCCTTCTGTGATATCAAAACCGTCACCGGCAATTACTTTGTAGATCTTGCTGAGTTCTTCATCAGCATACATTGCGGAAGCCAAAAGCTTATCAGTTGCATTGACGATTTCTTCTACAGAAGCCTTATCACCAAGTGCCATTACATCCTTTGCTGCCTTAACGGAACGCTCGAGAGCAGCCTTGGTTTCTGCAGTCATCAGTTCTCCGAAGTTTTCAAGTAACAGATTAGCCTGCGTATAACCATATGCGAACCATTCGATTTCAACTGCACGAACGTCTTCTTCGAGTTTTTCAGCCAGTTCCGCACCGATTGCTGACTTCTGGGAATCTGTTAATTTATCGAAAATAGCCTTTACTTCATATACAGATTCATAGTCTTCCTTAGTGATAGTATCAGCATCCGGAAGTCTCTTGATCATCTGTGCTACCTTAACTGCTTCTTCCTCCAAAGCGACGTCTAAAGCTTCTTCAGCTGCAACGAGTTCATCAAGGTTATCAACAGACGACTTCTGTTCATCAGTAAGAGCGTCATATGCTTCACGTGCTTCTTTGATCGCATCAGCATCAGATGTTGAGATCTTATCAGCTACAGGCAGATTATCGATCTTATCTTCAACATCAGCTATTTCAACTTTAGACAAAGCTGCTTCTGCTGCTTCGAGATCATCTAAATAATCCTCATCGAAAGAATCTTTCAGTGCTTTAGGCAAAGCTTCATAAGCTGCGCGTGTTGCTTTGATTGCTTCTGAATCAGAAAGAGAAATCTCATCAGAACCAGGGAAATTATCAATACTGTCTTCAATCGCATCAACTAAAGCATTTTCTGCAGATGCGAGCTCGTCAATATTAGAAACTAAAGGCTTTTTCGCATCGTCCAATGCATTATATGCATCTCTGGCAGCCTTAATAGCATCTGCATCAGCTACTGTAATTTCATCTCCAGAAGGAATTGCGTCGATCAATAATTCAACTACATTAGCTTCAGCCTTTACCAATGCATATTCTGCATCTTCGAGATCTTCCAGGTTAGTAACAGAACCCTTTAAGCTGTCAGGAAGAGAATTGTACGCTTCGCGTGCTTCTTCAATTCTATCTGCATCCTTTATAGAAATGTTATTTACAGGAAGCAAATCATCGATCATATCTTCAACTATTGCAACTAATGCATTCTCAGCTGCTTCGAGATCGTCTAATCCTTTAATTAAATCCTTCTGATCATCATCCAGACTGTCATAGGCATCTCTTGCACCTTTGATTGCATCAATATCAGAAAGCTTTACAGAATCAGGAGCAGGAAGATCATTGATAAAACCATCAACAAGTGCCGCCTCAGCCTTCACGAGATCTAAAATGTTTCCAACATCCGCTTTCTGATCATCAGTCAGCTTTTCAAATGCATTAAGTGCTGCTTCAATAGCTTCTGCATCAGATGATGTAATTGCATCAGATTCAGGGAGATTATCAATGATATCCTCAACCAATTCTACTTCTGCATTTACGAGAGCATCCAGGTTGCTTACTTCAGCTTTCTGAGCATCAGTTAACGCTTCATAAGCATCACGTGCCGCTTTAATATCATCTGCATCATCTACAGTAATTGAGCCGCTTACCGGTAAGGAAGCAATCAAATCTTCAACTGCTGCTATTTCAGCATCTATCAAAGCTTTTTCTGCATTTACGAGATCATCGTAGTTTTCAACGTTTCCCTTCTGTGCAGCGCTAAGCGCTTCATATGCTTCTCTTGCTGCATTAATTGCTTCAGCATCAGAGGGCTTTATTTCATTAAGAGCAGGAAGAGCTGCGATAAGGTCTTCTACTTCTGCTATTTCCGCATTGCTCAAAGCTTCTTCTGCAGCTTCCAACTTAGTAAGTTTTGTAACAGAGTCCTTTAATCTGTCAGGCAGAGAATTATAAGCATCACGCGCCGCTTTGATTTCTTCAGCATCAGCAGTTGTAATATTGCCCGTTCCAGGCAAAGAAGCAATCATAAGATCAACTTTTGAAACAACTGCTGTCTCGGCTGCCTCAAGTCTATTATCGTTTTTAACCAAATCCTGCTCACCTTCAGCGGGTAAAGCATTATAAGCTGATCTGGCTGCTTCAATATCATCTATATCATCTAATGTGATATCAGTCGGAGCCGGAAGCTTATCAATAAGGTTTTCAACGTATGCTACTTCTGCATTTAAAAGGTTATTGTAGTTCTCAACTTTACCCTTATGGCTATCATAAAGATTTTCATAAGCACCACGAACAGATTCAATCTGTCCTTTGATATCATTAAGTGATTCTTCATCAGCAGCTTTAATCTGATCTGCTGTAGGCAGTTTGTTGATTTCTACTTCAACATCATCTACCTCTTTGTTCAGAATTGTATCGATTGCTGACTCTGCAGCCACGAGTTTGCTGACATTCTCACTATCGACCTGGCTCTTTAATCCATCGTCAAGTGCGTCATACTTCTCACGTGCTACTGCAATTGCAGGAGCATCATCTCTTGTTAATGATTTAGGTGCAGGAAGATCTTCAATAATGTCATCTACAGCAACAACAGCAGGATCAGCAGTTGCACGCTTTGTGATGTCTTTTAAGTCTTTATTAACATTAAAATCATAAGAACCATTCAATTCATATTTAGAGAGAACGTAACCTGCTCCGCCACCCCATGTATCACCGATAAACGCAGCAATATTTTTATTGTCAGCAAGTGTAACCAGAACACCGTAGGCATAATGTGTATTGTCTCGTTTCAACTCATATACAGGAATATCATTTGATGACATGCCATATGCATTTGCAGCATCAGATACAACGGATCCAATTTCTGAACTTGAAATACTGTTTTTGACTTCGGAATACAATCCTAAATATACAAGTTTCCAATTTCCATAAATCGGTTCAGCATGCGATCCACTTGAATCAAGCGGGGTAGTAAAACCACTAGCATGTAATGTTCCACCTTTAGATGGATAAGCAGGATATCTTTGACAGTCATATGCATAATTAAAAGTATATGCATCCTGACCTGCATCTGCAGTCGCATGTCCAACATAAACAGACCAACATGAGATCAATATCGAGCATGCGATCAGCATACCGAGCATTTTCTTTAATTTGTACCTCATTTTAGACCATCCTTTCTTTAAAAATACATCGGAACTATTTTTGGGTATAAAAAACAGACCAACTGTAAGGGCTAATTTTACAGTTGATAGTATCCAAAGTGTTCAAATGTAGTGTTTTACGGGGTTTCCGCGCTTCTAATAATGCCATTGTAATTCTTAGAAATTGAAAAACAATGACCTGGGGCATGTCTTTACGGAATGTTCAAACCCGTGAAACAGTTTATAAATTGGAATTTCGTAAAACAGGATAAAATGCGGTATTTATTAACAAAATATGGCCCTCTCAGACGAGAGGGCCATAAAAGCAAGCGATTTTCCTATCAAACTTCTTCGTAATACTCTTCATCTTCTGCTTCAGCATCAACAGGTTCTGTCTCTTCCGTTTCTGCTGTTTCTGTTGAGAAAGATGAATTGATAACAACTTCTGTCACAGTTCCACCCAAAGCCTTAATGTTCTCAAGATAGCACTGGCTGTACTCTTCGAAACTGTATTCCATGCTCCATCCCCATGCAGCTTCACTTCGAGAGATTGTTTCCCCGTTGTAGTTAGAAACGATACCACCATTGGGATTTACTTTGATACCGTCAAAATAGACAGCATCATAACAGATCTTTTCACCATCTTCTTCGTTATACCAGGTTACCTGGTAAATGAGGACAAGTCTTGTAGATTCGCTGTCACGAGTATCAGGGATATTGGAAACAATGTATGCATCAAGGAATTCAGCACCGGTTTTGTCGAAGAAATGAATAATGCCATTTTCAGTTTTGACACCGCACTGATCTATCTCCATCTGAATCTTCTTACCGGTTTCTATGAAGCTATCCAGATCATCCTTAATATCTTCCGGAGTAATGTTATAGTTCGGAGCAGGCGTAGGAGTTGCAACAGCTCCACCGGGATAATAACCTTCAGCTACCTGATCTCTCATATACAGATACATTCTGTAACCGCCATAACAAATTCCGGCAAAGATCAAAAGCGCAACGAGTCTCCTGATCCATATTTGTACCGCAGACTTAGCTGCAGCCTGGCGCTCACGCTTTATCTGTCTTTTCTCGGATTCAATCTGGGCCTTTTGTTGGAGCTCATATTGTCTTTCGAGAAGTTCTTTCTCATGAGCCTGTCTTTTTGCTTCGATCTCTACTTCGTTCTTAGCTCTCTCGAACTCAACATCAGACTCATCATAATCAATGGCAATAGTCGTTCCGCAGGAATTGCAGACATACATATTATTCTCGATAATGAGTCTTGCACCGCAATTAGGGCACTGTAAATTAACGATCTTCATTGAACTGTCCTCCCTTATTCTAATGGCACAGGTGTACCATCCCACTCCAAACATTATTATACCGCATTTTTACTGTAATACATTAAAAAGAGGCTGTCTCCGAAGAGACAGCCTCCATAAAGGATTTACTTAAGAACTGTAGGATCTTATTCGATCTTTGTACCACACTCAGGGCAGAACTTAGGCATATTGCCGTCAGCGGGCTTGAAGCCGCACTTAGGGCAAGCTGCAGGAGCTGCTGCAGGCTGAGGCTGACCACAGTTACCGCAGAACTTACCTGTATTACCTGTCTGACCACAAGAGCATGTCCAACCAGCTGCTGCAGGTGCCGGCTGAGGCTGTCCGCAATTGCTGCAGAACTTACCTGTATTACCTGTCTGACCGCAAGAGCATGTCCAACCAGCTGCTACGGGAGCTGCCTGCTGAACGGGAGCCTGAGCTGCGCCGCCGAAGAAGCCGCCCTGCTGAACGGGAGCCTGCTGAGCTGCATTAATACCAGCTGCTGTAGCCTGATTGCCGCCTACTGCACCCATCATGCCGAGACCCATAAAGCCATTAACTGCGCCGTTAGCGTTAGCACCAGCTGCCTTCATAGCCTCTGTCTGGCCGAGAGCAACAGCTGCACCGAGAGCGCCAGGATCCTGACCATAGAGCTTTGCCTCGTCGACCTTCTCGATTCTCTCACGAGACTTATCGTCAGGTGTAACGGAAGCGATAGCAACTGTCTCTACAACGATACCTCTCTTCTGGAGCCACTCGTCATCGAGGCAATCCTGCATGTATCTTCTGAATTCACCCTGCTTTGAAGGCAATGTTGAGAACATGATACCGTTCGGGTAAGGGCCACCGCACTTATTAAGTGTCTCAGTAATGTTGTCAAGGAATTCAAGACGAGGCTGCTGAGGCTTAGCAGGTGTACCCATGAACTCAGCTACTGTGTACTCATCTCTTACATTACCAACGATGTTTCTGAAGAATGTAACAGGATTCTCAACTCTGAATGAGAATGTACCATTCAAACGGATATAGATGTTACGATATTCAGGGTCTGCATAAGGTACCGGTGAAGGTGTACCGAAGTTCTGATTCATCATCTCGAGCTTGTTTACGAAGTAAACTCTCTGCTGCTGCTGAATCTCTCCGCCCATCTTCATACGGTTCCAGATGTCACCGATAGACTGCTTGAGGTTCTCACCAAAGTTCTTATTTGCAAGAACTGAAGGTGCTGTAGATGTATCCCACTTATATGCACCTGCCTCAGAAACTACGTCTACGATCTCGCCGTTGTTAACGAGAAGGCAGAAGCATCCCTCAGGTACGTTGATAACGGAGCCGTTGGAGATAACTTCGGAATTACCCTTGTTTCTGCCCTTCTCCATCTTGTTAGCGCCCTTCTTAACAAGAATATCCTGGCCCAAAGAATCCTGAGTAAAGAACTCAAGATACTGATCCTGAATCTGGCTGGAAATAGAATCAAATGTTGTTCCTGCCACGTTCTTGATTAAGCTAATCAATCCCATATTATTATTCCTCCTGGTTACTTGGTCGAAAATGTTCCGCCATGAAAAATAATATCATTTATTCGACAAAACAACAATAATTTTTAACACGATTTAGTACGCGTAATGTATCATTCTCTTCATTTTGAAGACGTCAGGATTCTTAAGAGAAACGCCCGATAAATCAACCGTTTCCATAGCACAGTTTGCAATAAGGGGAATCCCTGTCAGCTTACCTGCTTCGAGGATCTTATTCTCGCCTTCAGCCAGAATCTCTCCTGTGGTCTCTTCAAGAAGATTTGTATTGTTAAGATAACCGTCAATTTTGAAGCCTGCTGCAGCAGAAAGCTCATTTGTCATTATCGCTATCTGTTCAGGGTCTGAAGTAAACGGACGGAGCGTGTTTACAGCCATGTAAATGGCGGCATCAGTGTTCTCTATCCTGTGCTTCAATGAACCAAGAACCAGCGCACCCATGTCTTCGCCGCCGATATCAAAGATTCCCTGATAAGACTCGTCATCGAAAATTACATACATATCAGGAGGCAATACCGGAGCATCGACGTTGGAACCTGCATACATAGGTGTAACAAGTCTTACTCCCGCTTCCTTTAAGGCATCAGCGCAGTCTGATGAACGGTAAAACGGATTGACGATATCAAGATCCGCTATTAGAAGTTTCTTGTCAGGAAGTGCCTTTCGCTGGGCAACAGACATATTGACGGCAATCTCGGATTTACCGCTGCCGTATGCGCCGATAATGATAGTTAAACGATGGTCAAGATAAAACATCAGAACAAATTCTTCTTTCTAAATACTACGAATCCATATCCGCCAATAACGACTATATACACCAGTGATTTAGCGAGATATGTGAGATTAACCTGGGTATAACTCATGTGCATGGAATCTACATTCTTGAAATCTCTGGGCTCAAGGTCACAATAGTCCATACTGTACATGCCTCCGGCCAGAGACTTCGAAAAGTCAATTTCATCAGCATATTCGGGATCTCCAACCAGCATCTGAGCCACGTCTACAGAATAATCACCGTTAAATCCCAAATTAGTAAGGAGATAAACAGGTCGGCCGATCTTCCAGGCCATTCCGAGGTAATGGTCTTTATCGTATTCGTCCTCAAGGTAATCGACCTGATCATCTGTCAGTATTCCGTCGTCAACCATTTCCTCATAACGTTCATGTCTGATCTCGATATAATCATCAACAGCCTTCGAAGGCATATTGAAAGAAAAATATCCG
This sequence comes from Ruminococcaceae bacterium YAD3003, assembly GCA_900107185.1. Taxonomy (GTDB): domain Bacteria; phylum Bacillota; class Clostridia; order Saccharofermentanales; family Saccharofermentanaceae; genus Saccharofermentans. The sequence goes on along the minus strand of FNPA01000012.1, from coordinate 21,197 downwards.
AAAACTGTAGTTACTGTCGAAATCAGCATTACGAGCATAATGGAGAAAATGATCGGCAGAGCACGTTTCCTGAACATAAGGGACATTACTACAAAAAAGACAGTCAAAACCAGCATCGTCATAATAGCAACGCCATATCGGATGAACATCTCGCCGCCGTTAAGATTTACACCGAAACCCGTTACGAGCAGGCCGAACAGAGCAAAGCTGATATAGATGATGCAAAGACCTGCCGTAGCAGCTATCTGTGTGATCATGTAAGAGAAAAAGATCGAGGTTCTCGAATGTCCTGCTGTAATCTTATTTCTTACAATACCGTCAGAGAAGTCTTTTCCTATGTGAAGACATGTAAACAACGCAATGAACTTAGGAAGTTCATTTACGAATGCTACTGAAATGATCCATGTAAAGAGCTTAAGTTCAGAATCAGGCATTTCGAAATCTGATAATGACATATCAGAATCCATAAATGAAATGCTGAAAATGATGCGGTAGAAAATAGCTACTATCAGAGGCCAGGCAGCACAATAAGCTGCAACGATCCTCAGGAATATGCTCTTTGATAAACGTCTGAATTCAAATTTCAACAGATTAAGCATGAGACTCACCTCCTACAAGGTTAACAAAGTAAGTCTCAAGATCTGTCTCCTTTGTTACGACTCGCGCGATATTAACACCTGCGTTGCTGGCAGCAATAACTACATCTGTGAGGTTGTAATAACCTTTCGCATAGACAACTCCGGTTGAATCATCAACAGTAGTTGTAAGACCCTTTGCTCTTAATACCGGAATAAGCTTATCCGGAGTTCCGGTATAGAACTCGGATACGAGACCGCCCGCGTTCTCAACTGCTTCGGATTGAACTTCTCTAACTACACTGCCCTTCTCTACGAAGGCAAAATCAGTAGCAAGCTTTGAGAGCTCTGAAAGGATATGGCTGGAGATAATGATCGTAACGCCTTTCTCTTTGTTGAGTTTCTCAAGAACTTCACGGATCTGGATAATGCCCTGAGGATCAAGGCCGTTGATAGGCTCATCAAGGATGAGAAGTTCAGGATTACCTGCCATAGCCATGGCAATGCCTAATCTCTGGCGCATACCGAGAGAGAACTTACCTGCCTTTTTCTTGCCGGTGTCACCTAATCCTACAAATTCAAGACTCTGATCGATGGTTTCGTCGATCTTAAGTCCGAGATTGATGTACTGATAAATAAGATTCTCTCTTGCAGAGGCATTTGAATAGATTGAAGGAAGTTCAACCAGCGCTCCGATGTTACCGAGTTTCTTGTGATCAAATCCGTATTCGACGGTTCCTGAAGTAGGATTCTGAAGACCTGCCATAATTCTCATTATTGTGGTCTTTCCGGCGCCGTTTCTTCCGACGAGTCCGAAGATAGAACCTTTGGGCACGGTAAACGTCATATTATCAAGAACGTGTACCTTGCCATAATCTTTGGAAACGCCATTAACTTTAATAACGAAATCCTTATTCTCTGACACGATATTTCTCCTTATTTCCCTTTGTCAAATATGAACTAATCCATATTATAACAAATCATAATAAAGGAGATAATCAGTATCTGACCAGCTTTCCGGCGCGTTCGCCAATCACTACAGCCACAACAAGCTTAATGATGTCAGGAATAATAAACGGGAATACACACCAACTCATTACAGTCGCAAGTCCGACAGGGCCTGTCTGTGCCGCATAGACGGTCATGAACCAGATTACACCGATAATATACAAAACAATTTCAAATAAGACGGAATTCAAAATGCCGAAGATCCATGTCTTAACGGTACTCGTCATGAGTCTTTTAAATATCAGCTTTTCCATCAGCCAGTATACCAGCGCCGCGAAAATAAAACCGATAAGGAAGCCACCCGTGGGTCCCGCAAAAGAGGCAACTCCTCCCTTAAATCCTGCGAAAACAGGAACCCCGCAAAGGCCCATAGCGAGATATACCAAAATCGCAATGGTTCCTCTTCTTCCACCGCAAGTAAGCATTACGGCCAGAATTGCCAGTGTCTGCAGAGTAAACGGCACAGGACCAAAAGGAATGTTAATCCAGGAACATACAGTTATAAGAGCTGCTGATATGGATATAAGGACCAGATCATAGATAAAAGACCTGTTTTTTGTTGCTTTTGACTTTGATTTTGAACCTGTGTCTGACATTGTAAACCTCTTCGTCTATTTAGTTGACAATCGAGATTTTACTCTTCTGTTTTCAGAAATCAATAGGAAAAATCAAAACTGATACTTGGGCCAGATACCCTTCTTATCGTGGGTATGTTCAGGGAGCTGATAAAGGTCGTGACCCGGATAGTCATTACCTTCAACGATAACGGGTCCATCAGGTGTAATGCACACGTCCCATCCGATGAAACCAACCTGAGGAACAACCATTGCAGCCTTTGTGCACATCTCCAGAACCTGGTCCCACATAGGGAAAACAAAGCCCTTAAATACGGCACCTGTCATAGGATGCTTCTCATAAAGGACCTTAGTCTTATCAATCGGGAAGTCGGTAATCTCACCTGTCTTCTCATCAACAGGAGCAGTCATTCCGCCATTATTGAAATTATCTACGCTGTGGCCGTAATTGCCGAATCTGCAGCAGGCACTGGCAACATGGACCTTGCCGTCACGCTGGATGGTAACGAGTCTTACTGTATTAATAGAATAAGGATAGATAGCACTTACCGCAGGATGCTGAACGATCATCTCTTCGAAGAAATGAGGGCGTTCCATGTTAACGAGCCTCTCATAAATAGCTTCGGCAGGTTCAGCCTTACAGTCTACCTTCTCTACGGTCTTACCGCATGAACCCAGATCAGCCTTCGCCATGAGGAAATCGTGATCATTAATAAAATCAATTACTTCCTGCTTGTTATCTTTTCTTATCTCGATCCACTTACGGCCCAAAAACTCACCGAAACGCTTATTAAACTCAATCTTATTGTCAATGAGATCAGTATAAGCCGGATCGTTATATCTCTTTACGAGATCGTAGTTACGTCCTCTGGTGATATATGTATCTCTCTCGGCATCTGTGAGGTTATACATCTCATAGAGCCAGTAATCCATATATCCTGCTCCGAACTTTCTTCCGCAGTGGACCATATCGAAAAATATCCACACACGGGACTTCCCGCTCTTCTGGTGGATATCCTTGATCTTGGCATTCATTGCCTTATAGTCCATACGCGTAACGCGTCTTATCAGATACTTTATATTCGGCATAGGAGCATTATAATACAACGAATCGCTTTTTGTTACACTCCCTTATAACGCTTCAAATATACATAAAAACTCACTCATCCTTAACAAGAATGTTGTAAGCAATGTGCTATAATTCTGTTCGACAGAAATAGATTGAGTAACTTTTTAGTTACTTCATACATAAGGAGGATTCCCCAAATGGCAATCAAAATCGGTATTTTAGGCTATGGTAACCTCGCCAAAGGTGTTGAACTCTCTATCAGACAAAACCCTGATATGGAGCTCGTTGTTGTTTTCACAAGAAGAGACCCTTCCACAGTTAAGACTCTTACAGAAGGTGTTACTGTAGCTTCTGTTTCAGATGCTGAAAGTTTCAAGGACAAGATCGATGTTCTCGTTATCTGCGGCGGTTCTGCTACTGACCTGCCCACACAGACACCTGCATTCGCTTCTATGTTCAACGTAATCGACAGTTTCGATACACACGCTAAGATTCCTGAGCATTTCGCAAATGTAGATAAGGCTGCTGCTTCCAGCAACCACACAGCTCTTATTTCAGCAGGATGGGATCCCGGCATGTTCTCACTCAACCGTCTTTACGGCAGTTGCATCCTTCCCGAAGGTCAGGATTACACATTCTGGGGCAAGGGTGTATCACAGGGCCACTCTGATGCTATCAGAAGAATTCCGGGCGTAAAGAACGGCAAGCAGTACACAATTCCTGTTGATGCAGCTCTCGAAGCTGTTAGATCAGGTTCAAATCCCGAACTCACAACACGTCAGAAGCACACAAGAGAGTGTTTCGTTGTTGCTGAAGAAGGTGCTGATCTCGCCCTCATCGAGAAGACTATCAAGGAAATGCCCAACTACTTCGCAGATTACGACACAACAGTACACTTCATCTCTGAAGAAGAGTTCGTAAGAGATCACTCAAGGATCAATCACGGCGGCTTCGTATTCCGTACAGGTAAGACAGGTGTTAACGGCGAGAACAAGCACGTTATCGAGTATTCATTGAAGCTCGATTCCAACCCTGAATTCACAGGTTCCGTTCTCACAGCTTATGCCAGAGCGATTTACCGTCTCTCACAGAAGGGTGACTTCGGATGCAAGACTGTTTTCGATGTTGCTCCTGCTCTCCTCTCACCTCTTTCCGGTGAGGAGCTTAGAGCTCATATGCTCTGATTCAATCTTAATAGTTTGATTTGTAAGAGGCTGCTCGGCATGAGCAGCCTTTTATATTCGCTTATTCATCGAAAACTCTGATAAGATTGAGTCATGAGCACCGCCAAACGTAAAACAGGAACCAGAAAAACTACAATCGGCTTATCGGTTGTATTTGTTTTGCTTGCAATCGGCTCCTGTTTACTATTTAGGTTTTATCCTCAGATTCATAAGTATTATATTGATCACCGCAGCTATAAGGTTTACGGCGGAATGACCGATGAGCTCAGAGATTCGGAATTCTACGAAGATATGCAGAGCGGCAGATCTTTTTGCTTCCTGGGTGACAGCATTACATACGGTTCTGTAACAGAAGGAATTCATTGGTATCAGCCCCTTATCCCCTACATTAATGGCGAGATCTCAGATTTCTCATTTAGCGGTTATTCCGTTATCAATCTGGTAGATTCAGCAGACAAGATTCCAGACGCCGATATTTATGTGATTGCTATCGGAATCAACGATATTCTCTTCCCCGATGACGATGATTCCGCTAAAACAGGTGAAGAATTCGCCGGCAAATGCAAAGAACTGGGAGTCCTGATCTCTGATCGTAATCCAGGCTCGAAGATCTACTTCATTTCACCATGGTCATTTGTAGATTGCGACATATCGTTCGTTGAACGAGGAGACCAGTTCAGGTCATCTCTCGAAGAAATCTGCCTTACTACCGAATACCACTATATTAATCCTGATCCAATCATCCAGTCGGTTATTGCCGAAGAAGGTTCAGATAAATACATGTACAATGACTTCCACCCCAACGCTCCAAATGGCGTCGGACTGTTCAGCTATGCAGTTTTAAAGGATGCTCACGACAGAACGCACGAAAACAATTAAGCATTAAAAAGGCCGCCTCAAATGAGACGGCCTTCATTATCATTTCTTTCGAAAGGATTAGAGCTTGATTTCCATGATCCATCCTTCAGGTGCTTCAACAGTACCCATCTGGATGCCTGTGAGAGTCTCTCTAAGCTTTGTCATGACAGGACCCATCTCCTCCATGCCGGAAGCGAACTTGAATTCCTTGCCGTGATCGTTGATAGAACCAAGAGGAGAGATAACTGCAGCTGTACCGCAGAGACCACCCTCTGTGAACTTACCGCTCATGATCTCGTCGAGGTAAACTTCTCTCTCCTCGATCTTCATGCCGCAATAATGTTCAGCAACGTAAACAAGTGATCTTCTTGTGATGGAAGGCAGGATGGAATCAGACTTAGGAACAACGAGTGTGCCCTGACCATCTGTGAGGATGATGTTAGCTCCGCCTGTCTCCTCGATCTTTGTACGTGTAGCGGGATCGAGATAGATGTTCTCTGCAAATCCTTCTTTGTGTGCAGTAACGATTGCGTGAAGAGACATAGCGTAGTTAAGGCCTGCCTTGATGTTACCTGTTCCATGCGGAGCAGCACGGTCAAAGTCAGAGATCTTAACAGCGATCGGCTTAGCGCCACCCTTGAAGTAAGGACCTACAGGTGTAGCAAAGATTCTGTACTGATAGTCATCAGCAGGCTTAACGCCGATAACGGGATTAATACCGAAGATATAAGGTCTGAGGTACAGAGAAGCACCTGAACCATACGGAGGAACCCATGCTGCATTGCCTGCAACTGTCTCCTGAACTGATCTGAGGAACAATTCCTTGGAAATCGGAGGAATCTCAAGGCGGACTGCTGAGTCATGAAGTCTCTCAGCGTTGAGGTCAGGACGGAAAGTAACGATTCTGCCGTCTACTGTCTCATAAGCCTTAAGGCCTTCAAATACTGTCTGAGCATACTGGAGAACGCCTGCGTCTTCGCTCATGACGATCATATCATCGTCAATAAGCGCGCCTTCGTCCCAAGCGCCATTTGTGTAGTTAGCTACGAATCTCTTATCTGTCTTTTGATAAGAGAAGGTCAGATTTGACCAATCGAGATTCTTCTTTTCCATAAAACTATCCTTCTTTCTTAAAGATTGTTTTTAATTAACTACGCATTATACTCCAACTGATTAAAATGGAGCAATACAGTTTATACAAATCTGTAACCGCAAGCGTGGTATACCTTCTTACCTGCCTTGATAACAGGAGAATCAAATCCTGTAAGGTTAACCGCATTAGGTACCAGCTGAGCCTCAAGGCAGATAGCATCGTACTGGCCATATGCCTTTGTTGTCTTAATATCGAGCGGGCTGCCAAGGTTGTTACCTGCATAGATCTGGATACCGGGAAGATCTGTAAGGCACTCCATTGTGATTCCTGATTCAGGAGCAGTAACAGCTGCTGCAAAAGAGAATGTGCCTGCTGTTGTGTTAAGGCAGAAGTTCTGGTCGATACCCTTAGAGATAACCATCTGGTGATCGTCACTGTCGTTGAGCTCGCCGATGAAACGGTATTCTCTGCAATCGAAAACAGTTCCCTCAACATCCTTGAGCTCACCTGTAGGAACATTCATATCGTCCTTGATGGTGATCTTATCTGAATTGATCATGATGAGGTCATTATTTACAGTACCTTCAGCATTCTCGCCGCGGAGATTGAAATATGCGTGGTTAGTAGGAGCAAAGATCGTGTCCTTATCAGACTTTCCACAGTAAAGGATAAGGAAAGTCTTATCTTCGAGCCAGCAGTAAAGAACCTTTGTATCAAGGTTTCCGGGGAAACCTGTAGCTCCGTCGGGGCTGGTGTAGCTAAGGAGCACAGCACCGCCGTCACAACCGGGGATGCCTGCAATCTTTGAATCGAGGATGATCTCGTCAGCTTCTTCCTCGGAAAGCATCTTGCCATCCCAGAAAACATTCTGATAACCGGGGTTACCTGAATGGAGGTTGTTCTCGCCTTCATTCTTAGGAATCTGATACTTAACGCCGTCAATTACGAATGAAGCATCCTTGATTCTGTTTGCGGAACGTCCGATAACAGCACCATGGTTTGCACCATTGCCCATATATTCATCAAGGCCCTTGCATCCGAGCATGATATCAGTAGGCTTACCGTCCTTATCAGGAACGATAAGATCTGTAATAACGGCTCCGTATGTAATAACAGAAGCCTCATAACCGCCGTCGATTGTAAGCGTGAATTTCTTTGCCTTAAGTTCGGGATTAGTTGCTGATAAATAATCGCTTGTTGAAATAGCCATTTCCTTAATCCTCCAAATAGATTTTCGTTCCAAATTATAGCATATTAAAAGCCTGATTATATTAGGAAACGCTTGCATTTTACGTTTTTCTTGCCTGCTCAAAACCGCTCACGTATAATCAGAAGTACACGGGGCATTAGCGCAGCGGGAGCGCATCACACTGGCAGTGTGGGGGTCACGGGTTCAAATCCCGTATGCTCCACCAATTTGTATACCAACATTAGCGAAAACGCAATTACAGGTTAATGGAACACATGAGTCTTGTCGTTTAGGATAAAGGCGGAGGTAAACGTTAATGATCTTTTCAGAAAAACTTCAGCTTCTCCGTAAGAACAACAGCCTGACACAAGAAGAACTCGCAACAAAACTTTCGGTATCCCGACAGGCAGTCGCTAAATGGGAATCCGGACAGGTTTACCCTGACATTTCAAATCTTATCTGCATAAGCAACCTGTTTAATGTAACGGTCGATTATCTTGTTAAAGACCAGCCATGCACTGTATCTGTTTCTGAGGACATACCGGCCGATATCGATAAACTGATCGAATTCAGGCTCGAAGCCAACGTAAATACGTACGCAGGATACATGAATGAGACGAATTCTTCACGACTCGATTCACATGACTTTAAATATACCAACGGTCCATACACCTACTACGATACATATGTAGGCAGTGAGATTTTCGCAGGTGAAGAAGCCATCTCATACGAGAACACTACCCAATACGCGATGAATTACATGGGCAGAGTTTTGGACCAGACATTTTCAGGCGATTTCCTTAAGGAAGCACTCCGTCAGGCAGATAAGTCAATGCCCTACCGCGGTCCCGAATACTACCAGTCAGGCGAATACACATACAAATGCAAGGTAATCGGTGATTTCACCTGGTTTCAAGGTCTGGAAGAGATATACCATTCAGGAAAGAAAGTCTATGAATGCAACTTCCACGGTGGTCTGGTGAAAAATGCTTAAGCCTTAACCTTCCATGTTTTAGGTGCTTTCTTATAAACCAGCTTTCTTAAAACAAACACATACACTGCCGTAAACACAACCAGGACTCCGGCCAGGAGAAGTGAATTCACCGGTATCCAGAAAATATGCACGGCAATTACGCCAAGAATTATTCTGGCAGCCATATATGCTCCTCCCTTGACGTTAACTGTTGTCGTAAAAGGCTGAAACAGATAGTACAGCGCCAGAGAAGATACTGATTCTATTACACTAAGTGCAGCAACAATTACAAATGTCAGAAGATACTGGAACGGATAATCCTGTCCGCCTGTGTAGAACAGGACAAGATTAACTGCCACGCCGCAAACAATCGCAGGAACGATATTAAACTTGCAAAGCTGGATCAGTCTTATATCAAACAGTTTGATGATCTTATCTCTCTGCTTAAAGAAACTGAACGTCATAAGGCTGTTATCGCAATTGATAAAGAAAGCCTGTGTTGATTTAAATGAGTTATCGTAGATCGAAACAGGTATCATCAACGCGAGCAGATGTGTGGTAGCAAGATATCTGAAGAACGAATAAGCAGAATCTTCAACATACGGCTGCAGAACATCCTGATATTTACCAAACAATATGAAATTCAAAAGATTGCTAAACACCATATGAACACAGTTGCCTGTTCCAAAGCTTTTGTTATATGAACTGATGAATGAGAAAATTACAAGGCCGATTATCAATACGGCAATTACCGTAAACACAACCGTTTTTGTTATCAGGATCCTGCTGTGTCTTCTGACAAACAACGCATTCAGATAATCAAAGCCCTTCTTATCACCTTTTACTGTTCCCTTAGCCTTGATCTTTTTGAACTGCTTAGTCGTATCAGGTTCCTTATATCTTTCTACTTCAGCCCTTACGATGTTTGCAGCAAGTGCTTTTCTGTGAAGATTTGCACCAAACCTGCTAAGCTCGATAAAACCTAATACACCAAGAATGATCAACACACCTGACACAGCTAAAAGAATAGAGACCGGAATGTAGTAACCGTTGATAAATACAACCATTACTGCGGGCACAGCAAACATTCCGGCTAATAAACCTACCAACAAAGCAGCCGTGTTTCTCTTCATCGGCTTATTATTCTTAAACTTAACTCTATAAATAAATGCCTGCGCACCTGCTCCGAGCAATTTGATACAAACTGCCAATATAGGAATTCCTAACCAGAGCCAGAAAGGCGCACCTGCAATGATCGCAACTATACCGGCAATCAAATATCCGATTACCAGTTTTGCGAGATCGTATATAAACAGAGTGTTATTCAGTTTCTTAGCATTCATACGGAGCATAAATACAAGGTATTCTTTTTCCGTTGTGCATCTGAAATAGTTATTGTTTACCAGCATTCCGCACAATGCATATATCAGGAAAAGGAACAAAGAAAAACAACTGAACAATTCAGCCCCGGAAACACCCGGTGCCATCTCGTATTCTGTATAAGCTGATCTCAAAAGGAGCGAAGCACCGTAAATTAGGCCAAGTCCCAAAATCTTTCCTATAAACAGCACGAACACTTCCTTGATTACGTGGAATATCCAGTAAATCACTTTAAGTGCTGTCGTTCTGTAAAGAGCATCCGGAAGGATCTTACCGATTACAGGTGTTTTTTTCAGCGCGAAAACCAGTCCGTTATATCCGATGATGCTTCTTAAATGAATGACTTTTGTTAAAGTCTTTCGAAAGTCATTAAGCATCGTTCTGATCCCTCAAAGCTGCAATTATCTTATCCTTAAACGCACTGTCGCCAAGATTGCTCTTATCAATAGGTTCCAGTCTTCCGTTATGAAGCAACACGATCTCATCGCACAGATCAACTGCCACATCCAGAAGATGCGTTGAAAAGATCGTTATCCTTCCCTGCTTCTGAGATCTGATAACGTTCTTCATCTCTTCAGCGATAATTACATCGAGAGAAGTCAACGGTTCATCGAGGAGCATGAGTTTAGGAGATGCAATGATGTTTAAGAGCATCTGCATCTTGTTTTTGGTACCGTGAGAATAGTCTTTGAGGAGTCTGTCCCTGTCATCTTCAGGAATCATCATGTAGTCAAAATACTCATCGATAGTTCTGTCAGGAGTAATCTCTTCATGCACTTCTATGAAGAACTTCAAAAACTCCCTTCCCGTCATAAATTCAGGTACAGTCGGCGTAGAAACAAGGTATCCGATATCTTCAGGCAGCAGTTCTATCTGCTTGCCGCCATCGTTGTCGTCACGCAGATAAAAAGAGCCTGAGTTGAAATCTATATCGCTGTTAATGCAGTTGAAAAACGTCGTCTTACCGGAGCCGTTACGACCAAGAAGTCCGTATATCTTGCCCTCTTCGAAAACAAAATCAACATCTTTAAGCACCTGCTTAGAGCCATAGCTCTTAACTAAATGGCTGATAACGAATTCCATATATCTACCCCCATAGATATTTATTGCTAGCTAATGATAGCACTAAAAACATTTATATAACCTTAACTTAACGTTAAGGCTACAATAAAAAAGAGCTGCCGGCTGGCAGCTCCTGATTTATTAACCTTTGAAATGCGGTTCGCAGTGACTCCTTAACGATCTGGAATCAGTACTTGTCCAGAAATTATCGTTAATGTTCGTCTTATTACTTACAACATAATACTGAATCGGAATATCATTATTAGCAATTCCATCATCGGTAATAATGTAATTAATGCCATTTTGTTTACGCATTACAGCAGGAGAATCAGTCGGATATTGGAATCTCCATTCGCCATTAATATAGAAAATAGCGGGAGCGTTAGCATTGGCTACATAAGCAATATAGTAAACGGTGTATGCATCGCTGTTATCCAAACCTGAATTTGCACGACCGGTACCAAAAATCAAAAGATAAGGTTCAGTAGTTCTATCACGATCTAAAAGAGCCAATACTTTTTCACCCCAAGCCTGTTCTTCAGGAGTATTTCTGGCATTTTTACCTGTATCCCATCTGAGGTCGCCGCCGGAACCACCGCCGCCTTGCTGACCCGACTGGTTAGCTGTTCCGTTACCGGCAACATTACCTACACCATAATACTCAACAATAACGGACTGGCAGGCAACAAGCGCATAATGTGCCTCTTCGTAATACTTTTCTTTTTTAGCCTTTTTAATATAACCCGTCAGTGCAGGAACCAGCATTGCAGCCAATACTGCAAGAATAACAAGGACCACAATAAGCTCAACAAGCGTGAACGCCTGTCTGCTCTTATGCTTTGTTTTGCTTATCCTTCTAAACATAATCTTATTCTCCTTATAACCTGATTTTACCTATTTGAGCAATCAAATTCAACTGACAACCCAAAACCGCTCCTTTAATGGAACGTTAATCAGGCTTTAGGATTCTCCTCAGGAATGAACTCATGCTTATCAATGGCTTTATGCCTCTCGGCTACAGCAGCGTCTGCCAGATCGATCAGTTTCTGCTGGGAATCGACCTTCTCTTTACCTCTGAGATCCAATTTATGGTAAGAACCGTCTGGGGCAAGGAAATGAGCTCTTACTGTATCTGCCAGCTCTACTTCGAGGACTTCCATAACACGAGCCCTGCAGTCAGGATCCTCGACCGGGAACAGCAGCTCTACACGGCGGTTGAGGTTTCTGGGCATCCAGTCAGCTGAAGCAAGATAAACGTCCTCGTGTCCTTCGTTATAGAAATAGAAGATTCTGGAGTGCTCAAGGAATCTTCCCGTAATGGAACGGACTGTGATATTCTCGCTCATTCCGGGTATGCCTGCTCTGAGACAGCAGATACCTCTGACAATAAGATCTATCTTAACACCGGCATTTGAAGCGGCATAAAGAGCCTTGATAACCGTCTCATCAACGAGAGAATTGATTTTCGCGATGATACGTGCAGGTTTGCCTGCCTTTGCGTTATCAGCTTCACGTCTGATTCTTGCGATAAAATAATCCTTCATCCACAAAGGTGCGGGAATAAGTCTTCTCCATGACTGTGGAATAGAGAAACCTGAGAGCATATTGAAGAACTCAGAAGCGTCCTCACCGAAAGATTCCGAAGCTGTAAAGATACCAAGGTCGGTATAGATCTTAGCCGTTACATCGTTATAGTTACCTGTTGCGAGGTGGAGATATCTTCTGATACCGTCCTCTTCCTTACGTACAACAAGAGTAATCTTACTGTGTGTCTTAAGTCCGACAAGACCATATATAACGTGGCATCCGGCATTCTCTAATTTCTTTGCCCAGTTGATGTTGTTCTCTTCATCGAATCTGGCCTTGAGTTCAACCAATACCATTACCTGCTTACCGTTCTGAGCTGCCTCGAGGAGTGAAGCAATGATCGGTGATCTGTCAGACACACGGTAAAGAGTCTGCTTAATAGCCAATACATTAGGATCTCTTGCTGCCTGCTTTACAAATTCCAAAACAGGTTCGAAAGTCTCATACGGGTGGTGAACGATTCTGTCTTTCTCTCTTATCTGCTCGAAAATATCAAGCTCACTGACAGGTCCGTCGAAAGAAGCTGCCTCGGCCGGTTCATGAGCCTTGTAGCACAATTCAGGATGCTTAGCTTTGCATGCAGACGTAAGTTTTGAGAGGAATGTGAGGTCGATAGGACCATTAACCGTAAAGATATCAGCCTCATCTACTTCGAGCTCGTCAACAATGTATTTGAGCAGGTCAGAATCGATGTCGTCCTGAACCTCGAGTCTGATGATCTCACCGAATCTTCTTCGTCTTACCTGCTCTTCGATTTCCTTTAACAGGTCTTCTGCTTCGTCCTCGTCGATATCAAGGTCAGCATTACGCATTACACGATAGAACGCGGTTGCAACTACAGTCTGGCCGTTAAAGAGCATGTCTGTATTTGCCCTGATGATCTGTTCAACAGGAACGAACACGTCGCCTTCTTCGGTAGGAATCTGATAAAGTCTCTTAACAACAGTCGGAATCTGGACAGTAGCATACATATATTTATCTTCATTAACAGTATGCTTTGCATTGCTGATACCATCAGTTGCTCTATCCTTCAGCCTTACGTCTTTAGGCTTGTTCTCGAGCATAACGCACATGTTGAGCATGCGGTTATAAATGAGCGGGAAAGGTCTTGAAGAGTCTACACCCATAGGTGTAAGGATAGGATAAAGAACTGTCTTGAAATATGAATCAGCAATAGCTTTTAACTGATCACTTAATTCTTCGTAATTCTTAAGGAAGATCTTCTCTCCAGCGAGCGAAGGAACAAGGGATCTCGTGTAAGTCGAATACATAAGAGACATTGTTCTTCTTGTCTTCTGGTCGATCCTCTCGAGCTGCTCGTCGATTGAGAAACCAGCGATATCACGCTCAGCGAAATCAATACTCTGCATGTCTCTCAGAGATGCTACACGTACGATATAGAACTCATCGAGGTTTGATGCAGTAATTGAAAGGAAATTCAATCTTTCGAGAAGAGGATTTTTAGTATCCCTTGCTTCGTTCAAAATACGGTCATCGAATTCGAGCCATGACAATTCACGGTTATAGAAATGTTCGTTGCCGCTGAGGAACGATGCAGTAGATTCAAGATAAGCTGCATCAGTAATTTCAGGTGAAGAAACAAACTTTGATGATTTTTTAGCTGCCACATTCTTAGAAGCATTTTTCTTTAATGCAGGTTTCTTTGCTGCTGCTTTATTGGTTGTAACTTTCTTAGTTGCAGCCTTCTTAGACGGTGATTTTTTTGCCGTAGTTTTCTTTGCTGAAGCTTTTACTGCCGTCTTTTTTGTTGCAGTCTGTTTCTTAACTGCTGTATTTGCCTTGCTTGAAGAAGCACTCTTCTTAACTGCCATTAGCCTTCCCTCCTGGTCTTGAGAACCGGCTTGATTCCCATTACGTCTTCAAACATAACGCTTCTGTTCTCAAAAGCCCATTTCTCGAATGACATATCTTCGGTTGCATCGCATGTGATAATGAATTCTCCGTCTTTGATCTTGCACTGGATCTTCTTACCCTTCTGCTTATGTGAAGCATCGAGGGCATCAGCGATCTTAAGTATTGACGCGAGCTTCGATACAATGACCTTCTGGTCAGTCGGAAGCTGCGTATAGTAGTAACTCTCATAAGGATTGCTTCTCGGATAGAGACGCACGATCATGGCGACCATATTGATTTCATCGTGATCGAGTCCCATGAGATTTGTATTCTTGATCAGTGAATAAGCGGCATCACTGTGGTTTCTCGCGTGAACGAATTTACCTATCTCGTGAAGGATCGTAGCAACCTGCAACAGGAGTCTGTCTCTGCTGCCTAAACCGCTTATCTTCTTTGTTTCATCGAAGAACTGCAGAGCTGTCTTCTCAACATATTCAACGTGTTTCTTATTTGAACGGTAACGCTTCGCAACATGTCTTGAAGAAGAAATGAGATAACTATCTGGCGCTATGTCAGTCTTTAAACCCTGCGAATTAACGCAGTAGTAGTAAATGATTCCGTCTGACAAAGACGCATGCGGCATGAAGATCTTATCAACGCCTGTATACTCCAGCATATTCTTAACGATAAGAGCAGTTGGCAGGAGCAAAGGAGCTATCATCGACGGAATGTTATCCTTCAATGTCAGATCTGTCGGTCTTGCCTTAAGAAGATAGTTGTATGCCCTAAGGAACTCTTCCTTGGTAAGAGTAGCTGAACTCAGTGCACCATAGCCTGCAAGCTGTTTGATATATCCCATCTCACCTGAGAATGCGATCAGGTTGTTGTATGTAATACCCTTAGGTTCAACGGCGTGATAATCATCAAGATCCTGACCGATGAATTCTTCGAGCACTTCTTCATAATGAGTCGTCTTACTCTGGAGATCAGATAACATTCCTGAGATTCTAAGAGATCCCAAAAGGAGATTCTGTGAGAACACGAATTCTGATTTATCGTAAACAGATACCTGGATTGATCCTGAACCGATATCAAGGATCATGGTTCCTGTAGAGATTATTTTTGCAAATTCAGGATAGATGGCCTGAACAGCAATCGTCTGATAAAAACGCTCCATTGAGTTATCGAGAACCTGGATCTTAAATCCTGATCTTGTTCTTACCTTCTCAATTACGATATCAGCATTAGATGCGTCTCTGAAGGCAGATGTTGTAACACAGAAAACTCGTGCAACGCCATATTCTTTGCACTTCTCATCAAACATCTTAAGGCATGTGCAGAGTTCTTCAACCTGGGCAGGCTGGATAACACCTGAACTGTAAGATCTGGTTCCGAGTCCCGTGAATTTACGGACTGCCTCTATTTCCTTAGGTTTTCCTTTTGAGCCTATCTCAAAAATCTTAAGTCTCGCCGTGAGCGATCCGATGTCAATCACCGCGACAAGCTTCTTAGCCATTTGTTAGTCCTCTTTTCTTTAACTCAATCAGAGATTATCAATAACAGCCTGTGTTATTTCTTTTGTCCCGACGAGAGTAATGTTATTTGTTTCACCTACAAAGGTAATATCACTGGTTCTAAGTCCTGCAGCAAGAGTTTTCTTTACTGCATTTTCGATGCTATTGGCAACCTCTTCCTCACCGAACATAGTTCTCATCATCATTGCACATGACAATATGGTAGCCAACGGATTAGCCTTATTCTGGCCTGCGAGGTCAGGTGCTGAACCATGAATAGGTTCAAATAAACCTGGTTTGCCGGGCATACCGACAGATGCGGAAGGAAGCATTCCGATCGAACCTACAACCTGTCCTGCTTCATCTGACAATATGTCACCGAAAATATTGCTTGTTACTATAACGTCGAAACTGGAGGGTCTGCTGATGAGCTGCATAGCTGCATTATCAACATAAAGAAAATCCAACTCGACATCCGGATAATCGAAACTCATCTGTGTTGCCAATGTTCTCCACATACGGCTCGAAATAAGTACATTAGCCTTATCAACGAGAGTCAGCTTCTTTCTTCTCTTGTCAGCTAAATCAAATCCGATCTTAAGAATTCTGTTGATCTCGCCTTCGGAATAACTCTCCGTATCGAAAGCAACCTTACCCTTGACTGTTCCGTCAGGCAGACGGTCACCGCTCTGATATACACCGTTCTTACCGAAATAGATTCCTCCGGTAAGTTCTCTTACGATTACAAAATCAACCTTTCCGGGATTTTTAAGAGGGGATGCTGTCTCTAAACCCTCATGAAGAACAACAGGTCTGATATTGGCATATAAATCGAGTCCGGATCTAAGTCCGAGAAGTGCTCTCTCAGGTCTTATTTCAGGATCCACATCATCCCACTTAGGACCGCCGACTGCACCAAGCAGAACGGCATCGCTTTCTTTGGCACCTTCAATCGTTTCCTGAGGAAGCGGTATGCCAAACTCATCAATTGCTGCACCACCGGCCTTCAATTCCTTAGTAAAGATCTCAATACCATTCCTGGATGAGGCAGCTTCAAGAACTTCAATTGCGGCTGTTGTAATTTCAGGACCAATTCCGTCACCGGGAATAACTGCGATGTTATACTTCTTGGACATTTTAATTCCCCTTACGCTTTCAACTCGGAACCGGTATACCCTACCAGTCCGCCACATGCCATGATGTTCTTTATAAACTCAGGAAAAGCTTTCGCATTAAAACTCTCCCCTGTAGTTACATCGGTAATGACTCCTGTATCGAAGTCTGCTTCCACAGTGTCACCTTCATTGATCTTACTGATTGCCTCAGGGCATTCGAGAATCGGAAGGCCGACATTTATTGCATTACGATAGAAAATTCTCGCAAAATCAGATGCGATAACAAGAGAAATACCGCTCGCCTTTATTGCTACCGGAGCATGCTCTCTAGAAGAACCGCATCCAAAGTTTTTTCCGGCAACCATAATGTCACCAGGCTGAACCCTGTCCTTAAAAGATGCATCGATATCTTCCATACAATGCTCTTTAAGATGCGCGGGATCTGCGGAGGTAAGATGCCTTGCGGGTATAATAACATCAGTATCTATGTTATCGCCGTATTTGAAAACTTTACCGCTGACTCTCATCCCTGACCTCCTGTTTATAATTCGTCTGGTGTGCCTACACGGCCTAATATGGCTGAACTGGCAGCTACCGGAACACCGCTTAAGATAACTTCTGATTCAACATCGCCCATGCGTCCGACAAAGTTCCTGTTCGTAGTCGATACACATCTCTCGCCTTTTGCGAGAACACCCATATGACCGCCCAGACACGGTCCGCATGTCGGTGTGGAAATGACACAGCCAGCATCATCAAAAATCTGAAGCCAGCCATTATCAAGAGCCTGTCTGTATACCTTCTGTGATCCGGGAATAACAATACAACGGACATCCTCGTGAACTTTACGACCCTTAAAGATTGCTGCTGCCGCACCGATATCTTCGAGTCTTCCGTTTGTGCATGAACCGATGACTACCTGGTCTATCTTCATATCCTTGCACTCAGAGGCTTTTCTGATGTTTGACGGGAGATGAGGTAAAGCTACTGTAAGAGGGATCTCTGACAGATCAATATCTATTACCTGCGAGTATTCAGCATCTTCATCAGCCTTATAAACCTTGTATTCACCCTTTGCATATCTTTCGGGATTTGTTCCGGAAATATACTTCAAAGTGCAATCATCTACAGGGAAGATTCCATTCTTTGCACCACATTCGATAGCCATGTTGCATACGGTAAGTCTTCCGTCCATCGACAGACTCTTAATTCCTTCTCCATCAAACTCCAATGATTTATAGAGAGCACCATCAACGCCGATCTTACCGATGATGTTCAGAATAAGATCCTTACCGGTTACATACTCATTTAAGCTTCCTGTTAGATTTACCTTGATCGCTTCAGGTACTTTAAACCAGGTAACACCTCTGGCCATAGCGCAAGCCAGATCGGTAGAACCTACACCTGTCGAGAAAGAACCTAACGCACCATATGTGCAAGTGTGGGAATCAGCACCAATTATGAGATCACCCGGCAATATGATTCCGTTATCTGGAATGATGACGTGTTCAATTCCCATCTCACGTCTGCCGAGTTCATAGTAATGCCTGATGTTCTGCTCACGTGCAAAACAACGCATCGTTTTATTGAGTTCTGCTGATTTAATATCTTTGTTTGGAGTGAAATGATCCTGAATCATCAGGACTCTGTCTTTATCAAATACTTCCTTGACGCCGAGCTGTTCGAAAACTTTGATTGCAGGCGGAGTAGTTACATCATTACCCAGAACGTAATCCAGTTTAGCTTCGATAAGGTCACCCGGAGCAACGCTATCAAGGCCTGCATGATCTGCAAGTATCTTCTGCGTCATGGTCATTGGCATATCAACACACCTCCGGACAATAATAGTAATTATATCATAGACCTTTGATAAATAAGATATGCGTGAGACTTATTTATATATAGTGATCAATCGTTGAGCTCAAAATACTCATCGTATAAATCTGATAACAACTGGGCAATCTCGCCATAGCGTTTAACATCTTCTTCTGAACATGAACCACTGAACTTGGCTTCCAGTTCTTTCTGTTCCGCTTCAAGTTTAGTAGTTTCTTTCTCAATGTCAGCTATGCGTTGACGACGTTTAGCAGCTTCTTTTCTGCCCAATGCACGATTAGCATTTCTGGTAGTATTTTCATTTTCTTCTTTCACTTCGTCTGACTGCACAATGTCCGTTACAGGCACATTCTGACAAGCCTTTCGATAGTAAGAATATGTATCGTACAACTCTGCTTTTCTTTCTTTAAATCCGAGTATCTTATCAGCACATTTATCGATAAAGAAACGGTCATGGCTGACACAAATTACTGCACCGCTATATTCCTTGATCGCATCTTCCAATATTTCTCTTGAGTTGATATCGAGGTGGTTAGTAGGCTCGTCAAGGAACAGGATATCCGGATTCTCTCTTAGCAGACAGCAAAGATAGAGTCTCGACCTCTCACCGCCTGACAGAACAGAAATCTTCTTAAACGCATCATCGCCCTTGAAACCGAATCTCGCCAGAAGCGTTCTCGCCTCAGTCGTTCCTATATCACTTCTTGATACCAGTTCATCAAAACATGAGAGTTCCTCATCGTCGAAAGGAACGAACTGTTCCATATACCCCATAGACTGAGCTGAACCGATGAGAACTGTTCCGGATGAACCCTGGAGTTTCTCGCCTGCATGTCCGGACAACAGCTTTAACAGAGTTGTCTTTCCGCAACCATTTGGTCCGGCAAGGAATAACTTCTCATCTGCAGTTACTTCAAATGATAAAGGATCGAAAAGATTTGTTTCAGAATCCTCAAACTTCATGGCAAGCTCTTTTGCCTGAAGAATTATCCTGTCTGATCTTCCTGTTCTCTCCAACGGCTGGGCTGTAAAACTCATCTTGGAATAATTTGAAGGAAGTTTTGCTCTCGCCTGCTCCAACTGATCTTCAAGTTTTGCAACCATCTTTTCTCTCTGATGGTAACCGCTGATATTTCTGTGTGAGAGCATCGTCTGCTTAACATCCAGCTGATGTGCTAACTCTTCTTCCAACGCCTTGGTAACAAGAGACTGGGACTTGATAAAATGTTCCTTCTGCTCTTTGTAATCAGTGTATCCGCCTTTGTATTCAGTAATGTGACCACCGTCGAGTTCTATTACCCTGTTAGCAACCTGATCAATAAAATGTCTGTCGTGAGTAATAACGAAAACAGCTCCGCCGTAAGAAGACAAGTAATTCTCAAGCCACTCAACAGCTTCCATATCAAGATGGTTAGTAGGCTCGTCGAGCAAAAGAATATCAGGCCTGTCTACAATCAGTCTCGCTAGACTGACACGCATCTTCTCACCACCGGAGAGATCAGAGAAATCATCTCTGTCATGAATACCGCTTAAACCTAATCCGGCCAATGCATCTTTTAAACGGTATTCGTAATCATAACCGCCACACGCTTCATACTGCGATTGAAATTTGGAGAGTTCATCTGCAAGTGAAGTAACATCTTCACCTTTCTCGGATGCTCTGGTTATCTTTCCCGATAAATCATCTATCTTAATTTCCAGATCAATCAGATGAGACGGTTTAAGTGTTGCTCCGGACAGATCCTGTTCATCCATATTCTGGGATAAATATCCGGCGATAGTATTACCATGCAAAATTACTTCACCGCCATCCGGCGTAAGTGTTCCTTTTATGATCTTAAACAGTGTGGATTTTCCCGCTCCGTTATCACCGATGAATGCGATCCTGTCGCCTTTGTTTACACGAAAAGAAACACCATCAAGAATACGGCGTGTTCCAAAATTCATTGTGATGTTATCAAGCGTAAGAAGCGGCATCAGTAAACCTCATGTGTTTGTCTTTATTACGGCAAACATTGTATCACATCAGCACAATAAAAAATCCCCGTACAAAATGTACGGGGATTATTCAGTCTAATTGCTATGCAAAATTAGAAGAGATCAACGCCCTTACCATCAACGTCGTAAGCCTTCTTCTCAGCAGCAACAACATAGATCTTGCTAGCCTTAGGAAGCTTCTTTGCGATAGCTGCAGCAGAGATTTCCTGACCATCGATCTGGAAAATGATCTCAGCCTTCTTAGCAGCAACTGCCTTCTTTGCAGCAGGCTTCTTAGCAGCAGCCTTCTTAGCAGGAGCCTTCTTTGCAGCGGGCTTCTTAGCAGCA
>FNPA01000018.1 GCA_900107185.1 Ruminococcaceae bacterium YAD3003 | reverse complement strand
CAGAATAATGAACTGTAAGATAGAAATGACATACTACATTAAACGTCTGATTGCCGGAATTATGCTTTTGGCAGTATTACTTGGTGTGTGTTCCTGCACTGAAACAAAATATTGGTCTTTAAAAAGCTACATCAACAATAATGCGGATGTGGAAGTAGCTTATATTGACGAATGGAAATATTCAAAAGACGATAAGACTGTCAGGCTCAACATAGCCCTCAAAAAAGGTTCCAATCCGTCTTTGGAAGAACTTGATTCTTTAAGAAACGCATTAGCAGACTTCATGAGCCGGCAAGGCGGATTCCTTGAACAGGGATGGAAGATTACTGTAATTATTTCTGAATATCATTTTGCCAGTTCTACAGAACCACACGTATATGCACAAATTAAAAACCACAACGATAATGACACTGATGTCAGTAATACTATGAATACGTTTTGTGTTCTTCTCAGTCAGGCTGATGTATCGTATATTTCGTCTTTGTCCGGTGTGGAAAACCTCTATATCGGTAATTTTGTTCAGGATGATAACGGTCTGGCAGAAAGTGTTTTGGATGAGATCAAACAGTTGGATGGATTGAAGACTTTGTCCATTAGCAGCAACTGGTATGAACTGTTTTCTGAAGCAGATCTGGACTGCGAACTTATCGTAATCGATGATCAGGTCAACATATTTAGATGATGATTACTGGTTGTAAGATAAATCCCGAATTAAAACGACTAACGCCTCTGTGAAATGTAGTGAACCCCTGAAGTTGGACAGACTTCGGGGGTTCACTACAAAATCAGGGGCGTTTTAATTGCCTGCGTCGGAAAAGGCATCTCAAAAAGAAGGCTAAACATGTGATTTCATTGGCTCTGCATCAAATCATGTATCAAAAGAAACAAGTTAGATGTAAGTTTGAGTAAGCTGGCATGGATTGTTTGCAGATTACTGTATGGGAAGCATGATTCCAATCTTAGGGCCTTTGATCATTTTATTTTTGGCAATCTCAAGTGCTTCTGTTCTTGTGATCTTTCTTCCCTCAAAATAGTATTTATTGATACAAACAAAATTGGTAACACATGTTATACCAACCTTCGCCCAGGCTGCATCGATATTAGAAGAGCACCTATTCCAATCGAATGCCAAATCATCGTCACCATAAGCCTCATCGAGCAATCCCAGTTTAAAAAGATTCTCGCTGTCTTCTTGTGTCTCAATTTCATTTCCGCCACTGACTATACCAAGCTGATCTATGGTAAGGTCTCTAATATTTGTGTTTTTCATTGTTCTGTCCTCCTTGATAGATAATGTTTTGTTTTATGGCTTCATTATCTGTGAGAAACGAACGCAAACCAATCATTAATGTCGGGCCGTTTCGTTGGTTAAGCAACACATGCTTTACCGTATGTCGCTTAATCAGAAAAAATAGAAACCCGGATACTATAATCTGGGCTTCCGGAAGGGTCTGAAATGAAAAACTGTTTTGCTAAACTGATGTCATTATTACATCTGAAATTAAATCTATCCTTAAATCAAAAGTCTGTTAAAGAGAACAGCCAGAGTTAACTTACAAGCTTGTCTGTGATTCGAGATATTCTTCTAGCTTTCTTGCTGATTTTCTTTTGGTTTACACTTCCGCAAAAGATTCAAAACATCGGAACGTTATTATTGAACCATCAAATCATTGATAGGAGGATCTGAAAATGGCAAGTGATGATAATAATATCAGAGTTGTGAATCTGAGTGATTTGAAGAAAGTTGTCGGAGGTTCGGATGATATCGAAGAAATGCTTAAGAATCTCGGAGACTCATCGGGCTCAACGCGTTATTACGAGAATCCCAGTACACCTGTGACTTGCAGTAAGTGCTCGTCTTCCAATTTAAGCTTTCAAGGTATTGAAAGCTTAAAATGTAAATTCAAGTGCCTGGACTGCGGAGAAGTCTTCTTATTCAGTTGTTAATTCTTTCATTCAACGGCTTGGAGAAATCCAAGCCGTTTTTGTTTGTGTGGACTGTGTTATTATTAGTTCGGAATAATTGTGATAATCACGCATGGGAAAAGGGGTAAGGATTTTAGAGGATCAAAATCAACCGCAATATGTGAGAAGTGCGGTACCGTTATGGTAAGAGATCTTCCCGAAGGATATATTGGTGGAATGAGCATAACATGTCCCAAGTGCGGTTGGGGCGCTGCGTCGTCTTATTATTCTCCTATAGTTGTTGACAAAACGGATTACCGGATTGTTCTTCTTAAAGACAATGATATGGTGCATTAATCAATGAAGAAGAATCACAACACGAGCGTACGATTAATGATTCAGAAAAGACCACACACAGACTAAGATAAGTTCAGATCGTTTTCAACTTACCTTTAAAGGAAGTTGAAATAAAGCATGGTAAAGAGACCAGTAAAGTTATAGCAAAACATATCGCACTTTTAAAATGATATCTCATATAAGGCTACTTTTCCTGAAACGAAGAATCGACCTGATTTACTGTACCAAACTGAACCAATTACTGTACCAATGAGGGGTGTAGCAATCTACTGAACCAATCGGGTAACTGTACCAATTACTTAACCAAATTGTAGTGACCTGGTAACGCAAAAAGTCAGGAAACGTAATAGCAGCAAGGGTTTGCCTGTCATAAAAAGTGAGAACGCAAACACATAAAATGAGAACTCGTTTAGAGAGTGTAATTAACTTCCTACGATGCGTCCTTTAGACTAAAAAGATGCATTGAAACCCTTTATTTTATTGGGTTCGTGATTTTTGCGTAGAAGCGTACTACGACAAATACTACGACAACACTACGACAAAGCTCCCAATGTGCCGAAAAATCGCACATTTTTAAAACTAGGTACGACAAGAAAATTCCCTGAGCATATGTCTCAGGGTTTTCTTTTGTAATCATATATAAAGATATAAAGGCATTGATAAGGATATATCAATGCATATAAAATATGTAAGCTTGTCTGAAAGGCTCTCGGAAGCAGAAAGCATCCGAATAGTCCGAAAGGCATTTACTGATGCTCATATTCACCTGTTTTCAGACCCTATCGAAGATTTGGAGACTATTAGAAACAATTACTCTAAATGGAAACTCAAGGATTAACTTCGTGCTCACCGGACCCGCTTTGCTTTTCAGAGCATCAAAAACTCCGGATTTTACTCCGGAGCTTAGTCGATTATTTTGCGAGTTACTATACAAGCATCGGATTGAACGATACACCATTTTTGGAGTATCATTCAAGGAAAAGGCCAGGAAATACTTGGCAAAGGAGAACGTATGAGAAGCAAGAAACCCATACTCATAGTAATCATAGCTGTAATCCTCCTTGGTGCCCTGTACGCGAAATTCGGTATGAAGCTCGGTTCAAAACATTTCAAATCTTATGAGGAATTCAGGTCCTATGCTTACACAAGGACGGACATCGGACTTCCTGAAGGCGCTGAGGATGCAGAGTTCTATTTTACGAATTCACTCTCAGAATATTGCTCAATCTATGCTTTTACCCTTAAAGGCAATGACTATAAGAATTTCATGAACAGACAGTCCGTCCGCAAAGATACGGAATGGTATGGAAAGAGCGTTTCAGAGGCGTTGGCATCCGGTTCTGAATTATCTAACAACATTCCATTCAATGAGGTCATCAACGACAACATATATAATTATGAGTTCATTGAATACTCTCCTATGGGCTCCGGAAAACACGGAAGCGGCATGGCTGTAAATCCCAACACCGGGCGGATCGTGGTATTTACCCAGGGCAGAATGTTTTAAAAGGAATACTTTGTAAGAAGGTGCGTTCAACTTGCATCGCCCACATTAAAACTCAGAATGGTTTACTCCCACGAATGGCTCATAAAGTACAGATCAGAGCTCGAGGAATTCCGTTAAGACAAAGTTGAGGAAGAGAGTTTCATGCCCATAGAAGACATTATTTCAATAGTCGGTATCATCGGAGTAATAGTAGGGTTTCTTCTGTTTGCAGGAGGCACCGCTCTTCTCGTGATCTCCATCATTAAAACGATTAAGGGTAAAAGGAGAATAGGCGGCATTGTTGGCGGCGGCATTATGCTCTTTGGCAGCATTTTGCTTGTGTTCTATTTCGGAATGTTCGCCCTTACGTCTGCAATGCTAAACAGCATGCCCTATGCTAAACCATTGGAATATTATAATTCAAGCATTTTTTCGTCTTTGTACGCTAAGAATTCTGACCAGCTCGCCTACCTGTTTGCAAAAGAAAGCTATTCCGGCGATGCGCTCGAAAAAGAAGATGCGGCAACCACCTTCGGATACATCGAGGGTGATGTAAAAAGCATCAATTCTGAAGCCTTAGAAGTTCCATATAAAAGTGACATCTATGCCTCATATGTTAAATACAACATAATCACTGAAGATTCCGAAAAGTATGTTATTTACATCTATTATTTTTATGGTTGCGACAACGATGACTATTTGGGTATCCAATACATAAAAATCTACGAAGGCAATGAGTTGCTGGAAGAGTTTGGCACGATTCCCGACTTAGACTAAATGACTGTTTTCGGAGCATATTCTTTTATCTGGCGGGAATGTTGTTGTCCCTGACCAGGATATACTGGCTGCATTTTTCTTCCAGCTCCTCATGTGTTGCGGTGTCGACTATCTTTCCCTTATGTATAAAGATGAAATCTGTCGCCAGCAGGTAGAGCTCGCTTAAGATATGGCTCGAAATAAAGATCGTGCAGTCGTTGTCGTCACGGATCTGTTTGAGCATATGCCTGAGCGTTACGATATTTTTGGGGTCGAGCCCGTTGATCGGTTCATCGAGGATAAGCAGCTTGGGATTGCCGATCAAGGCCATTGCAATGCCGAGCCTCTGCTTCATGCCCATGGAAAGCTTTTTGGCCTTTTTCTTTTTGGAATCTCCCAGGCCGACCTTCTCAATGATCCTGTCAGTTGCGGATTCATCGGGATTTCCGACCAGGAGCCTCTGCAGCTCGACATTCTGCCTGACCGTATATCCGGGATACATGTAGGGGCCTTCGATCATGGTTCCCACAAGCTTGCGCTTCTTTTCTATTGCTGCAGGATCCGTCTCGCCCATCAGTGTCATGTCACCATCTGTCGGGAAAATAAGACCTGCGACTATCTTCATAAATGTACTCTTACCCGCACCGTTCTCCCCAATAAAACCATAGATGTGGTTCTTCTTTAAAGAAATACTCACATCCTTAAGTGCGTACTGATCCCTGTACTTCTTGGTAAGATTCCTTGTCTCGAGGATTACTTCACTCATTTTGGCAGTTCCTTTCATTTTGATACTGTCAGTTTACTGGAGGAATTTAAGATAATTATTCACCAATCCTAAAGAAAAACTAAAGATTGGGAATAACCATTTTCGAACCATCGGGGGAACACATTTGACCAAATGATATATTTATCCCGTAACACGCAAAACATATTGACTTCTCGGGCGCCGTCCCGACGATGAAACCCTTGAACTAATGATAAGACCACAGAATATATAAAGAAGGCTTTGGAATACTATCAGAAAAAATCATCCAAAGGGATACAAGTAAAATCGAGTTATTTCAAATCTGAGATGCCAGTAGCCACGCCAAAAACGTTAACTGCTTCAATTAACTTACTGATAGTCCTGAAGCAGGTTTCTATTTTATCATTATCGTTTTCTTCAAAAGGAATCTGGTTGTTCAATTTTGGAACGATAACGCGGAGAGCGCCAGCCATACCAGTTTTAACAGCACTTACGCTTTCGAAGCCATGTTTTCTTAGCCATTCTGCAACTATAGTCAACTCGTCTAGATGATCTGAAGCTTTATTAAATGTAAGGTCAATAAAGCCAGTCTCAATCTTATGATATAAATAAACAGTACCAAATCTGGTCGTATAGTGTGCCCAATAACCATTTGCATCACGCTTGGTTGTAAGATTCAGTTCAGGGTAATTCTCTTCCTGATAATCTTTATATTTTCTAAAGAAACGGTTAGCGTTTTCATCAACTTCAACCTTGGGAGGCCTCTTTGCTTTCTCTATTGCCTGATCTAATTGTTGACAGTATGTGCAGTAAATTGGAGAATCCTTAGTACTAAGGTATTTCCTAATCGTCTCATAAGTAATTACATTAGGATACTTGTGTGCCTCTTCGTTATTATCGTAGTATTTCTGAGGACAAACAATAAAACTGAAATATGCATCATATTCACCTTTCTTTTTGTCCTTATCACCGCGTTTAATGTATCTAGAGGCTTGTTCCGGCATAGCAATAGCATCAATCTTATCCTCTATCAACAATGCGACTTTCTTCTTACTAGCAGTCAGCAAAACTGTTATATCTGATTCTCCAAGTTTCAGGTCTGCTTTGGAAAGTTCTATGCTATCAATGCTGAAATCATCTTCACAAAATGGTGTCATATTGAGAAACAATCTTGCGAAACCAGGGTCAATTGAAAACAACTGGAGGAACATCATGTCCATATCATGTTCTGATAATCCGTTAAAAATGCATTTGATCTCTGACATAAACCACATTCCTTTTTCAGTCATTAAAAAAACCTTTATTATATGAGAACAATTCTTGACGCTAAATCAATCGTTTTAGCTTAAGAATGGTTTTATTGCTTCTCTTAGCTTTACAACTTTTTCTATAGTCATATCAATCAATTCTGAATAGTTGTCTTGTTTATTAAAATCCAATCCGGGAATGCTTGCTGAGAAAATAGATGCTTTTTTGTTGTCCAGCCTATCCCACTCCAACGATTCTCCAAACACCTTTTCAATTTCTTCACGATGACTATAGAACATATCAAACATTTCTTTGTTGTCTGTAACCCATAATCCAACACGAATTTTATGTTCTTTGTTTACTAAGTCTATTGAAATATAGCATTGGGAAGATCCAACAGCCACGGTATACCAATGATCAGTTGTAGCTTTATGCTTATTGAATGGCTTCCCTTTTTGATCTAATGCATCATTAAGCTTATTCCAAAATTCAAGACGCTTTATTTGCGAATCGTTCAATTCGCCACTATTTGCATAGGCCCTTACAGTTTTTGCAAAATCATTAGGTTGCTCAATAACCTTAAACATAGGAGCTGGAGCAGAATCCCCGATTTTGTATGCATGGACTTCAAGCAGAAAGAAATCCACATCGGATGTTGTATGCTTATTCAGCCATTCAATAGCACTAGCATGTTCTTCTCTAGCACTTGCAACTACCCAAACTACTACACTGGCATCAAGGCCCGATGCATACGTTATTGTTTTTCCAAGATGCTCATGATTAGTTGCTTCCAACTGGTTCTCAATCAGCACGGTCTTCCCGGTAAGCTCGTCTTTGCAGACAATATCGCAACGATAACTTCCTACGAACTTCTCTGTTTCAATATCGGTTAGTGAAAGGTTGAGTACATCACCTAATTCTTTTATATTTTCTTCTTCTGAAAGCCACTTTGAAAAATCATACTGTTCGTGTGCCCATACAGTCCTGATTTCAATCTCTTTTAACTTCCCGAGCTTCATATTCAATCTCCTTCAACCATATCTTGAAACCACTATCTGTCACACCTCTATATTGCGATGTTCCATAGCATCGCGTATGAATGATTCGATTAGTGTCTTATTATTCTTGTATTCATCTATCTTGTTGATTTTTATGCGATACGCCCTGCTTCTGGAACCATATATCCACTCTAGGTCAGAGTTATCAAGCATTTCGCTTCTTTCAGAAGTTTCAGGACATTTTGCGAGGATATAAATAAACTTCTTCTTGGGTCTAAAGTATATGAAATTAGAAGCAGTACCGTTTTTTGCTAAGCCAATATAAAACTTGTTATACTTCAATTCAAAGCCGGGAGCATACTGTGATACATCTTTGAAAATGGTATCAACATATTTAAGAACAGAACTCTTCTTTTCCCAATAGTTCCTGTCTGTAGGCTCGGTCTCTTCTTCCTCATCCGTTCCAAGAGAGATACGGTCAAGTACTTTCACAAAACTTAGTTGAATATCATCACCAATCCTTGTCGCCTGCATCTGTAAAGCAATGAGAGGAATAGAGCCATTGAACAGCTGAATAACATTCATAAACCGTCCGGTAATCTCTTCTGCAACAATGACAGCGCAGTGATCATATTGAGGATATCTCTTTCTCTCATTATCCCAGTATTCAATAGTTCTAATAATATGACTAGGATCAGTCGCACCAAGTTGAATCTCTATTTCATATCTTGTGTCATTATCATCACCCATAAGAATATCAAGCCTTCCACCAGAAGGTTGAGTTTTTTCTCTTCTAATAGGCGTAAGATCGCCTAAACCCAGGACTTGAGGGTTATCAAAAATGAATTGTTGAATGACATCTTCTTTTATTTCAGGATTATTCTTCAAACTGACCTTTTCTGCACTAAATAGTTTTGCCATTACCTTAACCTCGGTTGCTTTTTTAATCTTTATAGAACTTTAATGCACATATCATTTTGTTGTTTTTCTTTAAAACTAATAGTACTGTTCAATATAATCATATGCCCTATCAAAAACATCCTGATCCTTAATCTTATACTTAATCCAAATAATACTTCGAAGCGCTTTCTTTACTTCTTTTTTTCCTTCAGTAGTGCTCTGCCAGCCAGCGAAACGAACAATTTTAACGATGCCATCTATATCGTTAACAACACGCTCAACGATAATCGGAGTTTTATCGTTCCTAACGCCATTAAACAACTCGGTTAAAGCAGCTTTGCCTTTGTCTATTTCTTCTTCAGGGACAACTTCCCTCTCAGCACGTGCTGCTTCACGAGCAAGTGATAACAACATTTTCAGGAATTCGATACTTCCAATTAATCCCTGTTTATGCTGATCTCTCAATTTTTCAAGTTTTTCTCCAAGTGCAATGTACTTAGGATCATTAGAATGCCGCTGGATAATTGCCACAAGATTAATCTCTATGTGCTTGGTTGTCTTATTTATATCCTTCTGAGCTTTTATAAAATCATCAATAAGTTCTGCATCCATTGTAATGATTTCCTGAGTCTCATCAGCATCACCTACAGTAATGTTCTGATGAACCAGTTCCATAGTTTTTGCACCAAATGCAGCCCAAACTAACGCTCCTCTATCATCTGTTGGCTTTACAGACTGATAAATCTTAGCAAGCCACTTATACTTCTGCTGATAATCACTAAGTACAGGATCCGGAGATAATGCCTCCCAAGCTCTGTTTAACACTCTAAAGTAAGCAGCAAACTTGTCTTTGGTATTATCGTCAGGCAATCTTTCTTGTGCCTCTAATAACACTTCCCAATCATCTTTGTCTGTGGGTATTCCCACAAAGAATTGCATACAGTCATCTACTAAACTTGGGAGTTTCTTCTTAACTTCATCGATATTAGAGATTACTTTCTTCATGCTTTCTTCGTCAAAGTTAAGCGCTGTAGCCACATTGTCGAATATACCAATATAATCAACAATCAAACCGAAGGATTTACCATCATCATATGTTCTATTCGTACGGCATATAGCCTGAAGCAAATTATGATCCTTCATCGGCTTATCTAAATACATAACCTGAAGAATCGGGGCGTCAAATCCGGTTAAAAGTTTGGCAGTAACAATGACAAGTTTTAATGGACTATGTGGATCACGATAATAATCCAAAACCTTTGCCTCTTCATCACGATCTCGACGATAGGCTTTATATCTATCAGCCTTGTCATTATTTGTATCCATTACAATAGTGCTTGCGTCTGGTCCAAGAAGCTTGTCCAATTCTTCTTTATACATCAGACAGCATTCACGGTCGTATACAACAACCTGGCCTTTATAACCGTTAGGTTCAATCTTTTCACGATAATGCTTGGCAATATGCTCACATACCTTTCGTATGCGATTGCGGTCATACATAATAGCCTTCATGTTAACTCGCTTTGAAAGTTCAGCTTTATCTTCTGTGCTCAATTCAGCTGTCATCAATTCAAATTCTTCGTTGATCTTATCTTTATCAACGTGCAACTCTACCGGAACAGCTTCGAACTTCAAAGGCAGTGTAGCACCATCTCTGATGGAATCAGAGAATGAATACTTACTCATATATCCACTCTTGTCCTCAACAGCACCAAAAGTTCTGAATGTATTTTTATCAATCCTATTGATTGGAGTTCCAGTCAATCCAAAGAAAAAGGCATTAGGTAATGCGACGCGCATCTTTTCACCCAGATCACCTTCCTGAGTTCTATGAGCCTCATCTACCATCAAAATAATATTGCTACTTTCATTCAAACAACTGTCTACATCACCAAAACGGAATATTGTAGTAATAAGGATCTTACGCATATCTCCTTTAAAGAACTTAATAAGCTCCTCTTTGGTTCTTGCTGCGGCCATATTAGGAATATCGCTGGCATTGAAAGTTGCTGTAATCTGCGTTTCGAGATCCAAGCGGTCATCTACTATGACAACAGAAGGATTCTTTAACTCGGGAAGCATTCGGAGCTTATATGCTGCAAAAACCATCAGCAGTGACTTTCCGGAACCTTGAAAATGCCAAATTAAACCCTTCTTGGGGTAACCAGCTTTAACTCTTTCAACAATTAAATTAGCACCTTCATACTGCTGATAACGGCATATTATCTTGTACTTGCGATACTTTTTGTCTGTAGCAAACATAGTGAAGAACTGAAAGATATCCATGATCTTCTCAGGAGTAATCATATCCACTATGCTTTTTTGTACAGATATCAGTGTTCCTTCTGTTTTATCCTCTGCATTATGCCAAGGCCCCCACATACTTACAGGCATGTTAATAGATCCATAACGATAGCTCTTGCCTTCTGAGGCAAAGTTAAACACATTAGTTACAAACATTTGAGGAATGCTCTGTTCGTACTTAGCAATATCCTGAGCTCCATCTAACCAGGTTACACTATCTCTAAAAGGTGTCTTCAACTCGCCTATAGCTAAAGGAAAACCGTTTACCAACAATACCAGATCTAAACGTTTCCCGCCTTCCTTAGTAGGAAAACTCCACTGATTGGTTACAACATATTCATTCTTAGCAAGATTCTCTCTGGTCATAGTTCCAAAGAATTTTATAGGAACCATTCTTCCATCTTTTCCGAAGGGAAATGAATTTTCCTCAAATATCAATTTCTTAAATCTCTCGTTCTGAGCTATCAAATTATGAGGTTGTACCGAAAGGATCAATGAACGAAGCTTGTATATGACTTCGTCAGCACGACTAGGTTCCTCTGCAATTTCCGGGTTTAGCCTTATTAACGCAGACTTAACCATAGATTCCACCATAACATCTGAATCCTGACGTGGCATCTGTTCTGCAGGAATATAAGACCATCCATTCTTCTGAAGGGTGACAATAAGCATTTGTTCTAAGGTATCTTCAGTCATCATAAGCAGACCCTCAACAGTAAAAATCATCTAATATGTATTATACATTGCAAAAGTTAAGATAGTTTGAACAACACATTTTGATTTATCGCTCTGTTCCAAAAAGTCCGCATACCGTTTTTGCTCTTCCATCACAGGAACAGGAACAGTAAGCCGCCCGACCAGATCTTTGTTTAGATTCTTAACAACACTACCGGCTGCCATAGCCTCAAATGACGATGCAGCATAACTACTTGAAAGCAATGCATACAAGAATTTCTTGTCAAACACGCCCTTTTCATCTCTCAGTACAAGCCATCCGTCATGAATATACCCATCTATTGTCAGTATGTAAGGATGGCCAAAACTCATGGAATTACTTAGAAGAAAATCCCCCGGTTTAACGTAGCGTGACTTTTTCGCTCCCTCTGGCTTGATCTTTTCTTTCGTATGCGTAATGTAAATTGAACCTTCGTTCGCATCCCCAATTTTGATCCAATTCACTCCGTCAGCAGCGTCAGTAACAAAGTCAGCAATCGGTCTCGGAGATCCACCTCGTTCTATAAGCAGAAGTCCCGATAATGGTTTTAAATCATATCCTTTTGAATTCTCACGCAAATCCCCAAACATCTCGATAAATTGAGATTTGAACGTTAAATTTTGATTTATCGCTCTGTTCCACCAGTGCGACATAGTTTTCTTGCAGTGAAATTGGCGGAATATAGATTGGCATAGTTTTTAGTTTTTTCAAAATAACTCTTTTAATCGCTGTTCCAGTGATATACTCACTTTCTACTGCCGCTAATACTTTTCCAGACATAAGATATTCTCTCATAAAACGTGGAATCATTTTTGCCTTATCTGGACGCAAAATCGCTATAGAAGATAACACTGCCTGATCTCTTTCATCCTCTATTACAAAAGCCGTCTTAAAGTAACTACCATCCTTTGCCACCAAAACATCTCCAACTTTAGGAACACATCCATTAGCTACCATTTTGGCATATTCTTCCTCTCCTATAAGCTTGCATTCCTCATAATCAAATCCTCGCTCCGTCATATCTTTTACAGTAAGCATCGGATAAATTCCATTTGTATCCTCTTTAGGACTGTAGTGCGAGCCATCAGTCAGGTAAGTACAAACCTCATCCAGGGATTGCGTTTGCCATCCTTTTTCGTTCTGAAAAGGCACACCGAACATCTCGATAAATTGAGATAGGATATTTCCGATATTAACCAATATACTTTCTGTGAGATTCTTTTACATTATTCTGATTAACCATTGCATACTGCAGAGTAGTATCAATACTCTGATGGCCTAGCAATTGCTGTACTTGTTCAATTGGCATGCCCTTATCAATAGCCATAGTAGCTAGGGTCCTTCTAAATTTGTGAGGATGTACTTTCATTAAATCTAATTCTCTACCAATTTTACGCAATCTGATTTCAACACCACTAATTTTTAAACGTTCAAAGGGATACAGAAGAGAAACAAATAATGCTTCATTGTTATCTAGTCGTTCTCTAATGTATTTTTGCAAATGTATCTTCGTTCGAGCATCAAAATATACTTTGCGTTCCTTATTACCCTTTCCGAAAACAATGCATTCTCGTTTCTCAAAATCAATATCTTGAATATTAATTCTAACCAGCTCGCCTACTCTGATCCCTGTAGATGCTAAAAGGTCTATCATTGCAAGATCTCTAAGATTATTACAATGGTCTCGCATCAACTCAAGGTTTTCATCTGTGTACGTTTCCTTTACTGTTACTCCAGTCTTAACTTTATGAATTCGCCGTACCGGACTCTTTAAAATATAATCCTCATCTTCCAGCCATGAGAAAAAACTAGATAGTATGCGGCGCACATTATCTAGTGTAACTTTGCTGATAGTACCTTTTCTCTGGTATGAATCTAAATATGCACGAAGTTCTTCCGTAGTAATAAGACATGCAGGTTTGTTAATAGCATCAATCATATTACGAATTGTAGATTCATAATATCTAAGAGACTTTTCTGAACAACCCTCAACTCGTTTGGCAGAAATAAATAATGGAAGATATTCAAGGCTGTTGCTTTTATTACAATTTCTGTTATTTGCGAGCTTGGGCAGGTGTTTGTTGAGTGACTGTAGAAGCTTTTGCATTTGAATTTCATCCAAAACATCACAAAGCTCGTTTTGGATATTGGTTATTACTTGATTTATCATAATTCAATCCTCCTTGGGTTACTACTTTTTTCATAACACAACAAAGGACATCCTCATGACTTAACCAAGACTCTCTCTAATTATCTGCTTATATAATATCGTCAAATGAGATATTGCTTTTTTTAATTCAAATTTTGATTTATCGCTCTGTTTAACTATCTTAACAAAGGCATCTTGTTGATCTCTATTAGGTATAATAAACTCTATCTTCCTCAAATCAGCCATGTTAAGTCCCAGTAATGTTACCCCTTTAGCAAATGACTTAATGTGATCTTTCATAGTCGTGTATTCTATCTGAGCTCTAAGAAAGTCAAGACTCATAACCTCTTCATTTGTCCTTATAGGTACAATACCTCTTCCCACATTACATCCCTTGAACTCATCATCTACAATCAACGTATCAGCAATATTTGCTCTAACGGTTATAAGCATATCCCTACCGGTAAGGATCGAGCGCTTGTACGTATCTGAAATCTCGTGTGATGTTTTCTTTAATTCAGATAGCTGCGGACGTCTTCCATTTACGATATCAACTGGTCTAAAAACTGGAACCCCATCTGGTACATCATCCTCAGTTTTTACTATGCCGTAACTTATCGAACAATCAGCAGAAATAAACTCTTGCAATTCACACTTTTTAATTCCTAACGGGTTTTCAATTGGATCCCCAAACATCTCGATAAATTGAGATTTGACCAAATCATCCGTAGCTTTAATTAAGCTTTCATATGAAAGCTTTGTCCGCTCAATCGACCATGCTAAATCAGCTATTTTGTGCTGTTTCTCAATTGAAGGCAGGTCAAATTCATAAGCTGACAATGTTTTCCATGTTATAAAATAATTTACAGAACCACTCTTATTTGCCTCTAGGTAATCCCAAAAAGAAGATGTCTGAAGTAAAATTGGCAAAAAACGTTGCGATACTACATTCTCATCTTTAGTTCGAAGAACAAAAGTTGCTATTGAACAGATTCCATCAAAACATACTTTAGCGCATTTTTTTAAATATGGATTCTTTGTCATAAATAGCACATCATCTTTGCAAAATCTAAACTGGAACTGATATCCAAGAGTTTTTCCTTTTTCTGAATCAAGCATTCCACCATCATATATACAAATAGATTCGCTTATTATGTGTTCACCACCAACATAAAACTCTAAATCCGTATTGTGTCTATCAACGTTTTCCACTACCTTGTTTATTACATCACCTAATTTAACTCTCACGATTGCCTCCCATTACTATGTCAGATAACATCTCATATTCATGGTGAAACAGCTTTGACTGTTTTCTCCAGACATTTAAGCACTCTTCAACAGAGGGTTTATCAACATCAATATCATTTTCATCATCTAATGATTTGGGAACATACAATGTGACACTTAACGACGAATCGTTTTTGATAATTTCGTCATTGTCGACTATTTTAGAAAAATCTGGTATTTCTTCAAACTTTTCAAATGTATCAGCAATGATTGTGATATGCTCGTCAGATAAATAACTCTGTTTTGATATTCTTGTTGTATAGTCAGAAGCATTTATAAATAACACTTTATGCTTTCTATTTTGAGGCTTATTCGTTTTACAAACAAGTATGCATGCTTCCATTGGCGAATTATAAAAAAGGCCTTTCCCAACAGCAATAACTGTATCAACCAAATCGCTCTTCACCAAATTTTCCCTTAATTGAATCTCTGCATATCGACTTAGTATTCCACGTGGCAATAGAATCGCGCATCGTCCATTATTAGTGCTTAAACTCTTCAAAATATGCTGTAAAAACGCAAAATCTGCCATTCCTTGCGGTGGAACACCTAAAAAGTTACGACCATATTTATCAGATGCAAATGCATCTCTATCCCATTGGCTTATTGAGTATGGAGGATTTGCCAATACTAGATTAAAACGCTTTAACTGTCCATTCTCAATAAAAGCTGGTCGTACCAAAGTATCATCATTGATAATGGAAAAATCCCTTACGCCATGAAGAAACAAATTCATTTTTCCAATAGCAGAAGTAAGCGAGTTTATTTCTTGCCCATATACTTTTACATTTCGCCATTCCTGACCTTTTTCCTTCAAGTATGCAATAGCAGATATTAACATTCCCGCCGAACCACACGTTGGATCGTATATGCTTTCACCAGATTGAGGTTTAAGCATTTCCGTCATTAAATGCACAACTGTACGATTAGTGTAAAACTCTTGTGCAGTATGGCCACTATCATCTGCGAACTTCTTAATCAGATACTCATAACCCTGACCAAGTTCATCTTCCGGGCAGTTTTCCAATGAGAGAGTTTTCGAACTAAAATGTTCGATAAGATCTTTCAACAGTCTATCTGGAAGTCGATTTTTATTTGTCCATGCTGCATCTCCAAAAACTCCTTGAAGTTTTTCATTATTAGCATTCTGAATTTTCGAGAATGCATCAACGAGTGCTGCGCCAATATTTTCTGTTTTTGATCTTACATCGTTCCAGTGAGCACCCTTGGGCACTATAAATAGATGGTTTTCTTCCCATTCCAGAGCACTTTCATCTCCATCATATTCTTCGAGAATCTTCTCGCATTCTTCATCATAAACATCACAAATACGTTTGAAGAATAAAAGCGGAAATATATATTGTTTATAGGCACCTGCGTCTATACTAGTTCTAAGCAGAACAGCAGAACCCCACAAATATGATTCTAATTCTTCCATAGAGATTCTATTACTCATTTATATAACCGCCTTCAATTAAGAGTTTTTTCATTTTTTCTTCTGCCTCTTTGACTTCTTTCAAGGCATCAAAATACTTCTGACGAACTACAGCAGGATCAACGACTTCCTGTTCTTTCTTTTGAATATATGTGTTTACAGAAAGCGCGTAATCTTTCTTTCTGATATCTTCAACATCGACGATTCTCACATATTCCAGTACATCTTTATAATTCGAATATAGGTTAAACACTTTCTGAATATCGTCTTCTGACATAAAGTTCTGTGCTCTGGCCGGAGTATATATACTCGTAGCATCAATCATACAGATTTTGTCTTTGTGCTCTGGAACCTTTTGATTATTCAGCAACAAGAGACATGCCGAAACGCCAGCACCATAGAAAACACCACCAACCAGAGTAATGACGCATTCAATCTTATCTGATTCAATTATCTGTTTTCGAATCTCACCCTCTTTGCCGCCATGGAACAACACACCCTGGGGCATAACAACAGCCACTCGACCTGTTGCTGGATTCATGGACTTAATCATATGCTGCAACCATGCATAGTCGGCATTGGAATCAGAAGGACAACCCCAAATATTACGACCGTAAAGATCTGTTTCAAAAGCATCTGCGCCCCAGTTCTTAAGCCCAAAAGGCGGATTAGCTATAACACAATCAAAAGTTTGTAATTGACCATTGTTAATATAGTTAGGAGATCTCAATGTATCGCCTTGAGTAACTTTAAAATCCCTTGCGCCATGTAGAAACAAATTCATTCTTGCGATAGCAGATGTAGATAGATTCTTCTCTTGACCATAAATCTTGCCGTATGTAAGTTGGTCGTTATTCATATAACGAATCGCTTCAATAAGCATGCCTCCGGTACCGCATGCAGGATCATAGACTGTCTCTCCTGCCTGAGGAGACATAAGCATTACCAGCAATTTAACAATCGTTCTTGGAGTATAGAACTCACCCGCATTTTTCTTTGAAAGATCGGCAAATTTCTTAATCAAATACTCGTAAGCATCGCCCATAACATCCGCCGCATAATCGTTGTTTCCAACTCGTATCTTCGACATATGCTCTACAAGATTTTTAAGTCGTTCATCGCTTAACTTGGTTTTATCTGTCCACGTAGCATCATCGAAACTGCTAAACACACCGGAAAGACGGTCGGGATTGGCACGTTCAATTCCATACATAGCATTAACTATTGCCGAACCAACATTTTCGCTGGTCTCTCTTACATCATTCCAATGGCATCCGTCAGGGATAACAAAACTATGGTTTTCCGGGAATGCTGCATACTCCTCGTCACCATCAGATTCTTTTAACGCTATTTGAGTTTCTTCGTCGTAAACATCAGATAACCGCTTGAAAAACAGGATAGGAGTTACATAGCTTTTATACTCATCCTGATTAATTGGACCTCTTAATATGTTACAAGCCTCAAAGAGATGGTTAAACAACTCTTGGCTGGTTGTTACTTCATTCATAAATGCACTTCCATTTTTTATTTCTAATAATTATACCAATTTACGCGGCACAAAAATGTCACATCTTGCTACAACTTTCAAGTTTATGGTCACTAATTCAGCCTTCAAACAACGCTAATCCATTTTTTCTCGCTCCCAACGTCGCTCTCAACCTAAAAACTGTCCCATTAACGGCGTTTTATTTCTGAATATTTTTGAGAAAATAAAACAAATACAATCTTATATGTAGGAGTATGCAGTATGTCAAAACAAAAAAGCATAAAAGATGTTGGAAGTGAACCTTCAAATGACAAAAAAACAGAGTATTTGCAAATGATACAGGAACCCATTTGCAGAATGTCCACTATTTCTGCGATTTTTAAGGGCTTTGCAGCTACAATAGTTGCTGGGATTTCCACTTTGAGTTATAGCGGAATAAATGTAACTATATTGATTCTTTCATTTATTCCTGTCTTAGCTTTTGCCTGTATGGATACATATTATTTAATTCTTGAAAAGAAATACCGATATTTATATGAACAAGTACGTAGCGGAAAACACCGCATCGATTTTTCTATGGATCTTACAAATAATAGAAAACTAGCAAAAGCAAGAATCATAGATTGTGTTTTCTCTCCAAGTATCCTTCTGTTTTATCCTTTTATGGTTTTGATTCTTGTTGTTGTAATAGTATTAAAGATTAAGGAGACAATATAATGGGACGTAAAGTATTTGTTTCATATAAATATAAAGATAATAATGTTCAATCTCTTTGGGGTGTAACACCACCAACTTGGCCGTGTGATTATGTTGATTACATTCGAAAATATATTCTCTCAAACGATGATATATATAAAGGTGAAGATAGTGACGAAGACATATCTTCTTGGAGTGAAAATGCAATTTGGAATCACCTTAAAAATAAAATATATGACAGTACTATTACCATTCTTCTTATTTCTCCCAACATGAAAGAAGAAGGAAAATGGCAAAAATCTCAATGGATTCCTTGGGAAATATCTTATTCGCTCCGCGAAACAACACGAAATGATCGAACAAGTCATAGCAATGCTATATTGGCTGTTATACTCCCAGATAAGTATGGAAACTATAGATATTATAGCATATCGCAACTATTCCCTATAGTAAAAAGCAATATTGATAACGGATATATTCAGGTTGTTAATTGGGAGGTTTTTAAAAAGAGTCCTCAATATTTTATGGATCTTGCAATCAAACGCAAAGAAATCACACCGTCTTACAGAATCGTGAAACTACTATAAATCTGCAATAATCGGTGAAATCTTATAGTTCTCTGTATAAACAGTTATCCGAAGTAATCAATTCATCGGTTTTACGGCACCACCCTAAAACCACACCATTGATTATAATGCGGATGAAGATAATGGTAGAAAGCGCTATTGGTTACGCCAGCGAGGTTCGTGAACGTGTTTGTATTGGAGGAATAATACAGGTGCTTGACAACAGAACACTTGAGTTTATTTCATTTTACGTTACGAGCAGTATAAGTTTACACCACACCACTACACCAAATACCACGCCAATGATGATATTCCACACGTAGAACTGAGTAGAACTATACAAAACTCAGTCGTAATCGCACTGGTGTGGGGGTAGAATGATGTAGATATGGGTAGAATTCGCTATGGGTTACACCAACGAAATCCCGACGTCAATGTCACGAATGATCTCAAGCGGCAGGAAATGGATAAGTTTGAACAATATATGCAAGAAGATAGAGACCGATTAAGCATTGTTGGACCAGATGACGAATAAGGATCAAAAAGCCCAAGAGCATAATTGCTCTTGGGCTTATATCTTGCTTTGATTTACAGATAATTAATCTAAATCAAGAAGAACAAATAGCAAATACACTTACTTATTCATAACATCTATGATTTTCTTCAAGGCATATGGTTTTGCATATCTTGCAAAGTAATCACTGATAAAAATAGTATCTTTAGATTCAGGTTCAACCCACATGGCAGGATAAACAACTATCTTCATTTGCTTTTCATTGTTGGTAACAATAATCGTTCCGTTATCAAATGCAAGTTCACACTCGGAATATTCAAGAATGCCCTTCAGGGGTTGAATTAAGTTTTTTTGTTCTTCGAAAGATAAGGCGTCAGCAATCTTACCTGTCCTACCCCATTCCAGCAATTGACTTGCAGCTTTTCGGTTCAATAAACCATGAACCATTTGATTCCTATAGTGCTTAAGACACTTATAGCAACTAGACTCACAATCACATTGAACAAGAATATTATTAACACTAATAAGCAGCTTCTCAATATCGTGGGACACGGCATCGGAATAACCAGCGCCGCTTGAAAGACTGTCATACAAATAAACATCAATGAATGCACCTTGCTCATTAGTTCTGAAACGATATCCAGTAACTAATTCTGTAAACTCAATATCTAATTCTTTACTTGCAGCTAATCTGATTGCTTCTGCTAGGGATTGAGCAGCCATACTGATCCATGGATTTGCATATCGTTCTGCAGAAATCAAACTGGGATCCAGTTCGAATTCCAAAACCATCATATCTGTAACAAAGTCATAGCCAAGACTAACGTTAATAGCATTTGAATGACGACATTTGCTGCGAGCAAAGCGAGAGTTGTATGGCCTGTTCACATCATTTAAAGCCTGTTCATCACAACCTGGCATAGCTGCACCGCAGTCCTCACAAACCATAAAGCCTTTAGATTCTCGGCCTGTATTCACCATTATAATGCGCTGATTTGATCTGGATGATTTTCTTAAATATTTATATCCACCTATTAATTCGATATTATTCGAATCGGACAAAGTGGAATAAAGTGGTGTTTGAGTACTTGAGTATTCCTCGTTTAGTTGAGCAAAAGGAATAGCTTTTGCATCCTTAGGTGCAAAACCCCAAGGTCTTAACATCGGGCGAGTCTCTACTATTTCCTTATTTCCACAAAACGGACATGTACTGTAATTGTCTTTTTCTAGTCCAAACCAACCACAGTTTACACAAGTAAGCAATCTCTTTACGTAGTTTGGATCCTCGACATAAGACTTTGCAGGTGTTAAAGTTTGACCCGCTTTTCGCTCACTACCCGGATAGTAGAAACCACCTATTTGATATGTCTGCTTATCAACAACGATAGATCTTCCTGGAGCATATTCACTAATAGCTATATCTAAACCACGCTCCACTTCGTATTTAGTTTTTCCATAGGAATCTGTAATGTATGTGCTAACAACATTCTTAGGAAATGAATAAGTTGGAATAATGCCTTCTTCATATAAAGCATCCAACAGCGATTTCAAATCATCGCTTCCTTCACCGAACAATTCTGGATGATCAGCCCGCTTAACCTTAAGATTATTCAATGAAGCAGAGAGCGATTGTATGTGCTCGTTTATGTCAAAGCTTCTTTTTGTTGGTAGAAGCAAGTCATCTTTTGAAAACGAATATTTACTTACATAATCAATGAATTGCTCTAAATACTTGTCTAAGAATTCTATTGCTGAGATTTCATCTACACTTCGCTTTATACTTGCAAGGAATTCTTGCAATATAACCATAGTATAGTGGCGTTGAAGCAGTTTTTCACTTTTTATATCTATCCATGGCTTTCGAGGATCACCTCTAAACATTGGAACAGGATCATTGAAATAAAGGGTGTCATGTGGTCCGCCTTCACAAAAGGTAACAATTGTAGATAAACTTGAACCGCGTCTTCCGGCACGACCAGCTCTCTGTTGATAGTTTTCTCGCATAGGTGGTATATTTCTTAATCCAACTGCTACCAACGAACCAATATCAATACCGACTTCCATTGTGGTTGTGCTGCTCAAAATATCTACAGGATCTTCATTTTCTGAAACCAAATCCTGAAATCTCAGTTCGTATTGCTCTGTAATACTCCACATATCATCGCGCTGATCTTTATGAGATAGCTGAGCAGTGTGTTCCTCAGTATCAATAACGTGAATTCGATCACCATTTAGGGCTTGTTCAACTGGTTTGCGCCAGAAATCAAGCGAAGAGTATTCACTTTTCTCCATCATATGTATATTGGATGATGCACAACTCGGGCAGCGTCCTTTTAGCATATATGGTGTTATTTCTGAACACTGACTGCAACGATACCATTGCTTATTTGGATTAAAGCGAGGCTTTACTCTAGACAAATCTATATAAAGCTTTCCGTTGTTTGATTGACCAACATCCAAAAAAGCCTCTCGGAAAACTCTAGTCCAAATTAGAGGTGCATTTTCTTCATCCCACCCCATTACTTCACATATTTTCTTTGAGAATTTCCAGTCCTTATCTAATCCATAACCTTGATAATTGGGTCTCACCTGAAGTCTGATATCATCCAAGATGGTATGCCCTAAACCAGTGGCAACATCGCAAACAGAAATAATCCAAGCATTAAATAATTCGAGGAATTCATCCTCGCTTATGGTAATACCGTTTTCCTCTAATGAATCCATAGCATCAAACAATGCTCTGTCAGTTGGTTCAATCCAGCTGGTAGCTGAATCAAAGAGCGTATTATATCTACCAGCATATAAAGTTAACAAGTATTCCTGCATCTTCTTAGGTGCATTATCTATAGTAAATCGTGGTGAATATGACATTCCACGCTTTTCAGAACGCTTAAAACTGCTAAGAGTAGTATTGCAATCGGCAGCAAACTTTTCGCGTTCTTCATTATGGAAAATATGCACGTGATTCTTTGCAGCTGCCAAACAGAAATAGTCATAGAGACTATTCATTGACTGTTCAACGGTGTTATTTTCCATTTCATTTATGGCTAATGCAAATAGCTGTCTTGCTGCCATAACATCTGAAGCGTCGGACATATCTCTTGCTAATTTAGCAGCCCTCTGTCGACTATCCGAGAACAACAAAACCTTGCGACCTTCATTCGGGAAGCGATCAGGATCAGTGTCCTTTCCTGGAACAGCTGGTTGTGATTGAAACTGAGATTTGATCAGGTTAAAGAATGATTGATTTCCGTGCGTGCTAAAGGGAGTAAGATCAGCTGTTGCCAATAAATGCAGACAGTGAGGACAT
Organism: Ruminococcaceae bacterium YAD3003; assembly: GCA_900107185.1. GTDB lineage: Bacteria > Bacillota > Clostridia > Saccharofermentanales > Saccharofermentanaceae > Saccharofermentans. Next base: position 12,607 of record FNPA01000018.1, on the reverse strand, counting down.
GTAGGAAATGTTATCGTTTCTGGTCTTCCCTTAGCTGAATAATCACAATAATATAGCTTAAGCATCTGTGGATTATTAGCCAAAGAATCGTCTTGGAAATTAATAAATCCGCTCTTAATATCTAAATAGCATGGTTTAATCGGGTGCTTGCCTTGCTTTCTTGGAAGAACAAATTCTTTATCCGGAATAAAGAAATGGATTTCTTTCATCCGATTATCAATATAATTACCGGTATAATGCCAGAGATAAGTATATCCTTTGAAATCAGTTTCATCTTCTAAGATATAACCTTTGTAGAATATAGCTCCACAACGTCTATCGTTATATATTTCATAGACAACACTTCCACAATGCGGACATATTAGTCGATCGTCAGAGAGAAAGATTTCGCCAATAGATAATGAGTTATCCGAATGAGAATGAGTGCAATTAGGATTAGTGCAGGCATAAATACCTTTTATTCCAGTAAACAGCATATGCATTCTCGCAGGAAACAGAACCATATCTTTTGTATTCCTGGCAAGTGGAGCTATAGCTAATAGAACACTGATTGCTTTCAAAGAATCGTCTTTTGAAAGATCCGGAAAAATATTGCTTGATAATTCATCTATAGAAACAGCAGTTCCACGACAACTGTTAATCAATTCGTAAAATGGTCTGTATTCAATAATATGATCATACATCCAGGCGCAAGCCGATTTTAAATCGTTAAACTTGCTGTCAAATCCTTCAAGGCCATTCCAAAAATCATTAAGAGCTTTAAGCCTGATACTATCTTCTTCCTCAAATAGCGAAGGATCGGTATTAACTATTTTGCCACTGGAAATATTGTACTTTAGTTTTCCATCCAGTTTTTCTCTATCACCTGTTAAATAACAAAAGTCTATAGCAGAATCGGAAGCAGTCAATTCGTTAGCAAAACTTATAACCGCTTGTCTATCTTCTTCGTTACTATCCGGCATACTTGCTGTAGTCAAAATAAACTGAACCTGTTCGCGCTTTATTCCCAATTTGTGAAATAAGCGCCTAATAAGCAAAGCAACTTCACCGCCAGATGCTCCTCTATACATATGTGCTTCATCTATTACAAAGAGAAGCTTATTATCTTTGTCCTTATGCAGCCATTTGGTTGTGTCGTCCCAAATCTTTCGCTCCCTAGTCCTTAACAACATATATTCCAACATTGAATAGTTTGTAATAAGGATATCCGGGCAGCATTGTTGCATTTCAAATCGCGTAATTAATTCAGCATCCTCTTCATTCGGAATATGCTGGCTGTTATGTAAACCTGAAAGAAATTCTTCCATATTGTACTTTGATGGAATTTTTCCTTCTCGGGACAATTTCTCAAAATATGAAGCTTGGGTTTCATCCTTAGGAAAAGCAATACGCCTAAGTGTTTGTTCTAATTTCCTATCTTGTGTAGTACTAGGCTCAGGCCCTGGATAAGGAGTTCTTCCAGTATACATGCCAAACTGAGGTCTTCTAGAATCCTTCCCACACACATTCCTAAATATATCTACAAACTTTCCTTGCGGATCACCTATTAATCTTCTTAATCGACTGATTTGATCAGAGACAAGAGCATTCATCGGATACATGATTATTACCCTTGTTCCTCTCATGGTCCATGATTCAGGATTATTCCGAGCTTCTGATGCGAGCTTGGCCATAATCGGCCACATAAAACACTCAGTCTTACCTGAACCTGTTCCCGTTGACACAAATAGGTCCTTATTTTGCACAAATGCTTCTAATGCCTTTATTTGGTGAAGAAATGGGGATCTATAAACACCTAGACCAGCGTCTGACAATTTCTTAAAGTAATCTTTAAGCCATTCTGGAGTAGCCAATTCACTAATACCATCTACAACTGACACATAAGCTGGTGATGATTCAACATAAGGTCTTCTATATAAAAGTCCCTCATTATCGATCTGCTTGTTTATAGCCTCTAACAGGATCGGGGTTTTCCCAAAGTACTGTGTTTTTATGTAGTCTTCCAGTTCAGTTCGTAATTGCTTATGTACTGAATATGCTCCATTACTCATTTATTTACCTCCGCAAACTCATACCCCAATTCAACCATTGTTGACATTATGGCTTCAAATGGTACCAATGAGCAGACTCTTTTAAAACTATTATCTAAATCTAAAAACGAACCTGGCCAAGAATATAATTTCCACAAATAGAATTCTTCAACAGGTGGCAGATATGCAAATCTAATGTTTACTATATCACCATCAATGACATATTCTGTTTTGGGAAGAGCTCCATAAGCCTTCAGACAAGCATTAGCTAAAGCTCTGTAACTGTTTTCAACTCTCCAATATGGAATCTGACTTACATAGAAATTGTTATTCTCATATTTATAAAAATAATATATTTGACGGCCTTTAGGTCCTATTCTCAAAATAGAGACTCGTCCACTATTATCGCCTTTTGTTACCCAATAACTTGAGTAAGTTGGAGACATATTTAAGAATTCAGTATCAACATCTAATTCCATTTGATTCCATTCCAACCTGGAAGTACAGCTTTCCCAATAAGTTTCCAAGGGTTGACGATCAAACAAAAATAAGTCTTTTATACTTTTAGCGGTAATGATATTAGTTTTATATGTGCCAAGTCCACTTATACACTGTTTTATGCTTAATGGATATCCGCGAGTAAATAAGGCGTTACCTTTGCAGCCATCGTTTTTTGCCGAGATCACTATTCTATTTGGTTCATGATATATGCAACCGCTATACATCAAAATGTTATATATTTCATCAGCAAACAAACTATCGTCGGCTGTAATACCATCGTTTATTTCGGGATACATCTGACGATAACAGAACAACAACTCTTTTATTCGGTTTTTTAGATGATTAATGGAGACATAACCAGTTTCTGGCATATCCCAGAGAGATGCCATCGCCATTCTTCCGATTATCGAATAGATAATACGAGATTTAAAATCTGTTATGCTTTCATGTGTTCCTCTATCAATAGAATACTCAAGAGAAGCATTTCTAAGCAAACCATTGTACTTATCCATTATGATCTCCAAAGAAATCAAATAATTCTGTCTTTAACTCTTTTGAGATCTTAATTCTATTGTCAGAATTATCAATCAAATCCAACAACACCGAAAGTGTGCCAGTTGCTCTTGCATATGGTAATAACGCAAACAACACTGCATTATCCGCATGGTCTTTGCTGGTCATATTATTAGCATCTAATAATACACGAATAATATTATTTTTGGGCAAGGGAGTAATTCTGAGCTTATCAAAAATACCATCAGCAATAAGACCGCTCCCAGACTTTTTAGAAACATATTCAGAATAATTGTCAGCTTGAATTCCGCCTTTAAAGGAACCGCTCGGCGTTTTATCAATCAACAAATCGGTATACAACGGCAAAGCAGAACAATAAAAACTCTCCGGCTCAATCTGCAGGTCCTCAGAAAAAGGATGACATATAATGCTGAAGTAATTCTTATTGCTAATAATCTCAGGGATTTGACGAATCCAATTACTAGAGAATGCATTGCAGAATATGACAATAGGTTCATCAACTGATTGTAGTTCCTTCGCACTTGTAGAATTAAATTCACCCAAACAATCAAATCTTGCAGGGATTCTACCATAACGAGCTGCTGAATATGCATTAGCAATATCAATAGCATTAGGTCCCGCCAATATAATCGGCATATGATTAATATCGGCCGAATAAAGATAAGCACCAAGCGAAAAAGCGACGTCATCCTTCACACCTGCTGAAATAAGCTCGTACGAGATAACATCAAGTGCATCTTTCCAGTTATTAAGTACATCCAAATCTCTATCATCAAGTTCAGTTGCATTTGAAAGCATTGAACTATTACTTGCACTTGAGGTTTCGTTAGAAATCGGAGAATAGCCAAACATAGCCATCTGAGCCATAAATTTAGCTGTATTTTCTTTCGCATCATTTAGTTGTTTTGCTACTTCTTGCTCTAAATCATTTGAGAGTTTTCTCTTAGAAGTAATATCATCATCGAGCTTAGCAATTGTATTCTCTAATTCAACAATTTGCTCTTTACGAGCATCATATTCTGATTGAATCTTCTCTATTTCCTTCAGAAGTTTGGTTTCCTTGGCTCCCTTTTCTGATTGAATCTTCTCTATTTCTTGTAGCAGTTTAGTTTTCTCTTCTTCCTTCTGTTTTATGAATGGTTCATTCTCTTTATCCAAGTTTTCCTCAACAATACGCACACATCTAGCATACAAATCCTTGTTTCCGTATATAATTGCAGCCAGCATTTTATCATCGATTGAATTTCCATCTATATATGTTTTGGCATGGTTAATATATTTGTTTATATATCCTTTAGCTTCCTCTTCTGAGCAATTACAAGCAGCGGACACTTCCTCAACAATAGAAGTCGTATCTAAACCATCCAAAAACTCCTTTACGACTTTCCATTCACTTCTTGTTTTTCCTACTTCTTTAAATGTATTCCAGGCTGCTCTGTTTTTCACAATCTGGTTAACAGTTTCAAGAGGTGGCTTAACTGGAGCCATAATAACGGGATCTCCAATTGAAAGATTCTTATATATGCTTATTCCGTTACCAATTTCAATAATGTCACTACGCTTAATCTTATGTACGGGAAGAGATACCAGCTTCTTATCTATCCATGACCTGCCCTGGCTAAGATATAGTTGCTCTTTTAAGCAGAGTATTCCTAAACAACTAGCATCCTTGGTTCCAGGTGTAAATAACACTCTAGCCGCATTGGGAACAACGATACCTTTATTTAGTTGAGAAAGAACTTGTGACAATTTATTGCACGATGAAATCGAATAAACAACAATTGGTTTAATTGATTGGTTATATTTGGGAGTGTGAAAATCCTTGCTAGGATCAGTTTTATTAGGAATTGGAGTCCAATCCCATACACCTATTGTTCCAACATATGATGGACCATCGGCAAAATACAAAGTGGTTCGGTTCGAATAATATTTTGGTGAGTCAGGATCTGCTTTAAACGGAATAATATTTCCGTCTTTATCTATATCAGCCAATCTAGCTAATCTCTGACGATTGTCTTCTGTCGGTGATATAACCTGACAAATCGAACGGTATTCGTAGTTATTTGCCATTGTATTACCTCATTTCATTGATTTTTCGTTTTGCAAATGAAGCTAATTCTTGATAAGCGGTATCTTTAATCTCGTTTTTTAGAACACACTTTTTGATCCACTTCCTTATTTCCGGATAATCATAAAGCTTAGAATATATAGCACCAAGATTACCCGGCAAACTTATACTTGCTCCTTGAGCTTTATTTAATAACATTAGCAATTCTTTCTCATCACAATTTTCAGGTCTAGCTCTTTTCCCGAATTGAGCATTCCATATAAGATCCAAACCAACATATACCAACACTTCGGTGTTTTCACTTATATCAGTAAGATCAACAGCTTGTCCAGCTGAAAGTGGGATTTTATCTATGATTATTCCGTCAACTTTTCTGTACACACTACCATCAAAGGGAAGTTTTATAACAATCATTTTCTGCTTAGGAATCTTATTCAAACCCTGCAATAATTCATTGCCACTTATATCAGTGATAAAAGCTTTTGGGAGGTTATTAGTCTTATCCAGTGGTACTTTCCAATAATATGAGTATTGAAGCGCCTTAGTTCGTCCAACAGACACCAACTGCTGACGATTTCTAATCGACACTTCTATAACAGAATTATCATAAGGACGAATTGTTGCTTGTGGAAACGCACGAACATCAGCATTTATACCATTTACATATAATGTCATAGTATTGCTATCATGTTTAATAATATATGGTTCCCTTATACATTCAGGCCATACAGGAATCATCGAAACTGGATTTTCTGTAAGAAGACAATGAAAATCCAGAAAAAACATTGCCGCTTCTTTAGAATAATCTTTAGCAACAACGTCATAAACATACCATGTATTAAAGGAAAATGTCTTACTACAAACGAGACTAATCTCCACGTGTTTGTTTGACGATTTGCTCATTTTTCCTAACTTAAGAATATAGTAGTGTTTTCCAACAACAACATCTGCGGCGCTAGGAAGTTTCTTGCACAAATCAGAAGAGAATACTGTGCCCTGAGGATCTATTCCTGTAAACCTTTTCGGCCAATAATGATTTAGCCTTTTTATATCAGAACTATTGATAATTTCAACTATGTATGCGCTACATGGTTTTGATCCAACCGACAGATATGATGTTCTATCTGACAGCAAACGTTCAGCCCTATATGTGTATTTTGTTGAGCCGTAATCTTCTCCTTTAATCTGTATTTCTAAATCGGGCTCCCACAACTCGTCAGGAATTTTAACAAATCCTATTTCAAACGAAAAATCTTTATTTTTTAGACCTAAAATTCTTAGAGGTGTTTCATGTTCGCTGGCAACATATGATATAGACGAACCAGGTGCAAGGGTACGTTCAATACAATCCTTATCCTTTTCTGCAGAACTATGACGAAAATGACGGATTTGATACTGCCCATCAGTTAACAAGACATATTGTCCACACAGTTCGCACATAAATAGACCACTACGTGCAGAAACCGTTCCGGTTGGATGAAGACGAGCAGCTTCTTCGGCTGAGATTCTTCTCCAGCCTTTGTCATCCCACATACACACATGTGTTAATGAAGCCATATACGTCTCCTACGCTCAATAATATTAATTATAATACATAGGATATTTCTAATGAGTTTAATCTCTGTAAACTTTACAGCAAAATGCCTGTTCTGTTTCGACAAAATGCGGTTTTTGCCGATAACTATACTAAACCATGCTATTTCATTATTTGTAAAATCCATTTTCGTCTGGTACACCAAAACAAGCATTGCATACAATTCCAGTATTGCTTATTTCAACTTTACCATCATTAATTGTTGCGACTTTATTTATAAACGGGAAGATTTTGCAGTGAGAAACAATAATAAATAAAGCTTCTGGGTTCTCGATCCTAATTGAATTTAGTATGTTACTTATATGAACAATAGTATTGATATCCAGATTATTGAGTGGCTCATCGATTATAAAAAACTTTGCATCAGTCCTTAAACATAGTGAAGCAATAATCGAAACTATTCGCTGCTGCCCTCCACTCAGTTTATTCACTTTGGACTTTAAGGATAGTTTAGCTTCTGAAGGAATATATTTGTCAAATACCTCTTCAATTCTAGAATAATCATCTTTTGTCAGACGTGCATTCTTATACGCCTCAAGAGAATCGGCCAGCACTTCCTTGACGGATATTCCATAATACATATCATAATTATCCTTTTGCTCAAGATAACCTATCTTGCTTCTTATTCGCAAAAGTTCATTTTCTTTCATAGTAATAACGTTTTCAGAACCATCAATGATAACCTGGCCATTACACTTTATACCTGTTCCCAATATTCCTAATAAGGCCCTTAAGAGTGTTGTTTTACCGGTTCCATTGCTGCCCTCTAATAAAACTACATCGCCCTTATCAAGAGAAAAAGAAGCCTCAGAAATAATACTAGTATCACTATGTTTAATGGATAGATCACGAACTTCTAGAAACGACATACAAATCACAAACTCCTTTTAACTGAAACTCTTGTCAGGGACCCTAAAATCATCAATTCAACTATATCTAATACTAAAATAGGTAATGCGGGCAAAGCATTTCCTACCATGAGCATTAATAGTATTGCTAAAACGAGTGAAGATATCAGAACCACGATCCCGGAAATACAAATCAGGTTATTGAAAATATATCTCGAAATCATTTTTTTTGATGAGCCAATCGTCAGATATTTCCTTAATCTTTGTCCTGAGAGAATATAGAATACCGTGTACACTAATAACTGAATGAACAACTGAATAATAGCTAGAACCACAAAACACTTAACAATCTGACTTCCACAAGAAGACATCAAATCTTCCTTCGCATATAATCCTCCCAATGATAGTTGATTTGCACTTGCGGAAAATGATTCATCAACGAAAACCACAGAATCCATATCGTTATTATCAACCATCTCTGTATTCTGGCCAAAAACAATAACACCAAATTCGCGATCTACAACACCAGTCATCAACCCATAGTTTTCTTCTAAAACGGCTGCAATTACGTAATTCTCCGTGCTTTCATGCAAAGGATTATACACTGATATACTGTCACCTGTTTTAAGACACTCATTACGCATTATGTTTTCAGTAACTGCAACTTCGTTTTTCTCCATAGAAGCAACATCAAAATATGGAGATAAAAAAGAATAGTCAACATTCTTCAACATCAATAATTCTGCTTTGCTGGAGTTATTGCTCTTAAACGTAACAATTCCATTCAGAATATAATAGCTGTTTGGCAATTCAATATCGTTTTCATATGTATATGCATAATCATATTTCTGCTTATACAAAAAGAGATATTGCCTAAAACTAGGCAATACCCACAATGTCAGCAATATAGAACTGAGAATCAGCAATATCAACTGTATAACAGAAATACCTATACGTGTTCGTGAATTCATTTTCTTGAACTAGCCTATACTTCCCTTATTGCTTTTGACCGCAGTTCCCAATAAAGCTAAGTTTACAACCAAACAAGCAACTATAGAGCATATCAACACTATCGATGTAATGATTTCAGCTTTGAATACTGACGATTGCATTACATAGGAATTATTCAACATTCCACAGATATACGTTGTCGTGATTGCAGCAACACCAGAAAAGATCAGATCTGAGATCGCTGTCAATACATAATACGTCTTCAATCCTATTCTTGACTTACGTGTCTTAAAATAATATCGTTCTGTTTTTCTTATGAATAAGATCAGATTTACGATTAAATAAATCAGCACAACAACGCCAGAACCAATCCATATTCCGTTTGTATCAGTCAAACGCACGCCATTTAACTTATCTGAAAAAGATGTGATTTCATTGTAATAGCTTGCATCAGCCCATGCATCATAATGGATTTGGTATTCCTCATCAGATTCGAAAGAATCTCTGTCTTTTAACCTTCCCTCAGGCTTATAAGATCTAAGATAGCTTTCTGCAGCGTTTTCGTCATTTACTTCAATATATGCTCCGGAATAAGCATTGGTAGAGCTTTCAATCATATTCAGAAATTCACCGCTAGTAACCGGCACAAGAATACATCCTTTATATGTATCAGGCTCAAAAATAGCTGCAACAGTCAATTTATATCCATTACAGGTAATCTCATCACCTATCTTCAGATTATTGTCAATCGCAAAATCTTCTCCAATATATAAAGGGGTTTCATAGGAACCTGTGCCCTTTTGAATAGCTCTTCTGCTGTTAAACATAGTCATTTCAACAGAATCAACACAATCACTGATCATCAGCTTGGCCTTTATGTTATTTCCATTGATATTTAATCCAGCTTCAGTAATGTAGTATCCAAACACATCAACAACAAAACTCTGCGAACGCAATTCGCTCAACTGTGATTTAGTTGGTGAAGGAATATCATACGAAATACTACTTGCCTCAAAAACACCTTTTTTCAAATCGTTTTCGGAGACATTCTTAGCATATGGAACTACAAACGCTGCTATATATGCTGTAGCTATAAGCACACTATATATTACGGAAAGCAATAATCGCTTCTTTATCCAATATCCAAACATATATTACTCCTTACGGAATACGCGCACTTCGATAAATTAGTCTTCAGTATCGTCATCCTTATCGTCTTGTACAACTGCTTCAACCAACTTAATCTTGTTGACCATGTCATACTTTTCATCAACCTGATCATCGAAAGTCAATTCCATTTCCAGTTTTCCAACACTATTAGGAACAAACTCAAAGAAGAAAGTCCATTCTTCATTAGTTGTAACAGTAAACGGATAAGTTGTTGTTTTATTTATTGGATCGACGTCTGGGGTAATCTTCTGTCCCTTAAGATAATAAGCGTCAACCGCTTTTATATCAGGAATCACCAGTTCACCACTAACTTCATGTTCTTTTTTATCGCTGGACTCTATACAGATAACAACCTGCATATATACAGATTTTCCAACCTCAAACTCAACACGGCGGTTACCGTAGGATGCACCATTATCCGTACTAAAGTAGAACTCCTCCGTCGTTACTTTGAAGGTGGGCTTTTTGCATCCTGAAAAAGCAAAGACACAACCAAGGATCATTGCTACAGCTAAAAATGATGATAAAACCTTTCTCATGTTATTAATTCCTTTCCATTTATCAACATCTATATTTAATTATATTAAACAACATTATCACAAGAAAACTAGAGCACACTATCCTAAGTTGATATACCAAATAGTTCAGCCAGATCAACATAATTGGCACTTCGGGATGCCGTAGGATTCTGGTAATTTCCCCCGTGTGCTATCTTGTGGTTCTCGCTAGACAGGAATTCCAAATTTCTGATATCACCTGCCTTATCCGGATAATTTGCAACATTGAAACAATGATGAACTTCGATTTCTGGAGGAACCCTTCCAAATGTACGAATGTACTCAATCTGTTCAAAAGTTATATCAGGGAATAGCTTGTGAATTTCTGCATCAGTATGTTCTCCGCTCTGAACGAATTTGACCAAAGCATCGCGAACTGTCTTGGTAGCCTGGGAACGAATGAAATCAAGTTCTGACTTCCAAGCAAATTCAAAAACTCCAGAATCACTAATCCTTCCTATTGTTCTTCCTTCGTCAATCGTCTGGAGCCATTTAAGACCATCATCGCCCTCATATATTTTCGCCAAAGCCGTGCCCTTATCATCTACTAGAGAAAGAACCCCATCAACCTTTTTGAGAGCAACTTTGTTTCCGGCAGTATCAGTTATTTCGCCAAATACATCAGCAAATAATCCAGCTTTATTGAGTCCGGTGAAAGCAGATGAATATAATTTCCCGGATGTGAAATCCAATCGAGATATCACCTTATTGGCTGTGTTATAAACAAACCCACCCTCATCAACAATTCCAATCAGAGTTTCCTTAAAGTTTCCGGAAGCATTTTTGGTTACTCTAAATATTTCATGAGTATTCTCATTGATTCTATATAGCAAATCACCATTTTTGTTCAGAATCTGTTTGGGAATCGTCTTGGTTATTACCTCAAGCTCATCCGAGCTGTTTTTAACTAAAGAACATATATATTTTCCAGTACTTGGATCATATAAATCTTCCGAATCGGCTGCCAACTGACAAATTATTGTCTGACCATCTTTAGTAACCTTAAATGTGCCTTTTATAGTTTTGACAACTGAAATGGAATTATCAGCACTCTTAATAGCTTTAGTTATGCTTTTGATAAGGGGAGCTAATTCCTTAGCTGCCTTGACAACGCCGTTGACAATTTGTGCTAAAGATATAACGGTGTTGACAGCATCTACTATTACCGAAGCATAATAGAACGCATTTGATGCCATATCCAATGCATCATATTCCGCGACTTCATAAGAACTGCCAGCTGCTAGACTCTTAGCTTTTGCAACGTGGTAAGCTATAAAAGCAGATAAAGTGGTTGAACCTAAAGTAAAAACAATCTGTCCTGCATCGATCGCTGCATCTAGCCATTTTGCCTGAAAAAAGAGAGCGCACGCTACATTAACTACAAGAGAGCCAGTATCTATAGCAACTTCTGCAATGACCAGACTCGAACCTTTGGCAAACCTCTCACGAATTATTGTATAGTCTAATTGAGATGTGTAATACGAATCACAAGCTAAATCATCATAGAGTTGTTCTTCACTATCTATGACTTCAACCCGTATAGCTTCAAGCTTTACACCTTCCTGCAATATTTCAGGTTCAAGCAGTAGTTCAGAAAGCAGTTGCTCTTGAAGCTTTGATTCTAGAAGAGTAGTCTCATATAGAACATCTTCAGTCCTAATATCCTCATATAGTGTTGTGCCGTTGGGATCATAAATAGAAGTTACGGTAGAGGCTGTAGCATCAGCAAGAATATCATCCGCTATTTCTTCGCCTGCCCGATCAAAAACAGAGCACCCAATCAAATTTAGTGCAATAACAACAGATAGAAACAAAGAGACTATCTTGCAATACTTTATTCTCATACCAACTCTCCCTATAGCACTACCTAATGCAATTATACTCTGACTAATAACCCTTGTACGTCATGAAACAAATTGTTTAATAAAACTTCCCGTCTGTTAACAATTACCGAGTATATCTTGTGAAAACCATCCGCTTTTTCCTGTCTAAATTATCTCACCGTTGAGTGAATAAGTAATATTTCATTCCCGTAAGATCGAGACATAATACACCTTAAACCAGAGCGTTTTTCTGATGTTAACCAGGCCAAAATCGTGTATAATCCACTTAAATTAGTTGTTTTTTCACGGAAACAAGGCATGGCAAACAAAGGTCACCGCTTTTATTTGTAAAAGTTATGGTAACCATAAAGGAAACTTGAAAACACTTGTTTGCTGTCTGACCTGACGGTTGGTTTAGTGTTTAATCAACTTAGGTTTCAGGACTACGTCATCTGGCGGGATGGCATGTAGTCCGAGAGTGTCCAACAGCTTTTTCTGCGGCTCCGTTTGCATTAAGTCAAACGGAGTTTT
>FNPA01000017.1 GCA_900107185.1 Ruminococcaceae bacterium YAD3003 | reverse complement strand
AGCAGCCTTCTTTGCAGCAGGCTTCTTAGCAGCGGGCTTCTTAGCCTCAGCCTTAGCAGGTGCAGGTGCAGCAGCAGGAGCAGCTACAGGAGCAACAACCTTAACATCTTTCTTTTCTGTATCCATACTAAAAGAACCTCCGTGTTTTTTCCTTGTTTGGATATAACTTTTTCCTTGTTTGGATATATTAAATCTACATTTCTTTATAATTTGTGTCAACAAACATTTTTTATAATTTTTGCAAACTTATTTTTTGGTTCAAGAATCTATTTGTTCAATTTACACACAGTAAACTAAGCCGTTTGCAGAGTTTTATACATCCCGTTTTCACAAAATTTACCGTTTATTTCATAGAATTACTACTGCTATTAAATTAAAATACAGCCATGAGAAAAATATATTCAGTATTCAAATGGGAGATATCCAAACTGTTCTCCAGTTGGCAAAAAGCAGCTACATTGTTTCTTTTACCGGCTGTTCTTCTTATGGGTGCTATAAACGTTTTTCCTCTTCTCATCAATTACTTATCAACAGGATCTCTTAACAAGCAGGCAGTAACTGTTGTTAACGCTCCTGATTCATTTATTGAATATCTCGACAACACAGCAAAATCAAGAGCATTCACTTATACTTTCATGTCAAAAAGTGATTTCGATGTACTCAACGAAGATCAGGAAGAGATAAACAAACGACTCCGCAAAGGAACTATTATCTGCCTGTTCAGTACAGGTAAAGAAAACATTAATTTCGACGATGAAGTCAGAAGATATTATGACCTTATTTCCAACGATCAGGTTTACGCACAGAGTTCAGCAAAAGTTTTAGTTGCTTATGATGCTTATTCGATCACTTCACAAACAAGAGCCGGACAGTTCAGAGAAGCAATCATCGAAGATTATCAGAGAACCCTTATAGATAGATTGGGTGGTGATTATTCTGTTGTAGGTAGTTCTTTGTTCGAAACAGATAACTTTAATCCTGTTACTGATTTTCTGGATTACAGAACAGTTGCCAATACTTCCGCATCAAGAGTAGTTCCCGGCGTATTGATGATAATGATGTACTACTGCGTATATTCCCTGGTCAGTGATATGTTTGCATCAGAGAGAGACCGTGGCTTCATGGCAAAACTCCTGATGACTCCTGTAAAACCAAAACATATTTACATTGGAAAGATCCTTGCAATTAATGTTATCGTTACAGCTTCTACATGCGTTACCATGTTGCTCCTGTTCTTCTCGTCATGGCTGAACCGGAGTAATGATGCTATGTCACTTCTTCCTTTCGGAATGATGCTGACACCTTCAGAGCTGTTAATTGTTCTTTGTACGATTCCCATTACGGTTCTTCTCATGACAGCTATATGTATTGTTACTGTATTTACGTTGAACCGCATGCAGGATATAACAGTAAATCTTCAGTTACCATTGGTTTATTTCCTTGGTGAATTCTTCCTTCAGATGGTCAGAAGCACAAGACCGGTAACTTTTGAATACTTTATACCTCTGCATAATTCCCTTGCATTAATAGGCGAAACATTCATGTCTCAAAATAAGGCCTGGCATACGATATTGATATATCTGATGAATATTTCTATTGCAATCGTTGTCTTCACCGTTACTTTCAGAAAAGAGGAACAGAAATGATCAGTGTAATCGACGTTCACAAGAGTTATACAAAAGATAAAGAAACGATCAGGGGTGTCAGTTTTGATGTTCACGAAGGTGAGATTTTCGGTCTGTTAGGACCTAACGGTGCCGGAAAGACAACACTGATGCAGATGATTTCGACACTGATGAAACCGACATCAGGCCGTATTGTTATAGACGGTTTAACTTCAGATAAGGATCTGTTGGAGATTCACAAGAAGATCGGATTCCTTACAAATGAGATCAAATTGGATCCCCTATCTACTCCTAACAGATTGTTTGATTTCTTTGCTGAACTTTACGACATACCCAAAGCAGAACTCGATACAAGAAAACAGGAGAGTTTCGAAAGATTCGGCATCGGACCTTTTGCAGACAAAAAGATCCATGAATTATCAACGGGAATGAAGCAAAAGATCTCTATTGCCATAAGTCTTATTCACAATCCGCCGATCATTATTTTCGATGAACCTACAAACGGTCTGGATATTCTTACATCCAAACAGGTTACCGATTATCTCAAAGAACTCAAAGAACAGGGACACGCAATCATCCTGTCAACACACATATTCTCCGTAGCAGAAGAACTCTGCGATGATATCGCTGTATTAGTTGACGGAAGGATCGCGGCACAAGGCAGTGTTGAAGAACTCATCGCGCTAACAGAAACTGAAAGCTTCGAACAGGCTTTCTTCAAGATATACGTTGAAAATCATGTTGAATAAATAGAAAGCTATGAAATCGTTACGTGGAATTAAAGCTATAGTCGGAAGTTTCTTCCGCAAAAGAGGAGATTTGGGCGCCCAGGCATCTATGGCGTCATTCTTCACCACGATCGGTTTTGTAATAGCTATATTCAGTGTGTTCTCTTCATGGATCATCCCGTGGTTCCCTTATCATCTTTTCAGTGACGAAGTATATAACATCGTTGTAGTTAATGCTCCGGAATCATTTGTTAAGTATAACGAGAGCACTCAGGCTGCCAGAGATCAGGAAGCCCAGGATTACGGTGACCGGTATAATTATTTTAGAAACAGTAATATTACTTCTTTTGAGTATAGTTACGATGGTTATGGATGGACTGAATTTGTTTATAAGGAAACAGATGCCCTGTATGATTTCGTTACCTTCGGCGAATGGATGAGAGACAACGATGCATATCTGACTGTTGTCTTCCCCAGTAATTTTGATAAATTGATCGATGACCGTCAAAACGGTCTTACGGATATTAAGCCTGAGATATTAACTTACTATCGTACGAACTCCATGGAATATTCCGCCATGAAGGACGGTTTCATTAACGAATATCTTTCAGGATATCAGAGCCAGATCCGTGCTGACTACGGACTCCTCATCACATCCGTAGAAGATTCTGAGATTCTGGATTACCCTATAGCAACAAGAGACATGGAATATGGTTTCAAGGCCGTAACACAGAATCTGAACAGGACTTTTGTTCCAATCCTGCTCTTCATTATTCTTTTGTACACTTCAATGAGTATCGGTACAAATGTAATCGCAGGACAAAAAGAACGCGGAACATTTACCGGAATTCTTTTAACTCCAATGCCGAGATACAACATCGTTTTGGGTTATCTCCTGGGAGTAGTTCTCAAGGCCATGATACCGGCTGGCATCGCTGCATTTATCATTGAACTTCTTACATTTAATTTCAGCATTACATGTTTACTGGCTATCATGCTGTATCTGTTGGTGCTGGAACTTTTCATCGCATCATTAACTATAATGATCTCCGTTATCAATGATACGGTTGTATCTGCCCAGACTGCTTTCCTGCCGATATTCCTCGTACTGGTATCTGTATGTGTTACCTGCATTCAGTCAGCCCAGGACAGATTAGAGTTCTACCTCTATCTCCCCGTTCACGGCCAGTTCTACGGAATAGGCGATGCATACAACGGTACCGTTGACCCGGCAGCATTAGCATCAAGCTCATTCTTAACCTTGATCATTGCGGTTATAGCAATTGTTGTAGCTGTAAGATTGCTCTACAGTGAGCGCTACACTGTTTCAGTCGAAACAATCAAGGACAGAGATATGTCGAAGCGTGGTATCGGATATTTCATAGAAAAGCTTAATAAGAGCACAGATCACTTCAACTACATTATCACAGAGATTTTCTATCCCCTGTTTACACTGTCTTTCTATCAGTTCCTTGCCATGATACCTGTTGTCGTTTCTTATATGCGCAAGGCTGAGTATTCATCTTACATTCAGGACCTGGCAAATGTTGGCACCGTATCAGATATCATTACCAAATCGTTTGAGGTAATCAGTATATTCTTTACTGATCCGCTCTATCTCGGTCTGATGACAGTTGGCTATGTTGCGATCATTATCCACTACATTGTCCACTCGAAGAGATTCTTCAAGATAAAGAAGTTCAAAGATACATGTGCCAAAGTCGGCTATCCTCTTACAAGCGGAAAGCGAATAGCAACACATTATCTTTCAGGCCTGGTTATCGGGTTTGCCATGCTCTCTGCTACTGTCGGCATTATGTATGCCACAGGTCAGATCACATTTGCAGGTTTCAACCTGAACATGTCAGGAATCGGTGTTTTCCTGCTCAATCTTCTTATGTGGATACCTCAGGGGGCTTCTGAAGAGATTATGTTCAGAGGTTACATGATTCCTGCCTTTGCAAACCGTTATAAGCGAGTAGTTGCAGTTGCAGTATCTTCTATACTTTTCTCTGCGTTCCACTCTCTGAACAAGGGTTATACACCACTGGCTTCAGTTAACCTTGCTCTTATAGCGGTTCTTTTCGCACTGATCTATTTCCTTACAGACGACATCTGGATGACTTCTGCCATCCATACCGCGTGGAACCTTACTCAGGGTAATATCTACGGTTTGCAGGTTTCCGGTAACAATGCGGCCAATTCAGTCATCATGACTGTTTACGACAAAAACTATTCAGCTCTTATCACCGGAGGAGACTTCGGACCTGAAGGCGGACTGGCAGTCACTATTGTAACGGCGGCGTGCATAATAATCGTGAGCATCCTGCTGGCGAGAAAAACAATCAAAGCCAAAAAATAACGGACCACATCAGTGATCCGTTTTTATTTACGCTTCTTCTGCAATCTCTCTTGCAACAAACACACCCGAAGCAGATGCGTGTGACAACGAGTGCGTTACGCCGCTTCCGTCGCCTATCACGAACAATCCCGGATAACGTGTCTCCAGTCTGTCGTTAATAGCAACTTCCATGTTGTAGAACTTTACTTCAACGCCGTAGAGCAATGTGTCGTCATTTGCCGTACCGGGAGCGATCTTATCGAGCGCATAGATCATCTCGATGATTCCGTCCAGGATTCGCTTCGGCAAAACGAGCGAGAGATCACCCGGAGTAGCCTTCAATGTAGGTCTTACCGTTGACTCTTCAATTCTGGAAGCATTCGATCTTCTTCCACGAGTGAGATCTCCAAAACGCTGGACGATTACACCGCCTCCGAGCATATTGGAAAGTCTTGCTATTGATTCACCATAACCGTTGGAATCCTTGAAAGGCTCTGAGAAATGCTTTGATACGAGAAGAGCAAAGTTTGTATTCTCAGACTGGAGTTCCGGATTATCAAAACTGTGACCGTTAACAGTGACAATACCGTTTGTATTTTCAGTTACGACGTAGCCATAAGGATTCATACAGAATGTTCTGACCTTATCTTCGAACTTCTCTGTACGGTAAACGATCTTGCTCTCATAGAGTTCGGATGTCAGATCTGAGAAAACGACTGCCGGTATCTCAACACGAACACCGATATCAACTCTGTTAGAGAACGTTTCGATATTAAGTTCACTGCATACCTTCTCTATCCACTTACTGCCTGAACGTCCGACGGACACGATACATTTCTTGCATGTATAGGATTTGCCCGAGCACTCGACCTCATATGTTCCGTCTTCCAACACCTTAAGGTCACCTACAGGCGAATTAAAGAAGAAATCGACCTTATCCTTAAGCATATTGAAAATATTACCGAGAACCAGATAATTCTTATCTGTTCCCAAATGTCTTACAGAAGCATCGAGCAGATGGAGCTTATTTTCCAGACAGATCTTCTTAAATGATGAACCTGCGGTCGTATAGAGCTTGGTTCCCTCACCGCCGTTGGCAAGATTAATGCCGTCAACATACTTCATGAGTTCCAGAGCTTTCTCCTTGCCGATATGCTCGTACAGGGTTCCTCCGAAATCATTAGTGATGTTATATTTGCCATCTGAGAAAGCGCCTGCTCCGCCAAAGCCACGCATGATCGCACATGACTTGCAGTTAACGCAGCTCTTTACTTTATCTCCGTCAATCGGACATTTACGTTCTTCGAGAGGCTTTCCAGCTTCGAAAACAGCAACTCTAAGATCAGGTCTCAAATTAATAAGCTCATAAGCAGAGAATATTCCGCCAGGACCTGCACCGATAATGATTACATCATAATTGTTCATAACAAAAACTCCTTATGCAAAGGATTACTACTACATTATAAGTTAACAGGCAATTCTTTCAAATACTTAAGAAGGATACTTACCACACCTGAAGAATATGAAATCAGGATGATGGTAGAGTCCGCCGAACTTATCCGGATACTTCTCGATAATCTCTTTGGGAAGATTCGATTCCTGACACTCTTCAATAATGAATCCTGCAGATACTATGTTGTTTACAAGAGTTGAGAATCTGCGGTGATAGACTTCATAGTCATCCACACACCACTTAAACTTTCTCAGCCCTTCAATATTGTAGTTATGCAGATTGGCATAGAGCCTCACGCCATCTTCTGTCCTGGTATATCTGTCATATACTCCGTCATAGGCTGTTGATATCGGATGTGACGTTGAGAAGACAAGCTTACCTCCGGGTACCAGAAGAGTATTGATCTTTTTAAGTACATCACAGAAGTCTTCAGCATAATCGAAAGCAAGAGAACTCGTTACCACATCAAACCGGCCGTCAAGCTTCTCGAGATCTTCAAACGGAAGTCTCATATATTCGATATTGTCTGCAGAATTGTTTTCGCGGGCAAACCTGAGCATCTTTTCAGATATATCCGTTCCGAGCACAGACAGAGCGCCCATGTCAGAATATTGTTTTGCATGCTGGCCCATTCCACATCCTACATCAAGAATACGCTTGCCCTTAAGATCAGGCATCATGTCAAGCAGTATCGGTGTCTCTATGAGATCATTGAAATTGATCTCATCTGCCCGAAGTCCCTTAAATGACTCAAAAAAATTATCGTTATCGTATATGTTCTGTTGTGCCATAAATCAATTAGAAATCATCCAGATCGTCAACTTTGAAATAGTTCTGATAGTAATTTACAAAATCATCAATAACGGCCGTTCTGTCTCTGACATTCTCTTCTGCAACTCCGCCGTTCTCAAGACTCTTGATCCATTCTTCATCGATCATGCAACCGACATCAAAACTGATATTGTACTTTGCTCTTCTGATGAGTTCAGAATCAGATTTATCTCCCAAACAATACAGATAACCGCAAAGCAGTCTTATATACTCTGAGCTGCCTTCCTGGAAATCAGCAACCTCACGTTCCAAAAGTGAGATGATGAATGATTTAGGAATACTGTCAAAATCGAACCCAAGTTCCTGGATCAGCCTCTCTGCTCTTTCTTCGTTATCCATGGCATTATCCCCGTTTACTCATCGACAATAATGAGTTTATTGTCTTCTGACGCCTTACGGCCCTTTACAAGCACATAAATGTCAAACAACAACGTTATAACTACTGAGACTGCAAAGGCACCAAGTTGTACTGTCAATTGGCTATACTGGGCCAAGTCAGCATCTTTGGCTGCAAAAATGAAACTGTACAAATTCAATATCATACTAAACATTATCTGAACCAGATTATGCAAAGTTATGAGCCAAAGAAGATTTAATTCCTTCTCTTTATGCCTATTCTTAAAGAATACGATAAACCAGATTATGGATACCGCTAAATTTGGGACTGCAGCAATCAATGACAATAGATTGTTATACTGAATCGCAGAGACATAATCACTTGGTTTCAAAATGTTATTGAATACCAATCTCAAAAGCACACCTGCCACACTGTTTCCAGCAATCAGGATTATGCCCAAATAAAGTTTAAATCCGTATTTTTTGTTTGCATATATGACAATCATAACCGCGCACACGGTCATGAAAAAAACAGAAACGATATTGTTGAACATAGAAAGCCTGATAATAACATCACTGCCAAAGTAACGCAGTAATAAGACATATATTGCATTTAACAAAGCGCCGGTAGAACTAGCTGTCATCCAGATGCCAATCAGTTTTGTCAATTTGTCTTTTGTGCAGATAATTACGATTGATAAGATCAAACCGGCTAATAGAACTACCGGACTGCCAAAGTAATATAAAAAATACAAAAACGAATGTAATGAATCCACGAAAAAGTCTCCCTATATCTAATTATGTTGACTATTATAACAAATTAGATACGGGAGACTAAACCTGTGGCTTATTATTTCTGCTTCTTGATTCTGATAGCGTAAGTAAGAGGAATTGCTATAACGATTGCGGCACCCGCCTGAATAAAGTTAAATGCTACTGAACCCAGAGCGGCTTCTTTGCCATACATAAAGACCTCAAAAGCAAAGTATCCGCCAACCATGATGAGCTCAGCCAGAACACCTGCTAACAATCTCAACAGAAAACCTATTGCTTTTTTGCCATTTGACTTTGCCATAATAATAGCAGCCGTAAGTCCCATCAGGCCCTTGATAACAAATGTAGGAGCAATATATACAGGGTAACCGGCTATAAGGTCACCTAACGCTGATCCGATTGCTGCAGGGAAAAATGCAGCCGGGCCAATAAAATACGAAGCTATAAGGATAACACCGTCACCTAGGTTCATATAACCAATGGCAGTAGGAATCTTTAATTCCGTTCCGATGAATACCAGTGCAGCAAAAATACCGCACAAAGCAATTACCTTAAGACTGGATCTATTATTCTTTTTCTCATTTTCTGACATATTAATCACCTCAATAAACTTATTAGATCGATCGGATCGGAACAAATTGTCTCTGCTCCGTTCTCAACCAGGAATTCGCGGGTCTTATAACCCCAGGTACAACTGACAGAGCACATTCGGCTGTTTCTTGCAGTCAAAATGTCGGTATCAGTATCCCCAATGTAAACAGCTTCACTGTTATCAACTCCTAACGAGTTAAGACATCGTTCCATGGGTTCGTAAGACGGTTTCCTTTCTACTCCTTCGACAGAACCGCTGACATAATCAAAAAGGTCCGGGAAAAAGTGATCTATAAGCTTTTGAGCAGGCTCATCATTCTTATTTGAAACACATGCGAGCAGCATTCCCTCAGATTTAAGTCTGATCAGCGCTTCGGTAATACCATTATAAGGATGGGTGTTCTCCAGATAATGTGAATCATAATATGAAACATTATCTTTAAGAAGCTTTTGCTTTAACTCCTCGCTAAACACTCCGGGATCTGCCAAAAGACTTCTCTCAATAAACTTAACTACGCCATTGTTGATAAAAGTCTTCACTTCATCCGGTGTCTGTGGAGCAAGATTATTCATCCTTCTGGCAGCATTGAGACTATAGGTTAACCCGCCCAGAGTATCCAGGAGAGTACCATCGAGATCAAAGCATGCCAGTTTGTACTTCATAACGCCTTAAACTAAGCCCTTTCGAAAGTTTTAAGATATATTATCATTTTCCTACTAATTGTATAGGTAAAATTTTAGGACAATTAGCATATATATATCACTCTACTATTCTTAATCAAGAATCAAATTGTAGAATTAAGCCGGATTTATTGCTAACATTGAGTTTAAAATAATAAGAAATCAGGAGTATTTTATGTCTGTTATTAAATTCAACACTATGGATCTCGGCACTTATGAAACCGATATCGTTGTTTCTTCCATTAATCAAACAAACACAGCAAACAATAAGCCAATGCTTAAGGTCACCATCAGCGACGGTGAAGAGAGTATCTCGGCATTGATGTTTGATTCCACTAAAAAAGATTTAAACGCTATCGGTATTGAGGAAGGCTCTACTGCCCTTATCACTCTCGAAGTAACGGATTATAAGGGTAACAGAAGCTACAAGATCACTAATATCAATCCCGTTAAGCTCCCTGAAGAGGAGTTAAAGCAGCTGGTTAAGATGCCTCCGATCGAACCCGAGGAGCTCGTAAGAGATATCATTTCCCTGATCAAACAGTCTTCAGGCAGGCCTTATGACCTTACAACTACAGATGTCCCTGCTGATGATTTCTCGCTTACCGCTCTGGCTGTAAGACTGATTGGCAACAACATCAAGGCATTCACAAAGTCTTCAGCAGCAAAAACAATGCATCACAACATCTACGGCGGACTCGCATACCACACATACAGAATGCTTCTCTCCGCTTATAAAGTTTGCGAGGTATATACACTCTTAGACCGTGAACTCCTCGTTTGCGGCACTGCTCTTCATGACATCGGAAAGCTCTTTGAGATGAAAACATCTGACACGGGCATAGCAACATACACCGACATGGGCAATCTCTGCGGACATTTAATGCTCGGCATAGAGATGATCGACAAAGAGGTATGGAAACAGAATCAGGCTAAAGGCATCTCAACATATAACGGTGAGCAGATCACTATGGTTAAGCATATGATCGCATCACACCACGGCCAGCCTGAATGGGGCGCTATCAGAGTTCCATCTACTCCCGAGGCTATGATCCTTCACGAGCTCGACATGATCGATTCCCGTATGTATATGTATGAAGAGAACTTTGCAGATATGCATCCGGGATCTTCCAGCGATCCTATTTTCGGTATAGCAGGCGAAGGCAAAGCGGTCATCTATAAGAACTCATTCAGCAATTACAACTGAAAACCGGATCGATCAGATATCGTAATTCATCTCATACATCTGGCCATACATATCTTTGTAGTAGAGGATCTTATTCTCCTCATCCAGAGATACGAATGTCGAAAAATCGGGAAATGAATACGTCTCATCCGTTGCAGACAGCTTGATATTCGAATTGCTTAAGAAAAACTGCGGAAGGGCCTGCATCGTAAGATCTCTGACGAGGCATCCGTCCTCGTTTCTGTCTTCATCGCTCATAAGGAAATAATCCAGATATACTTCCTGCATACCATAACAGGAAGATAATGCCCATGTAGTATCAACGTGATAACCCTGCCCGTTAAGGACAACATAAGTCCATGCATGACACATATCAGGTTCGAAACAACCTACATCCAAAGCATCAATTCCAACCTGCAGCAACAGATAACCATAAACTGCACCATAATCAACACAAATGCCCTTTTTGGTCATAAAGGTTTGGTAAAAGGAACATTCACCGGTGAGTTCCCCGTCATCATCTTCGTAATCGTAGTTTTCGGCTATATAGAGATAGAGTTTTAAGCACTTCTCAAAGTCAGTGTCATCGTTTTCGAGCGTACTGTTAAGAATGTCTGTAATAAGATTTTCGAATTCTGCCTGTCTTACTACAAAATCCTCAACCGGCATCTTGTAGTAAATTCTTCCTACTCCATTCTCATAAGGGGTAGTACCGTCATTACTTTCACCGGATATCTTCAGGCATGCTGCCGGAAACAAATTGGCAGTAGTACTGTCCTTCATGCAGAAATCGTATGCTTCCTGACTGGAGCAGCTGAATGTGGACTCACCTGCTCTTAACGCATCACACATATTGTAAAAGGAATCCCAATAGTCTTGTGGAATCTCCACAGCCAGCGTTGATGAATAAACGTGAGGATTGAATTCATACGTGGCAGGCTGCGTTTCTGACGAAGTGATCCGGATATATGTAGTCTCACTCTCTGTAGTAATATCCGTAGTTTCCGGCTGTAAATCATCAACAGAAATATCAGTATCCTTATTAGTACTGCATCCGGATATAACAACCGCTGCAACCATAAGGGCGCTGATTAACTTAATACCTTTCATTCCTATTTCCTCCACCGGAGGATTATAACAAACAAGGTCTTAAATCTTGTGAGAAAACCTCGGCATTTGAGAAAACATCTTATATATTTGATTAATCCTGTTTTTTGAAGCTGACAGTAATCGATAAAACTCCATCAACCAGATCCGCATCTATTGAACCGTCATTTCTGGTAATGAGTTCTTTGGCAATAGAAAATCCCAATCCTGTAGATTCACTGCCCTCTTTAACAGTAAAGTATCTGTCAAAAAGCTTAGCTGCAGATACTGGCGTAAGATCCGGAGCGGGATTACTGAATGTTGCTGTTGCACTGTCATCGAGTTTTACAACAAATGCGTTATCTGCATATTTCAGAGCATTGCTGATGATATTCTCGAAAATACGGTTCGCACTCTTCATATCACACTCAACATAAACAGGGTGCTCGGGTATTTCAATCTGAGGTTCTATTCCCCTGTCTGTAAAAGCTGCATAGAATGAGAGCATACATTCTTCAAGAACGCGGCATACATCTATCGTTTCTGTCGAAGAGGTCTTCTCAGAAACAGGATATTTTGCCTGATCGGTTGAAGTGCTGTATTTAAAGAGTTCATCCGCCAGTTCACCCAAAGATAATGTCCGGTTCTTTATTCTCTCGAGATACTGTTTTTTTATTTCTTCATCTTCCTCATCTTCAATGAGATCCAGATAGGAATTAATTGCCGTAAGCGGAGTCCTGATGTCATGAGAAATGGACGTTACCGCTTCCGACACCTTACGGTTTCCTTCTATGTACTCATTTCTCTCCTGATGAAGCTTATTTAATTCCCTGTTAAGAGTCTCGGCTGTCTTTTTGGCATGAGGATCAGTTGTGGTAAGAGTAACGGGAACCTGTGTCTTTCCGTTAACCTGATCTTCGATATTTTCGGTCAACTCATCAAACCCGCGTCTCAGCAGCACGATCTTTACGACCGCTACAACAAGTGCAATAACAAGAACTATACAAAGAAGTATAAGAATCTTCAACGCTGTATTTTCCATTTCGATATGAACAATATTACACCAGGAAACCTATTACTTGATTTCCCGCTTCTTAAATAATGCCACACCCAGTAAGTTGCCTGCAAATATCCAGATAACATTACTTGCTACATTAATTGTCATCAGACCGTCTCTGTAAAAGACATAAGGAGAGAATGATGACATAGACTCTCCGAAGTGCATGATCAGTGCCGGATCACTGTAGATCCAGAACAGTAATGCATTCCTGACACCATCAGGCAACGAACTGTCCATGGTAATACTGAGCGTTTCTCCCTTATATCTGTATTTGGGAGAAAACTGTGACAGATCAAAGTATTCTTCCAATGCATAAGGTGCTTCTTCATTTGCCTTCCTGATCATTTCGAGATCTTCACTCTCGACATTAATACTTTCCGTCATAAGCAAAATTGTCTCAGGTACCGCTGTCGGATAAATAAACATTGACATTGCCAGAAGGAAACTTGCTACAAAAGCCAGAGTCCTCTTTTTGCTGATAAACAAAACTGCCAGACACCAGGAAGAAATCGTAAAAGAAAACAGCAGATCAATAAGTAGCATAACAAGAATAACCGGAAGATATACCGGTGGATGCCATTTTATGATAAGACACCAAATGGCATAAACAGAAGTATTCAACACCAAAGCAATGAAATTCAAAACAAAACTGAACAGCATAGATGCTAAATAGATCCTGCTTCTGCTATGTCCACTCGAGATTAGGTTCTTTATAGTTCCGTCACTGAATAATCTTCCGAAAAAGACAGGAATAAAAATCGCCATCAGGATTACCGGAACCATGGGAATGTCATTAAGAATGCTGAACACTAGCTTTGACTCATCAAATACACAGACATTTTCTCCCAATAAAGTATTAAATGTATCTTCAGGAAGGGTCTCACAACCGAATGCATATACATCGTAAACGGTAACATCGAGCTCTTCATACCTCGTCAATGAATGATCAGATATAAACTCATTGTTGGTATTCACGTACTCTACATAACTTATATAAGAAGTTGCAACCAACAACAAAACCACGAGCACCCATGTCTCGATACTTCTAAAGAACCGGAATAATATTCCCGTAAGTATCTTTTTCATTATGTGTACTCCTTCTTGTTAACTGCAACAAGCCCTAACGCAGAAGATAAAGCGATAACAGAGCCGGCGACGGCATAAGAGTTATCACATGTGAAATCCTCAGAATCCATAACATAGAAAATGCTCGACTTATATACATAATCGATCACTTCTCTGGTTGTACCTCCGACGTATTTAGAATTGAGTTCCCACTCAACCTGTTCAGTCTGTTCATTTTTAACTGATTTTCTGTACGGCTCCTCAAGAATGCCCTCAAATAAGAAAGTACCCATATAAACAGCCGGAATCAGCATTAGTGACATGATGATAGCAAGCATTTTTCTGCTTATGAAATATTGGAACAAAAGATACAAAGAAACATAAGCAAGGCAGATAATAAAAGACTTCAATACCAATCCGGTAATCATGCTGTTTATCTTAATATAACTTCTTTGCGGAACAAATTTCGCAAAAGCATAAAACATTAATAGATTAATTACACTAGACATAACTAAGGCAATCACAGTAACAATATAATCTGCAAGATATATATGTACTTTATTTATTCCAGTGGAAATCTTATTATTAATCGAACGGTACGATATATCTGAACCTGTAAAAGCAGTGCAGAAAACAGCTCCGGCAACAGGAATTACTACCGCCAGTTTTGCAATGCAATATGCGAGGAAATCATTGGCGATTGCTCTCGGTCTGCCGAAAACAGACGTGGAAATGACATATGTGCAGGTATCAAAAATAATCCCTGCACCAATGATCAAAGAGATAATCAGAACTAAAAGAAATGCTTTAGTTCTGAAGAAACGGAAAAAGGCTGAGTTCAGAGCGCATTTCATGCGAGTCCTTCCTTCCGTGCTACAAGGTTCATGAAGTATCCTTCGAGACTCTCGTTGTTCTCATTGATTGAAATAACTTCAACTCCCGCTTCATTTGCAAGAGACACAATCTTTGAGGCGGCAATATCAGTAAAGATATCTATAGTATCTTCTCCTTCCAGTTTGTAATCGATCTTTTCGCGGTCAAATACGGGACATAACGATTCTGTTCCTGATACTTTAATTCTTGAGGACTTCCTGACTTTGCTCATGAGTTCCTCACTGCTCAGAGTCTGAAGGATCTTTCCACCCTCAATAAAGGCATAATGTGTCGCGAGTTTTGACAATTCTTCGAGGATATGACTTGAAATAAGAATTGTTGTATGTTTTTCTCTGTTTACCTTCAAAAGAATCTCTCTCATCTGGATAATGCCCTGCGGGTCAAGACCGTTAATAGGTTCGTCCAGAATAAGAATATCGGGATTACCGCATAATGCCACGGCAATTCCGAGTCTCTGTCTCATACCTAAAGAGAACTTGCCTGCTGTCTTTCTTCCGGTATCTTTTAATTCGACCAGTTCCAACAGTTCAGGAATACTATCGAAAGAAGTCATTCCGAGATTAATGTATTGCAGTTTTAAATTGTCATAGGCAGACAGATTCCTAAAAACAGCGGGGCTCTCGATAATTGAACCCATCCTTCTTCTTACACTCAAGATGTTCTTATTGCTACTTGATACACCGCTGATGGAATAAGAACCTGACGTAGGTTCAGACAGACCCGTAATGATCCTCATAAGTGTAGTCTTTCCTGCACCGTTTCTTCCTACAAGTCCGAAAATAGATCCCTTGGGTATCTCAAGAGAGACGTTATCCAGAACAAGCGCTTTACCGTATTTCTTACTGATTCCGTTTATAGAGACTACGTTTTCCATCACTGATCTCCTTTAAGCTTAAACCCTATTCCCCAGACTGCTTCTATATATTCTGTTTCCGTAAGTGTCTTTATTTTCTTCCTGAGATTACTTATATGAACCTTTACCGAGCTGTCAGTACAATCAGGTGTCTCACTCTTAATAAGATCCAACAGTTCAGATTTGGAGATGACACGTCCGCCGGCAGATGCCAGCATCTTCAATATTGCATACTCGGTCCTCGTGAGTTTTAACTCTTTGCCTTCAATAGTAACCTCATGCTTATCTGTATTTATCAGCATTTCACCACATGAGATCCTTCCAGGGTGTTCCTTTCGGGATGTGGTACGGAGAGCTGCAGTAACTCTCGCCTTGAGCTCCCTGATATCAAAAGGTTTGGTTATATAATCAACACAGCCTTTTGACAAAAGAGATATCTTATCGTCGATCGAAGACCTCGCGCTTACAGCTATTACAGGCGTATCTTCAGGAATATGTGTCAGGAGTTCCTCTCCGGACAGACCGGGAAGCATAAGATCCATAAGGATCAGGTCAGGACTCTGACCGAGCATTATACGGCCTTCAGTCCCCGTTGTAGCACGCAGGACCTCATAACCATCCTTCAACAGCTCTTTTTGAAGGACTGCACCGATATCTTCATCATCTTCAACAATAAGTATTCTGCTCATGTAAAAATCTTATTTCTAAACCTTTTTCAAATCAAGGTTACGGCACAAATGTTACCTGTATCTTAACTATTTTATCGGTGATATTGATTTATAATGAATCTATGAAAACCAGCTTAAGAGACAAGATTATTTCCATATTTCTCGCAGTGTCATTAATGGCACCTCTTGCTTCATGTGCATCCAAAAACAAAGAATATGAAGTCATTAAGGCTGATGATCCATGGTATGAGTGCGAGAGTTTTATGGTATCTGATCTGTATTCAAAGAAGGATTATGAATATATTTCCTTTAATACTATCGGAACGTACGATGAATTCATCTTTGTATCAGTCGATGCTTCGAAGAAGATTCCAAAAGAAGAGCGCAATTTAAAAGATACTGATTATTTGAAGTACTATGAGCAGTCGATTCTGAAACTCTCTTTACAAGGTGAACTCATAGAGAAAACGGATTATGTAAACTTTACGCCGGAAGGCTATTACAGGTTCCTTGTGAATGCATGGGTCTCTGACGGCAAACTTAATACACTTGAGATTACACTGGACACCGAGAATGGTAAATATGTTGACTACTACTTAAATGGTGAACTCTTTACTCTTCCTCCTGTATACAACCGATATGACGAGCCTTTGCGTCTTACAAACATGTATACAACAGGCGGGTACACTATCTGCATAATCAATCCAAAATACGGACAGACTATTTCAGTTGAGTCTCCCGACGGTTCTTTTTATGAGACTTATCCTTCCGATGTCTTCAATAGATATGTAGATCTATATGGAATATTGCAAGGTTCAGAAGACAATATTATCCTGTTTGGATATGACGATTATGAGATGGTTTATGCCTCTCTTAATCTGAAAACGGGCGAAACAACGGAGCTTACCGGTCTGTTGGGAAGCTTCGACACACAGATCGATACTGCCTCCGGCAAGTCAATTTCAAGAGATCTTACGGGTTTCAATTTCGTCAATGAGCAAACAGGAGATCTCACAAAAATCTGCGAGTATTCTGATATCAATATGCCTTTGGATGAACTGATTGAGTCACAGCTATTATTCATCAGTGATTCGGGAGATGAAATTATCCTCGCCCATGAGATCTATAATTCGCTAGGCTCATTTGATTATGAACTGGTACATCTTACAAAATGCGATACAAATCCCAATGCCGGTAAGACTGTATTAACTCTGTCAAATGATGACGGAGCAGAACCCAGTAATTCCGATTTCTATGCAATGAAG
The DNA here is from genome assembly GCA_900107185.1 of Ruminococcaceae bacterium YAD3003. GTDB lineage: Bacteria > Bacillota > Clostridia > Saccharofermentanales > Saccharofermentanaceae > Saccharofermentans. Next base: position 31,327 of record FNPA01000017.1, on the reverse strand, counting down.
CTGTTTAATGAACAGAATGCTTCTTTCTTCGTTAAATACGTTATTCCTTACGATGCTTCAGGCGAATATATAGATACAGAGGCTGATATTCTTATTCTCAGCAATCCTAAGGCTGACCCATCAGACAGCATCAAATATGTCGATCTCGCTCCGTATCTTGATATTAACAGCGAAGCATTTAAGGAAGAATTCTTCACCAATGCAATTGATGCTTCCATGACCGGTAATTCTTTGTACCGTGTTCCTCTTGATATTTCGGTATCAGGAATAATAACCGCATCTGTAAATGTGCCTGAAGGCCAGGTCGGATTTACTTATGAGCAGTACCTGGAATTTGTCGATGATATATGCAATGGAACCGATCCGTTGTACAACACACCCGGTTATAAAATGGGCAAAGCTGAATGCTTCACGAAACTGTTTCTGACGATGAGCGATTTGTATATCAGAGACGGCAAAGTCGATCTTAACAACGACAATTTCAGACAACTCATCTCATTTGTCGATGAATATGGTGTCGACAACGAAGTTCCTGATGAAACAGGTCATAACAGCATGGTTTCAGATGTTGTAAGCAGTATTGAAGAACACAATGCTAATCTGGAAGGCAAACTCGGCGCAGTTTACGGTACCTTTTATAGTTTTGATCGTTATATCGATTGCTATGAAGACTACGGTGAAGGTCTTGGAATTTACGGTCTCCCCTCACCTGACGGCAGAGGTCCGCAAACTGTTTCAACCGAATTCGTAAGTGTAATGGCCGATTCTAAATACCCTGAAGCATGTGCCGAATTTGTTAAGTACATAATGTCTTACGAGGCTCAATGCAAAACCAATTATGCTAACCCGATCAACTGCAAAGCATTAATGACAATTACGGAATCAGAATTAAACTACTACAACGAATCAGTTACTGATGACGGACTCCCGAACACAAATCCACTGTCTAAGGAAACGATCGCTAAGTATATTGATCTGATGTCTTCACCTTATATGGGAATGAATGCCGGCGGCAATATAGAGATCATATTAAGAGAAGAATCAGCCTCTTATTTCTCAGGAAGCAAATCTCTTGATGACGTAATACCTGTTATGGAAAAGCGTATCCAGACAGTAATAGACGAGAATAAGTAAAAGGCTTATTTACCTTCAGGATAAAGTACAGGAAGTGTCGGTAGTTCTGTAGGAACAGTCTGTTCCTTAATCTCTGATACAGGAGTAATCGTACCATCCGGACTGCGTCTTACAGGAATACCGGAATTGGATTTGATCGCCTCAACATAATCAGCAATCGATTTGATCTTCTTCTCGAAAAGCATTCCGCCCATATCATTATCGTTATAGAAATGAATGTCTGATCCTGCAGTCACAGGCAGACCAAGACCTAATGCATATTCAAAGGCTAGCGCATTCATGTTGGCCTTATTTGCGGCATTATATATCTCAACACCATCAATGGCAGAAGCAGGAACAAGCTTGATATCAGTAAGATAATCTCTTTCTCTGTACGGATGAGCCTGGATCATGATTCCTCCGGCAGCACGGATTGCATCGTGAAGTTCATGACGTGTCATGTCCATCATCTCTTCGTGATCTTTTATCCATTCTTTATCAATTCCGTAGAGGAGATACTCATCTTTCCAGAAGTTGACTTCAACACCGAACATTACTGTGAAATCCAAACCTTCAGCAGCCTTTAATGCACGCTCGTAGCCAGACGCGTAAATATCAACTCTTTCTTTCCAGGGGAGATCTTCAGGGACACATGTGTTGCCGTTAAAAAAGTGGTCAGTAACGATTATTCCATTGTAACCTTTGTCCATCATATAGCGGATATAATCTTCACCGTTTACACGGCCGCAGGCACTGGCCTGACATGTATGCAGATGTGTCTCGTATAAAAAGCCCATAGTTGCTCCCTTCTATTGATACCGCGAAAATGCTAACACTTGCGAAAAATCAAATCAAGAGTTCGGGAACTCTTCATTGGGAATCAAGAATACAATACATCTTTCCATTCAATATTATTAATTAAACAGCAAATAGAAAAGCACGGGAACATCTGTCACCCGTGCTCTTCTAATATGTTTATGGCACTTAAAATTATTTACTTATAATCTTCGACATCGAATTTTCTGTCTTTGAAATAATAATCCCTGTCTGCTTCTGTTATCTCTCTTACAGGACGGCACGGATTACCGTATGCGAGCATGTTATCAGGAATATCTTTTGTAACAACACTACCACCGCCGATAACAACATTGTTGCCGATGTGAACACCGGGACAAACAAGAACATTACCGCCTATCCATACGTTATCACCGATCGTGATGTCGATTCCGTATTCGTATCCGGAATTACGTGATTCAGGATGCAGAGGGTGGCCTGCCGTGCAGATCTGAACATTAGGACCGCACATAAAGCTGTCACCGATCTTTACTTTGCCGACATCAAGAACAATGAAATTGTAGTTGGCAAAAAAATCAGTACCTACCTCAATGTTATAACCATAATCACAGTGGAAAGGAGATTCTATGCAGAGATAACCGTCCTTAGTCTTTCCTAAGATCTCACGGAGAAGAGCGGATCTCTCTGCCTGTTTATCAGGCTCAAGGTTATTGTACTTATAGATCTTTTTCTTGCATTCCATGCGATCTTCGCTGAGTCCGTCCATCCATGATTTATATGGAAGATTAGCGAGCATTCTTTCTTTTTGAGTCATTATGTCAACCTCCATGATCAAGCCTCTTCAACATAGCCCTGTCTCGGAACCAGACGGATCTCAAATGTCTCACGATACTTAACATCCTTCTTAACGGGCTGTGTTGTAATGTTATCCTGTGTACGCTCAATTTCCTTTGCTGCAAAGTCACAGAAGAATTCACAGAAATCGTTATTCATGAGCTGCTCTTCGTGGAGGAACTCATTCATCTGCTCAGGAGTGTACGGAAGGACTGTAAAATCGAACCTCGGATTAGCACCAATTCTTCTGATCTCAATTGCATCACCATCACCGTTTGTAAGCTTAACGATCTGGGTATCCGTATGAGATGAATTCTCGGCAGGTCTTGCATAAGGATGGTAGATCTTACCTGCGCCTGCTGAATAAACTCCAAGTCTTGCAGCATTCTTACGGTCAACATATGACTCACCAGGTCCTCTGCCGTACCATGAGCATACACAATCGTCTTTAACGATCGGAAATCTGATTCCGTATCTGACCATATCGTACTTAGGCTTGAATTCCAGAGTAACTCTGATCACATCAGCCTTAGGAACTTCATAGAAAACGATTACTTCACCGTGCATCGCGAAAGACTTATATCTTGAGATCATGGTGAACTCACCGTCTCTGCAGCTGTATTCAGAACCTACGAACTTGATTGAATTCTGGATCTGTTCGTAGTCGCTCTCTTTAGAGAATACTGTTCTCGCGAGGATAAAGCTCCTGTCCGTTCTGTCGATATTGGAAGGACAACGGTAGAAACTCGGTGCAAGAGGTCCCTTAAGGAAGTTATATCCTGCAATTTCGAGGGCCTCGAGGCTTCCGGGATCTCTGGAGAATCCGATCTTAAGATTGCCCTTTCCTACGAATAATCCGTGAGATACGGTTGAAACAGCATTTTTAGTGATTACAGAACTGATCGTTTCTTCTACAGGTGCAGATCCGTCTGCATACTCAGCATTAAGTTCAGCGAGCTGGCCATTGTTTTCGATACGTTCAACTCTGCCTGCATCTTCTTCTGTAAGCAAAGACTGGTCTTCGATAATACCGGGAAGATTCTCATCCTCCATACCTGAACCCAATTCATTTCCGGCTGCTGTCTTACCTGAACCCAACTGCATAGCGTTGTTTTCGACAGGTTTCTCACCACTGCCAAGACCCGAAGAAATTGTAATCTTACCAACAGGACTGGCGATGTTATCAGTAAGAACATCCTGATAGAAAGCAACTTCATATCCTGCCTTTGCATAGTAAGTATCTTTGTGCAGCTTTAATGTGATATCGAATACGAGCTCTTTTGACAGAGCATTCATGTACATCTCGATAAATTCAGCCTTGCCCTGTGCCCAACCCGGTGTAGTGAATACTTCTGTTGAGAACGGGAATCTCAATGTTCTGGAACCAAACGGTTCAATTTCAGGAATGACGCCTCTGCCCGACATGATTGCTCTGCCGCCGAGAAGTATCTTCCATTCGAGATCCAATTCTTCGGTATAACCGAACTGGTTGGAATTACGCATTGTAAGATTTGCAGGGTCATCTGCAGTAGCAAAGATAGCTATTGTCTGGCACTGCTTCTTAATATCAAGGTAGATCGGATGCGGGTTACGTTCAGCATCAACGATACCCTGGCCGATACATGAGTTCTCTTTCTGTTTACCGCCAACAAGATCTGCGTGATGGATCCACTTATACATGGTGTCATCATCTGTAAATCTGGTTCTGCCCGGAATCGTCTCGAAAAGATTTCTTCCTGTTCTGTTAAGACCGAAAATCTTCTTTCTGTCGAGACAGAGATCTTCCCAAGGTCCGAATATAGCACCGGCATCACTCGGAAGCGGTCTCAAATCAGAAACCTTACCCTGAGATCTCACCTTCTTACCATTGGCATTAACAGGCTTTACGACCTCGCAATACCACGGTCTGGTATCGTCAATGAGGATACACTCATGCTTAACTCTTAATGCGGTTTCAGGATTGAAGTTATACTTCTGCACACCCCACATGACAATGGAAGGATGGTTCATACAGCTCTCAACATAATCTCTCAGATAGAAATCAGCTGAAGTCGCAATTACATACATGCCATATTGGTCACATAGGTTAAGGAATTCATCTGATAAAGGCATACCGTCAGCTATAACGCCGTTAATGCCGGCACGCTTCATGAGGATGATATCCTGACGCATACGATCCTGCGGAACAGCAATACCGCCCTGAGGATCGAACTCGTAGTATTTAACGAGCATCAGATTAACGCGGCGGTCATTGATATTAAGCTTATCCTGAACGATCTCAGTTGTTCTGAAACCGAATCTCTTCTTTTTAGCGCAGATGACTTTATTCTCTGAATCCATGACCTCGAAAATAATGTCATACTGGACAGGTGTGCAGTCAGACCACTGAGCTACATCGAGAGCAACAAAGTCTGTGCTCGCACGTGTCTCTTTGAGTGCATCAACAACACCAACTACAGGCTCGCTCTGTCCCTTGATATTTACGAACGGGAGCTTGTAAGGATCGTACTCTGCCCTGGCCTCAAGAAGTGAGATTCTTACAGAATATGGGATCATGTAGTTCGTATGATTGCGCAAAGAGAAATCGACCTTGATCATGAAATCACCGTGAGGAACACGGGAAACATTTTCGCGGACTGCGAGCGCATCCATCTTCGCAACTTCAGAAATATAAGCTGAAGGAACATATTCGAGTTTGAGATGAAGATTGGATAACTCGAGCAATGAATCTTCAACGATCATAATGGGTCTGAAGATTCCTGAGAAACCGTAGTTCATCATATCAAGAATGATATGGCCGTCATCATCTCTGTCATAACGGTTAACAATAATCGTTATGTGGTTAACACCCGCCTGTACGAGTCCGGAAATAAGAAGACGCTTTCTGGTGAACAGAGCATGTGAATTGCAAAGGAGTTTGTCATTGATAAACACCTTAAAGCTTCCGCTGATGCCTGATGCTTCAATATAAATAGCTCTCTCAATTTCCTGAGGAGTGAAAACAACTGTCGTTCTGTAAATACCGACTTCGTCGTCCTCATTTCCTGTAGACTTCATAATGTATTTATCGCTGATTGTCTCTTCCTTTCGAGCGGCATTCTCAGCAAGTCTTATCGGATAATCATAAATGAGGTTCTGAGGCAGACCGAATCCTTCTGTCTGCCATGTTGAAGGACAATTAACAAGAGGCCAGTCGGAATCATCAAAAGAAGAATTCATAACGCCAAACGGAATCTCATTCTGTCCGTTCGCAAGATAGAATCTCCACGTATTAAGAGGCTTCATGTAAGGAGAAGCAACTTTACCGAATTCCGGCATTTCACGTTCGTTAAAAATATAGTCAAAAGAATCGTACGGCAAAAAGCTGTCATTCGAATAAGTAAATTCCAAGACGCGTACCCCCTTCAGATAATTGTCCGATAATAGTCTATCCTGATTGTATCATTTTAAATAAAGGACAAAGTTTCAGGAGCGTTACAAAAACGAAGTATTTCTGTGGTAAAAATGCGGAATTACAAAGTCTCGTGGAACCAGAAAATCAATACTGAATTCCGCCTACGAGCCACTTGCCGTCAACTCTGACAAAGTATACGTGTGCATCAGTAGGAATGACTTCGGGTTCATCAGATCCCCAGTACATTTCCATCCACTGCTCAACATAGATTTCCATGTAAACAACATCTTCAGAGAACACGATGCAGTCACGGACCTCTTCGTTATGAATTGATACACTTCCGTGTCTTGTATAGAGTTCTCTTGAAGAGTTTCTCTTGATGTAACTGAGTGCCTGGCTGCCGCTCGGGAAATACTTATCCAGAGCATAATTGCCGGCATCCTGTGAAATATAATTCGCGAAAGTAGATGTAAACGAGATAGCAAACTCAGCGAGCTCATCATAACCATCAAAGTTATTGGCAAACCCAACTGTGTAAGAATCAGTAGTCTCATCGTAAACCATCTCACACTCATTACCAGCAAAATCAACTGCAGTAACTACGGGAGCCGCATAAAGGCCCTTGCCCTGATAATGAACGTCATTAGGAATCGTCGCATAAGGCTGTACATACTGATTAAGTTCAGACTCGGTTATATCGTATGTGCAGTTAACTGCGTTAAGTTCTACACCATTAACGAAAACTTTATAGGTCTCAGGAGCTGTTATATTGAACTCATGCGAAGCAACAGTATAGAACTCAATGTTGCTCTCCTGCCATGCCTTAAAACCATAAGGGAGATTCTTGGTCTTGTCCTCTGTAAGAAGAACACGTGCAACGATAAGACCATCCTGAGTCTTTATATAATATTCCGGAGCATCTTCTCTGGAACTGTCTGTCTCGTCGTAAATGAATTGTTTATCTTCGATCAAAGATTCAATGTACTCTCTTATGACTGTCTCATCTTCGAAACTTGTCAGAGCAGGTTTCTCCTTCATGTTGTTCATGATGTAATCAACATCGTGATCATTAAAATGAACCAGGATCTCATCTGCTAAATGATACGGAAGAGACAGCTGATACTGTTCCTCATAGCTGGCAGCAAAATCATTAAATCTCAACAGGAACCATGCTACAAAACCGGTAACTACAATAAGCCAGGAAATCAGAAAAACGAGGAAGAAATCCAATTTCTTCCCGTTCTTCTTAGCCTTTTTATTGTTTTCGGTTGTGCCTTCCTGAGATTTCATTTACTCCTCCACAGATCCGGCTGATGTGCCCTGAGGCAGGATAATAAATGCTGTAGGCATCTGTCTTGAAACTCTGATTGATGAACTTGATACGAGTTCTTCGTCGTTAAGCCACATAGCTGATGACATTCCGCCATCGAGGTTAGCCGCATTAACAGCACCGAAATCGAGCATTACATCGATAAGATCAGCCATTGTTGCGCCCATTGAAGATGTCTTTCTTCCTTCGATAACGAGGAGGAGAATAGCTCCATCTTCTCTCTGGCCGATAGCCGTTCTAGGATTGAGTCCGCCACCTGAACCACTGTAGTTTGCAGGTACACCGTTAACGATGAGTGCAGGTCCGAATGAAACAGCATCTCTTACGCCGATATCGAGTGCATACTGTGCGGTCATTCTTCCGACTACGAGAACGTTTTCCTTTGTAAGGCCGTAAACATCGTATGTTCCACCGGGATAACCCATTCTGAGTTCACCTTCGGAAATAACGATTCCTTCAGGCCATCCGCCAATACCCATACCGTTTGTATCTTCGTACTGGCCTCCATTGATTCCACCGACACCTCCGTACTTATCAATAAGCTCCTTGAGTGTAAGGCCTGCACCATTGTGATTGTAGTTATCAATAGTTGCTACCATGATTCTGGAAGGATCATAAATAACGAGCATCTTGCCGTGATACATCGGGCCACTGATATCGTGAACTTCGACTCCGTCACCATCAGGATCTAATTCATTAACAGCCTCACCTGCACCGTTTGCATTCTTGTTGTTCTGATCAGCTGCCATAGCATTAACGAGAGTAATATCTGTGATCTCATCAAACTCTTTGGTTTTATTGCTGTTCATGATAGCTTCGATCTCTTCATCAGAGAGGATCCACTTTGCGAGAACGCCACCTGCAGAAGATTCCATAACGGAAGGTACGAACTGGTCTCTCAAATGAGCAGAAGGACCTCTCATTATTATCTGAAGGAATACATAGAATCCTGCAACGGCAATAGCCAGAGTGCACACTACTGTAGCAAGAACACGGCCTAAAACAGAAAAAGTAATCTTTGCAGCCTTCTTAACTGTAGCCTTAGTCTTCTCTTTTTTCAGTTCAGCCTCAATAGCAGCTAACTCTTTTTGTTCAATTTGCTTTGCTACCAGATCACGTCCTGCTCTGGCAACGGAAGGTTCTGCCTTCTTAATAGGCTTCTGCTGAGGCCTTGCAGCCTTGGGATCATTAGTCTTGCGAACAGGCTTGTTATTGACAGACTTTTTATTGCCCGGATTTTTAACGATCTCAATCTTTGAATCGTCAGAAACAGGCTTCTCGATCCATGTGCGCGGAGTCTTAACTTCGTAATCAGTAGCAGGAGCATAAGGAACACGTCCGCTTCCAGCGAGAACCTTAGGTCTTGCTGTAATCTCAATCTTACGCTGTTCGGAAATCTCGACCATACGGTCAATTGCAGCCATGCGCTCTTCCTGGGACATGCCCTTCATCTTGTCACGGATCTGCATACGCTTTTCCTGCGGCAGGCTTGCAACTATCTTCTTAAATTTTGCAAGATTATCAGTCTCCACGTTAACCCCTTATTTGCTTTAATAATATATAATTCTTGACTGGTTAATTTGGAGTATAGCATAAGGGTTTTGAATCACAGGCACGCGAAAACGCAATGTCAACAAACTGTAATATGCCGAAATTACAGGACTTTACAAGATTTGTAACAATGTTAATGAAATTGTTTAGGCTATGATGCCAATCATGGTCGGAACAAAGCCGACTACAAAGTGAAGAAGTATGCTGCCGTATACGGATTTTGTCTTCTCATATACATAGCCGGTTACAGCGCAGAGAACGGCTGCACCAAACATCATGGGCAGATCATAGCCCATATGAAGTACAAAGAAGAACAAAGATGTCATCCATACAGAAAAATGCATGTTGTACTTTTTGCAGGATGCAGTGATATTGTCTTCAACAATACCCTTTACAAACAACTCCTGCAAAATCGCACTGAAGAAATAGAACCAACGAAGGTACTTTGTAAGATACAGACCGAAATAAGGTCTCGCAGCTACTTCAGGATCGAGCTGGTTCATTACCAAACGGATAATAACAAGAAGAACAAGAAGAACAGCAGTCAGGATACCACTAATCTTCATATCTTTCTTAAAATTAGCCTTGCCGGGCTTAAAACATCCGAAATTGATATTGAATTTTGTAAATGCAAAAAACAGAAGAGATAAAACAATAAGATAACCCTCCATTACTCTTGTGAGTATGTAAGCGTTATCCTGGGTTATAGCAAAACCCGAAACATCAAATATCTTAAGAACTACTACCTGGCAGGCTACTGCAGAGAGCAGAAACAAAGTTGTAGCCAAAGCAGGCGTTAATTTCTTTTTAGCTGTCATACCTTCTCCTGTTAAGTAAAAAACTCTTTCTTTTGCAGTATATTGAGGCAAAAGAAAGAGTTCCCAACGCTTTGGTGCTCAGAGACAGAATCGAACTGCCGACACGGGGATTTTCAGTCCCCTGCTCTACCGACTGAGCTATCTGAGCAAGAGTTAGGCCGAACACCTTTTAAAGTGTCCGGCCTAAAAATAATGGCGACGCAGAAGGGGCTCGAACCCTCGACCTCCAGCGTGACAGGCTGGCATTCTAACCAGGCTGAACTACTGCGCCGTACCATTGGTGGAAACTACAGGGCTCGAACCTGTGACCCTCTGCTTGTAAGGCAGATGCTCTCCCAGCTGAGCTAAGCTTCCGTTAGCCACACCTTTATTCAAAGCGCGAATGAATTATAAAACAAATACCGAAGATATGTCAATAACGATTTTCTAATTTTTTAAAATCTTTATTTTCGTGAGTAATACAAATAAATATAGGCCTCTCCGGTTCCTTCTACGGACACTATATAAACAATGCTCTTAGAAGAATTTTCTTCGAGCGGTACAGCCAGAACCCAGACAAAGGAATCTTCGCGCGGTTCCGGTTTCAGAGAAACCTTATCTAATACTTTAGACTCATATTCCTTATACTGTTCATAGTCAAACATCTGGCCCTGGCTCTCGTAAGTAGATGCAATTCCAATAATATATTTATCAGGGTTCTTATCCAAAATCTCAATCTTGGCTTCATAATATGCACGCATATACAAGAAACCTGCTTTTTCCATCTTAACTACCTTAAGATTATCGTCAGATGTAATCGGGAAATAACTTGTTCTGTCTATTAAGGCATCGTTTCTGTCGTAAATAAATCCTCCGATAAGGACTAATACCAAAATAATAGTAACTACAACCAAAACAATATCTGACTTTTTCTTCATGTTAATTCACTCCGAATAATTTCTTGCCGTTATCATAGGTTATTTGCGCCGCTTCATCAATAGTTACGCCCTTTATCTCTGCGAGTTTCGCGCATACATATGCCACATGGCACGGTTCATTTACCAATCCCCTGTTAGGTTCAGGAGTCAAATAAGGACTGTCCGTCTCTATTACGATACGGTCCCATGGTGTATTAAGTGCCACTTCGGGTGTTTTCTTATTATTCTTGAACGTCAGCGGTCCGTCGAAGCCGATATAAAAACCCATCTTTACGAGCTCCTGCGAGGCCTCCAGAGAGCATGAACAGCAATGACATACTCCGGGAACATTTCTCAGTCTTCCCTCTTTGTAAAATCGTCTGAGGATATCCAGACAATCTCCCGTAGCATCCCTCTCGTGCAGAATGATCGGAAGATCATATTCTTTTGCCAGTTTTAATTGCTTCTCAAAAACTTCACGCTGAACAGATCTCTCAGACAGATCGTAATAATAATCCAGACCTATCTCACCAACAGCCATTATTTTGAGCTCTGTATGGCGGTCTAAGGACGTTCTGAGATATCCTTCTACTTCTTTGGTGTAAGTCTTCGCCTCGTGCGGATGAACGCCTACAGACGCGTATAAAGAAATTCCTTCGTAGCCGTCATATTTTCCGGCCATCTCAACAGCGAGTCTGCTGGTTTCTTCGCTGTCAGCAGGAATAAGCACGCTCGTAACACCGGAAGATTTGCATCTTTGCAAGATATCTTCCGTAGTGGTGTTATTTGCGTCAAATTTTCTGTCGTAGATATGTGCGTGAGTGTCAAAGAAACTGGCGCTTCCGCTGTAATAGACGGGGTCTCTCACGATATATCAGGAAATATCAGAACCAGGCAATACAGAATCGTCGAACTCAACTACACGATAACCATCGCCGTACTTAACGGAGAGGATCATGCCGTTACTCTCGTAACCCATCATCTTTCTGGGTTCCAGGTTAACAATCATAGCAAGTGTCTTGCCAATGAGATCTTCCGGCTTATAGTACTTAGCGATTCCGGAGAGAACCTGTCTCTCGCCGAATCCGTCATCAACCTTAAACTTTAAGAGCTTGTCTGACTTAGGAACCTTCTCGCATTCGAGAACCTTAACAGCACGGAGATCCAGAGCCGCAAAGTTATCAAACTTGGTAAGAGGCTTCAAAGGCTCAAGATCCTTGCCCTTCTCTTCTTCAGCAGGGAAAAGCTTGTTAAGCTCATCGATTTCCTTTTCGATGTCGATTCTCGGGAAGAGAACATCGCCCTTAGTAACTGTTACGTTTGCAGCAAGAGCGTGTCTTACCTTTGTTGATTCCCATGTAGTGTTGGAAGCATCCGCACCGATCTGCTCATAGATCTTAGGAGACGTATGAGGCATTACAGGGTCTAAGAGAACTGCAACACGTCTGATCGCATCAAGGAGATTATAGAGAACTGCAGCGAGTCTGGGCTTTGCAGTCTCATCCTTTGCAAGCTTCCAGGGCTCATTCTCATCAATATACTTGTTAGCTCTTGCAATAACACTGAAGATCTTTGCAAGGCCTTCTGAGAAACGCATTGTCTCAAAAGATTCTGAAACGAAGTCAGGAAGCTGATCGAGCTGCTCTAAAAGATCGTTATCAGCATCAGTGAACTCCTTCTCTTCAGGAAGTGTGCCGTCAAAATACTTGATAGCCATTGCAACTGTTCTGGATACGAGGTTACCGAGATCGTTGGCAAGGTCAGAGTTGATTCTTGCGAACATCTGCTCATTTGAATAAGGGCAGTCAGAACCGAATACCATTTCTCTTAAGAGGTGATATCTCAGAGCATCAACGCCATATCTCTCGCAAAGTACGAAAGGATCGATAACGTTACCCTTTGACTTACTCATCTTGCCGCCGTCGAATGTGATCCAGCCGTGGCCGTAAACCTTCTTAGGAAGGGGTTCACCCAATGCCATGAGGAATGCAGGCCAGATAAGTGAGTGGAATCTTACGATCTCCTTAGCCATTACGTGCATGTCTGCAGGCCAGTACTTCTCATAGTCGTTGTATGTATCGTTCATGAAGCCCAGTGCAGAGATATAGTTTGTAAGCGCGTCCATCCAGACGTATACATAGTGGCCCTCGTCAAATGTTACGGGGATTCCCCACTTAACGCTTGTTCTGGATACGCAGAGATCCTGCAGACCGGGTTCGATGAAGTTGTTGATCATCTCATTTACTCTGGACTTAGGCTCAAGGAAGTTTTTCTCGGGATCCAAAAGGAGTTCCTTAAGCTTGGGACCAAACTGTGAAAGCTTGAAGAAATAAGCCTCTTCGGATGCCTCGATAACGTCTCTTCCGCAGTCAGGGCACTTGCCGTCTACGAGCTGGCTCTCTGTCCAGAAAGATTCGCAGGGTGTGCAGTACTTGCCCTTATATTCGCTCTTGTAGATGTAACCGTCGTTATAGAGCTTCTCGAACATGTTCTGAACGGTCTTGATGTGGTAGTCATCAGTTGTTCTGACATATCTGTCGTACTTGATGCCCATTGTTGCCCAAAGCTTCTTGAAGTTGGCAACGATGTCGTCAACATAAGCCTTAGGAGTTGTGCCCATTTCAAGAGCCTTCTTCTCGATCTTCTGACCATGCTCGTCAGTACCTGTAAGGAACATTACATCATAGCCCTGCATTCGCTTCATTCTGGCGATAGCATCGCAAGCAAGAGTCGAATAGCAATGTCCGATATGCGGATTGCCCGACGGATAGTAGATCGGTGTCGTGATGTAGAATGTCTTCTTTTCAGCCATGATGTTCCTCCTCGCGCGTATATTAATAGGTGCGCGTAACTAAAAGATTATAGTTATTTATCCGCGAGTTTTCAAGAATAGGGCTGAATGCCCAACTCACTGACACGCAAAATATGCCAAAATGCTCTTTTTTTCGCAAAATGGACTATAAAACCGCGAAAAAGCATACCAATTTCCTTGAAAAACAGAAAAATGGTATACCACACTATTTCAAACAAAACCCAGTCTCAATTTTTGCCCAAAAGTCTCAAATACAGGCCCCTTTTTTCATTTTCAGTGAATTCATGCGCACAAACCGCAAACTACTTCATATGATGTTACTAAAGGAGGCAACTGAATATGCTGGATGCTATTAAAAGTCGAAAAGAATTGCTTTCCAGAACGATTGACAGACTTGCCGAAAAGATTGCCTCCCTGCCTGAAGGAAGCATTTTGGTTAAACACCATAATGGGACATCACATTTCATATATTACAAAGGCAATCAGAAAACCAAATACCTGAGCAAGAAAGACCAGAGTCTAATTAAAAGCCTGATTCAGAAAAAGTATCTGAAGTTGGTCCAAAAAGCCGCAAAGCAAGAGGCTGAAGCACTAAGCAAGACAATTAAACTCTATCCCAGGACAAGAATGGAAAATGTTTATGATGATCTTCCTTCAGAACTTAAGAAACACGCCATACCCCTTGTTCGGGATGACGAACAGTATGCAGCTAAATGGCAGGCAGAGCCCTTCAAGCCCAAACCTTTCAAAAAGGGTGCGCCTGAATACTATACGCTTAAGGGCGAACGCGTCAGGTCAAAATCTGAAGTCATAATAGCGGACAGACTATATGCCAAGGGAATTCCCTACAAATACGAATGCCCACTCAAGGTAGGAAAAGAAATCATTCACCCGGATTTCACGATTCTCAGGATAAGTGACCGTAAAGTACTCTACCATGAGCATTGCGGGAAAATGTCTGATCCTGAATACACCAAAGAAATACCCGAACGAGCTATCAAATATACGCGAAGCGGAATATTTCAAGGGGACAAGCTTTTCTACACCTTTGAGTCAGCAGAATGTCCTCTAGATGTGAAAGTCCTTGATGACTTCATCGAAAAGAACTACAGATAGGCCTGTTATCTTTGATAAAAGGCGGGCTTAAACCCGCCTTGAACACAAATAAGCACCTGCAAGCATGCAGTCAAGGGTTCAAGCGCCAGCGTCCCTTGACGGCTAATTGCGCAGCAGGTGCTATAAACTCAGCTTTCAGATGCGATCTTATAAGCCTCTTTCTTGTTCATTCCCGTGTATTCCGATACAACAGAAGCAATATCCTTGGAAGACATACCTTTTGCTTTCAGGAGAGCGATAAGCTCTGCCCCGTCTCCTGCCGCAACCATGGTCTTCTGTTCTAAAGGTTCAAGGCAGATGCAGAATTCGCCTCTCGGTTCGTTTGTCTTGTAATACTCCACAGCTTCAGAGACCGTCATCCTGAGAACTTCTTCATATTTCTTTGTAAGCTCGCGGCACAAAGCGATACTGCTGTCAGCAAAACCTGTTTCAACCAGTTCATCAAGAAGTTTCTTCAGGCGGTGCGGAGCCTCGTAAAGAACAATGGTCTCCCCTATCAGCGTCAAAGCCTTAAGACGTTCTCTTCTCTTGGATCCTTCAGAGGGCAAAAACCCTTCGAAGTGGAAATATCTTGTATCAAGTCCCGAAATGCTCAAAGCAGCTGTAACAGCTGACGGTCCCGGGATAACCGATACCTCAATACCGTTTAAAGCAGCAAGTGATGCCAGATCGGCACCAGGGTCACTTATCGCGGGCATGCCGGCATCGGACACTTCGGCGACATTGAGTCCCTGCTTCAAAAGATCCAGGATGCCGTTGCCGCTAGCAGCCTTGTTGTGCTCGTGGTAAGCGATCAGGCGCTTACCCGTGATGCCCAGATTAGACAGCAGAATTCCCGTTACTCTTGTATCTTCACATGCAATTACATCAACACTTTTAAGCACTTCGCATGCTCTGGGCGACATATCATCAAGATTTCCTATAGGTGTACCGACTAGATAAAGCAATCTGAGTGTTCCTCCTCATATATATGGATAGCTCTCTTGGTAAGAGCCGAAGATCCTTCTTCGTTGATAAAGAGCGGTGCAAGAACTTTAAATTCCGCGTTTGGCGCACCCTTCTTCCCTGCAATCAGCGCAAGGAACGCAGGCTTTTCAGCATTGGCATGGACCGTGAGAAGACGGACCGGAGTAATCTTATATTTCTCATAAAGGGCAAAGCATTCAGGCACCCTGTCAGGGCTGATGCACATAACTGCATAGCCGCCGCTCGTCCTCGTCCTAAGGGACTGCACGCGGACAAAATCTTCAAGGCCGCCCTGCAAAGAGAATCTTGCCGTCGACTCATGAAGAGATTTAACGCTTGTATCGGTGACTGAACCCTTTGTGCCATCATAGAAAGGCGGATTCATAAAGACAACATCGTAGGCTTTGTTCTTAATATCGAAAGGAAGTTCTCGCAGATCACAATTAAATGCTGATATGCGTTCTTCCAGTCCATTGAGTTTTATGTTTTCGCAGAATACTTTGTACGCGAGTTCTACCAACTCAACGCCATCGATATGGGCGTTTGGGGATCTGGCAGAAACAAGAAGGGATACACCGCCTGTACCGCTTCCTAACTCTAGCATTTCGCAAGGTTTACCGGTACGTACGAACGATGCTGCAAACCATGCCAAAAGAACGCTGGCCGTATCGAGCTTGTAACAGTCTTTGTGCTGCAAAAGCTTAAGACCGTCGCGCCCGAGCTCTTCAGGCACGATGTTTTCGCCTTCGATATTTACTACAAATTGATCAGACAAATATCACTACCGCCGTTCTTTATGAGTTACAAGATATTATACAATTATTTGCAGAGTGCGCTGTCACTTCTTATACTTATTCAGCGCTTCCTGCATCTTTTTGTTCTCGGCGTTTTCTTCGAGGCGCATTGAGTTGCCATTTGCGTGTGCCAAGTTGCCAAAAAAGGCACTTTACTGCAAATTAAGCCGGTCTTTATCATCTTTATAATTCTCGGACATCTTATCGTTATAAAACAAAGAACTGTCCCCAAAAGAGACAGTTCCTTAGTTTGCTAATCGATTAACAACTTACGATCTATTAGCCTTCAGCGATAGCGCCTGTAGGGCAGGAAGCTTCGCAAGCACCGCAGGATACGCAAACATCAGCATCGATGTTGTACTGTGTATCACCCTGAGAAATAGCTCCAACGGGGCAGCCATCAGCGCATGTTCCGCAAGAAACGCAAGCGTCAGAAATTACATATGCCATATTAATTATCCTCCTATTAGAATAATGAGTTGATTATTCCATAAAAGTTACTTGTCGACAAGTAAAAGAAAGGGTGTTTTACAAAAAACACCCTTTTCTATACTCGTTTTTGACCGAATTACCGACATCAGTCGAAAACCAATCAGTTATCTGATTCCCCTTCACCATCGAAATCAAAATCACCGTCAGAGTCACTATCAGCCTTGTTTCCGTTGGAACCGTTGCCCTTATTGCCATCCTTGTGATTGCGCTTAGCCATATCGTGGTTCAAAGCCTCAATATCAGCCCAGTTATACTTCTCAATCTCAGTCTCACTCTCAGTGACGAACTTAACGCTCAAAGTCTCTTCAATATAGTTAACATCAGTAACAACACCCATACCTACAGGAGTTCTAACACGTGCACCTGTTTCCGGTAGTCTTCTGTGGGCATCGTCATAAGCTTCTTTCTCAAACTGCAGACAGCACATAAGTCTTCCGCACGCGCCATTAAGCTTGCCGGGGTTAAGTGAGAGTCCCTGTGATCTCGCAAGTTTCAAATTTACAGGAGCAAAATGATTTAAGAAAGAGCAGCAGCAGAGCTCTCTTCCGCACATTCCTATACCTCCGACGAGCTTTGCCTGGTCTCTGGAACCAATCTGTCTTAATTCAATTCTCGTACGGAACGTATAAGCCAGATCCTTGACCAGTTCTCTGAAATCGACTCTGCCGTCAGCCGTAAAATAGAATGTAAGCTTCTTGCCGTCAAAAGAGTATTCGGAATCAACGAGATTCATTTCAATACCGCGAGCAGCAATGAGCTCTTTGCATTTAAAGAATGCTTCCTTCTCTTTCGCGCAGATCTCATAATATTTCTCGAGTTCCTTTTCGCTGGCCATTCTCTTTACGAACGGAATCTCTTCACTGCTGTCATCCGTATAAGGTTCCTGAGCAACGAAAGCTATCTCTTCACATGTCTCGGTATCGATCATAACGGCATCACCTAAAGCAAGTGATAAGCCGTCACAACGGTATCTTAATGTGACACCGGCATCTCTGGTTCTTAAATTAACAATCTTCATTTCTTTAACTCCTCATGTATTCGAAGAAGCATGGCAGAAGCTGAGGCATCGAAGTTCGAATTAACTTCCAAAGCCCTCAAAAAAGTATTTACTGCTTCAGTGCATCTTCCCAGTTTAAGTGTAGTTATGTGTTTATTAGCAGCAACGAAATTTTCAATTGCATCTCTATCCAATTCATTATTGATCTTACGGCAATCCGGATAATTAATGAGCCTTCCGGCATCATCAAGGAACAATAAAATCGAAGAAGCAATTATCTTCGCATCATCCTTAAATCCGGTTAATACTTCAACATAATCCTCAAGCACATCAATGTATGAACTTGTGGGCATTGCTATCATTATGCTGTTTATCTCGTGACGCAGGCTGATTCCCGAGTCCTCCTTGGCAAGGCTTATTGCTTTGCCGGGAATTCTTCCGCTGTTATATACAGCGCTCTTGATTTTCGCATCATCAAGGTCAGGGCAATTATCCCTTACAATCTGAATTAATTCGTCATCAGAATAAGGTTCGAGCTTAATCTCGGTAACTCTGGACATAACCGTATCGAGAACTGCATCGGTATTAGAACTCGTGAGGATGAAAACAACATCTTTTCTGGGTTCTTCCAAAGACTTAAGAAGAGCATTCTGGCTCTCTACTCCGAGATAATCGAAATCAATGATGAAAGTCTTTGTTCTCGCGAACTGAGGCTTAAGATAAGACTCAGCTACTACATTATCCTTAATGAAATCAACTTTTACGTTCTTGGTCTCAGATGGTTCGTAAACTCTGGTGACATCAGGTGTCGTATAGTTCTCGAAATACTTGCAGTTACTGCAGACTCCGCACGCTCCGTCAGCACCGGCATCGGAACACATCAGTGCCTTGGCAAATTCTTCGGCTAGCATTCTCTTACCTGTACCTACAGGTCCTGTAAGCATATAAGCACCACTGCCTCTTCTCTGAGCTTCGGCAGCTAATCTGATCTTAATCTGCTTTTGACCTGTAATAGCAGAAAATGCCATTAAATCCTACCTTCTAAAGTTTTCTTTATCTGTTCAAAAATCTCTTCCGGACTCTGCATCGCATCGATGGTAATGATCCTACCTTCTGAGTTTTTGGCGAGTTCGAGATATCCGCTTCTTACATCTTCCTGGAACTTCAAACCCGCGAGTTCGATTCTGTCAGAAGCCTCGCCTCTCTTACCTCTTCTAGCCAAAGCTTCTTCAGCAGTTAGATCAAAGAAGAAAGTGATATCGGGCTTAAGACCACCAGTTGCTGCCATGTTGAGATTCGCAACAAAACCCATACCCATGCCTCTGGCCATTCCCTGATATGCAGAAGACGAATCGAAAAATCTGTCGCAGATAACGATCTTACCGGCCTCAATAGCAGGCTTGATAACTTCATCTGTTATCTGGGCTCTGGCAGCCTCAAAAAGAAGAAGTTCGGTTCTGGGTGTCATCTGAGTATTCTTCTTATCAAGAAGGATCTCTCTTATGCGCTCACCAATTACCGTTCCGCCGGGTTCTCTGACGAAAATGAAATCTTTACCGTTATCTTCAAGATGCTTTTTAAGAAGTTCACACTGAGTGCTCTTACCGCACCCGTCTATTCCTTCAAAAGTAATAAACATTCCACTCATGATCAGTTGAGATTAATATTCTTGAGGGATGCGATCTCAAGATATATTTCCTTTGTTATTCTGGCATTATCGCTTCTGATATCGTCAATTGTCTCAACCTTTTTAACGTTCTTAGCGACTTCAGCATCAATCTCTCTGGGACGCTTATTCTTAGGCTTACGTTCTGAATTGAACTGCTGGTTTCTCTTCTCACCGCCCTGATTCTGCTCACGCTTGAACTTATTATTCTGCTGAGGCTGTCTGCTCTGGTTCTGGTTCTTTCCTTCAGGAGAGATCTCAGCGTTATCACGTCGCTTATTATCGTATCCGCCCTGTCTGCCGCCGTTATTTCTTCTTCTGCGGTTATTGTTACGGTTATTGTTATACTTACGGGCATCCTGCTTTGCAGGATCAAACTTCTGGCGCTTATCCTTATTCTGTTCGTTATTGCGATTATCATTCTGCTGAATGTTCGCGCCCGAATTGTTCTCTGACATAAATTCTTCCATCCTTCCTATATATGGCAATTAATTATAAACAAAGGTATCTGATAACTCAATTATTCACGCTTCCGATATAGGGACACTTCCTTATCGTCAGGGTGATCCTGTCCTACATCCTTCAGTTCCCTGAGCGGAACTGTTACAAACGACCTGAGATTCCACCTCGGATGAGGAATCGTAAGCTCAGGTTTCATGATGACCTGGTCGCCATAGAATATAATGTCAATGTCTATCGTTCTGGGACCCCAATGAATCTCTCTGGTCCTTAACAGGTCATTTTCGATTACATGAATTTTATCGAGCAGATCAAAAGGCTCAATATCCGTATAAAAACCAACACAGGTGTTCAGGAAATACGGCTGGTCTTCTAATCCCACCGGCTCGGTCTCATAAATCGAAGCACGTTTGAATTCCGTAATGCCCGGAATCTTTTCCAATGCATCTTCAGCCGTAAGGATATTGTTTTCCCTGTCTCCAAGATTGCTGCCCAGTGAAAGGATCACATACTCCTTGCGTCTTCTCTCGATAGTAACTTCCATAGCATCAAACACGCCGGTTATCGGTGCATTGGGCTTGGTTACCGTAACCTTCATCCTTGATATTCTTTTATCTTCAGAGAGGACCCTGTCAGATATCTTCTGTGCCAGACTCTCTATGAGATTTCCCTTATCGCCTGTTACAACTTCTTTTACTGCTTCATAGATATTTGCATAATCAACAGTGTCGGACAGTTCATCTGTATAGCATCCCTTGATCCTGTCAACAAAAAGGTCAAGAGAAACGATGAATTTCTGGCCGTCCTTCTTCTCAAAGTCCAGACAACCGGTATGCCCGTCAAATTCCATTTTCGAGAGTGTTATCTTATCCAATTTCCATTATCCTTTCGAAAACTCAGATGTTAGCAAATGCGTAGAACGACGTATCAAAAACATCGAGCACCTGTCTGGAAGCTGCCACATTATGAACTCTTACCATTGCTGCGCCAAGAGAAGCAGCTGTCATGGACAGGCCAGCTGTCGCATTATCGAGCATTGCTTCTGTAGCCTGGTCACCGCCTGCAAATACTCTCGCATAGCGTTTTCTGGAAGCAGCATAAAGAACCGGGTATTTACCCTGAAGACCCATAGATAATGTTGCAGCCGTGAGCTCGGCATCTTCAATCCTGTTGGTTCCAAAACCGATACCGGGATCGGTCATTATCATGTTATCGGGAATGCCGGCCTTCTTTGCAATCTCAACGCTCTCCGTGAGTTCTCTTACGGCACGTCTGCTGATCGGCTCGTAAGCTATAGGATTCTCGCCGTTGGTTCTCTTGTTAAACATCAGGATGGCGCCTACGCCGTTATCAGCAACAACCTTAGCCATCTCCGGATCACCTCTGAAACCGGTGATGTCATTAATGATGTCACAACCAGCGGTGATAGCAGCATTTGCTGTTTCTGCCTTAAACGTATCTACGGAAAGTGGAATATCAAATCTGCTTCTGATAGCTTCTAATGCGGGAATGAGTCTTTCGAGCTCTTCTTCTGCAGAAATCGGAACAGAATTAGGACCTGTTGCTTCAGCGCCGAGATCAATACAATCTGCGCCCTCACGGATCATGAGTGAGCATCTGTCTACAGCAGCATCTACATCGTTGTATCTTCCGCCATCAGAAAAAGAATCAGGCGTAAGATTAAGGATACCCATTATGAGCGTCTTTTTACCTATCTCAAGCTGGCGGTTACCACATTTATAAATTCCGCAAAATCTTCCGTCAGTAGCGTTCATTTCCCATTATCTCCTTTATACGGAACGCTGTCTGTTGATCAGAGCGAGCGCTTCGTTTCTGGTTCTTATATCTGAACGGCATCCGCCACGCATAGCAGATGTAACCGTCTTTGAACCAGGCTTCCTGATACCTCTCATTGTCATGCAGAGGTGCTCTGCTTCGAGGACTACGCATACTGATCTGGCATCAACAGCCTTCTCGATGGCATCTGCGATCTCTGAAGTGAGTTTTTCCTGCAACTGGGGTTTTCTGGAAAGAGTATCTACTATTCTCGCAACCTTTGACAGGCCGAAGATCTTTCCGTCTTTGGGAATATAAACAACATGTGCTTTTCCGTGGAAAGGAAGCAGATGATGTTCACACATTGAATAGAACGGGATATCACCTATAAGGATCATCTCATCATTTCCTTCACCGTGGAAAGTCTTAATATCCTTGCTGATATCTCTGTGAAGTCCTGCAAAGACTTCTGCATACATTCTTGCAACTCTCTGAGGTGTTTCCTGGAGACCTTCTCTGTCAGGATCTTCTCCAATTGCTTCGAGGATCTGTCTTACAGCATTCTCGATCTTCGGGAGATCCATATTCTGACGGCTCTCCTCAGGTATTGAGTTGTCATTAGCGTAATCGTACATTTAACTGTTCATCCCCTTCTCAAAGGTATTTCTTTCTGTATTCCATAGGTGTCATGCCCATCTGTTTTCTGAATGCGACATTGAATCTTTGCGGAGACGAGAATCCTGACTGCAAAGAAATAGCAGACACCTTGATCTCGTTGTTCTGAAGAAGTGCACATGCCTTCGCGATTCTCTTCTTCATCAGATAGTTCATAGGGCTTATTCCTGTTTCATCTCTGAATGCACGGGTGAAATAACCCTGGCTCAGGAATACATATGCAGCAGCTTCTGAAACGGTGATTCCCTGATCGAAATTCTCATCCATGAACTGCTTTGCAATAGCTACCAGCTCTTTTGCCTTTCCATTCTTAACTCTGAGATTTTCTTCCCATTCGCCTCTTAATGCTCTTGAGAGAATGATCATGAGCTCAACTGTAAGCGTATGAACCATGAGATCTTTTGCATAACGGTTCTCGGCATTCTCCGTAACGATACGTTCAGCGAGCTGGTTGATCTCTTTTTTCTCGTTGCCCTTAATGACGAAGAAAGGAAGTCTTGTCATCTCGTTATCTTCTGTGATACCGAGATCAGCAAACTTCAAAAAACTCTCAAGTGAAATTTTCGCGAGTGAACCGGGAATGGATACGCTCGGTCCGGCGCTATTTGTCTTAGCCTGAACGCTCTTGCTATTACCTGTTTCTTTTGTGAGCTTAAGATCTGTCGTATCGTGTACAAAACCGAAATACAGATTCAGCATATCGGCCTTACCGCTCTTGATGATCAGCTTATGTCTGACAAGAGGTCTGATAACTACAACAGAACCTTTTGTGAGCTGAACTGTCTCACCTCCGATAACAGCCTCGATCTTACCTTCACGAAGATACAACAGCTCATGTGAATTGTGCATGCTGTCATCAGGCAGTGAATCCTTGGTATCGTAAGAGTGTTCAAGGCCTTCAATAACTATCGGCACTGAACCTTCAGATAAGAAAACGTCATCTTCAATAGCAGATAAAAGCTTGTTTGCCATTTACTGATCCTCTCTTCAGATAAAGTTGATCGCATCAATATAGATCTCGCCGTTACGTTCCTTGTCTTCAATATAGATCCTGAGACTGTTGAGTCTGATAGGACCGTCTTCTGAATAATCAAGAGTAATCGTCTGCCAGGTAAGCTGCTGTCTGATCTCGGCCTCACCGAAATCTTCAACAATGAGCTTCTTCTTTTTCTGGTCAGGATTGAAGATCGACAACTGGATCCTCGATCTGCCGTAAATCTCAATAGGAGCGAAAAGCGATGCGTATTCAAGGCAGGGTTCGAATCCGTAGAGTGACTTATCTGTCTCATAACGGATCCTTAATGAAGCACTGCCTGTGAGCTTGTGGATGTTATCCTGGGAAATGATTCCTTTGCCCTTAAATGTTCTGTACATTTCGAGCGTCTCGAATTCAGACTCAGGCGTTCTCTTACCGACAAATTCCAATTTATCACAATGAGTAAAGCTCAGATCAGGTGCAAAATATGCAGGCTCCCTGTCGAATCTGAACGGAAGAATAGGAAGATCCTCACCGTTCTTGAGAGTTGCATCGTGCGGGAAAGGAGTAAAACCGTAAGTAATTGACTGCGGTTCTTCGATATCGTCTCTCCAGACCATAATGCACATGCCATACAGACTCTTTGCATGAGCCGGATAGAAAATACGGTCAGCACCGGCAACTGCAAATCCTGTGATCTCACCTGTTGCATCCTGTGCATTAAGTCCTGAACCGAGATTGTTGAACTTAATGATTCTCTTATTTCCTGCAATCTCTATATCGTTAGGTTCAGGTGAAGACTTACTCATCTTAGGTGAGAAATGTGTTCCCAAAGCAATGGTTGCAAGTCTCGTACCGAGGATGAAGCTGATTGTCTTATCAGGAAGGAGCATATCGTGCATGCTTACAATTCCTGAAGGCATCGAAAGAAGCTTCGTAAATGCTGTGAAGTTCTCATTGAATTCGAGAACACTGTAAGGATTCTCAAAATCAACATCATCAGGGTGCATCGTTACGAAGAGGATCGAAGGCATAACTGCTTCATCGAAAACTTCCTTCGGTTCAAACACTTCTGCAAGAGTTGTAAGAAGTCCCATGAGGAACAGATCATATCTCTCGAAGAGGAGCTCGCCCTTATCAGGTGAGAAACAGAATCCTCTTACTGCAAGATTCTTAAGAGGAACCAGCTTTGTTCTGTAGAGGATGGACATTCTGTACTTGAGCTTGATAAACTTCTTCTCGTCTTCCTCACTGAGCTTACCGGGGTTCTCCTTTTTCTCAGGAATCATATTGAAGTCGAGCTGACTTGCACTTGAGAAAGAAATATTCTCCTTGTGTCCCTTAGCATCATTAAGTGAACTGTCGCCGGCTGTCGGGAAGTCAATATCAAGCGGCTGGATGTCATCAGGATCTTCACCCTGCAACTGCTTGAGTTCATCCTGCATGCCGATATCAATATCACCTATTTCCTTGGTCTTTTCGAATTCTTCCTTGAGTTCAACGACCATCTTTTTACGCTTATCTATCCAAAGAAGCTTCTCATATCCCTCTTTGTCCAGATACAGGCCCATTGATTCAACAACATCCTTCAATGCCTCTACTCTGTCCATAGCGAAAGGAGCTATCCAGTTAAGGATAGTGGAATCGTTGTATGAGAGATCAACAATACCTACAGGATATGAGATCTGGTCACTCAAACGGTATGCAAAAGCAAAAGCGGAAGATGAAACTTCAGCGAGTTTCTTGGTTTCTGTAACCTTGATCCACTCAGCATTCTTGTAGTATTCCTTGTCATCTGCAGGATAAACCTCTTCACCCTCTTCAAGACCTGATCTTACAGGTGAGAAGAATCTCAGATAATTCATGACCTTACGCTTCAGAGGCGCCTTGGTCGCATTAGCTTCCTTCATAGGAATCGAGAGGAAATCAGAACCTAAGAAAACCCAGACATCACCGCATCGGATATCCGTAAGTACAGTCTGGTCAGTAAGGCACTTAAACGTAAACGTATAAGCGTCGCCTGAAGCCTTATAAGGCGGAATGGTAAAACTGAACTTTCCCTTCGAAGAAGTTGTAACTTCACGGCTTAAGATTACACCGTAGTCTGTATCAAGCTTACTGACCTTACGACCGTCAGTAGGATCCTTGACTACTTCGAGTGTGATGGTAGCACTAGGTGCAGCTACACCCTCGATCTTAAGTTCTACTCCCTGCTGGAAAACACATTTACTCGTGAGCCAGCTGGGCAAAATAATCGGATTAATTTGCATCTTTCTTACCTCGGCCAAGTGAGAATGACTTTATCCGAGTATTATACATTAAATTAAATATAAAAAGAAATTTTTAGAATTTGCCTTAAAAATGCTTAAACTTCTCCGATGAGGACTTCGATTCCCTTAGCGCGGCACAAAGCAACGCTCTCGGGAGAAGCTCCGGAATCAGTAACAAGATAATCGATCCTGTCCGCAGGAATGAATGATGATGCTGAATCAGTACCGAGCTTAGTAGAATCTATCAGCGCAACGATTTTCTTGGCACGGTCAGCGCAAAGACGCTTGAGCTCAAGTTCAAAGAAATTATCACCTGAAAGTCCTGCTTCAGCTGAAAAGCCGTTACCTGAAACAAAATAAAACTCAGCTGACAATCTTCCGATCATCTCCTTGGATGAGAGTCCTTCAATTGCACCGGAGTGCGGTCTTAACATGCCTCCGAGGATAATGATGGATTTGAAATTGCTGTTTCTCTGGAGCTCCATCGCAGTATGGATACCATTAGTAATGACCGTTACATCCTTAACCTTTTTGAGGTACGGAATCATGTGAAAAGTCGTAGAGCTCGCATCCATAAAAATGGTGTTGCCGCTGCCTACAAGGCTCGCAGCCTTTGCACCGATTGCATTCTTGAGATCAACGTGTGTAACGGCTCTGACCATATAGTTCTCGCCGCTGTATGAAGACATCTTGTGAGGCAGCTTAATACCACCGTGGAACCTTATAATAGCGCCTTCTCTCTCGAGTGCTCTAATATCAGTTCTGATGGTAGCTCCGGTTACACCGAGCCTTGTGGAGAGAACGGTCGTATTGATCTCGCCCTCTTCTGCAAGTATGTCCAGGATTTGTTTTCTTCTGTCAGGATTATTCATGCTCAAATCTTATCAAGTGAAAATCACATAGTCAAATTTCTTTCATTTACCAGGATTTCTGAAAATGCTGAAAATCCTTAGGACTGCTCCAGTTTCCGCCCCATTCCCATCCGTAAGCGGTAAACAGATCATAAGCCCTGTCAGAAGTTGTAATCATGTGATCGTAATTATCTCTGTCATAAACATAAGCTGACGCATTATCATGTGAATAATGCGCTTCACCGTCATAATACTTTACATAGGGATTCTGCTGAGGATTGATATCGATTGCCCTGCCGAGCGCATGTTTAGAAAGATTTCCTGAACCAGTAGCTGTTCGATAACAGAAGCACGAAGTGTTATTCGCATCTATCGAATACCAATCTGAATCGTCGGGATTACCTGCCCAGAAATCATCAATAAGATACATCGAATAGATCTGATAGCCTTCAGCGCAGAGGATCTCGAAGATCTCCAACACTTCACCGGCTACATCTTCATTTACAATCATCTCACCTACCTGATATTGTCCGTCAAAATTAATATGGAGCATTTTCAGATATCTGAGATCCGAAAGATAGATGTTGTCATTATCAACGTAGGACTGACCGTAAATCCTGTTAAAAATGCTGTCGCCTTCTTCTATCATGTGCGAAGTGAAATATTGTGAAAGATTATCTCTGTCTATCTTATCGCTGCTTATAACGTCACCCGGAGCATATCCTGAAAGACTGGTAAGCTTTTCAGGGACAGGTGTAGCTGTCGGTTCTGGTGTGGGTGTCGGTTCAGGAGTCGGAGTAGGCTCCGGAGTTGCAGTCGGTTCAGGTGTGTTCGTAGGTTCTGTAGTTGTTTCAGAAGTGGTTTCAGATTCTGTCTGACTATCAGATGACCAGTCAGATGCCTCAGTCATACCTGCTGTTAACTGCAGAATACCACCACCATCTTTTGAAAACTTAACAATGAAAATGATGGTGCCACCGATAACGATAGCCATTCCGGCAATAAGGAGAGCCGTAACGATATTTTCTTTACGCTTTCTTTTGTCAGACACCAAAAAACTCCTTGTTTTGTCACTTTCACAACTTACCAGTCAATCTTATCACTTCTTTATTTTTTTGCTATAATGTTCCGCGATACGCGCCTGTGGTGAAATTGGCAGACACGCCAGATTTAGGTTCTGGTGAGAGATCGTGCAGGTTCAAGTCCTGTCAGGCGCACCAGAAAAAGGCTTCCCGTGGTTATCACAGGAAGCCTTTTTCAATTATTTATCCATTTGATCAGCGGTTCCAAAGCGGCACAGCTAAAACAGCCAGTTTCTTACCTTTAAGTTTTGCGATGTTTTTCTTAAGAAACGGAACAACCGGTCTCTTGTCTACGTTTTTCTCGACTTATAAAGCAATATCATTTAATTTTTAACTTTAAACTTATGATAGAATACGAACGGAAACACAATTTCAGTTGTGATTAAGGGAGATTTGAAATGGATAACAATAACAACATTAATAATTTTCAGCAGCCCGCAGAACCTCAGACCCAGCCCGTTCAGCAACCTGTTTATCAGCAGGCACCACAGCCCACTTATCAGCAGGCACCTCAACCTGTTTATCAGCAGTATCCTCAATACCAGCAGGTTCCCGGTCAGTATGCTGCTCCTGTTTATCCTGTAGATCCTGTGTTGGGTACCCCTATTCCCACAGAAGAAGAGCGCATCAAGAAAGAAAACAACAAAAAGGGTAATATCCTCTGTTTTATTTCGCTTGGCCTGATGCTCCTCCCGTATATTTCTACCGGAATTTTGGGTGGTATTGTCGAGAACGTGGGCAGCATTGCTGACAGCTATGAATCAACATCAATAGTATCTACCATTCTTTCCACTCTTGTGGGTGGATCTTATATCGGATCTTGGGTCTGTATGATCATTGCAAGAGTAAAGTATAAGAATACATTCTCTAAGGTTCTCATGTGGATTTATATCGGATTACTGATTGCGTCGGTAATCGCATTTGTCATTCTGATAGCTATGTGCGCTTATATAAGCAGAGAGTGTCAGGGTATGTAATAAATGCAAATTAACATTCCCTCGTTTACTTGGTCACCATACGGGTTAGCTGTAATTACAGCTGTTGTTGTGGGCTTTGTTGTTGCGCTCATATATATGCGCAAATTCGGAGTGGCAAAACAGACCATGATATACACCAGTTTACTCACACTTGTCTGTACACTGGTTACGTCGGTACTTGTAGTTATCAGAATTACACCTGATGGTTTGGAAATGGGTTTTTCAGGTCTTGGTGCTGCGGTCGGCCTGGTTGCAGGTATCTTTATTTCCGGATTGGTAATCAAAGACAAGCCTGACTATGTAATGGCATCTTTTGTAGCTTCTGCTCCGTTAATGTACGGACTTGCAAAGTTCGGATGTCTTTTTGCGGGATGCTGTCACGGAAAAGAATACACAGGTCCTATGGCGATTGTATATCACGGTGCCAATGCAGGTTCCTATTTCCCGACTCAGCTTATTGATATGGCATTTTTCATTATTGTGTTTGTCATTTCATCTATTCTTATTTTCAAATTGAAAAACAAACTCAAGGCAATCTATATTACTTTCGCGATGCTTATACCTGTCAGATATGCTTTGGAGTATCTTAAGTACTACCACGAAGGGCACATTATCGAATCCGGCCAGCTCAAAGTTCTCTTAGCCGGAGTTATTGCTGTCGGTCTTATATTTATTTGGCAGAAGGTTCTAAAAATCAAGTATCGTTGACACCATATAAACCCTTAATGTATATTATTTTAGGAATAAGGCTTTAACAATCGAGGGGTAGATTATGGCTATTTGGGATACACCAATGGAAAACAACGGGAAATACAGTCCTTCCCGTATTAAAAGATTCTCAGCTGACTCAGCCAAGTGTCCGAATTGTGCTTCAAATCTGACATACAATTTGGAGCATGAAGCTCTGTTGTGCAAAAACTGTGGCGGTCTTTTTGAACCTGAAACTCTGGACAAAGTCGGTTCATTCGGTTTTGCAACACCAGAGAAAAACTACGATGGAACAATCGAAGTCAGCAAAGATGACGAGAGCCGTCAGGAAGTAGTTTGTAATGCCTGTGGTGCTGAAATCATTACGGATAAAAACACCGCTTCAACATTCTGCGCCTTTTGCGGTTCACCTGCTTTGGTAACCAGAAGACTTACTCGTGAATTTAAACCAGACTACATCATTCCATTTAAGTTTGATAAGGAAAAAGCTATAAGCATCTTCGAAGAGCATTGTGCCGGAATCGATCATCTTCCTAAGGACTTTAAATCAAAGAAGCTTCTTAACAAGATGACAGGTCTTTATGTTCCGACATGGGTTATTTCAACCGAAGTCGAAGTAAATGTTCAAGGAAGAGGCATGATGGGAAAAATGGCTGATGATGCCTATGCAGTAAACCATTCAGCCAATTCCAAGAATTACCAGCAACTGGTTTTCGGTAAGGTTAAGTTCAGACTTAAGAATGTTCCCTTCGATGGTGAGGTCAAAATTGCCAACCGTTTAATGGCTGCTGCCGAACCGTTCGATTTTTCTGAACTCGTCAAATTTAAACCAGAATATTTACAGGGATTTTTCGCAGAAAAATATGATGAGCTTCCCATGGATATGACCGAAAGGATCTACAAGCGTCTGGATAAGTATTCTCTGGCTGTATGCGATGAAGTTTCTTTTGGATTTGATGATTTTGTGCCTGAATCCGGCGGAAGTATAACAAGGTATAACAATCAGGACATTAAATATACGCTTCTTCCCTGCTGGTTTTTAAGCTTTAATTACGATGGTAGGAATTACCAGTACATCGTTAACGGACAAACCGGTAAAGTATCAGGCGAATTTCCTTATGCAAAAGGCTGGGAAACAATAGAACGTGCAGGAAGAAAAGCAAGATTAGAAGCAGTCAGTTGGAATGTTGCTCTTCGTGCACTGATGTATTTAGCACCTGCAATTTTATTGGGAATTCTCAGAGGTGTTGCAGAGATCAGCAATTCATCTAAAGTCATGATGTTTATCTATGAACACCCGTTTGAACTGCTCATATTGGCAATCGCCATTGGTGGAGCTACTTATTTATGTGCTGAAATTCTTCCAAAGATAATGAGAGGCAGAGAAAAGCATGATCTTGAGATGCTCTCAAAATCCAGCCCGCACGAACTTGCACCTGAACCCGGTGTCGAGCTCTATTATGACTCTTCATTTCCCATTACTGCTTATGAGACCACAAAGGATTTCGTCTCACTCGAAAAAGGCTGGAAATACGGCGAAGAAACGAATTTCGATTTCAGATCAGCAAAACCTGAAGCTGAAAAGCATAACGATGAAAATGCAACTGAATTCGAAAAGCAAGGTCACGGCCGCCATATGCTGAGGTAAAGCAAATCAATTAAAAAGCTCTTCTTATGAAGTGAACCCCTGAAGTTGGACAAACTTCGGGGGTTTATATATGAAACTATCTTTTGAATTAAAACTTGAGATTTATGAGAAACATCTAGCGGGATACAGTTTAAATTATTTAGCAGATGAATATCACTTGGCCAAAACTACCGTTAGACATTTTTGTAATTTGGCTGATAGACATGGTACAGACATTCTCAGGCGCAGCAAGAAAAAGACATATTCCAATCAGTTTAAATTGAATGCTATTAATAGAGTCTTAATTGGACATGAATCTTCTAAATCTGTTGCAGTCGATTTAGGATTATCC
>FNPA01000027.1 GCA_900107185.1 Ruminococcaceae bacterium YAD3003 | reverse complement strand
GTTCCCGACAGCAATATCGGTGAATCCTATTCACCTGTTGTTACAACAGATTCAGACGGTAAGGATGAAGCTGTTATCGAGTATAAGCCTATCGGTACAGACGATAGATTCTACAGCACAACAAAACCTGCTGTCATCGGAGCTTACGATGTCAGAGTTACTATTCCTGAAACTGCAAAATACAACGCAGCAGTAGCGACTTCTGAATTCACGATCAAGAAGAAAGTTCCTGCTTTTGTTCTCAGCATCGGCAGTCCTTATGTCGGAACAGACTATAAGCCTTCGGTAACAACAAATTCTGATGGCGCCGCAAAGGTCGTAATCGAATATAAGGCAAAGGATGCATCAGACGATACTTTCACGACAACAGTTCCGACAACTTACGGCACTTATGTTGTAAGGGCAACAGTGCCTGAAACAGCAACATTTGCTTCTGTTTATGCAACTACTGAATTTACCCTCAGATATCTTGAAGCACCTGCTAATGCTTTTGAGATGACAGGTACAGCCGGTAAGAACGGTTACTATGTAAGCGGCGTTGAACTCAAGGCGCCTGCAGGTTATCTGATCTCTGGTATTTACGGCGGCACATACACAGAGAGCATTACTTATACTGATTCCCTCACTTCTGTATACCTCAAGAGAACAAGTGATAACGCTCTTACTTCTGCCATCACGGTAAACAAGCCGAAGATCGATACACAGGCACCTTCCTTTAAGGCTGGTACAGGAAATGTTGTTTCCGGATCAGTTATGTATGTATCGAATCTCAATCTCACAGTAGACGATCCTAACCTCAAGTCACTTAAGGTAAACGGCGAGCCCATTAACCTTACAGCTGACAAAGACAATGTACTCACATTGAGCCCGGGATTCGGCACTAAGACATTTAAGATCACTGCAGAAGACGAAGCGGGAAATGTCAGCAACATCGAGTTCACTCTCAAGGCTGAATGGCTCGAGAGCAAAACGATTATTCCTGATGTTGTCCTGCCTCTTGAAGGCAACGAATACTATAACCTTGGTGAAGGCTATTGGATAGTAACCAGGAACACACCTGAGGGTCCTGTTAAGGACAATACCGTTTACAGCGGCGGCATGCCTTTCTATGTTGAGGAAGGCGGAGACTATACTTTCACGAAGGTAACCGGAACTTAAAAGATTGGAAGAAGTTAAAGGCGCAACTACGATCTGGGGAAAAGATAGGCGGGGGTAATATCATGAAGGCTAGGACTCTAACAAAGTTATTGAGCAGCGTTTTGTGCGCTGCTCTTACTATGCAGATCGGCTGGGGAGTAACAACTGAGAAGGTAAGTGCTGATGCAACGTATAGTTATGATAACGCTACCAGGACCGGTACTTTTAGCAGAACCGGTACCGAAAAGGAAATCTTTAAAATCCGCAAACAATCCGGTGAACTCACAGTATCAGCTACTACTAATGGTACGAATACACAATTAGGAACTATTTATACTAATTCCAATATCGTTATTAATCCGGGCTGTGAAGTAAATCCAAATCTGGATGTGACTTTCGACAATGTTACATTATGTGCCGATGAAAATATTGATGATTGGGCTTTACTATACATTAGCGGAATTACTGTCACGATTAATGAGACTTTAAAATGTCAGCCCGGCAGTAATGGTGAAAATGGTGAAAACCGAATTTATCTCATGAACACCGGTGATTTGATTATTGATACACTTGATCTTTCACGAAGCGATATGAAAGATATTTGGATTTACAATGATGGAGCGATTGAAGCTAATAATGTAATTATCGATAACGACAATGGCTATTATTCTGCTGGCAGTAACGGAACTATCTATGTGTCAGACAGTTTCGAAAAAGATGATAAAGATTTGACTGGTGCAGTTTATGCTTGGTATTCAAATACCACTATCAAGTCTGCCGGCGGAACGTTTGAGGTCGTTTATGGCAGTATTAGTAAAACCTTTACTGAGGCTGTTGATGGTACGGTTGCTGAACTGTTGCTTGAAGACCCTGAGCTTAATTTAGCTAATGTCCCTAATTTATATTATGGTCAGAGTTATGATTTCAGTACATACATGAGCACCGCTGAAGGTTACACGGGTGAAGCATATCTTGCATACAAGAAAGCGTCCGCTGATGCTTATTCAAGAGAAAAACCTGTTGATGTCGGTACATACTATATCCGTGCTGAAGCTCCTGAATCCGGTGCTTATCGCGACACAGTTACAGCCGGTCAATTGTTTGAAATTAGGTATTTGCCTGTCTCAGAGCTTCTAAAAAACGGAGCATCCTGCACACTTTCAGGTATTGTTAACGGTAAATACGTTCCCGGAGATTTAGTTCTGACAATGCCTGAGGGCGTACTGATTAAAGGATATTCTTTCGCAGCTGATAAAGAATTTGCTAATTCGATTACACTAACGCAAGATGATATTATAACCGACGGCCATTATAATCAGAATTCGTTGGTTCAATTAAGAAGAGCAAGCGATAATGCTACAACAAACGGCAATACAGCACTCAATTCTGTTGTCCCCGAAATAGATAATCTTGTTTTCGATTTGTACGATCCCTACGTTGATGTTCAGTTTGTAGATGACGTAGAAGCATCAATCGAGGATGGCAGGGTTACCGGTGATAAAGTTGAACTTGAAGTCTACGATGACAATCTCGACAAGATATATATCAACGGCGAGCTCTACGAGTACGATAATTCTGACGGCGAAGGTGAAGTTGAAATCACATTAAACAGTATTCCGGGACAGACTACGGAATACACGATCAAGGCTACTGACCTTGCCGGAAAATCTACTACGCTGTCATTTACTTTGCACCCGAATTCTGTAGACCCAACATTGAGCGTTTCTGTTCCTGAAACTGTGTATGTTGGTGACGATTACGATGTAACAGTTAAAACAAATTCTGACGGAAGAGTATCTTATCAATATAGTTACACAGATCGTGATACTTACCTTGAAGGCAAGCCGACCAGTGCCGGAAAGTACGTTGTTACAGTCGCAGTTTCAGAAACTGAATTCTATAATGCCGCAGTAGAATCTGCTACATACACCATCCTCAAGAGAACACCTTCTGCCGAAGTATACGTTCCCGACAGCAATATCGGTGAATCCTATTCACCTGTTGTTACAACAGATTCAGACGG
>FNPA01000011.1 GCA_900107185.1 Ruminococcaceae bacterium YAD3003 | reverse complement strand
AAGCAAAATCCGCGCACGCGCTCGGAAAACTGCGCGGATAATTCTCTTCAGGGACAAAATGCAAGCAAAATCCGCGCAGACGCTTGGATTTTGAAATGAAATCTTGAACCAGCAACGTGCTCAAAGGCAACATATCAGCGTTTATGCACTAGACCAAAAGTTTTTAACGCATATCTGTACTTTCTTCCGTTGAAACTCAAAAGGCATGCGTGCTAAACTTCGTTTATGAGTTACTCAAGAACTATCGCAACTGAATACGGACTGGTCAGGGGCATCGTCAAGGACGAATGCGAACTGTATCTCGGAATACCGTTTGCAGCGCCTCCTGTGGGCGATCTCGCATTTAAGCATCCTGTACCGCCCAAGTCCTGGAAAGGCGTTCTGGAGGTCGCCAGAGCCCCTATAAGCCCTGTTCAGGGCAAAGGCAGGACTGCAATCACGGCAGACGGCAAGGACTGCCTGTATCTGAACGTCTTCGTTCCCCTGGATCTTCCTGCTGACGCACCTGTTATGGTGTGGTTCTACGGCGGATCATATGCCAACGGCGGTTGCGGCAGAATAAGTGACGAGAGTGACGAGTTATACTACGACCTTCTGAAGTATGCGAAAGACACAAAGACAGTCGTTGTTACGTTTAATTACCGTCTGAATCTGGAAGGATTTTTAAATCTTAATTTCATTAACGCTGATTTCGACAGGAACAACGGTTTGTACGACC
This sequence comes from Ruminococcaceae bacterium YAD3003, assembly GCA_900107185.1. GTDB lineage: Bacteria > Bacillota > Clostridia > Saccharofermentanales > Saccharofermentanaceae > Saccharofermentans. The sequence goes on along the minus strand of FNPA01000011.1, from coordinate 121,723 downwards.
AGATGGCGGCGTTAAAGTTCGTAAGAAATAACATCAATAAGTTCGGCGGAGATGCCGATAACGTGACTGTTTTCGGGCAGTCGGCAGGCGCAGCATGCATTCTGGCACTGTTAGGAATGGAAGAGGCGCGCACATTGTTCGACAAGGCGATCATGCAATCACCATGCGCGCTGTCGTTCTGGTCAGAGAAGCAGAGCAAGCGTTACACACATAAGTATTTAAGTTTCCTCGGCGTAAAGATCACTGAGCTCAATAAGCTTAAGGATCTGGACGTTGAGGCGATCCACGAGGCAAACAAGAAGCTTCGTAAATTCGTATTTAAAGAGGGCGAGTCGAACTGCGCTTTCTCGCCTGTTATTGACGGCGTGACGATCAAGGACGATCCGGTTAAGCTCGCTAAAGAATCCAATAAGCCTATTCTCATCGGCACATGTGCACAGGAAGGCGACGCGTTCATTAACGGGATCAAGGGACCTCTCCTCCCGCTCGCAGCATCCTGGTTCGGATTCAAGCTCAAGTGGTCCAAAGACATGCGCCGCGTTATGTCAGATAACTTCACGGACTTCTTCTATAAGAACCCTTCACATGAACTGGCACGTGATATCAAGGGACCGTCATGGGTATACGAATACCGTCACATGACACCTGACATCGAGAAGAGAGGCGCGGGTTGTTTCCACGCAAGTGAGCTCCCTGTCCTGTTCGATAAGTCCACTAATTACTGCAAGGTCGAAGATCCCGTCTCAAAGCGTGTCGGCGAGAAGATGCGCGAGTACTGGAGTGAGTTCGCATATACAGGCAAACTCCCCTGGACTGAGTTCAAAGAAAACGAAGAAGTCAAAGGTATTAACTGATTTCCGACATTAGAGTGTAAAAGTGTAGTTCCATTCCCTATTTACCTTCTCGTATAATAGGTTTATGCTTTGATTGTTCTTATGGGAGGATAGTTCATGGTTGTTTCAACAAAAGGACGTTACGCGCTCCGCGTTATGATCGATATTGCAAAGTACGGCGAAGAGTCTTATGTCTCTCTGGGTGACATTGCCAACAGACAGGGATTGTCAGAAAAGTATCTGGAATCGATCATTAAGATGCTTGTTCAGAACAAGTTCGTTAAGGGACTGCGCGGTAAGAACGGCGGCTATAAACTCACCAAAGATGCAAAAGACATCACAGCATGGGACATAATTTCAATTACTGAGAATGACTTCTATGTAGTCGCATGCATGGATCCAAAAGCTCCCAAGTGCGACAGGACCGCACAGTGCGTTACACTTCCGATGTGGAAAGAATTCAGCGCAGAAATGAAGAAGTTCTTCCAGAGGTATACAATCGCTGATCTGGCTAACAAAGAGGCTAAGCAGGACGAGTCTTGGGAGTCGTCAGTATTATAATCCTCTCGCCTTCAGTCCCTGGACAACACCAATATAGAATTCTCTGATATCAAAACCGTCGATGTTCTCTCTGTTGAGGTCGATCATGTCTGCATGTGAGATTCCGCGCAGACCGGGATTTGTCAGGAAGTGATATTCAGAACCCCACTTAAATGAATCCTCACCAACGAGACCGTCGTTAAGGCCGTCGAAGTGCTTAACGAGGTGATAGCTCATGTTGAGCGGGAACTTACCGCTTACTGCGTGGTTAAGCTTAGAACCGAAACTCTGTGTATAGATATTATTGAACTGATAAGACATAGGCTCCATCTCGGCGTTGAGTCTGGCGACGCCTGCGTGGGTTAAGTCTGTAACGGCCTTGATAAAATCCGGATTGGTATCGCCAAGTGCTTTCGCGCCTTTGTTATAAGCTGCAGCAACCGTATTCTTCAGCTTCTCGGGTGCCTTATTCATTAAATACTCAGCAAATTCACAGCCTCTGTGGGGCGTGTTAATCGTTGTAAGTGAAGCAACATAAGGTGCCATGCCGAGCATGCTGATGCAGTATCTCGAATCGAGACCGCCCTTACTGTGAGCGATGATGTTTACCTTCTCGGCGCCTGTCTCCTGGAGGCAGTTAACGATGGCCTTCTTGATCTGGAGGGCGCAGCTCTTTACGTCACCTGCTGACTCCTGACCGCCATAGTAGATGGTAGCGCCGTTAGCAATGAGTTCGGCAGGAACTCTTCCCCAATAATTGAGATGCTCGGAGTCTCTGAAGAAAACGCCGTGAACCATGAGGATGGGGTATTTTGTCTTGCAGATCTGGAGAGATTTTCTGTGGTAGTTTCTCCAATATCTCTCGCTCTCTTCCTTTATCTCACGGCCTGCAACCTTGACGATCATGCGCAGGCAGAAGAGGTTAGCAACGGGGATCATGCCGCAGAATATACCAAGAAGTCTTTTGCTGATGCCGATCTGTTTTGATGTCAGATAGACAATGATGATGCCTGTCCAGAAGTATGCATTAAGTATTCCGATCGTTACGCACGCATAGGTGATGATTACGGGCCAACCGAGATCTTCGTTAAAGAAAAGCGTTGCGATGAATACAGGAATTACTGCTAAGAGAGTATACGGGAACGCTGTTAATATGCAGTTGCCGTATTTACAGATTTTGAGTCTCCCGCCGGCAACTCCCGAGGCGCAAAACCCCGGGAGAATAAATGCCGTTACCGCGAGAACTACTGTTAATGCTATAAACCAGTAGCTTATTACGTAAAGTAATGAGCTTAAACATGCGAGCGTAACAACTACGCCGTCAATGACCTTAACTGCAGGCCTGTTTTTATATTCCTCTGACTTTGCCAATCGTCAGTCCCCCCTAAAGCTATTACCAGCTCGCAGAGTCACCGAAGTTCCAATCGCTGCTGCCCCAATAGTCTTCGCCATCGCCGTAGCGGACTCTGTTGGCTCTGTCCTGAATATCCTTGATCCTGTCTTCCGGAGAAGGTGAAGGTGTCGGTGTTCCGCCGTTTCCACCGCCGGGAGTAGGTGTAGGTGTGCCGTTGTTGCCACCGCCGCCACCGGGTGTAGGAGTAGGTGTACCTGTTCCCTGTCCGCCAGGTGTAGGCGTAGGTGTTCCTGTATCACCCGGATTGCCGCCGGGTGTCGGAGTAGGAGTGCCTGTGCCGCCTTCTCCACCGCCGGGTGTAGGTGTCGGAGTTCCTGTGTCACCTGAGCCGCCTGGTGTAGGGGTAGGTGTATCACCGGGCTCGTCACCGGGAGTCGGTGTAGGTGTTCCGTCGCCGGGTGAAGGCGTAGGAGAATCACCGCTCGGTGTAGGTGTCGGAGTATCCGTACCACCCTGAGGTGTAGGAGTAGGTGTACCTGTATCGCCCTGGGGAGTAGGTGTCGGAGTCGGTGTATCTGTGTGATCAGCATCCGGCTTCGGGCTGCCCTGAGGCGTAGGAGTAGGTGTAGGCGTACTCGTATTGTTAGGATCGTTGGGATCCGGAGTAGGCGTAGGCGGATTCTCGTACTGCTGTCTCAACTGCTCTTCGAACTCGTTGATCTCGTTGTAGAGCTTCTGTGCAGCATAGTAGTGACCGTCGTTATTCTCGGTAGCGCAGTCTTTATCTGCGAGGATACCTTTCGCTGTTTCACAGATCTCAATAGCGTCCTCGTAGTTATTCTCGTTGATGGACTTAACGTCGATTGCTGTAACGTGAGCCAGAGCATAGTTAACTCTGATCTTACAGTCGTAGGGATCAGTAGGCAGGAGATTTAATGCCATCTGATATTCCTGCTTTGCCTTCTCGTAGTCACCTAACTGGTAGTAGATGTTACCCTTGTTGAAGTGGTTAATGTAAGGCTGTGTGAAGCCCAAAAAGCCCAATTCATTCTGCTGGTAAATACCTTCACCGTAGTTGGCGATCATCTTCTTGTTGCCGTAGTAATTAACGACAAGGATGCCCAGGAACGTGGCCGTGAGGATCCAAATTGCAATAGCTATCTTCTTTACCATGCGTCAGGCCCTCCTCTTAACGCTTATGAATTCATAAGCGACTAATGCGGCGAGCGGGATGACAAACCAATAGTAGATGTCAGCATAGCCGTTCTCATATGTTTCTTTCTCTTCGCTGTCGACCATTTCCTTGACCTGTTCGATGACGGGATCGATCTTAGCCTGTCTGTCCATGTGGATGTACTTGATGCCGAGATCGTCAGCGATCTGCTCAAGGTTATCCTCATCGATGCAGGAAATAGCGGGCGCATAAGGGAAAGATCTCTTATCTTCTACGATTACCTCTTCTTCATAGAGTTCATCGTAGTAACGCATCTGGCCGCCCTCATCTGTGCCGTAGCCCATTACTGCGCCGGCATCGATGTTAGGTGCGATATCTGCGAAAGAATCGAGTTTATGGTTATCAGTATTCTCACCGTCTGAGATGAAGAATACGACTACAGGTCCGTTATCCTGTCTGACAGCGTCGCCGACCATCTGGTCCAAAAGCTTCTTGCAGACGTTAATGTTTGTACCTGTTGCGTGATAGTCAGCAAGAGGATACATGGAGTTAACGCATGATCTGATGTATGCGCTGTCGTCTGTGAACGGAGCAATGAGGTTAACGTCGTTGTTGAAATCGATGAGACAGAATTTCGCGCCGTTAAGCTCCTGGGTAATGTACTCGATATCAGCCTTAACGCCTGTCATACGCGGATTGTCGCCGTCGTAGTCTTCTGCCAGCATACTGAGGGTGTCGTCAACACAGATGATGCAGTAGCAGTTGAGCTTCTGCTTAACTACCTTAACGTCATCGGTCATGATCATCGGTCTCAAGTTAATGACAAACAGGAGGACCACAATCAGGATCTGTCTGATAAACGGTACTATGCCCTTTCGCTTGATGGCGATAAGGCCGATACACAGTATGACCATGAACCAGACGGGTAAAATGGGTTCAAACTTCAAATTTTCCAACATCTGATTACACCTTCAATATAAATGCTAAGAGCAACATGCAGCTCAGGGTGAAGATCAGCCATTTAAAGCTTTTCTCCGGGAGCTCTGTCTCGACGATCTCATATCTCGTATCGTCAAGTGTTGCAATCTGTTTTCTAATATCTTCGACGATGTTCTCAACGATATCATCGTCTTCGCCGTAGTAGAACGTTCCGCCTGTACCTTCGACAACGTCCTTCATCATCTGTCTGTCTGCGTCGACCATCTTCTCTGTACCGACGCCGAAGACTGTGATGTCTCTCTCCTGGCAGAGCTCACCTGACTCAGGAAGGGTCATGATTTCTTCGCCCAAGAGTTCGTTATCCGTAGAAAGGATGATTACTCTCGTACGGTCGGGCTTCTCTTCGTAATCGTAGAAGTCCAAAGCAGCGGCTGCCAAGCCGTCACCGATAATGGAAGAACCTCTCTCCTCGTTATCTACGAGAGTGCCGTTTGTGATGAACGCTTCGCTCTCATAGAGTTTGTCAGAGAAAATGATCTTACCGTTGTAGTAGTCGATTCGCATCTCGAGGCCTTCCTTGACCTTCTCGAGCGTATCAACAACGTATTCATAGTCGTTAGTAAGAGGGCAAAGGAGAACCGGTGAAGAGTTAAAGATAACGATACCGAATCTCTCGCCGTTGAGTTCTTTTACAACGTCAATGAGTTTGTCGATGAGGACAGCGTTGAGGTTGTCGCAGGTCGTTGAGATGTCCATGCAGAGAATGATGTCTCTGTTGTAGCTGTTGATCTGTTTCGACTCTGTCTTATAAGGTCTCGCCATCAGGAAGCCTGAGATTAAAAGGCTCGCGATGATGAGAACGATGAGGACATACTTCAAAATGGTGTACCAGACGATCCTCGTCTTGTACATCGACTGGAGCCTGATATACTCCGGAAGGAATGCCTTCTTACCGCCCTTGAACTTGCGCTTCATCTTGATAGTGATGAATGTCGCAATAACAAATGCGGCTGCCACGCCGGCACATATGTATAAAGCAATCGGATTCTTTAGTTCCATTCAGACACCAATCTCCTTGATTTAGCTAATGACGCTCTAACGTCTCCTTCGGAAATCTTATCGAATTCCGGCTTATAGTATTCGCCTACGAGAACAGTGAGGTCTTCGAAACCTGTCTGACTGATCTCGGATAATGAGAATTTATCAACTTCCGTACCTGTTGCCTTATAAACGAATTCTCTTACCAGGATGCTCATGCCTTCGTAAGCAGGTCTGATCTTGGTAGTGTCTTCGTTGAACTTAGCCTCCAGCTTATCGAGGGCAGCCATGTATTCAGCCTTGAGCTTTGTCATGTCAGGCTTAACGAATACCTTAACGGGCTCTTCGATAATCTTCTCCTTCGGCTTATAGTTCTTGAGAAGCGTATATAAGAACATCAGTAAGATCGCAACCGTGAGCGCAGCAAAGATTGCCGCCGTGATTACGATCGGAAGCTGTGAAAAATCAAATAATCTTCTTAAGTTTACTGTTGTATCCATAGCTAATTAATTTATGAGCTTGTTCTTCTCCAAAAGCTCAGCGATCTTACCGTCGATTCTTGTCGCAGTGTCGACCTGAACCCACGGAATACCGTGTCTGTTGAGCTTTATGATAGCTTTCTTCTCCATATCTTCTTGAATCTTCTTCTGCTGTTTCTGGAGCGATTTGCTCAGAGAGATGAACGGAGGAAGATATCCGTAAGTCTCGACGTTGTAAACCTTCTTGCCGTAGAAGTCTGAATCGCTTACGTTTACAAGAAGAACGTCGTGGACCATAGTGATCTGGCTTAAATATGATTCATCGAGCTTCAGGATTCCTTCCGTGTCGGTTACCATAACTACGATCATGCGCCTTTTAATGTTGTGCATGATGTATTTCAAGATGCCGTTCAGATCGGACTTGTTCTCAGGATTGAGACACTTGTGATAGCCTTCCAAAAGGAATTCGAGATTAAGGAATCCTGTCTTAAAAGGCGATCTCTCCATCTTGTCATTGTTATAGTAGAGGCCGCTTACGTAGTCTCCGTTATCGGTTACAAGGTAGCCTAATGTGCCGCCGGCCATGAGAGCAACTTCGCCCTTATCTTCGCCGGTCTTAGTCTCTGCGAGCATTCTTCTGTTGGTATCCATAACCAGCATGATGTTGTGCTTCTTCTCGGCGATGTAGGATCTGATAAGAACCTTCTGGCTTCTTGATGTAGCCTTCCAGTCGATATCCTTGATATCATCTCCGGGCACATACTCACGGAGCTCATCAAAGTTCATACTTCTGCCCTTATAAATGGAGTTGTATGAACCGTCGAGAACTCTGCTCGTAGACTTATCCGTAGCTATCGTCTTGTAACGCTTTAGCCCGAATTTAATTTTCGAGACGTAGTCTAAGTTCATGGAGTAACGATTGCTCCGACAATTGCATCAACGATCTTCTCTTCCTTAACGCCATCTGCAATAGCAGCGAAGTTAAGCATGATTCTGTGACGCATAACTTCGTGTCTCATTGCCTTAACGTCGTCAGGTGTTACATAAGCTCTGCCCTGGATGAGAGCAACAGCCTTTGAAACTTCCATGAAAGCGATAGCCGCACGGGTGGAAGAACCCATTGCTACGTATGCAGCGAGATCCTTTGAAATGAACTTCTCAGGCTCACGTGTAGCCTGAACGATATCAACAATGTACTTCTTGATTGCAGGCGAGATATAAACCTTCTTGCACAGGCTCTGTAAGAACTCGATATCTTCGATAGTTGCAACAGCCTGTGAACCTGTGAATACGTCGCCTTCGATTCTGTTGAGGATCTCAACTTCCTCGTTAACGTTAGGATATGTGATTATTTCCTTAAGAAGGAATCTGTCCTGCTGAGCCTCAGAAAGTTCATATGTACCTTCCTGCTCGATAGGGTTCTGTGTTGCGATAACGATAAATACCGGAGGAAGCTTATATGTCTGACCGCCGATACTTACTGATCTCTCCTGCATGGCCTCGAGCATCGCACTCTGTGTCTTGGCAGATGAACGGTTGATCTCATCGAGGAGGAGGAAGTTAGCGTAAACAGGTCCGATCTTTGTCTCGAACGTGTTGTTTGTCATGTTGAATGTCTGTGTACCGATGATGTCGGAAGGCAAAAGGTCAGGTGTACACTGAACTCTCGAGAAAGAACCTCCGACTGCCTCAGTCATGACCTTAGCTGCCGTTGTCTTAGCAAGACCAGGAACAGACTCAAGCAAAATGTGGCCGTTCGCGATCATGGAAACCAGGAGCGAAACGCCGAGCTGAGACTGTCCTACAATCTTGGAATTGTAGTAAGTTCTGATGTTCTTGATGATCGCGCCTGCTCTGGCGAGCTCATCAACATTGATGTTCATTACGAGTTGTTCAGCCATAAAAACCTCTCATTCTTTGCACTATTTTGTGGTTACACAATACGCGCAGTGTAACTATAAAAATTAATTGACTTGGATATTATACTATTTCCCATGCAATTTTGTAGAAAAATTGTATGAATGCGTGGGATTTGAGCATAATAACCCCTTTATACATATCTATACAGGTTAGGTTTGGGAAATGTTGCAAAAGAAATATTAAATCGTGGGGAGAGGCCCGGACAGATGTATCAGGGCGTTTTACCCCTTATAGTTGCTTCGGGGAAGGGCGTTTTACCCCTTATAGTTGCTTCGGGGAAGGGCATTTTACCCCAAAGGTGTGTTTTTTCGGGTGTTGGGGTAAAAATAGGCGTTATTTTTTACCCCAAGGGTATGAAAATTGGCTGTTTGGGGTAAAAAGACAGCTGATTTTACCCCAACAGGGTTGTTTTTAGCGCTTTGGGGTAAATTTTGGCACGAGATTTTACCCCAGAAGGGTTGTTTTCGATGGGTTGGGGTAAAACATGCCCCAAATAATCAGACGGAAACCTTACTCTGCGCCCTGCTTAACCAGTTCGGCGTGCTCTTTCTGGATATTCTCGTCATATGAGAGCATCGGCTCGACGTCGGTCTTGTTCTTGATGCGGCGGGCAACGTAGTTGTCGGTGATCTTCTTGACCAGCGGGCAGAGCGAGACGACGCCGATGAGGTTCGGGATCATCATGAAGCCGTTGAAGGTGTCGGAGATGTCCCATGCGAGCGAGCTCGTCATCAGGGCGCCAAAGACGATAATTGCAACGAAGATAACTTTGTAGACCTTTGCGGCGATTGTGCCCCAGAGGTACTCGATCGCCTTGCTGCCGTAATGAGACCAGCCGAGGACGGTCGTAAATGCGAAGAGCAGGATAGCGATTGCGATGAACCATTCGCCTCCGATACCGAAGACGTTGCTGAATGATTTAGCGACCAGAGTCGCGTCCTCAACGCCTTCCCGTACTAGGCCAGTCTCCAAATCGATATAACCGGATGTGAGAACGACGAGTGCTGTCATTGTGCAGACGATGAATGTGTCGGCGAAGACTTCGAAGATACCCCACATGCCCTGCTTAACGGGTTCCTTAACGTCGGAATTTGAGTGGACCATGACGGATGAACCGAGGCCGGCTTCGTTGGAGAAGACGCCGCGCTTACAGCCCTGGGTGATTACCTGCTTGATGGCAATGCCTGCAGCTGCGCCTGCGACTGCCTTGATGCCGAATGCGAATTTGAAGATTGCTGCGAATGCGGATGGGAGCGCAGCGAAGTTGATGGCAACCAGAGCGAGCGCGCCGAGGATGTACGCGATTGCCATGAAGGGAACGACCTTCTCTGCAACGGCTGCGATCCACTTAAGACCTCCGATGATGATTACTCCCGCGCAGACCGCGAGGAACATACCGATTGCGAGAGGCACCACCCTGACAGTGCCTCCAAATATTGCTACTTCTCTAACCTTCTCAGTGAAGAATGCAGATTCGAGGTTCAATGTGATCTTGTTGATCTGGCCCATGTTGCCGATACCAAAAGATGCGAGTGCGGCAAAGATCGCAAACAAAACAGCCAGGATCTTACCGATATACTTACAGCCCTTGTAATTGCCGAGGCCGTCCTGGAGGTAGTACATTGCACCGCCGGACCACTCACCTTCCCGGTTCTTACGTCTGTAGAAAATACCGAGAACGTTCTCTGAGTAGTTTGTCATCATGCCGAAGAATGCGGCAACCCACATCCAGAAAACTGCGCCCGGGCCACCTATGCAGATGGCAGCGGAAACGCCTGCGATATTACCCGTTCCGATCGTTGCGGCGAGTGCAGTACACAATGCCTGGAACTGTGAGACACTGCCGGCTTCCTTCTTGTTATGGCTCTTCTTATCGAATACTCCGCCGCCTGTCTTTTTCCACCAGTGTCCTACGTGGGTGATCTGGAAGAACTTTGTGACGAACGTCATTAAGATACCCGTACCGATGAGAAGGAAAAGACCTATCTTCACCCATACGAAAGTATTGATCAAATCATTGATCTCGGTAATTTTTTCAATAAAAGCGTCCATGTAAAGCTCCCCCGGGAGTAATTTGCTGGGAAAACGATATACAAGAAACTCGTCTATTTCAAGGGTTTGGGGCTTTTTGACATAGAAATGTAGGATAAACGGCGATAAAAAACCGCCGCGAGAGGGTGGCTCGCGGCGGCTGGAGGTAAAGTGCATTCCGGATATTCGGGTGACCGGAAAACATTATTATGAAAAGAACGGGGTAGTTATTACGCTTTCTGTACCTTTTCTTTCTTGCTGGTCTTCTTTTTGATCTTCAGCTTGCCCTGCTTCGAAACGATCTCGAAAACTACTGCGGCAAGGAGTACCAGACCCTTAACGATCTTGATCCAGTCCTGGTCGATCTGCATCAGTGACATGCCCTGGTCGATGACACCGATCAAGGTAGCACCGATGACCATTCCAATGATCGAACCTGAACCGCCGTAAGCGGATACGCCGCCGACGATACAAGCTGCGATAGCATCCATCTCGAAGTTCTGTCCTGCAAAAGCATTTGCGGAACTGAATCTTGCTGTAACGATGAGCGCTGCAAGAACTGTAAGAACTGACATATTGAGGTATGCAACGAACATGACAAGCTTGTTGTTGATACCGGAGAGCTTTGCTGTCTCTGCGTTTCCGCCGACTGTCATGAAGTGACGGCCGATTGTTGTCTTCTCTGTGATGATTCCGTAGAAAAGGAGAACACCAATGAGCCAGAGAACAACTACAGGGATACCGCCCTTGTAGACCTCAAGTCTCGATCCGTCTGCAAGATCTTCAAATACGATGTCGCCATTTGAAGAGAACTTGAAAGACAGGATGAGAATGATCGCACCTTCGATAACACTCTTAACTGCAACAAACCATACAGGTTCTGCCTCATAGCCCTTTTTAGCCTTCTTGGCACGTGTCATGAAATTGATAACTACAATAGCTGCCGTAGCCAGAACACCAAGAACAAGGCAGGGAATGTTAAGCCAAAGTCCGAGTTTCTGGAGCTTTACCTGGAAAACGGGAGAGGTAAAGATATTGCCGGAGAAGAGGTGAAGGAATTCAGGTGAGAAGTTGGAGATAGCACTGGTATCTGAAACCTTTACGAGAATCTGTGTGGCAAGACCACGGAAAGCGAGGTATCCGGCAAGGGTTGCGATCCACGGAGGTATTCTTACGTAAGCAATAAGGAAACCTAAGATTGCACCGTAGACAAGACCTACGCCCAATACCAGCAGGAGTGAGAGCGGAGTGTTGATGTACCAGATAACTGAGAATACACCTGCAACCGCACCTGCAAAGCAGAGGAATGAACCGACTGACAGGTCGATGTTACCACCGGTGAGCATACACATGAGCATGCCGGCACCTAAGATGTAAACGTATGCTTTCTGATCGATAAGGGAAGCAACGTTCGAAGATGAGAACATCAATCCCTTGGTCATGATCGTAAAGAAGACAAAGATCACGAGGAGTGCTATAGCCATTACGTTCTTCTTGAGAACATTTTTAATACTGAATGTATTCATGCCTTAGCACCTCCCTTCTCAGCTGAAGCTTGTGCGGCTTCGGCCTTCTTTTTCTTCTGTGCGCCCTTTCTTCTCATCTGCATTACTACGTCGAACAATACAGCTACGAGAAGTACGAGACCCTTAACAACTGTCTGATAGTTAGTAGGTGTCTTGGCGATGACCATTCCCTGGTTGATGATACCGCAGAGAGCAGCACCGATGATTACACCGCCGATGGAACCTGTTCCGCCGTATGCGGAAGCGCCGCCGATGAAGCATGCTGCGATAGCGTCCATCTCATAACCGACACCGTATGTAGGCTGTGAACCCATCTGTCTTGCGATGTTAAGAACACCTGCGAAACCTGCGAGAACACCCATGAGTGTGTATGCACTGAACATAACCTTCTTTGTGTCGATACCGGAAAGCCTTGTAGCCTTCTCGTTACCGCCGACAGCGTAGAGGTTACGGCCGAGGGTTGTTTTCGTGGTGATGTATGCGAACAGTCCCAAGATGAGAGCGATCCAGATAAGAACCGTAGGGATGCCCTTGTAGCCTGCAAGCTTATATGTGAGCCAGAGGATAACTCCGAAGATCAATGCCGTCTTAATGATGACTGTTGCCAATGAATCTACTTTGTAGCCCTTCTTGATAAGTCTCTTGCGGTTGATGACTGTGAATACTACGAAACCAACTGCAATGAGGATACCTACTATAAGGCAGGTAACATTAAGCTGTGAAGTAATATAGATCTTGAGAGTGGATAATGTCTTACCGATAGCTGCGAGATAAGCAGGAACTTCCTGTCCTGATGCAGCTGCTGTATTGAAGATATTCTGTGCAGCGGCGGATAATGACATATTGTTAGCTGCCAGATACTGGGGAACTGTCATGTCTGCATTTGCAGCTGCATTAATGATGTCAGTGCATTCCTTGCCGGCATCAGCAATACTCTGAAGATGGGATACAGTCTGCTGCAGCTGACCCATGTCAGTTGTGTATGTTCCAGTAACCTGCTGGTTAATGAAACCTGCCCTCATGATGGCGATCTTATCCTGGATATAAGGTCCGGGAATATAGCATGAGTCGCCGCCGCCGAAGATCTTGAGGAACATGCCCTGATTAGGATTGTCCTGATAGAGGGAATATGCAAAGCCCTTCATTATGATGTTCGCAAGACCTCTGAAGGCCAGCATGCCGACCAGTGTTGCGATGAAGGGAGGTACCTTTACGTAAGCGATCCAGTAGCCGTGCCACATACCAACCAAAAGGCCCATGATGAGCATTGCGATTACCGCGATCGGCCACGGAATGTTCTTGTCCATTAAGATGGCACCTACACCACCTGCCAGACAGACTACTGATCCTACTGAAAGGTCGATGTTACCACCGGTTAAGATACAGAGGAGCATACCTGTTCCGAGTACGAAAACGTATGCGTTCTGTGAAATTACGTTATTGATGTTCTGAGGAAATAATGATGTTCCGTCTGTGAGCCTAAAGAATACGATCATTACGATGACCATCGCAATAAGCATCATGTATTTTCTCAGGAAGTTTACTACTTTATTTCCGCCCATCGTTATGCCTCACTTCCTTCCGATTCAGCACCGACACCGACGATGCAAGACATGATGTTCTCCTGTGTAGCATCGGAAGCCTTCATCTCTCCTACGATCTTTGCCTGGTTCATGATGTAGATTCTGTCACTCATTCCGATAACTTCAGGAAGTTCGGAAGAGATCATGATTACTGACTTACCGGCCTTGGCAAGATCGTTGATGATGCAGTAGATCTCGTATTTGGCACCTACGTCGATACCTCTTGTAGGTTCGTCGAGAATGAGAACGTCCGGATCAGCGAACATCCACTTCGCGAGGAGGACCTTCTGCTGGTTACCACCGGAGAGGTTACCTACGAGCTGCTCAACTGAAGGAGTCTTTGTTCTGAGCTTCTGCTTGTATTCATCAGCAACCTGGTATTCCTTATCCTTATCGATAAAGGTTGCCTTACTGATTGCCTTGAGATTAGCGAGTGTGGTATTTGTCTTGATCGAATTTGTAAGAACGAGTCCGTTACCCTTACGGTCTTCAGTAACATATGCGAGTCCTGCGGCAATTGCCTTTTTAGGTGACCTCAGTGTTACTTCCTTTCCGTGGAGCAATAACTTACCGGAAATACCGATACCGTATGAACGGCCGAAAATACTCATTGCGAGCTCTGTACGGCCGGCACCCATGAGACCATAGATACCTACGACCTCACCTCTTCTTACGTTAATGGATACGTCGTCAACGACCTTTCGCTCCGCGAACTCAGGGTGGAAGACTGTCCAATTCTTTACTTCCATCATGACATCGCCGATCGGAACATCGTGACGCTTAGGGAAACGGTCTGTGATCTCACGTCCTACCATTCCCTTGATGATTCTAGACTCAGGGATCTCCTCTGTCTTTGAATCGAGTGTCTCAATCGTGGAACCGTCTCTTACGACTGTAATCTTATCTGCAACATAAGAGACCTCGTTGAGCTTGTGGGAGATGATGATCATTGTCATTCCCTGTTCCTTCTGGAGCTTCTTCATGAGGTCCAAAAGTGCTCTTGAGTCTGTCTCGTTGAGTGATGATGTAGGCTCGTCGAGGATGAGAAGTCTTGCGTTCTTTGCAAGAGCCTTCGCAATTTCTACGAGCTGCTGTTTACCTGTACCTATATCTTTGATAAGTGTTTTCGACGAGTCGGAAAGACCAACCATCTCGAGGTATTTGTCTGCCTCGGCGTAGGTCTTGTTCCAGTCGATACACCATTTGCTTCCTTGTTCATTTCCGAGGAACATATTCTCGCCGATCGTCATGTAAGGGATCAATGCAAGTTCCTGGTGGATGATAACGATTCCCTTTTTCTCGGAATCTTTAATATTGTGAAATGCACATACTTCGCCGTCGTATACTATGTCGCCTTCATAGGAGCCATACGGATAAATTCCGCTGAGAACGTTCATGAGCGTGGATTTACCGGCGCCGTTCTCTCCGACTAGTGCGTGTATCTCCCCCTCCTCAACCTGAAGGTTGACGTTGTCGAGAGCCTTAACGCCCGGAAAAGTTTTGGTTATGCTCTTCATTTCAAGCAAAACTTTTGCCATGTGTAGCCTCTTTCGTAAGTAATGAGTTTTATGTGGTGTTCAAAGAATTGTTTAGCCTCAATATACGGGCGGGGTCTCCCCCGCCCGCAATAGGCTAAAGACTAGTTAATTAAGCGAGCTGATCAGCTGTGTAATAACCGGAGTCAATAAGGATCTTCTGATAGTTGCCAGCGTCAGCAAATACAGGTGAGCAGAGGTATGAAGGAACAACCTTCTTGCCGTTGTCATATGTAGTTGTGTCGTTAACTTCTACTGTCTGGTTGTTGAGGATCTGTGTAACCATCTTAACAACCTGTGAAGCGAGTGTACGTGTATCCTTGAATACAGACATTGACTGCTTACCAGCGAGCATGTTCTTAACGTTAGCGATGTCGCAGTCCTGACCTGTGATGATCGGATATGTACCTGTGTAGTTTGTAGCGAGAGCGTTCTCTACGCCGAGAGCTGTTGAGTCGTTGGAGCAGAGCCATACGTCAACGTTTGTGCCGTCTGCATAGTTAGAAGAAAGGATGTTTTCTGCTCTGGACTGAGCTGTCTCTGTCTTCCATGAAGGTGTAGCAACCTGCTCGAAAGTAGACTGACCGGAAACGACATTGAGCTTACCAGCTTCGATGTAAGGCTTAAGAACATCATAAGCACCGTTGAAGAAGAAGCCTGCGTTGTTGTCGCCAGGGTCACCAGCTGTGAACTCGATGTTGAAAGGACCTGCAGCGTTGTCGAGGTCTAATGTATCAACAACATACTGTCCCTGAATTGTACCAACCATGTAGTTATCGAATGTTGCATAGTAGTCAACGCTTGCGTTATCCATCAAGAGACGGTCATAAGCGATAACAGGAATGTTCTTTGACTCAGCCTTATCAAGAGCAGAACCGAGTGATGAACCTTCGATAGCAGCGATAACGAGAACCTTACAACCGGAGTTGATCATGTTCTCAACCTGTGAGAGCTGTGTAGCAACGTCGTTGTTAGCATACTGAAGATCTACCTCGTAGCCAGCAGCCTCGAGTTCCTTCTTCATGTTGTCGCCGTCCTGATTCCATCTCTGGAGATCCTTTGTAGGCATTGATACACCAACCTTGTTCTTTCCTGAACCTGCGCCAGCGCATCCTGTCAATGCTGTGATAGCGATTGCAGCACAAAGAATTGTTCCAAGAATTTTCTTTGCTTTCATTGAGAAATTCCTCCTATTAAGTAAATATCGGCACTTCTTGCCACATACAACTTAACATTGGTCATACAGGAGTTGCATATCGACATTCTTTAAATTTTTGGCAACTTGCAATAAGGATTGGCAGGTTTTTAGCATTATTTTGCAAACTATGCTACAAATTTGTCATCATTGTGCTAAAAACCGCATTTTTGCTACAGTTTTTATCAAAGATATTTGATTATCGTGAAAAATGGCTTTCGGAAGGCAGGATAAAAAAGAAGCTGCCCTGCCGGCAGCTCCTTATATCAATTGTTTATATATATCTCTTCTTTGAGATGGAATCCGCTGTCGATTATTACTTCGTCCAGATTCTCGCGCGTAACTCCGTAAGGTTCGATGGCAATGTAAGGGATATCCTGTGTACCGTCGTAGAACTTTTCCGTTTCGCCCAATGACTCACCGGTAGCGAGCTTTACTGCGTATTCGGCAGCGAGCCTTGCGAGTTTTTCAACCGGCTTATATACCGTAACGAGCTGCGTTCCTTCAACAAGTCTCTGGCATGCTTCGAGGTCGCCGTCCTGGCCGGTTACGTAAATGCTGCCCGCATAGCCTCTCTCTGCCAGCGCGTGAATCGCCTCGCCTGCGAGCGCATCGTTACCGCACATGATCGCGTCGGCTGTTGAGATCTGATCGAAGTGTTCATTAACAAAATCATATGCGAGTTCAGGCTTCCAGTTGTCGCAGTTATATTTAAGAGTGATGTTCATGTTGTGCTCATCACACACTGAATCAAATCCTCTCATTACCTGGTCAACGTTGTAGTCTGTTTCAGGTCCCATGATCTCAACGATCTTACCACCGTCAGGAACGTTGTCGCATATTGCCTGTGCCATCAGTTTTCCTACTGCTTCATTATCGAAAGAAATATAGAGGTCAGCGCCCGCGTCGATTACGAGACGGTCGTAGCAGATGACAGGAATGCCCTTGCCCTTTGCCTCTTTGAGAACATCTGCAAGAGCAACGGCATCTGCGGTAATGATGACGATCGCATCAACATTGATCTCCATAAAATACTTTATCTGGGATATCTGCATTGCAACATCGCCGCCTGCAGACTGGACATTTACTTCCGCACCGAGTTCGTTAGCTGTTGATACGAAGACGTCGCGGTCTCTTGTCCAACGCTCTATAACGAAGGAATCGAAAGATAATCCGATCGTGCACACTTCACTCTTGGTAGTGGGTGTTACCTGCTTCGGCTCAGGCGCCTTGCAACCGGTGCACATCAGTATTAAAGAGAGAATAGTTATAAGAGCTATTATCTTTTTCATTATCTTTTACCTTCCTTGTACTCGGTCGGAGTAACGCCCGTGTTTTTCTTGAATATACGTGAGAAGTAATTCGGATCGGAATAACCAACCTCCGAACAGATCTCCTTCATGGACTTGTTCGTGCCCTCGAGGAGTTCCCTTGCCTTGTTAACTCTTACGCCCGTGATGTAATCGGTAAATGTAACACCTGTCTGTGTCTTAAATACCTTACTGAAATAGAACGGGCTGATGTCGTACATGCCGGACAGATCGTCGAGCGAGATGTCCTCCTGATAGTGCATGTCGATATATTTCTTTGCCTTCTCCGCAACGTCTTCAGTCTTTGCTGCGTTTGCGGTGTTGATCATGTTAACAGCGCGCTCGATGTGTGAGAGGAACCACAGGCGGAGTTCATCGTAACTCTTCATGTGATTGATCTCAGGAAGGTATTCGCTCCTCGATAGGAAGTGGTAGACGTGACCACCGTTGCTGTACGCCAGGCGCTCGGCCCAGAGAACAAATTCCAGAACCTTGAGGCAGACGTCGCTCATCTCACCGCCTGAACTCTTCTCCATCCAGTCGAAGAAAAGGCTCGCCTGTTCAGCGGCTCTCCTCGTATCGCCCTGCGAAATGCTGTCGAAGAGTTCTTTCTCTGTTTTCAAAGGGTAATCTGTATCGTACTCGCATCCTTCGGGAAGGTCGATACTCTCTGCTACATCGTGTTTTGTAGTTGCGAGAACAGACAATGCCTCAGCATAAGAATCTGCCATGTCTTCCATGCGCTTAACAGAACCTATTCCGATTCTGAAATTGATGCCCAGAGCGGCAGATAATTCTTCCTGTGCTTTCTTTGCGGAGTCAACTATTTTCGAATATTCTTCGGGAGTGATCGCACTCTTAGCACAGGGGATCATGACGGGAATCTTATTACCCATTACAGAACCTGTTATGCACTTGAAATTGTCGCTGATTACGAGCAGGACAGTCTCATAGTTTTTCTGGGTCTTAACGCTCGCAGGAACCGCGCCGCGCATATATCCGCCGGGTTCTCTGTCACCGCCGACAACGGCGAGCATGAGGCCGTATTCCTCATCGATCTCCAAAAGCTTTTTGTATTCTTCGATATTTTCCTTGAAATGCTCGTGTGACAGAAGATCCTGGATAAGGCCGTTCTCAACGATCGGAACGATGGAATCGAGCTTCTCCTTTATCTCTAATTCGCGGCTCCTCTGCTCACGTACACGGTCAACTTCGGCCATCGCTTTTTTCAATACTTCAACGATCTGTTCCCTGCCGAAAGGTTTATTGACATAGTCGATTACGCCGAGGCTCAATGCCTGCTTTGCGTAGTCGAATTTATCGTATGCGGAGATTACGACGAACACAATGTTGGGGTTTGTCGTTCTGATTTCCTTCATCGCATCGATACCGTTAATGCCCGGCATTCTGATATCCATGAATGCGATATCAGGGCGCACCTCGTCGGCCAGCTCGATTACGTGTCTTCCGGTCTTTGCCTCGAACGTCTCGCACATTCCCGGAAACTCTTTATCTACTATATATCTGAGCGATTCGCGGACGATTCCCTCGTCATCTGCGAGCATAAGCTTATACATTGCCAGCCTCCAACGGTATTTTTATTGTTACTTGTGTTCCTTCATTCTTCTTACTCTTGATCTCAAAAACTTCCCTGTTGTTGTAATGCAGATCAAGTCTCTCCATAACATTCGTTATGCCTACGCCTCTTGTCTCAGAAGGCTTTTTCTCATTGCTCATGATCTTCTCGATGATGTCTTCGTCAGTACCGATTCCGTTGTCACTGACCCTGATGCAGCAGTTGTCGCCTTCGCGGTAAACCGAGAGCGTGATCTTACCTTCTCCCGGCTCTACATCCTTTATTCCGTATTTGATGGAATTCTCGACCAGAGGCTGGATTATCATGGAAGGAACCATTACGCCAAGCAGGCTCTCATCTATTTCCTTCTCGAAAAGAATGTCTCCCGCAAATCTTACATTGAGAATATAAATGTACGAATCAACGAGTTCGATTTCTTCAGACAACTTAACGCTCTCGCTGTTCTTTTTAACATTATATCGGAAAAAGTCAGCCATATTTCTGATGTATTCCACGGTCCTGTCAGCGCCTTCCATCATGGCCAGTTGCGCACCGGCATTAAGTGTGTTGAACAGGAAGTGAGGGTTGATCTGTGACTGCAGATATTTGAGCTGCGCGTCCTTAAGGTGCGTCTCCATGAGAAGGTTTTTCTCCTTCATCTCACTCTGCGTAATGAGCTGCGTTCTGATACGGGCGATATAGTCCTTGATGGACGCGAGCATCTCGTTAAATGCCTTTGTCACCTTACCGACTTCGTCATCTGAATATACCTGGAGCGGCTCTACGTTCTCAGGGCTGCCCTGTGAGATCTCATCAGCCTTTGCAGACAGTCTCGTAAGAGGTCTCGTAATGGTGTTCGTCAAAATTACAATGAGCAATACGTTCATGACAGATGCCACCGCAAAGATGAGCAAGCTCATGATCTCCGTGTATCTCAATGAATTAACGAGCGCGTTGTAGTTATTCGAGTTCGTTTTGAACTGTTCATTGTTGACCGAGTAAATATATGTGTTCAGATAGTCTCTTATCTTGGTGCATTCATTGTACTTGGCAGTGTACTCATCGATATTCCTGCCTCGCTTTGCCTGGATCGCTTCATCGGCAGTCTTAAGATATGTCTCGAGCATGTTCCTGATGTCACGCTCGGAGAGCTTTACACTGTTATTCGTAACGGTGCTGTTGAGATCCTTCATGAGCTCTTCCATTGTCTGGGTGGAAGAGTAATAGAGCTCGAGATCATCGGTACCCTTTGTCTCAAGATAACCCGTAAGACCGGAATGGATCTGGTTTAAGTTATCCGACAATTCATTAAGGCTGATGTTACTCGAGAATACTGAATTGATCTTCTCGAGAGCCATGTTCAGGTTGATGTAAATGAAAAGGTTTACGCCCATCGCAATAAGTGATGTAGCGAGGAATACCGCAACAAGCTTACGGGAGATCTTCATGTTGGCAAAAAAACGGGATTTAAATGCCATCTTCTTTCTCCTCTGTCTGGTACTCGGTGATGTTGCTGCGGTTTATGAGAACGTAATTAGAGCTGAAGTAATCACTGACAAATCCCGTGTCGTGATATTCGTTGAGAGCATTGACACACTGCTTCGCAACGGTCTTTGTCTCGATGGCA
This sequence comes from Ruminococcaceae bacterium YAD3003, assembly GCA_900107185.1. Lineage (GTDB taxonomy): Bacteria > Bacillota > Clostridia > Saccharofermentanales > Saccharofermentanaceae > Saccharofermentans. Next base: position 101,063 of record FNPA01000011.1, on the reverse strand, counting down.
AATGTCGCATAAACAGAACCCCTGTCGATCGCCTTTAAGATCGTGTCGGAATCGTAATAACCGAGGATGGTCGTCTTACCTACGAGGTTCTTCTCGACGATACACTGAATGGCACTCTCAGTAGTACGGTCATTGAGGCAGATGATAACATCGGGAATAGTTTCCAGACCGTCAAGAATGTTCATGACGCTCTCTTCAGAAGTAAACGGAGTCGATGTATCTACAACTGCGGAATTAAGTCTTATGAGTCTTCCCGTAACCGCCTGCTGGATGGCAGCGTGAATGATATCGTCCGCGTTTCCGTCATCACGGTCGAGCAGAATAAGGGCGTTAAGAGGATACCTCTTATTCAGGTCTCCTATCGCCGCGAGTTCAGCACCATATTCGGAACCGAGACTGAAGTTATTAAGACCAACAAAACTCTTTCGCGCAGAAGCCTGACAGTCGGACAGAACGGTTACGACCGGTATGCCGTTTGCAGTTGCCTTATTGATGAGCTCAGCCGTCTCTGCGGAATCGTCACCTTCTAAAATGATGCCGTCAACTTTGGAACTGATCGCAATGTTCATTCTGTCTGCTTTTGAATAACTCGTCGAAAGGTTTTGTCCGGTCATCTCAACATAGCAGTTGTTCTCGACAGCATATTCAGAAATCTCTTTATAGATCCTGCTCGACAACTGGCTGTCCGGATCTTCGGCGATATAAGCATAGAGTCTCGGGTACTCGGTAAAATCCTCTTCCTGAGCGGTTCCTAAATCCTTGATCATCTCACGGTAGAAGAACAGGCCTGCAACGGTCGCGAAAAAAAGAACGAGCACAATGCCCGCCAGAATAGAGACAGCGACTTTGTTTTTTGAGACCTTCATTACCATCGTTCGTAATTTCCTGTTCAAAGAGAATCCGGATGTTCTAATTATTTAGTTCTATTAGAACAACGAGATAATTATACTCTATTGGTTTGGACTTGTCGCTCGGAACCCAAATGGCACGGGCCGCCTCAAAAGAGACAGCCCGCCATACATGGAGAACAATTATGGCACATGATAATTAATCCGTTGGTGTATCAGATGAAGCATCTTCATCGGTCTTAATCTCATCGAACATCTGTCTTACGGAAGGAGCATTCTTTGTAAGCTTCTTGATGCTCAGATCCTCAGCCTTGTTGTTAGCAAGACGCAGATTGTTCTCAGAAGACATGAGTGCTTTCTTGACCTTCTCGAGGTGATCTATTGTCTTGTCGATCTCTTCGATCGCTGTCTGGAATTTCTCTGATGCAATCCTGTAATTTTTTCCGAATGCATCCTTGAAATCCTGCATGTTGCTCTCGAAATTAACGAGGTCGAGCTGCTGGTTTCTTACAACCTGAAGTTCCTTCTGGTACTGCAAAGAATTGAGCGCAGCATTTCTCAAGAGAGTGATCATGGGGATAAAGAACTGCGGTCTGATAACGTACATCTTGGGATATTCATAAGAGACATCCACGATACCGTTATTGTAGAAGTCATTATCGATCTCGAGGAGTGAAACGAGCACGGCATATTCACAGCCTTTTTCTCTTCTGTCTTTATCGAGTTCCTTGAAGAAATCTTCATTCTTATGCTTTGTCGCAGTAGTGTCCATCTCGTTCTTCATCTCGAACATGATGGAGATAAACTCAACACCTTCGGAATCTGCTTCTCTGAAGATAAAGTCACCCTTACTGCCTGATGCACTTACCTCGTTATCCTTCCCAAAATAAGCATTCGGGAATGCAGTCATACGGAGACTGTTGAACTGGTTCTGGCAGTGCTGCTCAAGACTCTCACCAACCATCTTTGTAGACTGGCGGGCCTTCATATCTTTGTAGTAATCGATCTGTTCATCCTTAACCTTAAGCTGGTTCTTATAGTTCTCTTCGAGATTCTTTTCCTTAAGGGCACTCTCGGTCTTCTGGTTATCGATCTGGCTCTTGAGCTTAATGATCTCAGCCTCTTTCTCGGCAAGGATCTTATCCTTATCGTTGACAGCTTCTGAAACAGCAAGCTTCTTCTCGCTGTCATTCATCTCGATCCTATTCTTGAGCTGCTGGATCTCCATGTCCTTCTCAGCAAGAACCTTATCCTTGTTGGTCAGGGCAGCATTATATTTCTTCTCCTGCTCCATCTGGGCCATCTTGATATCGTTCTTATTCTTCTCTTCCAGCTCTCTGGCACGCTTATGGAGTTCATCTTCAAATGCTTCATTTCTTACCTGGCCCAACAGCTCGGCATAACCTGACTCATCTACCTGGAAAACTTCGCCACACTTGGGGCACTTAATCTCATGCATACTGATACGATCCTCCTGACACTAATCTTTATGGCCTTATTATAATCCATCCGAAACCCGATATACGGCCAATAATCGGACTCATCTCCCGCCCCGCTGTGGGCCATGATTTGTGATTCGTTGACGATGCCAATTCCGGACGATATAATGAAGTTGTGATGAGGTGTTACCGGTCGACGGTTGCCCTCGCTATGTTTGGTTAGAACCGCCCATGTATGAAGGCTACGGGCGGTTTACTTTTGCCTTGTTTTTACACAAAGCGCGATGATCGTGACTATTACTAGTCCTATGTTGAGCATGATGCTCAGGATTTCATAATCAGACATATCACCACCTCCTTATCTCCCATCAGGGTGAAGGAGGGCAGCCGCCTGCCGTTGGAGGTAACACCTCATAAAAAGCATATATGCTTTGCTCTCTGAAAACATTAGATTAATGGGACAACCAGTTTTTCGAGAGCTTAAAAAACTGTTTCTGTCCCCAAAAACGAATTGACTTTAGAAGAAGGCTGTCTCAATCAGATGAGGCAGCCTTTGTTTCGGGTTTATTCTGAATAAGTGAAAGCAGTCAGATTCTCAAATTCTGTTCGGTAAAAAACAGTTCACCCTTACTGCTTATGTCTCATTTTATAATCTTCGCGTACCTCGTCGAGCATCTCATCTGCGCAGAAGGCTTCGCTCATTGCCTTCGCACTCTTGGCGCCTCTCGCACATGAAACCAGCTTGTTCATTACCTTGAAATTGAGTGCTGTGCCTTCACTGTCGCACTCATATCTTACTGCTCTGCTCGCTTCAACACCAAAGCTGTTAGCAACACTTACAGCATCGATATTCGCACCCAGGAAGATGAATTCCCAATTGTATTTTTCCTTCTGTCTCTCGACCATCTTCTTAACCTTGTCGTAAGTATAATTGCGGCTGGAATTTTCCATTCCGTCGGTCGTGATTATGAACAGTGTCTTCTCCGGAACATCTTCAGATCTTGCATATTTATGGATGTTTCCGATGTGATGGATCGCACCGCCGATCGCATCGAGGAGTGCCGTTGAACCTCTTACATAGTATTCCTTGTCTGTGATGGGTTCTATTTTATCGAGCGGAATCCTGTCATGCAGAACTTCTGTCTGTCCGTCGAAAAGAACTGTCGAGATGAGTGCTTCTCCGTCTTCACCTTTCTGCTTGTCGATCATGGAATTGTAGCCTCCGATGGTGTCTGCCTCAAGTCCTCTCATTGAACCGCTGCGGTCCAGGATAAATACGATCTCTGTTAATCCCTTTTTCATTTCCATTTCCTCACTTTCCGTTGCAACAGCAACTGTCTTGTTGTGAGTTCAGTATAAGATCGTTTAAGGGGTCAGAGGTCGCCTCGCAGGCGACATTTTGCATTATGCACCCAGCTGCGGCTGGTCGTGATCAAACAATGCACTGTTGATAAGCATCAGATCGTAAACACCGTTTTCTATTGAATATTCGATTATGAGATCGAATTTGCTCGACGGCGAGAAAGCATATCCCGCACGTCTTAAGAAATCCTTTGTCTCATCGAGATTAAGTCTTAATGCCAGCGCGAAAGCAACCGCCGTATTCTTTTTAGGCTGATAGTCCTTATTGCTTCTTATCTTCGAGAACAGTTTCCTGTCTACATTTGCCCTCTTGTAAACTTCAGTATCCGTATATCCGCGCTCTGTAATGAGTCTTAAGAGACTCTCGGACCATGTTTCACTCACATTCTTAACAACGTCTTCTAATGACCTCTTAACAGGCAATGCTGCCATATTGTTTCTGAGCATTTCAGAACCGGCCATTTTATATTCAGGCGCTGCTGCTTCTGCTGATAAGGGAGCCGACATACCAGTTGATTCGGCCATCCTTTTTCCGCGACCGGTAAATAAACCTATGCCGTGCTTTCTGGATCTTCTCCCGCCTGCATTTTCATCAGGTTCAGAAGCCGCTTCATCGCAAACGAAATATTCTTCGTTTATCTTCTCTTCAACGTAATTGTCGTTAATGAACTGGTTGATGCCGTCAAAGATCTTTCCTGACAATTCGAAAGACTCGTTATCAAAAACAACCAGCGTAATATCCATCTCGTTCTCTGCCAGGAAGTTACTGAAAACAGAGGTTGCGAGGAGCAATGCGTCTGATTTTGGAAAACCGTAATTACCGGTTGCGAGTAGCGGGAAAGCGATGCTCTCCAGTTCCAGTTCCAGTGCCTTGTTAAGGCAGTTCGTATAGCATCTTTTTACGGTTTCTGCCTCACCGTAATTGCCGCCCTTCCATATAGGTCCCACCGTGTGGAAAATGTATTTTGCATCGAGGTCAAAAGCAGGCGTAACAGCAACTTCGCCTTCTTCGATCCTTCCGATCTTTTTGCGCTCTTCAAGGAGCTTATCCGCACCTGCAGCAGCATAAACCGCACTGTCTGTACCACTCGAGAATTTCGGTTTGGGATTGGCAGTGTTAACGATCGCATCGGCTGTGATTTTCGTAATGTCATTACGGACAATTTTGAATGCCATAAATTAAGTCGCTCCTTAACCCTTACATTATAACGCATCCAAATGTGACACATATGTTAGAAATACGTAAGCAGATTAAATGGAGCGGTTTTACGGCTTCTCATATACTCAAGCCATCACGGGAGAAGTGATTCAATTTTGCCTCACTCTTAATGAAATCTTAATACTTTTTCGCTTTATTCTAAATGGCGCTTTTGTGATAATGATGCACGGGGAGAACACAATATGGAAACTATCAGAATCATTAACTTTATCATCACGGCAATCTTTGCTGTCTGCTATTCGTACCAGTTCATCTACGTGCCTGTTTCACTTTGGATGCAGCACCGCGAAAGAAAACACAAGGACATAAGACCTACACCTATCAAAAGGGTAAATAAACACTACGCTGTCCTCATCTGCGCACGCAATGAAGCAGCCGTCATCGGCCAGCTTATAGACAGCATCAACAACCAGACTTACGAGGGCAACGTTACTACTTTCGTAATGGCAGATAACTGCACAGACAATACATACGATGTGGCAGTTGCACACGGCGCCGTTGCTTATACCCGTTTCAACAAGACACTGATCGGCAAGGGTTACGCAATGGAGGCACTCTTAAAGGAGATCAGAAGGGACTTTCCGGAAGGATTTGACGGCTTCTTCGTTTTTGATGCAGACAACATTCTCGCACCTGATTACATCGAAGAAATGCACAAGTGTCACCTGGCAGGAAACGACGCGATCACTTCTTACCGCAACACCAAAAACTACGGCGACAACTGGATCAGTTCAGGTTACGGTTTATGGTTCTTAAGAGAATCCATGTACCTCAACTACGCAAGAAATAAAGTCGGCGCATCTGCCGCTATCTCAGGAACAGGTTTCTTCTTCTCGAATGAAGTACTCAAGGACATCGGCGGCTGGCCGTTCCACCTTCTCACAGAAGATATCGAATTTACTATCAACCGCGTTTGCAGAGGACGCAAGATCGCATTCTGCAGAAGCGCGGTTTTCTACGACGAGCAGCCAACTTCACTGAAGCAGTCAGTAACACAGCGTATGCGTTGGGCCAGAGGTTATATCCAGGTGTTCCAACATTATGGAAAGGACCTCGTCTCTGAAATCTGCCGCGGCAATTTTTCTGCTTTCGATATGACGATGAACATCATGCCCGCGTTCCTCCTGACTGCTATCTCGATCACATGTAATCTTCTCTACGGCATCATCGGCGCAGTAACAGGCGGCGACATCACGATTGCCCTCTGGTCAATGTGCGAGACAGTATTCAATGCATGCGCACTGCTCTTCGTTCTCGGATCGATCACGCTCATCACGGAATGGAAGAACATCCACGCGAGACCGTCACGCAAAATATTCTCCGCATTCTCTTTCCCTCTTTTTATGCTCACATATATTCCGGTCGCATTCACGGCATTGTTCGTAAACCCCGGTTGGAAACCAATCCAGCACAAAGCAACAACTACGGCACTTAGTTCAGAACTGATGAGAAAAGAGAGCGAGAGAATTTCATGATAGATGGCCACCCTTCGGGGTGGCTTTATTAGTTGGGGGTGGGGGCACTGGCGCAGTAACCGGCAAAAGAGAATTACGTCGCGCTTATTTTCTCTTACATCCTGCGCACTTGCAACAGTCACCGCAGCACGAAGAACCGTTCTTCTTGCGTCTTACGGCAACGATAACCGCGCCGGCCAGAATGCCCGCGATTACTGCTATCAGGATAAAATCAACCGGTTTCATACGAGTCCTCCCGTTACTGCCAATACAATGACTCTGAACAAAAGGCTCACAATCCATGCGAGGATGCACTGCCAGAGTACAACGGCTGCTGCCCACTTCCATCCGAGCTCACGCTTAATGGAGGCGATCGCTGCAACACAAGGTGTGTAAAGAAGGCTGAAGATCAGGAGCGTGCCGGCCTCAACTGCACCCAAAACCGCAGTGATTCCGCCGTTTGCACCGAAGAGGACTTCGAGCACTGAAACAACGCTCTCCTTAGCCATGAATCCGCTGATAAGTGATGTGACGATCCTCCAGTCACCGAGACCGAGAGGCTGCATGATGGGTGCGATAAATCCGGCGATCAAGGCCATTATTGATGTCGATGAATCAGCTACCAGATTAAATCTCAGGTCGAAACTCTGGAGTGCCCATACGATAACTGTCGCAATGAGGATTACGGAGAATGCCTTCTGCAGGAAGTCTTTTGCTTTCTCCCACATGAGCTGCAGTGTGCTGCGAAGTGACGGCAGACGGTAGTTAGGCAGCTCCATAACAAACGGTGCTGCTTCGCCCTTGAAAAGAACTTTCTTATAGACGAATGCAACGAGGATACCGACCACAATGCTCAAGAGGTAAAGGCCAATCATAATGAATCCGCCCTGCTTCGGGAAGAATGAACTGACGAAGAAAGCATAGATAGGAAGCTTTGCCGTGCAGCTCATGAACGGTGTGAGAATGACTGTCATCTTACGGTCTCTGTCGGACGGAAGCGTTCTCGTCGACATAACCGCAGGAACCGTGCATCCGAAACCGATGAGGAGCGGAACGATCGATCTGCCGGACAGACCGATCTTACGGAGGATCTTATCCATGAAGAATGCGATGCGCGCAATGTATCCGCTGTCTTCCAAAAGCGACAGGAAGAAGAACATTACTACAACGATCGGCAGGAAGCTCAATACGCTTCCGACACCTTCGAAAATTCCGTCGATTATGAGGCTGTGAATTACTTCGTTTACATTGCCGTTTGTGAGCGCCTGGTCAGTAACCTCGGTGAGTTTATCGATACCCATTTCGAGCAATGTCTGAAGGCCTGCACCGATGACATTAAACGTCAGGAAAAATACCAATCCCATGATGAGAATGAAGATCGGAATTGCCGTGAATTTACCTGTCAGAATGCGGTCGATCTTTTCGCTTCTCTCACGCTCTTTATTCTGCTTCGGTTTGGTGACCGTTTTGCCGACGAGCTGCATGATGTATGCAAATCTCATGTCTGCTACGGCAGCGGAAGGATCGAGGCCTGACTGCTGCTCGAGCTTTATTCTGATGTGCTCTAACAGGTCTTTCTCGTTATCGTCCAACTGGAGCTTCTCGAGAATGAGCGGATCGCCCTCCAATGCTTTGCACGCAGCAAATCTCAAAGGCAGATCACACCTTTCCGCATTGTCATCAACGATATGCTCGACTGCATGGATAGATGCGTGAATCGGGCTGCCTTCAGGGCAGAAGTCCTGCTCCAGCGGCTTCTCACAATATTTCGCGATGTGGATCGCGTGGCTGATGAGCTCGTCGATACCCTGATTTTTCGCTGCGCTGATCGGAACGACAGGGACACCCAAAATCTGCTCCATGTGGTTGATATCAATAGAACCGCCGTTGCCTGTAAGCTCATCCATCATGTTGAGCGCAACAACGACCGGACGGTCAGTCTCGAGCAGCTGCATCGTAAGATACATGTTTCTCTCGATATTTGTTGAATCAACGATGTTGATGATCGCATCCGGCTTGTTATCGAGAACGAAGTCACGCGAAACGATCTCCTCTTTGGAGTATGGTGACATCGAGTAAATGCCCGGAAGGTCCGTAATTACAGTATTGGGGTGGCCGATGATGGCGCCGTCTTTGCGGTCGACCGTAACGCCCGGGAAATTGCCGACATGCTGGTTGGAACCTGTGAGACGGTTGAATAATGTAGTCTTGCCGCTGTTCTGGTTTCCTACCAGCGCGAAAGAGAGTACGTGGTCATCAGGCAGAGGCTTTTCAGTCTTCTTGTCGTGGTGGACACCGGGCTCACCAAGGTTAGGGTGTTCAACCTTTTCCTTACGCTTTTTGGGAGCCTCAGCCTCGGCCTTCTTATCTGTCTTGGAAATTTCAATCTTATTGGCGTCGTCTAATCTTAGGGACAATTCGTATCCGTGAATCCTGACCTCTACCGGGTCGCCCATAGGAGCGAACTTAACTATTGTAATCTCTGCACCCGGGATAATACCCATATCAAGAAAATGCTGTCTTAAGGCACCTTCGCCTCCGACAGTTTTAACGATGCAGCTCTCTCCGGCTTTCAGCTCCCCTAAATTCATAGATGTTCCTCTGTACCAATACCCTGTTATTTTCGACACACATTATAGTTAGCCACTGCTAACCTGTCAATTGGATTATAGTTAGCTGTTGCTAACTTGTCAATAATTACTTGAATTTGTCCGCTATTTTTCGCGCGTTTATAAGGATATACTTATTTCCAACATGCAATTGCGAGGTGTTGATATGAACAAAAAGATGGTCAGAGGTGCAAATCCTTACATGCCGCTCTGGGAGCACGTTCCGGACGGAGAACCGCGGGTATTTACATATAACGGCGAGACGAGAATCTATCTCTTCGGTTCACACGATACAAAAAAGACCGATTATTGCGGCCCCGACTATGTAGTCTGGTCGGCACCTGTAGACGATCCCACTAACTGGACATGCCACGGCGTCTGCTATACGGCATCAGACGGCGGTGACCTCTATGCTCCTGACGTAGTGCAGAAGGGCGATACATTCTATATGTATGCAGCAGAGAACCGCGGCTCATCAATCATGCTCGTAACATCTAAATGCCCTTGGGGTCCTTATGAGAATCCCGTAAAAACAGAGCTCGGATTCGATCCCGGAATCCTGGTAGATGACGACGGCAGAGTTTATGCATTCTGGGGCTTTTGCGAGTGCCACGCAGCAGAGCTCAATGACGATATGGCTACCATCAAAAAGGAGACGATCAGAAATCACATCATCGGCCACTCAAAGCCTTTCTGGATCAAGGAAGATGACGGCCACGTTATTCCGACAGACGGCTTCTTCGAGGCATCGAGCCCCCGTAAGATCAATGGCAAATATGTACTCGTTTATTCCAAGAGATATGAATATCCGAAGCCTGAATTAGGTGTACTCGGAAGCTGCAACGGTTTCCTCTCATACAAATGGAGCGACTCTCCTCTGGGCGATTACCAGATGGGCGGCGACATCAGTTTCAACGGTGGTGAGATAATCACAGGACCTGACGGCAACGGCATCATGACATACCAGTGGGGTAACAACCACGGCTCACTCATGAAGGTTAAGGATCAGTGGTACATCTTCTACCACAGACAGACCGGTTGCAACGAGTATTCGCGCCAGGCAATGGTAGAACCTGTTGATATCGCTCTCGATAAGAACGGCCGGATCTACATCGGTAAGATCAAGTATGAGAACGGCGAGCCCGTAGGCTCCGACGTCGTTGACTGCACATCACAGGGCTTCAACCTGAACGGCCTCGACGCATTCTCTCTCATCTCAGCGGGCTACACATGCCACATGTACGACGGTAAGGGCGAGCCTATGTATCAGGGCAATGCAGAAGGCACTAACGAAGGCGTGCGCGTAGCTCATGTCCAGCCTGTTTACGAAGGCGATTCTTCACCTGTTGTAGACATCCAGAGTGGCGCAACGATCGGATTTAAATACATACAGTTCGGTGAGACCGGCGCAACAAAGGCAACCATCAGGGGTGACTTCCCGCAGGGCTTCACCGTTAAGATCAGGATCGATACTTACGATGGTGAAGTTGTTGCAGCGAAGGCTGCTGAAACAGACGCATCAGAACTCGCTGTCGACCTCTCGAAAGCAATCACCGGTAAGCACGCCGTCTACTTCGAATTCACGACAGAAGATGACGATAAGAGAGCGGTCTTTGACCTGTTTACTTTCGATTAATCATACAGATTCGCCGCCAGGCAACTGACAAAACGCAATTTACTTTTATAAACAGTTAACCGAAATTGATATTTCTGTTAACTGTTTGTTTTTATTATCCATTTATACTGAATGCATAGAAATAGCTTTCGCGGGGTATCTATATGAAGATTTGTGCATTCGTCGGTGATCTGTATCGTGACTATTCAGCCGGTATTATCAGAACGCTCAGGCAGAGAGCCCTCGAGCGCGGTCATCACGTTGACGTTTACGGAAACTGCTCAGTTCCCAGTTCTAACTCCCTGCACGCTACAGGACTTAAGAGTGTCCTCTCCCTCCCTGACGTTACAGACTACGACGGAATCATTCTCTGTTCAGATACACTGACCCAGGGCGGTATGTCCAAAGAACTCATCAACAACTTAACATCAATGCAGGATCTGCCTCCGGTAATCAGCATCAGAGCAGCTGACGAGGGTTTCTACAACATCGTTCCCGATAACAGACAGATCATGTACGACATAAGCAAATACGTAATCAGCAAGTGCAAGACCTCCGATATCGGCTTCGTCACAGGTAGAGATGACCTTGTTGACGCACAGGAAAGACTCGCCGGTTTTGAAGACGCAATGAAGGAAGCCGGTTACGAGATCCGCGAAGACATGATCTTCCACGGTAACTACTGGGTAACACAGGGACCCCAGACTGCCGATTTCTTCATAAGAGAAGACGGAACGCTCCCCGAAGCGATCATCTGCTCAAACGACTACATGGCATTAACGCTCATGGACGAGCTGACATACCGCGGCTATAAGCTCCCCAACGATACCCTGATCACAGGTGTCGACGATATTGACGCGGCATCTTCGCACATCCCGTCTCTTACAACATCTGATATCCCCGAAGAGACACTCGCTGATTCCGCTCTGGAAACACTCGAAAAGATCCTCAATAACGAGGATGTTGATTTCTATATCAACGTTCCCGGCAAACTCATTCTCCGTGAGAGCACGAACGATTCAGAAGAAAAACGTGACGTAATCGATGCCTATAAGAAGCTCGATATCATGAAAAAGACTGCTTTCGATGTTACGCGTGCGTTCGTTATCCTGAGTTCACTCTACGAAGATTCGATCACACCGGAATCCTACCACCAGATTACAATGGAAAACCTCCTCGCATTGGAGTTGTTCCGCAAGGCATATCTTTGCTACTTCCGTGAGAATGACAGAAGTGTATTCGGCTATTTCCAGGAAGACGGCGAGATCCACCTCTGCGATATAGGCTTCCCCAGTGACCAGCTCCTCCCGGATGAGTTCATCGATACAGATTCCGGCATCCGCATCTTCCTTCCTATCTACTATAAGAACGAAGTTTACGGCTACGGCGCATTCGAGGTCCTCCCCGATACAATGGAGATCGTGTCCGAGAAACTGGAGTTCATCCTCCTTCTCCTGGGCCAGACGATCAACAGAACGAGTCTTTATAACAAGCTGTTCGCAGTAAGCGACGTCATGGATATGTACGTAAGAGACGCGCTGACGGGCCTGTTCAACAGACGAGGATTCGAGAAGAATATCGCCGGTTATTTCGATTCTTCAAGGAAGATGACAACTCCACTGGCAGTCGCAAGTATCGACATGGACGGCCTGAAGCACATCAACGACACATTCGGCCACAGCTCCGGCGACGAAGCCATCAAAGCGATTTCCTGCTGTATCAAGGCTGCCGTCAACAAAAACGAATTCGCAGCCAGAATGGGCGGTGACGAATTCGAAGTAGTCCTCGTTCTCGACAGCCCCGGCCGTGTCGGCCAGTTCATCAGGACACTTCGAAAACTCATCAAGGAGGCCAACTCCGGACACGATTGGCCGTACGTCCTCTCTGCCAGCATCGGCACCTGCGAACTCACCGGTTGGGAAGACCTCCTCGAGTGCATGAACAAGGCAGACAAAGCCATGTACCTCGAGAAGAAGACCAAGAAATCTCGTGTTTCATAATCGCTCTCCATTTACTTTCTCTTAATGATATTAGGGCCGCCTCTTTTGCCGGGGGCGGCTTTAGTATTGGGGCGGGGGGCGTTGGTGGTCACTTTCGAGAGTTGAGAACAAAACCAAAAATCACGTTTGGCGTTTTTAGTGCAGATTTTTGCTCAAAAACGCCAAGAAAAACGCCAATTTGAGAAAAATGGCGGAAATCCTGGCGGAAATCCACTCAAAAACGCCAGAAAATTTGCACTCTCGTTTTCCATCATTTTCCAAATACCCAACCTCATCAAAACCTTGTCGGGTTTTGTCGAATTTGTCGTAAAAAACCGACAAGGATCCCCTTTATAATGAGGTCATGAATTACCTGAGCAAATACATTCCGAAAGAGTACCTCGAACTCAAGATCAACTATTGCCGGCAGCAACTCGAAAAGCTGCCGGTTGTTACTCTGCAAAAGAGTTCAGACATCACAAGGGTTATCACCGATAATCACAGGTACAGTCTCACATCCAAAAATGGCAAGTATTATCTGAACCTTATGAAAACCCGTGACGACCTCGAATGCCGGCTCCGGCTCTATCAAACCATATGGGACTGCCACTTCAGGGGCGAGCCTACGGGGGGATGCATTCCCTATAAAGCAAACCGCGTTATCTACGTTGATACGAACAAGCCGGTCATCATGAACAGGGAATACTTCGACAGCCTGGAAAACGATGCCAACGATACATATTTAAAGACCGATAATTACAGATTCAACGGAATAAAATACCGTTCGGCTGCTGAACGCGACATCGCAATCTTTTATACGGAGATGGGCATCCCCTTCAAATATGAACCCAGAGTATCGCTCAAAGGCCTGGTAAAACCCATATACCCCGACTTTGTTCCATACTTCGAAGAACTCGATACATGCAAATTTCACGAGCATTTTGGAATCAAAAATTCTTCCGATTATATGAACACAGTCAAATTCAAATTCGGCAACTTCGTAAATGCAGGACTTATTCAGGATGTCGATGTTATTTTTACTTTCGACACGGATAATACCTGGTTTGATCCGAGATGTCTTTCGGCAAAATTGAACGGCGCTATTTACCAGACGATCTGTCTCAACGACACGGCATCCGATAACAGGAATGCACCGGAAAAACCGGCACAAATCTCGTAATACCCGGCCTCGAAAACACCCCAAAAAACCAAAATGTTATAATTAACTTCTATTGGATAATAGGAGGACTACTATGAAACCAAGAAAACTTATTGCCGGATTGTTAGTTGTATCGATCATGGCAGCAACAGCTTGCTCAGAAGTAACTCCGACAGATGTTGGAAATACTGATGTAAGCGCAGATGTCAGCGTCAGCGTAAATCCTTCAATGGCTACCATGACGCCGGAAGAGATCTGCGCAACACTCACGTTGGAGCAGAAGGCGGCCCAGATGATGCAGCCGACTGTCTATAATGTTAAGCCCTCGCAAATGAAGAATATTGACTATGGTTCAATCCTGTCCAGAGTCGATAACTTCCCGATGCCTACTGCAGATGAATGGAGAAGCGTAGTTACTAACTACCAGACTAATGCGATGCAGTCAAAGGCAGGCATCCCTTTTATCTACGGCAACGACAGCGTTCATGGTGTTAACTTTGCCAGCGGATGCATAATCTTCCCGCACAACATCAACGTCGGCGCGGCTAATGACCCGCAGCTCACAGAGCAGTACGGTAAGGTCGTAGGCAGCGACATCGCGCACACAGGAATGATCCTCAATTTCTCACCCTGTGTTGCTACGGCAAACGATCCGAGATGGGGCAGAACTTATGAGTCTTATTCTTCTGACAGTAAGATCGTAACCAGCCTTGCAACCGCTTATACAAAGGGCCTTGCTTCAGAAGGAATCGTTGCATGTCCGAAGCACTTCTTCGGTGACGGCATGACTGCTTACGGAACGGGCGAGAACCCTTCAACAATGCTCATCGACAGAGGTGAAGCAACGCTCACAGAAGAGCAGATCCAGGAGCAGCTCGATATTTATCAGGCACTCATCGACGAAGGCGTTATGGTAATCATGCTCTCACACTCTTCTCTTAACGGCACGAAAATGCATGAGAATGAAAAGTATATCAGCATCCTCAAAAACGACATGGGTTTCCAGGGAATCGTTTTGACTGACTGGGATTCGATCATGAACTGCTCAGGCGATTCTTATAAGGACAATATCATCATCGGTGTAAATGCCGGTATCGATATGTTCATGACTGAGACCGAACACGAGAATGCAATGAACTACATCATCGAGGGCGTTAACGAGGGAAAGATTTCCGAAGAGCGCATCAATGACGCAGTTACAAGAATTATCAGAGTTAAGAAGGAGGCCGGACTTTTCGATGATCCGTACCTCGAGAATCTTAACCCCACATACGAATTCAACAGCCAGGAATCACATGACGTAGCACGCCAGATGGCTGCAGAATCATTCGTTCCGCTAAAGATCGGAGGCCATACATACATTACTTCCGGAATGAAGGTTTTCGTGACGGGACCTGCAGCAGATGACGTAGGTGCTATGTGCGGCGGATGGACCAACTGGTGGCAGGGAATGTCCGATCAGGACTTCGCAGGATATGGTACCGGAGTAGAGCATTTCAGAGAAGGAAATTCTATCGTTGAGGCGCTCACAAAGGCTTCACAGGAAATGGGATTCGAGATCATTACTGACGAGAGCCAGATCGGTTCATGCGACGTTGTCCTGCTCTGCATCGGAGAGAAGCCTTATGCAGAATGGTACGGCGACACCCCCGATCTCTCACTCAACGGTTCATGCGCACTTAAGGGCAACAGTGAGGCCATCGAGCTCGCTAAGAAATCAGGTAAGCCAACAGTTGCACTCATCGTTGCAGGCAGAAATGTGATCATCAGCGATTACATCGACCAGTGGGATTCATGCATCATGCTCTATCTCCCCGGTACTGAGGGCGGTAATGCGGTAGCAGACGTGCTGACATTAAAGACTCCTCTGAGGGGCACGCTCCCCATGCCGTATTACTCTTCCGTCGACCAGATCGGCACAGGCAAGACCTGGCACGACGTCGGCTGGAGCGCAATGCAGGATATAAGTTACTGATACAAAAAGGGATGCCTCAAACGAGACATCCCTTTTAAATTGTTTAACTAAAGCTCTCTATTAATGAACGAAGAAGCTTGCGAGGTTGAAGCCTGTAGGCATCGGGATTGTGATCATGTATACCGTTGCGATTACGAGGCAAACGCAAGCGAATACAAGGATAAGTACACGGTTCGGGATCTTCTTGAAGATTCCAACGATACCTAAGAGGAACAATACGAGAGAGTAGATAACTGTTACGAGACCGTAAGCATCGCCGTTAGCGTTGTCCTGCTTACCTTCTTCGAGGAGTGCATCTGCCTCAGCCAAAACTTCGTTTGCTTCAGCGAAGTATCCGTCAACAAATCCTTCCTTATCGAAAGGAGTAGCATACTCTTCCTGCTCAGCTGCCCACTCGATTGCTGCTGCAAATTCTTCTGAGCAGTTATCATACATAAGTGTATCTACCTTCTCTTCGATAAGAGCAGCTTCAGCTGTTCTGCCGTTAGCGTTTGCGATCTCGATATCAAACAGGTAATCAGAGATCTGGTTCCAGAGGAGCATATCCTGCATGTAGAGCTGTGCTGCCTCGTTGTACATTGAGTTACCCTGTGCAGAGAGGTTGTTGCTCTGTGTGTAATTTGTTGCCTGGTTACCGCCGTGGAGTGATCCTACCCAGCCTGCCCAAGCAGTCAGGATTGCTGTAACACCGAGAAGAATAGCAATGATAATCTCGAGCTTCTCCTCACTAATACCCTTTTTGCCAGCTGTTTCAGCCTTAGCCTCTACGGCTGTGTTCTTTTCATCTGCCATACTAATCCTCCTTAATACTGATTAACAGATTTCCAACAAATACTAAATTAAACGTCAAGCAATTACAATACGGAAAAACCAATATTTTCCAGTCTTATTTAGTTTTTTCCAAAGCCTTCTCGAGACGTGCCATCTGCTCTTTGACTTCGCGCATTTCCTTGAGGAGGTCCTCTTTGGAAACTTCCTTGGTCTCAGGTTCTTCAACATTGTTCTCGGCAGTAACTTCGCTGATGGCATTAACAACGATACCTACAACAACGTTCATTACTACGAATGAAGAGAGGAGTACGAACGGTACGAAGTATGCCCACGCGAAAGAATAAACCTCCATAACAGGTCTGCTGATACCCATTGACCAGCTCTCGAGTGTCATTACCTGGAACAGTGTGTACATTGCCTTGCCAATCGTTCCGAACCAGTCAGGGAATGCGTCACCGAAGAGGTTTACACCGATCAGTGAGAAAACATAGTAGATGAGGATGAGCAAAATGCCTGTCCACAGGATGCTCGGAACTGACTTAACGATTGCGCCGATGATTACCTGGAGGTGCTTAACGGAACCGATGAGCTTTGTTCCTCTCAATGCCTTCAAAGACTTGAGGACTCTCAATACTCTCATTGCACGGAAAGCAGCCATGAACGGCAAACCGGATGCCATCGAAATACCAACGATGAACATATCGAACCAGTTCCACGGATCCTTGAAATAATCCAATCCGTATGCCAAAAGCTTAATAACGATTTCTGCGATAAAGATCCAGAGACAGATATTGTTTATTGTCGCCAGAATTCCCCGTGTTCCTTCTGACAATCCCTTGATGGTCTCAATACCCATCAGGACACAGTTAAAAAGAATTACAAACAGAATAATTCCCTGAAAGACTTTACCGTCAACGATTTTCTTCAACCCTTTAATCATAAATGTTCCTTACCTTATTTATTCTCTTGATGCGTCTACAACGTTGTCGCAAATGATCGTTATCGCAGCCATGACTGCTTTATAACTCTCATCGAAAACTTTCACCCTGTAGACATCGCTCCAGGCCTGGCTGGTCGTATCAACCTGACCGATAGTAACAGAACCGGCCTGAATGTCAAAATCTGTTCCCATGAGGCTGCCTACGATATGGACATCCTTACCGTTGAGCGTGCCAGTGAGTTCAGGATTTGTGAGCTTGATCTTTTTCTTGATCTTGCCGATTTCCTTGCCGCCTTCATAGATAACATATTCAGGTGCTACAGGGATCGGCTTCTTCTTGAGCTTGGCAACCTCAGTTCCGTTTTCCTGTATGGAGAAGTTAAGTCTCGTCATATCACCTTCAACGTGATATACGACCTGTTCATTCTCATCGAACATATCGAACTTCGGCTTCAGTGAGATAGCCTTCTGCTTCATGTAGAATTCGAGAACTTCACCGGACTCAGTCTTTATGGATGAACTTACCTTGCTCTCAGTAACCTCTTCACCCTTCTCAAGGCTGGACAGGATTTCTGCGATCTCATCTACTGCATGGTCTGCCTGTGATGTAGCTTCATCCTTGTGTCCTAAGAAAGCATCGAGGCCGTAATTAACTGCAGTGTTAGCGCTGCTGACTCCGTCAGTTCCGATCTTGCCGCAGATGACGTTTTTACCATCGACACGCACGAAAACATCGAATCTTACGGATACCTGCTTATACAGTATCGCATCGTAATCACCGACAAGTCCTGATACCGGAGTACCACAGCTTACCTTGATCTTCGAGAGCTTTTCATACAGATCTTCATTCGTGAAATTCTGAGTATTAGGAATCTGTGCAAAACCTGTTCCTTTAGGTTTGGACATGTCAAAAAATCCCATATTACTGCAGATCACCCCCTCTTCAATTATGTGGAATTTATCATTGAAGATTTTACCATTAAAGAAAGATTTTGGAGCCATAATTAAAAGTTATTACGGGTTTTTCGGGTTGTCTGCATTGGTAATGAAACCTGCAAGATTATTTCGCAGGAGCCACTCTCTTAGCTTTTTCTTCGTACAACGCTTCGTCCGCTTTATTGAGAGCTGCCTGGAAATCAGAGATATCACCGCAATAGCATGCGCTGCCGATGCTGGCTGTCAGTTCGTATTCTGCGCCTGCTTCTTCATTTAATCTGACCAGCGTTTCTTTTATTGTCTTACTGAGTTCGTTAACCAGTTCCTCACTCTCTGTTTTTGCGATGATGATGAACTCGTCGCCGCCGTATCTCGCAATGAAAGTTTTAAACGGGTTATCGGAACACGCGATCTTGAGCGCATCAGCGGTTCGTTTGAGTGCGGTATCACCTTCAATGTGACCGAACTGGTCGTTGATGTACTTAAAATCTATTGAGGTCGATCATGAGCACGTAACGGATGGTCTTGTCGCCCTGTTTCGAGTGTTCGCTGACGATATATTTCTTCAGCTGTGTTCTGTTATTGAGGTGCGTGAGTTCATCGATAGAGACCTGGTCATTGAGCGAAATGATATAAACATAGAGCATCATTATCGAGCTGCTGAAACAGAACATCGGCGCCATGAACCAGATCGTCTCAATAACTCCGACGACAGAGATAATCACCGGATACATCGCTGTTACCAGATACTGCGCTCTGACCGCGTAGTTCTCCTTTCGAAAGGCCCTCGTGAAACCTCTCGTCGCACTAGCAATTACGTACAAGACAGGCACCGCCAAAAACAGTGCATAGTAAATTGTTGTTACGTTGTTCTCATCGTCTAATACAACTGACGGGAAGAAGATAAACAGGAACAGCAAAACGACAGTTACTGCCATTGCGGGAGCCATCGCCAGGAGGCGTGCCTTGAACCTCTTGATATATTCCGCACCCTGGGACAGTTCGACATAAACGAACCATGAACCTGTGATCGCCGATAAGAATACAGCGACACCGACGTTAACAAAAGCCGCTGTCAGGTAAGTTTTTGGAATGTATCCGCCGTTGGCTAACGTTCCGATGATATCGATTGCAAAATATAAAATGTGGCTGACGGTGATGTTTACGAAGATTCTCTGTTTCGACTGCCAGCCAATCGTTGTTAACCCCCTGAAAAAAAGCAGAAGGAAAATAATTATGCAAACCACGTTTGCTTCTACATAGAAAAATGTATAGTTGGTCTCCATAGTGCGATTATAGCACGGTAAAAATCCAGCTTGTTACAGGGTGATTAACGCTGAGGAAATAAACAATTAAGTGTTTTAGAGGCGCCCCCGGTCCGGTCTGTCAGGAATAACGGAAATGAGGTCGTCCCAGGTAATCATATGGTATATTTACGATATAAAAACAACCTGACACATCTGTCTTGTAAGCGAAAATACTGCATCTCTCACTCTCTGTCGTGTTTTTCTGCGGGGCGCCGGTGTTACCATTTGGTCGAAAGGAGGATATATGGACCAGATCAAGATAGGGGAGTTTCTTAAGCAACTCAGAAAAGAGCATAACCTGTCCCAGGAACAACTGGCTGACAAGATGCATACTTCATCCCGATCGATCTCAAGGTGGGAGAACGGAAACACTATGCCGGATATCAGCATGATGATAGAACTGGCAGATTTTTACGACATCGACATCCGCGACCTTCTTCGCGGAGAAAGGCAGAGTGAGAAGATGGACACCGACTTAAAAGAAACGTTGGAAATGGTTGTTGAATACACAGAGGCTGACAAAGCCAAATTATTGAAGAAAGTATATATATGCGGACTGGGCATGCTGATTACTTCAATTGCCTCAATGATCGTATATTTCTTTACTTATTTCTGGGATACGGGAATAATACTTACACCATTTTTGCTGATTCTGGCCAGTGGTATTTTCGCGATTAACACCATGCTCGCAGGACTGCAGCTCAAGGGTAAGATGAGCAAGCAAAAAAACAAGAAACTGATAGCGATCACTGTTACAGTATGGGTTGTGCTCGCAGTAATAATCCTGTTCTTTTTGACTTTCTTCCTGCCAAAGATATTAGTAAACATCTTCGGATATACATTAACGCCGGTCACATAACGTGCCGGCGTTATTAATTTAATATAACTTATCCGCTGATCTGATTATTTGTCAGAGTCCATGAATACTCTTGAGCCTGTTGCGCCCTTTTGGCCCTGGTACTTTCCGGAATAGGGATTCTCGGCATGGTCGTCCATGAGAGCAAATACCAACTGACCGACTCTTCTTCCGCTCTTGAGTTCAATGGCACATCTGTTAGCGTTATAAAGCTCCAAAGTAATCTCGCCCTTGAAACCGGGATCGACCCATCCGGCATTCTGGATGAACAAGCCCATTCTGCCCAATGAACTTCTGCCTTCAACAAATGCAGTTAGATTATCAGGCAGCTCGAAATATTCCATGGTCGTTGCCAAAACAAACTGTCCGGGCAAAATCAGATATGTATCAGTAGTGATGGTCTTATATTTGATCTCTGATCCTAATGTGATCACGCCCGAAGGAGAATCGTCAACAACGCTGAATGTATTTCCCAATCTGATATCCACACTCGCAGGCTGGATCTGTTCCTTGGTGACAGGTTCGATTACAAGTGTTTTTTCTTCCAGCATTCTGTTGATTGTTTTGTCAGATAAGATCATTACTATTACCCCATTATTTTAAAAACTCTATCCAAGGGCTGCCCCAAGGATAGAGTCATTATAGCATTATGTAAAATCATATCCCCCGAAAACTATCTTCAACCGGTCAGTATTTATTCCATCCCTGGCATACCACCTGTTTACAGGGTAATCGTAGTCATTTTTAGATTCGACAGGATCTCTGGACCCGTCGCAGGGAGCAAATTTATCTGCGTAACAAGGGTGATCTGCTGAAGACAGCACACCGCAGATGCCGAGGATATTCAAAAGGATCTGGACCTCCGATTTATTCGAACTGAATATCTTCTTCGACGTAATAGTTTTCTGGAGAGCACCAACCTTATCACTCGGCTTTATTTCTGAAACACAGGACAATATCTCTTTTAGTATCCTGATATCTTCGTCTTTTGGAGTGACCTTTGGAAGCAGTAAGAATTGTTCCAGATCAAACAGCGCATATGTAGGGTCTGTATGTCTGACTCCACCCCATTTATACCGCTCGAAATTTAAAACGTTATAACCGCTGGATCTCTTTAATTGAAAGTCACTCCATCGGCTCCAACCGCATAAGTAAGGATCATCTTTTTTCATGTTTTCAGGTATGGAAACCGCATACCAGTAACTGCCAAGAGCCGATCTGAATTCCAGTTCCCTCGTCGAGAGGCTGTAAAGAAATGCATTTGCAACATCTTTGGGATCTGTCTTTTTCAGCACATCATCCAGCTGCCTGAAAAACTCTTCATGCGTAACAACCACAGGCGGATCAAACATGTAGCCCTGTTTCTTACAAAGCTCAAATACCTCGTCAGTTATTTCAGTTTTGTGCCATCCCTGAGAACACCAAAAAGATGAGAGCAGTATCTTTTTTCCTTCGTCCATATTTATCCCCCGGTAATCTTATAGCTGACGCATAAATCCAAAAAACCTTTAGAAAATTATAACATGACAGCCGTTCATATATCAGGAACGACCGTTCATGTGTTTTTTATTTAATGCTCTCCAATCCTCTGATAATATCGCCTCAACAAAAGTGAAAAGGAGATTGGAATATGGGATATGCAATCAAGACAGAAAACCTTATCAAGAGGTATAAGGACAAGACGGCAGTTGCAGGCCTCTCGCTGACAGTAAACGAGGGCGAGCTCATCGCACTGCTCGGTGTAAACGGCGCGGGTAAGACCACAACGGTAAAGATGCTCACATGCCTCACCAAGCCTACAGAAGGTAAGGCAGAGATCATGGGATGCGATGTAGTAAACGATTCTGCGTCGGATTTATTATTCAGAGCATCATCTACTTTATCATCACATCATCAGTATGCGTCGGCATAACCATTCTCCTGTGGCAGCTCCACAAGTACCCGTCAGCATTTATCTCAACACTGGCAGGTTATCTCGCAACGCATATTATCATGATAGTCATTGAATATAGAAAACTCAAAGCCGACATCAAGGTCATCAACGAATTGTCATCAAATGGGGAGTGATATCCGGCCCGTAATCTCGAGAACGGGATTTAATCTTTCTTGCGGTCCTTACGGAATGGCTTAAGTGCTGCCTTGAATTCTTTTACATCGTAGCCGCGTTCGGAAGCGAAATCCACGAGCTGGTCTTTGTCGATATCCCGCAGTTCTTCGAGTACACCTTCGGGTAAAATATGCTGGTCGTCTTTTTTGACACAAAGACCCATAACCTTATACGGTGGTTTATCTTGTATATTTTTCATTTTAGAGAGAACGGTTATGGTGTCACCTTCGATTGAAACAACCTCGCAATCCACAAAATAAATGCTTCGTTTGCGCAACGGTTTCGACAGAAGCTCACGCAGCGTGTCACCGAAATACAAAGTGATCGTATCGCCTGTTTTAAATGCTTTTCCCATGAAGTGAACCTCTCTCTGTTTTACTGATGTGATAATTATACAATAGCGGCAGTCCGGTCTGAAATCATTTTTTCATCACATCGATAATATCTTGAATGATCTCAGGATTGGGATATCCCTGACCATTCCATCCATCGATACCATAATACATCGCATACTTAAAGTTGTCTGCCAGGCACTCTTCGGGATCGATAGTATAATCAGTATTTCCCCCGAATACTTCATTGAAGTTTGACGCCTGCTCGGGGAGATAATAGGTGTCTGTTCCGTCGATCGGGACAAGTACCGGCGTGTCGTCGGTGTAAGACCCGTCCTCCTGCTGCATATAGATCCAGACAACAAAGCAGTCAATGTCCTGACCGTTAATATTGAAAGTCGCATATGAATTGTGATGTTCGACGTCCGGATTGCTGCGGTAAAGATCCTTTATACAGGGCGGCAATTCATATTCTGTACCGGTAACGGTGAAATGAATGATGGAATACATCTCGGATCTGAATTCCGGATTATTTCTGGTAAGACAGTGGAACAGTTCATGCCATAAGAGCTGTTCGAAAAAATTCCCGGCCTCCGGAATAACACTGATCATGATATTAGTGGAGTTCAGGTAGATCTGCGTACCGTGAGTGTAGCCGCTCGCAGCCATTCCTTCCACCGTCATATCTGTCTTAATGAATACGATTTCTTCCAGATACGGCAATTCATAGTCATTACGCGCAATCGTCTTTGCCATATTTGCGATACGGCGGTCTATGATATATTTCTCGAAAATATTGAAACTTTTTACCTCGGCAGTAGATGCTTCGAGCAGTTCATCTAATGTCCCGCCGCTTTTGCCCAGTCTGTTATCGATATCGATCTGAGTAACATTCTCATAGTATTCAGTATTGGAGAGCATGAGCTCCCTTCCTTCTTTTGCAGAAGCATAATGATGCGGAATCTTGCCGGCATAAACTTCCGTTACGATAATATCTGTTAATAGCCATACCAGAAGAATTGCTGCAATTATCAGGAAGACCTTTTTTACAATACCCTTCTTTTTCTTGTTGTTACGTTCTTTCATCCCCATTAGATCCAATCAATTTAAATATTCCAATCCAAAGCTTCGGACTACTAATTATATATCACAATACAGCTTATCTTTATCCTCTCAATAACTTCCCTGGCTTCATCTTGAGATATTGACGTCAGGCTTTTAAACGGGCCGGTCCTGGCATCAAAAAAATGATATAAAAACACTACTTTCCCCTTCAGTTATGTTTCGTCAACCCATACTTTTATTTTCGAGAATTGCTTGTTCTTCAACAAAGCATCTTACTGTTGATCATCTGATCACATCGATACTTATACTATTTTCTTCAAGAAAAGCCGTAACATTTTGGAGGTTTTCAATTGGAGCAAGGAGATACATTCCTTTTTGATCTTTGGGGATAAATACCATTGTATATTTAAAAACTCTTATGGCCTGATAATTATCCCAATATGTCTTTCTTTCACCCTGTGAAGTAATGTATTTAAGTCCTTCCTTATCACATTCAAAATGCACATCATTATCCGAACGGTTTCTTATCTTCTTTCTTGCGCTAAACAGCAAAAGAGAAAACAACCCGATAATTATGAAGAATACATATATGACGACAAAGAAAACAACAGCAGATACATTTAGCTGCTTCTTGATCAAAGTGCTCACCAGTCCGAATGTTACCAGGAAAAGACCTATGCCGGCCAGCAATAAACCTGCTACTGTTACACCATAAAAGGATTTGATCTCAGAATTAGGATCTTTGATAAGCTGAGCACCTTTAAAGTAAAGTTCCGCCATCTCCTCTTTGTATTTTTCTTTGTTCTGTGATTTTAAGTATTCCACGTTCTTCCCCCGGATTTCTTTGTCTCAACATTTATAACTCTACTATATTTTTCAGATCTTTTCTGCCTTCGCGAAAACTTTGTGTTTCTTTCCAGTCAATAACTCTTATCAGGCATGTGACAGATCAGGGAAATAGAGCTTATCTCTTTCGATTGCTTCCAATTCTCCACCCCTGTAGAAGAGCCTGTAATCATCCGCACCATCGTATAGTTCAGACGTACAAAGATACAAGTCTTCATCAAGAGGAGTAAACCCGAGTCTCAACTGAGTTGTCTCCAAATCAAGGCGACCGATAACATCCGTTAATGCGATTTTCTCTTTACATAAAACAGACTGCAAAGCCAAGCCGTCTTCGTCATCGATTACGGCAAAGCAGTCTATATCTTCAGCATATAAAACGTTATCAAGACCTGCCGTGTAAAACATCTGCAGACCATATTTATTTATCTGCTCGAAAGATGAGATAAAGTAGGAATTACGCACCATCTGCAGATACTTATTCTTAATGTCTTCACCCATATTTTTGACAGGTGCAAATCTGCTTCCAGCGCACTTTTTGATGTGCTCCTCTTTAACGAAATACCTGTACTGATTTATCATGCGGAAACCATTCTTTATATAGAAATCAACCGCGCCTAGATTGCCAAACAGGTATATTCCGTCACAGTCGTTTTCATATGTTCTGATAACATGTTCAATGAGCTTTCCCGCAAAGCCCTGTTTACGGTATGCTTCATCGGTCATAACGGTACCTAACTGAATGTAATTCTTTTCGATACCCCTCTGCAGGAAGTGCATCTTATTTGCAGATACATTAGAGATCATCATACCGTCTTTAACAAATGAATAAGGTATATAATCTCCTTCGAAATATCCGCCTTTTACCCAGCCTTCGAAATCAAATCCGAAGGTCTTTTGCGTCAGTTCATTAAGCATTCTCCTTGAACTGTCATCTGTCATGTAATTACTGATAAGATCCATATATAAAATTCCCTGAAATATATCGTGTGAAGCATTTGTTGTCATAGCTTTTTCAGCCAGCCATTTCTTATCCATCTCCTGTATCCGGTTGCAGATTTCACGCACCTTATCAACATTTTTATTTCTGTTGATCTTGATCATGTCTATCTGTTTTTCGGTGTCAGCGATCGTTTCAGATATGGTTTTGTGGGCATACAGAGCCGGCTTATTTTCTTCATTGGGATCATAATCAACAACTATATGGTCCCTCCTGTACAGAAGATCTTTACGTTGCCTTACCAGAGGTTTGAGTTTGTTGTCTTCTGCAAGGATCAGGCTGTATGCATCCATCATTTCGATAAACTTTTCAAAATAAGGCTTGTCGCAGTCAAGAGCTTTTTCGAGCGCGGATTCAACGCGTGAACGGAGATTATTTACCCAGAAGTTAGAGATATCGTTCTCGACTTTTACGCAACTCCATTTTGCAGCACTGAGCACTCTTCCACGGAGAGCTTCAAAATTATGCGGATCGAGCATCAGCATATATGAGTATCTCTGGTCTGCTTCGCTGAATTCCTGTTTTACCAGAGCTTCCTTTGCCTTTTTGTTTGGCTCTCCGAAAAACAGTGACGTACCATACGCCACGCCGCAGAATCCGCATTCGCAAAGACTTCTCTTCGCATCCATCAGCAGTTGGCCGCCACACTTAATACAATTGATATTTGAAATGGATTCTGAATCCGGATTTACTTCAGCTTTATTAATGCTCGAAGAGTAAACAACCTGCTCTTCAGGTTTGGGTTCCGTCATTTTCAATTTGGCACAGTTTAATCTGAGTTTTCTCTCAAGCTCGTTAATTTCCGGGGTTAATAGATCCGTGTTTTTCTTGTTGCATGAAGCAATATCTTTTAAATCCTGATCAGGATTACCATATTCCCTATTAGCAAGGTTTTTGATCCGTATTCTGGTCAGTTTTGCATTTTTCTCTCTGACTTTGATCAGCTCGCGGTATTCTATGCAAAGCTTAAAAACAGTATCAAGATGCTCAAAATACTCGTAACCTGAACAGTCTTCTGCATACTGACCGAGAACAGCTATCGCTCTGTACAGATCATGTCTTATAAGCTTTTTTGGATATACCAGATCATTTTTCACAGGGATCTTGCCGGCGCAAAGAACAAGACCGCGCAGGACTTCAAAATCCTTCGGATTCTTATCGTAAAGTTCCTTGTATCTCTCGAAAGCGGAATTGTATTCCATCCTCTTCAGACACAATTCTGCCTGACTAAGTATGTCTTTCCTGTGGTATTCAACCAAGTTGACCATTGTGCCGCAAAAAGGACAATCAAGGATTTCCTGATCGCTGTCGATATTGAGCACACCGCCACAATGAGTGCAAGCATAACTGATCAATTTTGCCATATAGCTTACCTGTTTATATAAAATCTTCCAGTGGTCCTTTGAATACGTAATAATTCTCTTTTGCGTTGTAAAGAGATGCAACACCATCGTGAAAATCGAACATGTAATCCATGTCCAGATCTTTGCCGTGTTTTGTGTCGCCCGGACGGACAAAACACAGTCTGAACGCATTTCCCCGATCGTCATTATCTGTGGTTATATGCTGAAAATAATCAAGTGCCATCTCTTCAAGCTCATCTTCAGTGGGATAAGCGTGACCCTCTTCATAGTACACATATGCAATATAGTGATGGATGGCATATTTTTCAATGTACTTTTCGTCGCTTACATATTTAAGAGGCTTATCTGCCGTGTCGGTCATTTTGAGATCAACATAATCACATCCGAAACAGGAAATTACCAGATCAGAGAAGTGTTCCACGACAGCTTCCTCGTGATAGTAACGGGGATAATTGCTGTAAAGTTCTCCGTCGACCTCATAGATCTGAACATCAACGTGCGGGAAGTTCTCTGATTCAAGGCTTATGCAGGAAGGGCTTGTGACTCCCATGGATACCGTGCTGTGTCCCACGTATGTGAATGTATCGTCAGGATAGTACTTCTCGATCTGGCTGATCCAGCCTTTCTGCTTACTCGTTAACGGATAATAACAGCCTGTAAACAGGACTGCTGCCATTATCAGTGAAGCAGCCTGGAATAGTAACTTCTTTGCCTTTTTCATATAAATCCCCTGCAGATTATTGAGTAGTATTCCAGTTGCGATTTTATATCAGCTGCTGCTCGTTAATCATGAGTTTAAACTGAAGACCAAGCTTCTCAGCGGCTTTTCTGCAGAGCATCATTCGCTGCATAAAGATCTCGAAATAATCCATTACGGAACCATAATGAGTATCAACAAAAAGCTTAAGCTTAATAATGGTGTGTGCCTCATTAATCTTAAGTTCGGACTTCTTAACTGAATAATTAACTCTGTCGTGGATATCAAAAGTAGACATGTCATCGTTTCTGACACGATTACGTCTTACATCACTTTTATCAGCCAGAATAAGAGCTGCTGCCATGGGACTTACAGGAACACCGGAACCTTCATCATGGTTACCGATAGCAGATATGATCATGGCAATTTCAGTCGGATCCATGTGCATATTATCAAGAATTCTAAAAGCCATAACTGCACCGCTTTGGCTGTGGTCCACGCGGTTAATTACATTACCGATATCGTGCATATATCCTGCAATTTTAGTAAGCTCAACCGTTCTTTCAGGATAGCCGAGAGTTTCTAATATACTTCCTGCCTTCTCCGCTACATAAGTCACATGAGCAAAAGAGTGCTCTGTATAACCTAAGGCATTAAGTGCATCATCCGCTGCTTTAATATATGTCTTAATAACTTCGTTGTTTTTAATCTCTTCGTAAGTAATCATAATCTTCCCTCATAAAAATACACACTAGCATTATCGAAACAAAATACATTAGATTATGTGCTTGATTCAACGGAATCACTTTTCAGAACATTTTCAATTGCTTCTGCTACTGTAGGATCAGTCGTCTCACTGAATACTATTCTATAGCATGTGCTGCAATAATACTTGTTATCTCCACCGGGATGGTTCTCTTTATCAAAAAGAAACAACTGTACTTCGTCTTCAGTCTTTCCACATTTGGCACATTTTTTCTTGCCGCACCCGGTCAATGTGAAAACGGATAAGAGAATACAAATTATGATAACTGTCGTAAATATGCTTTTCTTCATATAATTATTCGTCCTTCCTGTTTATCGTTCTTGTGCTTTGAGATACTTGTTTAATTCCATCCTCGCGATGGTATCGGTTCCTGTTAAATAACTGTGCAGGAATATAAGAAAAACCATTAGCGACCAGCCGAACAGAAACTTAATATCCGGGTGATTCGGCGCAATGATAAGTCCCGCTACCGGCAAACCGAATATGATCACCAGGAAGAATAAATAGAGAAGAATACTTCCGATCCATCCGCCTACGCTGCGTTTTATATACCTCTTGTATTTATTATCTTCCTTGCGAATGTACGTTATCTGTATATAACGGTGTGCAAGATGGCTGTCATGCCAGATATTTACAGTAATAAACTTAGGGTAACTAACGTCTTCACTCTTCTCGATCTTGGCAGGATGTTTTCTCCTTACCGCCCACTTAATAAGATCAAAAAGAAATCCCATCAGCTGAGATATGCCGATGATAAACGCCCATATCAGAATAAAAGAATTCAAGTCATCCATACAAGTATTATATCCAACACCGATGCTCTTATGTGTGATATTTTATCCAACTGCTGATTATCTTTACTTCTTTCTTGGATATTAACCAAGAAAACTATCACTTAACACATCCAACAGTTCGAAAACAAAATAACCCACTATACTTCCGGCAAAGACAAATAAAAAAGATATGCCTAATGCCCTTAGCTTATGTTGCTTTTTGATTATCCCTATAAACCATAGCAAAATCAGGGCGAAAAAAACTACTAAACATATAATTCCAAATACTATAGTGAACGGGTATAGATTCGGATATCTCGAATACTCATGAAATGTACAAATGGTAAGCCAAGACATAAATGAAATCAACCCCATCAGTCCGAATGCCCCGATTCCGGCAGAACATAAATAAAACAAGATTGTCTGTCTTATTCCATTGTTTTTTACGTCATGTTCTGTCATATATCACCTATTAGATTCGAATGTTCTTACACTTTCCATTTATATGCCTGATATCAAGCCTCAATATAATTCTATATCAGAAACCTGTTTATATTATCGTTCAGGAAGAGATCATATGAAAGAGATCATCGTTCCTTTGGATGTTTTGAGAAGCCAGACCTTCTTGCCCTCAATGCAGTGCATCTGGGTATAAGCATCTGTCACGACGGAGACCTCTTCACCGGTGTCTTCTATCCTGACTGTAACCCGGTCAGTGCTCGTTTCCACAGGCATATCATAGGCATTGTCCGTATAATACTTATGGGTCTCCCGGTGAGTGACCCGGCATTCCTTTATGCCTGTGACCTTAAATCCCACACATGAAATCAACGAGATTATTGCAATGATAAGGAAAGGTATCGCTATAAACACCGGAAGAAACAGAAGGATGACCGATACTTTGAGCCATAAGATCACACCCAGAACGATGAGCAGCAAGGATATCACGAAAAAGACTATGGATCTTATCAGGTCCTTCCGCCGCTTTTGCCGGAAGAGCTGCGTTTCCGCCTCGATGCGGCTTCTATGTTCTTCGGTAACAGGATCAAACTTAACCTTATCCAAAGAAACCAGATTGGGATTAGGATCAAGTTGATATGAATAGTTATAAGGCATTATGTCTAGTCCTTTTTGCTGATAATTTAATGCTCTAATCCTACGTTCTATAAAGGTGGTTCATAAATCAGTTTTCTAAAAACTCATTCAAATACACGCCTATATTTCTTGGCAAGGAAATGAGCACTCCCATCGAATTTCTCGTACTCAGTATCTTCAACGAAGGTCATCCCCAGTTTTTCCATAACACGCTGACTTTTATAGTTTTCTACAGCAAACAGGCCTTCTATTGCTCGAATCTTTCTTGTTTTCCTGATTTCATCCATGATTGCAGTTAATGCTTCCATCACGTAGCCGTTTCCCCAAGCATCTTTCCTTAGATTGTATCCTATTCTCCATACGTCGATATCAGGATGGTATACCAATCCGCCACCACCGATCAGTTCTCCGGTTTCTTTCAAAACAAATCCAAGGTCATAGTCGTTGGGATCATCAGCTTTCAGCTGCCTGTCCTTTAACCATTCGATTCCATCTGCTTCCGAATTATATTGTGGATATATCATATATTTTGCAACATCCGGATCACCTGCCCAAGCAAATACCGCATGTTCATCACCAGGTCTAAGATTTCTAATAATCAATCTTTCTGTTTCTATTATCACTCTCATTTTTTCTTCTCATTCCATTTGGTATTGTTCATATTCAATCAATCTTACTTTGTCGTTTGTTCTGTGTATTTTACGTACTGATCATTCTTTCTCAACAAGAATGTTCAGATCTCCATCAACGAATCCTACAGCAACACCATCAAGAGAATTCAGATACCCGGATGCTTTGCCTTCTTGAATGTATTGATATAAGATCTTCGTGATATCAGACAGCACCTTCTCCCAAATGGCTTCTTCCGTCCAGGTAAAAGGTTCATCTCTGGTCTCAAAATCCGTTACCTCATCACAAGCCCAGTCAGGATCTTCGCTGTCAAAAGAAGAGCATCCAACCACTTCCAGAGACCAGCTGCCATCTCCATCCTCATACAGATTAAAACAGACTGATACCACTCCTTCAGGTATGCTTCTGTCAAAAACGCTATCAAGCCAAGTGCTTATCTTGTCATACATAAGTAATATCCTCCTTTTGCATTTGTCTGCCAACCTTTATATGATGAGTTGTTGTTCATTTTGCCGCCGTTCCTTACCTGCTGAGCTTGAACCAGAGAACGGTTACAGCTCCGTCATCTTCTTCTCCGGTAATCTTGAATCCGAAGCGTTCAGTATAAAAACTGATATTCTGTTCTTTATCTTTAGGCGTTACCAAAGTGATCTCCTTCCAGTCAGGATGTTCACTCAAAAAGTGCTTCATCAATAACGTTCCGATCCCGCGGCCCTGTTCTTCTTTTTTAACTGCTAAACAGCCAATATAATACTTTCCTGCTCCTTCAGTTTTAACGGAAATGACTCCGACTGCCCTTTCATTATCGTATGCAATGGTCTTAGGATAATCACGTATTGACTGTTCCATGCTTTCGCGCGAATGACCATATGCCGGACAATGACCGTATCGGATGTAATCGTCATAAAAAGCTGAATTATATATGTCTATCAGAATATCTGCATCACTTATGTCAGCGCTCTTATAGATCAATTGTTATCTCCTCTAACATTTTCACTTCTTTTCTGATAAAAATTGAACCCATCCTCAACCTTTATGATGCGATACCCCAATCTTTCGTAAAACGCATTTGTCCGTTCATTCCAGCAAGGGGTGTCCAGATTAAACTCAGCAGCATAAGGGTAATTCTTTTCTATGCATTCCATCAGACGGATGCCGTAACCTTTTCTGTGATAGACGCTGTCAATAAAGATCCTGCCGATGTATACGCTTTTTCCTGTTTCATCCGGGAATAAAATGGCAGCCCCTACAAGATCTTCTCCTATCATTGCCTGATACAAATGCCCCTCCCGGGCCATCTGTTTATGCCATTCTATCGAATCGAATCCGGGCGGGCAGTCACCTTTTGTTCCACCGACATTTACATCTGTCTCAAATGCTCTGACAGACATATCCACGATCTTTTCTATCTGATCTGCTTCTGCTCTGACAATATACATCCCGCTTCTCATAACTTATCAATATCATCTTTCCCGTACGATTTCGAGGGCAACACCGTGTACCGGCCGGGAAACAGTTCTTCGCATATCCTGAGCTCAAGATCCTGTCTGTGAATCCAGTGCCTGACTAAGCCGTTTTCGCCTTCAAGTCCGCATCTGACTGCATGGGGACTGTTGTTGAAATAGTCGCAGAGCATCGCAAACCAGACTTCATTGCCTTTGTCGTCAACCCGGGTCTGCCTCGCAGTCTCAAGATTTCTTCTGATATCATCAGGTTGCGCCTTAAGATAAGCAATATGGATCTGCTTATCACCTATGGCAGTCTTAATTCCTCTGTAAAAATCTATGATGTCTTCATCCGTCATATCACGGAACAGTATCATGTCCTCCACGATATTTTGGAATAGAGCGCATTCTGTAATCAGAGGTGCCCCGTCCCATCTGCCGTAGCGCTTTAAGACAATGTCTTTGAACTGTTCAAAGGGTACACGGCCATTATATATCTCGTATTTTTCCATCGCCTGATAAAAGCTACGGTCTTCGGTCCTTATCTTTGTATAACAGACAACCACATGATCATCTTCAAAATGTGTTTTTGCTTCTATCTCAGATTTCAGAGAAGAATGCTTTTCCAGTGCGGCCCGGTAATCTTCCATAACCATATACGCGCACCATGCAAGTTCCACCGGAGAGTAGTCTCCTTCTTCGAGAACTTTATGGTCCGGAAATCTCTCTGAAAAAAGCTTTACAAGCGTGCTCTTGCCGCTTCCCTGTATACCTTCAACGAAATATGTCATGTTCGATCTTTTTCCTTAAATCTCGTATTCACTATTCTTATGTTTTACTGCTGATTTTCCCGACTAAGGAATCACTTCCTCAAACAAAGTAATTATAACATTCTCTAAAAGAACAGTTGTTGAAACTGTATCCGACTATACATTTTCGCTGAAGTCCGGAACTTGACAAATATTATGTAACATATTACATTGTTGTGTAACATATTACATATTTCAAGGAGACACTTATGGAACCTCGTGCGATGATCAATTCAATGGACAAAAGATTCGCCCTTTTCGGGTACTTCTTCGCGATGAGCAACCGTCTTCAAACTGTGGGCGACCGCTTCTATGAAGAGATTACCTGCAAGCAGTTTTTCCTCATGATCTGCCTGCGCCTTTTCGAAAACGGAGCACCAACAATAAACGAACTGTCGGAGATCATGGGATGCTCGCATCAAAATGTGAAGAGTATCGCCGGAAAGCTCGAAGAGAAAGGATATCTGGAGATCAGGCCCGACAGCGATGACGCGCGAAAACTGCGTATCCGTCTTACAAATAAGGCAGACAGCTTGGCCAAAAAATATCAGAAAAAAGAATTGGATTTCATTGACATGCTTTTCACTGGGATTTCCGACAAGCAGATCGAGACAACATTCAAGACCCTTGAGAAAATGGAGGAGAACATCAATGAATAAGATCGTCGTAATTTACCGTTCCGTTTATGGCTACACAAAAACATATGCGGAAATGATAGCCGAAGAACTCTCCTGTGACCTTCGCGAATACTCTGAAATAAGCCCCGACGACCTGCTGTTGTACGACACGATAATTTACGGCGGCGGCCTTTACGCAATCGGGATAAACGGCATCAACCTGATCAAGAAGAACTACGATAAACTCAAAGACAAACATCTCTTCGTGTGGGCGACAGGTTCCAACCCAGGAGATCCTGAAGATCTTGAAGCTGTCTGGAGTCACAATTTCACTGACGAGATGCGGAAGAACATCCCCATGTTCTATCTGCGCGGAGGGTTTGATTACAATAAGCTCAACGGCAAGCATAAGATAATGATGTCCCTGCTGAAGATGAAACTTAAATCAATGAAGAACCGCACTAAAAATGAGGATGACCTTCTGAAAGCTTACGATGCTGCCGAATATCACTGTAACAAGGATAATATCCGCCAATTGACCGACGCTGTAATGGGGCTGTGATCTATCTAAGCCGGATATACTGATAATATTCTGATCCAATTATATAACAAAGCTCGAAGAGCTTTCTTTACAGGTCAGCTGATGGTGCAGAGCTTTCCTCTTAACACATAGCCTATCTTTTCATAGCAGGCATTTGAAGCAGCATAATCCGCATCAGTATAGAGCATGGGCAGG
Source organism: Ruminococcaceae bacterium YAD3003 (assembly GCA_900107185.1). Taxonomy (GTDB): domain Bacteria; phylum Bacillota; class Clostridia; order Saccharofermentanales; family Saccharofermentanaceae; genus Saccharofermentans. Next base: position 66,315 of record FNPA01000011.1, on the reverse strand, counting down.
AACCCGGCAGTCTGGGCAATCCTTGTTACCTGATAGACAAGGTGCTCCGCATAGTGTTTGCGCCTGAATTCATCACGTGTATATACCAGGCCAATCGAAGCCATATCCTCTACAGGATGCCAGTTGCAGCTGGAGGCATATTCACCATCACCTGTTTTCCAGAAATATGCCGTGCCTGCCTTTATATCGTTTTCTGCATAAATCTTGTATTGTTCGCGGCTCTCCTGATCTATTCCGACAGCTATATGAAACATATCGAAAAAGTCGACTAGGACTTTAACATCTTCTTCTGTGCATTGGTGCAGCTCTCCGTCCACAACCGTTGAAGGAGCTATCGGAGAAGGACAGTCGTACGCAAAGAGGTTCGTAGAGATCTTAAGATCTAAACCGTCCTTTTTAGCTCTGACAATAAAGTATTCTGCCAGTTCATACTTAATGTTAAAACGGTGATCTCCGTCCATCAATAAATTGTCTTTTACGATCTTATATGCCCGCTCCATCTCATCTTCAGGAGCATTATCAGGAGTCCATATCCACACAGGATACGGTTGTCCTGTAAAGCAAATAATAAGCCTCTCGTGATCTGATAAGCGCAATGCGCATTCTTCTTTTATGATCCTCGACATTACTAAGAATGTATATTTGTCCCGGCTTAAAAGTTTAAAGTCTCTTTCATCTGCAAATGTATCCATAAAATACTCTCCCAAGATCAGTCAGTAACATAACACGCAAGTTCAAGCGCTATTTCGAAATGTCCCGGATCATGCTGCGTGTCTTTCTTCTGGTTCTTTTCCATCCGTGAATCCCACTTCGGAGCATCAAGAAGATCGCCGCTGGTAAAGAAGAAATAAGCATCCAATCCCCTGAAATCACACATGGCCTGAATCGCAGCACATTCCATTTCTACCGAAATGCAGCCGTCATTCTTTCTTTTATCGAAGTTTCCTCTGGTCTCACGGTATACAGCATCTGTAGTCCATGTTTTCCCCTTCACATAAGGAAGACCTGCCAATTCCATAAACTCAGCAACTTTTTCGCTGTTTTTCACCGTAATGTAATCAGATGCAGGAGCATAGTGATATGACGTTCCCTCATCACGGTATGCTTCTGTAGGGACCATTACTTTTCCTCTGGCTATTTCTTTATTCAGACAGCCGCAGCCGCCAAACTCTATATACTTGTCAGTCTTAATAACAGACATTGAATCTTCTATATCGCCTACGCAGCCCGGAGCACCGACAAAAGACATGTATATGGCAAATTCTTTATCTTTATAAGTAAAGCCGTATATCGGTTTTGCTCCGTTCGAAGAATAAATATCTCCGATCTTTGTGCAATCGTAAGCTTCCAGAACATACTGAAGAATCTCATTGGAAAAAGTCAGGATACAGGCATCAACCTTTTTGGCATCTTCCTTTTTCCAAGGCTTTAATATTTCTTCAGTCTTGTTATCAAATGAATCCGTGATCATTTCGCTACTCTGATTCCTTTTCTGGTTAGTATATCTTCCTGATAATTATTCTTACTAATACCTAAAGCGTCAAATGCTCTTACAAAAGTCCAGGATTTCCTGTTTCCTGGATTCAACTTGTTCCCTGTATTCGAGCGATGTCAGACCCAGATGTCCTTCGCACTCAATCTCGAGATGTCCGTAGAAATGTTCTATGCTGCCGATAAGTCTCTCACATTCAGGCATATTAGGACCGGTCCTGAGAGCGATGACATAACCTCTTTTGCCCTGCTTTATGGTCGCATGTGGTTCATGAGTATTACACCACGGTGTTACCCTGTCTATAAATGATTTGAACTGTCCGGGAATATCAGCCCAGTATGAAGGTGCAACCGATACGATAATCTCAGCATTATCGAACTCATTCATTATGTCCCGTATCACCTGAGCATCGCTCATGACACACTGAGCCGTCTTATGACACGCTCTGCAGCCTCTGCAAAACGCAAATTTATAATCATCTATACAAATGCACCTGGTATCATAGCGGGACTTAAGCTCACCTTCCACTATCTTTACTATCTCAGCTGTTGCTCCTGTCCTGACAGGACTGCAATTAATTATCAATGCATTCATTTCCACACCTGCTTCTCAATCAGTTTACTGATTATTATTTTGACTTCAAAGGTTTTGTTTTCTGTTTTTGCGGGCTATCACTTATTGCTTTCGAAAAAGGGATGCTCTTTTTCTGCTTTAGCATTTGATCGAAAACTACGTGTTCTCTCTTCTTTTTCCCCATAATCAAAATCGCTTCCTTCAAACACTATTCTTTAAATTGTTCTTTCTAATTACTTAATGAGTTTTCCGTGGCTCTTACAATCCTGTATTCTTCAATCATATGCCACCCTGTCACCTTCATAAGTAGTAACAGCACTCCAAGCGGATTTTTTCTCGTCGAACTTCTGAGTCATGCTTATCTCAGTTCCATAATAATTGTAATACGTTATTTCAAGCTGCTCCGAGAATATGAATAATACGCCCTCGCCATTACCCGAATCTATTGAATCACCGGCTCCGTAACCTATCTTAATCCTTGTCAGCGTTGCCCTGCAATCATACTGCACTCTCAAATAGATGAAATTACCGGTCTCATAGACATCCTTCTCTTCCATGCTTTTCCAGTTATCTTCCCATTCAGAGTATGAAATCCGGAAATAGTCATGATACAAAACAGCGCTCCTTATAACACTTGCCGAACTATATTGAGCTGCTGATTTATCAATGACCAGTATCATACGATTGGCCTGACCGTTGTGTTCACTGACTTGAGCAATCAGCCCGGCCTGATTGTTATTGGAATACATCTTCCATTCTGCATCTTCGGCAATCGGGAAAGGACACTCAGAAATAATGCTGTTGCGAAGATTAATTCTACTTAAATTCGATATTAAGAAAAACAGACCCAGTCCGGCCACACAAAGGACAGCAACTGCCCCAAGAACAAGGAATACTATTTTCCATACCGGCTTTCCGCTCATCATAAATCACGCGCCTCATAAAGATGTTTCCGTGCCTGCATCAATGGAATCTTCTATGGTTTTTCTCGAGATGATCACTCCTTCAGACAAGAGAATTATACCATTCCGGTTGACATTCTAACAGTTGTTAGGTATTATCTCTCTAACAATCGTTAGAGAGGCGTGATTATGACAACAAAAGAAAGAATAATGGATGTAGCGCTTCATATGTTCTCTGAAAGAGGCTATGAAGCAGTCTCTATAAGGGATATTTGCGGCGAGGTTGGTATTAAGGAAAGCACACTTTATTATCACTTCAAAAATAAGATGGATATCCTTGATTCGCTTATCGCTAAGTTCAAAGATCACATAAACGGTCTTTTGAACCATATAGATGAGATGCCGCAGATGCCTTCCGGAAAGACAAAGAAAAAGAATGCCGGAAGCACAGATATCATTGATTCATACATGATGGACAGTTATCTTTTTGATCCGTTCTGCAATCTCATGATAAGGCTGATGATGATCGAACAGTTCCATAATGAAGAAATGCGTGCGCTTTATGAGAAGACTATGTTTACCGACCCTTATGATATCTATCTCAGAGTATTCAGAATGCTTGCTACCCAGGGTGCTTTCTCGGAATCCCAGGTTGATGCTATCGTCCGCCGGTATCACGCATATATGACTATGCTGACATATAGATATCTTCTTAACGGCGAACTTACCGAAGAGAGAAAGAAAGCATACAAAAAAGAAGTTTATGCATTGATGAACGGCGGAGTTATATGAAGAAGATAGCTATGTTTACCATGGGCACCAGAGGTGATGTCCAGCCGTATATTATCTTATCCCGCGCACTTATGAATTCTGGCTTTGATGTAATTCTGGGGTCGCACCCATGCTGGCGTTCCCTGATAGAATCCTATGGTGTGCATTTTGAGCCGGTCGGACCGGATATTGATATCGAAGCAGAAGCAGCTGCGATAAGAGGCAAGTCATCCAATGCGGCGCTCAGCATGATAAGGTGCATGAACTTCATAATGAAGATTATCCGGGATTCTTCGAAAGAAGTATATGAACTCTGTAAAGGCAAAGATCTGATCATTGTGACACACAGTAAAATGGGTGCAGTCGAAGCAGGCGTATTAGGGATCCCGACGGTGGACGTCTCTCTTCAGACAGAGATGATCCCTGAGAAGAACAAGCCTGTAAGCTTTAAGGACAGGATCATCGGGAAAATGATCGGCAGACAGATCGACAAACCGTTCAACAAGATCCGCAGACAATACGGTTTAGGGCCTATGAAAAACGGCGACGAATTAAGGTCTGATAAACTGAATCTGATCCCCATAAGCAAATATGTTGTAGAGCGGAGCCCTTACTGGGAGGATATAAATATACTGACCGGTTACTGGTACAGTGAAGAGCCGGAATATATTCCTGACAGCAAGCTTTCTGACTTCATTGAAGCAGGTGAGAAACCTGCAATCCTCGCACTCGGTGCGATGTCTTTCGAGGACAGAGCAGATAAGGCCAAGCTTGATATGTTTGTTAACGCGTTTCAAAAGACCGGCTGCCGTGCGGTGATCCAGGGCTTCCAGAAAACACTTCAGGATTATGATCTTCCTGATACAGTGATCGCCTGCGGTAATGTGCCGCACAGCTGGCTCTTCAGGCAGGGAAGCTTTGTTATCCACCACTGCGGTTTTGGTACTACAGCAGCCTCAATAATCTACGGCATTCCGTCTATACCAGTTCCGCATGTCTTAGATCAGCTTGGTTTTGCTATGCAGCTCGAAAAGTGCGGCGTGGCAACAACTCATATAGATGCAAAAGACCTGTCTGAAGAAAAAATCGTCAAAGCTATAGAAGAGATGAAAAAAGACTGCCATATCAAGAAACACAATGCAGAAATGATCTCAGAGAAGATCCGCACTGAAGGCGGTGTTGATGAGGCGGTAAGACAGATAATCCGAATAACCGGGGAAACAGATCTTCCTCTATAAAATAACCTGAAATTATTGAAGCCTGCGAGTCATTTTCGCAGGCTTCTTAGTATGTTTAATTCAGGAGTTTATCGACTAACGCCCTTGTTATATCAAAATAGCAATTTCTACAGTTCCATCAAAACTTTATACTCCGGGGTGCCTTCTTCAAATATCCTGTTTTCGGTAAGATGAAATCCATGTGTCTCATAAAACCTGATCGCATCAGTGTTCTTTTCCAGGACCCACAAGATTTTGGCATCTTGTTCCTTTTTTGCAAATTCGATCAGTTTTGCACCTATACCCTGTCCCTGAAAGAAATGCTCAACGTATAACTCAACCACTTCTTTTCCCACTATCCGGATAAGACCCTTGACAATTCCCTCAGCTTCATAAACCCAGATACTGTCAAGAATCTCAGGTTTGGAATACTGCTCAGCCACCGGGATGACCTGGATCTCGCCAAATGAAACTGCATCGTTCCTAAAGATTGCACGATAATTCATCCTCTTAACAAAAACCAGGATCTCGGCAATTCTGGAAATATCTTCAACCGAAGCTTTTCTTATCAGAAAGCGATTGCTTGTTTGCTCCATATTATCTCTTTATCCAATCTGCTTTTTAGCTTATTGCTGATGCATCTTATGATATAGATTATTTACATATAAACACAAGATAGACGAAGCAGCGAAAACGAAAGCGGATGGTATAACAGCATATCCGGCACTGAGTTTCCCGTCACTGAGTATTACAAAAACAGAAGATGCTATCGTATATCCGACCAGTAGCATCTCTATTGCAAACAGAATAAGTATCCTAACTATGGTCTTTTTTTTCGCATTAGCTAAAACATTCACAATATCCATTAATCTACTCCTGTTATCCATTTTTCGAATTATTTCTTCTTAAGCACCGCTATTGCAGCATAATGTTTTACTTCAAAACTGTCCGGATAATCCTTAAGCATCTCCCTGTGTTCAGCATCCCACTTATCAAGTTCATCAGGAGACAGTGATGCTCCGACACCTCTGCAGGCAAACATTCTGCCGTGCCATGACTCCTTTGTAAAAGGTACCATAAGATTGTATTCTTCGTGGTCGGCTAACTCGAAATAATCGAACATCACATCAGGTATAAAGATAGGATGCTTAGTCTCGCCTCCGCCCGACCAGTCGGGACTATACTTGCGCACGAGATCCTCGCTCTTGCCTGCGATCTCATCTTCAAAAGGAAGCCATGCCATAAATAGAACAACTAGCTTTCCGTCCTTCTTAAGTATACGGCTGAACTCAGGTGCGACCTTATCGTGATCGAAATACCAGAAGCACTGGCATGCTGTTAACACATCAAACGATTCGGAAGGAAAGTCGATCTTCTCTGCTGAAACCGCGCGAAAATCGATATTCATACCGGCGGATTCAGACAAAATCTTTGCCTGCTCAATCTGCTCGGGCGAAATATCCGTACCGACCCACTCTGCTCCAAACTTATACATATTGCGCGGCAATACGCCTGTACCGGTTCCAAGGTCGAGAACTCTCTGACCCTTGATACAAAGACCCCTGTCGGCAACCTTCTGATAAAACTCCTCAGGATAAATATCCCTGTACTTGGCATATGCTTCAGATGTTTTTCCCCAGTCAAAAGCCTTACCGGAATCGATCCTACTATCCTTTATATCCATGATCGAATATCTCCTTTTCAGATAAAATGCATCAGTGAATATTCTTAAATGTCACACTTGCGACATCTATTAGGACGGATTATAATTCTGCAAGTAAGAGAATTCAATCAATTTTGCGTATATGTCTCACATTCGCAAAAATGTGCCATTTAAGGAGTCTACCACGTGCGTGATACATCCAAGAGAATTAGGAAGACAAAAGACGAGATCGCAAATGCACTCTGCTCGCTCTTAGAAACTAATCAATATGATGTAATAACCATCCAGGAGATCGCCGATTCCTGCAGTGTCACCAGAAGAACTCTCTACCGCCATTTCAAGACCAAGGACGAGATACTTCATCACTGCTTCAAAGGCTGCGCTACACAGTTTTCAACTTACATTGCTGCCCGCGCACCGAAAGATTACCGTGAATTCTGTGTCGTATATTTCTCATTCTGGAATGAGAACATAAACATGCTCACCATACTTAACAAGTCAGGCATTATGTACCGCTTCGCTAGTGAATTCGAATCGCTCGTCTTGATGATGTCTTCCCAGCTTGGACACGATTCCATAGATAAAAATGCAGCGCTCAAAGCCAACCCAAAATATAAATATCACTTCGCATACAGAACCGCCGGTTTCTGGCATGTAACCGAACTGTGGTGTCAGGAATCGCCACGTAAAAAACCTGAAGAAATGGCAGACATCATGATGGAAATCACATCTTTCCCGGGTGGGGTTCAGATAATATAATCATCAAACGGCGGATTCTTCTTAAAACTCGTATAAAACTAAAATTTTCGATCTAAGGCAGATAACTTAAAATTTTGTCATCCGACGGCTTTATACTTTTCGATATAAGAATACTGATGATATTATGTTCTATCGCTCATCCCGACAAACTGGAATTTGTTAAATTGATATCCACCAGCACACACCATATTTATCAATAATGGTGGCGCAACATTTACTCCATGGAAGTTCTCCGATAGGTTCGATAATTACACCCCCATCGCTCAAAACCTGAAAAGCATTATAAACAGCTTCTTCTGTTCCCATTTCAAAAACGTTAAAAGTCATAGTTTCCCACTTGTTTTTGTGTACTACATCTATATCACAGGGATTTTTCGCTTCTGCCAATGCCAAAAAACCTTCCCCGTTTACAGATAGCTCACAGTGCTCATAAGCAGTGTTATCTTCGTTTTTAAACTCCCGGGTTATTTCTGCTCCAAAGGCTTTGCAGTATGTTTTTGCTGCTTCAAAACTGTTCTTAACATATACCTGTGTATAATTCTTCATCGCAACCTCCACAGATTCCGATTTGTCTTAGTCAATAAAACTGCTAATCTTCTATACTGAACCTCTATTACAAGTCCTTTTCCTCATACGGTTTATCCCAAGAACCAATCTCTATCAGATTGCCTTCGGGATCAGCAATATAGCAAGTCCTTTGTCCCCATGGTTCAGTGGTAGGGGCAAGGATAGACGTTGCACCTTGCTCGATCACTCGATTATATGTAGCATCTACTTCATCGAAAGAATCAACATAAAGGGCGAGTTCAAAATGGCCATTCAGACCTTTTACGTATTCATACTTTCGGCTTGTCATTGTCTCAAAGTCTTTCCGACCATAGAACAAGAAAAGAGTGCCGTCCTTAACCAGATAAACGTTTGATGTATCCTCTGCTTCTTTTATCTCAAACCCGAGAACATCTCTGTAAAAACGGATCATCACCGCCATATCTTCAACAAATATACCGAAACCATCTAATCTCATATGCATGTCCTCGCTATTTTTCTGATGATTATCTATACTTCCGATCACAATTTCTTCTGCATCCACAAAAGGTCATACCAACGGTCGAATTTCTTGCCGATACCTTTCAGCTGAGCTACCTTCTCATATCCCATATGTTTATGGAATTCATAACTGTCGTGCGAAAGATATTCATCCTCTGTCTCACAAAAGGCGCTTCCGGATAACATATTTACGATTCCGAGATTCTTTAACCTCTTTTCCAGTTCAGCATACATTAAGGATCCGATTCCCTGTCTTCTATAGTCTTTATCAACATAAATGGAATTGGCTACTGTCCAGGAATAAGCATCTCTCGGACTATATGTTCCGGCATAAACATATCCGACTACATAATCATCCTTAACAGCAACAAGATACGGGTATTTCTTCATTACGTTCTTCATTCTTTCAGTAAACTCTTCAACTGAAGGGACCTCATATTCGAATGAAACGGCTGTATTCAGCACATAGTACGAGTAGATCTCTACCAGTCTTGCTGCATCATCTATTGTGGCTTCACGTATTTTAATCATTCTTTTTCCCCGTTATTTTGTATGATCTCTTCCAAAACATCTACAGCATTAGCCACCATCTTAGGACAGAAATCAGTAAATAGATCGTTTTCTCTGGCATACCTTATGCCTTCTTCCGTCCTGATATCGCATCCTAACAGTTCATTGCAGATATAAGAGCCACTCTTCTCTGCAAACCCGTTCATCATCTCAACATTTACCTTATTGGCTCTCATGCGGCTTTCAACATCATCTTTGTTGAATTGACCATACATAAGGCCCAACACCATCAATGCGCCGGTACATGCTCCGCAGACTTCACCCTTACGCATACCGGCTCCAAAACATGCGCCCAATTTCAATGCCTGTTCTTCAGTAATTCCTAATTCGGGAGCAAACGCTGCCAGAACTGCCTGAGAACAGTGAAACTTATCTGAAAAATACTGTAGTGCCTTTTCTTTGTGTGTCATAGTACGTATTATAACAAAAGAACCGGACTAACCCGGTTCTTGGTTCTTTTTGCTGATAATTATCCGATCTGTAAATATTTAAGCGCCCCCAAATGCATAGTTGCAGAAAAATCAATCGTCACCGACTATGTCATACAACGTTTTGATTGCATCTTCCCCTGCACATGGATAGTCAGGTTCGATATAGTCACCCTTAGACGGATCTATTCGGTTGCTGTAATCTGTTGACACCGAAAGCCACATTCCGATATCCTCGAAATAGAACTGCGTAATCTCGCCGCAGGAATTGCAGGGCTCCGCAGGCGACTCTCCTATTACCTTTCCCAAACCATTGTCTACTATCATTTCAGTAAAAACCATGGCTGCTGAAAATGTCCCTTTATCTGTAAGCACATATACTTTTCCATCAAACTCAAGCTCTGTATTTCTCTTATTCTTAGTTTTACCACCTTGATCAAAATCAAATGTCAGATAGTTCCACCTTATTTTTCTAAAGTCGTCTACCTGATAGTATGTGTCTATCGGAAGGTATTTAAACAGTTCATTTACGACATAGGTGTCACCGCCGCCATTACCTCGCAGATCTATTGCAAGATTCTTGATATTTTTCTCTTTCATCTCCGTAAACATTTCACGAAGCACATCCCTATAGTGATCACTTGTCCGGCATTTCTTTAGCGTAAGTATAGCCAGACTCTTTTCTTCATTTATCTCGTAATAAACATAATCACCATTACTGTCTGATGGCAGATACTTATCCTGAAGATCATAGTATTCAACAGCAGTTATAAAATCCTCGCGGTTATAAGTGCGGTGTTCCTCGTCTCCATCCTCATTCTTCCAAATAACCTCATAAGGCGCCTCAACACCGCATAGATCCAGATAAAACAAGTTTTCCATATTAACACTAATAAAACGCGGCGTTTCATAGGAATAGTATGGCTCTACGAGTTCCTTCATCTGTTCCTCTGTTATGTCATTTACAGAATATACACTATAGCCTTTGCTCTCCATCTCAGGACCATCCGATAGTAATAAAGGGTCCCACGAGTTAAATGCTGTATGTGCATCATTTATCTCATGCAGTATACTTCTTACGCCACGCACAAACTCTATTCTCGTGATTGTATCCTTTGACTCAAAATCAGCCCTGACTTTCTCGTACTTTGCCTGAACCTCCGTTGTCAGTCCATCTGCGAAAGATATATGATACTTTTTAAGGTAGCCCATAACCTCCTCAAGTGTGTCCAGTGCCTCTTGCTTTGTAAGATCTGAATTCTCATAATAATGTATCGGTCTATTAGACTTGTGGCCATCACTATTCCAATACGGACATGCATATGCAAAAAGCACACACAAAGCTGTAAAAATACACGTGATAGTTACTGCAATTATCTTAGCTGCTTTCCCGGAAAATGTCTTCCCAGCTAAAAGCAAAACAACCGCTATATCCACTACTGAAGCGAGTATCATAACCCACTGCGGAAAATCCTTCCAAATCAGCAGTATATTCAGTGGAAATATGCCCAACACCAAAGCATTCATTAATATTATTAAAACAACTGCGCCAAACTTTTTGAATCTGTTCATTGTAAGTATTCTTTTTCCTTTAAGTAATTAGTCTGTTGATTTTGCATATCATCCGTTTACGCTTTTTGAGCATTCCTTAACAGATCCAGAAGGCCCTTTTCCTTGATTATCGCAAGACCCTGACCCTCATCGCCAAGTATGAGAACGTTGTCGCCGGGATTGATGTCAAATATCTTTCTTGCCTTTGCCGGAAGCACGATCTGGCCTTTATCACCTACCTTGACCATGCCGAAGATATGCTTGCCTCTGGGAGGCACTCCAAATCCAAGATTCTCTCCGCTCTTCTTGTCATAATTCAGAAGATCGTCTATGGATACACCGAAAGCATCAGCTATAAGCTTACACTTTTCGATATCAGGCAAAGACTCGCCGGTCTCGTATTTCGAGAGGGTCTGCCTCGAGACACCGATCATATCGGCAAGTTCCTCCTGTGAGAGATCATGATACTTTCTAAGTTCTACAAGATTATCCTTGAACATTTTTACTCTCCTTCTTCTTAGATATACCCAGCACTGCCCATCTGAAAAACGGTATCTTCGAGATGACGAAATACAATATATATGACAATCCAAAACCTGCTATTGTGCTCAGGAGATAGCATCCCCACGCCGGGACGAGACCGGGCTTTGCAAGATAAAGTGCGACCATTGAGATTCCCAGATAGTGGAAGATATAAAGTCCCCAGCTGTGAGATCCCATCCACTTCGTGAATTTATTCGTAAAGTCGAAGAACTTTGCAAAACCGCCTACCATTGCAACACAGCCGAACCATCCGTACAAGAGGAACAGCGGTGAACGGTATACCGGATCATCAGCATAATTCTGACCGAAATATACGATGCAGAAAGCAGTGCCAAGACCAACTGCGATAACAGCAAAGAGCGCGAAGTACCTCTTCGTTACTTCTATAACTTCGTCATGCGAGAAGACGAAGTATCCCAGAAGATATGCCAGGAAATAAAGTCCGAATCTGTAGCTGACGATAACCGGCGTGTTAAGGATCTGTCCGGCGCCCCAAAATAGCACTGCTATAAGGATCAATACCCAAAAAGGCGTCTTCCTGCAGATATTCCAGAAACGGTCTTTGTCGATCTTCTTTATAAGGACGATTACAAGAGAGAACAGCCAGAGCATCTGAATATACCAGAGCACGCCGATTCCTGAAAGACAATATATAATGTATTTTACGAACCCGGGAGCCTCGATAGAGCCCGCTTCGCTTAAAGATACATTGATATATCCCTGTATAAATTGGAAAACAAAGAGTCCGATCGTTGACGGCACAAGAAGCTTTACGGTTCTGCTCTTTATGAATTCTTTTCCTGTGTGCCTTTCAATATAGTATCTCGCACTGATTCCTGAAACGATGAAGAGAAGTGCCATAAACCACGGATAAACGATGTACTGATACAAATCGAAATACTGGACTTCCAGATCTGTGATCTTTCCGAGCGTGCCAAGGATCCCCTCAGCGTTATACATATAAAAGACATGATAAAAGATGACCAGTACGACTGTTACCCATCTCAAGTTGTCAATGTATGACTTTCTCATATATGTACCACCTTTGCTACAAATCTTAACATGATTCTATATGGCATAAAAACAAAAGACCACCAACCGCAATTAACAGCCGATGGCTTTTTATGTTAAAAATCGTTGCAAACACATTCTGTAGTTCAATGGTTCGATCATAGCAGATTCTTTGGCGGCATTCAGGACATCGGTAATCCTAAATAATGCATCAGCCACATAAAAAATACCGATATGCCTAAACCCACTAAGACTATCAGTATGATCAGCAGTATCAACTTCAATAAATATGTAGGCGCTTCACAGTAAGTCTTGCCGGTCTGTCCGTTGATAGCTACCTGATATGACTCTTTGCCAAATGTATAGCGGGCAATATATACGGGTGCCAAAAGATATCTGAACTTTACGTTATAGTAGTCGGTAGTATATTTCCTGACGGAGAATCTGCGCTTTCCGACTTCGTACATGTCGTTTCTTATTATTTTCCGCATCTTTATCTTTGAGCGCTCCCAGCTGTCGTTAAGTCCTACCGTATAACGTTCTGCCGGAATGCCTGCCAGATATTCGGGTGAATAAGGAACCATTTTTGTGAAATCGAAATCCTGTATTCTTCCTATTTCAGGCATGCGGATCCTGTCAGAAGCATAGATGACAAGGTCGTCAAAGTAGCGGTTCGAAAAACCTGTAACATAAGGTGCCGGTTCCTTTTCCACATCAAAGACTGCACCCAAGTAGGACGTGACAGTTTGAGCATCGAAAGTCCAAAACGGAAGATATATGCCGACTATGTTTTCGAGCTTGCTTCTGGCGACTTTTTGGGAGACAAATGATTTTCTGTTCAAAAAATCAGTGAAATATTCCTGAGCTTTTTCTTTAGTGATCGAGAACGGGATTATTGCCTGAGGCGCCATGATTTGCACATTCTCAGCTGCAGGTGTTACGCTGGTCGATCCGCAGAAAGGACATGCACCGGTAACCTGCTCGGCGTTGTAAAGAGTCTGGCCGCCACAGTTTGCACAGATGATCAGTTTTTTGATGTGACCCCAGTTTACACTGGCACGCTGCAAAGCAGAATTGAAATCGAGTTCTTCGATGGCTTTGCCTGAACCAGGCTGAGGGAGCTGCGATGACAGACCGCAAAAAGGGCATTTGAGATTCAGTGATTCAGCATCGAACTTGACACCAATGGAAGCTCCACAGCCCGGACACTTAACGTCCGAACTCGAAACATTAACTGCTCCTATTACCCACTTATTCTCAGGCATTGCTTAAACCCATCCCTTTATACTCCTGGCTCGTATAATTCATGATTTTCCGTTCTATCCGATACAGTTTACTTTAAGCCAATGAGCCACGCCATCTTCATCGTTAGACATAGTTATATCGTCAGCTGCAGTTAATGCTGCGGGAACTGCATTAGCCACTGCTATTCCTTTGCCGCACAGCTTCAGCATTTCCACATCGTTGCTGTCGTCACCGAAAGCAACAATATCTTCGATGCTTATGCCGCTGATCTTGGACAATGCTTCAATGGCAGCAGTCTTTCCGGAACCTGAAGGAAGGAAAGAATACCACTTCTCGCCGCGATAACACTGCAGTTTACAACCTGACTGTTCTGCTATTTTCCGGGCTATAGCCTCATTCGGCAGTTCGGCCACAATCTTATTTGCTTTGACGTTAAGCGCTGCCGAATAATCGTTATATGTAGCCTTATGAAGTTTCTCTGATTCGGCGATGTGAAGGCTGTTCCAGTAAACCGTCTTTCCGTGGGCAACGGTAATCTCCGATCCGGGCACGGCATTTAAAAGACTCCTTACTATATGTTCGGTGTCTTCTTCCGAAAACTCGCAGGAATACAAGCATTCACGGCCTGAATGTATGAGAGTTCCGTCCGTTGTTATCTCATAGTCAGGATTTAACAGATCTATGTATTTTTCAGCACCGATCCAGTATCTTGCTGTCGCGATCGCGAAAACAACACCTTGTTTTCTGCATGCATCCAACACGCGAAGTGTCTCATCAGAAACGCTCCCGTCCTGTCTTAACAAAGTGTGATCCAAGTCTGAAAGAATAAGTCTGACCATTTTTACCTTATGTTTAGTTGCACTTACCATCGTGCATTATTCTGTTGATTTTCTAAGGGATCACTCCCTCAGACAAGATAATTATATCATCCGGGTAAAGTTCTCTTGATAACTTTTTATGCTGCAGATCCATCAATTGAATATGGTTCTGCTACTGTCTCCAAAATATATGAGTTCGAAATTTAGTGGCTTTTTGGTGGCTTTAAAAAATGAAATCCCTATTTTGAAGTGAACCCACTTTGTTGGACGGTTTAAAACGAGTATAAGGACTGATTCCTTGCCTGGCAAGGAGTCAGTCCTTTCAATTTGACCTGAATTCTTTCGTTGTTGTAGTACTCAATGTATTCTTCCATGGCTTTCTGAAGCTGTTCCAATGTCTTGAATTCGTATTCGTGACCATAGAACATCTCATTCTTCATCTTCCCAAAGAAATTCTCCATCGGGCTGTTATCCTGGCTAGGCTAAAAAGGAAACCGTATAAGGTGACCCGTATCAAGCATGACTTCTCGGATAGCAAAGACCTTATACCGATACCCCGAGCTCTACGACTCTTACCAGTTCTTCGACCGAAAGATCGCACCCGTTAGTGATCCATTCCTTTACGATTCCGAAAAGCGCAGCATCGACGGCGACCATGCGGTAATGCTCCGTCCTGGTCCGGGCGGGGATAACGTTCTCCAGTAACCGAGCATTGGGGAACAAAAGATTAAATGACAGGTCGCCCTTGATAAGCAGCTCGATCTTATCCTTTTGCTGCTCTATCTGTGTGAAGAATTCAACAAACATATTGTGCACATCCTCATTTGACCTGACTTTGCCGACGATCTCGGAAAGCATATCTATCACCTGCTTTCCGATCTCTCTGATAACGTCATCCTTGGTCTCGTAGTTGCGGTAAAAGGCTGTCCTTGAGACTCCGGCACGTTTTGCGATCTCGGATATGCTTATGGAATCGTAAGGTTTCTCGTTCATGAGATACATCATGGCCATGCATATGCACTCACGTGTTAAATGATTCGATTCCCGGTTATTGAGCCGTAAGACTTCACGTTTTGCGAGTTCGGTCTGCAAAACCGTTCCTTTTTGTTCAGGCTTTACACTCTTGGCCATTTCTGTAAACTCCGTTGATCGATGTATAGAAGAATAAACGTCGTGGTGCTACACTTGTAACGTCAAAACAATTGTAACATCGCTATGTATCATATTCAAGGAGCTTCTTAGGGTGGGAAAACCGATTCATTCAGAATATTCAGTTTACGACTACATGGCTTTGGTAATAGTCGTTTCCTTTCTCGGATTTTGTCTTGAGGATATCTGGATGCTCTTCAGTTCGGGCGTGATAGATAACCGGAACATGAACTTTCCGGACTGGATCTTGAGATAAT
The DNA here is from genome assembly GCA_900107185.1 of Ruminococcaceae bacterium YAD3003. Lineage (GTDB taxonomy): Bacteria > Bacillota > Clostridia > Saccharofermentanales > Saccharofermentanaceae > Saccharofermentans. Next base: position 50,319 of record FNPA01000011.1, on the reverse strand, counting down.
ACCGAAGGTATAGCAGCGGGGCCGCATGATAGTTTCTTTTCTTTGGTATTTCATGATCTATTCTTTTCTCGGCTGGGTTACTGAAGTCGTATTTCACGCCGTAGTAAAAGGCAGGATAATCAACCGTGGATTTCTTAACGGTCCTTTATGCCCGGTCTACGGAGCGGGAATGTGTGCCGTGCTTTGGATAAGCAATGTGCTAAAAGCAGAGGATCCCTTGATCATTTTCCTTGTCGGGATGGTCTTTGCAACCCTGATAGAACTGACCGCAGGCTTCATATTGGACAGGCTGTTTCATGCAAGATGGTGGGATTACAGCTCCATGCCATTGAACCTGCACGGCTATATCTGCGCTGCCTTTTCGATCCTGTGGGGACTTGCTGTGGTCGCAGCTGTCAAAGGCATACACCCGTGGATCAGGACAATTGTCGGACTAATACCCGATACTTTATCGATGATCCTTCTCGGTCTTCTTTGTATCTGTATCACAGCCGACACGGCCGTGACGGCATTAACGATCATAGGCCTGAATAAGAAGCTCAAGGAACTCGACAGCATCAGCCGGGCCATGAGAACGATAAGCGACCGTATGACTGATATAATCGGGAATAACGCGATGAAGAACGCTCAAGACATTGGTGAGGCCAGGGTTCAGGTTGCACTCGGGAAGGCGGAACTACGAGACGACGCCGGCGAGATGCTGAAAAAGCTCGAAAAGAGATCCGAAGAGATACGTCTTTCCATTCTTGCGCACAAACATTCCGGAGCCGCCAGATTGCTTAATGCTTTCCCGACGATGATACATAAGGAGCATCAGGAGATAATATTATCCCTTAAGAACAGGATATCCGGAAAATAAAACAAACGGGAGATAATGATAATGATACGCGAGAAAAGATCATATGTAGCAGGAGATATGTGCGACAGCAAGCTTAAGCTGTCCATCCTTGCCGCCGACGGTATCGTTGAGAATGCCGTAACCGAACTCATGGGGGATCTCGGCATTGACGGCATCGTCGCTATGGAAAGATACAAGGCCATGTGGCTCATAGTAAAGAACAATATCCGCTTCGTCAGAAGACCTGCATGGCGCGAAGAGTTTACTGTCAGATGCTACATTTCAAAGCATACGGCAGTCAAGCTCAATATCGACACGATCGTTGAAGCTAATGACGGCGTGGTGCTCATCAAAGCAAGAACAGAACTGGCTGCCGTCGATCTTGAAAACGGAAAGATACGCAAGGCGGATACAGTCGGCTTTACTGAAGATATGGCACATGATATCGTGACGGAAGGGCTTGAGTTCTCACGTTTTTCTAAGACTGAAGGAGTAAGCGTTGACACTGTTACGGTCCGTTCGACAAGTCTTGACTACTGCTACCACACCAACAACATCGAGTATGTCCGTTTTATGCTGAATACCTACGACTCAGAGTTCTTTAAGGCTCACGACCCCGAAGGCCTTGAGATACATTACCTAAGCCAGTCTTTCGAAGGGGAGAAGCTGGATATCGAACAGCTGAAAGAAGACGGGGATCTGTTCCGTATCAGAAGAGACGGCAGCGAGATCACTTCCTGCAGGCTCAGCTGGCATGACGCGGAAAAAGCCTGATCTGGTACCGACCTTTGCAATATAAGGAGTTGTCTCATTTTGCTTTGAGGCGCATCTTAACGCCCGGCGCAGAACGCCGGATCAGCTTTTGTTGTTGCGTAAACTTTTTGAGCTCAAAAATTTACGCTAAAGTTTACGTTGTTTTTTACCCGGGTGCAGTCCGCAGCCGGGACATTCCGCTATGTTTTGAAAAATGAGGGGTTACCTCTTGAAGTGAACAGGTCACTTGTGAGACAGCTCCCTTGGTTCGATTTATTCACGATGGATGACCGGTAATGAAAAGGGCTCGGAGATGTAAGCCCCGAGCCTTGTTCATTGTTCTTGTAACTGTTCTTTATCCTTCAATGGCGATCGTTGTGTTGGAAGGAAGAGCCTTAAGTTCCTTCTTCGGGATGCAAAGCTTTAATACACCATCTTCGAACTTTGCCTTAACGTCTTCAGTCTTTACACCTTCACCGACATAGAAGCTCCTCTGCATGGATCCTGCGTATCTTTCCTGACGAATGACCTTGCCATGCTTCTTTTTCTCACTGTCGTGCTCCTTAGCGGCACTGATGGTAAGGTAACCATTCTCAAGATTGATCTGGATCTGATCCTTCTTGAATCCCGGAAGATCCATATCCATCTCATAATCTTCTTCGTTCTCGTGGACATCGGTCTTCATGAGGTTCTGCGCATGTTTTCCGTAAAGCTGCCTGTCGATATTGGCAAGCTCACTTGTAGGGAAACCCCAAAAATCATCAAACAAATCTTCTCCAAATAAACCGGACATCAACATACTAATCATCTCCTTTGAATTGTTGTTATCCGAGCAAGAGGTGGAGGTCTGATCTCTTCTTTGATCCTCGTTCCTTTGTTCTGACTACATTATAGTCCGTCAATTAGCACTCGCAAGGGGCGAGTGCTAATTATTTTTGACTATCTTTGACTTTCGTTTTTGTGCAGTTTTTGATGAGTCACTCTTTGATAACGGGACTATAATAATGGGGGTTGTGTATTACTTACTTGTTAAACCAACCACTTCCTCCAGTAAGTTGTACAGTTTCATTATGTCATCATTATCGTCATGCCACATAGTATCACCATGCATTTTATTACCAGTTAATTGCAGAATTAAAGTTTGTTTTTTCTCTGTCAATAAATATGCGTACATTCGGACCACTGAATAATTACCTTCACAATCACAAATCCAAAAGTATTAATTTGCGACTTTATTTGAGCACTAAAAGTTATCTATAAGATGGTCAATGATTGGCTTAATTACACACGAAAGAAGGACTCCTATTCCGTGCTGGCTAGGAAAGAATTTGAGAAGGAGTTTGATGAAGATCTCAAATTCTATAGTGAAGCAACAATAAAGGAAATGAACGAACATTAAGGAAATAACTAATAATATGACGATTATTTGGGGCGGAACGCTGGCTATTCTCCTGGCTAAGCTAAAAAGGAAGCCTTATGAGATAACATGCATCAAGCATGATGTAAAAGCTCAGATCAAGCGGCTCGGTGTCTATTATATGTGCATCGATAATCTTCCGTTATAAAGCTTCCTTCACTATTAAGCAGCGGGAGAGGGTCAAATCGTACAAGGATTCGAAAAAAATTAATTAAAGGATCTCAGTTGTACACTGTAGTGTACAGCTAGACCCTTTTTGTTATTCTTTATGGGTTAAAAATATCTCTCTGTTTGTCGACTAAATTTGTGAGATAACGCTCTATCGTTCATCCCGACAAATCCGAATTTGCCGTTATTTGTTTCCTATGCCCAGATCGCCATCGCCAAAGTGCCGACAACAATCAGAATCAACCCGGCAAGCGCCTTTCTGCTCAACTTTTCTTTGAATACGAAATAGGAAAAAACGACGGAAACGATAATGCTGAGCTTATCGATCGGTACGACAACGCTGACGACGCCGTTCTGTATGGAGTAATAGTAACAGAGCCATGATGCGCCTGTGGCAATCCCGGACAGAGCTATGAATACAAGTTCTTTGGAATCAGTATTTTTCAGTTCAGCACCTTTGCCTTTAACGAAGACGATCAGCCAAGCCATAACAAGAACAACACCAGTACGGATCGCCGTCCCGAGATTTGATTCTACATCCGTTATGCCGATCTTTCCCAGAATAGAGGTCAGGGCAGCAAAAACAGCGGAACCGATCGCGTAGGGCAGCCATGTGCGCTTTGTGTCCTTTGCTTCAGTTTTCTTCTTTTCGATCATCAGAAACACGCCTGCCGCAAGAAGTGCAGTACCGATCAGCTTGACCGCCAGATGTTCTGTCTCACTGAAAAGGATGATTGCGATAAGCACTGTCAGAACCGTGCTGGATTTATCGACGGGAACGACCTTGTTCACATCGCCGACGGACAGGGCTTTAAAATAGCAGATCCACGAGGCTCCTGTCGCAAAGCCGGACAGAATTAAGAAGATGATAGATTTTGCCGATATTTCCGTGATCGTTCCAGCAGAGCCAACGATAAACACCATGATCCAGGCAAAAAGGAGTACAACGACCGTCCGCAGAGCAGTCGCCACGTCTGAATCAGTCTTTTTGATCCCGCATTTCGCAAGTATCGCCGTAAGTCCGGCAAAGAGCGCGGACAAAGCAGCCATGATCAGCCACATATCTTCCCCTTATTCATTGTCATATATTCTGGTAATTCTCGTCCATCAATTATCTCTAAGATAAATCCCGATTTGTTTCTTAGTTTAGTTTTTTTCGGGATTATGCATGCTAATAGCCCTATTTCTAGTCCAGATCCTGAAGAAACGCTTTGATCTCTTCTGCTATGCGTTCGGGTTCATAATGGAAGATATAATGACCACAATCTAGTTCTACAAATGATACATAATTAAGGCCTTCTGCATATTCATATGCAATGCTCCTCCACAAGTCATTACTTCCATCCAATTTCTTCTCAGACAAAAACAGGAGCATGGGAATATCCGGCTTATCGCCTGAAGCAACCAGTTCCGCGCTGGCTTTCGCTGCAGAAGCTTCCTTTGCAACGTCAATGTTATTGCCGATCCGGTTCACTAATGCAATATATATCTTCTCTTCGTCATCTGACAGGAAATCTCCTTCAGGCAGGAAGGTGTCGTCAGAGAAAAATCTGCCTATACCAAGATTGATAAGCCCGTTTTGTACAAGATAATACGGCTCAACCAGCGCTCCTCCTTTTGTATAGTTGTAAGCATCGGGAAAAGCCATGTCGAGACCTATGATCGCCTCAACTTCATCAGGATAAGTTTGTGCCCAGTATAACGCTTCAAGGCCGGAATAAGAATGCGGACAAAGGATATATGGACCGCTGATTCCCGCACCGCTAAGGGCTGCTCTCGTGTCAGAAAGAATGGTCGCAATATCTCTTGGTCGGTTAACAATATCGCTGTATCCGTATCCGAATTTCTCAACGGTAACTATACGGTAATCATCTCCCAAACTTGAGTATAGATTATTAAAATCAAGGCTTGGACAGACCGTGCCGCTTGCAGCCATCAGCACAAGTGTTTTGTCTCCTTCTCCGACAGAATATACATGCATTTTGTGCCCATCCACATCAACCATCTGACCGGGTGGAGTCAGAAGGTCTTTCTCGCCTTCCAGCATGACTCTGTGTCTTATGAATGAAAACAGCAGAAAAACTGCGGTCATTCCAATAATTATCAGGAGAACTTTGCGAATTATATGCTTTTTCTTTCCATGTGTCATTGCGTTCATTTATATAACCTTCCCGTCCATGTACTCACACCTGTTAGACGAATGAAGTTCAATTTCGTTACAAATAGGAATGCTTATTCTTTTCGGGATCAGAATACTGTTGGTTTTCTCGACTAAGGGATAACTCCCTCAGACAAGATAATTATATCATCCGAGTTAAGTTCTCTTGATATCTTTTTGAGCTGCAGAATCGGTCATTAATAACCGACACACCCTGACGGAAAAATAGTGAGGTGCCATTTTATGTTGACATTTTGTTGACATTGAAATTGAAAATGCCCTGTTTTAGGGCATTTCCAGCGTTTTTTCATTATTCAAGCTCTTTGCCGACTCCCATATCTTGTGGTAGATGAGTTCCAAAAAGCACAATATCTTGTGGTGTTTTTCTTCCTATTCCACGTGTTCTATTGCTTTGGGAGGACGGAAGTTGGCTTTTTGTTGGCTTTAGTTATACATCTACTCCATCTTAACAAGCTGCAATCATACTTATCACAAGATTGCTCCCGAAGTGTTTATGCGTATAGTTCAAAACCGGAAAGCGGCCGAGAAGCATTACCGCTGGATAAAAGAATATGCTCCGAAAACAGGTGTTGTCAGAATGCTCAGACTCACCGAAAAACAATACGACAACATCACTATGATAACCGGCGAACCAGATTATCAGGAACAAACCGTTGGTACGAATTGCCATATTATGATATGAAGATAAATGGGTGAGAGCAAACTTGATCTTTCTCCATTTTTACTCATTTTCGGATTCGGTTATTCCTTGAGGCTGATAGTGATCTACTCTATGCTCCATGCCTTTTGAGTGGTAGTAGCCTGCTTTATCCTGATACATTAGTTTATCTGATTCTCTAACAACATCATCAATGCTGTCTTTATGACTGCGAATGGAATATCCTGTTGAGATGCTGTAACCTGCCTTAGTTACATCTTCAGCAATCTTCTTTACGACATCCGAAATGATCTTTTCGTCCGAATGAAGGAAGAGTATGACGAACTCATCTCCGCCGACTCTGTAAACAAGAGTTTTCTCATCGGATGCTTTGATCATGCATTCGCCGATCTTTTTGAGCGCTTTGTCTCCGGCCTCATGACCGAGAGAATCGTTCAGATCCTTAAGCCCGTTCATATCTATCGAAGCAGCCGCTTCAATGCTCCTGTTATAGATGCTGCAGTCATCGTAGAATGCCTGTCTGTTGAGAAGGTTTGTCAGAGAATCTCTTCTTATGTCATTGGAATACAGGATCAGATAGAAGAATACTCCGCTGATTATGATCGCTTCATTAAGCCTGACACCGCCGTACATGGCATCAAGGAAGGAGGTGGACAGACAGAATATCGTACATACCGGCACGATGAATCTCTCGATGCTGCTTTTTTCATAGAAATTCTTAAAGACGATCACCAAAATCATGATCGCATAAAAGATGGGGACTGCAAACGCTACATAACCCAGAGGACCTCTGTAGAAATCATAGTTCTCGTCATATCCGAATGCTATGTCCGAAAAGAAAGCCGTGCTGCTTGTCGCAAGCGTTATAAGAGCAGGGATCCAATAGATAAATCTCCGCTTTTTATAGGGAAGGACTACCAGAAGCAAACTGAGACCCGCCACAGAGCGCATCGTATAGCCGATAACTGAAACAAAGATCCTTACAAACCGGAGTGATGGGTCTGATGCACAAAGCACCTCGATTATATCTTCGATAACAAGGATCAGCGTGCTGAGCACAGTTAACCAGAAATACTTGGTCTCAGTATTCCTGAATCTCTTTCCCGGCCACAGCTTGATGGCAAAGACCAGGATGGTGAATATGGTTACCCAATGACGGTACAGTATGTCAAATACCATGATCACTACCAGCTTTCCGATAAAACTGTTGATTATCTCGACTAAGGGATCATTCCCCCAGACAAGATAATTATATCATCCGGGTTAAGTTCTCTTGATAACTTTTTGAGCTGCAAATCTAGTCCACCTATGACTACGGGAGGACTTCTGAAAAATACATATCGCTGTTTTTGGTTGGCTTAATGTTGGCTTAAAAAACTGAAATGCCCTATTTTAGGGCATTTCCAGGGTTTTGAGATTATTCAAGCTCTATCGTAGCCGGCGGCTTGCCTGTGCAGTCGTAGAAGACGCGGCTGATGCCCTTTACTTCGTTGACGATCCTGCTTGTTACTTTGTTGATCAGTGACCAGGGGAGCTCTGCTGCTTCGGCTGTCATGAAGTCTGTTGTTGTAACTGCTCTTAAGAGGCATGCGTAATCGTATGTTCTCTCGTCGCCCATGCACCCTACTGAACGCATATTTGTAAGTGCTACGAAATACTGGTTTGCGTACTTGTCAAAACCAGCGAGCTGCATCTCTCTTCTGAAGATGGCATCTGCATCCTGTACGAGCTTAACCTTCTCTGCAGTAACTTCGCCAATGATTCTGATAGCGAGGCCCGGACCCGGGAACGGCTGACGGAAAACAAGGTTTTCGGGAATGCCGAGCTCAAGACCTGCCTTTCTAACTTCATCTTTGAACAGGAGTCTTAAAGGCTCAATGATCTCTTTGAAATCAACATAGTCAGGAAGTCCGCCTACGTTGTGGTGTGACTTAATTACAGCACTCTTGCCGAGGCCTGATTCGATAACATCAGGATAGATGGTACCCTGAACGAGGAAGTCGACTGCGCCGACCTTCTTTGCTTCTTCTTCGAAGACTCTGATGAATTCTTCGCCGATTATCTTTCGCTTGGTTTCAGGATCTTCAACGCCTGCGAGTTTTGAATAGAAACGCTCCTGTGCGTTGACTCTGATGAAGTTAAGATCGTAAGGTCCTTCAGGTCCGAATACCGCCTCAACCTCATCACCCTCGTTCTTACGGAGAAGTCCGTGGTCTACGAATACGCATGTGAGCTGCTTACCTACTGCCTTTGAGAGGAGTACTGCAGCAACGGATGAATCGACACCACCTGACAGAGCGCAGAGAACGCGGCCGTTGCCGACCTTCTCACGGATCTCTTTTATGGATGTCTCAACGAAAGAATCCATCTTCCAGTCGCACTTACACTTACAAACATTCTTTACGAAGTTTGCGAGCATCTTTGTGCCTTCAACTGTATGAACAACTTCCGGATGGAACTGTACGCAATAGAGGTTCTGCTCAACGTTCTCGGCTGCAGCAACAGGGCAAACCTCTGTATGTGCAGTAATCTTGAATCCGGGAGCAGGATTAGCGATATAAACTGTGTGACTCATCCAGCAAACAGTCTTGGGTGAAATGTCTGTGAAGAGCTTTGCATCTGTATCAACGATAACATCTGTGTGACCGTATTCTCTTACAGGAGCTGCCTTTACTTCGCCGCCCAGGAGGTAGTTCATGAGCTGTGCGCCATAGCAGATACCAAGTACGGGGATTCCCATTTTGAAGAGCTCGGGTGAGCACTTAGGTGCATCGTCATCGTAAACTGTGCTGGGTCCGCCGGTGAGGATGATTCCTGAAGGATTGAGTTCCCTGATCTCATCAAGGCTCATCGTGTGCGGTCTGACTTCACTGTAGACCGAGAGTTCTCTGACTCTTCTTGCGATTAATTGGTTATACTGTCCTCCGAAATCGAGGACGAGGATCATTTCCTTGGCCATGGGAATTCCTCCGAAATCAGCTGAATATTATTAGATAATTATACTCTCTGAATCGAACGCCAAAAGGCTAATCTGTTTGATTATTCGTGCAAATCAGAGCGTATTTTTATGTTTATGTTTGGGTAAGGACTACATATGATATAACGTGAGTGTGTCCTTCTTCCCAGAGACGGAATGAAACAGAGCCTCTCTGTGGAATCTTCACGCCTTCGAGCATAAACTCAAATTCGACCGTTCCGTCTTCGTTAACGACCATTTTCTGCGTTTCGCCATACGGTTCTTCGTTGATATACCAGTCGTATTCGAGAACCGTTCCTGCAGCGAATTTGTGGTCGAATTTAACCATTACGACTATGCCTTCTGTAGCAAGGCAGTAACCTGCTGTATCTTCCCAGCCCGGCTCCTTTGTATAGTGCATATATATGCCGTTCTGGTCAGGCATGGACGTTCCGTAAATAATGCTGTTATCTGTTGACCAGGAAGGTACTTCTTCAACAACATTCACTGCCTGGTTCACGTAGTTTGCGGTACCCTGCCAAAAAACAGGTGTGACATCACCGCCATAGTATCCTGTATTGGGTTCTGTTGTGCGTGAAGAACTGTTTTCGAGACTATCAAGATAAGACTTATATTCCTTCTCTGTTAACTCGCCCGCCAGATAGAGACTCTCGGCAGCCTTCCTGCGGCATGCGTTCTTCTGGTCCTGGGTAACATCGCTGGCCCAAACAACATCCATAACAGATATCGGGAACAACTTATCGAGGAAAACGATTTCCGTAACGTCCGCCCATGGATCAACATAAGCTATTGTCACATATTCTTCGGGTGTCATATCAGGAATTCTCTTTGCCAGATCGTAATAGATTCCCGCATACATTTCGTCCCAGACATCGCTGTTAGAGCCATACTGCGACCTGATCTCTGCCATTGCAATCTCGGTATAATACTCGTCAGTGGAGAAGTATTTCAATATCTCACTGCTCGAAGGAACATATCCCGTGATTATGTAATCGAAATCGGAACCGTCTTGAGTTTCAATGGCAATACCGTGATCAGTAATGTATTTGAAGTATGCTTTTGTAAATTCAGCCGCAGCATCGCAGATTATTTTAGAATCCAGAGCTCCATCATCGAAAACTCTTATATCAGCGGGATCAAAATCGAAAAAAGGATCATCAAATACTGTCTGTCCTTCTGCCAGACCGGAATAAATGCCAGTCACTTCATCCATGGCTTCATCAGGTGAGATCTTAACTACATTCAGATAATAAGGGCAATTAAAATAGCCTTCATATCTGCTGGCAGAATTCTCCTTTATTAACCAGCGGTCCTCATCTTCATCGTATTTGAAATTAAGGGTAAAGTTTGCATCATCCAGGTCCTTATATTTCCCGATCGCTTCGAGATATTCTTCTTCGGTCATGTAAGAATTTTTACCGTTATAATCTCTGCTGAAATCCATCAGATTAAGATATGAGATCTCCATTCTGACTCTGGCAGTATTGCGTTCCCTGTTGATCTCAACACTTTTGATTGTCTCTATTTCTGTCCTGGCTGAAGCCGCAAAGAGAATATTGGCATATTCGCTACTAGCGATTCTGTAATAGTAATCTTCTTCAACAATTTCATTCAGGGCCTTCTTATCGCCTGTGCTGAATGTATCAATGAATTGCTGCGAGATCTCCTGAATCTTCTCGATATCCCTTGCTTCTCTGGCATTACATGCTGTCGGCAAAAGAGCGCTCGCAAGCAACGCCGTAGTTACTATGAGTCCTACTGCTTTGTTCTTAAGGTTTTTCATATTCAATTACTCCGGATTTTTGTAAGCCTTGATTCTTATCTTCTGATGATCTCTTCTCTTACAGGTCCAGTTGAGACGATTGAAACGTGAACGCCAATCTCCTTCTCGATGAACTCTACATAATCCTGAGCTTCCTTCGGGAGCTTATCGTATTCTGTAACGCCCCTGATCTCGCCCTTACCCTTCCATGAAGGGAGATATTCAATAACAGGCTTGCATCTGTCGAGCTGTGTGGGATTCGGGAAATCCTTTGTGATCTCGCCGTCGATCTCATAAGCTGTGCAAACCGGAATCTTATCTAAGTAACCCAATACGTCGAGGTTTGTGAGAGCAACATCTGTACCGCCCTGGAGTCTTACACCGTAACGTGTAGCAACGCAGTCGAACCAGCCGACTCTTCTCGGACGGCCTGTTGTAGCGCCGTACTCACCCTTGTCGCCGCCTCTGTCTCTTAATTCTTTCGCAACTGCTTCATCGAGGATCTCTGAAACGAAAGCACCGCCGCCTACTGATGAAGAGTATGCCTTTGTAACAACAACGATCTTCTTGATCTCATAAGGAGGAATGCCTGCACCTACGCAGCCGTAACCTGCCAATGTGGAAGAAGAAGTAACCATCGGATAGATACCCATGTCAGGGTCCTTCATTGTACCGAGCTGGCCTTCCAACAGGATCTTCTTGTCCTGCTTCAATGCCTCATAGAGGTAAGCCTGTGTGTTTGTAACGAAAGGCTTAATGAGTTTTCCCTGCTCGAGCATTTCCTTGAGGAGCTCTTCGGAATCGATGGGATCCTTGTGATAGAGGTTTACGAGAAGTGCATTCTTGATCTCAAGAACACGGTTGATCTTCTCTCTCAATGTCTCTTCGTCGAACAACTCGGAAACCTGGAAACCGATCTTAGCATATTTGTCTGAGAAGAAAGGAGCGATACCGGACTTTGTCGAACCAAAAGCCTTGCCGCCCAATCTCTCTTCTTCGAATTTATCGAAATCTACATGGTAAGGCATAACTACCTGAACTCTGTCAGATACGAGAAGCTTCGGATTAAGTCCCTGCTCCTTGATGGAGTTGTATTCGTTAATGAACTTGCGGATATCAAGAGCAACGCCGTTGCCGATGATGTTTACAATGTTCTCGTGGCAGACACCGGAAGGCATGAGATGAAGTGCAAATCTTCCGTGATCGTTGATAATGGTGTGTCCTGCATTTGCACCGCCCTGGAATCTGATTACGATATCTGATTCATTTGCAAGAAGGTCAGTGATCTTACCCTTGCCTTCATCGCCCCAGTTTGCGCCAACGATAGCCGTTACCATATGTATTCCTCCAATATTAAATATATATTGTTGTTAAAAACCCGCGCCAATTATAACAGAAATAATAAATAATTGGACTTTTTATGTTTTCCAATTTAATCCGGACCTTCCAGTCAGTCCATTTCGCAGATAACGATCCTTCTCAAACCGTACCATTCGCCGTTCTCATAGGTGCATGTTACGAGGGTCAGCTGATATGAACTTGAGGCACTGCCCAATGCGTAGCTCAAGATCTCATCTGCACTTACGACCTTATTCTCGACTACATGGAAAGTCATGTAAGTGCCGTCAGCAGCCGTAAATTCGACCGTGTCACCTATCTGAACCTCGTCTAATCTGTGGAACATTGAGCCGTCACGGTAATTGTGACCGAGAATCGTGCAGTTTCCGGCCTCTCCGGGCATAACGGAATCAACATAGTGACCCAGACCATATCTGAGAGATACCTGGGAAGCCTCATCCCAGACGGAATATCTGCAGTTGATACTGCTGATATTAAGGATTCCGATGGATGTAAGAGTTACATATTCCCCCTCATCTTCTGAAGGAGTTGTCTCTTCAAACTGCATATTTCCGAGAAAATCGTAGCCTTCACCCTCTACTTCATTACCTGTTCTGGGTACGGTATAAGTCAATTCAGTCTCAGATTGGGCTATTTTCTGATCGAAAACTGCGAGAGCGGAATTAGAGATCCTGCTCCTGTTCATGCGCTTGATAGGTTCAATTAATAACAAAACCACACCTATGACCAGAAGAAAAATACTGAGAATCAGTAGACCTGATCTGATCAGTTTTTGTTTCGCAACAGCAGCTTTCCTACTCTCTATCCTTTTCATGTTTTTGTCCTAAAATCAAACGTTTTACATATAAAAGCTTCTTCATTATACCCCGAATCCGTGCTATTATGTTATTCGCACGTCATTTTTGTTACGGAGGGGTTACATGGGAAGTTCTGTCTGGGATAATGCACTTACACTTCTGAAGCTCGATAAAGTTAATATCGATGGTGTAACTTATGATTCCATACTCAGTAAGATGACTGTTGCCCACAGCGACGGCGATGTACTCGTTCTCGCTGCCAGAGATGAGTTTTCTTTGAATCTCGTTAAGGGTCAGGATCTCGAGAAGCATATTAAAGATGCCATCAGAACAGCTAATGACGGTAAGTCCCTTGCTGTTAAGTTTATTCTTGCAGGCGACGATAACGCCCTTAATTCCACTGTAAATTCCGAGAAAAAGGCTGCAAAACAGGCCAAAAGTGAATTTGTTACTCCTACAGGTCTTAACGGTGAATTCACTTTCGCGAATTTCGTCGTAGGCGACTGTAACCGTTTTGCCCATGCTTCCGCTGTTTCAGTTTCACAAAAACCAGGCCAGAAGCAGAGAAACCCATTCTTTTTATGGGGTAATTCAGGTCTTGGTAAGACCCACCTCATGAAGGCTATCGGTAATGCGATCCTGGAAAATCAGCCCGGAAAGAAAGTTATTTATACAACATGTGAGGCATTTACAAATGCCTTCATTGCTACGATCCAGAATAAGAATTACACAGAATTCCGTAATAAATTCCGTACTGTAGATGTCCTTCTTATCGATGACATCCAGTTCCTTATCGGTAAGGACAGTGTCCAGACAGAGTTCTTTAATACTTTCGAGGCGTTGATTGAAGCCGGAAAGCAGATCGTAATTACCTGCGATAAGGCTCCTGCCAATCTTACACAACTTGACAACAGACTTACTTCCCGTTTCCAGGACGGTATCATGTTTGATGTCCAACCACCGGATTTTGAGACACGTAAGGCTATTTTCTTAAGTAAGCTTAAAAATGAGAACTTCACTTTATCTGATGAGATCATAGATTATGTCTGCGAAAACGTAACAACTAATATCAGACAGCTTAACGGTGCATTTAATACTATTTCTTCTTATATTACACTCGCTAATGGTGAGCTCTCTTTGGATGACATCCGTAAGATAGTTGATCCGCTCGTCAGTGGAAATAAGAAATATCTGACACCTGACATAGTTATTAATGCTGTAGCAAATTACTATGATCTGACTCCGGATAAAATTACTTCTAAGCTCAGAAGCGCTGAAATATCAACAGCACGCAATGTTGCCATGTTTATCTGCAGAGATTATCTCGAACTCAAATACGAGAAGATCGGCCAGATATTCGGCGGACGTAAACACACAACTGTTATGCACGGTTGTGACAATGTAGATGAGAATCCTTCGTTAAAAAATCAGGCTGAAGAGATTTATAAACTCATTACATGATTTGAACATTTTTTGTTCTTAAGTGCATAACTCCCGGTAGATTATCTGTAGACGGTTTGTTCACAAATGTAACAGTGTTCAAAAGGGTATTTTTGTGAACAATTATCAGAAGTATTTTATACATGTTATGGTTTTCTAAATTGCTCTAAAAATCAGGGTTTTCGGGAAGTTTTGCACATTTGTACACGACATAATAAGGCTAATAAGAGCTAATTTAAAGTATTGTAAGACCGGCAGTCAAAGTCCTGGATAATGTCCTAAAAATCTCAGTTTGTAACACCGTTAAACTATATATTTTGGATAAAATAAGTGTATAATATTTAAAATATTTTATTATAGGAAGGCGGAAAGCTTTAGATGAAGTTTACATGCAGCAGAGATGATTTGGTAAATAATGTCTCAATCGTTCAAAGAGCAGTTACTGCCAACAGCACAGTTAATATCCTTAACGGAATTCTTATAGAAGCATCAGATGACAATAAGATCAAACTTACAGGTTACGATCTCCAGACAGGTATCGAGGCAGATGTAGAAGCTTCAGTTACTGAAAAAGGTGCCGTAGTTATTGATTCTAAGTTCTTTGGTGACATCATCAGAAAACTTCCTGAGCCTGAAGTAGACATAATTTCAGATAATAATTTCCAGACAACAATTAAGTGCGGACAGGCAGAATTTAAGATTGCCGGTCTTGATCCTGAACCGTTCCCGAAGATCCCTGAAATTGAGGAGAATGAAGCTGAGAAGATCGTAATGGGTCAGAAGATCCTTAAGAATATGATCAACCATACTATCTTCGCGGTATCACGTGATAATTCACGTCCTGTTCTTACAGGTAGTAATATCGTAAGTGACGGTTCTGTTCTCTCTGTTGTATCAATCGACGGTTTCAGAATGGCTATTAACCGTGAAGATATGGGCAATGACTTCCCTAAGATCAACTATATCGTTCCAGGTAAGGCTCTTACTGAGATGAGTAAGATATTAAGTGATGACGAAGATGCTGAAATCAATATTTATACATCAATGCAGAATCTCCTTTTCGACATTGGTAACGTAAGAATGATCTCACGTCTTATCGAAGGTCAGTTCATTAATTTTGATTCGATCATTGCTAAGAATCCTAAGACTGTTATTACAATCAACCGTAAGCAGTTCCTTGATGCTGTAGATAGAGCTTCACTTATCATCATGACTGATGATCGTAAGTGCCCTGTTAGATTCTTAAGCAATAATCCTTCTGAGCTCACAGTTCAGGCTACATCTGCCAGAGGTAATCTCCAGGAGAATATTGATATCAGCCTCGAAGGTGATCTCATTGATGTTGATTTCAACTCCAGATATGTTCTTGATGTACTTAAGAATATTGATGATGAGATCATTAAGGTTGAAGTTAATGGTGGTCAGGGACCTTGCATCATTAAGCCTGTTGAGGGTGAAAAGTACATTTATCTTATTCTTCCTATCAGAAGATAATGTTCATAAGAAGCATACATTTAGAAAACTTCAGAAATTACGGAAGGCTCGATTTGGATGTCGGGCCTTCTGTTAATATTTTCTATGGTAATAATGCCCAGGGAAAGACTAATCTGGTTGAAGGAATATACGTTGCTTCCAGTATTACTTCACATAGGACCAGTAAAGATTCTGACCTTATTAAATTTGGTGAGAATGAATATAAAGTAAGTCTGGATCTGTCTGATGATGATGGCAGCAACGTCCAGATGTCATCCTGTTATTACACTGAAAAGTCTTCCTTAAGCAAATACAGCAGAGCAGGAAGAATATTGATCAGGGATAATGCACCGGTAGATAAAGTTTCTGAATATATTGGCGTATGTAACATTGTTATTTTCGCGCCTGAAGATCTCAATATCGTAAAAAATGCACCTGCATACAGGCGTAAGTTCTTAAATACCCTGATATCCAAGATATCACCTTCATATTTCAATCTTTTAAGCAATTACAGTAAGCTCCTGGCGCAGAAAAATGCCCTTCTTAAGAGTATTAAATCAAGCCAGAATATGCCTGAAATGATTGATCAGCAGCTGGATTTCTGGGATTTCTCACTGGCAGAACTGTCAGCAGAGATCATTCTGAAGAGATTTAAGTTCGCAAAGCTCATTTCTGATACCGCTTCAAAGCATCACGGCAGTATTTCGGGCGGCAAAGAGAACCTCTCTATAGAGTATAGTACCGTATACGGCGCTGTAGGGGCCCTGGAAGCGTTCCTAAATGAAAACTGTAAGTATGACGAGTTTATGCATAAAGGCCTCTCAGAGAGCGATTATGGGCGAATTAAGGGTATTCTCTCTGATTTAGTACTTTCTAAGCTGAAATCTGTCCGGAGTTATGACATCGATAAGCACATTTCATCTATTGGAATCCATAGAGATGACATCATAATCAAATTAGATGGTCTGGCTATGAAGAATTTCTCATCACAGGGACAGCAGAGAACGGCTGCATTGGCTTTAAAACTCTCTGAATTGGAGATAATCAAAATGTTCGTCTCCTCTACCCCGATCCTTATTCTGGATGATGTATTCTCAGAGCTTGATAAGACCAGAAGAATGAGCCTGGTATCGGCCATGAAGAACGCTCAGATCTTCATCACATGTACTGACAGGAACATGATTGGCGAAGAAATAGACGTTATGGAAGGCGCTGACAAGGCAGAGTTTTATTGCGTAGATAACGGAAAAATAGAGAAAATGGCCTGATTATAGGCCAAATTGCGCTAAAAACAGGTCATTTTTGCCCCAATCTTTTATTATAATTAGCATATTATATTTATTCTTTATGTTATAATTTATTAGTTATAGGATGAATAAGACTGTTTGGAGGCTCATTTTGTTCATTCACATCGGTAATGATCTCTCAGTGCTCAAATCGTCGGTTACTGCGGTAATTGACCTTGAGACTGTCCTCCCTTCCCAGAAGTATATATCAGAGTTCATTAACAGCGAGGATGAACAAGGCAGATTACAGTATGTGACCGACGATATTCCGAAGTCACTGGTAATTACAGATGATAAAACATATGTTTGTTCACTCTCCGCCAGCCTGATATTAAACAGACTTTCATCCGGGGAAAACTACTGATATTACCCCGATAACAATGTTACAAATTCAGCATTTCCAGGCATTTGACGGGATTTGCTGCTAAGAATAGGAGTTTTAACATTTATGAAGGAAAATGACGAGAAGAATTTCAATTTTGAGGAGAATTCTGCCTCCTCAGAACAGTCTCAGGCACGTCCTTCCGGTGCAGTAGACCTCTACTTCCAGCCGGTTGAGGAAGGTGACGATGATGAGCTCAAGAATCTGGCAGAAAACCCCAGAGCTCTTACTGAGGATTTTAAGGAAGAATCCATGGCTGATGTTTTGGCTGCAGAAGGTGATCAGGACAGTTTTGATACATCTAACAGCAGTGAATACAGCGAAGATGATATTCAGGTCCTTGAAGGTCTGGAAGCTGTAAGAAAGCGTCCGGGAATGTATATCGGTGATACGACATTAAGAGGCCTTCATCACCTTATTTATGAGATCGTCGCAAACTCAGTAGACGAAGCTCTTGCAGGACGTTGCGATACAATCGATGTAGTACTTGAAAAAGACGGTTCAGTTACTGTTACGGATAACGGTTCAGGAATCCCTGTAGGTAACCATCCGAAGCTCGGAATACCTACTGTTGAAGTCGTTCATACAGTACTTCACGCAGGCGGTAAATTCGGTGGCGGAGCATACAGTATTTCCGGTGGTTTGCACGGCGTAGGTGCGTCTGTAGTTAACGCTCTGGCTGATCACATGAAGGTACAGGTTCGCCGTGATGGCAACATCTATGAGATCGAATTTGAGAAGGGTAAGACAACAGTTCCGCTTCATATCGTAGGCACATGTGATAAGGATGATACAGGTACGAAGACTAACTTTATTCCTGATAATTCCATCTTCCCTGACATCGTATTTGACTTTGATTCAATGATCACACGTTACCGTGAAATGGCATTCCTTAATAAGGAAGTAACTATTGATCTTACAGATGACAGAGGCGCTGAGCCTGTTAAAAAGCACCTCCATTATGAGGGTGGTATTATCTCATTCGTTGAGTATCTCAACAGACATAAGGAAGCAATCAACACACCTCCTATTTACTTTGCTACAAAGCAGGGAGATAACTTTGTTGAGATCGCTCTCCAGTACAATGATTCATATCAGGAGACTGTATATACATATGCAAATAACATTGCAACTCCTGAAGGCGGTACACACCTTGTTGGTTTCCGTGCTGCCATGACAAGAGCCATCAATGACTATGCAAAGAAGTATAAGTTCATTAAGGATGGAGATGTAAAGCTCCAGGGTGAAGATACAAGAGAAGGTCTCGCTGCAATTATCTCAGTAAAACTTCCTGATCCTCAGTTCGAAGGACAGACAAAGAGTAAGCTCGGTAATGCTGAGATCAGACCGATGGTAGACAGTGCAGTATATGAGAAGCTCGAGATCTATCTCGAAGAACATCCTGATATTGCAAAGCTCATCATGGATAAGTGCCTCTCTGCTTCCAGAGCAAGAGATGCTGCAAAGAGAGCAAGAGAACTCACAAGAAGAAAGACAGTATTTGAGAACAATGCATTGCCCGGTAAGCTTGCAGACTGTCAGAGCGATGAAGCTGAGTTCTGTGAGATCTTCATCGTTGAGGGTGACTCCGCAGGCGGATCTGCTAAGCAGGGCAGAGAGAGAAAGTATCAGGCTATTCTTCCTCTCTGGGGTAAGATGCTCAACGTTGAGAAGGCTAGAATCGACAAGGTATATTCAAACGAGAAGCTCCAGCCGGTTGTTATGGCACTTGGAGCTGGTATCGGAGATGAGTTCGATGAAACAAAGCTCAGATATCATAAGGTCATCATCATGGCCGATGCCGATGTCGACGGTTCTCACATCAGAACTCTCCTGCTCACATTCTTCTTCAGATACTTGAAGCCTCTTGTAGAAGGCGGATACGTTTACATCGCATGCCCGCCGCTCTATAAGGTTTATAAGGGTGATGAAGCTTATTATGCTTACGATGATAAGGAGATCGAGCAGATCAAGGCTGAACATAAGTGGGACAATCCGCTTATCCAGCGATTCAAAGGTCTCGGTGAGATGAGCTCTGAACAGCTCTGGGATACAACAATGAATCCTCTTACAAGAAAACTCCTGAGAGTAACTCTTAAGGATGCACAGGAAGCAGATGAAACATTTAACCTCCTTATGGGTGACCAGGTTGAACCTCGTAAGGAATTCATCCAGGAGAACGCTAAGCTGGCTAATATTGACAACTAACAGGGTTATTTGTAATAATATCCATACGCGGGTGCTGTTTTTGAACGGCACCCGTTTCTTTTACTGATTGTTCCACGTGGAACAATTGTTTTTCCGGGTTGAATATCGCAACATGACAAAAGCGAAAATGTTCCACGTGGAACATTTGGTATTTTGTATCTAAGTTGACATATAAATATCATATTCAAAATGATAGAATTATCGTATTGATATAGGAATATTATTTTAAAGGAGTTAAATATGGCAACCGTAATTGCTCTTGTAAACCAAAAAGGCGGAGTTGGAAAGACTACAACCGCTGTTAACCTTGCTGCTTTCCTTGGCAAGAAAAAGAAGAAGGTTCTCCTTATAGATATGGATCCGCAGGCTAATGCTACAAGCGGCCTCGGAATTGATAAGCGTGAGCTCGAACAGACTGTATATGATGTTCTTATCAATGATGCATCTCTTGCTGATGTCGTATACGAGACAAACGCTGAGAATGTAGACATCTGCCCTACTAATATCAATCTTGCCGGTGCAGAGGTTGAATTGGTTACTGTTATTTCCAGAGAACAGATCCTCAAAAATGCTATTGAATCAGTAGCTGATGCTTATGACTTCATAATCCTCGACAGCCCGCCGTCATTGGGTCTTCTGACTATCAATGCTCTCACAGCAGCTGACCGTCTTGTAATTCCGATCCAGGGCGAATACTACGCTCTTGAGGGTCTGTCACAGCTGATGGATACGATCAATATCGTTAAGAAAAAGCTCAATCCTGATCTCGAGATTCTGGGTGTTGTTCTTACAATGTTCAATATGAGAACACAGCTCTCGCGCCAGGTAAAAGAAGAGACTGATAAGTATTTTGGAGGCAAAGTCTTCAAGACTGTAATCCCTAGAAACGTAAGACTCGCAGAGGCTCCGAGCCACGGTCTTGCTATCTGTGATTATGATAAGAATTCAAAGGGTGCCAAGGCATACGAGGCTTTGGTAAAAGAGATTTTGAAGAGAGTATAAAAGGAGACAAAACATGGCAAATACAAAGAAGACAACAGCAAAGGCTTCATCAAAGAAGACAGTAAAAACAGCTAAGCCTGCTGCAAAGAAGGCAACTCCTTCAAAGAAGACCGTAGCAACTAAGAAGACAACACCTGCTAAGAAGGCAGTAAAGTCTGTTGCAAAAGCAGCACCCAAAAAGGCTCCTGTAAAGAAAACAGTCGCAGCCAAGAAACCTGCTCCTGTTGCTAAGAAGACACCTGCAAAAAAAGCAGTAACATTAACTTCTGCTCCGAAGAAATCAGCTATGGGTAAGGGCCTTGGCGCTCTCCTCTCATCTGAAGGAATTCCGGAAAACAAGAGAGATTCTGTTGTTGAACTCAAGATCAATGACATCTCTCCTAACGACGGTCAGCCCCGTAAGGTATTCGATGATGAGGCGCTCAATGAGCTCGCTTCATCAATTAAGGAAAACGGTGTCATCCAGCCTATCATCGTACAGCGTAAAGGCGATGGTTATATGATCGTTACAGGTGAGCGCCGCTGGAGAGCTGCACGTATCGCCGAGCTCTCCGTAATTCCTGCTATTGTAAGAGATCTTACAAACAGACAGGTAATGGAGCAGGCTCTCATCGAGAACATCCAGAGAGAAGACCTGAATCCTATTGAAGAAGCTACAGCAATGCAGGAACTCATGGACAGCTATAAGCTTACTCAGGAACTCCTCGCGAAGAAACTCGGTAAGCCCAGAGCCACGATCGCTAATACTCTCCGTATCCTTAAGCTTGATGAATCTCTCCAGGAATTCGTAAGCAGGGGAGATCTCTCAGAAGGTCACGCAAAGGTCCTCCTCAGCCTTAAGGAGAAAGAAGACCAGCGCAAGGTAGCTGATGTCATCATGACACGTGATCTGAGCGTCAGACAGGCTGAAGTACTTGTTAAGAAGTATATTGAGGCTCAGGAGAATCCTTCTGCTAAGAAAGCAGTCGTTGAGCAGGATATCCGTGTGGCATTAAGCTCAAAAGAAGTTGAGACAAAGCTCAAGAAGATTCTTGGCGCTAAAGTTAAGCTCAAGGTGCTCGACGGTGCAACAGGACGCGGACGCATTGTTATCGACTATAAGAACAACGAGGAATTAGATAAACTCATCGAGATCCTCTGCGGCCAGTAATCGAACAAACTAAGGGCCCACGGTATATATAATTAGGGCGGTTTAAAGATAACCCTTGCAAACCGTCTTTAGATTATGTATACTTAAGTGCCTTTAGGTATGGAGGTTTATCGAAGCGGTCATAACGAGGCAGTCTTGAAAACTGTTTGGCCTTCACGGGCCACGTGGGTTCGAATCCCACAGCCTCCGCCAAAAGCTATAGAGCCTTTCCGATTTCGGAAGGGCTCTATTGTTTTAGAACAAACGTTCTATATAAGGTTTTTATATTATAAGCATTTTCTTTATATTTGTGATACAATCTGCTACTATCTGCACAGCGGTTCTGTGCATAAAACTCTAGAGGAGGAATTTACAAATGGAAAAAGAAGAAGTATTGAAGGTGTACCGCCACTCTTTGGCACACATCATGGCTAAGGCAGTGATCGAGATCTTCGGATCAGAGGTACAGTACGCAATCGGACCGGAAATCGAGGATGGATGCTATTATGACTTTATCCTTCCGAGAACAGTAACAGAGGAAGATTTCCCGGCTATCGAAGAGAAGATGCACGAGATCATCAAGCGTAGGGAGAATTGGACACGCAAGGAGATCTCAAAGGAAGAAGCCCTCGAAATCTTTAAGGGTCAGAAGTTCAAGACAGAACTTATCAATGACTTGCCCGCAGGCGAGACAATCTCAACATATAACACAGGTGATGACTTTATCGACCTTTGCCGTGGTCCTCACGTAGATAATTCACAGGAACTTTTCAGCGCAGCATTCAAGATCAAGAATGTATCCGGTGCATACTGGAGAGGTGATGAGAAGAGAGACCAGCTCCAGAGAATCTATCTCTTTGCTTTCCCTTCAAAGGACGAGCTCAAGGCTCATCTCGCATGGCTCAAGGAAGCACAGGAGAGAGACCACAAGAAGATCGGTACAGCTCTTGACCTCTTTATGTTCCGTGAAACAGCTCCCGGTATGGCTTACTGGCTCCCGAGAGGATGGATCCTCTATCAGGAGCTCATGAAGTACTCCAGAGAGATCCAGGGTGCGCATGGATATACAGAGATATCTGCTCCTTTGATCAACAACAAGAAGCTCTGGCTTATTTCCGGACACTGGGCACACTATCAGAACAACATGTTCATCGTTCCCGGTATCACAAAGGGTGTTAACGCTACTGACGCTATTCAGGGCGAAGAGGCTCCCGAGCAGTATTCCGTTGATGCTGAGGATACAATGGCAGCTAAGCCTATGAACTGCCCTAACGCAATGATGTCTTATAAGAGAACAATGCACTCTTATAAGGAACTTCCTATCCGTTACAGTGAGTACGATGTACTCCACCGTAAAGAGAAGTCCGGTCAGATGAACGGTCTTTTCAGAGTTCAGGAGTTCCGTCAGGACGATGACCATACATTCGTTACACCTGACCAGATCAAGGACGAGATCAAGGACGTTATCGCTATTGCAGACGAGATCTACAAGACATTCGGTATCACATACAGAGCTGAGTTCTCAACAAGACCTGATGACTTCATGGGTGATATCGAGTCCTGGAACTCTGCTGAAGCTTCTCTGAAGGCTATTCTCGACGAGAAGTATGGTGATGGCAACTACGAGATCAACGAAGGCGACGGCGCATTCTACGGCCCGAAGATCGACCTTCAGATCAAGGATGCTCTCGGACGTGAGTGGCAGTGTGGTACAGTCCAGCTCGACTTCCAGCTCCCTCACAACTTCGAGCTCACATTCGTTGACAAGGATGGCGCTCAGAAGATGCCTATCGTTATCCACAGAGCTATCTTCGGTTCTTTCGAGCGTTTCATCGGAATCATCACAGAGCACTTCAAGGGCGCTTTCCCGTTCTGGCTCAATCCTTATCAGGTTGCTGTAGTTCCGATCAGACCTGAGCACAATGAGTATGCACAGAAGGTTGTTGACGCTCTCACAAAGGCCGGCGTAAGAGTTGAGTCCGACTTAACAGACGTTAACATGAGAGACAAGATCAAGAAGTTCAAGCAGATGAAGGATCCTTATATCCTCGTCGTAGGTGACAAGGAAGCTGCTGAGAACACAGTATCTGTTAACGTAAGAGGTTCCAACAAGCAGCTCCAGGGCGTTGCTCTCGACAAGTTTGTTGAACTCTGCACAAAGCTCAATGCAGAAAGAACATTGGAGCTCCCTCAGGAGATCTGATTTTCGATCAGGCAAATCAAATAACAGACGGCGTGGGACCAAGGTCCTGCGCCGTTTTTATGGTTTCAATCTTGAATACAAAGAAATAAGCCGCTTCATTTTTAACCGTCAATTCGGTTTTGGGGACTAAAACAGGCCTGAAACCCCATAAAACAGAGCGAAAACTTTGATTATCAAATTATCAAATTACACTTGCACGGCAGTTTGTAAGTGCATTTTTTAGGTAAATTTTGCAACGAATAATGACTTTATTTGAATATTCTTTACTGATATCATTCATACTGCTACAAAAGGGGGCATATGAGACATGTATAAACAAGAAGGAACAAAGGTCGCTATTATCGGCGCAGGTGCAGTAGGATCAACCACTGCTTTCGCAATCGCTATGCAGCAGCTCTGCTCAGAGCTCGTTCTTATCGATGTAAATAAGGACAAGGCTAAGGGTGAGGCTCTTGATATCAGCCACGGACTTCCGTTCATTGGCGATATGTACATTCACGATGGTGATTATTCTGATGTTAAGGATGCAGACTGCATCATCATCACAGCTGGTATCCCCAGAAAAGAAGGCGAGACAAGACTTGACCTTGCAAAGAAGAACGTCAAGCTCGCTCACATCATTACTGACAGCATCATGGAGCACTACAACAAGGGTGTTATCATGGTTATCTCAAATCCTTGCGACCTCGTTACATATAAAGTTGCTGAATGGTCCGGACTTCCTTCAAACAAGATCATCGGTTCCGGTACAAACCTCGACTCTGCCCGTTTCAGAGTCCTTATCTCAAGACAGCTTGGCGTTGACGTAAGAAACGTTCACGGTTATATCCTCGGTGAGCACGGCGAGACACAGTTCCCTGCATGGAGCCACACACACGTTGCAGGTATGTCTATCGATGAGTATGCAGAAGCTATCGGCGTACCTTTCGGTGACGACGTTAAGGCTGAGATCGCTCAGAAGACAAAGTCTTCCGGTGCAGAGATCATCAAGCTCAAGGGCGCTACATTCAACGGTATCGCTGTAAGTGCTGCAACACTTCTCAGAAGCATCACAGAAGACGAGCACACAA
This sequence comes from Ruminococcaceae bacterium YAD3003, assembly GCA_900107185.1. GTDB lineage: Bacteria > Bacillota > Clostridia > Saccharofermentanales > Saccharofermentanaceae > Saccharofermentans. The sequence continues at coordinate 25,218 of FNPA01000011.1, read as the reverse complement.
TCAGAACAGTATCTACAAGACTTAACGGTGAGTACGGTATTTCCGGTGTTACTCTCGACGTTCCTGCACTCATCGGTGCTAACGGCGTTGATAAGATCATCGACATGCGTCTTACTGACGAAGAGTACCAGCTCCTCAAGAAATCTGAGGCAAATATGCGTGAGGCTATCGCTTCCGTTGAAGGTCTCTGATAAGCGGAAGGCTTGTAATTTAAGCACTTTCGAGCTGTAAACAAGAACTTAAAGCCCTGCACTTTGTCCCAATAAGCGCAGGGCTCTTCATTTATTACATAGTTAAGATTTGATATAATACTAAGGGTATTCCCAAATAATTAATTTAGAGGTTCATTTATGGAAATCAGTGCGGTTGTTATGGCGGCAGGTAAGAGCACGAGAATGAAGTCAAAGCATTCAAAGGTCGTGTTTCAGGTGTCGGGCAAACCGATTATTCAATGGGTAGCTGATGCTCTTCAGGCGGCAGGCTGCCAGGATCAGGTATATATAGTAGGTGAGGCACAGGCAGAAATCAGAGGCGTGTTGGGCGAGAATGTCGCTTACGTGCTTCAGGAAGAACAGAGAGGTACAGGACATGCCGTTATGCAGGCTGCGCCTTTCCTCGAAGGCAGAGACGGTCTCACGATCGTTCTTCCGGGTGACTGCCCGATGGTATCAGCAGATACGATCAAGAAGGCTCTCGATGCTTTCGACAGTGCTTCTTCAAACTGTGCAGCTATCCTCATCACTGCTGAGGCAGATGATCCGACAGGATACGGCAGAATCATAAGAGGTAAGGACGGCAACGTTATTAAGATCGTAGAGCACAAGGACTGCACACCCGAAGAGCTCAAGACAAAAGAGATCAATTCTTCAATGTATGTCTTCAAGACACCTTTGCTCCTCTCAGCATTGGGAAGAATCGGCGCTAATAACGCGCAGAAGGAATATTACCTCACAGATACAATTGGAATCCTTATTGGCGACGGCTACACAGTAGGCGCCGTTGTATGCGATTTTGACGATACAAGGGGAGTTAACGACAGAATCCAGCTCGCTCAGGTAAGAGACATCATGAATCACAGAATTCTTGAGCGCCACATGAGAAACGGTGTTGAGATCGTTGACCCTAACGCTACATGGATCCACCACGCAGTTGAGATCGGCCAGGATACGGTTATCCTTCCCGGCACAACACTTCTCGGCAACACAAATATCGGTTGCGACTGCATCATCGGTGAGAATACCAGAATCGACTGTTCAGACATCGGTGACGGTACTGTTGTAGATAATTCCATCATCGCATCCAGCTCCATCGGCAAGGATTGCCGTATCGGGCCTTATACACACATCAGACCTGAGTCTAAGATCGACGATCACGTTACACTCGGCGCATACGTTGAGGTTAAGGGTTCTGATATCGGTGAGTACACACGTGCCCGTCACCTTACATACATCGGTGACTCAAAGGTCGGCCGCAACGTTAACTTCGGATGCGGAACAGTTACATGTAACTTCGACGGTCAGGACAAGATCGGCTGTACGATCGAAGATAACGTATTTATCGGAGGTAACTCCAATATCGTATCTTCCGTTGTTCTCGGTAAGGACTGCTATATCGCAGCAGGTTCCACGATCACATCTGATGTTCCGGCGCTCTCTTTGGGTATCGGCAGATCGAAGCAGCTCAACAAGGATAACTGGGTTGCAGACAAGAGCCGTATGAGAGGCGAGAACTACATCAGACTTGACGACAGACGTTCTGAGGTCTGATTCTTCGCGGACGGTTTGTTATGTGGATAGTAGCCGGGCTCGGTAATCCGGGAAAACAGTATATTTATACTTGGCACAATATGGGCTATCTCGCTGTAGATATGCTCGCGGATAAGCACGGCATTTTTCTCGGCAAAGAGAAGTACAAGGGCCTTTGGGGCAAAGGCAAGATAGCAGGGCAGGATGTCATCATCATTAAGCCCACTACATACATGAATAATTCCGGTGAGTGCCTTGTAGAGATCAGCAGATTCTATAAGGTGCCGCCGAAGAATATTATCACCGTTTACGACGATATTGATATCGCCAAGGGTACCATCAGAGTAAGACCGAAGGGCAGCGCCGGCACACATAACGGCATGCGCTCATGTATCCAGCTCCTTGGTACTGAAGAATTCCCCAGAGTAAGGATCGGCACAGGTCCGGTTCCTGAGAACTGGGAACTCGTAAACTATGTTCTTTCAGAAGTCCCTCAGGATGAGCGGAAGCTTCTTAACGACGCTTTTGTTAAGGCTTGTGAAGCCGTAGAGGAGATTATCTCTAATGGATAACAAGCTCATAGAGCTTCTTTCCAGGATCGAATCTGATAAAGAGCTCGTATCTGAATTCTCGCTAAGTCTTAAGACGGGCAAGCATCTTAACATCACAGGCCTTTGCAACGAGCAGAAGGTCTTTGTTGCCATGGCTCTGGCGCGCCTTAATAACCGTAAGGCTGTCTTTATCGAACCTGACAGCGCGAGGGCGAGGAGTACCGCATCTTACTGTGCTGCATTCACCGATGGTCCTGTCAGCCTTCTGATGCCCTCAGAATTGTCTCTGGTGAGCGCGGAGGCTTCTTCAAGAGAATTAGAGCTAAACAGGTCTGCGAGCCTCTCAGAGCTCGTTACAGGCGATTTTGGGGCTGCTGTAATAACTGCAGGTGCATTACTTAATAAACTTGAGCGGGCTGATGTTTTCGCGAAGAGGATCATTAAGCTCAAGACAGGCGGTGAGATGGAGCGTGACGACCTCGTCGACCTGCTCGTTTTAAACGGTTACGAGAATGTTCCACAGGTAATGGAGAAGGGCGAGTTCTCTGTAAGGGGAGACATTGTCGACATCTATTCGCCTTCTTATTCAGAGCCTGTCAGAATCAGTTTTTTTGATACTGAAATAGACCAGATAAAAACTTTCGACAGGGAGACACAGAGATCGACAGGGCAGTTGGAAGAGACTGTCGTTGTGCCTGCGTCCGTATACGCATTCCCTGAGGATAAGCGCGATGAGATCGCTGAACTGATCCTCGAGCGTGTACGTGAAGACCTCTCGAAAATGAACACTGCCACGAGAGAAGCAAGAAGAGCATCAGAACTCCTGTCCAGAACCGCCACAGGCGACGCTGAGAAGGTCAGGAACGGTATAGAGCCTACAGGTATCGCCAGATGGCTCGGAGTGATTCTGGAAGACTTTCAGACGGCAATAGATTATATAAACAGCGATGACGTTGTGTTCTTCGCAGACGAAATGGTAGATATCGATGCCAGACTGAACGCTTATGCAGGCGAGTATGCGCAAAGATGCAGGGAGTCTTTTGAGATCGGTATCGCGCCGACGTGTTCACCGATGGCGATGGTGAACCTGTCAAAGCTCATGAAGTCGCTCGATAACCTGGATAACATTGTTACTTTATCAATGTTCCAATCCTCCGGAAACGGCCTGCCAGGCGGCAAAACGCATACAGTTACGGGCTTTCCTGCTGATAACTATTCGGGCAGGGCAGAGGAGCTCGCGACACTTCTTAAGAAGAACCAAAATGTTTATCTTATTGCCCATCACGGCAGGCGCAGCGAGCAGCTCAAGGAACGTTTGTCGGGATACGACTGCTTTACGGACATAATCGACAGTCCTCTGCCGGCAGGATTTAACTATCCTCTTCTCGGAATCACGATCCTTGGCGAGCAGGAACTCTACGGAGCAGAACAAAAACGTCCCACAAAGAAAAAGGGCGGAAACAGGATCAATTTCTTTAGCGAGATCAGCCCCGGAGATTATGTCGTTCATGACAAACACGGTGTAGGACGCTACGAAGGCCTCATCAACATGAAGGTCGGAGAGATCCGCAAAGACTATCTGAAGCTCACTTATGCTAAGGGTGAGACTCTTTACATCCTGCCTGAAAATCTCGATTCGCTCCAGAAATATGTCGGTCCGGGTGAGAAGGATCCGAAGCTGTCGAGACTCGGCGGCGATGAGTGGAAGAAGTCCGTTTCACGTGCGAGGGAAGCGATCAAGAAAGTTGCATACGACCTGTTGAAGATTTATGCCGCAAGGAGCGTAAACAAGGGCTTTGCATGCGCTCCTGATGAAGAGCAGCAGAAGCTGTTTGAAGATAAGTTCCCGTTTGTTGAGACAGACGACCAGCTCCGCGCAGTACATGAGATAAAGGCAGACATGGAATCCGAGAGACCGATGGACAGACTCCTTTGTGGAGATGTCGGATTCGGTAAGACGGAAGTCGCTTTCAGGGCGATGTTTAAGGCAGTAATGAACGGCAGACAGGTAATAATGCTCGCGCCGACAACACTTCTGGCCCAGCAGCACTATGAAAATTTCATGAGCAGGGTAAAGGACTTCCCTGTAAACGTCTGCCTCCTGTCCAGATTTGTTCCGCAGGCAACGATCAGGCAGAACCTGACAGATATAAAGAACGGTAAGATCGATGTAATCATCGGTACGCACAGGGTTCTGTCTAACGACGTAAAACCGCCGCATTTGGGCCTTCTCGTAATTGACGAGGAGCAGAGGTTCGGCGTTAACCACAAAGAGAAGATCAAGTCATTGAAGACAGACGTCGATGTATTGTCACTCTCGGCTACTCCTATTCCTAGAACACTTCACATGTCCCTGTCAGGAATCAGGGATATCTCTACTCTGGAAGAGGCGCCGTTCAACAGACGCGCAGTCCAGACATACGTTATGGGTTACGATGAGCAGATCATCACCCAGGCATGCATGCGTGAGATTGCCAGAGGCGGCCAGATCTTCTATCTGTACAACAAGACATCTGACATCGATAAGGTTGCCGATCTCCTCTCGAAAGCAATGCCCGGAGTCCGCGTAACTTATGCACACGGACAGATGCCTGAGAACGGTCTGGAGACAGTGGTTACAGACTTTATTGAAGGCAAATACGACATTCTTGTCTGCACGACCATCATCGAGAATGGTGTCGACATGCCCAACGTTAATACGCTCATTGTAGAGAATGCAGACCGCTTCGGATTGTCACAGCTCTATCAGATAAAGGGACGTGTCGGCCGCTCTGACAGACAGGCATATGCATACATCACATATAACGCTGATTCAGTTCTTAACGAGGAAGCAACTAAGAGACTTAACGCGCTCCGTGAATTTACCGAACTCGGTTCCGGTGTAAGAATCGCCATGCGCGATCTCGAAGTCCGTGGTGCAGGAAGTCTCCTGGGCGCAGAACAGCATGGACAGATGGACGTTATCGGTTACGAACTGTACTGCCGTCTGCTCGATGAAGAAGTACGCCGCCTTAAGACCGGAAAAGACGAAGTTCTGGATTCCGACGTTCTCGCAGGTCACTCTGAAACAGCAGAAAAAGGGTTCTCTGTTGAGGTCGATTACGATGCGTATATTCCTGCATCGTACATCCAGGATGAAGCTGCAAGAATGAGCTGCTACAGACGTATTGGTGACATCAGCGGATTCGAATCCTACAGCGACTTCATTGATGAAGTTACAGACCGTTACGGTGATGCTCCTTCTGAAGTATTTATTCTCTCAGGAATATCGCTTATGAGATCTCTGGCCGGTTCTCTGGGCTTTACCAAAGCATCGATCAGGAACGCCGGTGTAAGGCTTTATCTCAATCCTAATCTCCAGATCGATATGCAGGCATTGGGCGCACTTATGCGTGATAATTTCTACGGCGCACGCGTAACCATTAATGCTACAGGCGCTGTTCCTTACATGCTCTTCAAACCGTCTTCTGTTAAGCAGGATAAGACTGTCCAGGAAATCGTAGGTCTCATGCGGATTCTTGATGACAACCGGACTGTTAATGACAAGCCTGAAGAAGTTAAAGTATAATCACATAGATGCTCCAATAGTCTAATGGATAGAATAGCGGTTTCCGGTACCGTAGATGCGGGTTCGATTCCTGCTTGGAGCGCCAACTGAAAAACACCTTGCTGCTATGCGTATGTGGAATCGGCAGCAAGGTGTTTTGTTATTGGTGAGAGGTTGCTTTCGAGGGGCGAATTTACGAGGTGAGTAAAAAGTGTAGTAAATGAGGTCAATTACTACACTTTTTACTGCACTTTTTCGAAAAGTGTAGTTTTTTGTGTAGTAAAAAGCGTGATTTACTACACAAAATTCTCACGCGCCAAATCACTGCCGATACACCTGCCCGAAAACACTCATTCTAATGGCTTTCTCGCGCTTATTCCGTAGTAGTTTCTGATGAGGACGATTCGTCCGCCGACGGTGTTCTTCGCGATGTATCTGTCCAGCAGCTCCTCGTTTAATTCCTGACCTCCGATCGACACATCATCAAGTATCGGAACTACTTCCAAAAACCCTTTGAAATCTTCGCGGCTCTTGAAATAATCCTTCATGTGGATGGGTACCAGTTCGACTTCGGTAAAGCCTGCAGCGAGGACCTGCTCGTAGTCGGAAATTGAAACAGGAACCGGATCATTCCAACCCTGGCCGCCGCCGAATTCCATCTTGAGACTCCAGCAATCGTATTTATCAACACCCCGCAAGAGCAGATGACCGCCGGGCTTCAGACAGCGGTAGATCTGCGAGGCAACGGTGCATGTGTGGCGCGCGACGACGATGTCGAAATAATCATCCGGTACATCCATATGGAGATTGTCCATAACCTTGAATGAGACATTCTTCTTACCGCTCTTTTCCAGGTTTTTGCGGGCAGTGCCGATCATGGCGGAAGAAAAATCCGTGCCAAGAATTTCCGCGCAGTCGGGGAAGAATTCGAAAATCTTCTCGCCGCCTGCAGTTCCCAGATCCAGGATCTTCGAATCAGGTGTGACGCGGGCCTTGAGCAGCTCATAGAGATCCCAGTCCGTTAAGCATTCGGAGTGGATCCCGAACTCATCGAAAGACCAGTGGGCCATCTTGTCGAAGTATCCCAAATCGTTGTTTAAATCGCTATCGTGAGACATAAAAAAAGAACCTCCTTTCACGAACAGCAAAAACTTATCGCCAATGGCGACCTTATTTGTCATTCATGATGAGATTCTAAGGTTCTTATCATTATTAACCCCGCTCAGGAAAACGAGCGTCATGGCAACAGAACGCGAATAACTAATTGATCTGAAGCACTTTAATTATAATGCGTTTCCGGACAGAAATTAACCTTTTTTGGAAAACACAACAAACTCCATTATTTGCCGGGAGCGTAATTAAACTAAAGAAGTCTTATTCTTGTAATGCACACACAAAAAAATTCTGATACAATGCTATGGTGTCCATTTATAAAAGGGTGCCTATTTTGAAAAAATAGTGGTAATGGAGCATGCAGTTAAAAGATTTTTTAAAGTATGAGCACATCGTGATTCAATGTCATGATAATCCGGATGCTGACGCGTTGGCATCGGGTTATGCGTTGAAGTGGTATTTCGAACAGAATCACAAGAGCAAGAACGTAAAGTTCATTTACAGAGGCAGAAACGAGATCCAGAAGAGTAACCTCCTGATCATGGTCAAGGAACTCGAGATCCCGATCGAATATGCTCCGTTTATTGCAGAAGAGCCTGAACTGCTCATTACCGTTGACTGCCAGTATGGTGAGAAGAACGTTACCAAGACTGCAGCAAAGCACGTTGCAATTATTGACCACCATAAGAAGGCAGTAGATACACCCAGCGGCATGTCCAATATCAGAAGTGATGTCGGCAGCTGTTCCACAGTTGTCTGGGATATGATCAAGAGCGAAGGCTTTGACCCCAACGAGAACAGACTGGTTGCCACAGCACTCTACTACGGACTCTTCTCAGATACGAATAAGCTCTCGGAAGTTTCACACCCTCTCGACCGAGATATGATGGATGCCCTGATCTATAACAAGTCAGTTGTCACATCCATGGTCAACTCTAATATTTCTCTTGATGAGCTCCAGATCACAGGAAGAGCCATCATGAATTATGAGTATCACGAGAGCAACAAATACCTGGTAATCGAGGCTGAGCCTTGTGATCCCTGTATCCTGGGTCTCATAAGTGATTTCGCGCTGGAGACTGAAAATGTTGATGTCTGCCTCGCATACTATGTAAACCAATACGAAGTTAAATTCTCCGTCAGGAGCTGCTCTAAAGAAGTTTATGCAAATGAACTGGCAGCATTCCTGGCTGACGGCTTAGGCGGTGGCGGCGGTCACATGCTCAAGGCCGGCGGTACCATCAGAACAGAATTTTTGGACAGACCCGCAAAGGAAGTCCTCGAGGAGAGAATGGTACAGTACTATGACAGCTTCCTCGTTATCTATGCGAAAGAAACAGTCCTCAACACTTCTGACATGAGACGTTACAACAAGGTTGAGCAGTCTCTTGGTGCTGTTAAGCTCGAGGAAGTTTTCCCGATCGGAACTCCTATCAACATCAGAACTCTCGAAGGAGATGTTGATACAGTTATCGACAAGGAAGCTTATCTCATGATCGGCATCGATGGCGAGATCTATCCTATCAAGGAGCAGAAGCTTCTTAATTCTTACCAGTTTACTAACTTCAGATACACCAGAGATTTTGAATACGAGCCCCGTATCAGAAATACTGTTACAGGCGAGATCAAGAAGGTCCTGCAGTATGCAAAGACCGTAAGATCCACAGGCAGCACGATAGTATTCGCAAAGCCTCTGGAGCAGCCTGTAAAGCTCTTCACGGCGTGGACAGAGGATAAGTACTATTCAGGCCGCGTCGGCGATTATATCGCTGTCAGAGCTGATGACGAGCACGATATCTACGTTATTAACAAGGATATTTTCGACAAGACTTATAAGGCTATCTGACGCCTGCTGATCTCAAACAAAAATTCAGATAAACAAAAAATACGGTCTCATCAGAGACCGTATTTATATTTCGTAATGTCGGCGATTTCCTGATTACCCAGGTATCTCCTGGCTTTCTCAATCAGGTCGTTTAATGTGTAGTGTTTGATGTAACCCGGTGTTGTCTCGTAATCATTGAGATAGGAGTATACATAGAAACGGTCATTAAGTTCGTTATAACAATATGCGTTTTCGATATTTGCAATTTCCTGCCAGGTTTCCATGTCGAGAATGCATATATGGGGTCCGGTCTGAATATAAAGCTGATTGCTGGCATCATTAAAAGTCATTTCGGCTACTCCTACACCATAAAGAGAAGTCTCATACATGCCGATAACTTCACCGGTATCGCCCTTAAATATTGAGAGATAGTTATCTTCAACAATATACAATGTGCCGTTCCTGAAGCATGCACCGAAACGGTAATATGCCTGACAGCTGAGAGTGTATAGAATCTTAAATGAATCGTCCGTTACGATAACGCTCTGGCCATCGCAGAAGACAACCATAGAACCATCCAATGTAGTCTCAACATATAATGTATATACATTCTTGGAAATGAAAGCGTCCGGAATTTTTATTTCTTTGACCTTTGAAGAGTTCAAATCTACAGCGAATAACTTCCGGCCTACACCTGCAAATACTTTATTCAAGGTCTCATTATAGATAAGAGTATTTGGTATATCATCAATACCCTCAATAGTAAAAGTCGATGAGTGAGTTCCGTCAATGTCCATTACTTCTAAATCGAGAGTATCAAAATTACGATCATAAGTAATAATCTTGCCGTTTGATACTGTAGACTTTACACCCAAAGTAATATCTGTTTTTTCTGCGGTGCCTTTTTTGGGGTTTATCTTATAGATATCCGATCCGAAGATACCGTAGTAGTTTTCTCCGGCGTGTATAACATCAAAACTTGAAGCCAGATATTGTGATTCAGGCACTTCTGTTTGTTTTATGAGCTTACCTTTTGCAGTATCGATAATAGATATTCTGACCATATCGTCTTTTGTTGTTGCTGCAATGATCAGGTATTCCTCATCCGCATAAGATGCCTGATAATTTGATCCTGCGTATGTTCCGGAAAAACCATCCACGGCTTCCCATTCATCATCTTCGAGGAAACGGCTATAACAAATAATATCGCAGCTGTTTCTCTCAACAACATATATGAATTCTCCGCCGATTCCGTATGTAAGATCCTGACCGAGAACACTGTATCTTCCATATTCATTTGAATCGTCTTTAGATGTTAAGATCCAATCTCCGTTTGAACAGATAAATTCCGGTAAACCGTTAACGTTCCAGTCACTGGCTGTTACTATCGAAGATCCGAAAGTATATTTTACACGCTCCTCGCCTGTGTCTAAATCAACAATTGATGCAGAATTGCCCGTATAACATACGACAGCATTTCTTTCCGGCAAACACATAATATTGTAGCCTTTGGCAACATCGTTGTATTCGAGATCAGATACCCATAACTGTTTCATATTTCTATCAAAACAGTAGTAACTCAATACTCCTTCTTTGACATATGTATATACGTCAGAATACTCCAAAGAACTGAAGAAGTAATCGTTGTTTGAAACAATGCATAAATGATCATTATCTATAAACTTAAGTGAAGCAATATATTCGCAATCCAACGATGAAGAATATTCCTTGCCTGTTTCGACGTCATACATTGTGACAGGAATAGGTTCATCATAAGAGAAGGAATCACTAATATATGCAATCTTTTTGCCATCAGGTGAAACAGCCATACCGGCTATTGAACCGAAGTATGAGTCCGTATTCATTGAATAGGTATCTTTAACGCTTCCGTCTTTTGCCGACAGCCTGACGATATTGCCTGAGCCGACAGAAACATATATTCCATTTGCAACACAGCAAACACTTCCGGTAAGCGTGTATAAATCATCAACATCATAGCTCCACATTGATTTTCCGGACGGGATATTAAAAGCCTCAATACGGTGTTCATAAGTGACAAGCAAAGAGTCATTATCCATAAAGGTAATCTCTGTTGGTTGCAGTCCGCACTGGTTCTTGAGGACCAGATCATGCGAAAGAGCATTCCAGCAATAAACATTGCCGTTCTTGTCATATGCTGCAATGTATTCATGGTTGTCAGTGATAATTATTCTCTTGATGGGGTGATCGGTTTTGTAATTCCAGATTGCCTCATAAGATAAACCGTGGTTCGATTTGTATGCTCCGGTTGCATCAGTTATGGCACGGACAGCAACACCGGTTACAGGCATCTTGGTGTTTGTATCCACAGGAAGTGCCGCGAGTGCCAACTGAAGTGCATCCGTTCTTTTGCCATCGCTCAGCAGCTGCCTTGATTCATTTGCGAGATAGATCGAACGGCTCCTCAAAGATTCGATGTAACTTCTGTCGATCTGTCTGTTTTTGTAAGACATGTAAGCACCGAACGCTACAACACCTACAAATGCAGCAGCTACTATCGCAGCGGCACGTCTGATCCTGTACTGTCTTCTTCGTCTCTGGAGTTCATCATAAGAACATCCCAACAGAGCGGAAGCAAGACGGGGGAGCTCTTCTCTGTCTGCTTTTGATTTTGACATTCTGTAGTCGCAGGACAGAGGCTCTACAGGTACTGTAACAGTCTGGGTATTGCCTGCAGCATCCACAAATGTTTTCTGGGTGGAAAGGATCTCAGAAGGAATAACTTCTTCAGGTTCGCCGTCGCAAAGAACAGTTAATATCTTGTCAGCTGTGTGGAACTTCAGGAATGTAGCGATCTCACGCTTGACCCACATGGACTGACTGGTGTTCGTGGAGCAGATAACGATCAGATACTCGGCCTTCTCGAGCGCCTCTGTGATAGTTTCCGTAAGGTCACTGGTGATAGGGAGCTCGTCCTTATCTCTGAAGATGCGGGTGATCTTCTGGTGCTTGAGCTTTTTCTTGAGTTTGTGAGGAACATGGAAGTGTTCGAGCTTTTTCTGGATATGCTCGGCAATTGAAATGTCGAGAGGAGCATGTTTGTATGAGATAAAGGCGTTATAAAAATCTATCATAGTTGTGATCCCTTTTTATCTGTTATTCCTGAAAATATAGTATCACAACTGCGGGAACTATGCTTGTATCGTTACCGTACCCTTTTCCCCGTCAACCGTAACCACGTCGCCGGTCTTCAAAACGGTGGTCGCATTGCGGCAGCCGACAACCGCCGGGATGCCGAATTCTCTTGCGACGATCGCTGCGTGGGATAATGGCGCGCCGATATCCGTGACGATCGCCGACACCTTGTGGAACGCGACTGTCCATCCGATATTCGTTGCACGCGTGACCAGGATCTCGCCTTCGATGAGTTCATCGATGTGATCTACATCTTCAATTACGCGCACAGTTCCCGTGACAACACCTGCGGCTCCTGCAAATCCCTTAACGTCGGAGGACATGTCCTCATCAGAACGCCTTCCGCTGATGTAGACATCGTTTCTCCTGCCGGGGTCTTTGAGCCATTCGTCAGCGTCAAAGTGTCCTATGACGAGGTTCGGGAAGGCCGGATATGTACAATACCTCTCGAAAGTACTCTTTCGAGCAGGGATATATTCCAGAGAAGTCTTATCGCCCTTAAGCATTGCGAACATTTCCTTGTATCCGAGCATAAAGATGTCATCCCCCAGACCGTTTAATTCACCGGCCTTGAGGCAGTATTCCCTGAAAACGCAGAAGATCCTTACGCCTTTGCTCCTGATATCCTCCCTGAAATCATTCGCGTGAATGAACTTCGCGATCTCCTTGTCGATCCATCTGCTCTTCGAAGGATATTTCGATTTGAACTCAGCCAGTGCTTCCTTGTAGGATTCTTCCTGTTTTGCGAGGACCGGCCGGAGGTTATGACCGCCTTCCTTTCTGTCGTTAAGGAGGTTATCAGGGAAGGAGGGGTCTTCATAAGGCCTGGGTTCCATGAGCTCCATCTCGTTGGCGGAGCGGTGGCCGCAGATTTTGATGTACTCTTCGCAGGGCATCTTTCCTTCGGCGACGTCTTCTAACAGCAGCAGCGGCTTCATCGATGCGAGAACACCGACACAGCCCGTTAAAAGGCGGTTTGCCATGTCTTCTCCCGCGATCTTTATAATCTTTTTGCGCGTGCCGAACAGCGGTACCAGAGACATTCCGCTCTCTGCCAGGATCGATGCCAGGCCATCGTTGAGCTTTGGCAGCATGACATTGTCCCAGTATTTCATGAGATCTGTGTTGCTGTCTATCTTTCTGATCTCGCCGTTGAGTTCTTCCGAAATATCATCTAAGTGCAGCACCATCTCGTGCTTCTCTTTTTTGGTAAGCTTTGATTTGTTCTTTGGGAAAAGAAGATTCCAAAGGTTATGCTTAAAAGCCTTTTTGTCAAAAGGCGATACGGGAATATCGACGCCGGATGGAATCTCGCCGACCAGATCTTTTACGGTCTCATAAGCCTTCTCGGGAGTCTTGCCGTAAGATACCATCAGCGAGCACATGACAGATATGTTCATGTATGCCTGACCGTTAATGTTGTCGAGCCACTCAGGGAGCCCCAGGAATTCATTTATCTTTTCCAGGATGCTGAAGGTCATGGGGCTTACAGGCTTTGTGAAGATCTCGCCGACGTTTGTTTTGGTAAGTAGCTTATAGCCAGAGCGCGTGCCGTTAACGTCGTAATCTTTTATGGAAATCCTTTTCAGAGTTGTAATAGGACGCGCCTGCAAAATATATACTCTGCCGCCGGATATTGCCCACTCGATATCCATTGGAACACCATAAAATGAGCGGATTGCGAGTGAATATCTGCGAAGTGTTTTTGAGAATCCGGCCAACTCGGGATTGCCCTCGTAAGAAAGTTTCAGAGCGCCGATCCTGAATTCTTCGGCGTTCTCAACACCTGACACGAGCTTTTCTCCCTCGCCGTGAACGTAGTTGCCGACGATCTTATCGTCCTTGCCGGTGATGATGTCCGACGTGAAAATGACGCCCGCAAATTCAGGTTTTACGAATTCCTGGATTACGATTCCGATGCCTTCGCCGGAAATATCATTGCGGCTTTTGTATTCTTCAACGCGTTCGCTCTTTGCCGAACCTGCGACCTGCTTTACGGCATCTCTGATCTCGGGTACTTTAACGTTCGTAAGAGTCTCATATTGACCTGCAAATGAGTTATTCTCGCCGTCTTCGCCGATTGCAGATGATCTGACTGCATAAGTCTTTAGCCTGTCTAATTTTGCAATCGTCTGGTTCAATTCTTCGGATGCTTCATTTATCAGTTTTCCATCCCGGAAACCTTCCGCGGTGATGACATACCCCATAGGAATATTCATCTTCAGATTCTTCATCATGAGAGATAAAGATGCCGCTTTGCCGCCTGCCAGGGCCATCTTATCCTGAGGTATGTTTCTAAGTTCGAAAATATATTTCATCTTATTCGCCTAACAAAAGATCGACCCTCATGCCGATATATTTTCTGAGTTCTTTATCGTTGTCGAGATCAATGCCGAAGTCCCTTTTAATGTCTTCCTTGCGGTAGATGATCAGCTGCATCATGGCAGATAATTCATAGGCGATGAGCTTACACTCCTCATCTGTCTTTTTGCCCGCATAGTGCTTTTTTACATAAGGATAGGTAAACGACTCTTTGCTTAAGTCCCTGTTAAACAACACATGGCCGGTTATTGCCTTCGTGAATTTGGGATTTTCGACGAGGCATTTCGCAACGACGAAATGGAGTCTTTTTAAGAGATCTTTTGGAGTAATATCCGAATCAATGATTTCGCTGATCTCTGACTCGTTCAGAAAACTCATGTACTGCTTCTGGAATGTCTGGTAGAGGAGGTTCTCACGTGAACCGAAGCAGTAGTTGATCATGGAAGGTTTTGTTCCGGCACGCTCTGCGATCTGCCTGGAAGTAACGTTAAACGGATCGTCTGCCTCTTCCATCAGTGCGAAAGCAGCGTCGATCAGTTTCTCCTTCGTAATGTTCAGTTTCTCGTCTTTTTGCATGGTTATCCTCAATTATTGAACGTGTTCAATAATGATAATATCACAGGATTTTTGACTCTGCAATGCATTTCGGAGGGCACTGTTTTTCTACGACTGATATAATAGGGACATCTTAAATCTTCGGGAAAGGAACACGACGATGGAAGGTATTGAGAAAGTTTGCGCATTTTTAGAGAAGACAAAGACATATTATCTGGCAACGGTTGAAGGTGACCAGCCCAGAGTAAGACCGTTTGGTACAGTCCTTGTTTACGACGGCAAGCTCTATATCCAGACAGGTAAGGTAAAGCCCGTTTCACAGCAGCTCGCTGCAAACCCGAAGGCTGAGATCTGTGCTTTCGATGGTGAGACAGGAACATGGCTCCGTGTTTCAGGTGAGCTCATCAATGATGATTCACGTGACGTTAAGGTTGCCATGCTCGACAAGCACCCTGATCTGAAGTTTATGTACAGCGCTGATGACGACAACACACAGGTCCTCTATTTTAAGGATGCGACTGCCGTATTCAGTTCATTTACAGCTGCACCGGAAACGATCAAGTTCTGAGATTAGGCAAAAACATGATCCAGGACATTCTTCCCCATAAACTAATCAATCACTACGACCCGTTAAAAAAGGCTGATGAAGACAGCCTGGTCATTGTAATCAGGGAAAACGATGTGATGGTCAGAGGTGACCTGTATCCGCGGAAAAGCGAACTGAATAATGGAGATGATCTCACGTTTCTTTTCTCGCTCGAGGGTGAGAATGATTACTATCTGTTGGATGTGACAGGTATTGATTATGAAGCACCTGAAGGATATGAATTCGTGAATATCCGCGAGTTCAGACGTTCCGGCAATGCAAAAAAACACAGAGTGTTCCTGGCATATACTGCTCTGCAGCTTGCACGCTGGTACAGGGATAACACCTACTGCGGAAGATGCGGCAGAAAGACTTATAAAGATGACAAGGAGCGCGCGATCAGATGCGAATGCGGTAACGTAATTTATCCGCGCGTGGTTCCCGCAGTCATCGTCGGTATCACGAACGGCGACAAGATCCTTGTAACCCAATATAAGACCGGTTATGCCCACTACGCACTCGTTGCGGGATTTACTGAGATCGGCGAGACGCTCGAAGAAACAGTTGCCCGTGAAGCGATGGAAGAGACAGGCCTTAAGGTCAAAAATATCCGTTACTACAAATCCCAGCCGTGGGGAATCGTTGATGATATCCTCGTCGGTTTCTATTGCGATGTCGACGGTGATGACACGATCAAGATGGATGAAAGCGAGCTCAAAGTCGCCGAGTGGCGTTCTAGGGAAGACGTCATTTTACAGCCCGACGAATACAGCCTCACAAACGAGATGATGAAGATGTTTAAAGAGGGAAAGAGTATTTAAGTACTACGATTTTGATTCCTATGTATATATCCTGAACGGTCTTGACGGTGAAGAAGAGGTCTATAACAAGATACGTTCCTACGTGGATCCTGATATCTGATCAGCCTTTGATCTTTCCGATGATCGTGCACACGAGGAAAGCGGCGATGTCTGTTATGACTATCGTCGATCCGACAGGTGTGTCGAACATGATCGAGAGGACGATTCCCAAGAGTGCGCATATGACGGAGATTACGGCAGAGCAGACAGTTACTGATCTGAAGCTCTTAAATATTCTCATCGCTGACAGTGCTGGGAAGATAACGAGTGCGGATACGAGAAGAGATCCGACGAGATTCATTGCAAGAACAATAATTACCGCGATGATCGTTGCGATTACGAAGTTGAGAAGATTTGTTTTCGTGCCGACAGCCTTTGCGAAACTCTCATCGAAAGTAACAGCGAAAAACTTGTTATAGAGTGCGATAAATAAGATAACCACCACAACTGACAATATGATGCTCAGATAAACCTCTCCCTTTGTAAGCGTGAGGATCTTTGTTGAGCCGAAGAGTGAAGAACATACATCGCCTGAAACATTAGATGAAGTCGGGAAGATGCTCATAAGAAGATAACCGAATGCGAGCGCGCCGACAGAAATCATTGCAATTGCCGCATCGCCCTTTATCTTTGCGTTTTGACCTGTCCACAAAAGTAAGATTGCGCATACGATAGTGACAGGCAGTGTAAGGAGCATCTGGTCAGTAAGACCAACGACTGCTGCGACTGCCATGGCACCGAATGCTACGTGTGATAAGCCGTCGCCGATATATGAGAATCTCTTCAATACGAGAATTACACCGAGCAGAGCTGAGCACAGTGCGATAAGAACGCCTACGATCAGGGCATATCTTACGAAAGGATAAGTAAGGCTCTCGAGGAATATATCAACCATGGTGATGATGTCCCTCCTCAAGATATTTCTTTCCGGCAGAAGAATGTCTGTAATCTTCTACTGTTCCGAAGAAGAATTCATTTCCGATATGCAGAACGTGCTTTGCATATTTAACAGAGCATGCGATGTCGTGAGAGATCATGATGACGGTGATGCCTTCGTCGTTGAGCTTTTCGATGAGCTGGTACATCTCGGAGGTGACCTTCGGATCGAGGCCTGATACGGGCTCGTCCAAAAGGAGCATTTTTTCTGTGGCGCAGAGGGCTCTGGCGAGGAGTACGCGCTGCTGCTGTCCGCCCGACAGGTCACGGTAGCACCACTTTGCGAGGTCGCTGATTCCCAAACGCTCCATGTTGTCGGAGGCTCTCTTGTGAGCTGCCTTTGAATAGAAGAGGCCGAATCCCAGAGTATTCTGGCATCCTGATAAAACGACCTCGTAAACCGAAGCAGGGAAGTCCTTCTGGACGACAGTCTGCTGCGGAAGATAACCGATCTTCGATGCGGTCAGGTCGTCGTTATATTCGATAGTACCTGAAAGGGGCTTTTGGAGTCTTAAGATAGTGCGCATGAGCGTAGACTTACCCGCGCCGTTCTCGCCGACAATGCAAAGATAATCGCCCTTCTCGACGACAAAACTCAAGTCTTCTGTCAGGGTGATATTCTCATATCCGAGTTTAAGATTTTTGCAAACCAGCTGGTCCATCTACAGTCCTCTATTTTATTAAATAAACAGGTTACGGAAGGCTATTATAGGAGTGCCGGTGATAAGTGTCAATATGAAACTGATTATCAATTTCGACAAAACTCCGATTTGTCAGCGGGCTGCTTCATTCCCGAAAACACTCAAATTTGGTAAATCGATACACTAACGATACACTGAACATGTAGTATCACTCTTAACGGAGGAGATTCATGTACAGAGTTTTGCTCGTCGAAGATGACAGTCAGATCAGAGAGGTCATTGGCGATTATTTTGGCAGACGGGATAAGATCATTTTGGATTTTGCAGAGGATGGGGAGAGAGGATTAAGCAAGATTCTGAATGAACAGTATGATCTTATCCTTCTGGACGTCATGATGCCCGGCCTTGATGGTTTTGAGCTTTGTAAGATCATCAGGAGGAGATCGGATATTCCGGTCGTTTTCCTGACCGGTAAGGTAAGAGAAGAAGATGTGTTGTACGGCTATGAATTAGGCGCCGACGACTATATCGTGAAACCCTTTTCGCTCGCGGTCTTATACAGCAAACTGATTGCAATTCTCGGACGTTCAAATACTGATATCATCCCGCATAAGATCCTCGAGAGCGGACGGATCACAATAGATCCCGTTAAGTTTGAAGTAACTGTAGCAGGAGAAATTGTCGATCTGCCGCCCAAGGAATATCAGATCCTCAAGTACATGATGGAACACCCGGGCGTTGCCATTACCAGAAAGCTGTTGCTCGCCGTGGCTTGGGGAGACGACATGTACATAACTGAGAGAGTAATAGACAACCGTGTTAAGAACCTCCGGAAAAAACTTCGTAAAGAAGGATCGCGTATCAAGACTCTTATCGGAGTCGGATACCGGTTCGATTAAGGGGGTATCTGCATTATGAAAAAGTACATTGAATTTGCGTTTCCGGGAGTTGCTGCCGGAGTTCTGATAGGAGTAATGGTTTACGGTTTTACGGTAATCCGCACGGGCAACCTGTATGAGAACGCGCTTTATTCAGGCTTTCAAAATTACAGTGATATCTGTGAGAGGGTCTTAACGAGCTACGATGAAGGCAATACTGAGGAAGCTTTCTCGGGTATGTATCTCAATTTCTACGGCATGGATTATACAAGGCTCGCCAGGATCGAAGATGACGGCAGTTTTTATGTAATCTATGAGACCGATTACGATATAGTTCCGGTAAGGCTTGATATACATAACTGGATATACATCACGAATAACGAAGAGAAGCTGTCTCAGGAGCCGTACCATTCCGTAATGGGAAACGGATTCGAACTGAATATAGAACATAAAAAAAGTGATGAAATCTATGAAATAGTAAAAGACAGGAATACTTCAATCTTTAATTCTTATAACTGTATGGTTTTATCAGACGGCTTCTATGACCGCCGCGATACATTCTGTCTGATGACAGAGTATGCAGGATTATCCTCGATGCCGATCTACTATATCGACAGCTATTATATCGATGGCACAGACATGCATATTGGCAAAGCAGGCGGGTTCGATTACCTGATGAATAAACCAAAACTATTCGGCAAAAAGTGGGATTTTACCGATGCATCCAAGGCTGATCTCTATGTGCGCGGATATGAAAACATGACAGACATTTATGGCGCTCCCGAGATAATGGGTTACTACAACCGTCCGGATGATTTCTTCGAATCCGAAGGAGATCTCTTCCTGGCAAAGGACATGTCAGACTTAAGCCCTGAGACCGGCAACTCAAGAGTAATATCCTTTTCAGATAATAATAACTACTACATGACTACATATACGGCCGGGGACCGGAATGTTTTAGGTCTTATAAAGATAATTGAGATCAATGGCAACAGATACCTGGTTGAGTATGTATGTAATACGATTCCCGCATCTGAATACTATAAGTCTTGCTATATTGTTTTAGCATTGGTTATGGTGCTCCTGTGCGTTGGCGTTCCCTGCCTTTTTGCCATCAAGCCATACAGACACTATAAGACAGCTTATGAGAACAATCTCTTCAAAAACAATCTTATCGATTCACTGGCTCACAATCTCAAGACCCCTTTGCAGGTTTTGGGCGGGTTTGCCGAGAATCTCAAGGATGTAACTAATGAAGAAGATAAGAACCGTTATGCTGAGTCCATCCTCTCTAAAACTGCAGAGATGAATGGTTCGATCGAAGCGATCTTAAAGACTGCTGAGAAGAATAATCTGACGCTGAGGAAGGCGTCGGTGAGAGATGTTTTCGAGCAGGCGGCATCTAAATCAGGTATCGCAATCGATATCTCAGGTGACAAAGAAATTCCAATGGATAAAGAATATTTAGGCCAGGCTGTCTACTGTCTGTTAGATAATGCCGGTAAATATAAATCCGCTGATTCGAAGATCGGGGTTAAGATCGGCAGAGACATCGTGATTACGAATAAAACATCGAAAGATAATTTCACTCCGGGTACCGGGTTGGTGATCGCCGGAAGGATAATTGAACAGCATAAGATGAAGCTCAGGACGAAAATAGAAGATGGAATCTTCGAAGCCAGGATCACAAAGAAATAAACTGATAAGGGCTGCCTCACGTGAGACAGCCCTTTGATTTTGAATTGATCAGAAGATTAAACTTCCTCGCCCTTCTTCTTTTTGCAAACGATCAATGCGCCTGCGCCGAGGAGTGCGGCACTGATAAGTGACATTCCCAGAACAGTTGATGAGCTCATGCTCTCGCCTGTGGAAGGAACGCTGGTTGCGGCACTTGCTACAATAGTGAAAGTGGTGGAAGAAACAGTTCCGTTTTTGAAGACAACAGTAAGTGTATGTGTGCCTTCAGAGAGCGTCTTAAGGAAATCAGCAGACAGAGTGATAATTACGCTTCCCCTTCTGGCAGTCCAGTTAACTGCTCCGGTGTCGGGGGAGATTTCAGGTACGGGTGCTTTGTCTACTATGATTCCGTCGAAGAGATCGAATGTCTCTGAATCATCAGTCTCCGATTTAAATCTGAACTCAACAGCAGAAACTGTGGCGGGTGCAATCGCCATGTTTGCGCCTTCTACACACTTAATGTCGGAAATGACCGGTTCCTCAACGGTTTTCGTAGCTGCGGTAACCGTTGCATAAACCATAGCATATGTTTCTTTTGCTTCAAAATTGTTGAGTTCTTTTGCACCGTTGATTGTGAAAGTATCTTTGGTTACTTTATCTGAATAGAAGTAACCGGCTGCAGGATCGATCTCAAACCATACATCGTAATCTGTATCCAGGAATTCTTCATCGGACAAATCACCATAGCCGAAATTAATTCCTCTGAAAACACTGTGAGAATCCTTGGTAAATTCCATCTCGAGAGGAGTATCTATCGGGTCACCTATAGTCGGAGGTGTGATTGTTAATTCGATTGAGTTAACCGGAATGAGAACGGAAACATAAATCTCGCAATCTTTATTGACTGTATCTGAGTGAAGGTAATAATCAGACACCGGAAGATCCATAGTAGTTTTATATTCGGAGATGGGTTTTGTTAAAGTGAAGTAAGTAATAGCACCATCAGTTGTAGTCTTGTGACTCTGAAGTTTGTTTGTAAAATCTTCACGACCTTCAATTTCTTCGATTGTAGTATTAGAAGGAACTGTAATTTTGAGTGAGTCTTTATAATCCTCTTCTGCAGTACCGAAGTAGATAGTGAGTTCAACGTCGTGAACTTTCTCGAACAGGGCATAGTATTCTACATGTTCGGTATATGTGAATTTATACTCATTGTGAGTGCTGACTATATCATCTGTGGAATCAGATGTGGACCAGCCGACAAAGCTGTATCCGTCAGCAGGAGTAGCTGTTAATACAACTTTAGTATCAAGGAGAGTAACAGGACTCGCGCCATAGGCTCCATCAGGTAAATTCTCAACACCATTATTTACTATTACGTTATAACTGAATGTTCCGCACTCAGAACTTTTCTCATCTTTATTGAGATCATAACACCACAAGTCAAAATTACCGCTTGAGAGAGCATACAGTGTAACATCGTCTGTAACGGCAGTGTCAAAGTCGTATATGTTGCTTTGTAATTGATTGTAATCATACAAAGCCTCTCCCGGTAAGTATGACCATGCCCAGAATCCGAGACGCGGATCTTTGGAAGAGAATACCTCTATTGCAGGTGATGTAGGTTTATCTACAGTATCACCATCATCGACCATTACATAATAATCGTTATTGCCTTCGCCTGAAAACTGTGTTGCACCTGCAACTTCATAATGACCGTCTGTTACAAAGATCACAGTGTGCTGTGTTTCCTCCGGCTCGCCCGGATCAGCGAGAACGGGAACGCCCGGCAAAGCGGTCATGATCAGCGCGGAAGATACCAAAGCTGACAAAACTTTCTTTTTCATAATCCGACACCCCTTTTGTGTTAATTAGAATTTGGGAAAAATCTGTGACTTAATAAGTATAAATTATGGGAACAGCTATTCCAATAGAAAAATAAGTAAATTTTGACAATGTGAATTTGTGCCGGGTCACGCAGAGTTTTCGATATGTTACAATATCGGGCAGTTATTTTCTGGGGGAAACCATATATGACAAGTGGAAAAAGACTGTTGATCGTCTCTTGTATCACGTTTGTGATTCCGATAATGCTGATCGTTTTTATGAGAGATTCCCTGTTCAAAGGAGTTGTAGCCACATACGAAGAAGCTGCGCTGAACCGCTATGAATATGCGGAAAAATGGGTATCTTATGAAGTAATCGCATGCCTTGGCTGTTACGCTGAAGAGACAGAGACAACAGATTTCATCGAGACAAAGCATGACTATTACTACCTGATCTGGATGGCTGACGGCTCGATCATGCCGTTGTCAGTATCCAAAAAGGCCGACAGGGAATATCTGGATGCCCTGACCGAGGCGACATGGGATTATTGCGATGACAAGACCAAGATGATCGAGATGGCGCCCAGAACGTTTGTCGGCATGGTAACATCACAGCCCACCGAAGCGCGCAAATACTATGACGAGGCACTCGCATATATGGAGACGACCGAAGAAGAAGGCTGGACTATCCGTTACGAGCTGCTGGATTGCACCGGTTCGCGCGCAAAGAACATTATCCTGGTCGGAATCGTAACTTTGGTTCCCGTTCTCGCATTGGCATACTCAATTTTCAGGATCAGAAAAGAGAATTACCAAAAGAAGCACGAGGAAGATTACTATCTGCCCAAGTGATCATCTGAAAAACTTACGAAAACAAAAACGGCCAAATCATAATGACTTGGCCGTTTATTATTTATGCGTTAGGTGCCTGTTGATTCTGCGCCGGGTTATATTCGAAGAAGCAGTTAACGATCGGAGCAATGAGTCTCGCGTTGTCAGCATTTAATGAACAGCTGAACACCGGTTTCTTCTCGCCTCTTACATAGATCTGGACCATGCTGCTCATGCCGGATCTTGTAACTACACGCTCGAAATTGCTTCTGTCGATCGTAATCGTATTCTTTCTCTTCTCGTAAACGATCTTGTCTTTGCTGATCTGGAGGCCGCAGATGTTTGCTGTTGCGCCGTTTGCGATCCTGTCGATCAGGCGGTTACCTACTTTGCCGAATACGATGTTGTACATAGGTGTGGCAACTGCCTCGAATTCTGACTTGATGCGCTTATAGAGGCCCATGCCGTAAATAGAGAGGCCATAACGGTGGAACTTGTGCTTTGTTCCGTCGTAAGTTGTGAATTTGAAGTTGTATGTAAAGTCCTTACCAAAGACGATGTAATACATGAATGAGTGGTCCATCGCATCAGACTGAACGACCGCAATGTCATCGTACTTAATGATGGTTTTTCCATCAATATCGAAATAAGTGTCGTAAAAAGTGATCTTCTTTTTGCCGTTCTTATAAGGGACAATGCGTAACTTATTGTTCTCTTCAGTCTGGTTTTCCATTTGAATATCCTCCATAAAGCAACTGTCAAATTTGTAATGACCCGAAAAGTTTACTTGGTCTGATATCCCAAGTCAATAAATAGGATATGCATT
The DNA here is from genome assembly GCA_900107185.1 of Ruminococcaceae bacterium YAD3003. Taxonomy (GTDB): domain Bacteria; phylum Bacillota; class Clostridia; order Saccharofermentanales; family Saccharofermentanaceae; genus Saccharofermentans. The sequence goes on along the minus strand of FNPA01000011.1, from coordinate 1,325 downwards.
TTTCTTTTAAGAATTAGCCGTAATTAACTGATTTTCGCCCCTTACGAAAATCATTTGGCCCGACATTGTCCTTTATATGGATAATATCCGCGATATTTACCCATTCTTTCCTATATTTAGCGGTTGAGTTTTGCCGAAAAGATTGTAAGATTATAGCGTCAATAAAAATATCAGGAGGATATATATATGTCTTTAGTAACAACGACTGAGATGTTTAAGAAGGCTTATGACGGCGGTTATGCTGTTGGTGCTTTCAACGTAAACAACATGGAAATCGTTCAGGGAATCACAGAAGCAGCAGGTGAGCTCAAGAGCCCTGTTATTCTTCAGGTTTCAAAGGGCGCAAGAGCTTATGCTAACCACACATACCTTGTAAAGCTCGTTGAGGCTGCAGTTATTGAGAATCCTGAGATCCCGATCGCTCTTCACCTTGACCACGGTGATACTTTCGAGCTTTGTAAGTCATGCATCGACGGTGGTTTCACATCTGTCATGATCGACGCTTCTTCAAAGTCTTTCGAGGACAACATCGCACTCACAAAGCAGGTTGTTGAGTATGCTCACGATCACGGCGTAGTTGTAGAGGCTGAGCTCGGTACACTCGCTGGTATCGAGGATGAAGTTGTTGTTGAGGCTGGTCACGAGAGCTACACAAGACCTGAAGAGGTTGAGGAATTCGTTTCCAGAACAGGATGCGACTCACTCGCTATCGCTATCGGTACATCACACGGCGCTTACAAGTTCACAGCAGCTCAGTGCACAAGAAATGCTGACGGCATTCTCGTACCTCCGCCGCTCCGTTTCGACGTTCTCGAAGAGTGCATCAAGAGACTCCCTGGTTTCCCGATCGTTCTTCACGGTTCTTCTTCCGTACCTCAGGAATTCGTTAAGATGGTTAATGAATACGGCGGAAACATGCCTGACGCAGTTGGTATCCCTGAGGAGCAGCTCCGTAAGGCAGCTACACTCGCTGTTTGCAAGATCAACATCGACTCTGATATCCGTCTTGCAATGACAGGTAACATCCGTAAGTACTTCGCTGAGCACCCTGATCACTTTGATCCCCGTCAGTACCTTAAGCCCGCTCGTCAGGCTGTTAAGGACATGGTTGCTCACAAGATTAAGTACGTTCTCGGTTCAGACGGTAAGGCTTGATCTTAAGTCAGTTAACTTAAAACCTATAAAGGCTGTCTCGTGTGAGGCAGCCTTTTTGTGTGTTGTTTGTTGGGTGGTGGTGCTTGTGGTGGTGGTGCTTGTGGTGGTGCAGAATCCGCGCGAAAATCCGAGCGTGCGCGCGGATTTTGCTTGGATTTAGGTGGAATAAA
>FNPA01000001.1 GCA_900107185.1 Ruminococcaceae bacterium YAD3003 | reverse complement strand
TGGGGTAAAATCTGCCCCTGTTTTTTACCCCAACTGCCCGAAAAACGTCGCTCTGGGGTAAATCCGCCCCGCTCCCGTGCGCCAGCCTCCAACCCCAACCACAAAAAAGCCGGCACCATCTGATGCCGGCCTTATATATTTAATCTTATTCCAAATCTTAGAGTGTCGGAGTAACGTTGTACTGTGTTCTCGGGCTCTTGTTAACATGGATGAACATGTTGTGCAGGAGGTTAACACTCGTGAGGATAACTTCACCCTGGTTGAGCTTTCTTACGTGCTTGATAGCGTAATCGTCGAGGTGGCTCTCTACGGCACGGATCTCATCGTTAAGCATGAGTCTGTGGATGAGCAATGTACCGATCTGACCGAAGAGGATAGGTGAAACGTCCTTAGGGTTCTGTGTTGTCAGGTAGAGGAAGATACCCTTCTTACGTCCTTCTCTTGCGAGGAGAGTGAGACCGCCGTGATAGTCCTTATCGGAATATCTGGATTTAGCATATCTGTGAACCTCGTCGATGAAGAATACGAACGGACAAACTTCCTTCTTAGACATTACGAAAGTACTTACGAGGTCGATGATCATTCCGCCGATACCTTCTGAAGCACCAAGTGTTGATGTATCGATGTAAAGGCTCGCATCAGGAAGACGTACAAACTCGTCAATAACGTCAAGGAGGTTATACATATCCGGGTTGTCAGAGAAGAATGTCAGGAACTTTGTGTTTGTCATCTGATACTGGATCTTCTGAACAAGGGATGCATTCATGTTAGCCTTGAGCGTATCGTAACGGTACTTGAAGTTGTAGTTACTGTCTCTGTCAGGCTCGCAAACGGACTCGAGCTGGATCTGCTCAGGAAGACGTGAGATATCGAAATCAACGTCATCCTTACCTACGGAAGCGATCTTCTCCTGAATCTCCTCGATATCCTCACCGACCTTGTAGTAGCAAGTGTCGCTGCCGATCTTTCTCATGTAACGGAGAGAAGTGATAGCCTCAGAGAGTACCGCACCCTGGCTGCTGTTCTCAGTCTCGAAGAGCTTTTCCCACTGCTCCATGGAGATCTTACCGGGAGCAACTGTTGTATCAACGCCCAATGTGAGCTTTGTGATCTCGTCATCTGAGAAAGCGTTTCTGTACTCGCCTGTAGGGTCAATGATAAGAGCCTTACGCTTTGTTGAGACTACCTTATCGAGGATTGCGAGAGCGGTTGTTGACTTACCGCTGTTGGTAGCACCGATGCACATAAGGTGACGGTTGAAAAGAGTACTGGGCTTGAGAGATACCTCAGCCTTGGACTTGTTAAGATATGTAGCAAAAGGCGGGAGTGGTTCTTCGTCATCACCGCAGAACTCGAGTGAAGCAAGGAACAACTTGTAAGCTGAGTCAGTTGCAAGATAAACCTTATCTGTAATACCGAGTGTATTAAAACCTGCGAGCTGGAACTTGCTGGCGCCATTCGGCATCAATGCGATTGTATCGATACATACTTCCTGGTAATCGTTGGACTTTACGTCAACGTCACCGGATGAAATTTCAAAGATATTTTTTCTGGAAGCTTTGTTCTCATAAATTTCTCCCAGGAAGATACCCAATGTCGATTCGACAAGAACATAGTTGTTAATGGTATTAGGAAGAAAAGAAGGATTGAACTTTGATCTGTCGGACATCAGTGAAAGATTATCGATTTGGGCGATACAGTTACTTCTGTATACCTGAGTAACCTTACCAATGTAAAAGTCCTGATAATTCAGACCATCGTATAGTGCGTCGATTGTCATTTGAAGCCTCCCGCGTACATTTATAGTTCGCCAAAGCGAAAACACGTATCCCTATTATAATTTGTCACAGGAAAAAATGGGTAACTTTTTGATTAAGAATGTAAAAAAGTTCGAAGAGGGATGTAAAAGATTTTCAAAAACAGCTCAAAAAGGGCCATTTTTGGCCGAAAAATCGCTAAAATTTGCCACATTTACCCATTTTTGATAACTTTTCGGCAAAAAACAGGAGTTTTTTAGATTTTTGTGTTTTCGAGGCAGATAAGAGGCAATTTTTGAGGCATTTCTGATCGCAAAGCCCGAAAATCAGGACATTTGAGGGCAGAACGACGCTTTTCCTTTTATGGTATTATATGCGCGGACAGTAAAAAACCAACGTACTGTCTATGGGGAGAAAGGAGTTGGTATTATGAAAAAGACCCTATGCAAGGCGACGGCAGTCGCACTTGCTGCTTCGTTTGTGTTCTCGTTAGCAGCATGTAACAAATCCGGTGGCAAATCGGGTAGCCACGGAGGAAAGCAGATCACGGCAGACACACCGTGGTACGATGCCAAGGTCATTGATTTCGAGCCTGAATATGACAAATCAAGAGAAATTGAATATCTCTATTCCAGTCTGGCAGGAATCGATGATGACAAAATCACCATTTTGACTTACGGCAATTACAAATTGCCCACAGGAAACGTGAATTGGGAGACCCTGGACTATTCAGACTACAGCATTAATCTTTTGTCCATTGTCGACAGAGCCAGCGGCAATACCATCAAGACACTGGATTTCAATGACTATTTTGACAGTGATTCAACACCCAACAATGCTGTTTATCATGACGGAATCCTGACTGTCACGATTGCTAAATGGGACCCTGTTACTTATGAAATGTCCAGTCAGGAAGTCGATTTTAACCTCGACACCATGGAGATCCTTGATACACGTGATATGGGATCAGGATCACAGTCATCTGTAAATCACAAGATCGGAGATGTTGACATTACTGCCGTCTCACATTGGGAAGAGACAAACAGCTACATTACTCTTAATGTAAAGACACCCGACAACAGTTTTGAGAACATCGAGATCAAGGATGAGAAAGAAGAGATCTATAACCTCGCCGCCATTCTTCCGATGGATGATACGAAGTTAACTCTGATTCTGGACACTCCTACCGGTTCTGCGTTCTACAACCTTGATACCAAGACAGGTACAGTCAGCAAGGCAGACAAGAAGGATTTCGACTGGCTCGACACAACACTTCTCTATAATGCCTTTAACGCAGCAGACGGTAACGTTTATAACATGACCCCTGCAGGAATCACCAAGATCGATACGAAGAAAAAGGCAGAAGAAGACATTTTCAATTTCAGCTGGTGCCCGGTAAGCAGAAACATTCTTACTAACTTATACATTGCTGACGTTAATGACGATTCATTCATTCTTTGCGGTGAAGTTTATCCGAGTGTCAAATTCACTCAGGGATATGACTGGAACAGTTCAAATTTCAAGGTGATCGAATTCACGAAAGCTGACAAGAACCCTAATGCGGGCAAGAGAATCTTAGAGCTCTTTACATCCTACGGATATACTGACGACGTAATGAGTGAAGCTATCATGAATTTCAACCAGACAAATGATAAGTACTTCATCGAAGTAACAGACCGTTACAAATCAGGTGTAGACATCAGTTACGACGAGATTCACAGTGATGACGAAGAGAGCGAGTTAGAGAACGAATACTATGCTGACATGAGCAAGCAGCTCACGATGGACATCATAAACGGTGAAGGCCCTGATATGTTCCTCGACGTCAGCCACTTGAACCAGCTCAACAACGGTAACTATCTTGCTGACCTGACACCTTATGTCGGCAACCTCGATCAGAATAAGTACTTCACGAACATCATCGATATTTCCAAAGTTGACGGCAAGCTCTACAACCTTCCTGTATGTTTCGGAATCTCAGGTATCCATACCTCTGCAGAGTATGCCGGAGCATCAGGCACCGGTTTTACGACTGAGGAATATGAGAAGTTCCTGCATGACACACTGAATGGTGAGGATGTAATCGCCAACGGTCAGGCATACTATTTCACGAAGCTTTTCAATTCCATGAGAGATAAATTCCTCTCAAACGGCAAAGTTGATTTCACAGGTCCTGAATTTGCAGAGCTCGCAGAATTTGTTAAGGAGAACGTTCCGGAGAGCAGCAGAACATGGGAAGAGGGCGAATACGGCAGCAATGTTGTTGTATATGGAGGCCCTATTGACGAAGAGATCAAAAAGGCTCTTTTTTCCACAAGCTACGGATTCTATGATTATTTCCAGGCTTTGAATCAGCTCAACGGCGCAAATGCTATTTTGGGTATACCTTCCAGTGACGGCCGTGGTCCTCAGGCAGTTCCTTATACTTCAATCTCGATTTCTGCCCAGGCTTACGATGTTGATGCCTGCGGTGAATTCGTTAAATATCTGTTGTCAGATGACGTTCAGGTGAAGTATTCAGAAATGGGTAATTTTGTACTGAGCCGTGAAGCATTCAGAAATACCGCTGAAGAAGCTGTTAAATATTTCAATGAGAATAACATCAACAGTATTTACGGTTATTACGGAGATGATGAACTTCCGGATAACAGAGTCAAGTACACATCAGAGCACATTGACACTCTCGAAGGAATCATCACAAACTGCTCGATCATGTACGCCGAAGACGGCGAGATCAACAAGGTTTTGTGCGAAGAAATGCCCGCTTACTTCTCAGGCCAGAAAGAGCTCTCGGAAGTAGTTGCGATCGCACAGGAGAGAGTACAGAAGATCCTGAACGAGAGAGGATAAATTCCTGTTACTGATTAAAAGAGGCTGTCTCATGTGAGGCAGCCTTTTTGTTTGGGGTTATATACTTTCGAGGGGTCTTATTTAGAGTAATATTCCATGAATCTTACAGGGTCTATCTGATACAGTTCTTCGCCTAATGCATCGGCGATCTCGATCAGCATGCGTTCGTAAGTGCACTGGAGAGGTGACACCTTGTTCTCGTCGCCGGTGTTCATTCTGTTGGCGCATCCGCATGAGTTTGTGCAGCGCTTAACGAGGTCGCAGTTAACACATGTTTCAGGGGTGGACGAACGCTTCGACAACTCGATTACTTTCGCGTCGTTTACACCCTCGAAAACAGTTCCCAACTTATACGGCTCATCACCGATAAATGAAGTGCAGGGATAGAGGTCGCCGTCGGGTGTAACGGGCATCTGTCTGACGCCCAGATGACAGCGTTCTGCAGAGTTTGCGCCCTTGATACAGTCTGTGATCTTAACGATCAATGCAGACATGAAGAAGCGCTCTTTTTTGATGAAAAGTTCCTTAATGTAATCAGCTGTTTTCTCGAGCTCAACACGGAGAAGTTTCAGATCTTCTTCAGTCCAGTTGACTTTATTTCCGTATGCCAGAACGAAAGATACTTTGCGGAACCCGAGGTCATGAAGATACTTTACGGATTCAAAATAATAGGGAACAGCCTGGGGTGCGATCGTTGCGAGAGCGGTCGATTCAGGCATGAGTTTTAACAGTAATTTCGCTTTCTCTTCGACAACTGCTGAAGTGGGTTTACCGCCAACGAAAAATCTGCAGACGTCCTGGGCCTTGCCGTCAAACGAGAGGCCGATTCCCATCTTCGCTTTCTTTGCACGAAGGATGAACTCCTCGTCCAGCAAAGTTCCGTTGGTAGTCATTTTGCAGTCGAACCTCATACCTGTCTCTTTTGACTTGGCCTCGCAGTAGTCGAGGGCCTTGTAGATCAGGTCTTTTTTGAGGAGAGGCTCGCCGCCGAAGAAGCAGAGACCTGCACGCTGTCCTTTTGAAAAAGCCAGGTCGCACGCCTTATAGAGAACCTCTTCGGTCATGTCTTTTGGGCATTTCTCACGGATGCAGTAGCTGCAATCCATATTACAGTTATCAGTTAAATGCAGTGTCAGATTCATAATTAATTCTCTTCTGTATCTATGAAAATAATTCCACCTTCGGTTACAACGGGTTCAATTGAAGTTTCAGTTTCCTGTTCGTCTTCACGTACTTCAGCTGCTCCGCCCAACTGGACATCGCCTTTTTCAGGTTTGGTACATCCGGTTATGGCTACTGCCATTATAACCGCAGACAGGCCGATAGCATATAACGGCTTCTTATAATTCTTAATGCTTGTGATCTTCATAATAAAACCCTCCCTGTATGGCTTTTAACCTATATACAGGTGAGGGCCTATAAATGTTGCAAATTTAATTCGGGTTCTCAGTATCAGCCTTCATCTATGCTGACACCGCCGTCGAGCCTTACGTCTGTCTCAACCGGATTAGTATTAACTATGACATCACCGTCAAGTTCGACCTCGGTCTCAACCGTAGCCTCACCTTCGAGTCTGACGTCACCTGCGAGTACTACATCATCGCCGTCGGGCTTGCAGTAAGTCTTGTTGGTCTTGCCGTCTACGGTTCCGTCCTTCTGTGTCTCTTCAGTTTCCTGAACAGTGGTCTCCAGACCTCCGGCATAACCGATGCAGCCTGTTGTTGCCATTGCTGTCATTGACAGTGCTGCAGCGATTCCGATCGCATAGAGTGGTTTTTTATAGTTCTTAGCAGGTGTGATCTTCATTTCCGTGCCCTCCTAATGCTTCTTTAATAATATATATTCCTACGAGTTAATTGCAAGTTATGTGGTCTCGTACGGTTCCTGAACCTGGGCAGCGCCACCTAATTCCACAGGTCTTGCCGTCTCTTCGGTCTCGTCCGAATCGTCGCCCATATCGTAATAATCGGGCGGTAATTCAGCCTCGCCCCCTAAGATGACCTCGTCTCCGTCTATTTTATGATAGCTGGTCTCCTGGGTCTCATTCGTATGGATTACTTCATTGCCTGCATAATCGACGGGTTCTGTGCAGCCTGTTACTGCAACTGTCATTATTGCTGCTGCGATGCCTATTGCATATAAAGGCTTCTTATAGTTTTTAGCAGGTGTAATCTTCATTTTTATATCCTCCCGTTATGGTCCTTTTGTCTTATATACAGATAAGGAAATAAAAATGTTGCAAAAAAAACGGGATTATTTTCCCGTCTTTCTTTTGATCTCTTCCATGAACAGCCCGTGGTGATTGCAGTACGCGTAGATGTATTTGGCCAGAGGCTTTCTGAATCGCGCTTCGGCCATACTCTCCGGGTAGAGTTTTCTGATCTCCACACCGTCTTCGTGAACGCATGCCAGGAATGAAATGTAGTGTTTCTTGGTCATGTCGTGGCCGACTGACACGTAATATTCGTCTTCGGTCAGCTCGATATTTATGGAGTGTTCCTCATCAGCAGGTTCTGCCTCCAAAGGCGGCAAAGTAATTCCGCAGCAGCTGATCACCGCTTCGCCCGTGCTGTGGATTACGTTTCCGCAGACAGGGCATACGTAGAACTTCGTCTTCAGCATATGGAAAGACTTATTCGTGTTAACGATATCTTCCCCGGCGAAAAGTTCGATCACCGATATTCCCAAAGCTTCTGCCAATGGCTCGATGAGAGAGATATCCGGAATTCCCCGGCCGGTCTCCCATTTCGAGATGGTCTTATCACTGACATTCATCTTATCTGCAAGCTGCTGCTGTGTAATCTTCTTCTCCTCACGCAGGCGCTTGATCATGGGTCCTGTAACATATTGATTCATGTTATGTTACCTCCTTGGCTCTAACGATAAAGGCAAAAGGAGGTTAATACAACCTACGCTTAGTAGAGGAAGAATAAGGGCTGCCCGTTAAGGACAGCCCCATTAGTTTAGATTTCTTCAACTCTTACGTTTGTGATATGGATCGTCGCGGTGTCGCCGTGTTTACCCATATTGAATTCCAGACGTCCGTTGTTATCATCCTTCTCGGTCATCTCGAACTCGAATTCGTATGTTTTCCATTCGGTACCGAGATCGATAGACGTGTCGGGCAGGTAACGTATCCACCCGGCGTTCGGTGCCGAGACGCAGACGATACATTTTCGAGCTTCATCTGCCCTGATATCAAATGTTACGCGGTACTTATGGCCCTTTATCATCGGGAGGTCCGGCTGGACGAGCTGGACAGAATATTCTTCCGTTCCATACTTTGTTGTCGTGATAACGATCTCGCCATCCTTGATTTCTGCAGTGCCTTCGCCTTCGTTGAAGAGGAGGAACTTCCAGTCAACATCATCTGTCAGGTCTTCTGCTACAGAGAAATCTCCGTTACGGATGAAGTTACCGTCAGCGCCTGCCTGGAGGAATGTTTTTGTAGGCTTTGTTACGTCTGTGTCGTACTCAGCTCTCTGGTAAACACGTACGTAGTCAACAAGGAATTCAGCCTTGCTGAAGTCTGTTGTCTCGTCAGGATTTCCCGGCCAGTCTCCGCCTACAGCGAGGTTCATCTGTACGAAGAACGGCTGGTCGAAAGGTGCCGGATAAGGCTTATCGTCTTCGCCCTGAACTGCTGTAAACCAGTCGTTTACTGTGAGAACGAGTTCGCCGTCTGTGTAGAAACGCATCTCGCCCGGATCCCACTCAACTGAATATTCGTGGAACTTTGCAGAGAAGCTCTCGTCACCTTCCTTTATGATGGTGCCCTGCTGTTCAGCATGGGGTTCACCATAGTGAATTGTCGAATAAGAAACTGTTGTATCGTTACCCAGAGATTCCATAATGTCGATCTCGCCGCACTTAGGCCACTGGCCATAGTATGACTCGTCCTTAGGCATCATCCAGATAGCAGGCCACAGGCCCTGTCCTTCAGGAACCTTTGCAGATACAACGACCTTACCGTACATAAAGTCTGTCTTGTTCTGGCCTGTAACTTTGCCGGAAGTGTAGTGGACCTGTCCGTCCTTCTCGGTCTCGATCGCCTTGATTACGAGATTACCGTCACGCACGAAAACATTGTCCGTGGATGTCGTGTATTCCTGCAGCTCGTTGTTAGTCCAGCCGGGTTCATGGGGTTCGTAATTCCACTTTGTCTCGTCCAATTTCTTTCCGTCGAACTCATCGCTCCACAGCAGCTTGTACCCGTCAAGCTCCGGTGTCTTTGTCTTTTGAGCGCAAGCGGAAATAGAGAGCAGCATGGAAAGTGCCATGACAGAACTGATTATCTTTATGCTCTTCATAATTGCCTCCTCGTTTTTATTTCCTATAGCTGCCCTCAAAATAACAAATTATCTGCTTCGCATTATTGCCTTTTGTTATCTTACTTTTACGTTTTCATGCTATAATGATGCCCGGAAAGTCCATAACTCATGAGTTTTTGATTCTTTCGGATTTTCAAGGCAACGGAGAGAAGAAATGCCGTCACACGTAAAGAAAATTTCCTATCAGGAATTCCTTCACAGGGAATACGGATTTTTCAGGGCGCCTCTTGCACCTGAGCTGGATTTCTATGAGACGATCCGTTCCGGCAATATTAGAAAATTAAAAACGCTTCTTACCGAACCGTTCCACGAGAAGAAGGGTCTGGGAATCTTATCTGACGACCGGCTGCAGAATCTGAAATACCATCTGACAATAACGATCGCTCTTGTTGCCCGTTTTTGTTTATCAGGGGGACTGCCTCTGTCTGAAGCGTACAGTCTGAGTGACTACTATATCCGTCTGACTGACAGCGCACGAACACCGGAAGAGATCACGGATATCCATAACGAAATGTGCCTTCATTATGCAAAGCAGATGCTGGCGCTGCAGAGGGGCGCGATTACTTCCAAAGCGGTAAGTACATGTATTAATTATATATACGATCATTTACATACCCGCATCACGCTGGAGACTCTGGCGTCCATAACCAATCTCTCGGCGCCGTACCTTTCGAGATTGTTCAAAAAAGAAACAGGCAGCTCTGTGAGCGAATATATTCTCAATAAAAAGCTCGAGACGGCAAAGGCGATGTTGTCTTCATCTGACTACTCGATCGCAGAGATATCGGCATCGCTGGCATTCCCGAGCCAGAGCTATTTTACTAACGTTCTTAAGAAGGACTGCGGCCTCACGCCCAAGCAATACCGCCTTATCAATACCGATAATATTTCGAGGCTGAACAGGCAGTAAACGGAAAAATAAAAAAATTTTCAATAAACCTATTGACATAGTAGGTATTAGCGTTTATCATATGCCAAAATTCAAATGAAGAGAGGAGGACGGAAGTTATGTACGACCGTAAATTCTATTTCCAGTCATTAGTCCGTTGTAACTTCCGTTGTGGACGAATGTGTTGTTCTTGTTCAAACAGCCGCTGTTCCGACAGCACAACTATAACTATTTGAATTAAGAAAGGAATAACACAATTATGTCTAACTATAAATTTGAAACTCTCCAGCTCCACGTAGGCCAGGAACAGGCAGATCCCGCATCCGACGCACGCGCAGTGCCGATTTACGCAACAACTTCTTACGTTTTCCATAACTCAGCTCATGCAGAAGCACGTTTCGGACTTGCAGACGCAGGCAATATCTACGGCAGACTTACAAACTCCACACAGGGCGTTTTCGAAGACAGAATCGCAGCTCTTGAAGGCGGCGTTGCAGGTCTCGCAGTTGCATCCGGCGCGGCAGCAATCACATATGTAATCGAAGCTCTCGCAGTTAAGGGTGAGCACATCGTAGCTCAGAAGACGATCTATGGCGGTTCCGAGAACCTTCTCGCACACACACTTCCCCTTTATGGTATCGAGACAACATTCGTCAACATCCATGATCTGGACGAAGTAAAGGCTGCCATCAAGCCCAACACAAAGGCTCTCTACATTGAGACACTCGGCAACCCTTCTTCTGATATCCCGGATATCGAAGCACTCGCTAAGATCGCTCACGAGGCAGGCATCCCGCTCGTTATCGACAACACATTCGGTACACCTTACCTCATCAGACCTATCGAGTACGGTGCAGACATCGTAGTTCACTCTGCTACAAAGTTCATCGGCGGCCACGGCACAACATTGGGCGGCGTTATCGTTGATTCCGGCAACTTCGACTGGGCAGCTTCCGGCAAGTATCCCTGGATCTCTGAACCCAACCCCAGCTATCACGGCGTTAAGTTCACAGATGCAGCAGGCAAGGCAGCATTCGCAGTTTATATCAGAGCTATCCTCTTAAGAGATACAGGTTCTTCCATCTCACCTTTCGCAGCATTCCTGCTCCTCCAGGGCACAGAGACTCTGTCCTTGAGACTTGAGCGTCACATCGAGAATACAAAGAAGGTATTGGACTTCCTCACAAATCATCCGAAGGTAGAGAAGGTCTTCCATCCTTCACTTGCAGATCATCCGGATCACGAAGTATATAAGAAGTACTTCCCTAACGGCGGCGGCTCCATCTTCACATTCAACGTAAAGGGCGGCAAGAAGGAAGCATTCGACTTCATCGACCACCTCGAACTGTTCTCACTCCTTGCTAACGTTGCTGACGTTAAGAGCCTTGTTATCCACCCGGCAAGCACAACACACTCACAGCTTTCCGAGGAAGAGCTCAACGACGTAGGCATCTATCAGAACACGATCCGTCTCTCTATCGGTACAGAGCACATCGATGACATCATCGCTGACCTCGAGAACGGCTTCGCAGCAATCTGATTTCCGTTAAAAGCGATATAATACTATTTAGCAGTTTAAACAGGAGGACTATATATGTCTAAGGTATATACATCAGCTGACCAGCTTATCGGCAAGACACCGCTTCTTGAACTCACACATCTCGAGAAGTCTTTGGGACTCGAAGCAAAGCTCGTTGCAAAGCTCGAATATTTCAATCCCGCAGGAAGCGTTAAGGATCGTATTGCGAAGGCAATCATCGAAGACGCAGAGGCTTCCGGCAGACTTAAGGAAGGCAGCGTAATCATCGAGCCTACCAGCGGTAATACAGGTATCGGTCTCGCATCTGTTGCAGCTGCTAAGGGTTATCGCCTCATCATCACAATGCCTGAGACGATGAGCGTTGAGAGAAGACAGCTTATCAAGGCTTACGGTGCAGAGCTCGTTCTTACAGAAGGCTCAAAGGGAATGAAGGGCGCTATCGCAAAGGCTGAGGAACTCCAGGCTGAGATTCCTAACAGCATCATTGCCGGCCAGTTCATCAACCCTGCAAATCCTAAGGCTCACAAAGAAACAACAGGTCCTGAAATCTGGGAAGATACAGACGGTGAAGTAGACATCTTCGTAGCTGGTGTCGGCACAGGCGGAACAGTTACAGGTGTTGGCGAATATCTTAAGTCACAGAAGGCTTCAGTTAAGGTAGTTGCAGTTGAGCCTGCTGACTCTCCCGTTCTGAGTAAGGGCACTGCCGGTGCGCACAAGATCCAGGGTATCGGCGCTGGCTTCGTACCTGAAGTTCTCAACACAGGTGTTTACGATGAAGTTATTCCTGTTACTAACGACGATGCATTCGCTACAGGTAAGCTCCTCGGCAAGAACGAAGGCGTACTCGTAGGAATTTCTTCCGGTGCAGCTCTCTGGGCAGCAATCGAGCTCGCTAAGCGTCCTGAGAATAAGGGTAAGACAATCGTAGCTCTGCTCCCTGATACAGGTGACCGTTACCTCTCAACACCTTTGTTCGCAGATTAATAGTTAGATATAAAAAACTCATATGCCATAAAAACCAAAGGGACCGTCTCAGGAGATGAGGCGGTCTCTTTTCGCATGTGTAGTTTTCGAGCTGAAAAAAGCCAAAAAACTATACAAATCTGGCATTTTATGTAGTTTTGTCCTAAAAACGGGCCGAAAAACTACACAAACACAAAAACTCCAAATTGATATATTTCAACCCGAATCAGAAATAATCGGCATAACCCCTTTGCTATAATCAGAATATATTTTTCATTTAGTCAGGAGGTACTGCTATGAGCGTTAATATCAACGAGATGCCCAAGATTGGTTTTGGTCTTATGAGACTTCCGGAAACAGACGGGGTCATTGATATCGACAAGGTTTGCAAAATGGTTGATGCGTACATGGCTGCCGGATTCAACTATTTCGACACGGCATATGTTTATCATGGCGGTAACTCCGAGAAGGCCGTAAAGGAAGCCATCGTTAAGAGATATCCCAGAGATTCCTTCACCATTGCTACAAAGCTCCCCGCTTGGTCTATTCATTCTTTCGAAGACAGGGACAAGATTTTTAATGAACAGCTCGAAAGATGCGGCGTCGACTACTTTGATTATTATCTCCTTCACAGTATTGAAGACGGCAACAACTACGATACATACGTAAAATACGACTGCTTCAACTGGGGCATTCAAAAGAGGGAAGAGGGTAAGATCAAGCATCTCGGTTTCTCATATCACGGCACACCTGAGCTCCTCGTAAAGATCGTAGACAGCCACCCTGAGATCGAGTTCGTTCAGATCCAGCTTAACTACGCTGACTGGGACGACAAGATCGTTCACTCCGGCGAGCTCTATCAGATCCTCGCTGAGAGAAATATTCCGATCATCGTCATGGAACCCTGCAAGGGCGGTAAGCTCGCAAACCACGATGAAGAGTGCACTGAAATCCTGAAGAGTGTACGTCCCGACAAATCCATCGCTTCATGGGCATTCCGTTATGTCGCAAGCCTTCCCGGAATTGCTACTATCTTAAGCGGTATGACCACTCAGGAGCAGATGGAAGACAACATGAATACGTTCAAGAATTTCGAGCCTTTGTCTGATGAAGAGAAGGCAGCGATCGATAAGGTTGTCGAAGCGATGTTCAGAGTAGAGCAGATCGGATGCACAGCATGCAGATACTGCGTTGACGGATGCCCCATGAGCATCAGCATTCCTGATATCATTAGCGCTATCAATACGAAGCGTAAGTTCCCGGGCGACATGAGACCGCAGTTCTTCTACAACGGACTCATAGGAAGAGATGGAAACGGCAAGGCATCTGACTGTATCGGATGCGGCCAGTGCGAAGGCGTCTGCCCTCAGCACCTGCCGATCATTGAGATCCTCAAGGAAGGCGTTGAGAAGTTCGAGACGAACGCATAATTTATGTACAGGTTTTTGTCTAGGAAAAGTGCTCGAAAATCCTAGACAAAAAGTTGGCATTTCAAGTTTTCCAGGTTTTTGTATAGCTATTACCCCCATTTTTCCTAGACAAAATCCTAGACATGTAAATAAAGACAAAAAGGACGTCTCAAGTGAGGCGTCCCTTTTTGTAAATACTTATTTCACTCCGGGAGGAGGACCGCCGGGTCCGCCTTTGCCACGCGGAGGACCGCCGAGACCTATTGCACGGGCGATCAACGGTGACAGGAGTACTGCCAGAACATAGCTGACGATAAGTGTCGGGATAATGAGTTTTGCCCAGCTGCCGAGCCACATGGGAACGAGTGGAATTGAGTGAGCAACTTCGGGCGGCATGTTCCTTCTGCCCATCAATACACCAAACAGGCTGACGGTCAGACCTACGAAGAGAGTATTTCCGATCGCCATAGGTATAGAGTAGATAAGAGTATATTTAATAGAGGGCGGATTGGCGTTGGCCTTCATGGTGAGGGTTTTGCCGATCTTACCCAGAGGGATTACCAGTGCGACGACTATACCGACTACGACAGACAGGACGATGTTGACCAGATAGGTCATGACTACAGGCTGTCCGCCGGCTGCCTGGGGATTGCTCCATAAGACGATGAATGAAGCGAGAATGCCCATGGCTACGGACATAATGATGGCCATTATCAGACCCATCAGGCGTTCTTTTTTGCGCATGTTCATGTCCTCCTTCCGGGCATTGTGCCGATAAAAACATTGTACAGTGCCAAAAGCTGAATGTGTATAAACCTGTCATTTACGTTATTGAAAAACTGAAGGCGGATTTTTTGGGCATTTAGGATATGGATTGACTATCTAAAAAAACTCGAAAATTCTTCCAAACACTTGATTTTCGGGGTTAACAAATGGGTTTTAGCGTGATAGAATTTCGAACGGGGATAAAGCCCCAATCCCATTTACAAAGTGAGGTGAATACGGTGGACGCTGGTGACAGTTGCGACAAACGAGGGAAACGTGCGCGAAATATCCTTTGTTCCTTAAAGTGCCAGATGCTTGACACCGTATCAGACCTTAAGGGCTAAATGATGTATCGTTGACCTCTGAATGTTCGCATTTCGGAGGTTTTTTGTTCCCGTCGTTTGTTTACTTTTAGGAGGGAAACAAATGGCAGAGAAGGAAATAAGAAGAGATTATCAGGACGAGATAATCTCGCTGATGAGGGGTAACGATTCCCCAAGGGTAATTCATTACAAACTGGAAGATTATCACGCGAGTGATATTGCTCAGATCCTGGAGGAGCTCACTGATACTGAGCGAAAGAAGCTCTTCAGAGTCTGCGGTAAGACTTTGCTCGCTGAAGCATTCGAGTGTCTGGAAGAAGAGCAGGCAGGTATTTACATTGCCGAGATGGATATCAGACGCGCGGCTGCCGTTGTCTCTGAACTCGAGACCGACACTGCTGCTGATGTCTTAAGAGAACTCGATAAGGAGAGAAGAGGACTCATCATTGAGGCCCTCGATAATGAGGTCAGAAAAGAGATCAGTATCATCGCATCCTACGATGAAGATGAGATCGGTTCAAAGATGACTGCGAACTTCATCCGTATCGGTCTGGACCTTACAGTCAAGCAGGCAATGAGTGCGCTCGTTACACAGGCAGAAGAGAACGACAACATCTCAACACTCTTCGTAGAAGATGACGAGGGATTGTTCTACGGCGCTCTTACATTAAAAGATCTCATTACGGCAAGGAGCACGACGGACCTCAACACATTGATCGTTACGTCGTTCCCTTATGTATACGCTAACGAGCAGATCGACGATTGTATCGAGAAGCTTAAGGATTATTCAGAGGACTTGATCCCTGTACTAGATGAAGACAACAAGATACTCGGAGTTATCACATCACAAAGTATCGTCGAAGTAGTCGATGATGAGCTCGGTGAAGACTACGTTAAGCTCGCCGGCCTCATTGCGGAAGAAGATATTAAGGAGCCTCTGGGACAGAGTATCAGGAAGAGAATGCCGTGGCTGCTCATATTGCTCTGTCTGGGTATGCTCGTATCTTCACTGGTTGGTGTTTTCGAGGGTGTCATTGCACATCTGACGATAATCATGGCATTCCAGTCATTGATCCTCGACATGGCAGGTAATGTCGGTACTCAGTCACTCGCTGTAACGATCAGAGTTCTCACGGATGAGAATCTTACGGCAGCGCAGAAGTTTAAGTTGGTATTTAAGGAAGCAAGAGTCGGTTTAAGCGTCGGTCTCATTTTGGGTATTGCTTCGGTCGTTCTGATCGGCATCTACCTGATGGTAATGAAGCAGCGCGAGCCCGCATTCGCATTCGCGGTAAGCGGCTGCATCGGTGTGGCTCTCCTCGTCTCCATGATCTTCTCATCAATAGTCGGAACACTGATCCCGCTGTTCTTCAAGAAGATCAAGGTCGACCCTGCGGTTGCTTCAGGACCCCTGATCACGACCGTCAACGACCTTATTGCGGTAGGCTGCTACTACGGTATGAGCTGGTTACTCCTGATCAACGTAATGCACTTCTAAATGGCTTTGTAACAGTGTTACACCTTTAGGGCGTACACATAATCGTCCATATAAAAGCCGTTTCCGATGTCATTTTTCTCTTCCCGCGCCACCGTGAAGCCCAGCTTCTCGTAGATGAATTTAGTAGGGTTATTTTTGTTTACATTGAGCTCGATCTTGGTAAGACCGAGCTCTTTTGTTTGGGTCTTGAGCATCTCAAGAATCGGTCTGGCGTATCCTTTGCCGCGGTGCTCTTTGTACAGGTAGAGCTTGCTTAAATAGAGGGCGTCCTCTCTGGGGTAGAAGGCGAAAAAGCCCAAGTCTTTTTCATCTTCTCTCACGAAATAGTAGCGGTAGCCGTGGGCTAGCTGGTCACGGATGGCATCTTCAGACTGGAACAGTTTAAGCATATAGTCGTTCTGTGCTTTGCCGATTATCGGATCGTAGTAGTCGCGGAGAATGGCGGTCGCCATCACGCTCATCTCTGTTATTTCCTTATCGTCGTCCGGGAGCAGTATTTCTATATACATATTATGTGTTCCTTTATAGATTTATGGTCCAATTGTACCGCAATAACGGATTTTTAAGAGTTGTTTCTTGACCTGGCGACACGGCAGGAAGATAATCTTCGATATAAATTGAATTAAAGAGGAAACACCCATGGAACATATTACTTTCAGCCCCCGCGGTGTATGCGCAATGAAGATCGATTTTGATATCGAAGACGGTAAGCTCTATAACGTTAAGTTCATAGGTGGCTGCAACGGCAACCTCAAGGCTATCGGCAAACTCGTCGAAGGCAAGGATGCAAAAGAAGTGGCTGAGATCTTAAGGGGCAACGACTGCAACATGAAGGGTACTTCCTGTGCTGACCAGCTCGCCAGAGCGATAGATGAGAAGCTGAACGGGTAATTGTTTTCGGGCGGTAAATTTTTTTAGACAATTTACTAATAATTCACCCAAAAACGGAATGCTATCCCCTATAATATATCTATGCCTTACAGGCGCTACACCAGAAGAAAGGGGAACAGCATGAACAGCAAAGCCATGTATAACCTGTCTTACGGACTCTTTGTTCTCACTGCGAAAGACGGTGACAAAGATAACGGATGTATCGTCAACACGGTAACACAGGTGACTACTGAACCGAACAGGATCGTAGTTGCGGTTAACAAGCTTAACTTCACACACGACATGATCTCCAAGACCGGCGAGTTTAATGTTTCGATCCTCACCGAAGGATCTAAATTCGAGACATATAAGCATTTCGGTTTCCAGAGCGGCAAGGATATCGACAAGTTCGAGAGCATTGAGTATAAGCGCGCTGCTAACGGAATTACCTATATCGCAAACGAGACAAATGCATATTTGTCGGCCAGGGTAGTAAGCAAGACTGATCTCGGAACCCACACACTGTTCCTGGCAGACGTTACTGACGGGGAAGTCTTATCAGGCGATCCTTCAGTTACATATGCGTTCTACCAGAAGAACATCAAGCAGAAACCGGGCGCAAATGTAGGGGCCGCACCGAAGAAGGGCTTCATTTGCACAGTCTGCGGATATATCTACGAAGGTGATGAGCTCCCCTCTGATTTTATCTGTCCGTGGTGCAAACATGATGCGAGCTACTTCATCCCTTTGGATGCTCAGGCTCCCTCAAAAGAAATAACAAAAGAAATAACAATAAACAAAACTCAGGAGGAATCAAAAATGGCAAACAAGTACGCAGGTACACAGACAGAGAAGAATCTTCAGGCTGCTTTCGCAGGTGAATCACAGGCTAGAAATAAGTACACCTATTTCGCATCCAAGGCTAAGAAAGAAGGCTATGAGCAGATCGCAGCACTCTTCCTTAAGACAGCTGACAACGAGAAGGAGCACGCTAAGATGTGGTTCAAGGAGCTCGAGGGCATCGGCACAACAGCAGAGAACCTTGCAGCTGCAGCTGACGGCGAGAACTACGAGTGGACAGACATGTACGAAGATTTCGCTAAGACAGCTGAGGCAGAGGGCTTCCCGGCACTCGCAGCTAAGTTCAGAATGGTTGGCGCTATTGAGAAGCATCACGAAGAGAGATACAGAGCTCTCCTCAAGAACGTTGAGGCTCAGGAAGTTTTTGCTAAGAGCGAAGTTAAGGTTTGGGAGTGCAGAAACTGCGGTCATATCGTAGTTGGTACAAAGGCTCCTGAAATGTGCCCTGTATGCGCTCATCCTCAGAGCTACTTCGAAGTAAACGCTGAGAATTACTGATAACTGATATGTTTGAAGCTTCGGGAGCTGTCCGTTCGGGCAGTTCCTTTTTGTTTTTGTGAGTGCTTGTGAGTGCCGCGTGCCCCAAAGTGTTCAAAATCGTCCGGTTGGGGCACGACTACAAATTGCTTTACCCCAAACGCTCGAAAACAGGCCTCTTGGGGTAAAATTCCAAGCGAAAATTTACCCCAAACCACCAATAATCAATCACTTGGGGTAAAATTGAAAGCCTTTTTACCCCAAGTACGCATTTTCGACAGGGTTGGGGTAAAAAAATAGGGTGAAATTTACCCCAAAGCACTCAAAACAGCCCCTTTGGGGTAAAGCGGCCCAAAGTGTTAGGGGCTTATTACTTTTTCTTAGCCTTGGAAGACTGATTCGCCCTGGCCGAAGCGCGTTTTGCGGCGGTGATCTCATCATGTTTATTGAGAAGATAATCCGTGACTTTTACGGCGCCTTCTCCCATGTTGCACCATGTCTGTTCGCGTGCGAGATCGCGGCCCTTCGCGAACTCAGCAGATTCCTTGCTGTTCAGGCATTCTTCGACGAGCCCGGTTATGTTCTCGAAATTATCTTCTGACAGCTCTTTTCCGAGCTTCGGAAGGATCTTGAGAGTCCACATTTCTTCTGTATCCCATGAACAGTCGAGCTGTGACCAGTCCTCGCTGGGCTGTGTATAGATGATGGGTTTATTGAATACGAGCGTAAAGTCGAAGACAACGCCGGAGAAGTCTGAGATCATGAGGTCAGCTTCGTTTAAGACATCGAAGTTATCAGGCTCTCTGCTCCACCTGAGTCTGTCTGATTCAGGGAACCGGGCAAGGAGTTTATCCATCTGTTCCTTCTCAGAAATGAAAGACTGCGGGTGTGGTCTGATTACGATGTTATAAGGTGTCTTCAAAAGATTCTCGATAAAGGATGCACCGTATTTTACGAGGATACCGTTCTTACCCCATGACGGCGCGAGGAGAATGGTTGTCTTCTTATCCTCTTTAACGGGAGCAGGGTGGCTGTCCAGACGTGCCTTTAATGTATCGAGGAAAGGAATACCGACAAAAGCAGTTTCCTTTGCAGGAATGGATCTGATGGCTTCGAGTCTTCTGATCTCTTCTTCCTGATATTTACCTGATAAGAGAATTGCATCGTAGAAGTCGAGGCCCAGTAATCTGTAGCCTGAAACATCGTTAGGCATGTGCGGAATGTGGATGTAGTAAGAAGCACTCTTCGATCTCTTCCACTGGTATACATCAAGGCCCGGTGTAGTTGAGAGAACGATGTCAGCGTTGATGAGATTCATTCTCGAGATAGCCTTATTTCCTTCGCCGATGAACTGCGCATGGACGTGCTTATAACCGGCGGTGAGTGCCGGATCGTCAGGGCTCGCAGTCAGATACCAGATATCTTTACCGCGCTTTTCAAATTCATCGCAAATAGGGCAGAAGACATTCCAGTATCTCTTGCCTTCCGAGAAGATGCAGATGGGAAGTTTTTTGTTATCCTTGCCGTCGACCTTACCTCTGCTGAAAACAAATTTGAGTTTGATAATAAGGGCGCGCGCAGAGAAAATCAGAATACCTGCTATTCCGATAACTATCGAGAAAAGCATGCTTCCCGTGCCGGGATCGATGTAAAGTAGTTTGTCTATCATGCTTTATCCTCTCTGCTTAACCTGGTTCACCCGGTAATCTGCTCCAGTTGTCCTTGTCAAAGATATTGTCGTGGACAGCGAGCCAATAGTGGTCTTCTTCTTCAAATTTTGTTCCGTTATTCTCGAGTACATCTCCGCTGCCGGAAATGTAGATATACTGGTCGCCATTCTTGGGATCCATGTTGATCGGATTTCCCGTGAACGGATTAACAGGCGATTCAACAATACCTTCGAGTGCTAATGAAGGCGTGTCAGCGTTGGTCATAAACTCATCTGAAATGGTAAATCCTGTTGCATTAAAATCTTTTACCAACAGTGCGGGATTTACGTGCTGCGCATCGAAATCCAGATCAGTCAGGACCAGATCGTCCACCTGGCCAAAGTCATATCCATGGTCAGCAACGATGATGATCCTTGTGTTGTCGTACATATTGTTTTCGCGCAGATAATCGAACCATTCACCGAGCAGAATGCATGATGAAACGCAGCATTCGTAATGTGCGTAAGACAGGTATCCTTCCATGTGGATAGACTGTCCGTCAATGGTGAAACGGTCGCTGTTAGCTTCGTCGTAAGCGGTGTTGTCGATATAGTCGGAGGGCTCGTAAGAAGGTTCTTCCAACAATGTGATGTTGTGCGTTGTATTGTTCGCGAACATGAAGAAACAATTCTCTGAATTATCAGTGATCTCAACGATGTCATCCAAAGATTCGAGGACAACTCTGGCCTCTAAATATTCTTCATCAATGCCAACCTGGGTATGAGCAGGATCGGACAGAACACCGATGTTTCCGCTGCCGCCATAGTAGAGATCGGAATTGCAGTATGAACCTCTCATATAGAGTGCAGGCTGCAGGAGATAAGGGCAGATCTTCATGAGGCCGTAGCAGAAAAGATTGCGGTTAAGACGGATCTCGTATTCTTCGCCCAACTCCTCGAAAACATCATTTCCGCCGGTCAGAACACCTGTCATGTTATATGCATTGATCGCATCGTTGTCATCGTAAATGCTGACGTCAGTGATCCACTCGTAATTTGCATACGGCGGGTCGCCGACTGTTACGTTCCAGCCGTTATCTGCAAAAATCGTAGGGAGGACCTTCAGTGATTCATTATGTTTATCAACGAGGAGTTCGTTTGATCTCGCATTGAGGTTTGCAGGTGTGTAATCGTAACCGCCGAAGAGGGCCGGCGCGCCGTTATTTGTGCTGTGTCCAAGAGAAACAGTGTTGGGATAGAAAACGAATCCGTCGAACTGCTCTTTGACGTCAGGACGTTCATTCATGACATAAGGAATATAGCAGCTGATCATACGGTCCATCATGATCACTACAACGTTCTGTCCTGTAGTTGTCATGGGGACAGTAACTTCGTCTGCTGTATTTGCATATGAATAGCTGTGTCCAGCAGTAATCGCAAGGCTCATCGAGACGTTGATTCCTGACAGAGCAAACACTGCAACGAGCATTACACTGACGATGAGGTTTTTGTACTTCTTAAGCTTTGTGAAAAGGAAATATACGACTGCGATGATCGCAATATCAGCAACGAGATTTATGAGGATATCGGCGATGCCAAATGACATATCGTATTCGTAGATGAGCTTTTTGGAGAGGTTTCCGAAATTCTTATTAAACACAACGTAATTGACCAGGGAGGCAACAGCAAATCCGGGTGCCAGATATGTTACGTATTTGAGTGTCTTTTCTCTGGTAAGGAAAATGAACAGCGGGATCCAGATAAGGAAAACGCCTGCTGCGACGAGGCCGCTGCTGACGAGATACATAACAGGATTACATGCATTCATTCCGAAAGGTTTGATAAGTTCCTGAGGATTCTCTGCGATAACGTCAGAAGGGATCATGACACCTGTAAGGACTGTAAGAACCGCACCTGAGAGCATTATGAGAGCAAAGCTGCCTGTGTTTGCAGCAGCTTTCTTTACTGCCTTGGCAGGTTTTGCAGAAGCCTTAGATTTTCTGATGTGGCTTACGATATTCTTCAGAAGTGAGAATACATTATTGAGTGTCCAATAGAAAACGAGTCCTGCAGGAGAATTGTAGAGGAGTACAAGGAAGACCAGAGCGATAATTATGAGTCTTAACTTGTCCTTGATTCCGTCCTTCTGTGAATAGATGAAACCTGAAACAATATTTATCACAGTCATCAGGATAGGAAGCAGGTTAATAGCAAAACCACCGATCCTGATAAGCGCGTCTGGTGAGCCTAAATCTGTAATGGCACCCAGCGATACACCCTGCATGAGCTGAAGATTAGACAGGAAACTGTATGCCGCAATAAAGAAAGGAATCTGCAGGAACAAAGATACGGATTCCATCAGTACATTCTTCAGGCCGTAATTGTTCTCGCGGTAATAAGCCTGCAAGATCATTATTTTCTCATCGCCCTTGAACGCGGACTTGATCCTGTCCACATAAGGCTTCATATGGCGTTTCTTCTCGCGCTGCAGGTCCTCTAATTCATCGGCATGCTTATAAAGAGGCAATACGAGAAGGTTGATAACGATACTGATCGCAACAATAGAGAGCGCTATATTCTGCGTATAGCGGAATGCATAGAAAAAAACAGCCTCAAAAATGAGTTTTAAGGGCTCTATAAAAAGAGAAAATAAATAATCTAAAATATGCATGCTTAGTTGATTATAGTTTCAAAGCCCTGTTGTTGCAAGAAGAGGGGGGTACCCGTAAAAGGGCGCTAAGCATCAGGAAATCGTGCAGTATTTAACGTCGTATCTGCCGTCTTCTTCCATCTCCATAACCATGTATCCGCGCGAAGATCCGCCTCTGGGATATGAGATGGAACCGGGATTAAGAATTCTCGGTGAAGCAGAGAACCCGTCTGAACCGTAGTATCTGTCGAACTCAGTTACGGCATCACCGAAACTGTCATAGGGGACATGGGTATGTCCGAACAGGCAGATGTCACAACCCTGTTCCTGAGCCGTAAGAGACAATGTCAGCAGTCCGTAATTCACGCGCTGACGGTGGCCGTGAGTGCAGAAGAATTTGTGGCCTTTGAGAGTGAATACGGCGTCGCTCTTAAATGAAGGGTCGAGTGAGAATGAATCGCAGTTGCCCTTAACGAACACACATGCCGTTTTAGGCGCACCGGCCCACTCTGCTATCTCTGAATGTGAATACTCGGAATCGCCTAAGTGGATCAGCATATCTGGAGACTCCTTCATTATCGCTGTCCTGAGAGGACCGTTTGTTCCGTGTGAATCACTGACAATAAGTATTTTCATGTATATCCTCAAATAAAGTAAAAATCGGTATCCCAGCCGGGGATGCACCTGGTGTGGCGCATGTAGACGTTATAGTCGCATCGTATCGCGAGCACTTTTTTTACGATCGCGAAAACATCCTCGCTCCTGTGATAGCATGCTATCTTCATCACCGGGTGCGATCTTAGGATCGTCTGCACAGCACCGTCAATGGCTTCAGATTCTGAGCCTTCAACGTCGAATTTTATAAAACTTACGTTGTCTAATTCAAATGAGTCGACGGAAATAACATCAATCTCACGTGTATTTTTAATTTCAACATTACTGTTAACCAGAGCTCTCGTCCCGCGTCCTCTGGAATCAGACACCAGTTCTTTTCTGACACTGCTTCCTATAAGAGCGTTAATGCAGATGACGTTGAGTTTATCAGAAACACTATCAGCGTATGCCTGCAGTTTTTTGAATGAGTGTCTCTCAGGTTCTAATGCGATGCAGGGATTAAGCCCCGTGAATTTATCCGTAAAGCGTTTTACGGTATCGCCATAGTACGCGCCAAGGTCAATAAATACACCGTTTCTAAGGCCTGATAAAAGATTGAATTCATCATCAGGATCAGACTCACAATTTGCAAGATATTTAATATCTCCCGTGAGCTTATAGCTGATATAATTTTCATAGCAGACTCTGGATTTTTCATCCGCAAAACAAGAATAAACTTCTTCGATATCCGAAATGTTAGATTCGCAAAATGAACGGTCAAATAAGATATTTCCATATACGGGAACATCAGGAACATAGAGTTCTCTTTCAGATGCTATTTTTTCAACAAATTCAAGCACTTCCGGTCTGGATGAACCGAAACAGACGAGTACGATGAAATTGGGATCAGATATGGTTTTGCAGCACTCATCGTAAGAAATAACATTATATCCTCTGAACATTCTGTCTCTGACAAAACCGTCGCTCGCGAATACTGCTGCGATAAGGTCTTTTAATCCGTACTTTCCGAGCACGGCTATTATCTTGTCGGCACCGTCGCCTGTACCGTAGAGGGCTATGGGGCGGCGTTCTTTTGCCAGATATTCCCAGAGATCCGTTGATGTTTTCGAGATATTCATAGAGATAAGTATAAACTTGCGAAAAAAATTTTACGAGCGCGATGCAACATTTTCAAAATTTGAACTGTATTCATGGTAACAACTCAAAAACTCACATGGAGGATATAGTTATGAAAAAGAGAATATTGATACCGGTTATAGCAGGCGCCCTCACATTATCACTTATAGCGGGGTGCTCTAGCAGATCGTCAGACAGCCAGGGAAAAAACATGGTTGCAAATGAGACCGTAGCATTTTATGATTCACCCAATCTGAATGCAACGTCAGCAGGATTTTCTATTGATAACGGAGCCGACATTTATTACGACACCGAGGCTGAATGGGATGTTAGTGCTGCTCCTGAGCAGGCAGGCGGAACGATCGTTAATGAGGTAACAGTTGATCCTTCACAGGGAAGACTCCTCATCAGAACAGTTTCAATGACTTGTGAGACAAAAGATATCGCCAGTGCGAAGACTGATATCGAGAATCAGATCAAGGCACTCGGCGGTTATATTGAGAATTCTTCAATGTCCGGAACAGGCACAAACAGAGACCTCCGCACATTGAATTACACGATCCGTGTTCCTGCAGACCAGATGGATTCACTCATTTCAACCGTAGGCAATAAGTGCATTGTTATTTCATCAACTGAGAGTTCTTCAGACGTTACATTGGAGTACGTTGATACAAAGGCCAGAATCGAATCTCTCAGAGTTGAATATGAGCAGCTCCTTAAGCTTTTGGAGCAGGCTGAAGACCTCGATACAATTATCGTTTTGCAGAACAGACTTACAGAAGTCAGATATCAGATCGAGAGCTGTGAATCAAGAATCAGAGTTCTTGAGAACCAGGTTACATACGCATCACTTTACCTTACTGTAAGAGAAGTTCTCGAAGAGACAGAAGTAGAAGAAGCTCACGTTGTTACATACGGCGAGAGAGTTTCAGAACAGTTCAGCGATATGTGGGAGAACACAGTAGATTTCTTCCAGAATCTCCTCCTCGGAATCATCGCATGCATCCCCGGCATCATCGTAATGATCGTCATCGCAGCAGTAGTTCTCATCATCGTCTTCACAGCACGTAACAAGAGAAGAAAGAGAAGAGCACTCGCAGCAAAGGCTGCAGCTGAGAAGGAAGCAGCAGAAAAGGCAAGAAGAGAAGCCCTCGAAAAGGAAGAGAAAGAAAAGAAGGCTGAGAAGAAGGAAGATAAAAAGGACGAAAAGAAGGACGAGGGAAAGGAATAAGCTCTTGATCCTTAAGACAGATTCTGAAATCTGATATAGAAGGAGTCAGCTGCAAATATCAGGATAAAGGGAACAATTAGACGGAATCAGAATTTCAGAACAGAATAATTGCATTCGGCTGCGAAGCTGTCCCACCTCCCGGGGCCTCCGCAGCCGATGTCGTCATATACGGCGCAAGTCAAAAAGCCGCCTGATTTAGCGCCTTTTATTGCCTGCGGGACATCATCGAAAACAACTGCGTGCTCCGGCCCAATCACGATTCCTGATGCTGATACATAATCTTTTGCGCGCATGAAAACTTCGGGACTGCTCTTATCGATTTTGTTGCCGAAATCTTCCAAAGTAATGACGCAGTTAAACAGATCTCTTACACCTGTACGGGTGAGGGCGGCAGCTGCATTTCTGCGTGAGAGTGCAGTCGTAACAGCCAAAGAAAAACCTAATCTTTTTGCTTCTTCAAGATACTCTTTCGCGCCGTCTTTTAATTTGACTTCATCTTTGTAAAACTCGAAAACCATCGATTCCCACGCATCAACAATCTCCTGCCATGTCAAAGGAATGCGGTACTTGGTCTGTGTATATCTTGCGGCATCTTCAATCGACGCGCGTTTAACCATGTCAGTATATTCGGGAGTAACTTCATATCCGTACCGTCCCAGAAATTCAACGTCGACGTTATACCAGACGTTCATTGAATCTAAGAGCGTTCCGTCCAGATCGAAGATCAAAAGTTTAACGCCCTCTCGCGAGAGCGTCTTAAGATCAGGATAGTTTTGTGTGAGTTTATCTGAACTCATCATTACTCCATGTAAGAGAGCTTGCCCTTGAGGTTATTCAATGCCTGTTCTTTTTTAGTGTTGAAATCCACCTTGTTATTCTCGATGAGATTGTTGCCGTATGAATCGATCGATACGATCAAGGGTCCGAATTTCTCTGCATTAAGTTTCCACATAGCTTCAGGCATTCCGAGGTCGAGCCACTCAACGCCTTCAACGTCGATGACTTCCTCTGCTGCAACTACTGCACAACCGCCGGGGAAGATGGTGTGAACGGCACAGTTGTCAACGCATCCCTTTGTTGTCTTGGGACCCATACCGCCTTTGCCGATAATGATCTTTACGCCGGTCTTCTCGAGGAATTCAGCCTGAGCCTTTTCCATACGCATTGATGTTGTAGGACCTACGCTGATTACCTTATATTTGTCAGGCTCACCTTCAGCAGAGATCTTTTTCATGATAGGGCCTGCGTGGAAAATAGCCTTGCCCTTGAGATCTACCGGAGGCTCCTTGCCTGAGATAACTACTCTGTGATGAACATCGTCTCTGCCTGTAACGATATCTCCCGTGAGATAGATAACGTCGCCGACATGAACCTTCCTGATATCTTCGTCAGTTACGGGTGTTTTAAATTCGAAAGTACTCATAAGACTGCCCCCTTGTGTGTGAAGAAATCGTATGTGAAGTCAGGCTTGATCCTGATGCCTGCCCTTCTGTGTGCCCAGCATGCTGTGGACATGCCCATTGCGAGCGTAGCGGGGTGTCTGGATGCCTGTTCGATATTTACGCCCATAACAGACAATTTTCCGCCGAAACCGCCGGGGCCGAGGCCTACTGAATTGAGGCCGTCTTCGATGAGTTTTTCCATCTCAGCTGCCTTGGGGTTGGGATTATGTGAACCGACCTGTCTTAAGAGTGCCTTCTTAGAGAGCTTTGCAGCTACTTCAGAAGAGCCTGCGATTCCGATACCTACGAGGCAGGGAGGGCAGGCATTAACACCATATGTTGTCATCTGGTCGAAAACTGCTTTCGCGATGCCTTCATAACCCTCGAGAGGCATGAGCACCTTAGAGAATCCGGGCAGTGAGCATCCGCCACCTGCCATATAGAAATAGAGTTCCAACTCATCACTCCCCTTAACGATCTCCCAATCGATCCATGGGCTGTGAGTTCCGATGTTATTTCCTGTGTTTTTCTCATCGAAAACCTCGACTGCATTAGGTCTCAGAGGAGCCTTGGCTGTAGCCTCTCTTACTGCATCGATGAGTGCATCCTCAACGATATCCATGTAGGGCCATTTAGAACCTACACGTGCAAAAAACTGGGGGATTCCTGTATCCTGGCATGAAGGTCTTCCCAATGAATCAGCGAGCTCCATGTTCTTCTTCATGACCTTGTAGATCTCAGGTGCGAAGCCTTCATTCTCAATCTCGCTCATCTCTGTAAGGCGCTTTTTAACGTCATCAGGGAGATGGCCTGCCGAATAACTCATAAAGGAAGCAACAAGCTTCGACAATTGTTCTTGAGGCAAATTGTCTGACATATAAATCCCTCCGTTGGATCTCTAAAGATGTGTCAATTATATAACATAGGATCTTTTTGCATTTGAAATAACTGCGAATTTCTCTATAATAAGCCATAATTTATAATGTTTTTGTATTTCAAGGGGTATTTTGTGTATGAGTGACGGTTCAAAAGAGAAGACACCTGTTCTCGCAAAGATAGCTTCTGACAAGGTGTTCTGCTATGTATCAATGGCACTTTTTATTTTGTTGCCTGTAGTAGAGATCATTACTGAGTTCCTTAAGGCGAGTAAGATCAAGAAGTTCAGATTCCTGTATCCGTCTTACTATCAGCCGACCGTCGTTGCAATATTCGGTATCACATTAACTGCTCTCGTTCTTGTTTCATTCATCAGCAGAGCGGTATCACGTAAATTCAAATTCTACGTTGCAGACGTTTTCTATTTCACACTTTTGGCATTCATGCTCATCTCAATGATCTTCTCCGTTAACTTTGGAGTTTTCTCAGGCGGCATGAGATATTACATGGAGCATCCTTTCCACTTCCTGTGTTATTACGGTCTGTTCTACGCAGGTTCCATGATCGAAGATCCTAAAATCCGCAAAAGACTCATTTTTGCATATCTTACCGTTGCATTGATCGAAGGAATCGTTGCCATTTTCCAGACACGTGAGATTGAAATTTGCTACTGCCTCTATGTTAACGACAAACCCTGCGGTGAAGCTGCATACGGAACACTGCAGAATACAAATTTCTACGGTACACTCTCATGCCTTCTCACAGCAGCCTGCGCAGGATTCTTTATCTTCAGTTCAAAGCTTACGAAGTCAAAGATACTGAAGTGGTTGGTTTATGGATTAGCATTACTCGTTTTCTATACTCTCATTGCGAGCGAGGCACGTGCTGCATGGGTCGGTTTCGTTTCCATGATACTCATGTACATCGTATCACTCATCGTTATGCGTAAGGGAAATATCGACAAGGATTCATTAAGAAAGATCACTATCGATTTCCTCACGATCCTCATTGGATTCATTTGTGTAGTTATTATCTCTCTCATCTTCGACTCATATATTTCCAACAGGGTTGAGCAGACTGTATACGATACGAATGTCGCAACAGGTGTAACCACTGAAGTTGCTGTCGGAGAAGAGGAAGCCTCTGCAGATATCGGAACGTTTGGTACGGGAAGAGGTAAGATCTGGAGAGCTGCACTGTCCAGCGTTCCTAATCACTGGGCAACAGGTATCGGCCTTGATAACCTCGCACAGGCATTCAGAGAACAGCCCGGCTGGCAGAAAGGTGATTACGTTCAGGACAAGGGTCACTGCGAATATATCCACACACTTGCTACACAGGGTGTCTTTGCATTCATCAACTATATGGCACTTCTTGTCTATGCTGTTGTTAATGCAGTTAAGACAGTCTTCAAGGAAAAGGACGACGTTAAGCGCTGTTTCTGCTGGCTCTTTCTTGGAATGTTCGTTGCATATGCCGTACAGGCGCTCTTCAGCAGCAGTATCATGAACGTTTCCCCTTACTACTGGATCGTCATAGGATTGCTTACACCGAGGGTAAAGGCGATATCATTTAAGAAGCGTTAACCGCAAAAAGGGGGCTCTCATGTTCCGTTCTTTGATCCGTTTCAAGGTAGAGAAAGAAAGACAGATCTTTATTAAGAACTGCATCGGTTTTGATATACCAAGACTGGAAAAAGAGGTTTACCCCGCTGAATGCGATGTTGAGATGGACGTCGTCTACAAGGACGGTGACAAGCCATTAAAACTTGATGTATACACCCCGTCCGGATGTTTTGGTGCAAAGGAATGCTTTATCCTGATCCACGGCGGTGCGTTCGTTTACGGTTACAAAAAGCTGGACCAGAACTACGGAATGCATCTGGCTATTAAGTCCGGAATTCCTGTTGTTAATGTCGATTACACGCTTATGCCTGAATCTACTCTGTCACAGGTGATAGATGAGATTTTCAAGGCTATGAATTTTGTTTATACCAAATATGGTTTCGAGACTTATCACACCACAGGTGATTCAGCCGGCGGATATCTGGCATACATGGTTGCCGTTGCTGCCAGGAGCAGAGAAGTCGCTCAAGGAATGGAGATTTTGGAGGAGTTAAGAGGAACTGTTGAATCAGCAGGCCTCATCTGTCCGGGCATAAGAAACAATACAAAGGCATTACCTGGCTTTTATTTTGAGAATCTGAAGGGCAAAGAGAAGCCCAGGCTCCCGGATTATGCATACGATCTCAATCTCATTGCTGAGCGTGATTCAGGATTGAGGGTTGCGATAGTTACAGGGCAAGAGGATTTCCTTCGTGAGCAGGACCGTGAATTTTCAAAGCATTTCTATAACGGAATGTTCTACGATGCGGAGAACGAAGGCGAGTACAAGATGTTCCACGTTTTCCCTATTGCATACCCCGAGTGGCCGCAGTCAGTTAAGGCAATCGAGATGATCGCTGAGAATGCGGTAGGAAGAAGATAATCTTTTTCCGCACGAAAACTACACACATAAAAAAGCTGCCTCACTTGGAGACAGCTTTTGTTTATTGTTTTCGAAAAAAGAAGGCTGCCCCAAAATGAGACAGCCCCATTCATATGTGTGTGCTTGGAAAATTGGTTAGGTTGTTGCAGGATCGTGAGTCGCGTTATAAGTCTTGTTGATGAGCTTTGATAACGGGAGATGCACGAAGTATGTGATACCTGCGACGATGAATCCCTTGAAGAGATTGAAAGGAACGAATACTGCAAGGAGCAGTGAGAGCTTGTCCTTAACGAGCGGGTTAACTGCAGCGCTCATTCCGATGATCGCCTCGAGAGGGAATCCCATAACGGAACCATAAAGAGGCAATGTGAGGAATGCGTTTACGGGAACAGATACTGCAGCGAGAACGAGTGTTGCGATGATCATTGCAATAGCAGCGCCTTTTTTGGATACGAATATTCTGTAGATGATGCCTGCTGTTCCGACATAAATCACGCCTGTGATGAAGTTGGATAATTCACCGATACCCATTGTCTGTGTAACGGGGAGGTGAATAAGATTCTTCAAAAGCTCGATAACGATACCCCATACAGGGCCCAATGCGAAAGAACCGATGAGCACGGGGAGCTCAGAGAAATCGAACTTCAAAAATGAAGGCATAAACGGAAGCGGGATCTCAAGATACATGAGAAGTACAGCCATAGCTGTGAGGATTGCGCAAGCAGCAATTCTGCGGAGCATAATTTTGCGCGCAACACGAGAGTCCGCCTTAACGGTTACATGAGTTTCAGTCATAGAAAATACACTTCCTTTCTTCCGGACTTTACCGTCGGCCCCTGGAATCACACCGGGTCAACCTCACGTTGAACAAAATTTATGAGGCTTGCGGGCTTACGCTGTTAACGTTCACCGCCGGTCGGAGAATCACACTCCGCCTTGGACGGCTCTTATTATACATTGAACAAGTAATTTGTAAAGCGAAAAACATTTATTGCGCACAATTGTCTTTTCGTATTTCAAAAAACGAAATTTAAGGATTATAATATGCTGTTAATAAATATCATTTTGTAGTACTAGGACGGTTTCATTTTTGATCAGTAGTAAGAGTATTTATTCAACATATTTCAAAGAGTACATTCTCGACGATGCCAAATTAAAGCATCTGCAGGATGAGCTCCTCAAAATACTTCTTGATATTGATTATGTCTGCAAGAAGTACGACATCAAGTACATGATTACTTATGGTACTCTGCTCGGTGCGGTTAGACATAAGGGCTTTATTCCGTGGGATGATGATATTGATATTTTAATGTTTAAAAGTGAAGCAAAGAAGCTCATTGAGAAGATTAAAGAAGAATTTCCTGAAAAGTATATGGTTGCCGAGCCTTTGTGCGATGAGCAGTATGTTCAGAAAATTACAAAAATATATAAACGCGGAACAAAATATGTTGAATTACCTTATGCGGGTTTAGACCGTTTTGATATGTTGTTTGTTGACATATTTGTTTTTGAGAATGTTCCTTCAAATAAATTATTTAGAAAAATACACACGGATGTTTACAATTTTTTTTATAGGGCGGCCAGTGTTTGTGTAGATTATAAGTATCCGTCTCCTGCAATTGAGCAAAAAGCAAAAGAAATTAAGGAAGTTGCTGATTTCTGGAAGACCAGAAAGCGCTTGGGATGTTTCTTCTCCCATGTCGGAGGCATGAAATTCTATCTGAAATTATGCGCGAAGATCGCCAATAAGAAGCGTCATACAGGCTGGATTGGTGTTCCTTCTACGGGAGATCCGGTCGAGAATTATCCGGAAGAACTCTTGGCAGATATTACTACAGTTGAATTCTGCGGTTATGAATTCCCGACCATGGCCAGATATGAAGAATGCCTGGCGATCCAGTTCGGTCCCAACTACATGCAGATCCCTGATCCATCAAGACGTGAGTGCCATACGGCATACAAAATGGATTTCTGACCGTTTGTCTCAAAAAGCGTGCTATAATATATATTTACAGAATTTATATAATGGATATCTGTTGAATAAACGCTCAAGGAGACAAATATGAAGACTGTTTACACATGCTTTTGCACAGATGTTATTCATGAGGGCCATCTGAATATCATCAACGAAGCAAAGAAACTCGGAAAAGTCATTGTCGGATGCCTGTCAGATGAGGCGTTGATCCGTTATAACAAATTCCCGACCATTTCCCAGGAAGACAGAGTCGAGTTATATAAAGCTCTCGAAGGCGTTGAAGAAGTCGTTATCCAGAATGACATGCTCTATAACGATGTAATCCCGGAGATCAAGCCTGACTACATCGTTCACGGCGACAACTGGAAGGCAGGCCCGGAGAAATCAATAAGAGATCATGTTGAGCTCCTCCTCAAGGAATACGGCGGAAAATTAGTAGATATCCCTTACACATATAACGAAGACGTTAAGAAGATCGATCTCCAGCTCAAGGAGAAACTCGCTATGCCTGAGTACAGAAGAAAGCGCCTTCGCCAGCTTCTGAAACTCACACCTATCGTAAAGGCGATGGAAGCACACTCAGGTCTCACAGGTCTCATCGTTGAAAAAACCGTTGTTGAGCACGAAGGTAAGCTCGACCAGTTCGATGCGATGTGGATCTCATCACTTTGTGATTCCACAGCGAAAGGTAAGCCTGACATCGAACTCGTCGACATGACATCAAGATTTAGAACGATCGATGATATTACCGAAGTAACGACAAAGCCTATCATCTTCGACGGTGATACAGGCGGACTTACAGAGCACTTCGTTTACACAGTACGTTCACTGGAGAAGATGGGTGTATCTGCCGTAATCATCGAAGATAAGAAGGGACTCAAGAAGAATTCACTCTTTGGTACAGAAGTTAAGCAGACACAGGCAACCATCGAAGAGATGAGCGCAAAGATCGCTGCAGGTAAGAAGGCACAGCTCACAGATGATTTCATGATCATCGCACGTATCGAGAGCCTTATCCTCGAGCAGGGTATGGAAGATGCATTGGCACGTGCTCACGCTTTCGTTGCAGCAGGTGCTGACGGCATCATGATCCATTCACGTAAGAAGGAACCTGATGAGATATTGGAGTTCTGCGACAAGTTCAGAAAGGACAACAAGGAAACTCCTATCGTTGTTGTTCCGTCGAGCTTTAATACCATTACAGAAGAAGAGCTCGCTGCACACGGTGTAAATATCGTCATCTATGCAAACCAGCTCACGAGATCTGCTTTCCCTGCAATGCAGCAGACAGCTGAAGATATCCTCAAGTATCACAGGGCTAAGGAAGTCGACGACAGACTTATGTCCATTAAGCAGATCATTACTCTCATAGATGAGATTTAAGGGAGATAAAAATGAAGGTTGAAAAACTCGTAGAGATAATAGGGAGCGATTTTTATTCAGGTGTACCGGACAGCCAGCTCAAGGCACTTTGCAATTACCTGATGGCTACATACGGAATAGATCCGAAGCATCACGTTATTGCTGCAAATGAAGGTAACTGCACAGCGCTTGCAGCAGGATATCATTTAGCAACCGGTAAGGTGCCTGTAGTTTATATGCAGAATTCAGGTGAGGGGAACATCATCAATCCTGTTGCATCACTTCTGAACGATAGGGTATATGCGATTCCTATGGTATTCATCGTAGGATGGAGAGGCGAACCCGGAATCCACGACGAACCCCAGCACATCTATCAGGGTGAAGTAACAGTAAAGCTTCTCGAAGATATGGATATCGCAACATTCATCATCGGCAAGGAAACAACTGATGAAGAAGTTGCAAAAGCAATGGAAAGCTTTAGAAGCGTTCTCGCAAAGGGTAAAGATGTAGCATTCGTTATCCGTAAAGGTGCTCTCTCGTTTGACGGTAAGGTTGAATATAAAAACGACAACACTATGGTCAGGGAAGAGATCATTCAGCATATCGTAAAAGCATCCGGAGAAGATCCGATCGTATCCACAACAGGTAAGGCATCAAGAGAGTTGTTTGAGACGAGAGTCGCAAACGGACAGAGTCACAAATACGATTTCCTGACAGTAGGTTCAATGGGACACTCTTCATCTATCGCATTAGGTGTTGCGATCAACAAGCCTGATATGCGTATCTGGTGTGTTGACGGTGACGGAGCTGTTCTGATGCACATGGGATCAATGGCAGTGTTAGGTGCCAATAAACCCAAAAATCTCATTCATGTAGTAATCAACAACAGTGCTCATGAGACAGTAGGAGGAATGCCTACAGTTGCAGGTTCAATCGACATCGTCGGCATCGCTAAGGCATGCGGATATCCCAACGCAGTTTGTGTAGATAATTTCGATGATCTCGACATAGAACTCGAGAATGCAAAAGCAAGAAACGAGCTCAGTTTAATTGAAGTTAAGTGTTCAATCGGCGCCAGAGACGATCTCGGCAGACCGACAACTACGGCACTTGAGAATAAAGAAAATTTCATGGAGTATATAAAATGAAAATCCCCTTCGTATCATTCCTTCCCCTTGAGAAAGAACTCGATAAAGAGTTAAGGGACGCTTTCGAGCGTGTTTACACAAGATCCTGGTATATCGAGGGAGAAGAAGATAAAGCCTTCGAGAAAGCATTTGCAGAATACTGCGGCGTTAAGTATGCAGTCGGCTCAGGCAACGGACTCGATGCACTGATGCTCGCGCTCAAGGCATTGGGAATCAAGGAAGGCGATGAGGTAATCGTTCCTTCCAACACATACATTGCAACAGCGCTCGCAGTTACGTATGTCGGCGCAACACCTGTATTGGTTGAACCTGACATCAAAACATTTAATATCAATCCTGCCCTGATCGAAGAGAAGATAACATCAAAAACAAAGGCTATCATGCCGGTACATCTCTATGGTCAGGCATGCGATATGGATCCGATCATGGAGATCGCAAAAAAGCACGATCTCTATGTTGTTGAAGACTGCGCACAGGCACATGGCGCAACTTATAAGGGACGCAAGGTCGGAACATTCGGCGATGCTGCAGGATTCAGTTTCTATCCCGGAAAGAACCTGGGCGCTCTCGGTGATGCAGGCGCAACGATTACCAACAATGAGGCACTCGCTGATATGGTAAGGGCCCTCGGCAACTACGGTTCTGACTACAAGTACCATCACATTTACAAGGGAAACAACAGCAGACTTGATGAGCTCCAGGCAGCATTCCTGTCAGCTAAACTTCCCATTCTGG
Source organism: Ruminococcaceae bacterium YAD3003 (assembly GCA_900107185.1). Lineage (GTDB taxonomy): Bacteria > Bacillota > Clostridia > Saccharofermentanales > Saccharofermentanaceae > Saccharofermentans. The sequence continues at coordinate 276,264 of FNPA01000001.1, read as the reverse complement.
ATAAGGTTAACGAAGACAGAAGAAGAATCGCAAATGCTTATTCTGCCGGTATTAAAAACGCGAAAGTAATCCTTCCTTACGTTAAGGAAGAATGCGTACCTGTATGGCACATTTACGCTGTAAGGTGTGATGCGAGAGACGAACTCGAAAAGTATCTTAAAGATCTCGGAATCGGAACAAATAAGCACTATCCCATCCCGATGCATCTTCAGGAATGCTATAAGGATTTAGGACTCAAGGAAGGTGATCTCCCGATTGCCGAAGAGATCAGCAGAACTGAATTGAGCCTCCCTTTATATTACGGAATGACTGACGAACAGATACAGTTTGTTATTGATTCAATTAACAACTTTTAAGGAGTAGGAAATGCATCTCAGACGATTAGAACTTAAAGACGCACCCCTGATGCTCGAATGGATGCACGACACCAGTGTTGTAGGATTGCTCCGCACAAATTTCGCTTCGAAAACTATCGAAGACTGCGAGCAGTTCATCAAGAACAGTTTAGACGACAGCAAAGATTTACATCTCGCAATTGCTTCTGATGAAGATGAATATATGGGAACCGTAAGTCTTCGTGATATAGAAAACGGCAGCGCGGAATTCGCGATTACTGTCAGAACAAAGGCCATGAGCAGAGGTTATTCATGGTTCGGAATGGAAGCCATCTTAAAGAAGGCTTTTGAAGAATTAAATCTCGATTGTGTTTACTGGTGCGTCAGCAGAAAGAATACCAGAGCAGTCAGATTCTATGACAAGCATAACTTCCATGAAGCATTGGATATTCCTGCTGAAGTTCTTAAGAGATACGAAGGTATTGAAGACCTTAAGTGGTATTCCGTTTTGAGAGATGACGATATCAACGAGAAGGATTCCGTTGCAGGATGTAAGGTAGTCCATATAAAGACGATCCCTACAGTAGGTGCAGGCGAGTTATCTTTCTTCGAAGGCGGACACGATATCCCGTTCGACATTAAGAGAATCTATTACATCTCCAAAGTTCCCGAAGGAACAAGGAGAGGTTTCCATGCTCACAAGGAGCTCAAGCAATTATTGTTCTGCCCTTACGGAAGGATCCAGCTCGTTCTGGAGAATGCGAACGGAAGAGAAGAAATCGAACTCTACGATCCGTCAATCGGTGTTGTGATCGAAGAGCCTACATGGCGTGAGATGCTGTGGCTGCAGAAGGATTCTGTATTGTGCGTTGCTGCATCTGACTACTATAAACCTGAGGATTACATCAGGGACTATGACGAATTCAAAGAACTGATACGGGGTAACTCATGACCTCAATAAGAGGAAAATGGCAAAATATGCCGCTGACCTTGAAGGCTTCAGCTGCATATGCTGTATGCAGTATCCTTCAGCGGTGCATATCATTCCTAACTATGCCGGTCTTCGTAAGACTGCTTACTACTGAGCAGTTCGGTGAAGTTACGCTCTATGGTACCTGGTCAGGCATTCTTTCTTTGTTTTTAACATTGAATCTTGCTTACGGTTCTTTCTCAACGGCGATGGTCAAATTTGAGAAGGACCGTGACGGCTATATCTCATCAGTACAGGGAATCAGCATTTATCTGACGCTGGTTTTCCTTATCGTTTATCTGCCTTTAAGACATGATCTGAACCAGGTTTTCGAGCTGCCGACATGGGTAATGTTATTGATGGTTGCAGAAATCCTTGGCGTTAATGCGTGGACTCTCTGGGCAGGTAAAAAGAGATTCGAATACAAGTGGAAGGCTGTTGTTGCCGTATCACTTTTGAATTCACTATTCTCACCCCTCATTGCATTTTTTGTTGTTATCAACATCGAACAAAGAGGTCTGGGAAGAATATTCGGTTTTGCGGTTACGGGCATAATTACAGGACTCATCCTGTTTATCCTGAATTCAATCCGCGGCAAAAAGATACTGAACAAAGAGTATTGGACATATGCACTCGGATTTAACATTCCTCTTATTGCTTATTATCTGTCACAGACGATATTCAATATGAGTGACAGGATCATGATCAGCCACCTTATCGGCAAGGATAATGCAGGTATTTATGGCGTAGCTTACACGATCGCCATGATCCTCACATTCGTTCTTAACGCGATCAACAACTCTTATGTTCCGTGGTTTTACGGACGCCTGAAGGCCGGAAATCCCGAAGATAACAAAGCGGTATCTGTTGCAATCGCCCTCCTGATGAGTCTTCTTTTGTGCGGAATAATCTGGTTTGCCCCGGAGATAATCCTGATATGGGCTGGTGACCAGTATGAGGGAGCAATCTATGTCGTTATGCCGGTTGCCTTAAGCGTATTGCAGTTGTTCTATTCACAGCTGTTTATCAACGTCATGTTCTATTACGAGAAGAAGAAAGAACTCGTTTGGGCATCCATTGCTTCAGCGGTATTAAATATTGTTCTTAACTGGGTACTTATCCCCAGGTACGGAATCGTTGCAGCGGGATATACTACTCTGGCAAGTTATGTAGTATTTGTCATTTGTAACTATTTGGCAATGAAAAAGATACTCAGGCAAGAGAAAAGTAAAGATAATATGTACGATTACAAGAAACTCATTATTATAATGGTAGCGTTCTGGATCGTATCTGCGGTAGGAGCAATCCTCTACGGTTTCATGTGGATACGTATCGTGATTGCTGTTGCCGTTCTGGTTGCAATGATTATCAAGCGCAATTACTTTATAGATATGTACAGGAAGATTAAAGGAAATAACTGATGGCAGATTCGTTTGCGAGAAAGAAATTAAGACAGATCAGACAGAAGGTGGACATTAAGCGTGCCCGCCGCTGTATCCGCAACATGGGATCAAAGCCTGTAAATAAGGTTCTCAAAGTCGGTTTTATCGTCCAGATGCCTGAGTTATGGCAGACGGAAGAGCCTGTGTACAAGATAATGTGCAATGACGCGCGTTTTGAACCGTGGCTCATCATTGTTCCTGAATATGACGTTATAACTCTTGATCTCAAGGACAACATTGGAGATTACTACATCAAACAGTGCGGAAACGGTAAGTATATCGTTACGTGCAAGGATGGCATCTGGAGTGATATCGACCTCGATTCATTCGATTATATTTTCTATCAGAGACCGTATAACACTTATCTTCCCAGGCATCTTCAGAGCACACAGGTCATCCGTCACACGAGAACGTGTTATGTTCCATATGCAACTTTATATCTGAAGGAGGCCAGGGAAGCAGGTCTCGTTGAAGACGATTTCTTCGAGAGCATTTATCTGGGATTTCATGAAGGAGATGACGTGGTCGATCTCCTGAATAACAGATATTCAACACCTGATTTTAAGAGGTTCCTCAGTATCGGAAATCCTACTCTCGAGACATCAGGCACATTGGATAAGACATGCAATTACTCGAGAGTTTTATGGGCTCCGAGATGGAATACCGATCCGGTTATCGGAGGTTCCCATTTCCTGGAATACTATAAGCAGTTAAGTGATTTCCCCTGGGGTGAGAACACGCTTACGATAAGACCTCATCCTCTCATGTGGGATAATTTCATTCGAAAGAACATCATCACAGAAGATGAGAAGAATAAGATCTTCGCCTGCTGGAAAGAGCGCGGAATCGTTAACGACGGAAACATCAATTATTTCGATACGCTCAACGATACGGACATCCTGATCTCTGATATTTCATCGATTATGACGTTTTTCATAATGACGGGAAAGCCGATTATTTATTGTCCGTTCGGTTCGGACTTCTTCGAGCTCTACGATCTGGTCATTTCGGGATGTTATATTGCCAATAATTGGGATGAACTCGAGAGCACTGTGAAAATGCTATTATCTGGCGAGGATCCGCTCAAGGAAAAGAGGCTCAAGGTTTTAAACGAGCTGAATATGAAGTATAATCACTCATCAGAAGCAATAGTTAACTATATTTACACTGATTCTGCCAAATTCACGAAAAGATAAGGCAGCGTTGTAAAGGTATAATATTTGAAAATGCGTTTAGCAGAAATTATGAGGTACTGATCATGAATATTATTGTTACAGGCGGAGCGGGATTTATCGGTTCTAATTTCGTATTCCATATGCTCAAGACATATCCTGATTACAGGATCATCTGTCTTGATAAGCTCACATATGCAGGCAATCTGTCCACATTGAAGAGCGTTATGGATAACCCGAATTTCAGATTCGTAAAACTCGATATCTGTGACAGGGAAGGCGTATATAAGCTTTTCGAAGAAGAGCATCCTGATATCGTAGTCAACTTCGCTGCTGAGAGCCACGTTGACCGCAGCATCGAGGATCCTTCGATATTCCTCCAGACAAACATCATCGGCACAAGCGTTCTCATGGATGCATGCAGAAAATACGGCATCAAGAGATATCACCAGGTATCAACAGACGAGGTTTACGGTGACCTTCCTCTTGACCGTCCCGATCTCTTCTTTACAGAGACAACACCTCTTCACACGAGCTCACCCTACAGCTCATCGAAGGCCGGTGCTGACCTCCTCGTAATGGCTTATTACCGTACATTCGGTTTGCCGGTTACTATCTCAAGATGTTCAAACAACTATGGTCCTTATCACTTCCCTGAGAAGCTCATTCCTCTCATGATTGCTAACTGCCTTAACGACAAGCCCCTCCCGGTTTACGGTGAAGGTTTGAATGTCCGTGACTGGCTCTATGTTGAGGATCACTGCAGAGCGATCGATCTCATCATCCACAAGGGTACAGTCGGTGAAGTTTACAACGTAGGCGGCCACAACGAGATGAGAAACATCGACATCGTTAAGCTCATCTGCAAAGAACTCGGCAAGCCTGAGTCACTTATCACATACGTTACAGACCGTAAGGGTCACGACATGCGTTATGCCATCGATCCTACAAAGATCCATAACGAACTCGGATGGCTCCCTGAGACAAAGTTCGCAGACGGAATAAAGAAGACAATCCAGTGGTATCTCGACAACCGCGAGTGGTGGGAAGAAATCATCAGCGGCGAGTACCAGAATTACTATGAACGCATGTATGGCCAAGGCTGATATCTCTGTCGTAGTATTAACTTATAATCCGGATCTTAACGATCTCAAAAAAACACTCAGATCCATAATGCTTCAGGATGGGGTAGACTTTGAGATCGTTATTGCTGATGACGGATCTAAAAATAACCTCTCCGAAGAGATAAAACAATACTTCGCGAAGTTCGGTTTTACACGTTATCAGCTCGTATTAAATGAAGTAAACCATGGCACAGTTATCAACGTAATCAGCGGTGTTGAAAAGAGCGACGGAAAATACATTAAACTCATCAGCCCGGGCGATTATCTTTACGATACAAATACCCTTAAGAACATGTTCGATTTTGCTGAGCAAAATAATGCTCCCATGGTCTTTGGCGACATTCTCTTTTTTGATTCAAACAAAGAGGAATTCACTGTTCTTAAGAAATCAGCTCTGCCTGCAGTTACCAAATGCTATGAGGCAAAGAGCTATAAGCCTGATGTCATTAAGCGCAATAATCTGATTGTTTACGATAACATTCACGGCGTATCCACGCTCGTCCGGAAAACTGTATTTACCAAATATCTCAAAAAGATCGAAGGCAAATCAATCTACTGCGAAGATCTCGCATACAGACTTATGGCTTATGATGAAGTTAAGATGCTCTATTGCCATCAGACTGTTGCCATGTACGGTTTCGGATTCGGAATATCAACAGGCACGAGCGATAAGTGGGCGCAAAGAATATTAAACGATCTCCAGGCTTCCAACAAAGTAATGGCAGAATCTTTTAAGCCTGATAACCGTATGAATAAGCTGCTCAAAGAGACTTTCGAAGAGCGTTACAGCGGAGAGAGCCAGAGGACAAAGAAGTTCTTTTCAAAACACCCTTCTTTGTTGATTAAAAGACTTAGTATACAATGGTTTCCAAGGAGTTCGACACAGGAATACAATGAATCATTTGTAAGCAAAGTGCTCGATACCGAAGCCCAATTGTGATACCGGGAAGAGAAGTGCAATGACTGACCTTAGCGTATTGATGTCGCTATACATAAAGGAAAAACCTGAGTATGTCGAGGAGTGTTTCCAGAGCCTTTTGAGACAGACTGTTCAGGCGAATGAGTGGGTAGTCGTAGAAGACGGCCCTCTTACTGACGAACTCTACGCTGTTTTGGATAAATATCAGAAAGAATATCCCGGCCTCATTAAGAGAGTTCCGCAGGCAGTTAACCAGGGTCTGGGAATCGCTCTGCAGATTGGTGTGCCTGAATGTTCCAATGACATCATTGCCAGAATGGATACTGACGATATCGCCAGGGAAGACAGATTCGAAAAGCAGCTCGCTGAGTTCGCAAAAGATCCCGATCTGGACATTATCGGCAGCAATATTGATGAGTTTGAAGACACTCCCAAAGATATCGTTGCGAGCAGAAATGTTCCTCTGACAGATCCTGAGATCAAGCAATATCAGAAGAAGCGCGACAGTTTCAACCACATGACTGTCATGTATAAAAAGAAGGCCGTTTTGGACGCCGGAAACTATCAGTCATGCCCGCTGATGGAAGATACATATCTCTGGGTGCGCATGATGAAGAACGGTGTTAAGTGCAAGAACCTCGCTGAGCCGTTGGTCTTTGCCCGCATCGGAAAAGATATGTTTAACAGAAGAGGCGGATGGGCTTATTTCAAGAAATACAAAAATGGCAGAAAAATGGTATATAAAACAGGATATATCTCCCGATTTGACTATTTTTATACTATAATAATACAGTTTTTTGTTGCACTCATGCCCGGAGCCATGCGTGGATGGCTATTTAAGAAGATGCTGCATGGGAAGGAAAAGAAATGAAGATACTTCATATTGCCTATCTTGAAGACAATCCGTATAGCGGTGTATGTGTAGTTGTGCCGCAGCATATCAAGGCTCATCAGGAGCTTGGTCATGAAGTGGCATTTCTCAACATCTTTGGTGGCCGTAAAGTAGAAGGTATCGATTGCCAGATCAGTAATATTGAAGACTTTCCGAATCCTGATATTGTAGTTTTCCATGAGTGCTATAGAAAGGCATATCTTAAACTCGGCAAGAGATTTGTTTCCGAAGGAATCCCCTATATTGTTATTCCTCACGGAGAATTAAGTAATGATGCACAGAAGAAAAAGCATTTGAAGAAGGTTACCGCGAACATACTTCTGTTCAATAAGTTTACAAATAATGCACTGGCAGTACAGTGCTTATCCCAACGTGAATTCGATAATACCAACTTTGGTAAAAAGAAAATCATTGCTACCAATGGTGTTGCGATTCCAGACGAACGCAAAGAAAACTTTAACCAGTACAAGACCAGGATAGTTTACATTGGACGCCTTGATTCATTTCATAAAGGTTTGGATCTGATGATAGATGCGGCTAGAATTGCACATGACAAAATGATAGCCACCGATACTACCATAGACATTTACGGACCTGATATCCATGGCGAATATGCTCATGTGGAAGAATTAATCAAAATGGCGGGTGTCAGCGATGTAGTCAACCTCCATGGCGCGGTTACCGGAGATAAAAAGAGAGCGATTCTGCTTGACGCGGATCTGTTTATTCAGACATCACGATTTGAGGGCATGCCGCTTGCTATTCTCGAAGCTTTAAGTTGTGGGCTTCCATGCCTTGTTACCAGGGGAACAACGTTAGGCGAGAGAATTGAAGAAGCGAAATGTGGAATTATGGCTGAAACTGATTCAGAGAGTATCGCACAAAAATTGATACAGATAATTGATGAAAGAAGCAGTTTCAAAGAAATGTCTGACAATGCTGTAAGGTTTGTTGATAAAAATTTCTCTTGGAATTCCGTTGCAAAAGATACTATAAGACAGTACACCGAGCTCTTGAGGCAGTGTAAATGACATACGAAGGAATAAGACTCAGATTATTGTCTTTAGACAGATCTCTATTTCGAAAGATCCGCAATAAGAAACTTGTGAACAAAGAGTTTACTATTATTTCCAACAATTGTTGGGGCGGTATGATATATGACAGCTATGGCCTCAGAAAGAATTCACCGACTGTTGGAATGTTCATTATGGCTGATGACTATATCAAATTCATAAGCGATCTCCGTGGAAACACTTCGAAAGAACTGACCTTTATCGATCCTGAGACTTCACGCTATGCCGATATACTCCGCAAGGAAACAAAATTCGGTTCATATCCCGTGGGCAAGATTGATGATATGGAAATAATGTTTTTACATAGCCATTCCGAACAGGAAGCAAAAGAGAAATGGGAACGCAGATGCCAAAGAATCAATTGGGACAAACTGATAGTTAAGTTCAATGACCAGAACGGCTGCACAGAAGAGCATGTTAAGATATTTAACGAACTTCCTTTTGAACACAAACTGTTTTTTACGGTGCGTGACTGGCCTGTAAATAAGTGGAATGGTTTTATCAAGGTAAAACAGAACACAAAAGATGGTTTCATCACTACGTCACACGAACCGTACGTAGGAAGCAAATACATTAATTTGACTGAGTTGATAAACGGATTATGAGCGAAGAGAACAATAATAAGAATATGAATCCCAAGGTCTCGATCATCGTGCCTGTGTATAACGTTGAGGCGTTTTTGGACGAGTGTGTCCGTAGCGTTCTGGCACAGACATATGAGAACATCGAGATCGTTCTCATCGACGACGGCGCGAAAGACAACTCAGGAAAAATGTGTGATGACTACGCTCTCGAAGATGAGAGGATAGTTGTTATCCATAAAGAAAACGGCGGACTCTCATCTGCAAGGAATGCCGGAATCGAGAAGGCAACCGGTGACTATCTTATCTTCGTGGACAGCGATGACGTTATCTCACCTTCTATGGTAGAGACAATGGTCAGCAAGGCAATTGAGTTTGACACTGATATAGTTTCTACAAGGATTACAGAGTATAGAGAACTTCTTGATACAGGCGATGAACAGAGAGTGAAACTGTATAATGTTCATGATGCTTTAAGGAACATATTTTATGATAAGCAGATATCTACTTCTGCAAGCGGGAAAATGTATTCAAAAGATCTTTGGGAGAGTATCCGTTTCCCGGTAGGATGGCTATTTGAAGATTATGCAACTATTTACAAGGTTATAATGAAGTCCAAGGGAAAAACAGCTGCGGTTGATCATTATGACTATTATTACAGACCTAATCCCAACAGTATAACCAAAGCCTCTTTTTACCATAAGAAAATGCAATTCTATGAAGTAAATAGTACTGTTGAATCAGCTATGACAAATAGTTATCCGGATCTGTTATCTGTTATTCATCACAGAGTAACCAAAGTGTCTATAGCATATTATAGAAATATGGGAGTCAGTGATTACAATGACAGTGATGATATACGATATGTCATTAAGATGATTAGAAAAAGAATTTTTAAATATATGTTTTCATCATATAATTTCAAAAGCAAATCATACGGACTTTTGATTGCTGTATTCCCAAAACTTGCGTGGAAAATCGCGAAAAAAATCTGATGTATTTACTTATGGCGGATATGGAGTTTCTATAATTTGATGATTGCGGGAAAAACAGAAAAAAATATAGGTTCAGAAATAGGGATGACAAGGCGGAATCAAATCGCCATCGAGAGATCATCGCTGAAATACAGTACGCTGGTTCTGACTGCCTATATTGCCTTGTTACCGATTAGCAGCGCATTGGCAGGGTTGATTCCCGTATCGTCTATTCCCGCGATTTTATCTTTCTTATATTTTGCAATGTCCTTTGTGGAAATGCTGATTACAAAAGACTTTAGATTTGAAAAAAATCTTGTTCCTGTATATGTGTTTTTTATCTATATGATGTTATCACCTTTGTGGAACTACGACTTTGAGTTTGGCTGGTATGAGCAGACATATTTAGTGACATTGTTGATAATCGTAATCTGCAGTATGCGGCAATATTCAGAAATAGAATTAAAGTTAATTAAACTCTCACTGTATTGCTGTGTTCTTGTTGCTGTTATCAGTTCATTATTCTTCAGTTATGTCAGCGGCGGAAGAATGTATATCGACATAGCATGCGTTATGGATCCGAATGACTTTGCGACATCACTTACGATGACTTTCGCATTGTGCCTCACTGAACTCAAAAAGCCCAACAGAACAATGCTTAACGGACTCTGCCTTATAACGATCCTTCTGATCGTTTATCTGACCGGTTCCCGCGGAGGACTTCTTGCAATGCTCTGCATTATCTTTGTTTGGGTTCTCAATATAAAAGGACGTACAAAGTATATTCTTTTAACATTGATGATAGCAGCAACGGCGTTATTATTGTTCTGTGCAGAGTACGGTATCGGGCCTGCTCTGATCAAGCGGTTCAGCATATCGGCCTTGTTAGCAACTGGTGGTCAGGGCAGAGCAGAGATATGGGGTGCAGCCTGGGAACGTTTTAAGACACTTGATCCGTTCCACATGATATTCGGAAACGGCTTAGGCGGATTTATCGATACTGTCAGATATATTTCTTTAGGACATGACTTCCGCTATTCATCTCACAATATGTTTATCAGCACATTGATCGAAGGCGGAATTGTAGGATTATTCCTGTTTGTTTCTGCTTTTGTTTCATTGTATATACATGCAATTAAAAACAAGAATCTGTTCGGAGTTCTCGCAGTAACGGGACTCATCGTCAGCGGCATTTCGCTTGATGCGCAGATCCTCAGAATGTTTGCCATAGCATGTGCTGTCGCATTGCTTTGGCGAAATACTGATTATGATAAAATGAATCGGGTTAACAGCCCCACATTGAAGGAGTGTTGCAAGCATGAAGAAGACTAACATCGTTAACATTAATCTGGGTGAGTTTATCTGGTCCTTGGTAGAGCAGTGGAAATGCATTGCAGTGGCAGCTGTCATCATGGCAATTCTGGTTCCGGCCGCACTGTCTTTTTATGGTAATTACAATGCAAAAAAAGATGCCGAAATGTATAGTCAGCTAGCAGCAATGAGTGAAGAAGAAAGACTCAATACTTTGTCTTATGACGAACGTGAGCAAGTAATCTACGCTTTGATTCATGAACGCACGATCAATCAGCGCGAGCAGTATAAATTAAATTCCATTGTTGCGCGTATGGATGTCGGTGATCTCCCTGTTTTGCAGATCAAATGGGTAGTAAGCGGAAACGATAATGTGGATGCATTAAATGCCGCATACTGTGCAATTCTTGTAGATTCAAATACCGCAGCTATTGTTAAGAGCGCATTGAGTCCTGATTACAGTGAAACTGAGGATGTATATATTAATGAGTTGATTTCCTCGAAATCCGATGAAGCAGTTGAACTCTGTATCGTTATTCCCGAAGGAACCGATACGGCAAAGATCTGCCAGGGTGTTGAGGCCAGAATAGATAGCATCAAGGCCCAACTTACCGCTGATTTCGGCGCACACGACATTACTTTTGTTTCATCTGAAGAGACACGTATAGTTGATAATGACAGAATTACAGAGAGCATCAGTAATGATGTTAATTATCAGTCTTTTAAGAATCAGTACAATGCTTTGCGATTAGGATTCTCAGATGAGCAGAATGCAGTTTTCAATTCTATCGCTGCTACAGATGACAGCCTTACTGTTTATAACAATTCAGGTTTTGAGTTCTCTGCAAAAAGACTCGTAATCGGTTTTGTAGCCGGTATTTTCTTGTATGTCTTCTGCTATTTCGTTTATGTTGTTTTCTCTTCAAAGACACGCGACGTAAGTGTTATCTCAGAGACATTGGATTTAAGACATCTTGGTACAGTCAGCAAGTACAGCTATAAGGGCTTTGCTGCTTTTGCACACAGCAAGCTGGTTTATAAGCTCCGTCATAAGAAGACTGCTGCGGATACAAATATCGAGAGAATCTCTAATGCTGCAGTTGTTGCTTGCAAGCATAACGGCAGCAAGAAGGTATTACTGGTAAGACCCGGAATGAAGAAGGCTTACACTGAGCTGTCAGATAAGCTCGCCAGTAAGATCAGGAAGGATGGCATCGAGACAAAGTGCATCGGCAGCCTTACTAAGGATGAAGATCTCACAGGTTACGATTCAGTTATCCTTTGCGTATGCTCCGGCGGTTCCGAGTATGCAGAATTAATCGACACAGCTAACGTCTGTGATTACTACGATAAGAAGATCCTTGGCGGAGTATTCTTCAATTAATCAGATCAGAAATAGTACGTGTGATTGACTCCGCTGATAACTCCTTCGAGCGGGTCAACTCCGGGATTCTCATAAAGGCAGCCTAAAACAAAGTCTGCCATCTGGAGCTGCTGTTCAGATACATAGTATCCTCTGCCGCAGATCGAAACATCGTAATTTTCAGGCTTTGTCTGTTCGGGCAGGATATGGATCTCCAGATTGTCGGAAATGATCGTGATCTCAGTCAGATACATGTCGAGAGTTGAACCCTTTGGTGTGGTCCATGTGCCAATTTGCTTATAACCTGAAAAGCTGATGGAAGTATCGTTATTGTAGAAACTTAAGAAACGGTATGTACCATCGAAAGGTATCATTCCGAAAGTGCTCTCATAGTAATAAATATCGATCCATTTGCAGGATATATCACGTGCTCCGAAGTCATAGACTGTAGGGTCTTCTGCCTGGACGAGCATTGAGATGTCGCTTTGGGAGTGAAACTCCAGATCACCGATCATGAAACCGTAGGAACCATATCCGACGTTTCTGTTCGGATCTATTGTGGTCTCTTCACCTGAAGGCAGTATATCGGTATCTTCTGTATCTTCGCTGCTCTCAGAAGAAGCAGTGGTTGTTTTAGTAGTTTCTGCTGTTTCCGTAACTTCAGTAGTTTCGGAGGTTTCTGCAGTTTCTGAGACTTCAGTCCGGACAGAGCTCTCAGTAATCTCCGAAGTGTCTGAAGGAGCGGCATTACAGCCGCCAAGAACTAAGCCCGTTATTAACAACGCGGCAATAATACTTTTGTTTTTTGCTGAATCCATATTCATCCCAATCCCTATAAATCCCATGTTTTCAAACAAGAGAATTATATACCAAGGGAACAGATAGTACAGTACGATTAACCGATATTCTGTCCGGAAGGCTTATTGAAGTAGATTTTCTCAGCATCAAATTCCAGAACGACTTCGCCATTTCTAAAGAAACCGAAGGAAGAATAAGTCTTGCCCGTCTCATTGAGAACAAAGAACTTATCGAACGTGATCTTGCCCCTGGCTCTGGAGATGATATCTACTTTCTCTGTCGCGTATTCCTTGGGAATCGTGAATATGAGCTGGTCACACAGGCCGCAGCTCAATGTCCACGGCTGTACGGATAAGGACAGCTGCGGTTTGCTGTTCGGGAATACCGAATGGCGCTGGACAGTGAATTTATAGTTACCACTCTTAAGTTTTTTAATACGTAAAGAGTAATAAGCTTCGTACGGAGGGCTTGAGAAATCGTCGAAAACACTCGTGACATCTTCTGTGCCCAGTTTCTGCCAACGGGAATTGATCTTTATCTTATCTGTCGGCTTAAACTCGTTGATGAGCTTATCAATCTCGCCCTTGATCTCTTTGGACAATTCGAGATCTGCATAGAACTTATTGGTCTGATAACGTACAAAAGAAGCATATGTAGCTTCGAGATAGAGCTTAAGAGTCTTGGTCTTCTGTTCAGGGATCATCTTGAGCGCACGTGCGATCCTGATGGCACATTCGGGAAGGACAACAGAATAGTCGCCATTCTCGAATCTGACTCTGGCATCGTGATAAACCTGAAGGTATGTGTTATATGCCAGGAGAGGATCCGGACTGCCGGTCTCGCCCAAAAGGAGCATGTCAGCAAACTTGAGCTTTGCCTCTGCAACGTTGTAGTTGGATGCGATGGCAAAATATGCGAAAGCCTTATCAAAATCAGGCTTGCCGGTGAGCTTACCGTCATAATAGATGAAGCCCAAAGCATTAGCAGCATAGCCGAATCCGAAATCCTTAAGAAGGATAGTAAGGAGTCTTACAGCCTCAGAATAATCGCAAGGAAAAGCAGCATTACCGCCGTTGCAGGCGAATGCCTTGATCTTAAGCGCTGCGAAAACATGCTGGTCGCAGAGAGTATTAGTAAAGTTAACGAAGAGCGAGATTATCTCCTCAGACGCATCGACGAGAAGCAGACTGTTATCCCAATGGTTAAGGAAGGCGAGCATCTGGTCGGTTGTATATGTGCGCTCCTCGGGAGGGAGATCCTTGTTATCTTCATAGTTCTCGATAAGTGCCATGAGATTGGGAATATCGAGAACGGAAGAGGCGGTTCCGTGAGGAATGTCGCCGGTCTCCATACCGTCAGCTATCTGGGCAATCTTGACCAGGACGGTAATGATCATGTCCTCATCCGAATCTGCAAGAGGCGGATAGGGGAAACTCTCGATCATGTCCGGATCAGGTCCGAAAAACTCATCAAGGCACAGATCCTCATAGAAATAAGTGGTAATCGGGTACCACCAGTCGAAGAGGAAGTCCTCAAAAGAAATCTCATTATCCTCGAAATTTGCAAGCGCAGTCTTAAGGTCCGACAAAAGCATCGGATATTCACTCTCACACTGGACATCAAAGCCGGTAAGGGGATAAGCATCCTTCTCATCACCGCCGATGGCGTCCACCCAGCCGATATCGTATCTGCAAAGATCGATAAGCTTGTCCTGTGTCATAAAAATGTATGGTTTACGCTTACTCATGCTTTTATTATAAACGCGTCTCATGGTGTATTAAAGACTTGACAGAATGTTGTCCGCAAAAACGAAGCTGTTTGGGGCTTGAGTTTTTTGTGCTTTCGAGCGGAACATACGAAAATGTGAAAAAACCGGTTTTTGTCTGTATGTTTATGTTGAAAATGAGCTGACGGACAGGGTGTTTACAGACATTTTCTGCTCGAAAGGTGTTTTTGTCTGCCGGTTCAGCTTAATTAGAGCTTATATCGCAAAAAAATACAGACAAATTTGCGGACTAAGGCATTTTTGTCTGTATCGTATTTTGATAATGTGATTTCCGGCCGTTACTCTACCGTAACGCTCTTGGCAAGGTTACGCGGCTTATCTACATCAAGACCTCTTGCGCAGGATACGTAGTAGCCCAAAAGCTGGAGCGGAACGACAGCGAGCGACGCAGCGAAGAGCTCATTGATCTTCGGAACATAGACCACAAAGTCTGCTGAATCCTCGATCGCATAGTTGCCGAAAGAGGTGAGAGCCATGAGGTATGCGCCACGTGCCTTTGTCTCAACGAGGTTGGAGAGTGTCTTCTCATAAAGATTGCTCTGTGTGAGAACGCCGATAACGAATGTGCCCTCCTCGATAAGGCTGATAGTACCGTGTTTTAATTCGCCTGCAGCATATGCTTCGCTGTGGATGTAGGAGATTTCCTTCATCTTAAGGCTGCCTTCTAATGTGATCGCATAGTCAATGCCACGGCCGATGAAGAAGATATCTTTCTGGGCAGCGAGCTTTGCGGCAAACCACTGGAGACGCTCCTTATCTTCCAATACCTTTTTGATCTTTGCAGGAATGGACATAACTTCACCGGCAAGCTCCTGCGCCTTTTCTTCGTCAATTGTTCCTCTTGTGAGAGCGAACTTGATGGCGAGGACATAGCAGATTGCGAGCTGTGCGGAGTATGCCTTAGTTGTAGCAACTGAGATCTCAGGACCTGCAAGAGTGTAGAGAACATAGTCTGCTTCACGTGCGATAGATGAACCGATAACGTTAACAATAGCCAGAGTCTTGATGCCGTTAGCCTTTGCATCTCTTAATGCTGCGAGAGAGTCAGCAGTCTCACCGGACTGACTGATGATGATGCAGAGGGCATCTTTGTTAAGAGGCATTGTTCTGTATCTGAATTCGGAAGCGAGTTCGCATCTTACGGGAATGCCTGCCAAAGATTCCATAATGTACTGTGTGCAGCAGCCTACGTGGTAAGCCGAACCGCATGCAACGATATAGATCTGGTTGAATGTCTTGATGATGTCATCTGTAAGATTTGAAGAAGTGAGGTCGATCTTATACTTCTCGCCATCAGGCACGATGACTGAACCTAATGTATCGGATACTGCCTTGGGCTGCTCGTGGATCTCCTTCATCATGAAGTGCTCGAATCCGCCCTTTTCAGCTGATTCAGCATCCCAATCGATCTCCTGGGGAACCTTCTCGATAGTGTCGCCGTCCAAGTTATAGAAGGTAACGTTACCTGCTTCGAGGCAAGCCATCTCGAGATCGTCGATATAGTAAACAGTTCTTGTGTACTTGAGGATTGCGGGAACGTCAGAAGCGAGATATGAAGCTTCCTTGTCGTAACCGATGATCATGGGTGAATCTTTACGTGCTACGAAGATCTTACCCGGGTGATCCTTAAACATTACTGCAAGAGCATATGAACCTCTTACACGCACCATTGTCTTAGCGAGAGCCTCGATCGGATCGTGTGTGTACTTCTTGTAGTAGTAATCGATTGTCTTGATCGCAACTTCTGTATCTGTCTCGGAATAGAACTTGTAACCCTTACGGATCATCTTGTCTCTTAATTCCTGATAGTTCTCAATGATTCCGTTATGTACGCCTACAACATTGTAATCATCAACGATATGAGGGTGAGCGTTATTCTCTGTAGGTTCGCCGTGGGTTGCCCATCTTGTGTGGCCGATACCGCAGCTGCCCTTGAGAGCGGCGCCGCCGTCAGTCTTCTCGGAGAGGACCTTGAGTCTGCCTTTTGCTTTTACGACTACAGGATTTTTGTCGCCGTCTCTTACAGCGAGACCTGCTGAGTCATATCCTCTGTATTCCAACTTGGCCAGACCGTCCAAGAGGATAGGAGCAGCCTTCTTCTTACCTGTGTAACCGACAATTCCGCACATATTTAAAGAAAATCTCCTAAGAAATTTAATTGCACTATTTTATCACACCCGCTTTTTTGTGCATAAAGACCTTTTAGGTATGGTTATCATACCTAAAATTTTATCGTCATATGTCGAAAATAACTATTGATAATTACTACCAAACAATTTAAAGTAAGTTGGTTTTAACAGAAAGGAAGGAAGTTCACATGCTGGAATTACAGAATATCAGTTTTCACGCTGATGATAAGGACATCCTTAAAGACATAAATCTTAAGATCGATGACAAGTTTGTTGCGATCACAGGACCTAACGGAAGCGGTAAATCAACCCTTCTTAAGGTCATTATGGGTATTATTACTCCCACTTCGGGAAAGATCATTTTCGACGGTCAGGACATTACTGATCTCCCCGTAAATGAGCGCGCCAACCTCGGAATGAGTTTCGCGTTCCAACAGCCCGTAAGATTCAAGGGACTTAAGGTAATCGATCTCCTGAAGATCGCTGCCGGTCCTGAAGGAACATCTGCCCAGATCCGTTCATACCTTAAGGCTGTCGGTTTGTGCCCGATGGATTATCTCAACAGAGAGATCAACGACACATTGTCAGGCGGTGAGATGAAGAGAATCGAGATCGCAATGGCAGCTGCGAGAGGCGGTAAGCTCAGCCTTTTCGATGAGCCTGAGGCAGGTATCGACCTCTGGAGCTTCCAGAGCCTTATAGAGGTTTTTGAGAACCTCCGTAACGTAACAAACGGAAATATCCTCATTATCAGCCACCAGGAAAGAATCCTGGAGATCGCTGACAAGATCATCTACCTCAAGGACGGAACCGTCGACAGATATGACGAATCTGCCAAGATCATGGATGAACTTAATATGAGACGTAAGGGCGGATGCGACTGTGCTTTCGGACAGAAGGGGGTGTCTTGCAATGGATGAGCTCGAGAAGAGAATGCTGAAAGAAGTTGCAGAGTTGGACAGTCTCCCCGTCGGTGCGTTCAATATCAGAAGCAACGGTGCGAGTGAGGCCCGCAATTCCACGGCCAATATCCAGATTGAGTCCAGAGAATCAGGCGACGGTATCAACGTCTATTTCAAGGACGGAACAAAGAATGAGTCATGCCACATCCCGGTAATCATCTCTAAAACCGGCCACAAAGAGTGCGTTTATAACGACTTCTTCGTAGGTGAGGATTGCGATGTTGTCATCGTTGCAGGCTGCGGAATCAGTAACTGCGGCGGCCATGACAGCCAGCATGACGGTATCCATACTTTCCATATCGGTAAGAATTCAAAGGTTAAGTATGTCGAGAAGCACTATGGCGAAGGTACCGGAACAGGTAAGAGATTGATGAATCCTACTACTGTTGTATATCTCGAAGAGGGTGCAACAATGGACATGGACACTTCGCAAATTGCAGGTATCAATGACACATACAGGATTACTAAGGCTGAGCTCGGTCCTGATGCGACCCTTATAATGCACGATAAGATCCTTACTAATTTTGATCAGACTGCAAAGGCTGAGATCACTGTTGATCTCAACGGTGACGGTTCAGTCTGCGATATAGTCAGCCGTGGTGTTGCAAAGGGCGAGTCTGAGCAGGATGTAATCATCGACATCTCCGGAAACGCACAGTGCAAGGGCCACGCAGAGTGTGACTCCATCATCATGGATAAGGGCGTTATCGTTGCAACACCTAAGCTCAAGGCTACATGTGTTGATGCATCTCTGATCCACGAGGCCGCTATCGGTAAGATCGCCGGCGAGCAGATCACAAAGCTCATGACACTCGGTCTTAACGAGCAGGAAGCTGAGCAGAAGATCATCGAAGGATTCCTGATGTAATCCGTTTTGGGGCGTACGCTTCCCGTGCAGAGTTGATTGTAAAGGGCACAGATCCGGCCGGGTTTGTGCCCTTTTTGTTTTGTTGGGTTCATCTCGAAAGTGCGTTTTACCCCAAGGTGCAGTTTTCAAGGTGTTTGGGGTAAAAAATCCGCTGAATATTTAACCCAAGTGGATGATTGGGGGGGAGTTGGGGTAAAAAGCGGACGGATTTTACCCCAGAGGACAGGTTTTCGGGGTGTTGGGGTAAAGAATGGGGAGATTTTTTACCCCATGAGACGTATTTTCGAGCAGTTGGGGTAAAGTGCCGTTATTAAAACAATAAAGTCCTTAACTGTGATAAAATAACTTTAACATTTTCATCCGGAGGCTGCGCATATGGGTCTTAATTTCCGTAAATCTATCTCTTTAGGCAAAGGTTTGAAGCTCAACCTGAGTAAATCGGGTCCGAGTGTATCGTTCGGCAAGAGCGGATTCAGACAGTCCGTTAATCTTAAGGGCCAGGCGAGAACAACTGTCGGCATTCCGGGAACAGGTATTTATTACACCAAAACAAACAACGTTAAGAATCTGGTTGGCGGTCTTACCGGCAACGATTCCAAGGGCAAGAAGTCAACAAAGAAGGATGCTGAGGCTAAGGGTTCAAAGGCAACTAAGGCAGCACCTGCATCTAAGGCAGTAAATGAGGAACTCATCGCTCAGTCCAAGGCACAGGTCGAGGAATTTGCAGCAGGAATCGATGCACTCAAGTCCGTTCACAAGCAGTCTGACGGCTACATCGACTGGGAGTCGATCGCTAACGGTGCAGTATCCGGTCAGTTCAGCGAACTCAAGCCTTTTGCACAGAGCGTTCTGGCAGGCGATATCGATGCATATTTCAGAGTAATTGAGCAGGTCGGACCTTTTGACGATCTGTTGGAATACGGCAGCTGCTTTGAGGTCGGAACAGATGATCCGTCCTTATTGGAAGTCGAGTTCCAGGTTAAGTCAGAGGATATCATTCCTACTGAATATCCTGACATGAAGGCAAACGGCGAGATAACAATGAAGGCATTCACAAAGACCGCTTACTATGAACTCGTTCAGGATTATGTATCCAGCACAATGCTCAGAGTGGCAAGAGATACTTTCGCGCTGCTCCCTGTAAGAACAGTCATTATCCATGCAGTTGATAAGATCCTCAATCCCGCTACAGGCAACGATGAGGAAGTAACTATTGCTTCCGTAAAGATCAAGAGAGATGCCCTCGCTACATTGAATTTCGAGCGTATCGATCCTTCTGACTGCCTCGAAAGTTTTGAGAGCAACGTTAAGTTTAAGAAGACAGCAGGATACTCACCGGTAGACAGGGTCCTCGCTTAAATTTGGCAATTAATATTGACAAAGTGTAAACATTCATACGTAAACCTGATAACAAAACGGCGTTGTTATTGAGTTAAATTGGCAATCCAATTACACTGATAACATATTGATTTTATTTAGTAGAAAACTACGATTATTGTTAACCGGTGAGGGCATTAGATGGCTGGTCGTAAAAAGATAGCTTTGCTTATGGGACAGGCTGATGAGTACTATCAGGCTCAGTTCGTCGAGGGCTTTACGAGCAAAGCGTTTGAAAACGATATTGATGTAGTCATCTTCGGTTCATATCTCAAATATCAGAACAGCAGAGTAAGAGAGATCGGTGAGACATCCATTTTCTCTCTGGTTCCCTATGAAGAATTTGACGCTGTTGCTGTTATGGCAGATACGCTCCAGTCACCGGGTCTGTCTGACAGCCTCGAAGAGATCATTCACGAGCGTTGTAATTGCCCGGTTATCTTCGTTGATAAGGAGAGCAAGTATTTCCCGTCGATATTCCCGAATCATTATGAAGATGCGAAAAAGCTTGTAAACCACCTTATTGAGGAACACGGCTATACAGATATCGCATACCTCACAGGTAAGGCATGGCACCAGTATTCCAGACAGAGACTCCAGGGCTTTATCGATGCGATGTCCGAACACGGACTGAATGTCGGTAAGGAGAGAGTTTTCTACGGAGACTTCTGGTATACGAGCGGTGAGAATCTCGGTGACCGTCTCATCAAGAAGGGCGGCAAATTACCTCAGGCAATCGCATGTGCAAATGATTGTATGGCAATCGGTCTTGCTACGGCGCTTACAGACGGTGGTCTGAGAATTCCTGAAGACATCGCGGTAATCGGATACGATTCAATGGAAGAGGGAAGATATTCACCCGCTCCAATTACATCCGTAAAGCTTCCTGCAAGGGCAATGGGCGTTCACGCATTAGAGAACCTTTTAGACTGGATGAACGGACGCGAAGCGAAGCCTTTTACTGAACTGGGCGAGTTTTTCCGCGGCAGTTCCTGCGGCTGCACAAAACAGGTCAATGAGATCGACACCAAGTACCGCCAGCAGTGGCCGACAGACACATCACACAACAGTGTTTTTTCATCTTATAACCACCTGGACGAAGATCTCGTTATCCAGAATGATTTCGACAGCCTCACCAGAACGGTTTTCTCATATGTTTTCCAGATAAGGGATTTCGAGAGTTTCAGCATTTGTCTTAACGACAAATGGAAGGAAAAAGCGAAGGCGATGTCCGGAACGATTGAAGAGTCCAGACTCACGCCCGAGAAGCTCTCTGAAACTGACAGGTATTTCTCACGCAAGATGATGCATGTTATTGCATGCCGTCCCGAGCACCTTAACTGCGACCGTGTGAGTGATGAAGTTTATTTTGACAGGGATCTGGTCATTCCGAGACTCGGTATGGAAAGAGAAAAGCCTGAGGCATTTTTCATTACTCCCATGCATTTCGAAGATTCCGTATTCGGATATGCGGTCTTGTCTTACACAGAGCCCAAATCTTACAAGAAGTCTTACCGCTTCTGGCTCCACAGCGTTATGAGAGGCCTTGAGAACTTCAGAAGATACGATGAGCTCATTACGATCAACAAGAAACTTGAGGCGAGCATCATAAGAGATCCGCTCACAGGTATCTATAACTACAACGGTTTCCTCCGGCAGACAGAAGAAACGATCAACATGAATCCGCTTAAGGGCGGCGAACAGATCGGCGTATTTGCCATCGATATTAAGAACCTCTCGAAAATCAATAACGATGACGGAAGAAAAGCCGGAGATAATGCGATCATCAACGTCTCACGTTCCCTCGGAGAAGTGTTCTCGAAGGGCAGCGTTTTTTGTATGGGCAATGGCGAAATGGTTGCCATCGAAGTAATGAAGGATGCCGATGTCCAGGGCGAACTCGAAAAGCGTTTTAAACAACTCGATGAGAAGATCGAAGAATATAATGCATCACTTCCTGAAGGTTCCAGACATGTCAAAGTCTATTACGGAACGGCAGACGGACAGCCTAAGACCCGCGACGATTATGAGAGACTCGTGAATCTCGCTCTGTCCAGAAAGAACGGACAGAAGATCAACTTCCAGAGACTCAGTGCAGACGGTCTTGATGACAACCAGATTCAGGAAGCAACGATCGTTAACAGCATTCTCGATGAGAACAAGATCAACTATCACTTCCAGCCGATCATCAATGCACGCACTGGTGAGATTTATGCTTATGAGGCATTGATGAGAGCAGATACAAATCCTTATATCCAGCCGCTCCTGGTAATTAAGTACGCTGAGATTTTCGGCAGACTCTACGATATTGAATATGCGACATTCAATAACGTTCTGAACTATGTAATGAAGCATAACGATGAGTTCAAACAGGGTGCGAAAATCTTTATCAACTCCATTCCCGGACAGCGTCTGAACAAGGTTGATCTCAAGAAGATCTATGACATGACATCAGGTACTTCAGACAGACTCGTTGTCGAGTTTACCGAGCAGTCTGAGATTGATGACGATGAACTTAACGACATGAAGCAGGAGTATGAGAGCCTTGGTTTTGAGACCGCCGTCGATGACTACGGAACAGGTTATTCCAATGTAAGTAATCTCCTCCGTTACATGCCGAAGTACGTTAAGATCGACAGAGCGCTCCTGGCTAACATTCAGGATTCGCCGCAGAAGCAGCACTTCGTAAAAGACATCATCGAATTCTCTCATGACAATGATATTCTCGCTCTGGCAGAAGGCATTGAGACCAGCGAAGAGATCGCTACGGTAATCGGTTTGGGCATTGACCTTATCCAGGGTTATTACACAGCCAGACCGTCGGATATCATCATCAAGGAAATCGATCCGGACATCAAGGCTGAGATCATTAAGTACAGCAGAGCCAGAGATGAAGAAGACGCGAGAAGAATTTATGTCGCAGGAAGAGAAGCAAGGATTTCGATTCCTAGGCTTATCAAGGACGGATTTAATATCATCAGCATAACTTCCGGTGAAGTTACACACAGGGATCTCGTGATCACAGGTGTTCCGGGTGATGATGCCCAGATCGGCGTTGAGATCGGAAGCGGATACAAGGGAAGGATCCTTTTGGAGAACTGCACTTTCTCAGGCAGAAAGCATCCTGCGGCAATCGATATTGCAGAAGACTGCGAAGTAGTTATTTCCGTCAGCGGCGAGAACAAGCTGATGGATGGCGGAATCAGAGTGGCATCAACCTCGACACTTATTTTCGAAGGTGACGGCAAACTCGCGATCAACGTTACAGGAAAAGAAGCTTTTGGTATCGGTAATGATATGGGTTCGTATCACGGCGATCTTGTTTTCGATCAGGACGGTCTCATTGATATAACCATTAACGCATCGAAAGGCATTGCCATCGGAAGCGGCCTTGGTGGACATACGAGTATCAGACGCGGCGTTTACAAGCTGAACCTTATGGGACAGCAATGCGTAGGTTTCGGTTCCATTGAAGGCAATATTGAACCTCTCATCAGTAACTGTGCATTCGAGGTAAAGAGTACTGCGATCAATGCGGTAGGAATAGGTTCGTTCACGGGTAATTGCGATACCATGATCGAGCACTCTTCCGTCAATATGGATTTCTTCGGATCAGACGTTGTCCTCGTTGGTTCGAAGAAGAGTGATAAGCTCAATATCAGTATCTTCAGTGCTGCCTTTACCATGAAGGCGAGAGCGCATGATATTACCGCGATCGGTTCCGGAACAGCGGCTCCGACCAATATCAATATCGATTATCTGGCTACAAAGATCGATATTGAAGGTTCGCAGACGGATTTTTTCAGAGGAGTCGATTCGGGCGTCAAGGTAAGAGTATCCAACTCCAGAACTGAAGGCTGCATCGTAACTAACCTCGAAGACCGTGAGTACGATGGCGTAATGGATTACAAGATCTGGGATTCGACTGTATCGATCAACCGGAACGGCCAGATGATCTCAGATCACATATGGACCGGATCTTAAATAAGATCGAGATAGATGGGGCAGTGATCTGACCCCATTATTTCTGTCATCATGTTTGATTCTTTTACGCGTGAATTGAGTCCGTCAGTCGTAAAGAAATAGTCGATTCTCCAGCCGACGTTACGCTCTCTGGCAGCAGTCTTATAAGACCACCAGGTGTAGCATTCCTTATCGTCAGGATGGAGCATTCTGAATGTATCCGTAAGACCTCTGTCGATGAACTTATCTATGTAAGCACGCTCTTCAGGAAGGAATCCTGAAATCTTCGAATTTGCCTTAGGATTAGACAGGTCGATCTCTTTATGTGCTGTATTAACGTCGCCGCAGCAGATGACTTCTTTACCTTTTGCTTTGAGTTCATCCACCTGGTCGAGAAAGCAATCGTAGAATCTCAATTTGAACTTAACGAAGTCATCTCCTCTTCCTCCGTTGGGAAAGTAGATGTTATAGAGAACGAAATCGCCGAAATCAGCCTTGATTACACGGCCTTCATGGTCGAATTCCTCTACACCGAATCCGAATTCAACGCTCTTTGGTTCGATCTTTGAATAAAGCGCAGTTCCTGAATAGCCCTTGCGCTCTGCAGAATAGAACCAGCTCTTATAACCAGGAATATCAGTGATCTCAGGTCCCAATTGTTCTCTTAATGCTTTTATCTCCTGGAGGCCGATTACATCAGCATTTATCTTTTCGAGGCTCTCAGTAAAACCCTTTGTTGCTACTGCTCTTATTCCGTTTACATTCCAGCTTGCTATTCTCATATAAAACCTCGTGAATTATAATTGTATGGGTAAATTCTAACCTAATTTGGCATGGGAAGGAAAGGGATATGCGGATATTGGGAGCGATGCTCGGAGGAACCATTTCCTCTTATCATGACGGCGGAACGATCAGGCTGGACAAGCCTTCGTTTGTTAAGTCTTTCCTGCTCGAAAGTGATTACCCGCACGAATTTGTTTTCCCTGAGTTTGATACATATTCTTCCGAAGATGCCACACCTTACATGTACCGCGATGCCCTGAAAAAAATCGTTGAAAATGTCCGCAAATCGGATTTTGACGGCATTCTCATCACGCACGGAACAGATACCTGCGCCTATTTTGCGCAGCTCGCTTACAGAGTGTTGTCTCCTCTGGGGATCCCTTTCGCGGTGACGGGGTCGGTGAATTCTCCTGATATCGATCCTGACGAGGCATCAGGCAACATCGGATATGCGGTTAAGATGCTCGAGAAGGGCAGGTCAGGAGTCGTTTTCAAAAACAGATCAGGAGATGCAATGCTATATCGTGCCGATCTCATAATGTCGCCCGACATATTTGGTTTCTACGGTGAATATGCTGACGGGATAGTGCCACCGGAATCTGACATCGAGGCATTCCTTAACAGCGAAAAACTCCCTGAGATACTTGTGATACCGGCTGTTCCGGGAGCAGTTATCCCCGGGACCGGTTTTGACAGGGTACTCATCTGCTGTAACCATTCGGGCACTGCATCGGCCGGTCTCGTGCCGCTGGTCCGGAAATGGACAACACAGGGGATCAGGTGCTATATGGCGCCCATTCCCGTATGCGGTGGAGTCTACGAGAGCAGGGAGAAACTCAGGAACGCGGGAGCAATAGAATTACCGGGCATGCCCGTTGAGGGAGCCTGGGCGGAGGTGTTACTAAGATGAGCCGTCCACCTAAGATAATAGACAAAAACGGTTCCGCATCTTACGGCGGAAGCCAGATGTGGCTGCCTGACAAGATGCTCTTAAACAGCGGATGCGGTGTAATCGCAGGACTTGATGCTGTCATGCGCCTCAAGGGCGAGGAGAGTCTGCCCAAAGACGAATACATCAACAGATTTTTCGATGCCAAGGATTACATAAGACCTATTACGGTCGGCAAGAACAGGGAACCCAGAAAGCTCTTCGGCAAGGAGTTTTTAGGGAGCCTCGGCATCAGCGCATCCAGATTCAAAAGGGGCGTTAAGAAGCTCGCGGCAAAAGAAGGACTGAATATCAAGGTTAAGCCGTTCAGATTCAAGTGGTGGGAGAAGATCCCCAAATATCTTGAGACCGGAGACCCCATAGTAATGCTGATCACCGCACCGTTTAATAACGTTGCCGTTGTATCTCCGGGAGGAAGAAAAAACATGTGCGGATTCCACTGGGTTACGGTAACGGGAATTGAAGGTGACACCGTAAAATGCTCATCCTGGGGGTGGGAATGCACTATGTCGGTCAAAGAACTACGCAGATTTAACGTCATTTTGCACTTTTATTCCGTTTCGTTGGAAAATCAGGACAAATTAGTGTAAGGTTATTCTCGTAATTTACTTTATATATTTATTAGGAGGAATTGGAAATGAATAATGAAATCGCCGAGAAGATCAAGGGAATGCTGGTAGAAAGACTCAGAATTCCTGAAGACGAGCTCGAGTATGATTCTGAACTCTTCGGTGAGGACATCGGACTTGATTCTATTGACTCTATCGAGATCATTGTAGGAATCGAGAACCTCTTTGGTGTAGACATTTCCGGCGCAGGTGCAACGAGAGAGGATTTCCGTTCTATTGAGACACTCGCAGCATTTGTAGAAGCACATAAAGAGGACTGATAAATAATGCCAATGAATGAAAAGCGTTGCGTTATTACAGGTCTCGGCCTGGTCAGCGCAATCGGACATGATACTGCGGAATGCTTTGATTCAGCAATTAAAGGCGTTTCAGGTATTAAGGATGTAAAGAGTTTCGATACTTCCGCATGCTATTCCCACAAGGGAGCAGAGGTGGATCTGTCCAACGAGGAACTCGCAGACGGCAGATATGACAGAACTACTGCCCTCGGAATAAAGGCAGCAGGTGAAGCCATTAAGGATGCAGGAATCGACATGAATTCCGAAGGTGCATCTGAGATCGGTGTCATCCTCGGAAGCTGTATTGCCGGCGCTGCATGTGTTGAAAAATACTACAACAAGAAGTGCAAAGGCGAAGAGGGCGATATAGAAGATCTGAAGGCAATGCCCGCATCTGTTATCGCAGGTAATGTTGCAGATTACTACAATGCAGGCGGCATTACCGCAAACATTGTTAATGCATGTGCAGCAGGCACATTGAGTATCGCTCTTGCTATCGACCTCATCAGAGGCGGCAAAGGCGAGATCTTCCTGGCAGGCGGATGCGATTCATTCTCATCACTCGCTTTCTCAGGATTCCATGCATTGAGAGCACTCGATGCAACGGATTGCTCTCCGTTTAATCACAGCGAAGGTATTACATTAGGCGAAGGCGCAGGCGTACTCGTAGTCGAGAGCTATGAGCATGCTGTTAAGCGCGGCGCGAAAATATATTGTGATGTTTTAGGTTCAGGCGTAAGCTCTGATGCTTACCACATCACTGCACCCAGACCGGACGGCGAAGGCCAGATGAGTGTTATCAGACGTGCGGTAGAAAATTCAGGTCTCGGTTTTAAGGATATCGACTATGTAAATGCACATGGTACAGGTACGGCCAAAAATGACGAGTCTGAATTCCTCTCACTGAAGACATGCTTTGCAGACAATGACCATCTCTCTGTAAGCTCAACAAAGTCAATGACAGGCCACTGCCTTGGCGCTGCAGGTGCAATTGAGGCGGTAATGACCGTAAAGGCTCTCGTAGAGGGTAAACTTCCTCCTACGACAGGATACTCTGAAGATGACCTCAAGGTGCTCGCAGAGAAGTCCGGAAATATTGATTTCATCGCCAACACACCCAGAGAAAGAGACATCAAGTATGCGATGTCCAACTCTTTCGCGTTTGGCGGAAACAACGCAAGCATCGTATTTGCAAAGGATCCCAACGTTCTTAATCTTTCATGCCCGAAGCAGGAACTCTACGTTACCGGTATCGGTATGGTTAACGGCGAATACGACGAAGAAACAAAAAGCTATACCGCTAATCTTGATACTGATACATTCAAGGCATACGGCGTTAAGTCCGCTTTCTTAAGAAAGCTCGACAGACTCTCACAGCTCCAGTTGCTTAGCGGTGTCAGGGCATTGGAAGATGCAGGCATTACCATTAACGAAGATAACGAGAGCTTCGTTGGTATCTGCATCGGAACAAATGAAGGACCTATGACCGAGATTGCTAATTTCCAGAAGGGAATTATCAAGGACGGTATCGATAAGGGTTCCGCATTTGCTTTCCCGAATACCGTTTACAACGCTGCAGGCGGATATCTCAGCATCTTCACAGGTATCAAGGGTTATAACGCAACTATCGCAAACGGATACCAGTCAGGTCTCCAGAGTGTTTGTGCAGCAATCGGCGTGATCATGTTCGGATATGAGAACATTATGCTCGCATCAGGAACCGATGAATGCACTGACATCGACCGCGAGATCTATTCCGATCTCGGCAAGGCGGGCAAAGGCAATGTAACTCTTGGTGAAGGTTCTGTAACATGCGTGATCGAGAAGAATTCCAGCGCAACAGAAAGAGGCGCTAAGAGATATGCGAAGATTGCAGGTTTCTCTTCTGCAAGAGATACTTCAGGAGACAGAACT
This sequence comes from Ruminococcaceae bacterium YAD3003, assembly GCA_900107185.1. GTDB lineage: Bacteria > Bacillota > Clostridia > Saccharofermentanales > Saccharofermentanaceae > Saccharofermentans. The sequence continues at coordinate 247,672 of FNPA01000001.1, read as the reverse complement.
GACAACCTCAGATTGTCTGAAACAGCTCTCACAAAGGTTATCAACAATGTTCTTGAAGAGGCCGGCATGAAGCCTGAAGATGTATCCTGCATCTATGGATTCGGTAACGGTATCGGGAGCGTTGATGCTTTCGAGATGAGTGTTTACAAAAAGATCTTTGGAGACGATATCGAAGTCAAACTTGTTAAGAAGGATTACGGCGAAGCAAGAGCCGCTTCTTCTTCATTGCAGTTTGCGAAGCTCGCCCAGGATATCTACGAGGGCAAGGAAAACAACGGTATCGCAGTCTCATTCGGAACCAGTGCGCTCTATTCGGCAGTATTGCTGACTAAGGCGTGAGGCGGTAAGAAAGGCAACTGTTTATGAGTAAGACAGCAGTAATTACAGGTGGCTCCAGAGGAATCGGCAAGGCAATCGCGTTGAAGCTCGCGGGTGACGGTTATGACATCGCTCTTAACTATGCGAGCAATGATGAGGCTGCAAAGGCTGCACAGGAAGAGATAAAGTCACTCGGAGTTAACTGCGGAATCTATAAGGCTGATACGGCTGACATTGCACAGGTTAAAGCGATGTTCAAGGAGATCAAGAAGGCATTTGAGACGATCGATGTTCTGGTCAACAACGCAGGTGTCGTAGATGATGCTTATCTTCTCATGATCAGACCTGATTCATTGCAGAGGAGCCTCGCGATCAACATCCAGGGTTACATCAACTGCGCACAGGCAGCGAGCCTTAAGATGTGCTCACAAAAGAGCGGCAAGATCATTAACGTATCTTCTGTAAGTTCCATTCTCGCGGTTCCCGGCCAGACAGTTTACAGCGCTACAAAGGGTGCCGTTAATTCAATGACTCAGACTATGGCAAAGGAGCTCGCACCTTACGGCATTCAGGTAAATGCGGTTGCGCCCGGTTTTATCGGTACCGACATGATCAAATCCATTCCCGGTGACCTCGCAGAGAAATATCTCGAGAGCGTTCCGATGAAGAGATTCGGCAGTGCGGAAGATGTTGCCAACTGTGTCGCAAGCCTCTTATCTGACGGCTTTGAATACATGACAGGACAGGTAATAGTTCTCGACGGAGGCCTCAGTCTGTAAAGATGAAAGTACTTGTCATTAATGCCAGCCCGAAGCTCGAGAGAAGCAATACTCTTAATGTAACCAGGGCTTTTGTTTCAGGTTTTCCCGAAGGAACAGAAGTCGAGCAGGTGGATATTTATTCCAAAGACATCAAGCCCTGTAAGGGATGTTTTGCATGCTGGGCATCTAATGACGGCACCTGTGCCATCAAGGATGACATGGCAGATATCATCGCGAAAATCAAGGCGGCTGATATCATCATCGAGAGTTTTCCTTTGTATTTCTACGGCATGCCTTCACAGCTCAAGGCCATGACCGACAGATGTCTTGCTCTGGCAGAACCTTATATGGGTACCAGGTCTGACGACGGCCAGACATTTAATAAGATGAGAGACAACTCGATCTTCGAGAAGAAGTTTGTAGTTATCAGTTCCTGCGGATATGTTGAGCTCGAGCCCGTTTATCCGGCGCTCCTCGCACAGTACGATCTGATCTGCGGAGGCAGGGACAAATATACTGCAATCCTCTGTCCTATGGGCGAAGTCTTCATGACCGGTAAAGCTAAAAGACAGATCAGAGTTTATTTGGATGACGTTAAAAAAGCAGGTGCCGAATACTGCGAGAATAATTTCAAGATTAGTTCCGAGACGATCCGCAAACTGCAGATCCCGATCCTCTCACCTGAAGGATTTGCTACACTTACAGGTTCTCATCAGAACGAAGGCGGCTGGGCGGCAAGTAGATTTGGCAATTGAATCCGGTGAGATCTGATGGACCTGATTGAAAAGAAATACTATAAGTCTTTCGATGCTGTCAAAGGAATAGTTGTTTTTCTTTGCGTAACGGCAGGTCATTACTGGCAATTCTCTCCCGGAGCTTACTGGCTCGAAGAAACAAATTACGTATTGCTCACTGCGGGTAACGGTCTGCAGCATTTCTCATTCTCAACATACTCACTTATGGAATTGCTCTTTATGCTGAGCGGTTTCCAGCTCAGCATGTCATATGCGGGCATTGTTGAAGGTAAGACAACCTTTGGTGAGTATATAAAAAAGAAGATTAAAAGGCTGTTCCCGATCACTGTATTTACGACTATTCTCATGATCGCGGGCATCCCTTTGTATCAGAGCATTACAGGTACAGAGTGGAACAAAATACAGTTTAACGGCCAGAGTATCTTTTTAAGCCTGTTCAATGTCAGCGCATGGGTAAGTTACGAACATCCGCTCAACGGACCTTTGTGGTATGTGAGCGTGTATCTCCTTTGCCTGGTTCTGTATTTTATTCTGGCCAAGGCAGGTAAGAAGACCGGTCTCGACTGGGCGATCTTTGCGCTTCCTGTTTTAGTCGGTATATATATCTATCAGAAGAATTATAAAGAACTTATCTTTAATAACGATACAGCCAGAGGATTCATCGGATTCTTTATCGGTGTCATGGTGGCATTTGTTTTCGCGAAGATGAGAGGAAAGGTGAACAAGGTGTTCGCTTCCATAGTGAGCCTGTGCCTCATTGCTGCATGGATCGTTATCAAGGCGAGACACAATGTCTGGCTCTGTAATAACGGCCTTATCAACAGAGTTCTGCTCTCGATCCTTCTGATCTATATTCCGCTCATTTATCTTCTTACTGAAGTGAAGATCGTTGATAAGATAATCGGAAATCCTGTTCTGGCTACCTTCGGCGCCGCTTCCATGTGGCTCTACGCCCTCAATTTCCCGTTCTATCTGTGGGCGGAAAACCTCAACATTTTGTTCCGCTGGGACATTCCTTATACAAAAGATTACACATATTGGATATTTCTTTTCGCGCAGATTGCGCTCGCCTTTATGTTTTATTACCTGCGAAAGGGCTTCGTTTATCTGTTTAAGGATAACGGAAAAGCGAAGAACAAACCCGAATTGCCACAGCATATTACTTGACAAAACAGTCCGCCTGTGAAATACTTTGACAATCAAACTATTTAGACTTTGGGACTATTATGCCCATATGAAGAGAAAAAGAGGTTGTTATATAAATGACAGGCAGAATTATTGGACTCGGAGCTTACATCCCGAAGAAGGTCGTAACAAATGACGATTTTGCGAAGATCCTGGATACCAGCGACGAGTGGATCACCGAGCGTACCGGTATAAAAGAAAGACATATTGCAGACCATATTACAGAGAAGCCTTCAACAATGGCTGTTGAAGCTGCAAAGAGAGCAGTTGAGGATGCGGGAATCGACCCTAAGGATATCGATTTCATCGTTACAGCATCTACAACATCAGACAGCGTTATTCCTGCTTTATCCTGCATCGTTCAGAAAGAATTGGGCGTATCCGAGAACTGCGGGTGCTTTGATGTAGTATGCGCATGCCCCGGATTTATTGTTGCTTACAATACAGTTCAGAGCTTCATCGAGACAGGCAATTCAAAGCTGGCTCTCGTAATCGGAACAGAGTGCAACTCAAACTTCGCAAATTTCGAAGACAGAGGGACATGCATCCTCTTTGGTGACGGCGCAGGCGCAGCTGTACTTAAGGCTGAAGACATTAAGCGCAATGAGTTCATCATGAGATCTTCAGGATACAGAGGAGACTGCCTCACATGCCAGGCTGCAAGACAGCCCGACAGATGGGAAGAGGAAGGCTTCAAGGAATTAACTTCTTTCGCAATGCAGGGAAGAGAAGTATTCAAGTTTGCGGTTACTGAGGTTCCGCAGATCATTAAGGATCTCTCCGAGAAGTACAGTTTTGATCTCGAAGAGATCGATTACTTCATCCTTCACCAGGCTAATGCGAGAATCATCGAAGCTACTGCAAAGAAGCTCGGTATCTCACGTGACAAGTTCCCCATGAACATCATGAATTACGGAAACATCTCATCTGCGAGTATTCCGATCCTCCTCTGGGAGATGAAGAAGGACGGCAGACTCAAACCCGGCATGAAGCTCATTCTCGCAAGCTTCGGAGCAGGTCTCACATGGGATGCCAACTACATCGTTTACTAATCGATTATTAAATAAAAGGAGATTAAGGACATGACAAGAATCACAGATTTGGTCGGAATTAAATATCCTATTTTCCAGGGCGGTATGGCTTGGGTAGCTGACTGGCACATTGCTGCAGCTGTATCCGAAGCAGGCGGCCTCGGCATCATCGGTGTCGGCGGAGCAGATGAGAACTGGCTCCGTGACCAGATCAAGAAGTGCCGTGAGGCAACAGACAAGCCGTTCGGTGTAAACCTTATGCTCATGAATCCCAGAGCTCCTGAGATTGCAAAGGTTATTGCCGAGGAAAAGGTTAAGGTAGTAACTACAGGTGCAGGTTCACCGGAGAAGTATATGGACATGTGGAAAGAGGCAGGCATCATCGTTATTCCTGTAGTTGCAGGTGTTGCTCTCGCAAAGAGAATGCAGCAGTGCGGTGCTGACGCTGTTATCGCTGAAGGTACAGAGTCCGGCGGCCACATCGGTGAAGCTACAACAATGACACTCGTTCCCCAGGTAGTAGATGCAGTTTCAATCCCTGTTATCGCAGCAGGCGGTATCGCTGACGGCAGAGGTGTTGCAGCAAGCATCATGCTCGGTGCTGAAGGCGTTCAGTGCGGAACAGTTTTCTGCGCTTGTGACGAAGTTAATGTTCACCAGAACTACAAAGATATGGTCATCAAGGCAAAGGATAACTCAACAAGAGTTACCGGCAGATCTTACGGCCACCCTGTAAGACAGATCAGAAATGCTCTTTCCAACAAGTATCTTGAGATGGAGCAGAGCGGCGTTACTTTCGAGGAGCTCGAAGGACTTACAGTAGGAAGTCTCCGTAAGGCAGTTGTTGAAGGCGATGTTAAGGAAGGTACATTCATGGCAGGACAGATCGCAGGTCTTGTCAGTGAAGTAAGACCTGCAAAGGTAATCATCGAGTCGATGTTCGAGCAGGCAGATAAATTATTGGGAAGGAAGCTCGAAGCATAATGAGTATAGCTTTTTGTTACCCCGGCCAGGGCGTACAGCACGTTGGAATGGCTAAGGAATTTGTTGATTCAGATGCATGCTACGCAGATATGATCGCGAAGGCATCTGAGGCATCAGGAATCGACATGAACAAACTCCTTTTTGAGGAGAATGAAGACATCAACATCACAGAATACACACAGCCTGCATTGGTTACTGCATGCTGCATCATCACAGATGCTCTCTTAAAGGCAGGAGTTAAGCCTGACGTTACAGCAGGTCTCTCACTCGGTGAGTACTGCAGCCTTTATGTAGCAGGCGCACTCACTTTTGAGGATGCCGTAAGACTTACAAGAACAAGAGGAAGACTCATGTCATCTGAAGTTCCTGCAGGTGAAGGCACAATGGCAGCTGTTATCGGTCTTGATAAGGAAACGATCGAAGGCGTTATCGGTGATATGGACGGCGTTTGGTGCGCTAACTTCAACTGCCCCGGCCAGATCGTAATCACAGGTAAGAAGGGTGCTGTTCAGGCAGCTATGCCCAAGCTCTCAGAAGCAGGCGCAAAGAAGGTTGTTGAGCTCAACGTATCAGGACCTTTCCATTCACCTCTTCTCAAGGGTGCAGGCGAGAAGCTCGGCAAAGAACTCGAGAATGTTGAACTCGGCGATCTGAAGATCCCTTATTTTGCAAATGCAAATGCTAAGGCGATCACAGACAAGTCTGAGATCAAGCCTCTTCTCGAAGCACAGGTATCCAGCCCCGTTATGTGGGAGCAGACACTCTATGAATTGGAGAAGATGGGCGTAGATACGATCATCGAAGTAGGTCCCGGAAAGACAATTGCGGGATTCGTAAGAAAGACTGTTTCAACCATTAAGGTTATCGGTGTTTCAACACCTGCAGATATTGACAGTTTATTGGAAAAACTCGGCTGATTTAAGGAGGAAATGATCATGTCAGAGAGAAAGACAGCAATCGTTACAGGCGCTTCCAGAGGTATTGGAAAGGCTATCGCAATTAAGCTTGCTAAGAGCGGCTATAACATCGCAATCGTTGATGCATGCCCTCTCGAGAACAGCAAGGAAGCTGAAGAAGAGGTTAAGGCTCTTGGCGTTGATGCAAAGGCTTATCAGTGCAATGTAGCTGATTTCGAAAAGGTTGCAGAGACAGTTGCTCAGATCAACGAAGATTTCGGCGGCATCTACATCCTCGTTAACAACGCAGGTATCACAAGAGACGGACTCCTTCTCAAGATGACAGAAGAGAATTTTGACACTGTCATCGCAGTTAACCTCAAGGGTACATTCAACTTCATCAAGCACGTAACACCTATCATGATGAAGAAGAAGGAAGGTAGAGTTGTAAGCATTTCTTCTATCGTAGGTCTTGAGGGCCAGGCAGGCCAGGTCAACTACTCCGCTTCAAAGGCAGGAATCGTAGGCGTTACTAAATCTTGCGCCAGAGAGTTCGCTTCAAGAAACATCACATTCAATGCTATTGCACCCGGATATGTTGAGACTCCTATGACAGCAGTTCTCACAGACAAGCAGAAGAGTGCAATCTTTGATCTTATCCCTCTCAAGAGATACGGTCAGCCCGAAGATATTGCCAATGCAGTTAACTTCCTCTGCTCTGAAGATGCTTCATACATCACAGGTCAGGTATTGAGCGTTGACGGCGGCATGCATATGTAATCAAGGTGCTTTTGGGGAGCACCATAAAAAATAATAACTAACGGAGATTTTTAAATGGCAAACAGAGTTGTAGTAACCGGCATGGGTGCGATCACACCTCTTGGTAACAGCGTAGAGGCTTTCTGGGAAGGTATTAAAAAAGGAAAGGCAGCTACCGCGCCGATTACAAAGTTTGATGCAAGCGGCTTCAAAGTAAAGCTCGCATGCGAAGTAAAGGATTTCGATCCTCAGAACTACATGGATTTCAAGACAATGAAGCGTATGGAACCTTTTGCTCATTACGCTTTGGCAGCTGCTAAGGAAGCTATTGAGCAGGCAGGTCTTGATATGGAGAAGGAAGATCCCTACAGAGTAGGTGTTATCGTAAGCTCTGGTATCGGTTCAATGCAGGCTCACGAGAGAGAGCAGATCAGATTCGAGAAATCAGGCAAGATCGCTCCTATGTACATTCCTATGATGATCGCAAACATGGCATCAGCCAACATTGCAATCCAGTACGGAATGAAGGGCATCAATACTTGTGTAGTTACAGCATGCGCTACAGGACTTCACTCAATCGGTGATGCGTTCAAGGCTGTTAAGTACGGCGATGCAGACGTCATGATCACAGGCGGATGCGAGGCAGCTGTATGCAGAACGGGTATCCAGGGCTTTGCAGCTCTTACAGCTCTTTCTACAAATGAAGATCCCGAGACAGCTTCCAGACCTTTCGATAAGGACAGAGACGGTTTCGTTATCGGTGAAGGTTCAGGCGTTCTCGTTATCGAGAGCTATGAGCACGCAAAGGCAAGAGGCGCTAACATCCTCGCAGAGATCGTCGGCTATGGTGCTACATGCGATGCATACCACATCACATCACCTGCAGAAGACGGAAGCGGCGCAGGTATGGCAATGATCATTGCTATGCAGGAAGCAGGCATCAAGCCTTCTGAAATTGATTACATCAACGCTCACGGTACTTCAACTCACCACAACGACCTCTTTGAGACACGTGCTATGAAGTACGCATTCAAGGAAGATATCAAGAACATCTCCATCAACTCAACAAAGTCCATGATCGGCCACGTTCTCGGTGGTGCAGGCGGCGTTGAGCTCATCACTTGCGTTAAGGCAATCCAGGACGGATATGTTCACGTTACAGCTGGTTCTAAGGAGTCTGAAGGCGAGATGGATCTCGATTACACCTTTATTGAACCTAAGAATCGCGATATAGTTTATGCTATGACAAACAACTTGGGATTCGGCGGCCACAACGCTTCCATGATCGTCAAGAAGTTTGCTGAATAATTACGGAGGATCCACATTATGGCAAATGCACTTACCACAACTGAGATCATGAAGATCATCCCTCACAGACATCCTTTCCTTCTCATCGACAGGGTTGAGGATTATGAGCCGGGTAAATTCTGCATCGCTTATAAGAACTTCACTTATGATGAGTATTTCTTCAGAGGACACTTCCCTGAGATGCCTATCGTTCCGGGTGTTCTCACAGTTGAAGCTCTTGCCCAGGCAGGTGCTGTTGCGATCCTTTCCCAGGAAGAGTTCAAGGGCAAGATCGCTGTTTTCGCAGGCATCGACAAGTGCAAGTTCAAGCAGCCTATCGTTCCGGGCGACACAGCAAGACTTGAGACAAAGATCACTGCTGTAAAGGGACCCGTAGGTCTTGGCGAAGCAGTTGCAACAGTTAACGGCAAGGTAGCTGTACAGGCAACATTGAAGTTCGCTATTCTTACTAACAGCTGATAATTCTTATAATTTGGAATTCAGTAGGGGCTGTCGCGAAAGCGATGGTCCCTGTTTTTTTGACATGAATTGAGGCGGAATTTGAGGTAGCGCCCTCAGGTTTACCAATTTATAAAAATGGCGGATTTTCGGGCGGAATTGTGCTCAAAAACGCCAAGAAAAATGCATTTTACCCCGTAATGGCGAAAATCCTGGCGTTTTCACACCGAAAAACGCCCGAAAAAACGCCATAGCATTTTGCGATAACCCTTTTTGTGTGGTTGAAATAAGAGAGGACGTTACATTAAAATCAAATGAGAATAGTTACTCCCGGCGACGGGGTCTTAAAGATGCGGATGCGTTTACACATAAGGTAAATCCATTATGTTCGGGAAGAAGAAAAAGACCATAGATTACGACAAGACCGGAAAAACGGCCGTTTTAAGATGTTCTATCTGCACCGGGGAGAAGGTTGCAGGATTTAAGGATGATTCCACCGGAAGATTTGAAGAGATCATGCTGATAAGAAACAGCAGTGATCTGGAAGAGTTTAAACAAATTTACGGCGTTGACGAGATCACAAAGGAGTATTGATTATGAGCAGTATCAGAATTCAGCACATCAGCATAACCGAACTGGCAGCAGATGCCGTAGTTAATGCAGCCAATTCAGATCTCGCGCAAGGAGGCGGCGTGTGCGGATTTATTTTCCGCGACGCAGGAGCAGATGAAATGACTGCTGCCTGCAATAAGATCGGCCATTGCGATACAGGTTCAGCCGTAATCACACCGGGTTTTAAGCTTCCTGCTAAAAATGTTATTCATGCAGTGGGCCCCATCTGGTACGGCGGAAGCAGAAACGAACCTGAGCTCTTATACAGCGCATATAAATCTTCGCTCGAACTCGCGAAAGAAAATAACCTCCATTCGATAGGCTTCCCCCTGATCTCAGCAGGCATCTACGGATACCCTGAGACTCAGGCATGGGTAAGGGCAATTACTGCCTGCAAAGATTTCCTTTCTGAGAATCCTGACTATGAGATCGAGATAATTTTCTGCGTGATCGATGAGAGCATCCTGAAAAAGGGCGAGCGGATCCTGTCTGAATTGGGATGAAAATAACAGGAGGATTCCGATGAACACAAAATCGTTTTTGAAGAAAATGACCGTTGCCGACAAGGCGAGACTTCTGTGCGGAACCACCCCTTTCTCGATCGGAGGATTCGAATCTGCGGCAGGCTTTATTCCCGAAATGAACATCCAGGATGGTGGTACGGGAATAAACTACGAGCATACCCTCGTGCATTTGTTTAACAATGTTACAAGTGCCTATTCATATGGGGAATTGGACAATGTCATTCACCATTTCTATGAGACGGATAAGCTCTCAAAAGGCGAAAAAGAGCTCCGTGACAAGCTCCGGGAATGCCTTATCGGGTATCGTGACGGAATCGATGTCGCGCCCGGATGTTACCCGCCGGGAATCGTCTTAGGTTCTACCTGGAACCCGGAAATTGTTTTCGAGACGGGCAGGGCTCTGGGACTCGAAGCAGCAGTTTATCATGTCGGAGTTTTACTTGGAACACCCAATGTAAATCTTCTAAGAGATCCTGTTAACGGAAGATTTTTTGAAGGCTATTCTGAAGATCCGTTCCTCGCCAAGACCCTGGCACCTGAAATGTGCAAAGGTGTGGAGAGCATGGGAGTGGCATCCAATGTTAAACATTTCGCGTGCAATAATCTCGAGAAAAACAGAAATATCATTAACGAGCTCATCAGAATCAGGGCATTAAGGGAATTGTATCTTCCTGCTTTTGAGGCATGCAGCAAGGTAGCAACTACACTCATGACCGCTTACCCTTCGATAAACGGCAAGCCATGTTGTGAGAACTCCTGGCTCCTTAAGGACGTATTGAGAAACGAATGGGGTTATGAGGGAGTTACCATAACTGACTGGAGTGCCTGCAGAGGTAAGACCGGCGATTCAGTGGCTGCGGGACAGGAACTGTTCATGCCGGGCCCGTGGGATCCTTCTGATATTGTAGCGGCAGTAGAAGACGGCAGATTGCCCTCCAAGGATCTGGATGAGGCGGCAAAGAGACTTCTCGACCTGATCGATAAATTTGCCGATGTCAAAAAGCCTTCCGATATCACGGCAGCAAAATATAAAAGAGCCGGTGACAAAGCAGCTTACAAGGCTGCAGCAGAGGGCATCGTAATGCTTAAGAACAACGGCTCGCTTCCACTCAAGAAAAATTCCGGAGTTGTTTTCTTCAGCAAGTTCCCTGAAGCATTCAAGGATTATGGTGAGGGCAGCGCACAGGTATTTACGGACAGAAAGCAGAAGTTAACTGCAGAATTAGGTTCTATCCTCGGCGAAAACAAGGTCTTCAGAGATGATCTGGCAGCATTTCGCAAAGGTGCTACAGCCATAGTAATTGAGACCGTTCACTCGAGCGAAGGAGCCGACAGAAAGGACCTCAAACTAAGCACTCAGACGGTATCTCTTATCAGGAAACTTAATAAGGAAAAGGGCAGAGGAAAGATATGCCTGATCCTTAACACACCGGGTCCTTCAGAATTAGGCAGCATTGAAGGTATGGCCGATTCGATATTCGCAGTCTTCTATCCCGGCATGATGGGAGCTAAGGCAATGGCTGATATCCTCACAGGAAAGGTTAATCCGTCGGGCGCCCTGACATGCACTTTCCCCATGTCTTACAAGGATGCACCTTCGTATCTGTGCTATCCGGACAGCACCACATGTGTTTATGGAGATGATATTTACGTCGGTTACAGGGGCTATATAAAGCGTGGTACCAAGGTCATGTATCCGTTCGGATATGGGCTGTCTTATTCGAAGTTTGAATTAAAAGATATCAGTTCGTCCAAAAAGGGCGGCAAGATCAGTGTTAACTGTAATGTCATTAATAAAAGTGATATTGACGGCAAGGCAATTGTCCAGCTGTATGTCTCAAAGAGAAAACCCTTAACGGCCCGCGCAGCTGTTGAGCTTAAGGGTTATTCGAAGCCGAAGGTAAAGGCAAAGGGCAAAGCGAAAGTTACTATTACTTTCGGACAGGATGAACTCCGCTATTTTGATGAATCGTTTAACAAATTCCTCTTGGAGGAAGGCGGTTACGATCTGTTCCTCAGTATTAAGGGTGTAAATGATCTGGTTCCTGCAGGCAGTTTCAGGATCGATGACGGATCTGAAGAGATCAAGTGCGGAGTTAACTGGGAAGTGGGACAGATAGCGGCGGTTAAGGAGCTTAAGGAAGCGATCCGTAAAGATTCTGAGGCCTTGGGATTGCCTTTTGCCGGTTTTTTGAGCTGCGTCAGATATGTTCCGTTCACGAGACTCTGTCAGCTCAATCCGAAGAAGGAAGACCTCAAAAACTTTAACGAAGCAGCGGCAAAATACAGGGCCGAATAAGTGTCCGGACTGCACGTGGTTAGGCGATTTCCTCTAAATAGTGTATAGTTAGTTCACGGTTTTGGGGAACGGAGGAATGCTTAATGGGTGAATTTGATTTTCTCATCGTTGGTGCAGGATTGTACGGAGCTGCTTTCGCGCGTCTTGCAACAGATGACGGATACAAATGCCTGGTCATAGACAGAAGACCCCATATTGCAGGCAATGTCTATACAGAAGATGTTCACGGCATTAACGTTCACAAATACGGTGCGCATATTTTCCATACGGGCAACAAGGAAGTATGGGATTTTGCGAACAGATTCGCCGAGTTCAACCGCTATACCAACACGGTCATTGCCAATTACAAGGGTGAGCTCTATTCGCTCCCCTTTAATATGTATACATTCAATAAAATGTGGGGTGTCGTAACGCCTGCTGAGGCGAAGGCAAAGCTCGATGAGCAGACTGCTTCATGCAGGACCGATGATCCCAAAAACCTTGAAGAACAGGCGCTCTCACTTATCGGACCTGACATTTATAACAAGCTCGTTAAAGGTTACACAGAGAAGCAGTGGGGCAGGAGTGCAACCGAACTTCCCGCGTTTATTATTAATAGACTTCCTGTAAGACTTACTTACGATAACAACTATTTTGACGACAGATACCAGGGCATTCCGATAGGCGGATACACTAAATGGATCGCCAGTATGCTCGAAGGTATTGAGGTAAGATTGGGTATAGATTATCTCAAAGAAAAGGAATCTTTGGGTAATATTGCCACGAAAACCATCTATACGGGCATGATAGATGAGTATTATAATTACACACTGGGCAAACTTGAATACAGGAGTCTGAGGTTTGAGACGGAATACCTGCCTGATACCGATGACTTCCAGGGTAATGCGGTAGTTAACTACACTGATTCCGGGACGCCTTTTACGAGGATTCTGGAGCACAAGCATTTCGAGTTTGGAACAGGAAAAGGAACTGTTATTACGCACGAATATCCTGCTGAATGGAAGGTGGGCGACGAGCCTTACTATCCGCTCAATAACGATAAGAATAACGGCCTTTATCAGAAGTACAGGGAACTTGCCAAAGCAGACGGAAACGTTGAGTTCGGAGGCAGGTTAGGCAACTACAAATACTATGACATGGACGATACGATCGCCGCATGCAAAGAAGACTACAAAAGGATAACAGGCAAATGAAGAAAATTAGCGCATTAATTCTGTCAACAGCAATCATCGCATCTCTTTTTAGCGGATGCAACAAGGAAGCTGCTCCCTCAGAGACCGCTCTGACCAGCACACCTGCATCAGAAACATCAGCTCCTGCTGCAAGTGATCCGGTCAATGTTGATGAACCTCAGACTTTTGAGGAACTCTATGGAGACCAGCTGCTGAACTACATTAACCATCAGTATTATTTTGATGGTGAGGCTATTCCCGTAACAGAAACAAACTTCTATTTCATCAATGCGTTCCTCGATTTGAGCGGATATGCAAACATGGGCTATTACCCCGCTACAACATTGGGTTTCATCGATCTCTCCGCTACTTTCACAGGCGAAGAATATGAGACATTCGGCGATTACTTCGTAGAGTATGCCGAGAATTCAATCGAGAGCACATGCATCCTCAATCTCCGTGCAAAGGAAGCTGAGATATCACTTTCTGATGACACAATGAAGGATATCGATGAGATGCTGGAGAGCATCAAGAACACACAGGCTGCTAATTCCGGCATGTCACTTGATGAATATCTCCAGTTCTATTATGGTCCCGGAAACGATGAGGCTACATTCAGAAAGGTTCTCGAGAGATATTACCTCGCTGATGCTTACTCAAAGGATTTCTGCGATAATTACGAATTCACAGATGAGGAAAAGAACGTTCCTTACATCAGATATGCTCTTTTCTATGCACCTGACGGAGCTTCACAGGAAGATAAGGATAAGGCACTCGAGGCTGCTACAACCATGAAGGATGCCTGCACAACTATTGATGACATCACACCTCTTGCACAGACTGCACAGGGAAATGGTGTTGTTTACGATCAGGGCGATATCGCTGTTCCTAAGGGCCAGATGGTTCCTAAGTTTGAGGAATGGGCATATGGCGAAGGCCGTACAGAAGGTGAGATGGACATCATTTTCGCTCCTGAATACGGTTACTTTTTAGTTGGTTATCTGGGACTCCAGGAGCAGGGCAAGGATTCTCTTGATAAGATCGCTCTTAATGCATTGAGCGAGTCTATTCTCGAAGAAGTAAATGCCAACACTCACGATTTCCACACAGATGACGTATATCTCCCTGCACCTGCAGCACCTACACCTACAGATGTTCCGCAGGTTACATTGGATCTCAGTGACCCGGCTTTCAATCCTGATGCAACAGTTGCTTCCGGTAATCCGGCAACACAGTCAGGCAATATGTCCACAACCGATGTACTCGTTGTAGTATTCATCACACTTGCTGCAGTAGCAGTTGTTGCAGTTGTTGTAATCCTCATCGCTTATGCAATGAAGAACGGTAAGGGCGGAAATAATAGCAGCAAGAGCAGTTCAAGACCTGCTCCCAAGAAGGCATCAAGATACGATGACGACGAAGACGATTCATCTTCAAAGAAGAACTCAAGTAAGTCCAAGAAGAAGGACGAGGAAGAGGATGAAGAAGACTTCGAAGACGAAGATGAGGACGAAGAGTAAAGAATCCGGTCCTGATCAGCAGTTAACTTAATAAACCAGTAATGCATGCCCTTTATTTACTTAAAATAAAGGGCATGTTAAAATTTCAAGGTTATAGATTTTTATTTTTGTCTTGCTAGGAGTGTAATTTCATGGAGATTACAAAGGATTTGGTTCAGTACTTGGAGAGCCTCGGACGCCTCGAGCTGAGCCCTGAAGATGAGGAGAAGACGCAGAAGGCCTTAGGCGATATTCTGGGTTATTTCGACCAGTTGAGCGAACTCGACACAGATGGTGTTGAACCTCTGAGCCACGCTGCAGGCGTTTCAAACGTTACACGTGAAGACGTTATCGCTAATGAAGATATGAGGGATGCGGTATTGAGCAACGCACCCGAGACAAAGGACGGTACGATCCTCGTGCCGAAGACCTTTGATTAAGGGGGCGCTATGACTGATATTGAGATCCGTAAATTAGGAGCCCTCGAGATAGGCTCCGCGATCAAGGAAGGTAAGATCACTTCCGTTCAGGCAACAAAGGCATTCCTTGATGCCATTGATGCCGTTGACGGTGAATATAAGACATACATCACCGTAATCCGTGATGAAGCTCTCGCAAAGGCACAAAAGGCTGACGAGGCTATCAAGGCAGGATCATTAACAGGCCCTTTGGCAGGTGTTCCTATCGCTATCAAGGACAATATCTGCACGAAGGGAATTAAGACAACCTGCGCATCCAAGATGCTCGGCAACTTTATTCCTCCTTACGATGCTGAAGTTATCCGTAAGATCGAAGATGCGGGAATGATCATTCTCGGTAAGACAAATATGGACGAGTTTGCTATGGGCTCTACAACAGAGACGAGCTATTTTGGTGCCACCTCAAATCCTTGGGATAAGGACAGGGTGCCGGGCGGTTCATCAGGCGGTTCTGCTGCCTGCGTAGCTGCTGCTCTGGCTCCTGTTTCACTTGGTTCTGATACAGGCGGATCCATCAGACAGCCTGCATCATTCTGCGGCGTTACAGGCCTTAAGCCTACATATGGCTCTGTATCCAGATATGGTCTCGTTGCTTTCGCTTCTTCATTGGACCAGATCGGACCTATCGGAAGAAAGGCAGAAGATATTGCAGCTGTATTCAACGTAATCAGCGGCAAGGATCAGAAGGACCAGTCTTCATTGGAGTCTGAGAAGATCGATCTCGAAAATATTGGCAATTACAGCCTCGAGGGCAAAAAGTTCGGTATTCCGGAAGAATATATCGGCGACGGTATTGATGCTGACGTTAAGAAGGCAGTTCTCGATGCAGTGGAAGTCCTTAAGTCAAAGGGTGCTACGGTTGAGACATTCTCAATGCCGATCATTAAGTACGCTATTCCGACCTACTACATCATCTGCACGGCTGAGGCATGCTCCAACCTGTCCAGATATGACGGCGTTAAGTATGGTTACAGACCTGAAGGTGTTGAAGATCTGGGCCAGCTCTATATCAAATCCAGAAGTGAAGGATTCGGACTCGAAGTTAAGAGAAGAATCATGCTCGGCAACTTCGTTCTCTCATCCGGTTACTACGATGCTTACTACAACAAGGCTCTGAGAGTTAAGAACCTTATCAAGCAGGCTTTCGATGAGGCGTTCACAAAATACGATGCAATCCTGGGACCTGTTGCTCCTACGGCAGCACTTAAGAAGGGTGAGAGCCTCTCTGATCCTCTCAAGATGTATCTTGGCGATATCTGCACGGTACTCGTAAATATCGTAGGTATTCCTGCGATGTCCGTACCTTGCGGATTTACTTCCGAAGGACTCCCTGTAGGACTTCAGATCATGGGTGACAGATTCAAGGAAGAGACAGTCATCGGCGTTGCCAATGCTTACCAGAAGGCTACGTCAGCTGACGGTTTCGAGAATAAGATCCCCGAAGAAGCATTAAGAGGGGAGGGCTAAATCATGCAGGATTATGAGATGGTAATCGGCCTCGAAGTACACTGCGAGCTCTCGACAGAATCGAAGATTTTCTGCGGTTGCTCAGCTAAATTCGGAGGCGAACCCAATACACATGTTTGCGAAGTATGTTCAGGTATGCCCGGCACACTTCCTACACTCAATAAGCAGGTAGTTGAATATGCTGTAAAGGCGGGCATCGCGCTCAATTGCGAGATCACCAGAAACAATAAGTTCGACCGTAAGAACTATTTCTATCCCGACCTTCCTAAGGCATATCAGATCTCACAGCTCTACTATCCGATCTGCAGAAACGGTCATGTAGACATCAAGACATCACAGGGAATGAAGTCCATCGGAATTCACGAGATCCACATGGAAGAAGATGCCGGTAAGCTCGTACATGATCCTGTTACGGGCATGACAATGGTTGACTTCAACCGTTGCGGCGTTCCGCTCCTTGAGATCGTATCTGAGCCTGATTTCAGAAGCGGCGAGGAAGTAATCGCATATCTCGAAAAACTCAGAGATACAATGCAGTATTTAGGAATCTCAGACTGCAAGATGCAGGAAGGTTCCATGAGAGCTGACGTTAACCTCTCCGTAAGGCCCAGAGGCCAGAAAGAGTTCGGTACAAGAACAGAGATGAAGAATATCGCTTCTCTCAAGGCAATCGAGCGCGCTATCGAATACGAGCGCGACAGACAGATCGACCTTATCGAAGAGGGCGGAAAGGTTATCCAGGAAACAAGACGCTGGGATGACGAGCAGGAGTACACATACTCCATGCGTTCAAAGGAAAATGCCCAGGATTACAAGTATTTCCCGGATCCTGATCTCATGCCTATCAATATTTCAGACGAGTTCCTCGCAAAGGTTAAGGCTGAACTCCCCGAGTTCGCTGATGCAAAGCGCGAGAGATACGTAAATGAGCTGGGCCTTCCTGAATACGATGCTGAGATCATCACAGGAACCCCTGCACTCGTAAAGGTTTTCGAGAGTGCATGCGAAGTTGCAAAGAGCCCTAAGGACTGCTCCAACTGGCTCATGACAGACCTCCTCAAGATCGCCAAGGATGCCAAGGTTCTGGCAGCTGATATCGATTTTGACGGTAAGCTCATGGGTAAGATCATTAACCTCGTAAACGACGGCAAGATCAACCGTAAGTCAGGTCAGAAGGCCCTCGAGGAAGCGTTCCTTAACGGTACGGATCCTGAGAAGTATATCGCTGACAACGGCCTCGCACTCGTATCTGATGCAGGTTCCATCGAGCCTGTAATCAAGGAGATCCTGGCTGCCAATGAGAAGGCTGTAAACGGCTATCTCGCAGGCGAGGAGAAGAACCTGACCTTCCTTATCGGCCAGTCAATGCGTGCATTGAAGGGTAAGGCAGATCACCAGGTCGTAAGACAGACATTGATCGACCTTCTTAACGGAATGAAATAATGGAAATAATACTCGAACTGTTACTGGTACTGTTCTTCGTTCTCGTTAACGCCTTTTTCTCAGGCACCGAGATGGCTGTAATATCGCTTAATGACGCGAAAATGCACAAGCTCGCTGAGGAAGGCGACAAGAAGGCTCTGCGTGTAATCAAGTTCCTCGATAATCCGGGAAGTTTCCTTGCGACTATCCAGGTAGGCGTTACGCTCGCCGGATTCTTATCATCCGCTTTTGCTGCCAACAGCTTTGCATCAAGGCTCGCACTCTGGGTAGATCCGGAGGATCTCCATGCATGGATGGAGCCATTGTGGACAGTTGTGATTACTATTGTCCTGTCTTTTTTCTCACTGGTTTTGGGCGAGCTCGTTCCGAAGCGTATTGCCCAGAATAACCCCGAGAAATGGGCATTTGCGACTGCAGGCATAGTCAAGTTTTTTGGTGCGATCTTAAGACCCTTCGTATGGATCCTTACGAAGTCCACGAACCTCGTATTGAGATTGTTCAGGATCGATCCTAACCAGACTGATAAGACAGTTACGGAAGAAGAGATCCGTATGATGGTCGACGTTGGTTCCGAATCAGGTAATATCGAAGATACCGAGAAGGAAATGATCGAGAACGTATTTGAGTTCAATGACAAAGAAGTCTCGGAGATCATGACACACCGTAAGAAGATCATCTCTCTTCCGATCGACGCTGATTATGACGAAGTCATGCGCGTTGCCAGGGAAGAGAAGTTCACGAGAATTCCCGTTTATAAGGATACTATCGATGACATCATCGGAATCCTTCACATCAAGGACCTTATCGGCATTATGCCGCCTACGGAAGAGGCACCGTTTAAGCTCGAGAAGTTTATCCGTGAACCACTTATCGTCCACGAGACCCGTAAGATTTCTTCGCTCTTCGGCGAGATGAAAAACTGCGGTATGCAGATGGCCGTAATCGTTGATGAGTACGGCGGAACGATGGGTATTGCAACGATCGAAGATATGTTAGAAGAGCTCGTAGGTAACATCACTGACGAGTTCGACGATGAAGCTGAAGAGTTCGTTAAACTCTCGAACGGCGACTATATCGTCAGAGGCGACATGACGCTCTCTGACCTCGAAGACGTTCTTGATATCGAGCTCACTGATGACGAGTATGATACCATTGCAGGTCTCGTCATATCCCAGCTCGACCGTGTTCCTGAGGAGACGGAACACCCTGTTGTTAACTATAAGAACCTGAGGATTAAGGTCCTTAAGGTTGAGGAAAATGCCATTTCGAAAGTCCTGATCCATATAAATCCCATTGAGACTGACGAAGAGGACAATAAAGAGGAGAATTCAAAGGGCGATGAGTAAGTACGACCTCGTTCTCTACGATCTCGACGGAACTTTATGGGATTCCATCCCTTTAATCATGGAATGTTTCCACAAGGCATATGACGTTGTTCTGGGCGGAACCGACCGCACGGACGATGATCTCATGAGTTACATCGGAAGGCCTTTGGGAGACTCTTTCGAGATGCATGACGAAGAGACCGGCAAGCGTCTTGTGGACGCTTATATTGAGTATAACCACAAAAGACTCGAAGAAAATGCCATTCCGATCTTCCCCGGAATCTATGACATGCTCTCCGAGATCAAATCCCAGAACATAAGACAGGGTGTAGTTACTTCAAAGCGCGAATATCCTGCCATGCTCACGATCAATTTTCTTGATCTGGACGGCTTTTTTGACACCAAGGTCTTCAGAGAGAACACAGAGAGGGCTAAGCCTCATGGCGATCCCCTTATTGAGGCTGCAAAGCGTTTGGGCATTACTGACATGAGCCGTGTGCTCTATGTTGGAGATGCAGTTCCCGATATCCTCTCGGCTCGTGATGCAGGTGCCGATTTTGCCCTTGTAGGCTGGACAAAGATGTCCAGAGAGGAATTAGACAGTATTGGACCTGACTACGTTATTGAGGTTCCTGATCAACTTCCTTGCATTATTAAGGGCTCCGAATTATAATATCCAATGCTTTTTAATAAAAATAAATAAGGTAGGTAGGTAAAGATGGCAAAGACCTCCAAGTCCGGAAAGGCAAACAGGAAGGTAGTATCAGGCGGAATGATAGTTATTATTGTGGCTATCGTTCTCATTATCGCCTGCTTCTTCACATATATCTCCGGAGTTCTCCCCCGTACTATGACAGGTGTTTCAATTACTGAAACTCTCCCTGACGGTACAACAAAGGTTGTAAAGAATTTCAATCTCCTCGAGACAAACATGCACTTCAAGGAAGTGTTCAATACATATTCCAACTACGGAATGGTAACTGAGGAAGCTTTGGATGCTATTTACAACGAGAGCACAGGCGAGACATACAGAGACTGGATCTTAAGAGAAGCTGCAAGCCAGATGAAGACATTGGCTTTCGTTGAGAGAGCAGCTCAGGAGTCAGGCTTTATGCAGTACTCAAAGGCTCACGAATATGCTGCAGCACAGACAGCTTCAGTTGATGCTTATGCTGCAATGTACGGATTCCAGTCAGCACAGCAGTATATGGCTGCAATGTACGGAACAGGAATGACAACAAGAGATTTCATCGACTATTCAGCGCGTGAGGTTCTTGTTACAGAGTACGGCTACTACCTCAAGCAGTTTGACCCCTCTGTCGTACCTACTGCAGATCAGATTCAGTCAGAGTTTGATGCAAATCCTTACAAGTACTATACGTACGATTTCAACCGTTACTTCATCACTGCAGAGAAGGATGCTGACGGAAACATCACAGGTCTGGACGATGCAATTGCAGCAGCTAACAAGATTGCAAGCGCTTCTAAGGATTCAGCTTCTTTCAGAACAGCAGTTATGGATTACCTCAAGGATAAGGGTGACGATGCGACACTCGCTACATTCGATAACGATGCAGACCCTACGATCTATGAGGGATACACAAACGAATCAATCGCTTACATGGATTCTGAGATCCAGGATTTCTTCTATGGCGATTCAAAGCCGGGCGATACAACAGTTGTTGAGACAACAACAGGTGCTTTCGTAATCTACCTTGCAGATAAGAGACTTGATGACACAAAGACTGTTTCATTCAGAGTCCTCACTCTCACAAATGATGTTGCAAGACAGGCTGGCGCTACACCTGAGGAAATCGCTCAGGGAGCTCAGGATCTCGCAGCTGAGGCAGCTACATATGCTACAAGCGGCATGGATCCTCTCTCTTTCTACAACGTAGTTAAGAATCACTCCACCGGTGAGGCAATGCTCGACGGCGGATATACAGGCGGCGTTACAGCAGATTACTTCGTATCTTCTGATGCGGAGAATCCGCTCGATATGGCTCAGGTACAGGCAGGAATGTGGCTTTTCGAAGACGGCCGTAACACAGGCGACGTTAAGATCTTCATTTCTGATGACCAGAAGACAGTATATGTTTACTACTTCGAGGAATCTGCACCTGTATGGCAGAACGCAGTAAAGAACAGCTTAATCACGACAAACTTCACTAACTGGAACTCTAACATCATGGCTAACGATCCCCAGTACGAAGTTAATGCCGGATTAATGAAAGTTTTCATTTACTAATCAAAAGAGGAGGAGTAGAAAATGAGAAAAATATTGGCAGTTATTCTCGGCCTTTCCATGTTGCTCGGTATTGCTTCATGCGGTAAGAAGGTTGAGGTTCCTTCCAAGAGGGATGTTAAGGCTGTTGTTGAAGAAGAGTACGATATGGAATTCAAGTGTGAATCCCAGGATATCGCAGACGATGAGAAGTCAGCTGAGTGGGTATTCCTCTCTGAAGACGGTTCACTCGAAGTAACAGTTACATGGAGCGCAAAGGATCCTGAATCATTCGAGTTCGATGAGGAAGAGCATCCTGAAGCTACAGAGACAGAGCCTAGTGTTGAGACAGAAACAGAAACTTCTGAAACAGAGACAGATGCTACAACAACTACTACTTCGGCAGCTTCATCTGAGTCTTCAGCAAACGGTTCATCTGCAGCTCCTGCTGCCGGTGGCACATATGTTAACTTCGATGAGATGAACTTCTACATCAATGGTAAGAAGTACACTCTCGGCAAGACAACACTCCAGGAAATGATCGATGACGGCGTTCCTTTCAAGGCAGCTGACCTCGAGGATGCAGGAAACAACCTCAAGGCTAACTATCAGTCAAGCGGATTCAGAATTGAGCTCGGTGAATACTACACAGCTCAGGTATATGTTTTGAATTATTCTGATGAAGGTAAGCCGATGAACGAGTGCGTTGTCAATGAGATCTACCTCCCTTACAGTGCTGATAAGGACACAGGAATTCTCACATTTGACTTCCCGCTCAACATGACAGCTGATGATCTCGTTGCTAACTCAGGCATGCCTAACAACGATATTCACCACTATGAAGATGGTGATTACACATCAGATACTTATAAGTACACAGCAGAGTCAGAGATCTATATCAGCGGAAGCAGATATCAGTTCGAATTCGTAAGAGGCGAACTCGAGTACATCTATATCACATGGATGCCCTGATAGATCAGGTATTTAGCAAAAACAGAGGCTGTCTCATTTGAGGCAGCCTTTTTCATTGATTATTTGACAACCTACTGTTCGTGTAGTATTTTTAATTCAATTTAGCAAACCGTTGACGGAGAGTGAGTAACTTTTAGGAAACCGTTTACAGAGAGTCCGGGATGGTGGGATCCGGATAACAAGGGCCAGGAGTGAATGGACTTCGGAGGGCGCGAAGGAAAGGGAGAATCCCAAGTATGTTGCGACGTCAGGCATACGTAAGTTGCCGGAGATATGTTGGTATCTTGCAAGAGCACGGGTCAGACCGTGAATCAAGGTGGCACCGCGGATAAGATTTATTCGTCCTTGACTTAAGACCATGAGTCTTTTGTCGGGGCGTTTTTTATTGCCTCCGGCAAGGAAATAACGGAGGTGACTTATATGAAAGTAGTGCCGTCAATTGAAGAAGTAAGAGAGATTGCAAAATCCGGCCAGTACGATGTCGTACCTGTAAGCTGTGAGATACTCTCTGATTTCACGACACCCATCGAAACGATCCGCATCTTAAAGAACTGCTCGACACACGCATATATGCTTGAGTCCGCACAATCTGATGAGCGATGGGGAAGATATACTTTCCTGGGATACGATCCTAAATTGGAGATCACCTGCATTAACGGCGAGATCACTTACGGTGACAAGACTGAAAAGACTGATAATCCGTCCAAGATAATCCGTGAGATACTGTCTCATTTCAGGAGCCCGAAGCTCGATTACCTCCCGTCATTCACGGGCGGCCTTGTCGGCTATTTCTCTTATGACTTCCTTACATATGTAGAGCCTACCGCAAAGTGCGATGTAATCGATTCCGAGAATTTCAAAGACGTTGACCTGATGCTCTTTGACAAGGTCATTGCTTTCGATCATGTAAGACAAAAGCTGATCCTTATCACCAATATGTCCCTCGAAAACATTGACGAAGGATATGAGGAAGCCACAAAGGAACTGGAAGACCTCATTGATCTTCTTAAGAACGGCGCGAAAACAGAAGAGGCTGACGGAAAACTCTTAAGCGAAGTTAAACCCCTGTTCACCAAAGAAGAATACTGTGCGATGGTCGAGAAGGCGAAGCACCATATTCTGGAAGGCGATATTTTCCAGATTGTTTTATCCAACAGACTCCAGGCTGAGTTTGAAGGAAGTCTTCTTAACACGTACAGAGTATTGAGAACCGTAAACCCTTCTCCTTACATGTTCTACTTTGCAGGAACAGACGTTGAGGTCGCAGGAGCTTCTCCCGAGACGCTGGTCAAACTCGAGAACGGCGTGCTCCACACATTCCCTCTGGCAGGAACAAGGCCAAGAGGAAAGACCGAAGAAGAGGATAAGAGACTCGAAGAAGAGCTCCTGGCAGATGAGAAGGAACTCGCAGAGCACAACATGCTCGTCGACCTGGGACGTAATGACCTGGGTAAGATCTCCGAGTTCGGTTCAGTAGAAGTAGAGAAGTTAAGAAGCATCGAGCGTTATTCCCACGTCATGCACATCGGTTCAACTGTGCGCGGCAAGATTGCCGAAGGATACGATGCTCTGAGCGCCATTGAGGCAGTACTCCCGGCAGGAACACTCTCAGGTGCTCCAAAGATACGTGCGTGCCAGCTGATCGGCGAATTGGAGAACAATAAGCGCGGCATCTACGGCGGCGCGATCGGATATATCGATTTCACAGGTAACATGGACACCTGCATTGCCATTAGAATTGCCTACAAAAAGAACGGCAAGGTCTTTGTAAGAAGCGGCGCAGGTATCGTGGCAGACTCAGTACCCGAGAAGGAATTCGAGGAGTGCCTCAACAAGGCCAAGGCGGTTATTTCCTCTCTTAATCTTGCTCAGGAGGTATAACAGATGATTCTTCTTATAGATAACTATGACAGCTTTTCATATAACCTCTACCAGATGATCGGACAGATCAATCCCGATATCAGGGTAATCCGTAACGACGAGATGACCGTAGATGAGATAAAGGCGTTAGCTCCTGACCACATCATTCTCTCGCCCGGTCCAGGAAGACCGGAAGACGCCGGCGTTATCGTTGACGTAGCCCGCTCGATCCATGACATCCCTGTTTTGGGTGTCTGCCTGGGCCATCAGGCGATCTGCAGCGCATACGGCGCAACGATCACTTATGCTGAGCACCTTATGCACGGCAAGCAGTCGGAGGTAAAGCTCTACAATCTGTGCCCGTTGTTTAAGGGAATAGGCGATTCTACAAAGGTTGCCCGTTACCATTCACTGGCTGCCGACCGTGAGACTATTCCTTCATGCCTCCAGATAACGGCTGTTGCTGACGACGGTGAGGTCATGGCGGTAAGACACAAGGAATATCCGATCTACGGTGTCCAGTTCCATCCGGAGTCGATCCTCACTCCCGAAGGCAAAAAGATGCTAACCAACTTCCTTAATGAATGCTGAGTTATTCAGCGAAATAAACCTTAAAAGACCCCCGTAAGCTATACATGCTCACGGGGTCTTTTGCATTATATATAGAACAATATTAATTCTTAATAATAATACGCGCGCGAAAAAGAATTTACATTAATAACAAAAATACCCAACGTCACACGAAAATAGTTGTTGACAAAAGTTGTTTGCTTCTATATAATTCTTTACTGCGTCGTAATGGGTTTGGGCAACTATGCCTATTTCTCTTGACGGAAGAGAATTTTTATGGTAAATAAAAATGCTTTTCAACCAAGAAACCGCTTAAACCATGTGTTTTTAAGCTTTGTGTGAGGTGATTCTTTAACAATGGTCCATTCCGTAAAACAAGGCAAGACAGAGCGACAGTCGTATTCCAAGATCAAAGAAGTAATCGAGGTGCCTAACCTTATCGAGAACCAGAAGCAGTCTTATCAGTGGTTCATCGATGAAGGTATGCAGCAGATCTTCGACGAAGTTTCTCCGATTACTGACGATCAGGGTAAGTACGAAGTCTATTTTGTCGGAAAGATTTTCGATTCTGAGAATCCCTGTGATCCCACAGGCAAGGAGAAGGACGGCAAGGGTAAGAGAAGTAAGGAGCCTAAGACTCCCGTTAAGCTTACCAAGTCTGCAATTATTGACAGCTGCAAAAAGAACGACAGCAACTATGCCGCTCCCTTGAGCATCCAGCTCAGACTCCACAACAAGATTGACGGAACAGTAACTGACGAGACAGCTTTCGTCGGCAATTTCCCTATCATGACTGAGCAGGGTACATTTATTGTCAACGGCGCAGAGCGTGTAGTAATCAATCAGATTGTAAGATCTCCCGGTGCATACTACAGCGAGATGAGATCTAAGATGGGCAACAGATTGCTTTCTGCTGAGCTTATCCCTTACAGAGGATCATGGATCCTTATCGAAGAGGATGAGAAGGAGAGCAAGCTCAATGCTAAGGAAAGAGCTCTTAAGGCTGCAGGCTCTCCGGATGCAAACAATGATCCTGACGAATATAACCTTATCTACATCGTAGTAGATAAGTCTCATAAGATTTCCCTCTCAGTATTCCTGAGATGCTTAAATGACCCTGAAAATGGCGTCAATCTTTTGACAAACGAAGATATTATCAATATGTTCGGTGATGAAGAGTGCCTCAGAATGACTCTTGAGAAGGATGAGACAAAGAATGCAGCTGATCCTTATATCGCTGCACTCCAGGAGTTCTTCAAGAAGGTTCGTAACAATGAGCCTTTCACAGTAGACAATGCTAAGAACATCCTTAAAAAGACATATTTCGATTCTCTGAGATATGACCTCGAGCGTGTTGGTATCTACAAGGTAAACAAGAAGTTCGAGCTCTCAGGCAGAATCATCGGAAGCAAGACAGCTGCTAACGTTGTAACAGACGATGGTGAGCTCATCTGCAAGAAGAACACTGTAATCACAGAAGAGATTGCAGCTAAGATCGAAGAAGCAGGCGTTATGTCTGTTGAGATCTTCCCCAAAAAGCTCGTTCGCGCAGCTGATGAGGATGAGTTCGAGGATGTACCTCTCAAGGTTATCGGCAACGGCAGAGTTGATGCTGAGGCTTTCATCGCTAACAGCATCTCTAAGAAGGACTTCAAGGCTTTCGATATCAACAGAACAGGTATCAACGAGAAGGTTAGAGCCAATATCTTGAGAAATATCATCGAGGAAGTTAAGGCTGACAAGAATGACATCGCGTCAAGACTTGAGGCTGCACTCGCTGAGCATAAGGAAGAACTCATGCCCAGAAACCTCACAATCGATGATATCCTTGCTTTCGTTTCTTACTACATCGGCCTCCACAGAGGTGTCGGAAGAATCGACAACATCGACCACTTGGGCAACCGTAGAGTTAAGTCTGTAGGCGAGCTCCTCCAGAACCAGCTCCGTACAGGTATCCAGAGAGTCGAGAAGAATACAAGAGACAGAATCTCTCAGATCTCCAGCAAGGAAGGCGAAGTTGTTACAGCTACAAGCCTCGTTAACACAAGACCTTTGTCTGCTGCATTCAGAGAGTTCTTCGGATCATCACAGCTTTCAGCTTTCGCTGACCAGAACAACCCT
Source organism: Ruminococcaceae bacterium YAD3003 (assembly GCA_900107185.1). Taxonomy (GTDB): domain Bacteria; phylum Bacillota; class Clostridia; order Saccharofermentanales; family Saccharofermentanaceae; genus Saccharofermentans. The sequence continues at coordinate 220,670 of FNPA01000001.1, read as the reverse complement.
TTGGCTGAGCTTACGAATAAGAGAAGACTTTCAGCTTTGGGTCCTGGCGGTATCTCCCGTGAGAGAGCTTCAATGGAAGTCCGTGATATCAACCCTACACACTATGGACGTATGTGTACGATCGAGACACCGGAAGGTCAGAACATCGGTCTTATGACCTCACTGGCTATCTATGCTCGTATCAACAAGTACGGATTCATTGAGACTCCTTATAGAAAGTTCGATAAGGAGAAACTCAGAGTTACTGACGAAGTTGTTTACATGTCCGCTGACGAAGAGGATGAGTACAACATCGCTCAGGCAAACGAGCCTATCGATGAAGAGGGCCGTTTCATCAGCAAGAAGATCGTATGCCGTTACTTAGACCAGTTCCTGCAGCTCGACCCTGAACAGGTTGACTACATGGACGTATCACCTAAGCAGCTCGTATCCGTTTCTACTTCACTCATCCCGTTCCTTGGTAACGACGACGCTAACCGTGCTCTCATGGGCTCCAACATGCAGCGTCAGGCAGTACCTCTCATTAAGCCTGAGGCACCTATCATCGGAACAGGTATGGAATATCGTGCAGCTAAGGACTCCGGCGTCTGCATCGTTGCTTCACACGATGGTGTCGTTTCCTTCGTTGCTTCAGACAAGATCGAAGTTACAACAGCAGAGGGCACAGTAGATACATACATGCTCGCTAAGTATCAGAGATCCAACCAGAGCACATGCATCAACCAGCGTCCTATCGTCGCTATGGGCGATAAGGTCAAGGCCGGCGATACTATCGCAGACGGTCCTGCTACAGACAATGGTGAGCTCGCTCTCGGACGTAACGTTCTCATCGGATTCACAACATGGGAAGGTTATAACTACGAGGACGCTGTTCTCGTAAATGAGAGAATCGTAAGAGATGATGTTTATACATCAATCCACATCGAAGAGCATGAGTGCGAAGCACGTGAGACAAAGCTCGGTGCTGAGCAGATCACAAGAGAAGTTCCGAACGTCAGTGATGATGCTCTCTCCAACCTCGACGAGAACGGTATCGTAATGATCGGTGCTGAGGTTAAGGACGGAGACATCCTCGTCGGTAAGGTATCACCTAAGGGTGAGACAGACCAGACAGCTGAAGAGAGACTTTACAAGGCTATCTTTAACGAGAGAGCAAGAGAAGTTAAGGACACATCAAAGCGTGTTCCTCACGGCGGTTCCGGCGTAGTAGTTGACGTAGTTGTTTCTACAAAGGAGACAAACGGTAACCTCAAGAACGGTGTTGACAAGAGAGTCCGCGTTTATGTCGCTCAGAAGAGAAAGCTCTCCATCGGCGATAAGATGGCTGGTCGTCACGGAAACAAGGGTGTTGTTTCAAGAGTACTTCCTGAAGAGGATATGCCCTTCTTACCTGATGGTACAACACTCGATATCTGCTTAAACCCGTTGGGCGTTCCTTCACGTATGAACATCGGTCAGCTCCTCGAGGTACACCTTGGCCGCGCTGCTAAGGCACTTAACTGGAAGATTGCTACACCTGTTTTCGATGGTGCAAACGAGAACGACATCGCTGATGCATTCGAACTCGCAGGCATCGATAAGGACGGTAAGACTGTTCTTTACGACGGACGTACAGGTGAGCCTTTCGAGAATAGAGTAACAGTAGGTATCATGTACTACATGAAGTTGCACCACCTTGTTGATGACAAGATGCACGCTAGATCCACAGGACCTTACTCACTCGTTACACAGCAGCCTTTGGGCGGTAAAGCTCAGTTCGGTGGACAGAGATTCGGTGAGATGGAAGTTTGGGCACTCGAAGCTTACGGTGCTGCTCATACTCTCCAGGAAATCCTCACAGTTAAGTCCGACGATATCGAAGGCCGTTCAAAGACATACGATGCTATCATCCGTGGCAAGAACATTCCTGAACCGGGTATCCCTGAGTCCTTCAATGTCCTTGTTAACGAGCTCAAGGCTTTGGCACTCGACGTTCGTACATACACAGACGACAAAGAGTACATTGCCGAGGACAGACAGTCATTCGACACATACAGTGAGATGGATGAATCAACCAGAGCTTCACTCGACGGTGAAGATGCTGAATCTCCTTCCGATATTTTCAGCGAAGGCTTCGTAGAAGCTGATGAGCTCGGAAACATCAAGGAAGAAGACGGCGACTTTGTTGATGATTTCGCTGGCGATGACGAAGATATGTAAAGGAGATAAAAGATAGATATGAATGATACAAATCATCTTACAAAAATAAGTATTCAGCTTGCATCTCCTGAGGTCATCAAGAGCTGGTCACACGGCGAAGTTAAGAAGCCTGAGACCATCAACTATCGTACTCAGAGACCTGAGGTTGACGGACTCTTTTGCGAGAAGATCTTCGGACCTACAAAGTCTTGGGAATGCCGCTGCGGTAAGTACAAGAAGATCAGATTTAAGGGCATGATCTGCGATAAGTGCGGAGTCGAGGTCACAAAGAACACAGTTCGTCGTGAGAGACTCGGTCACATCCAGCTCGCTACACCTGTATCACACATCTGGTACTTCAAGACCCAGCCTTCAAAGATCGGTACTTTGCTTGACCTCACAGTTAAGCAGCTCGAGAGCGTTCTGTACTATTCAAAGTACATCGTAATCGATCCCGGTGACAGCGTTGAGACAGGTCTTAACAAGTACGACATCATCACAGAAGATCAGTTCAAGAGTGTAAGAGAGAAGTGCGGCAAGGATTCTTTCGTTGCAAAGATGGGTGCCGAGGCTATCAAGATCCTCTTGTCTGAACTCAATATTGACGAGATCATCGAGCAGCTCCAGCAGGAGAAGGTCGGTTCTGTCAGCACACAGAAGAGACTTAAGATCAACAAGAGACTTGAGATTGCAGAAGCTTTCAAGGCTTCAGGCAACAGACCTGAATGGATGATTCTTGACGTAATTCCCGTATTACCTCCTGAACTCCGTCCTATGGTACCTTTGGATGGTGGCCGTTATGCTACATCCGATCTTAACGACCTCTACAGAAGAGTTATCGGCAGAAACAACCGTCTTAAGAAGCTCCTCGATCTCGGTGCACCTGAGATCATCGTTAGAAACGAGAAGAGAATGCTTCAGGAAGCTGTTGACGCTCTCATCGATAACGGTCGTCACGGTACACCTGTTAAGGGTTCAACATCTGCTACAAGCAACAGACAGCTCAAGTCATTGTCTGACATGCTCAAGGGTAAGCAGGGTCGTTTCAGACAGAACCTCTTGGGTAAGCGTGTAGACTACTCAGGACGTTCAGTTATCATCGTTGGACCTGAGCTTAAGATGCATCAGTGCGGTCTCCCTAAGGAGATGGCATTAGAGCTCTTTAAGCCCTTCGTAATCAAGAAGCTCGTTGAGATCAACGATAAGCTCAATATTAAGACAGCCAGAAGACAGGTAGACGCAAGAGTTCCTGAAGTTTGGGATATCCTCGAAGAGATCATTCAGGATCATCCGGTACTTTTGAACCGTGCTCCTACACTCCACAGACTTTCTATCCAGGCATTCGAGCCTGTACTCGTAGAAGGTCGTGCTATCAAGCTCCATCCGCTCGTCTGCACAGGCTTTAACGCAGACTTCGACGGAGACCAGATGGCTGTACACGTACCGCTTTCTGCAGAGGCTCAGGCAGAGGCAAGATTCCTCATGCTCTCAACAAACAACCTGCTCAAGCCTCAGGACGGTAAGCCGGTTACAGTTCCTACACAGGATATGATCCTCGGCTGCTACTACCTCACAATGGAAGTACAGAACGATAAGGGCGAGGGCATGGTTTTCTCTTCTATCGACGAGGCTCAGATGGCATATGACGAGCACCAGATCACACTTCACAGCATGATCAAGGTTCGTATTTCCAGAGAGATCAACGGTAAGATGGAGACAGGTATCGTAGAGTCAACTCTCGGTAGATTCATCTTCAACCAGATCGTTCCTCAGGACCTCGGATTTGTTGACAGAACAAAGCCTGAGAACCGTCTCAAGCTCGAAATCGATTTCGAGAAGCTCAGCTCACAGAAGGAGCGTGCTGCTAAGATCAAGGCTGAGAATCCTGATAAGGAAGTTAAGTTCGAGTTTGCTCTCGGTAAGAAGAAGCTCGAGAAGATCATCGCTAAGTGCATCGCTGTACACGGCCTCGAGAGAACAACAATCTTCCTCGATGACGTTAAGGCTATGGGTTATAAGTTCTCTACTATTTCCGGTATCTCTATCGGTATCGAGGACATGATCATCCCTGACATCAAGGATAAGATGATCGCTGAAGGTGACGAGAGAGTTGAAGAGATCAACGAAGCTGCTGAAGAAGGATTCTTCACAGAGACAGAGCGTCACAACGAGGTTACTAAGGTTTGGTCTGAGACTACAAACAACATCACAAAGGCGTTGATGGACAACCTCGACATTTACAACCCGATCAGAATGATGGCTGACTCCGGTGCCCGTGGTTCTAACAACCAGATCAAGCAGCTCGCAGGTATGCGTGGACTTATGCAGGATACAACCGGTAATACTATCGAGATCCCGATCAAGTCCAACCTCCGTGAAGGTATGAACGTGCTCGAGTTCTTCATTTCTTCACACGGTGCCCGTAAGGCTCTCTCCGATACAGCTCTTAAGACAGCTGAATCCGGTTACCTTACAAGACGTCTCGTTGACGTTGCACAGGCAGTTGTTGTTACTGAGGAAGACTGCGGTACTGATGACTTCACATGGGTTAAGGAGATCACAGAGGTTTCCAACAAGCACGTTAACGTTATCAAGTCACTTAACGACCGTCTCTATGGCCGTTATGCAGCTGAAGATATCATCAACTATCAGACAGGCGAAGTCATCGTTAAGAAGAACGAGTTGATCGACGCCCTCAAGGCTGAAGATATCTGCAAGTCAGTTGATCTCGCAAAGGCTGAGGCTGAGGCAGCTAGAAAGGCTGTTAAGGAATCAGTTAAGATCAAGGGTGCTGAGACACCTGAGAAGCTCGCTGAGCGCGAGAAGAAGGTTGCAGCTAAGGTTGCTGAGGCAGAGGCTGCAGGCAAGATCCTTTCAAGACAGCAGATCGAGGATCTGGGCAAGCTCAAGATCAGATCAGTATTCGACTGCCGTTCCAGAAGAGGTGTCTGCTCCAAGTGCTATGGTATCAACCTTGCTACCGGCCGCCCTGTTGCTGTCGGTGAGGCAGTAGGTATCATCGCTGCCCAGTCAATCGGTGAGCCTGGTACACAGCTTACAATGAGAACGTTCCACTCCGGTGGTATCGCTGCTTCTGGTGAAGATATCACTCAGGGTCTCCCCCGAGTTACAGAAATCTTCGAAGCAAGAGATCCTAAGGGTCACGGAATTATTTCTTCTGTTCCCGGCGAGGTTAAGATCGTTGAGAACGAGAAGACAAAGCAGAAGACAATCGTTGTTACACCTAAGTACGACGAAGGCGTAGAGCCTATCAAGGACATCAAGGGTAATCCTATCGAGAAGATGGAGTACAAGGTTCCTTCACACGCTACGCTCACAGTTACTGACGGTCAGGTAATCGAAGCCGGCGATCAGATCATCGACGGTAAGATCGATCCTAAGGAAATCCTCAGAGTTAAGGATATCCGTGCCGTTCAGAAGTACATCATCTCTGAGATCACTAAGGTTTACTACACAGGTGGTGGTGTTAACATCAACGATAAGCACATCGAGATCATCACAAAGCAGATGATGAGAAGAGTCCAGATCGACGATCCGGGTGATACAGGCTTCATGACAGGTACAACTGTTGACTGGTATAACTTCATTTCCAGAAACAGAGACTGTGAGGAGCAGGGTCTCCAGCCCGCTAACGGCAAGACGATCCTCCTCGGTATCGCTAAGGCAGCAAGTGCATCAGACTCCTTCATGTCAGCTGCATCCTTCCAGGAGACTGCTAAGGTTCTTACAGACGCAGTTATCAAGGGTAAGGTTGATCCGCTCATCGGTATCAAGGAGAACGTTATCATCGGTGCGCTCATCCCTGCAGGTACAGGTATCAAGGCTCACAACGATATCACAGCTGTTCCTGTTATCAAGGCAAACAGCAAGCTCATCACAGGTCACGAGTATGGTGAGGAAGACAGCGATGCAGAGTTGTTCGCTAACGACTACCTCGACCAGGTACAGGCTCGTAACGACATCCTTGACGAGCAGGATCGTTTGGATGCCCAGCTTGAAGTTGACGGTTACAAAGACAAGAAGTAATTCTTTTGTCCCGTAATTGTAAAGCAACTTAAAGTCTAAACAGTTTATAATGACGCCGGAGGGGTATATCCTCCGGCGTTTTTATGTGCGGATATGCACCCAAGAATTGCCACAGAAACAACCTTTCGCAGGTTGTATAATTTAAGACGGAAAGCCTTAAATGGCGGGAGATATATGAAGAAAGCAGTATTAAAGCACAATAGAAAGCAGCACATACTTGCTATCGCGACAGGATTCTTTGCAGCCCTGCCGATTATTTGTCTGCCCATAGGACTTCGTGAAGATATGACGCCTGCCATGGCGGTATCTCACGCTTATGAATCAATTTTCGGAACGAGAAATGTTGCGAGTGGCGAAGTTGTTATTGAGGAGTGGGCTCTCGTAAGCAGTGCGGACCAGTTGGTCAGTGGAACTGTCTCGAGCGATGTAACTCCCACAGATCCTACCCAGTATACTGAGGTTTGCGCTCCCGCAAGCTATACAGATATTCCTAAGTACATTGTTTATCAGCAGTACGACAGTTCAGATCTCCCGATCGAGCTCCTGGACCCCCAGTTCTTCGCAGCTGATGACACGACTTACTATGTAAGAGCTAATCAGTCCATTCTCAAAGAAGTTCCTGATATGGATTCCAAGACGATCGTATCGCTCCATCTGGGCCAGCAGGTTACACGTACCGGCGTTGGCGATACATGGTCAAGAATCCGTACAGAGAAGGGTGAGGAAGGATACGTTCTCACAGGTTCCATCCAGGATACAATGCTCTCGATCGAAGTCGACAGAACAGTATGGGTTGATACAGACAGCCTTATTCTGAGAGCTGAGCCCTCAACTTCTGCAGAAGAAGTCGCAGTGGTAAACCAGGATGCTAAACTCTACTGCAGCGCCATCGTCGGCGATAAGTGGTATAAGGTTACAACAACAGGCGGAACAACAGGTTATGTTTATAAGTCTTACACGACGACCAACCCGCCGCCGACACCTACACCTACTCCTACACCTTATCCGCAGTCAACCTCTCCGAGAGGAAGAAGCTACGGCAACCCGAGAACTCTTCCTAAGATTACGGGCTGTAACGGTGAGAGTATCGTAAGCATCGCAGAATCAATGCTCGGTGTGCCTTATGTTTTCGCAGGTTCAGACTCCAGCGGTATCGACTGCTCAGGTCTCGTAATGTATTGCTACGCACAGGTCGGCATCTCATTGCCTCACGGTGCTACATCCATCATGAACTACTCAGGCGTCAGTGTTCCGAGAGAAGATCTGAAGCCGGGTGACGTAATCTGTTACGACTACGGAACATACTGCGGACACGTTGCCATCTACGTAGGTGACGGAACGGTAATCCACGCATCGTCCACACGAGGCCAGGTAGTTTACGGTAACCTCGACATGATGGGAATCATGGATATTAAACGAATCATTCAGTAATTACGAAGGCTGTCCCGGGCGGGCAGCCTTTTTATTTTGCACTCCGAAAACTTTGTTTAGGAACACCCTGAAAACTTTGTCTAGGAAAATGTCTAGGAAAAACAGCCTGAAAAGCTAGCAAATTTCCTGGAGTTTTCCAAATGACAGGATTTTTGCTAGGAAAATCAGTCAAAAATCCTAGCAAATTTCCCAGCCAATTCTCATAAACGTGCAAACAGGGCGCTGCGATGGCAAATAGTATGGGGAAGGTGCTAATTGTATTCATATTTAAGTCGGGTAAAATATAGAGGTTATTAAGCTAAACGGAGTATTCACCATGCAAAACAGAACAGTAGACGTATTTTTGACCGAACTCGCATCAGGCGCACCTACACCCGGAGGCGGTGGAGCTTCAGCAGTCTGCGGGGGCATCGCAGCAGCGTTGGGATCAATGGTCGGCAACCTCACGAGCGGTAAGAAAAAGTATGCTGAATACCAGTCTGAAATAGAGGAAACTATCGCAAAGTGCGGCGCTCTCGTAAAAGAGTTTGAAGCACTGGGCATGAAGGACGAGGAGGTTTTCGCCCCCCTCGCGAAAGCATATTCCATCCCTAAGGATCAGGAAGGCAGAGACGAGATCCTTGAGGGCGTTTTAAGAGATGCGAGCACAGCACCTTATGAAATCGTCGTTAAGGCAAACGAGACAGCAAAGATCTTGGAGCGTCTCGCAGTAATCGGTTCAAGACTTGCGATCAGCGACGTGGGAGTTGCTGCTGCTGCGTGCAGCACGGCTGCCAAGGGCGCTGCAATGAATGTTTATATCAACACAAAGTCCATGAAGGACAGAAGTTATGCAGAAGACCTCAACAAGAAGACATTTGCTCTCGTTGATGAGACAGTAGCTGTTTGCGATAAGGTCTATGAAGACGTAAAAACAATTTTGATCGGTGGTTAATTGATATGAGAAGACTCGGCGGTAAGGAAGTTGCAGATGAGATCATGGAAGATCTCAAGATTAGAGTTGAAGGACTTAAGGCTAAGGGAATCAATCCTAAGCTTGCCATCCTTCGTGTAGGCCAGAGAGAAGATGATCTGGCTTATGAGAGAGGCGTTCTGAAGCGTTTCGAAGCAGCAGGCGTTGAAGTTGAAGTTACTGCAGTTGACCAGGGCATTTCTCAGGAAGATCTGGATAAGACTTTCGATGGTATTAATAACGATTCAAAGGTTCACGGAATCCTCGTATTCAGACCTCTGCCTAAGGGTCTGTCTGATGAGCATATGAGAAGAACTATCGATCCCGGTAAGGATGTCGATTTCATGGATATCAGAAACATGGAAAACGTTTTGTCCGGTGTTCCTGATTGCGCAGCTCCCTGCACAGCAGAAGCAGTCATGAGCCTTATCAAGCACTATCAGATCGAGACAAAGGGTAAAAAGGTTGCGGTAGTAGGCAGAAGCCTTGTAATCGGTAAGCCTGTGGCGCTCCTTCTTACGACAGCAAATGCGACCGTAACAGTTTGCCATACCAAGACAGTTAATGTTGAGGAAGAGTGCAGACGTGCAGACATTATCGTTGCATGCTGCGGCGTTGCAAAGCTTATTAATGCAAATTACGTAAAAGAAGGCCAGATCGTCATCGATGTCGGAATGAATGTAGATGAGGAAGGTAAGCTCTGCGGTGATGTCGATTACGATTCAGTATCAGAAATTGCAGAGGCTGTTACACCTGTACCGGGCGGCGTAGGATCCATCACTACGGCGATACTGTTGAGACACGTTGTAAATAACGCTGAAAGGTAAGAGATGAAGCACGGGCAGGACAAGGAAATAAAACGGATGGCCGAGGTGCTGGCACTCCGCAACGATTGCCCCGTTTCTAAAACCTGCGGGAGCTGTTCTTATGCCGGAAAGACATATTTCGAGCAGACTGCCGCGAAAGAAAAAAGAGTAAAAAGGCTGATCGAGCCTTTCTGTGATGTGCTCCCGATACATCACTGTGATAACCCTCTGTACTACAGAAATAAGGTTCATTCCCAGTTCAAAAGACTTAAGAACGGGCGTGTTATTGTCGGCCCTTATCAGTCAGGTTCACACCGTATCGTTGAAGTTGATTCATGCCTTATAGAGAACAAGATCGCATCGGAAATTATCAGAGATTGCGCTAAGCTCGCGGAGAAATTGAGAGTTGATATTTACGATGAAGTAAGGCACACGGGTGATCTTCGAAGGATCCTCGTAAGGACTGCTGATGCAACCGGCGAGATAATGGTCGTGCTGATTATCGGCAGCAAATATTTCAAGAAAAAGAAGATTTTTACGGATGAATTATTGAAGCTCCACCCTGAGATTACAACGCTGCTAATTAACATTAATACGCGTAACGATTCCATGATCCTTGGCGGCAACGAAGTTAAGAAGATCAAGGGCAAAGGCTATATCACTGACATCATTCTCGGAAAGAAATACAGAGTGTCTGCCGATTCATTCATGCAGTCGAACAGGAGCCAGGCCGAGATCCTCTATTCGGAGGCAATCAGACTCGCTGAATTCTCCGGCAATGAAACATGCATAGATACTTACTGTGGAACAGGTTCGACGACGCTGTCTTTCGCTGATTTTGTAGGCACGATCACGGGTGTTGAGATCAAGGAATCCGCATACAGTGACGCACTCAAAAACACCATGATCAACAAGGTTAAGAATGCTGAATTTGTTCTGGGTGATGCTACCGAATACATGAACGAACTCTCGAAAACAGATGCTAAGATCGACGTCGTTATCTTAGACCCGACGAGAGCCGGAACAACAGTTAAATTCATCAAAGCCTGCGGTAAACTCGCACCGCCTAAAATCGTATATATCTCATGCTGTCCTGAGACTCTGGCAAGAGATCTCAAAGGATTCAGGGACCAGGGATATGAGGCCCTGATCGCAAAGCCGGTCGACATGTTCCCGTGGACGGATAAGGTAGAGACGATAGTAATCCTCTCTAGATTAAACTTGCAGCCAAATTAGGACATGAAATCAACCGTTCTGATTTAGATGATCTCCAATAGATGTTAAACTGAATTATCAATAGTCCGGATTAATCTTTAGCAATTGGCATCAGTCTTAAGGAGATTACCAAATGAGACTAGGAACATCATCACCGCTGGCACACAGTTCGCCCGAAGAATGGGCAGAGAATCAGATTGCGTTAGGATGCAGATCAATTAATTTTCCTCTTAACTGCAACGATCCCGAAGATAAGATAATTGCATACCGCGATGCTGCAAAAGCACATGGCCTTCTCATCGCAGAAGTTGGTATCTGGAGAAATGCTCTCGCTGCCGATCCTGATGAGCGCAAGAAGAATATGGATTACTGCATTGGCCAGTTAAGGCTCGCGGAGTTTCTGGGTGCGCGCTGTGCTGTAAATGTTGCAGGTGCTTTCGGTCCCAGATGGGACGGCCACTATAAAGAAAATTTCTCTGAAAACGCGTGGAAAGAAACTGTCCGCATGGTGCAGGAGATAATTGATACGGCTGACGTTAAGAATACGTATTTCACATTAGAGCCCATGCCGTGGATGATTCCGACAGGACCTAAGGAATATCTTAAACTCATTGATATGGTGGACAGGGACCGCTTCGCAGTTCACATGGACATCATCAACATGACGAATTCTGCTGACAGATATTTCAACGCTGAAGAGTTGGTCGACGAAGTTGCTGAAACGCTCGGCAGCAGGATCAGGAGCTGTCATATTAAGGACGTTCATCTCAAGGAAGAATACACTTTCCAATTGGAGGAATGTGCACCCGGTCAGGGTGAATTCCCGCTCCGCTATTATGTGGAGAAAATGAATGCTATCGACCCTGATATGCCGGTCATTTTAGAGCACCTTAATACTGATGAAGAATACATTAAATATATGGGCTACCTTAAGGAGGTTTTAAATGGAATACAGTAGAGAATCTGATGCGAACATCATCACACAGAAGTATATGGATTCTATTCTCATCGAAGAGAAGATAATTGATTCCGTATTGGCATCGACCGAAACCGAGTTTTTGGGCGAGACCTTCAGCAGTCCCATTATGATGCCTGCTTTCTCGCATCTTAAGCAGTATAACGGCCGTAAACTTAACGGTCTCGAAGAATATTCCATCGCAGCTAAGAATGCTAATATCCTCAATTTCTGCGGCATGATGGAAAATGATATGTTCGCAAAGATCGCAGCGACAGGCGCGAAAACGATCCGCATAGTTAAGCCGTATGAAGATAACGGTAAGGTGAGAGACCAGATGCAGTTTGCAGAGTCTGTTGGAGCGTTCGGTATCGGAATGGATATCGATCATATTTTCGGAGAGACAGGTCTTGATATCTGTGCAGGCGAGACGATGGCTGTCCAGACAATGGACATGCTCAGATCTTATGTTGAATCGACAAAGCTCCCGTTTGTGGTCAAAGGTGTATTAAGTGTCCGTGATGCTGTTGCCTGTGCTGAGATCGGCGCGAAAGCAATTATCGTAAGCCACCACCATGGCAGAATGCCGTATGCTGTTCCGCCGATGATGGTATTGCCTGAGATCAGGGATGCCCTCGAGGGAACAGGTGTAAAGATAATTGTCGATTGCGGTATCGAGAGCGGCGCCGATGTTTATAAGGCAATCGCACTTGGTGCGGATGCAGCAGCAGTCGGCAGATCCATGCTTCCTTATCTTGAGAAGGACGGCACGGCAGGAGTCGAATCCTATATTGAAAAAGTGAAGAATGAACTGAGATATATCATGAGCAATACGGGATGTCCCAAAGTATCGGATATTGACGACTCATCCCTCTGGTTTATGTAAAACGCTAAATCCACACATATAAAAAACTTCTCAAATTCATGTTATTATTTTCCTGGATTTAAGGAGATAGATATATGTGGAAGAAAATAGCTTTTATTATCATTATCACCAGCGTGGTATTTTCAGTAACAGACTACTTTTTTACCATGCGCCAATCGTACAACAAGTATCTCGAAGGGGAATACTTTTTCCGTTACGAAGCAACGACAGTTCCGGCAATGGATAAGGATGCCTGGTTAGACAGTGTTGAAAATTTTGAGAAAGTTTCCGCACTGGATTTTACCGACACGAGAACCATGCTTCTCTACGGTGGTGAATTTGAAGTTTACGCATGCCATCCGCACGACCGTATCTGCACGGTAATTTACGGCACTAAGACTATTGATGATTTCCCGGTAAGTAACCTCCGTTTCAAAGGTGACGATGCCGCATATTTCAACGGTGAAAAAAAGTTAACATACGAAGAATACATAGACTATGTTAAGAGCCTTTCCGATGACCAGCTGCATAGTGATATGGTTAACACCAGCAAGGTGGCCAGCTTCAAAGAAGTATTGGAGTTTTCGTTTATTCTGATCGGCGTTGAGTCTATCGTAGGTATAGCTCTCTTTTTACTTCACAGAGCTGAACAGGATGTCTTATTCGATATTATCCTTTTCGTAGGCGCGTTAGGCTGTATCTTATTTGAGATCATTACCGCTGTTATATTCTGACAACCTGCGGAAGATTGAAAAATCTTTAATCTCAATCCGGGCAATAATCTGTTAGTATTAGGTGACAAAGGACAGGGATTGCAATTCCATCCTGTCACTTAAGGAGATACTATGCGTAAGAGCACTGTTTGTATATTGGCGGCATCATTAGCGTTGGCGGGATTTACTGCATGTAATAAGCAGCCCTCTGTAACTGCTTCATCTGATTCGGATTTTTCTTTCGAGTTTACTGAGGTTACTACTGAAACATCTGCTGTCGTTACAACGACTGAGGAACCGGCTGAGCCTTTCAAAGGTTACAGAATGATCAACGTTTATCTTAACGGCAATCTGGTTTCCGTACAGGATTATGATGAAAACGGCAACATGGTCAGAGATAAGCATCTTGGCGACGAAGGATTTACCTACAATTATGTTTTCGATGAGTCAGGAAATCTCATCAGAGAGACAAAGCTCAATGTCGATGGCACCATCGAGAGCCAGCATGTATATGAATATGATGAATCAGGCCGCATGACAAAGAAGACATTTGTGGTCACAGAAGGTGTTTCCGGCAACAGCCATGTTTACGGTTATGACGCATCAGGTTTCCTGGTTCTGGATACTGAATATAATCCGGACGGAACAGTCTGCCAGACCATAGGTTATGAGAATGATGCATACGGCAATCCCGTAAAGCAGACCCAGAGAGATACTAACGGTGAGATGTTCGAGATCAAGAATGAATACGAGTATGACTCTTACGGAAACATCTCGAAATTGACAGTCTACAGAGGCGGAGAGCTCAACGGCTGGACCGAGACAGCTTATGACAACAAGGGACACATCACAAGTGAGAAGGTGTTCCTGCCCGACGGAACCATCAAGAGCTGGATCGAATACGAATACAACGAGAACAGCGATATGACCGTTCAGACCATCTATAAGGAAGACGGAACCATTTTCCAGATCATCATGTATGGTTACGATTCAAACGGCCTGGCAATTGAGACGAAGTTCGATTCCAACGGTGATATTGTCGAGATGTATCAGTACGTATATACATACTGATTGTTCGAAAACTGTATTAAGTCTGCAACTTGTGCGAAAACCCTGTATAATAATGTCCGTGCAAAAATGCGTATAGCGGAGAGACTTAATGATCTACAACAATATCTTAGAGGCAGTCGGAAATACACCTCTTATCAAGTTAAATCACATAGTACCTGAAGGTGCTGCAGATATATTCGTTAAGAATGAAGGCCTGGACGTCGGAGGTTCCATTAAGACACGTACAGCCCTCAACATGATCGAGCGTGCCGAGAAGGAAGGTAAGCTCAACAAGGACAGCATTATCGTTGAACCTACCAGCGGCAACCAGGGAATCGGCCTGGCGCTCATCGGCGCAGTTAAGGGCTACCGCACGATCATCATTATGCCTGACTCAGTAAGCCACGAGAGAAGCATGCTCGTTAAGCACTATGGCGCTGAAGTCATCCTTGTTCACGATGCAGGTGACATCGGCAAGGCTATCGACGAGTGCCGTATCAAGGCAGAAGAGATCGCCGCTTCAGATCCGCACGTATTCATTCCCCAGCAATTTGAGAATCCGGCTAATACAGAGGCCCAGTATCAATACACAGCCAAAGAACTTCTTGAGGCTATGGACGGCCGCACAATCGACGGTTTCTGCTCCGGCATCGGAACAGGAGGAACGATCACAGGTATCGGCCACGCTCTTAAGGAAGCAAACCCGTCTACAGTTATCTGGGCTGCAGAGCCTGAGAACGCTGCTATCCTCTCCGGCGGCAGCATCGGTACACATGTACAGATGGGTATCGGCGACGGCCTGATCCCCGGAATCCTTGATACAAAGGTTTACGATGATATCTGCATCATCACTGATGAAGAAGCAATCAATACTTCACGTGAACTCTCACGCAAGGAAGGCATGATGTGCGGAATCTCATCCGGCACGAACGTTGCATGCGCTATCAAACTCGCAATGAAACTCGGCCCTGGCAAGACAGTTGTTACGGTTTTGCCTGACACGGCAGAGAGATACTTCTCAACACCGCTTTTTGAAGAGTAATATATCTCTATGAATATTGATGTCAGGTGTCCTTATTGCAACGGTATAACAGGGTTCGATAATTCGAGGCCTTTTGCGTTTTGCAATCACTGCGGTAAGCAGATCAGTCTGGGCACTAACCCGCCGAATAACTATCAGGCACCTGCTCCGGCCCCCATCAGTAACATGGCTCCGGTCCAGTCAGTTCCGCCGCAGGTTTTCAGCGGTGCAAATCTGGTAATCTTATACACTTCAGAACACCCCCGTGTTTATCTGATCGCTACGATTCTGGCAACAGGTGCGAGCTATCAGTTTGTGAGCGGCGGTTCAATGGCATTTAACCTGAATCCGGGAATCCATCCCATCGATTTTAAGATCGGTAAGAGAACATACAGAAGGGACATTCTGATCTCACCCGGTGGTGAACCTGTAAGGGCGATGGCGTCCTGGAGCAGAGGAACGGCGCGCATCACGATAATCAATCCGGCCCAGCCTGGCGGCGCCCCTGTTTTTTATACCTGATTTATTAAGCGCACTGCGGTGCGCTTTTTTGTTCTAAGCCGAAATACTTTGACTTGCAAAATAACACTAAAGGTGTAAAATTACACTATCGAAAGATTGTCATTTGGATATGGGATATGACACGCGAAGAATTAATCAGGGCAGTAAGCAGTAAACTTAAGCTCATCAGAACTGAGTACGGAATAACTCAGGAAGTTATGAGTGAGATGCTCGGTATTTCCAAAAAGACTCTTGTTGAAACAGAGAAGGGAAGGCGTGAACTCTCCTGGACGGAAGTAATTGCCGTGGTAACTGTTTTCGAGAAGAGTGAAGTATTGCAGGGGATAACGGGCGGTGAAGCGAGCGATGTAATTCATGCGCTGGCATTCGAGGACAGGCACATTCATTATCCGCTGACTATGGGCGGTAAGGTCTGGTGGCGTCTTATTGATGAGAAAAACGGCATAAGGCTTCAGCAGAATTATGTGACCGGTCATTACAGACTCCTTGATAAGTATGATTGCAGGCTCATATCTTCGTTTAACAGAAACGAAGTTGAAGAATACAGGGATTCCCTTGGGAGGCAGTGATGGATGAATTTCTGCTTTTGGTTGTATTGATAGTCATGTTTGTTGCACCGCCGGTATTTTTCGTTATCTGTCTGGTCAACTCAATAATCCATGCACGCAAGTATAAAAAGGGTGAAGAGAAAAAGACGGCTGCCGTGACTTACGGTGTTATTGCGGGCGCCGCATTCTCATATCTCATTGTAGAAGCATTACTGATCATATGGTTCGCAGAAGGCATCTCACACATGTGAGCATGCGGCTGAAAAATAGGGAGGAATAAAGAATGGATCAAGTATTAGCTGTTATGTTGGCGGCAAAAAGTTTCGAACGCATCTTGAATAACATTTTGGGTACCGTAATTTGGGCAATTATACCGGTAACATTTCTCGTTTTTCTGGTCTTGTTCATAATTGCAGTAATACAGGTGAAGAAAAAGGGCGCAGGCAAGACAAAAGCCGTAGTATTCGGCTGCATTTCGGGATATTTCCTGCTCTGCAGCCTTGCTGAAGCCGCCCTCTTTGCAATGCTGGCTTCAGCGATTGCTCATATGTGAGGTCAGGCCATGAAGGATAAGACGTTTGTAATTATACTGGCGGTTATCATGGTCGTCGGAATAGCGACCACAACTGCCCTTTTGATCCACGGATACAATCTTTGGAAAGAAATCTCAATAGTTGAGATGATCGCGAATTGGGGTTACTGATATGGATAAGAAAAAACTTGGAAAACAAATAGCAGTAATTGCTCTGCTCATTGTATTGTTTGCCGGACTTGATCTTGCGATATACCAGCTGTTCATTAAAAGAGTGATAAGCCACCACACGCCAGGCATGCAGAAGATGAGCGTTGAAGTAGCGGACTATGTTCCATTTACCGGTTCTGCGAATGTGCATTCTGCAGAAGGTGCGGAGAGATTGGAAGGTGACCTGCCGACGATTGACGGAGCAGCTGCATTGCTGCCTGTTTATGCAGGATTTGTCGAGAGCATTTATCCTGAGGATTCCGTTATCTATAACGGTACAGATTACGACAGTGCGAGTGCAATGCACTACACGAATACCAGAGGATGTTTCAAAGATATCGTTGACGGCAATGCAGATATAATCATCTGCGCGCAGCCTTCAGACGAACAGCTCAAGTATGCTGCTGACAATGGAGTTGAGCTCGAGATGGTTCCCATCGGAACAGATGCTTTTGTTTTTATCGTTAATGCCAATAATCCTGTTAATGATATTACTGTTGACCAGATCAAGGGAATCTATTCAGGCCAGATTACCAACTGGAGTGAGCTCGGCGGCGAGAATATTCCGATTGCAGCAATGCACCGTAACGAAGGCAGCGGATCACAGACAGCACTGGAAAAACTCATGGGCGACATGCCTATCGTCCCTGACTACACGGCAATAATTGGAAGCCCCATAGGTTTCTCGTTCAGATACTATGTGACAGGAATGCTCGAAGAGGGCGGAGTTAAGATGCTTAAGGTTAACGGCGTTGAGCCTAATATCGAGAATATATCCAACGGAACATATCCTATCGGAGGTCAGTTCTATGCCATATATCGAAAGGGCGAGACCAACGAGAACGTCTATAAGGCAATTGATTTTATGTGTTCTCCTGAAGGACAGAAGATAGTAGAAGAGAGCGGATACGTTCCGATTTATTAAACTAATCGCACTGGAAACTCTCTCAAATTCTTTTGCTGTTTTACTTTTTTAGTGATAAGTGCAATAATACGTGAAGAAATGCGCATAGCGCTAAAAATAATAGGAGGGTATTTATGGAAACCACAAAGAATAAGCAAATTGTTGCTATGGTATTGGGTATTGCTTCCCTTGTTATTCCTAACGTCGGAACAACTATTGGTAACGCTATCGACACATCTACAAATGATGGATCTCTTACCTATGGTATCATCGTTATCGTTGCTACATTGGCAGCTATCGTTGTTGGTATTATCGGTATGATCAAGTCAGCTGGTGCCAGAAAAGAAGCTAAGGCTGCAGGTGAGAAGCAGATTTTTGCTACGATCGGTCTTATTACATCTATCGTAGGTACAGTTGAGAGTGCTATCGTATTCTTCTCTTGCGGTCTCTGCATTGCTTGTGCTGCTTGCGCATTTGCATCTTCAGTGTGATAGCATAAATCAATTTAAAAACTTAAGAGGTCAGTTGCTTGCATCTTTAAGTAACTGACCTTTTCTTATAAAATAAAGGTTATTCATGTATCCATTTATCGAAATATTCGGAAGAACTATAGGAACGTACGGAATAATGGCGGCCGTTGGAATGCTTGCCGCTGCTTTGTGCTGCTATCTGCTGTTAAGAAAAAAAGATGTAGATATTGAAGATATCGCTATGACCGGTCTGATATTCGCTGCCGGTGCCGTAATTGGAGCACATATTGTTTACGGTTTTACGAATACAGATAAAATCATCGTGTTATTTAAGAACATCAAGGACTATAACTTTATAAGTTTTGTTCAAACGTTCTTCGGAAATTATCTTGGCGGCATGGTGTTCTACGGCGGTCTTATCGGCGGTTTAATTGCACTGGTTATTTCAAACAAAGTATCCCAGAAGTATTTCAGGGGAGATGTTATGTTTGATGCCGTAGCCGTTGCTATTCCTCTTTTCCATGCATTCGGCCGTATCGGATGCTTTCTGGGCGGATGCTGTTATGGCGTTGCATGTGATGTGGGCTTCACGGCACACGGAAACACGCTGTATCCGGAATTAAATGATGTTAACAGGCTTCCGATACAGCTAATTGAATCAGGACTTAATCTAATCCTGTTTTCCGTTTTACTGGTGCTCTACAAAAAGAAGAAGTTCCAGCACAGGATACTTATCGTTTATTTTTATATCTATCCGGTCATCAGGTTTATTGATGAATTTTTCAGAGGGGATGAGATCAGAGGATTCCTTTTCGGGCTCTCGACATCACAGATAATAAGCATATTGCTGTTTACTTTTGCTGTGATAGTTACGATCTCCGATCTGATCAAAAAGCGCAGGGGAGAAGTAAAGCCTGCTTAAGAACAAGAAAAAATATGCATTAAAAAAGCCGCCCGGAATTCCGGACGGCTTTAAGTTTGTTTACTAATCGGTATTAGTAGCCGTAGCTTGAAACTCCGGTAGCAGCTGCAGCAACAGCAACGATGATCATGATAACACCAAGTACGATTGACATAACGAGACCAATGATACCTGTGATCTTACCAACCTTTGTGAATGTGTTCTGAACGCCTTCCTTAGCGCACTGTCCGCCAAGAACGAGAGATACGATTGCGGGGATGAGACCGCAGCCATAAGACCATGAAAGAACGATGGAAGCGATACCGCAAGCCATGCAAGCGATTGACTTACCCTTTGACTGGCCCTGAGCCGGTGTGTTTTCTGCCATTTTAAATGACCCTCCTAGAAAGATTTTTTCTGGGTTTCGCATAAGTTCTACCCCATATGCAAGGATTTTATCAAAAGAAACTGTGAATGTTAATAGATTCGACAACAAAAAGTTTGATGTTCAAAGCATTTTATTAGGTACTTTTTACAAAAACTAACATTCCAATAAGGTTTTTGCCGACATTTGTCGGGAAACGTGAACACGGTTGGCTCTTTTATTCTAAATATACGCGCCCGATAGATATACATATGCGGATATGCTATTCTTATGGTGCTGAGGTAAATAGAGATTTCTGTTGCCAAAGCGTTAGACAGATTAATAAACAAACGGCTCTGACGGTGAGGGGTGTCTCCCCAAGCGGAAATAGTCTTTTCATATAGCGCTTATTCTCGCGCATTATTGGGACTTCTTTGTCGTCAGGTGTCAGATGATAGAGGAGTTTTTTTATGCTTAAGATCGCAATTTACGGTAAAGGCGGTATCGGCAAGTCTACGGTTACATCCAATCTCTCTGCTGCTTTTGCGAGTATGGGAAAGAGAGTTATCCAGATTGGCTGTGACCCCAAGGCAGATTCAACGATCAATCTTTTGGGTGGTAAACCCCTGAAGCCCGTTATCGAGATTCTCAAGGATGGTATCGATCCGACCTCAGCGAAAGAAATCTCACAGGAAGGTTTCGGCGGAGTACTCTGCATTGAGACAGGCGGTCCTACACCGGGCCTCGGCTGTGCAGGAAGAGGAATCATTGCGACTTTTAACCTTCTCGATGAATTAGGTCTTTTTGAAGAATATAAACCCGATGTCGTTCTCTACGATGTATTGGGCGACGTTGTCTGCGGCGGATTTGCTGCACCTATCAGAGAAGGCTATGCAGAGCAGGTTCTCATCGTAACATCAGGTGAGAAGATGGCTCTCTATGCTGCTAATAATATCTGTCAGGCTGTAAGAAATTTCGAAGACAGAGGATACGCAAACGTAAGAGGACTGATCCTCAATAAGCGTAACGTTCCGGGTGAAGACGAGAAGGTAAAGGAATTTGCCGACGGGCATAACGCTCCAATCGTTGCAGTTATTCCCAGAAGTGATGACATTACTCTCTGTGAGGATAAGGGCATGACAGTAGTTGAAGGTGCCAAGGATTCTGAGGCGGCTCAGAGATTTTTGGATCTGGCAAAGATGCTTTTGGAAGGATAATCACTAATGAAGCGCGAAGCTATTTGTTTTACAGCTGAAGAAGTATTGCAGCGCGGGAAGAGCGACATTCCCTCTGAACTCTTGTCGGGAAATAATCTCGTATACAGTTCACCTGCAACGCTCGCATATAACTCTCCGGGTGCCGAAGGATTCGGTGTAAAGAGAGCGGGATTAAGTGTGCCTGAGTCAATCATGCTGATCGTAGCTCCGGGATGCTGCGGAAGAAACACTTCACTCATTTCCTCTATGCCCGAATACAAGAACAGATTTTTCTATTTAGAGATGAGCGAACCTGATCTCGTAACCGGCCGTCATCTTAATAAGATTCCTGATGCAATTAAGGAAGTTCTCGAATTCTTAAGAGACAATGGTAAGAAGATTCCGAAGGTCGTCATGATCTGCATTACATGTGTTGATGCGCTCCTCGGAACCGACATGGACAGAGTCTGCCGCAAGGCGGAAGATGCTCTGACAGGTGGTGAGTTCGAAGGTATCAAGGTTCGTCCCTGCTATATGTATGCGCTCACAAGAGAAGGACGCCGTCCTCCTATGGTTCACGTAAGACAGACGATTTATTCCTTGCTCGAACCCATGGAAAAGGATGCGAGATCAGTAAACATTATTGGAGGTTTTGCACCGCTCGAGAACACTGAACTCGCCGGATATCTGAAACTCGCAGGGATTAGAAATATCAGACAGATATCGACCTGCAAAACATATGAAGAATTTCTTCAGATGGCATCTGCAAACTTCAATATCGTTATCGATCCTGAGGTCAGGGCAGCTGCTGAAGACATGAATAAAAATCTCGGAATTCCTTATATCGAGCTCACGAGAGTTTATTCAACAGATAAGATCTCTTCGCAGTATAAGGCGCTCGCAAGCGTCACCGGAATCGATATAGATGACGGCGAAGAAAAGGCAGAAGCAGAAGAAGCAATTGTAAGACTTAAGAATAAATATCCCGATCTGAAGTTTAACGTCGGTGAATGCGCGAACGCTAATGCTTTCGAGCTGGCATTAAGTCTGGTAAGAATGGGATTCAAGGTTGATGAGATCTACGCGACACTGGCGCCTGAGAATTTTGTTTATGTGAAAAATCTCGCGTTGCTGTCACCTGACACAAAGATCTACTGCAACATGGAACCGACGATGCTCTACTACAAGATCTCACAGTCGGATGCTGATGTGACTGTCGGCAAGGATGCAAAATTCTATTGTCCTGATACACCCAATGTAGCGTGGAACCAGGATACGAGACCGTTCGGATATCAGGGAGTAAGAGACCTGATGAATAAGATCTACGATGCATTAGAGGAGGCAAAGGCATGAAAGGATTAAGAAAAGTTCTGACACCTTTTGCACCTGACCAGTCAGGCGCCTCCGGTGTTCTCTATTCGATGGGAGCGTTGATAGTAATCATTGATGCGGGCGGATGCACTGGTAATGTATGCGGATTCGATGAACCGAGATGGCATGAATCAAGGAGCGCCGTATTCTCAGCAGGACTACGTGACATGGATGCGATATTGGGAAGAGATGAACTCCTCGCATCTAAGATCGGATCAGCAGTTGAACGCATCGACACATCTTTTGTTGCAGTAATCGGAACACCGGTTCCTGCAACTATCGGAACCGATTATAAGGCTCTAAAGAAACTTATCGAGGGCAAGGTTGATATTCCTGTTGTACCTGTAGTTTCGAACGGAATGAAACTCTACAACGAAGGTGAGAAGGAAGCATACAAAGCGCTCATTGATGAGTTCGCAACTGATACGCCGGAAGTTGAGACCGGTCAGCTCGTTATCGGTATGACACCTCTTACTTACGGCAAGGATTATATCGATTTAACACTCGATGATATTAAGAACATAAGGGGCGCAAAAAAGCTCGTTGCTGCTTCCGCATCAGGCATAGATGCGTGTGAATATCTCGGAAAAGAATTCGAGATATTCAGCCCTGTATTTAAGAATAGTATTCCTGAAGGCATTAAGGGTAAAACCCTTGTGTGCCACGATGAAGTAGTCGGCAAGACATTAAGGGATGCAGGCGTCAATTGCGACATCGCGACATTCTTTAAACTCCATGACTCAGTTAAGCAGGATGGCGATAAGAAGATCACTCAGGAAGATGAGTTTATTGAGATGGTAAGAGACGGCGGATACGATACGATCGCTGCGGACATCTGCCTCAAGGAACTCGTTCCTGATTACGAAGGAAATTGGGTAGACCTCAAGTGCTTTGCAATAAGCGGGAGAACTTGATTTGATAACGAAGCGCATTAAAGTTTACGGCATAGTCCAGGGTGTCGGTTTCAGACCGACAGTCGCAAGGCACGCTGCTTCTCTTGGCATAAAGGGAAGTGTGTCTAACCTTGGTCCTTATGTTGAGATCTATGCGCAGGGCGGAGAAGAACAGGTAGATAAGTTCATTGATCTCATCAGGACACAGCCGCCGAAACGCGCTGCGATCCTGAAGATGGATATCAAGGTAAAGGATGTTCCCGCATACGATGATTTCAAGATTATCGAGAGTGCGAAAACATCAGGCGAGATATTTGTATCACCTGATATTGCAATCTGCGATGAGTGCCTCGCTGAACTCTTCGATAAGAACAACAGAAGATATCTGCATCCGTTTATTAACTGCACATGCTGCGGACCGCGTCTTACTATTCTGGATGCGTTGCCTTATGACCGCGAGAGAACATCGATGAAAGAATTTCCGATGTGCCCCGAGTGTGAGAAAGAGTACTACGATCCTGCAACAAGAAGATACGATGCTCAGCCCGTCTGCTGTAATGAATGCGGACCGGAAGTGTTCATTCTTGATGACGAAGAGAACAGAAGCGGCAGGGACGCGATTACTTATGTGCGTTCCGTTATTGCAAACGGAGGCGTTGCTGCCATTAAGGGAATCGGAGGATTCCACTTAGCATGCAATGCATACGATAACGATGCAGTTAAGAGACTTCGTGAATTGAAGCACCGTCCTTCTAAACCTTTCGCACTCATGATGAGAAACGAAGAAGAGGTTTTGAAGAACTGCTATATCGAAGATTATCAGCGCGAGATCTTAACAGGACATCAGAAGCCGATCATCCTGTTGAAGAGACGTGAGGATTCTATTCTCGCAGAGCAGGTTGCACCAGGTAATCCGATGCTTGGGGTTATGCTCCCGTATGCGCCTGTTCAGAGTCTTATTTTTGATTACGATGACGGTATAAAAATGCCTGCCTGTCTTGTTATGACGAGCGGCAATTTATCAGGTCTTCCTATCTGCAGAAATGATGATGATGCGAGACGTGAGATAAAGGCATACTGCGATGTAATCCTTACACATAACAGAAAGATCAGATTAAGAGCTGATGATTCCGTTATGGATTTCTATGACGGTAAGCCTTACATGATAAGACGTTCAAGAGGTTATGCACCGCTCCCGTACATGATGACAAAACAATTTTCAGGTTCCGTTATCGCGTACGGCGGAGAACTCAAAAACACATTCTGCGTTGCTGTGAACAGTCTCATGTATCCGTCTTCTTACATTGGTGATCTCACAGACATCAAGGGTAAAAATGCACTCAAGGAATCGGCAGAGAGAATGCTCACTTTGTTGGAAGCAAAACCGACACATGCTGTATGTGATCTGCATCCTTCTTATAACTCTTCTGCAGCTGCGGAAGAATCAGGATTGGAACTCATCAGAGTCCAGCATCACTATGCTCACATTCTCTCATGCATGGCTGAAAACGATTATGTTGATGATGTAATCGGCATCTCTCTTGACGGCACAGGATACGGCATCGACGGTACTATCTGGGGCGGTGAGATCTTGAAGTGTTCGATCAGTGATTTCGTGCGTGTGGGACACATCAGACCGTTCCTTCATACAGGCGGTGATGTCGCATCAAGAGAAGGATTCAGAATTGCGATCTCAATGCTCATCGATATCTTTGGTGATGAAGCAGAAACGAAGTGTAATGACCTGGGCCTGTTAAGGCAGGGAACATTCAAGATGTTTAAGGCGATGCACGATAACAGAGTAAATACCGCTGTATCAACGAGCTGCGGAAGACTGTTTGATGCAGTGAGCGCGATACTCGGAATAAAGTACGAACAGAGCTTTGAAGGCGAGGCTGCAACTGCGCTCGAATTTAAGGCATTGGAATATGAGGGAGAGAAAACTTTCGAGATGGAAGATCTAATCGATGGAGATATCGTTGCGACAGAGAAAATCGTAAGACATATCGCGGAAGAAAAACTTAATGGAACAGATATCAGTAAACTTGCTTACGAGTTCCATTACCTGCTCGCAAAAGGCGTTGCGGAAATGGCGATCGCGAAAGCAGGAGACTTAAAGACGGCTGCATTAAGCGGAGGATGTTATCAGAACAAATTACTCACTTCGCTTACGGCAAAGATATTGGAAGATAACGGATTTAGGGTACTGCTCCACTCAATGGTTCCGCCGAACGACGGAGGAATCGCTTTGGGCCAGGCGTTGTACGGAATGAACAAGATAAACAATTGAAGGAGGAAATATATATGTGCGTAGGATTATCAGCAAAGGTTATCAGCGTTAAGGACGGTGTTGCAATGGTGGATTGCACAGGTGCAAAGCGCGAGATCTCAGCAGAACTGTTGGACAATCTTGAACCCGGCGATTATGTAATGGTTCACGCAGGATGCGCCATCGCGAAGATTACTGATGACGATAAGTCTGAGTCAGAGAAAGTATTGAAGGAGAATCAGGCATGACTTCTATTACTGATACTTCTGATCTGAAGAAATATCTCGAGACTTACGACGGTCCTGAAGTAAGGATCATGGAAGTCTGCGGTACGCATACCCACGAGATCTTCAGACAGGGAATAAGAAACTTTTTGTCGCCAAAGATCAATCTCATCTCAGGCCCCGGATGTCCTGTGTGCGTTACGCCTGCATCCTATATCGATGAGGCAGTTTATCTTGCACTCGAGAAGGGCTGCACGATCACTACTTTCGGTGATCTCGTAAGAGTCCCGGGTAACGTTAAGAGCCTCCAGCAGGCACGTGCGGAAGGCGGTAAGGTGAAGGTCGTTTATTCACCGATCGACGCTGAGAAATATGCGAAGGATCATCCTGAAGAGCAGGTTGTTTTCTTATCCGTAGGATTTGAGACGACAACACCTTCTGATGTTATTTCAGTGCAGAATGCGATAAAGGATAAGATCAATAATTTCGCACTTCTTACAGCGAATAAAACAATGCCCGGTGCATACGAAGCAATGGCTTCTTCAACGGATGCATATCTCTACCCGGGTCACGTTCACGCGATAATCGGAACACAGCTCTGCAAAGATATGGCAGAGCGCGGCGTAAGCGGAACAATCGCAGGATTTACAGGCGAGGAGCTCCTCACTGCATTGGGTATCACGGTTATGAAACTTGCTGAAGGAAAGCCGTTCTTCGTTAACGCGTATCCGAGAGTTGTAACCGATGCAGGCAGCCCTGCAGCATGTGCAATCGTTGATAAGTATCTGAAGCCTTGTGATGCTGAGTGGCGTGGTATCGGAATGATCCCCGGTTCAGGTGTTGAACTCAAGGATGAATATGCTGATTACGATGCTCGAAAGAAGCATTCGATCCCTAAGATGGAATATGAGAAAAAGACAGGATGCAAGTGCGGAAATGTTCTGCAGGGACAGATCAAGCCTAACCAGTGTCCGCTCTTCGGTAAGGTATGCAATCCCGACCACCCGGTCGGCGCATGCATGGTATCTGATGAGGGCGCATGCTCTGCATTCTATATGTATGGAGGACAGTCATGAAAGAAGTAATCACATTAGCTCACGGAAGCGGCGGAAGAAAAACATCCGAACTCATCGGTGAGATATTCAGAAAGAATCTCGGCAACGAGTATTTTACTGCAGACGATGCAGCAGTCCTTCCGAAGCCCGAAGGACGTATCGCAATGTCCACAGACGGCTTCATCGTTTCACCCTGGAAATATCCGGGCGGCAACATCGGAAGACTCGCAATCTGCGGTACTGTTAATGACCTCGCATGCATGGGTGCAAAGCCTCTTTACCTCACATGTTCCTACATCATTGAGGAAGGTCTCCCGATCGAAGATCTGGAACTCATCGCGAAAACAATGGGTGAGACTGCAAGGGAAGCCGGAGTAAATATCGTTGCCGGCGACACAAAGGTTGCAGGCAAAGGACAGGTAGATAAGATCTTCATCACAACAGCAGGTGTTGGTGTGATCGATGATAATATCAACACATCGGGTAAGTTCGCTAAGCCCGGTGACAAGATCATCGTTACAGGTGATGTCGGAAGACACGGTACAGCAATTCTTCTCGCAAGAGATGAGTATGGTATCGAAGCTGATGTCACATCTGACTGTGCGCCTCTTTGGGAGCCTGTCAGAAAGGCGCTCGAAGTCTGCCCTGAGATGCATGTTATCAGAGATGCAACAAGAGGCGGTGTAGGTACTGTTCTCTATGAGATTGCAGACGAAGCAGAAGTCGGAATCAAGGTTAACAGAAGTGCTGTTCCTGTTGCACCTGAAGTACAGGGTGTTACAGGCCTTTTGGGTCTCGAACCGTTGTACCTCGCATGCGAAGGAAGAATGGTAATGATGTGTCCTGCTGATAAGGCTGATGCAGTTGTTGAAGTATTGAAGACAACGAAGTATACGGAAGGCGCTGCAATCATCGGTGAAGTAACAGCTGATGAAGTCGGCAGAGTCGTAATGACAACTGAAGTCGGCGGACAGACATATCTTCCGAAGCCGGGCAACGAGTTGTTACCGAGAATCTGCTGAGGTGAATTTATGGATACAAGAGTCGCAGCAATTTCTATCATCGTAGAGAATCCTGAGTCAGTAGAAAAGCTCAACGCTCTTCTTCATGAAGCAGGACAGTACATCATCGGAAGAATGGGCGTGCCCTACCGTGAGATGGGTATAAGCATCATCATGATCGCTATCAACGCACCCCAGGATTACATCAGTGAGATCACAGGTAAGATCGGAAGATTAGACGGAGTAAACGTAAAGACTTCTTATGCCAACGTCAAGTGATGAGAAAGTAAGAATAGGAGAAGCGACATTCCCGAAACCGTTTACCAACGGGCTCGAATTCAACGCGCCCGTTCACGGCACATGGAATATAGTCCACATCGGTTTCAGGATCCCTTCTGCGCATCAGATATACATCTGCGCCGACAACTGTCTGCGCGGTGTTGTAATGACTGCTGCAGAGATGGGTGAGCTCGGAAGATTCTCATCAGTCGTTTTAGAAGAAGACGACATGACTCATTCAGGAAGAATAGAAGAGACGACTATAGAGGGTGTCACTGACTGTCTGAATAAACTGCCGTCAGTACCTCCTGTAGTAATCATTTTCCCTGTATGTGTTCACAAGTTCATGGGATGCGATATCGACTTTATCTATAGAGAACTGGGCAAGCGCTTTCCCGATGTTACTTTCGTGAGGGGATTCATGGATCCTGTCATGCAGAAGCGCGGCACGACACCTGACCAGAGACTCCGCAAAGCAATGTCGGATATCATTCCCAATCTTCCCGTAAATCCTGACGTAATCTCATTTGCGGGAAGCGATATGCCGGCAGCAGATAACGATTTCCAAACCATACTCGAATTCAACAATAAGACGGTCAGGGATACTGCAAATTGCAAAACTCTTGATGAATATCTTTCGATTGGTGAATCATCATTATTTATCTGCCAGTATCCGGCAGGCCTTATGGCAACTCAGACGATAACGAAGAGACTTAACCGTAAGTTTATTTATGCACCTCTGAGTTTTGGTTTTGATACGATCGAAAGTGAACTCAAATCATCAGGCCTTAATATACCTGAAGGTTTCATCGAGAACGGTATTAAATCCTGTGAAACTGAAGTTAAAAAACTCAAAGATTTGATTGGTGATACGACTGTTGCGATTGATTACACAGTTGCACCGAAACCTTTATCGCTCGCAAGATTTTTACTTGATAACGGCATTAACGTTAAGACTGTTTATCTCGACGCGATAGATGGCAGCGAAGAGGAAGATTTCAAATATCTCGCAGAGAAATATCCCGAACTGGTTCTTCATTCTACGATTCACGTTAGTGACAGAAGACCCGTAAGAAGTGAAGGAAAAATCCTGGCAGCAGGACAGAAGGCTGCCTGGTTCGAAGGAACAGAATATTTCGTCAACATGATCGAAGGCGGCGGCCTCTATGGTTTTGCTGGAATTACCGGATTTATAAGTCTCATGGAAGATGCTTTTGTAAATGAAAAAGATCTCCGTGATATCGTACCCAGAAAAGGTTTGGGTTGCAGGAGCTGCATATGAAAAAGACATACAGGATCTTACCGGTTTATACAGGTGATGTATCAGGTGCGGCGAGCGCTCTCTACGAGCTCGGCGGCATGACTGTAATTCACGATCCTTCAGGCTGCAATTCAACATATAACACGCACGATGAAGTAAGGTGGTTTGACCAGGAGAGCCTGATCTATATTTCAGGTCTTAATGACATCGATGCGATAACAGGTAATGACGACAAGTTTATTAAAGATATCTGCTACGCGGCAGATAAGATGAAGCCTCTGTTTATCGCTCTTGCGAATTCACCTCTGCCGTATCTTAACGGAACGGATTTTAAAGGCATCTGCAAAGTGCTGGAAGAAAAGACAGGTCTACCTTGTTTCTATGTAAATACCAATGCAATGCACGACTATTCCAAAGGCCAGTCGGAAGCATTCTTAAGTTTTGCAAAGAAGATGCTTAAACCGTCAGATAAGAAGGTTAAGAACGGGGTAAATATCATCGGAATGACGCCTTTGGATTATACATCGACGGACATCTATATATCAGACGGCCATGAGATCGTATCCAACTGGGCGCTTAATACATCTTTTGAAAATGTGATGAAGGCAACACAGGCTGAACTGAACATCGCTGTTTCTTCATCAGGTGTTGCTGCATGCGAATACATGAAAGATACATTTGGCATTCCATACGTTAAAGGACTTCCGTGGGACGGTAAAGTCCAGGACTATATGGGTGTTAAAAGGAACTCTTCAAGAAATTATATTGTAGGTGAGACAGTTGTATCAGGTTCCATTGCTGCATATATCAAGCAGCATACCGGAATTGATTTTAATGTGATCGCATCAACTGAAATAACTGATGGGCTCTTGCAGCATTGCGACAAGAGATGTCACGGTGAAGAGGAGATCGAAGAAGCATTAAAAGATGCGGAAACGATCATCGCAGATCCGATGGTGAAGTATATTGTGCCGGCGACAGCAACGTTTATCGAACTCCCGCATTTCGCGATGTCGGGAAGACTATTCAGAAAACAGATTCCAAACCTTCTTAGAACGGAGGAGTATTTGCATGGGATTAAATGACACACCTCAGAGTGAGAGAATTCACATCGGATTTTTCGGCAGAACAAATGCCGGTAAATCTAGTCTCGTAAACAAGATTACAAACCAGGATCTTGCAATCGTATCCGATACGAAGGGTACAACAACGGACCCTGTCTATAAGGCCATGGAGATTCTTCCGTTGGGCCCTGTTGTAATTATCGACACACCAGGTTTTGACGATGACGGAATCCTGGGTGAGAAGAGAATCAGCAGAACAAAACTTGTTCTCAACAAGACTGATGTTGCAGTTCTCGTTGTTGATCTCGTTGAAGGCATGGCTGCAACTGATGAGCAGCTCATTAAACTTTTTGAAGAGAAGGGTATTCCTTACATTGTTGCTTACAACAAGGCTGATCTGAAAGAGACTGTTTCTGCCGGTAAGCCCAATGAGATTTACGTTAGTTCCGTAACAGGAAAGAACATTAATGAATTAAAGGAAATGATCGCACGTGCAGGACTCCAAAAGCCTGCTCCCGCACCGCTTATCAGTGACCTCATTAAGCCGGGTGATACAGTAGTTCTCGTCATCCCGATTGACAGTTCTGCTCCTAAGGGAAGGATTATCCTTCCACAGCAGCAGGTGTTAAGAGAAATACTCGATACGAATGCTATCGCTTATATCGCACAGGATACTGATCTGCCGCAGCTCCTCGCTAACCTCAAAATACCGCCTGCACTGGTCGTTACAGACAGCCAGGTTTTCGGGAAGGTATCGAAGATAGTTCCTAAAAACATTAAGCTCACTTCGTTCTCAATCCTCCTGGCAAGACACAAGGGATTCCTTAAATCAGCAGTCAAAGGTGTATGGGCAATCGAGTCTCTGGAAGACGGTGATACAGTTCTCATTTCCGAAGGCTGCACACACCACAGACAGTGCGAAGATATCGGAACATATAAGATTCCGAAGTGGCTTAAGGAATATACAGGAAAGAACATAAACATTGAGACAACATCAGGTCTTACTTTCGCTGAGGACCTCACTAAATATAAGATGATTATTCACTGTGGCGCATGCATGCTCAATGACCGCGAGATGATTTACCGCACGAAGTGCGCTAACGACTGCGGTATCCCGATGACGAACTACGGTACCGCGATTGCATACATGCACGGTATTTTGTGGAGATCACTCGAGATATTCCCTGATTTGATCGAAGAGCAATAAGAAATTCCGAGAGATTTTTCAAGATAAACAACACATAAGGCCCGGACTGTTGATTAAGCAACAAAACGGGCCTTAATTAATCATATTTTCGCGCCGCTCCTCCTGCAATAATGAAGCCATCAAACAAACACAAAACTGAAAAGTTACAAGGAGGAGCGGGAAATGAAGAAGACATTGAAATCAAAGAAAGGTTTTTCACTCGTAGAGATGGTAGCAGTAGTAGCAATAATCCTTATACTTGCATCGGTTGCATTGTATGCCTACCTCACAGTCGTAAAGGATCTCCCCTGGGAAGAAGTCATCGGAGAGAATCCGTTCGGCACTACAACAACAGAAACAAATTAAAGCGAAGAGCATAGTTGTTTCCGCGAAAATATATAAGAGCTGCCATGGAGGCAGCTCTATTAATATGCTTTATTTATTTCTGCGGTTAGAGAATATCTATGTATTCGCCTTCGAGCGCTTTGTTCATGCTCCTTACTGCACAGAACTTACCGCACATGGAACATGTATCGTCATGTTCGGGCGCTCTGGAATCCCGTATGGATTTTGCAGTTTCAGGATCGATGGATACAGCCCACTGTCCGTCCCAGTCGAACTTACGTCTGCAGTCACCCATCTCGTTATCCCTGTCCATTGCGTGAGGGATCTTTTTTGCGATGTCTGCAGCATGCGCAGCGATCTTTGATGCGATGATTCCCTGCTTAACATCATCAACGTTAGGGAGTGCCAGGTGCTCTGCAGGTGTAACGTAGCAGAGGAAAGCAGCGCCGGATGCTGCAGCGATCGCACCGCCGATAGCTGATGTTATGTGATCGTATCCGGGAGCGATATCTGTAACGAGGGGTCCTAATACATAGAAAGGCGCGCCCATGCAGATAGACTGCTGGATCTTCATGTTTGCTTCGATCTGATCCATAGGCATGTGACCGGGGCCTTCGACCATTACCTGTACATCCTTTTCCCATGCACGCTTTGTGAGTTCACCGAGTCTTACGAGTTCCTCGATCTGGCAGACATCACCGGCATCTGCAAGGCATCCCGGACGGCATGCGTCACCCAATGAAATAGTAACATCGTATTCTCTGCAGATGTCGAGGATCTCATCGTAATATTCATAAAAAGGATTCTCGTTTCCTGTCATGCACATCCAGGCGAAGATCAATGAGCCGCCTCTGGATACGATATTCATCTTTCTCTTATGTTTTTTAATCTGGTCAATTGTGTGCCTTGTGATACCGCAGTGAAGAGTAACGAAATCAACGCCGTCTTCAGCATGCAGTCTTACTACATCGATGAGGTCTCTTGCAGTAAGTGTTGCGAGATCTCTCTGGTAGTGAATGACTGAATCGTATACCGGAACAGTACCGATCATGGCAGGACACTCGGCTGTGAGCTTTCTTCTGAAAGGAATCGTATCGCCGTGTGATGACAGGTCCATGATTGCCTCAGCTCCCATGTCGACAGCAGCCTGAACTTTCTTCATCTCGACATCGTAATCTTTGCAGTCACGTGATACTCCGAGATTAACATTGATCTTTGTTCTGAGCATCGAACCGACGCCTTCGGGATCGAGGCACTTGTGATTCTTATTTGCACAGATCGCAACCTGTCCCTTTGCGACCCATTCACGGATCTCTTCTTCGGTTCTGTATTCCTTTTTAGCGACGATCTTCATCTCGGGTGTGATGATTCCTTTTCTTGCCGCTTCCATTTGTGTTGAGTAATTTCTTTCCATATTTATCTCCTCAGATCTTGTATTTAGTTTTGATGTCATGGCCGTGGTCTAATGGTCCTCTTCCGTGACCGAGATTAAGGCCTGCTGCGATTGCTTCGGTGATGTATTCTTTCGCGCGTGTAACTGCCTGCGGGACATTCATTCCTTTCGCGAGGTTGCATGCAATAGCACTCGATAAAGTGCAGCCTGTTCCATGGGTGTTCTCATTGTCAATTTTCTTCATCTCGAAAACATGAATCTCGCCATCATGGAACAGCACATCATCAGAGTTATCTTCAATGTGGCCGCCCTTGATCAGAACCGAACAGCCGCATTCGGAATTGATCTTTTTTGCGGCAGCGATCATGTCATCTTTGGAAGTTATCTTCATGCCTGATAAGACTTCAGCTTCGGGCACGTTAGGTGTAACAACTGCTGCCAGCGGAATGAGTTTTTCTCTCAATGCAATTACGCTCTCGTCTGTAGACAGCGCTGAGCCGCTCGTAGCAACCATGACCGGATCGACAACGAGATTCTTCATGCCGTAAAATTTCATCCGTTCTGCGATGATCTCAATGAGTTCGCTGTTGGGGATCATTCCTGTTTTTACTGCGTCAGGAGTGATGTCTTCGAAGACTGAATCGATCTGCTGTTTCAAAAAATCAGGAGAAACATTTTCTATTGCTCTGACTCCCTGAGTGTTCTGCGCGGTAAGCGATGTGATCGCAGACATTCCATACACGCCGTTTGCGAGCATGGTCTTGAGA
Organism: Ruminococcaceae bacterium YAD3003; assembly: GCA_900107185.1. Taxonomy (GTDB): domain Bacteria; phylum Bacillota; class Clostridia; order Saccharofermentanales; family Saccharofermentanaceae; genus Saccharofermentans. The sequence goes on along the minus strand of FNPA01000001.1, from coordinate 186,682 downwards.
TCGGCCTGTATACCTGCGCCGCCCGAACAGTCACTTCCTGCTATTGATAAGACTTTTTTCATGCATTTCTCCTTAAGTCTTCGAAAGCATATTTGAGTTCTGCTGCAGCAGTCTTAGGACAGTCTGATTTCATGATCGCTGATACAGCACAAACGCCTGCAATGTTTATTCCTTTGAGTACTCCGATGTTGCCTGCATTTAAACCTCCGATTGCGTTAACCGGAATCGGAACGGCTTTGGTGATTGCATCGAGAGTTTCAGTTGAAGTGAGAACAGTTTTGACTTTGGTTGTAGTGGGGTAGATCGCACCGACACCGAGATAATCAGCTCCGTCGTTATATGCTCTGGTTGCAACTTCAACAGTCTTTGCGGTTGCACCCAGGATCTTGTCTTTGCCAATGAGTTTTCTCGCAATCGCAACGGGCATATCTTCAGCACCTACATGCACGCCTTCTGCGCCGCATGCGAGCATGACATCTATCCTGTCATCGATTATCAGAGGCACACCGAATTCTTTTGTGATCTCATGTACGTCATTTGCTATATCAATGTATTCACGTGTGGTCCTGTTCTTTTCGCGGAGCTGAATTATCGTTACTCCGCCTTCCAATGCAGAACGGACTCTTCTTAAGAATTCATCGTGTTCATAATTTGTGCTGTCGGTAATGAAATAGAGTGTTGTATCAAGCCTCATAAGCACCTCCGATTGCATCTAACAGATTTACCATGAATGATCCGCTGCCCTTATCAGTTTGTGATATCTCGCCGCAATGCTTAAAGAATTTGCACGCACGTATTACACTTTGTGCGTCATTCTTTTCTGCCAGATATGTTGCGATAACGGCACCCAACATGCAGCCTGTTCCTGTGACCTGTGATAGTTGCGGAACACCGCCTTCGACCAGAGCAATCTCCCCGATTGATGCGATGACATCTGTTTTTCCTGTCGCAACAACGATAGCGTTATTCGCTTTGGACAATTCCAATGCCGCTATCCTGATGGTGTCAATTTCTATTCCATCTTTGGCATCAACGCCTGCTGATCTGTATGTGTCATCGTAGAGCGCCATGATCTCTGAATAGTTGCCCTTGATTACCGTGAACCTTCCGAAAGTCATGAGAAGCTTTGCGAGAGTCTTACGAAGTGAAGAGCATGCTACTCCCACTGCATCGAGAGTGACAGGGATACCTTTGCTGTTTGCTTCTTTAAGTGACAGCCTCATCGAAGTAATCCTGGCGTCAGTGATGTTTCCGAGATTGAGCAGAAGGGAAGATGCCGTTCTAGTGATTTCCATTACCTCATCAGGGTGCTCAGCCATAATTGGTTTTGCGCCCAAGGACAAGATCGTGTTGGCACACTGGTTCATTGAAATGGGATTTGTTATGCAATGTATCAGATTGCTGTTTTCTCTGATCTCTTCCATATCTTTCCCCCTTCAGCAATCTTGATCTGCATTTTCTTAAGTACGCCCATGTGCTGCAGGCGGTAAAGAAGAATAGCTGCAACACTGCCACCGATCAGGGTTCCGCAGGTAAACGAAGGAACGTAGAAGAACCATCCGAGGCCTTCTCTGCCGCAGATATAGGTCATGACAGGGTAGGAAACGATCGCGCCGATAATGCCGGTTCCGACGATTTCACCCAGGATTGCGGCCCAGATCTTGCCTTTGGAGACTTTGTAGAGGATTCCGGAGAGTAATGCTCCGAAGACTGCGCCGGTCAACGCCAGCGGCGGGATTCCCATGACGCACATGCGGATTATTCCGATAAGTAGTGCCACTAAGAAAGCATCGACGGGTCCTAAGAGGACTGCTGCCGTGATGTTGATCAGGTGGGCCATGGGACACATTCCTTCGATGCGGAGGAGGGGGGAAATTACGACGCCGACGGCAATAAGGAGGGCCATCACGCATAACCTTAAAACGTTGTATCTTTTCATAAAGATATCCTTTCGAGATGAGATAAACGAAAAAAGGAAGTTACCCGTATCAAGGTAACTTCCTTCGCAAAACAACATAATATGACTAAGTGTCCCTACGTTGGCATTACCCAAATCAGGTAAGCGGTCGAAGGGCACACCTTCCTCTCAGCCTGTCTGCAAGCTCCCGTTCTTATTTTCAATTTTCGAGAGAAAATTTACACTAACTTACCGATGTATGCAATACGTAATTTGCATCCGTAAAGATAATTCCTGATTTCTTCACGAAAACTGTCCGAATCGTGAATGATTCAGGAATAACTGCCAAAATTCCTGATTTATTCACGAAAAAGGCCTTCTGCGTGAATTTTCCAGGAATGCTCCGCCGGGTTCTTTGACACAAATATCAACAAATACGGCATTGAATTTTACCGCCCGATTAATTATTATTCTTGTGTATTTTATTTAAGAAGGAGTACGACTATGGATATTTCACCACTTCAGAAGGCAAGATATGAGTATCAGCCTAAGCTTCCTGGCATGCTTAGAAACGGCATTGCTGAAATCTCAGTACAGGAAGGCGCTGCTACACAGTCAGTTGCAGATCAGGATAAGATCAAGGCTCTTTTCCCTAATACATACGGTAAGCCCGAGATCACTTTCGTAAAGGGCACAAACACATCAGAGGCTAAGAAGCAGGTTGTAGGCGTTATCCTCTCAGGCGGACAGGCACCTGGCGGACACAACGTTATTTCAGGTCTTTATGACGCTTTGAAGGCTACAAACCCGGAGAACAAGCTCTTGGGCTTCAAGAAGGGACCTGACGGACTTCTTAAGAATGACTATGTTGAGTTCGACGACAAGTTCATCGACGCATACAGAAATACAGGCGGTTTCGATATCATTGGTTCCGGCAGAACAAAGCTCGAGACAGTTGAGCAGTTCCAGACAGTTGCTAACTTCGCTAAGGAAAACGGCCTTACTGCTATCGTAATCATCGGCGGTGACGACTCCAACACAAATGCTGCTACACTCGCTGAGTATATGGCTGCTAACAACACAGGCATCCAGGTTATCGGCTGCCCTAAGACAATCGACGGCGACCTCAAGAACGAGGACATCGAGGCTTCTTTCGGTTTCGATACAGCTACAAAGACATATTCCGAGCTCATCGGTAACATCGAGAGAGATGCTAACTCAGCAAAGAAGTATTGGCACTTCATCAAGGTTATGGGACGTTCTGCTTCCCACGTTGCTCTCGAGTGCGCTCTTGAGACACAGCCTAACATCTGCCTCATCGGTGAGGAAGTTGCAGCAAAGAAGATGTCTCTTGCTGACATCACAAACCAGATCGCTGACTCTGTTGAGAAGAGAGCAGCTAACGGCGACAACTTCGGTGTTGCTATCATCCCTGAGGGTATCGTAGAGTTCGTTCCTGAGTTCTCTGCTCTCATCGCTGAGATCAATGAGCTCCTCGCTGGCGAGAAGACAGCTCAGTTTAATAGCCTTCCTGACTGGAACGCTAAGTATGAGTTCATCAAGGCAGGCCTTTCTGCAGATGCTTTCAAGGTATTCGATATCCTTCCTCAGGGCATCCAGCAGCAGCTCTTCCTCGAGAGAGATCCTCACGGAAACGTTCAGGTTTCACTCATCGAGTCAGAGAAGCTCTTCTCCGAGATGGTTAAGAACGAGCTCGCAAAGAGAAAGGAAGCTGGCACATACAAGGGTAAGTTCGGCGCTCAGCACCACTTCTTCGGTTATGAAGGCCGTTGCGCATTCCCTTCAAACTTCGACGCAGATTACTGCTACTCATTGGGCTTCAACGCATTCATGCTCATCCAGTATGGTTACACAGGATACCTCTCAAAGGTTTCCAACATCTCAAAGCCTGCTGACGAGTGGGTTGCAGGTGGTATGCCTATCACAAAGATGATGAACATGGAGAGAAGAAACGGCGCAGACAAGCCGGTTATCCGTAAGGCTCTCGTTGAGCTCGACGGCAAGCCGTTCAAGTACTTTGAAGCTAACAGAGAGAAGTGGGCTGTTGAAACAGCATTCACATTCCCTGGTGCTATCCAGTACTTCGGACCTTCAGAAGTTTGCGACAGAACAACAGTTACACTCGCACTCGAGAAGGGCAATATGTAATCGCCGCTCGAAAACAGTTATTTATCAGAGGCTGTCTCATTTGAGGCAGCCTCTTTTATTTGCAATGTGGTGTAAAACTGCAAAATCGTGCCAAAATAGCACTAAAAATGTCACTTGAGAATGATTGCCCATTCAGAACCGTGTATAATCTTTATATGGACGATTCAAAAAGATTAAAGGCCGGAGTAATAATGAACATCGTTATGGTCATCTTTACGGTGATCGGTACTTTTCTGATGTTCACCAGGACCCCTGAAGGCGGCTCACTGAATGCTTCAGGAATCGAGAACTTTAAGTTCTACACGGTACTGTCCAATGTCTTTTGCGGTCTTGTCTCACTTATCTATCTTCTGATCGTTTTATTTAAGAAGGATCCTGATAAGATCCGCGGTCTTAAACTTGCGGCTCTTGTCGGTGTCATGATCACATTCGCCGTTGTGGCATTCATGTTCGGACCTCTTTACGGCTTCTTAAGATTCTACAAGGGCGGAAACCTGTTCTTCCATCTGTTGCTCCCGCTGGCAGCTCTTTTTGAATTCATATTGTACAAATGGGACTGGATGCCGTTCAGATATGCGGTTTTCGCGACTATTCCGACGGTGCTCTATGGCATCGGATACACATTGAATATTCTTAAGAACGGAGTCGGAGGTCCCTGGCCTGATTCCAATGATTTCTACTCATTCTTATCCTGGGGATGGAAGGGCGGAATAATCATCTTTGCCGCAATAGTATTCCTGGCATTCATCATTGCCCTCGTTTTCAGGGGCATCAATAACAAAAGGGCGAGACTCAAGGCGTAAAATTGCCCCTTTATACACGGAATTGTTTTCGAGGTGAGTGTTAATATAAGCCGAGAAAAGGAGTTCTGATATGAAAAGATCCGAAATCAACAAGGCATTAAAGCGTATGGAGAGCGTTATTAACGATCTCAAGATCAGCCTTCCTCCGTTCTGCGGGTTTACTCCTGAGGAGTGGAAGACCAAGGGGCACGAATACGATGAGATCAGGGATAACATGCTCGGATGGGACATAACTGATTACGGTCTGGGCGACTTTGATAAGGTCGGTTTCTCGCTTATCACGCTTCGTAACGGCAATCTCAAGAATAAGGACAAGTATCCGAAGCAGTATGCGGAAAAGCTCCTGTTTATCGAAGAAGGCCAGTATTCTCCCAATCATTTTCATTGGAACAAGATGGAAGACATTATCAACAAGGGCGGCGGAAACCTGCTCATAAGAGTCTACAATTCGCTTCCCGATGAAGAGATGGATATGGAGAGCGATGTCGTCATCCATACCGACGGAAGGACGTATACGGTTAAGGCCGGAACGCAGATCAGACTGACTCCCGGCGAAAGTATTTCTATCCAGCCGCTTCTGTACCATGACTTTGAAGTCGAGAAGGGAACAGGCGCGGTTTTGCTCGGTGAAGTCTCGCAGGTTAACGATGACAATACCGATAACAGGTTCAATCCTCCCGTCGGAAGATTCCCTGAAATAGAGGAGGATGAGGAACCCTACAGACTCCTGTGCAACGAGTATCCTGAGGCCTAAGCGGTTGGCGGATAGCACAAAGAACTTCCCGTTTTGTAGCAAAACAGTAACGTATATGTAAGGCGATTTGCCTTGACTATAAGTAAAACCTAAAGCAAAATTAACATGTATATTTATAAGTAAAAATAGGCGGATTTTGTTTTGAAGAGAAAAGCTGATAAAGAAAAGATCGGATTTATAGAGAGATTTTGTTCTGCCCAGGAGCATAAGGCGAGGATAAGCCTTATTGTTGCTGCAGCTGTTGTAGTTACTACTTTCGGAACGGTATGTGCAGCAAGCCTTAGGATTAATTCCGGTGCAAGTGTTCCCTCAGATAACATGGAACTCAACGCTGCAGAGAATTATCTTGCCCAGGCAGCTATTCAGGCCGGAGCAAGTGAAGACATACAGTTTATTGACGGCTCAGAATTCATAGCAGATGAAACAACTGAGACTTCTACTAGAAATACGAAGCGCGGCGGCCTTACAGGCGAGCACATTGTAGATTTAAGCGATCTCCAGTCTCTGAGTGACAGCGAGCTCGTCGATGCTATTCTCGCAGGTAAGGCAGGTGTTATTGACCGCAGCCAGATCATTACTGACCAGTCTCAGGACTCTGCACCTGTTCACTCAGGTACTGTCGGTAACGGAGGCGGTTCTGAAAACATAACATCACCTGACCCGGTTGCTGAGAATGTTCCCACCCCGACACTGGCACCTATTACAACAGTTACTTACGAACTCGGAATCGACGTTTCCGGATGGAATGGAAGAATTAACTGGAACAGGGTTAAGGAAGCCGGAATCTCATATGCATTTATCAGAATCGGCGGAAGAGGTTACGGTCAGGCCGGAAACACTTACGAAGATTCAATGTTCTCAACCAATCTCTGGGGCGCTAAAAATGCCGGAGTAAAGGTAGGCGTTTATTTCTTCTCTCAGGCAACTAATGCATATGAGGGACTCGAAGAAGCTTCCCTGACATTGGCAAAACTCGGTGGAGCCAGCCTTGATCTTCCTGTTATTATGGACTGGGAGACTGAGTACGACGGCCAGCACAGAACACAGTACACATCAGGCGAAGATCTTTATAACGCTATCCTGGCGTTCTGCAGCACTATTGCACAGAATGGTTATACACCCGGCGTTTATCTCGATGGCGGTAACATTAACAGATTAGGCAGTCTCTTCTGGGATGTTATTTCCAGATATAAATTCTGGTATGCATATCCTTATTCCGTCTACAATCCTTACAGCAGCAAGTACGAGAAGAACATGTATGAGACCGGAGATACAGTACCTCCGAGAGATTACTGGTATGAGTACTGGCAGTATTCCTGGTGGGGAAGAGTTCCCGGCATTGACGGAGACGTTGACCTCGATCTCAGGATCCTCGGCAAGACAACTCTTACTGCTCCTGAAATCAACCTGCCAAGTTCGCAGATGACTTCTGAGGCAGGTCAGGAATTTAACCCGCTCAACGGTGTAACTGCTACAACGTCACAGGGTAATACCGATACGAGCAATCTTTCTTATGTGATCAAGAATTCTTCCGGTCAGGAAGTATCCCTTGAAACAGCAAGAAATACTGTTGGAACATACAGCATCAGATATTCTTACAAGGATGCATTCCGCGGAACGGTAACGGCAGATGCGATATGGACAGTAAATGTGGCATCCACACCTGAACCTTCACCGTCGGCATCGGATACATCAGAAACGGAACCTACGGGCAGCACAGATCCTACAGGTGGCGGCTCTGATCCTTCAGAGAGCACAGATCCTACAGGCGGTTCTGATCCTTCTACTGAGAATCCGCCTACGGAATCAACAGCGGATCCTAATGCAAACCCTGATAACGGAAGCGGACAGGAAGGCGGCACGACGACGGAACCTTAAAGGAGTCTTAGCATGGACACCAAGTCGACTAACGATCCCGCGATGCGGAATCTCGAAAGAACTATAAGGTTTGAATTTGAGAAGGTCCTTCTCATAATGACCATTGTGTGTCTGGTGCTTGAGGTCGGCATTGCCATCTACTATTACATGACAGATAATGTCGGCCAGCCCCTGAATACTTATATTGAATTCAGGATCATTGTACCGTTTGCGATAAACAGTATTCTCTACGTTGTTACGAGATTTACCAACAGATCTGATACGAGTACTGACATTACCAAAAACAGGGTAGTATCTTTCGCCGGATTGATAATGACGGGCGTCATTGCACTGGCCCACAGTTATTTCATTCCGCTCTGGGTGTTCCCGGTTTTTGTAGTAGTCATCTGCTCGATCTTCCATGACATCTTCATCCAGCTGATCCAGGCAGGATTAAGTTTTGTATTTATTCTTTATGCAGGAATAATCCATATTTACGATTATCCGGATGAGAGGAATTTCTCGATCCTTTGCATCATCATTTCCGAAGTTCTGGCGATCGGAATCAGCTTACTGTCATTTAAACTGGAATCGTTTAATACGAAGATGCTCATCATCAGGGAGAGGAATTTCGAGCAGGCCAATAATTTCGAGCAGGGTTTTGAGACTGACAGCGTAACAGGTGTTTACAGCAAAAGGTATCTGATGGCCGAGGCCGAGAAGATCCTTAACAAGACTAACGAATTGGATCCCTGCGGTTTTGCTGTTCTGGACATTGATGATTTCAGGAAGGTTAATGACACACTCGGTAATGACAAGGGTGATGATGTTCTCCGTGCCCTGGGTTCGATCCTTCAGGGTGCAATCGATGAGGATACGATCGTTGGAAGATACGGCGGTGATATATTTGTAGTTGTTTTCGAGGGGGGAACCAGAGAAGACAATTTAAATACGCTGAATCAGATCCGTAAGGAGTTTGCAAAGCGAAAGTATTCATTCACCAAAGAATCCGTCACATTAAGCGGCGGATATGCCTGGTTCGACGTGACCATGGATCTCGAGAGTGCAATGAAAGAAGCTCAAGAGGCACTTGCAAGCTCGAAGAAATCGGGCAAAAATAAGATAATGGCCAGAGGCGAAAGTGAGGATATAAGCAATGAGCAATAAGAAAAAGAAAGACAAGATCAGTAACTACAATGCAGGTACGGTAATAGCAGACATCGTAATGCTGCTTTTGGGTCTTGTTTTCTTTATCGGAACACTGATGGGCAAGGGCGATGATATCGCGGCAGGTTTTGTCAGAATAGTAGGCGGAATACTTATTTTAGTAGGTGTTTTTGAACTTATTAATTTCTTAAGAATAAAAGAAAAGACTGTTTTCGACGTAATAGTTCTCGCGATAGGTAGTGCTATTGCAGTAATCGGAATCGTATTTATAGTTAACCCGCTGCCTGTAATTACAGTATTCAATTTCATTTTCGGAATAATCGTTGCAGTATATGCAATAGTAATTATCGTTACATCAGTAGGAACACTGAGACCGTCTGGTGCCAAATACTGGTGGTTCTCATTGCTGTTCGGAATCATTGCGCTCGGCATGGGTATCTTCATTATCTTCTTCAACGGCGCAACGAAAGCTCTGACGATAATCATCGGTATTACTCTCGTATTGGGCAGCGTAGGCGGAATGGCAAATGCAATTCTCGCTTCCCAGGCGAAGAAGGAATTCAAGGCTAATTCAAAGATATTGGAAGATGCTACTTTTACCGTAGACTCTACGACTACAGTTGATGAGTCTGACGGAAAAGGTGAAGACAACGTAAAGTATTAATCTGAATTTCCGGGAGACTGTTTAAATGGAAGTTGTATATGTCGGACATGCATGTTTCCTGATCAAGTTTGATTCAGGCCTCAGCGTTTGCTTTGACCCTTATAAAGAAGGTTCTGTTCCCGGATTGGCAGCTCATGATGTAGTTGCACACGAGGTGTTCTGTTCACACAGCCATGACGACCACAACGATTTTGAATCAGTAAGGGCGCCTGAATTTCCATACAAGGGTTCAGAGCCCCAGGTCGATATCTTGAGAACTTTCCATGATGACGTCCAGGGTGCAGCCCGTGGCAGAAACAACATTACCATAGTTAAGTCCGGCGGCGAGAAGGTTGTCCATATGGGTGACATCGGATGCGGACTGAATAATGAACAATTGGACAGGATCAAGGGATGCGATCTTCTCATGATCCCTGTCGGAGGTTTTTTCACGATCAATTGCAGACAGGCGAACAGAATGTGCGAACAGATCGATCCTAAGGCTGTTGTACCGATGCATTATAGAGGTAAGTCTTTTGGTTATGACCAGATCTCTGGAAGAGAAGAGTTTGTTGAACTCATTACCGAAGCCGGAAACCGCAGGATCGTTAATGCAGGACGACATTTGGAGTGTCTGCCTGAAGAAAAATCTCTCATTTTGATGGAGCCGCTTCGAATTTTGTAACATAAGATTGCTCTTCTTTAGGCTATAATTGCTTATCAGGGGGGAGGCGAGGTCCTATGTTTAAAATCGGTTTTTCCAATGAAAAGTATGTAGAGCTCCAGAGTGAGCATATCAGAGAGCGCGTAGATAAATTCGGCGGCAAGCTCTATCTTGAGTTTGGCGGCAAATTATTTGACGATTATCACGCATCAAGAGTTTTACCCGGATTTGAACCTGACAGTAAGATCAGAATGCTCAAGGCTCTTTCTGAAGATGCCGAGATCGTTATTGCAATTAATGCGGATGCTATTGAGAAGAATAAGAGAAGAGGAGATCTTGGCATCACTTACGACCAGGAAGTTCTCCGTCTCATCGATGCATTCACAGAATTCGGTCTCTTCGTTGGAAGCGTTGTTGTTACACAGTTTGCAGGACAACCCCTGGCCGAGAAGTTCGAAGCCAGACTTCGTTCACTCGGTGTTAAGTCATACAGACATTATCCTATTGAAGGATATCCTTCAAATATTCCGCTTATCGTTAGCGAAGAAGGTTACGGCAAGAACGATTATATCGAGACATCCCGTAAGCTCGTTGTCGTAACAGCACCCGGCCCCGGTTCAGGAAAGATGGCTACATGCCTTTCACAGCTCTATCACGAGAACAAGCGTGGAATCAAGGCCGGTTATGCAAAATTCGAGACATTCCCTATCTGGTCAATCCCTCTCCAGCACCCTGTTAACGTTGCTTATGAAGCAGCAACAGCAGACCTCGCTGACGTTAACATGATCGATCCTTTCCATCTCGAAGCATATGGAAAGACAACAGTTAACTACAACAGAGACGTAGAGATCTTCCCTGTAGTAAATGCGATCTTCGAGAAGATCTACGGAGAGAGCCCTTACAAGTCACCTACGGATATGGGTGTTAACATGGCAGGCTTTGCCATTGTTGATGATGAGGCATGTCAGGATGCTTCCAGACAGGAGATCATCAGAAGATATTACGAAGCTAAGATGGCAACTCGTGCAGGCAACTCAGACGGTTCTGACGTAACTAAAATCGAGTTCCTCATGAAGAAGAGCGGCATTGACATTACTGCACGCCGTGTTATCGGCGCTGCTGCAGTACGTGCTGAATCCACAGGCGCTCCGGCAGTTGCATTGGAGCTCCCTGACGGACAGATCGTTACAGGTAAGACAACACCTCTGTTGGGACCTGCGTCAGCTGCACTCCTTAACGCACTTAAGGTTCTCGCAGGAATCTCTCACGATATTCCGCTCATCTCACCTAATGTTATCGAGCCTATTTCTGATCTTAAGATCAATCACATGGGCAACCACAATCCGAGACTTCATACAGACGAGGTTCTCATTGCGCTCGCGATCAGTGCTGCCACCAACCCGGTTGCAGAGCTCGCTATGCAGCAGATCGGCAATCTAGCTAACAGCGATGCGCACTCAACGACCATGATGAGTTCCGTTGACGTTAACATGTTCCACAAGCTCGGCATCAACCTTACCTGTGAACCTGTTTACGAGACAAAGAAGCTCTATCACAGGTAAGTTTATTTAATTAGATTTATACAGTACCCACCAAATCTCTGGTATTGAGCATTTGGTGGGTATTTTTTTGTCTTTCATTAGTGTTACGGGAGGGATGAATACCCACTAACTTGAGAAAAAGCAGGGTTTAGTGGGTATGTTTTCGAAAATCAGAAGCGTTTTGAAACTGATTTTACCCACTAAATCCCGAAAAACAGTCATTTGGTGGGTACTTTCTATGACGCTGATGTCAAACCATACCCACTAAATAACGAAAATGCCCGATTTAGTGGGTATTCTTTTTCCTGGTGTTGACAAAAGACAAGAAAAGTCAGATAATTCAATTAGTCAAAGAAAGTCAAAGTCAAAGTCAAGAAAGAACAAAGTGAAAGGAGGGCGATCTTGTGGCCAGATTGGTTGATGTTATAGAACAGATGATCAAGGAGATGGTCGAAGAGAATGACGGAACTGCCACTATCTGCAGAAGCCAGTTGGCTGAGCAGGCGAACTGCGTGCCGTCACAGATCACATACGTGCTGTCCACCAGATTCTCAGGCGGAAGCGGTTATATCGTTGAGAGCAGAAGAGGCGGCGGCGGACAGATTACGATCACCCGAGTAAATAATGTGGGACCTGCCGAGTATCTTAAGGCGATCATTGACAGTGTAGGTGATGACCTCTCACAGCAGCAGGCAAAGAATCTTCTGACCAATGCAGTTACCGTAGGCGCCATGACCTCCAAGGAAGGTACGGCAATTATGGCCGCTGTATCAGACAGGGCACTTGCCAGAGTTGATTCAGATATCAGATCAGTTCTCAGGGCAGACATTTTCAAACATGCTCTACTGGGTCTGATGGTTACTTAATAAGGGATACAAAAAGGAGACAAACACATATGAGATGTGAAAGATGCGGTAAAGAACTTACCAACAGGATCATTAAGATCAACGGCATTACATACTGTGATAACTGTGCCAGGCTCATGGGTTATGACAGATATTTGAGAGATCCGTCTGACATTCTGGGCAATCCGTTTGCACCGTTGGACCAGATCGCTTCATCGCTCTTGCAGATGAATGAGCTCGACTTCGGAAACAGCACACTCACATGCCCCAAGTGCGGAATGACTCTCAGAGAATTCGAGAACGATGGCCGTGTAGGCTGCATCGAATGCTATAACACATTCAATGACAACATCGTAAGAGAGATGTTCAAGCAGCAGGGTAACAGCGAGTATGCCGGACGTTTGCCCAGCCAGTCTGCTGAAACCGATGCAGAGAGCAAAGAAGTTATCCAGGCACCAAAATCTGAGCTTTCAGTAAAGAAGATTGATGCTGTAGCACAGACGCCTGCTGCTCCTGAAGTTAAGGAAGAGAAGGCAAAAGCTGAAGATACTCCCAAAGCAGAAAAGGGCAGTCTTACGATCGACCAGCTCAAAAAAGCAGATCTCGGAATGCTCTCGGATGAAGACCTTGAGAAGGGCATAAAGCTGGCAGCTGAGGTTGAGGAATATATCCTCGCATCGAAACTCAGAGATGAACTCAAGGGAAGAAAGGAAGGTGGCGCTAATGCTTGATTGGTATGTAAATGAGGGTAAGGATAACGACGTTGTCCTCTCCACAAAGGCATGCATTGTCCGTAACGTTAAGGGATACAACTTCCTTCCCAGACTTGATGACAAAGAGTGCCAGAGCCTGATCGAAACGGTTGACGGCGCAATCGATAAGGACATCTACATGGGCGGCGGCGCTGCAACTATGGATAAGGATACGGTCATAAGACTTATCAGACTCCAGGTGTTGGGACGTGAAGGCAGCCAGATGGTCAATCCCCAGCGAAAGGCCTTCTACTACAACGATGATTCGAGCCTCAGCATTGCGGTAGGAAGCGGTGAGCACATTACCGTAAGAGCACAGGCAGCAGGCCACGACATCAGTGTTTATAAAAAAGCAGAAAAGGAAGCGATGGAGCTCGAGAGTAAACTCGATATCGCATATTCCGACAACTACGGATTCCTGACTTCGAACGTCAGACTCGCAGGAACAGGACTTAAGATCCTTTATACGGTTGCACTTCCTGCCATCGCGAAAACAGAAGGCGGCATTGCTGCTTTGACACAGCGTGTAGGCCAGTATGAATGGACGATATATCCTTTCGCTGAGAGAGGAGAGCTCGCAGATTCAAATGTGTTCATCATCGCGAGCGTTAACACTCTTGGTGTTACAGAAGATGAGGTTTTGAAGAGAGGCGAGATGCTCATTACCGACGTAATAAAGGCGGAGAGAGCATGCAGGGAAGAGATCGTTTCATCAAAGAAACTTCAGACACAGGATATCTACGGCAGATCTTACGGTAACCTAAGATACAGTTCGCTCATCTCAAGAAGTGAAGCTATTGAAGCATTGGGATGGCTCAGACTTTATCACGATTACGATGATGCCGGTGAGATAAAGTGCTCATGGAACACAATAAATAAACTTACTATGGATATTCTCTGGGAGCCCGCTGCTCCGACCAGAAAGCCTCAGGGTTCTCTTACCAATTCACAGAATATCCGTGCCCAGGGAATAAGAACGATTTTGAAGGGAGCTGAAAGAAATGAGAATAACTGAAGATACAGCAAAAGTGCTCGCTGTTTCGAGCCTTATTGCGGAAGACAAACATACATCACTTATAAGAGACACGATTCTTTTCGCGGCTCTATGCATAACAGACACACCTGCCAGAGACATTTTAAATGACAACGTTCCCGACGTATCCCTTATCCTGGAGCGTTTGGGCATAACGAACGATTATGAGCTCGATGACGCTGCAATTAAGATGCTCGCAGACAGGGCATTCGAACACTTGAGAATCGATGTCAGAAGAATTTTTGCAAATGCAGCAGAGCTGTCCAGAAGAACAGGATTCAAGGGTGCGGTAAATCCTGAGCACCTTCTGTTCGTAATCATGGCACGTAAGATTTCAAATCACCCGGAGATCTTTAACAGCCTCGAAGCTGCGGGTGCTGATCTCGAGGGCATCAGAAACAGCATAATCAATGTCTTCAACGAGCAGGCTGAAGCTGCAAAAGAAGAGAGCAATTCTTTTGGTGAGGGTGAAGGCGAACCTGAAATGGGCGCCGGCGATTCTCCTATGAGATCCAAGAGAACATCCGGAAAACAGGGTGGCAAGCAGGGTCATAAGACTCTCGATAAGTTCGGAAAGAATCTTACCGAACTCGCAAAGCAGGGTAAGATCGATCCTGTTATCGGACGTGAAGAAGAGATCTCACGTGTTATGCAGATCCTCATCCGCCGCACAAAGAATAACCCCTGTCTCGTAGGTGACCCCGGTGTAGGTAAGACTGCAATCGCAGAAGGACTCGCACTGAAGATAGCTGAGAACAATGTACCTGACGTCATTAAGGGCAAGGTCGTTTACAGCATCGAGATGGGTTCAATGGTAGCCGGTTCTAAATACAGAGGTGAATTCGAAGAGCGTATCAAGAATATGCTCGACGAGGCGGTTGCTGATCCTAACATCATCCTGTTCATTGATGAGATCCACACTCTCGTGGGTGCAGGCGAATCCACAGGCGGTTCCATGGATGCAGCCAATATCATGAAGCCGCTTCTGACTAAAAACGAACTGCAGATCATCGGTGCAACGACTTTAGATGAGTATTCCAAGTTCGTTGAGAAGGACCACGCTCTCGAAAGAAGATTCCAGAAGGTCCTTGTCGAGGAGCCTTCTATTGAAGATGCAATTGCCATCATGAAGGGCCTCCGTTCCAAGTACGAGGAGCACCACAAGATCTATATTCCTGACGATGTTCTCGAGCAGTCTGTAAGACTCTCTGCCAGATATGTTTCTGACAGATTCCTGCCTGATAAGGCGATCGACCTTGTCGATGAGGCAGCTGCCGCAAAGAGAATCAACTATGCTGATTCAAAGGAAAAGAATGAACTCGAGACAAAGATCAGCGAGATAATCGCCAAAAAGAAGGAAGCAGTCGAGAATCAGGATTTCGAAGCTGCACAGACATTGAAGGAAGAAGAAGAAAAGCTCAACGAGAGACTGTCACTTCTCCAGGATAAGGTTAAGGCAGACGATGCCGGTTACACAGGTACACTCACTGTTGATGACGTTGCAGTAGTACTCGCGAAATGGACAGGAATCCCGACAACAAAGATCACAGAGACTGATGCTGATAAGCTTAAGAATCTCGAAGCAGAACTCAGCAGCAGAGTTGTCGGCCAGGACGAGGCAGTTCATGCGATTGCCAAGGCTATAAGAAGAGGAAGACTCGGTCTCAAGGATGAGAAGAGACCTTCAGGTACATTTATCTTCCTGGGTACAACAGGTGTCGGTAAGACCGAACTCGCGAAAGCACTCGCTGAAGTAATGTTCGGAAACGAGAGCGCACTCGTAAGAATCGACATGTCCGAATACATGGAAAAGCACGACGTCTCAAGACTCATCGGTGCGCCTCCGGGATATGTCGGATACGATGAGGGCGGCCAGCTCACAGAGGCTGTAAGAAGACATCCTTACTCCGTAGTTCTTTTCGATGAGATCGAGAAGGCACATCCAGAGATCTTCAATACTATGCTCCAGGTGCTTGACGACGGACGTCTCACTGACGGTCACGGCAGAACAGTCGACTTCAGAAACACGATCATCATCATGACATCCAACATCGGTGCAAGAATGCTGGTCGGCAGCGAAGGCCGCAAGATCGGTTTTGCAATGGCAGATGAGAGCGATAAGGACGAATTGTCCAGAGAAGGTCTCTACGGCGGCAAGTCTTACGATGAAGCTAAGAAGGTTGTAATCGACGAGCTCAAGAAGACATTCACTCCTGAATTCGTTAACCGTGTTGATGAGATCATCTTCTTCCGTATGCTCGGCAAGGATTCCCTTGTAAGAATCGTCGACATCCTCATGAAGCAGGTCGGAAAGAGAATCAAGGATCTCGGCATGGATATCGAACTCACTGAGAGTGCAAAGGAACTCCTCGCAAAGAAGGGTTACGATCCGCAGTACGGTGCAAGACCGCTCAGAAGAGTCATTACATCTATGGTTGAGGACCGCTTCTCGGAGGCTATGCTCGACGGAATCGTTAAGCCCGGACATCTGGCAATAATCGATGCGGTCGAGACAACCGATCCTGACGCATTGCTCGCACAGGGAAGTGCAGCAGAAGACGGCAAGGTAATCGTCATAAAAGACGGCGGTGAACTTAAAGATTCATCCGGTGTTGAGGTTGAAGAATCAGTCGGCTCTAATGTATAATACTTTGACTATCAAGGTAAATGGAGAAGAGAGATGACGGAAATCAAGAGTAATGCGGCGTCCCGCTCAAAGGCACCTCGTGACTATGACATTGGTTGTGTTCCGAGCAAATTCTGGTTTGGATTTGTAGGTTCCCATATCATTGTGCCCTTGGTTTGTGCTTTCTGCCATATTAAGGTTAAGCCTGATATGGAATTCGTTAAGCACGAAGGTCCTATCATCGTTATCTCCAACCACGAGTCTTATCTCGACCCTATGGTCACCAACAGACTTACAAAGGCCAGACCTGCTAACTTCGTAACAGGCGAGTTCGTATTCAGAGCTAAAGGCTGGGGTCACTGGTTTAAACTCGGAGGAGCTATTCCGAAGAAGCAGTTCGTAGTTGATACGGCAGCTGTTAAGGCAATGATGCGCGTTATGAAGCGTAACGGTGTCATCATCGTTTACCCTGAGGCAACAAGACACGTTGACGGTAAATCAACCACTTTCGATGACGGCGTTGCAAGACTGGCAAAGAAGTCCGGTGCATCAGTATATATTGCTCACATCCATGGTGCATACCTCGCATGGCCGAGATGGTCAAAATCCGGTATGCGCAGAGGAAGGATCAGTGCCGAGTTCGTTAAGAAGATCTATTCTGACGAGGTCAAGGAATTGTCCATCGAGGAACTCCAGCAGAAGATCCTTGACGGTGTTAATTACAACGAGAACGACTGGATCCGTGAGAATCCGAGAATGTACAAGAGCAGGAAGCTCGCTGCAGGTCTCCAGAACATCGCTTATGCATGTCCTAAGTGCGGTTCCGAGTACACAATGCAGTACATGGATTCCGGTAAGCACGACATGATCCAGTGCTCAAACTGCGGCAACGCTGCAAGATATCTGCCGACAGGTCTTATCGAGAAGGCTGATCCCCAGTGCGTCGTTTACGATGACCTCCACAAGTGGGTAGAGTGGGAGAGAGGCATGATCAAGGACCAGCTCGAAGCCGGCGGTTTCAAGATGGAGATGAATGCCGATCTGTTTAAGGTTTTCGACAGGTTTACCTTCGCGAAAACAGGTAAGGGCAGAATTACCATTACTGACAAAGAGATCATCTACTACGGAACAGATTGTCCTGCTGAAGAAGGTATCCCTTACAAGAAGGGCAAGCCGATGAGAAAGTATAAGAACAGGGTTCTCGATTCGAGCGCACCTTTTGAGAGAAAGGTTTTCGAGATCGATACAATGAGAGGACTCGTTGCTTCCTACGGTAAGCATTTCGAGATCTACGACAAGGATGGAGAGCTCTTCAGATTCTATGTAGACGGTCAGAAGGTCTTCAAGATCCACGAGATCGTAGAGCTTCTCGGCAAGAAATAATTTTCACTAGAACGATAAACGGACAAAAAATGGCGAGTTTGGAAAAATATAATCCAAACTCGCCTTGTTTATTGCTTTTATAACTCGTGCGTACGTTGTATAATTTCCAAGTTAGTGTTTATCACAAAATTAATGAATCAGGAGTGTGACAATCCATGGCAATGTATGACAAGAAAAGTGTCGAAGATTTAGACGTAGCCGGCAAGAGAGTTATTGTCCGCGTTGACTTTAACGTACCGCTCGACAAGGAAACAGGCACAAAGATCACAGACGACAAGAGAATTAAGGGTGCTCTCCCTACAATCAAGTACCTCGTAGACAACAATGCGAAGGTTATTCTCGTTTCTCACCTCGGCCGTCCGAAGAACGGACCTGAGGCTAAGTTCTCTATGAAGCCTGCTGCTGACCGTCTCGCAGAACTCATCGGCAAGCCCGTTACTCTCGCTGCTGACGTAATCGGCGAAGATGCAAAGGCAAAGGCTGCTGCTCTTAAGGATGGCGAGATCCTCATGCTCGAGAATGTTCGTTTCCACAAGGAAGAGACAAAGAACGATCCTAAGTTTGCTGCAGAGCTCGCTTCTATGGCTGACCTCTATGTAAACGATGCATTCGGTACAGCTCACCGTGCTCATGCTTCAACAGCAGGTCTCGCAAACTTCCTTCCTTCCGCTTGCGGTTACCTCATCAAGAAGGAAATCGACTTCATCGGCGGCGCGCTCGATAATCCGGCCAGACCGTTCGTTGCTATTCTTGGCGGTGCTAAGGTTTCCGACAAGATCGGCGTTATCACAAACCTCTTAGACAAGGCTGATACGATCATCATTGGTGGTGGTATGGCTTATACATTCATCGGCGCTAAGGGTGGTACAATCGGTAACTCACTCTTCGAAGCTGATAAGGTTGACCTCGCTAAGGAACTCATGGCTAAGGCTGAAGAGAAGGGCGTTAAGCTCCTCCTTCCTGAGGACACTGTAGTTGCTACAGAGTTCGCAGCAGATGCTGAATCAAAGGTTGTTCCTTCTATGGAGATTCCTGAAGGCTGGGAAGGCCTCGACATCGGTCCTAAGACAATCGAGACATTCTCTGCAGCTATCAAGGAAGCTAAGACAATCATCTGGAACGGCCCTGCAGGCGTTTTCGAGTTCGATAAGTTCGCAGTTGGTACAGAGGCTCTTGCTAAGGCAATTGCTGATACAGACGCTATCTCCATCATCGGTGGTGGTGACTCTGCAGCTGCTATCGAGAAGCTCGGCTATGCTGATAAGGTTTCTCACATCTCTACAGGCGGCGGCGCTTCTCTCGAGTACATCGAGGGTAAGGTTCTCCCTGGTATCGACTGCCTCAACGACAAGAAGACAGGCAGAATCTTTGCTGCTGGTAACTGGAAGATGAACTGTGGTATCCCTGCAGATGCTGTTAAGCTCATCGAAGAGCTCAAGCCCCTCGTTAAGAATGCAGAGCACAGAATCGCTCTCGGCGTTCCTGCTACAGCACTCGCTGCTGCAGTTGAGGCTGCTGCTTACACAAACATCAAGATCGCTGCTCAGAACTGCCACTTCGAAGAGAAGGGTGCATTCACAGGCGAGATCTCACCTCTCTGGCTCGCTAAGATGGGCGTAAATTACTGCATCATCGGTCACTCCGAGAGACGTGAGTACAACGCAGAGACAGACGAGACAGTTAACAAGAAGGCTCTCGCACTCCTCAAGTATGGTGTAAGACCTATCATCTGCTGCGGTGAGTCTCTTGCTCAGCGTGAAGCTGGTGAGACATTCGACTGGATCAAGGGTCAGATCGTTGGCGCTTTCAAGGATATCCCTGCTGACAAGCTCTGCCAGATCACAATCGCTTATGAGCCTATCTGGGCTATCGGCACAGGTAAGACAGCTACAGACGAGCAGGCTGAAGAAGTTTGCAAGTTCATCCGTGGCGTTATCGCTGAGCTCTATTGCCCTAAGTGCGCTGAGGCTATCACAATCCAGTACGGTGGTTCTTGCAACGCTAAGAACGCTGCAGGCCTCTTCGCTCAGCCCGACATCAACGGCGGTCTCGTAGGTGGTGCTTCCCTCAAGGCTGAGGATTTCTCCATCATCTGCAACGCATAATTGACGACTGATATAGTTGATTAATAAAGGACCCGTGCTCAATCGAGCGCGGGTTTTTTTTATGCACTGAATTTGCACGCTTTAGTTTTCGGGCAGGGAATTATTCAGCCAGAACAACGTCAGAAGATAGTACGCAGGAACACTGGCCGCCTGATACAGTAAACACTTCGACATGAGCGGTATCGCTCTCGAAGTCAGCCTTCTTCAGATAGAGCAGCCAACCGTCTTCTCCTGTCTGATAAGACATATATGGTTTGCCGTCAATGCTGACGATGATCTCAGTGTCGCTGCTCAGATATCCGCTATCAATCGTGCCTGAGAAAGCCCAGTAGTTGACGTCGTACATGCACGCTTCGACCTGGACGGTAGAATCCGTATCAGCTTCCTCACAGTTATCCGGGACCGTCGCAGAAGGAGCGGTGAGGACCGGAGGCATCGTGAGATAATCGGAAATATTTCTTTCGACCTTTTCGATAACAATATAACCGGGATTGTATGTCTCAATATACTTCTCAAGCGGATTAGGCAGAGCCTTGGAGTAAGCCGCTGTCACAAAGTGGTTCGAAACGAAGGGGATAAGTGAGTTCGCAAACGAATCACGGAATACCAGAATAGTTCCTGAACCGTCAGGATTCTCAGTAACGATCCAGCGGCTCTCGACATCCTCGCCCTGGACATAGGTGTAGTTCTGAGGAATCTGATAGTCGTAATCGTACTCGGCGGGACCATAGAAGCTATACAGCATCTTATTGAGGTCGCCGTCAGAACTCAATACCATTACAGGATCGATTGAACTGTAGTCTTCGTGCTCTATGTCCATTGAATCCATCATGGCGTTGTAAACCATGAGTGCGCCCTTGTTGTTCCAGTGCGAATCCTGTCTGAAATATAAGACTTCATCTGTCCTGCCGAAGAGCTCGAACAGATCCAGATAGTGAATGGTATTTTCAGGCATGTAATCTGCCAGTAGAATTGCACTGTGGTCGGTGCTCACGATAAAGTTGTCGTAATAAGGCATGTGTTCGCCATAGAGTGTGTTCTTGTTGGGCGGAATCATCACAACGAAAGTAATATCACGTTCATCCATATAACTCTGAACCACATATAAATTGTGGGACAGATTGAACAGCTCTCTGTCGGTGAGGACATCGCTGCCGAGATAATCATCAAGAGTAGAAGAATAGTAGAGCCAGCCGTCAGTTCCCTTGATTACGCCGCTTACACTTGATTCCTGGAAGATTTTTGTCTGAATCATTGCATCGGCATAGACCATCTGGTTTCTGAATGCTATGTGGTCGTTAAACCAGTTGTCGAAATCATCAAAGAACTTCTTGTTAATGGCACCGTCCTTCATGAGAACAGGAGCCTCTGCCATAGCCTTGTTCTCTGACGAGGTTGTCGTAGGGAAGAAGAGCATACCAACAGCGGGCAATAACATTATTGCTAAACAGGCGATGATAAAAATGTGAGATTTGAATTTCATAATGACCAACTGTTAGAAACGGAAATAAATAAACGGATTATAGTTGCTGCCTGCGAGCCTGATTATGCACCAGGCGAGAAGGAGCCATGAGAGAATAAACGTGGTTGTAAGAACCAGTTTCTCTTTGCCTGTAAGGGTTTCTTTCGAAGATAAGGAAGATACCCAGGTCGTTAACTTGTTGAGTGTACCGCAGGAGAGAATTGCCATACACAGCGCGAAAAAAAAGAACGGCGTCAGCATCTGCATGTTGAAGCTGGTGGCAGCTGCCGAGAAATCCGTACCGCTGAACATTTTCGCGATGAATCCTGCAGCATCCTTGAGGCTGTCTGCCCTGAAGATCACAAAACCTACTGTAACTACGAGCAGGGTATAGATGCGTGTGATGATTTTTGGGAGTTTGCTGACCGGAACCGTTGCTTCGAACAGCAGGAAAAGTCCGTGGAATAAACCCCAGACGATGAATGTCCAATTGGCACCGTGCCACAGACCTACGAGGAAGAAGATGATAAAGCGGTTGATGATGGTTCTGGCCTTACCCTTTCTGTTTCCTCCGAGCGGAATGTAAACATAATCACGGAACCAGGAAGACAGTGAGATGTGCCATCTGCGCCAGAAGTCCTGTACCGTAACTGCTGTATAAGGATGATCGAAGTTTTCCTTGATATGGAAACCGAGCATGCCGCCCAGACCGATAGCCATATCACTATAGCCGCTGAAGTCAAAATAGATCTGCATCAGATAGGCAATAGCTGCGATCCATGCGCCTACGATATTTATATTCGCAGGACCGGCATTAAAGAAATAGTCGGCTGCCAGTCCCATTGTGTTTGAAATAATGACCTTTTTACCCAGACCAACAATGAATCTTCGCATGCCGAGAGCAATCTCGTCCGCTGTGGCCTTAGGTCTGTTCTCAATATCCTGTTCGATATCTTTGTAACGGACAATAGGTCCTGCAATCAGCTGAGGGAAGAAGGATATATAGAGCAGAACCCTGAAATAATTCTTCTGAGCCGTAACCTCTTCGCGATAAACGTCTATTACGTAGCTCAACGCCTGGAAAGTAAAAAACGATATTCCGATAGGGAGCGTGATCTCTGGAACGTGAATAGAGAGACCTGACAGGGAATTGATATTTTCTACGATGAATCCGGAATACTTAAATACGCCGAGCACTCCGATATTTACGATAACCGCCAGAATGAGAATAGCCTTACTCTTTTTCTTCGAGAGCAACAGGGCGAACAGGTAGTTGCAAATGGAACTTGCAACCATGATGATCAAATACAAAGGCTCCCCGTATGCGTAAAACAGCAGGCTCGCCACTATGAGCAAGCCGTTTTTAACTCTTCTGTCAGGTATTACCGTGTGAAGAATTAATACAACCGGTAGAAATAAGCATAAAAAGACTATCGAACTGAAGACCATAAATTAATACAGATTTGTCGCTACACCTTCCTGGTACAATGAACCTTCTCCGTTAGCGAAATAATCAAGCTTGTAGCAATAAGACAATCTGAAATTGCTGAACTTGTACAGGTCGATATCGTATGAGTACCATGTTCCGTCCTGGTTAACGGTCATCCATCCGTGAGGAGTCAGCGGAACGCTGGCACCGGGTGTCATTCCGTGATAAACACGGACCTGGAGACCTGTTGCTTCTTTTACCAGGAATCCCATGTAAGATGCATAGCAGAAGCAGTTTCCACCATAGTCATCCATAAGACGGGTGCACATGTCATCTACCCAAGTCGGCTGCCAGACCCAGTCAGAACGGGTGTGGTCATAGGATCTGATATAGTACATGTCGTTATTGTAGATCCAGTAGAAGATAGCATCGATTTTTTGCTGATTGGTCATGCCGGGTGTGGTGATGCGGTTAACATCTTCCAGGATACGGTATCTGGTAGGGCATGAACCGTCGGAGTTTAACTTATAACCCTCGAAAACAGTATTTGTCAGGATTGCGCCGTTGCTGTCAGCGCGGTAACAGTTCTTTCCGACTGTAACCCAGTTGTTCCTGACAACTGAAGAATCTGTTCCTGCGTAATAACGCTTGTTTCCCTCGTTGAAGAATGTATTTTTCTGGGCTCTGCCGTTGGACTGGAAATAGTAACGCTTACCATTTGCATCTTTCCATGTCTGAGTAAGGCCCCTTCCGTTTGATTGGAAGAAGTACACGAAAGACTCGCTTCCGAAAGAGATCTCCTTGAGTCCGCCTGTGAAAGCACGGCCATCTTTCTCGAAATAGAAGAAATAATTTGTTCCGTTGATCTTTGCAGTCTTATAGCCGGTCGTAAATGCCTGGCCGTTCTGCAGAAAGTAATAGTAATCAGTCTTACCGTTGGACTGGAGTTCCTTATAACCCTTTGTGAATGCGCGGCCGTTGTTCTCGAGATAGAAATAAGCTTTGCGCTCGCCCAAAGAGACTGTCTCGATTCTGTTTGTTTCTGCTTCTGCATTGGAACCGAAGAAGAAGTAATGCTTAACGCCATCGATCATGACGGTCTTATAACCTGTGTTATAACCCTGTCCGTTTGCGAGGAAATAGAAATACTTTGTCTGGCCGCCGATATTGATTTCCTTATAGCCGCCTGTAAAAGCAGTTCCGTCAGGCTGGAAGAAAAAGTAATACTGTTTTCCGCTCTGCTCGAAATTCAGGTAGCCATTTGTGTAAGCAGAACCGTCAGCCTGGAAATAGTAGTAAGCTCTCTTGCCGTCTTTGGTCAAAGGCTTATAACCACCTGTAAATGCAGTACCATCCTCCTGGAAGTAATAGTACTTTGTCTCACCATTAACGCTTACTTCTTTCAAACCGCCCTTAAACAGTGAACCGTCCTGGTTATAGAAATACCAGGCGTCATTCTCATTGACCAATCCGGTTTTGATAGGATCGGGTTCTATTATAGGATCAGTTATGACAGGGTCCTGTGTATCGGGATCTGTATTTTCAGGATCGTTATTTTCAGAATCAGTTGTAGGATTATCGGCAGGGTTTTCGTCCGGAGTCTTGTTACCGTCAGTTCCTTCTTCCTGGTTAACGAAGCCGGGATTATTTTGTTCAGGCACCTCATCTGCATTGAACATTACTTTAGGATTGGTCGAAAGAACAACCAACAGGGCAATTGCTGCAGAACAGATAAATTGAAGTGCTGCCTTTTTCATATCAGAATTCAATCTCCTCTTGTGATCCGTCTGAATATGTAATTACCTTAACGCCGTGGCCTGAGCCGTCGCAGTCTTCGTAAATCTCAACGTTTACTACTGTTCTTTCTGTTGCCGGAGGTTCTGTCTCAACAACAGGAGCAGCTGTTTCTACAGGTGCGGGATTGGTGGGAGCTGAGCCTCCGCCTGATGAAGAACCGCCACCGGAAGAGCTGGAACCACCGCCGGATGATCCGCCTGAATAACCTCCACCTGAGTATCCGCCGCCGGAATAGTCGTAAGAATAGTCCTCTTCTTCGTAGTAGTATTCTTCCTCTTCGACAACTTCTTCGGGTTCGGGAGGTTTTCTATAAATAACAATTGTTATGCCGTTGTACAACTCGAAATTAGAGCTCAGTCCGACGAGCTTATCCGTAAGATCAATACCGAGTGTCTTAATAGCATCGTCTACGGTATTTCCGTAGATTACTGCCGTATAACGGGTATCAGCTTCTTCTTCCGGATTCTCGGCTCTGATAACGATATTAATTGTTCTCTGCTTCAGAACGCGGATGGTCATGCCATCGGTGAGCGCCTGGTCTGAATCGACGGACAGGATCTCATCTGAAGACAGGGAAACATTTGCATCTTTTAAGATCTGGGAAACAGACTTATCAGTCGTTCCTTCTACGGTTATCGTTTTATCGTCCGAAACGATGGTTACACTGATTGATTCCTGTACCGTTTCTTCGGTAACAGAGCCTTCCTCGTTCTCATATAAGACATCAGAGTTATTGCAGGCTGTAATCATTGATGCAGAGAGAACAAGTGATGTGAGAACTATGCCGGTTTTGTGATGGAAAAACTTCAAACTGAACCCCCAAGGTGTGAAGAAAATTATCTTGGTGCCTAATTTATTAAAATTTTTAAAATATTACAACCATCATAGAAAAAGTGTCAATGACAAACTGCACGTTTTTTGACCTCTCTTCAAGAATATTTATAGATTATTCCTATCAAAAAACGCCAGTTATCACTGAAAAACTCTTTATTTAGACAGATACTCGTCGATTCCCTTTGCTGCAGATTTACCTGCGCCCATAGCGAGGATTACCGTAGCTGCGCCTGTTACTGCGTCTCCGCCTGCGAAAACACCGTCTCTGGATGTCATTTCCGCTTCGTTAACGATGATGCCGCCGCGCTTGTTAACCTCGAGGCCGGATGTAGTCTTCTTGATGAGCGGGTTAGGTGATGTGCCGAGGGACATGATTACCGCATCGCAGTCGATAGTGAACTCGGAACCTTCAACCGGTACCGGAGATCTTCTGCCTGATGCGTCGGGTTCGCCGAGTTCCATGCGGATGCACTTGCATCCCTTTACCCAGCCGTTCTCGTCAGTAAGGATCTCAACAGGGTTGGTGAGAAGGTCAAAGATGATGCCTTCTTCCTTAGCGTGATGGACTTCTTCCTTACGGGCAGGGAGCTCTTCTTCGGAACGGCGGTAAACAACGTGGACCTCTGAACCGAGACGCTTTGCAGTACGTGCAGCATCCATGGCAACGTTTCCGCCTCCTACGATAACAGCCTTCTTTGCCCTCATGATAGGAGTTCTGGAGTCAGGTGAGAAAGCCCCCATGAGATTGGACCTCGTGAGATATTCATTAGCGGAGAACACGCCCAGAGCCTGCTCACCGGGGATATTCATGAAGCGGGGGAGACCTGCGCCTGAACCGATAAATACGGCGGAGAATCCTTCCTGTTCGAACAGATCGTCGATTGTAAGAGAACGTCCGATAACGCAGTCGGTAACGATCTCTACGCCCAATGCCTTAATGTTCTCGACTTCCTTTGCAACTACTTTGTCCTTAGGGAGACGGAACTCAGGGATGCCGTAAACCAATACGCCGCCTGCTTTGTGCAGAGCCTCGAAAATCGTTACATCATAGCCCATCTTTGCGAGGTCGCCGGCACATGTGAGTCCTGACGGGCCAGCACCTATGATGGCAACCTTCTTACCCTTCTTAACCATATCAGCAGGGAGCTGGGGCTTGATTCCCATTTCCTTTGCAGTGTCAGCGACAAACCTTTCGAGACGTCCGATAGATACAGCCTCTCCCTTAATTCCTCTTACGCACTGTGCCTCACACTGTGTTTCCTGAGGGCAGACACGGCCGCATACTGCGGGGAGGGAGGAAGATAAAGAGATAACATTGTATGCTCCTTCCACGTCTCCTTCTTTGACCCTGGAGATGAAGCTCGGTATGTCAATTGATACAGGGCAGCCCTGTACACAACGAGCGTTCTTGCAGGTGAGACAGCGGGAAGCTTCCAAAACGGCCTCATCCTTTGTATATCCCAGGTTTACCTCATCGAAATTCGTAGCGCGGACCTGGGGATCCTGCTCAGAAACCGGTACTTTTTTCATTACATCTATATCCATTAGCCTTATTCTCCTTTATGAACACATTCCGCATCCGCCGCTGTGCGTGTCGCCTTCGGTGAGTCTTAACATGAGCTCACCTTCCTGTGTCTTATAGAGGCGTGAACGCTGCAGTGCCTGATCGAAATCAACCAGGTGACCGTCGAATTCAGGACCGTCAACGCAGGCGAATTTAACTTCGCCGCCGACAAGGAGTCTGCACGCGCCGCACATTCCTGTGCCGTCAACCATTATGGTGTTCATTGAAATGATCGTATGAATGCCGAGCTTTTTAGTGAGCTCGCAAGCGAACTTCATCATGATGACAGGTCCGATTACAACGCAGTGGTCATAGCGGATTCCTTCATCCCAGAGCTGCTGGAGTGCGACACAGACGTTGCCGTGGATTCCATAAGAACCATCATCAGTTGCGAAGTAGAGGTTCTTTGTAACGGCTCTCATCTCATCTTCGAAAATAAGGAGATCCTTGGTCCTCGCACCCTGGATGCAGTCGACCTCGACACCGTTATCGTGGAGCCACTTGAGCTGGTTATAAACCGGTGCGGTTCCTACACCGCCTGCGATAAAGAGTATCTTCTTTTTCTTGAGTTCTTCGATGGGAAGATCGCAAAGGTCTGAAGGATTACCCAGAGGGCCTACTACATCAGCAAAGCACTGGCCTTCTTCCATTCTGCTCATGCGCTCTGTCTCTGCACCGACTGTCTGATAAACGATGGTGATGATTCCTTTCTTGCGATCGAAATCACATACAGTGAGCGGGATTCTCTCGCCGTCTTTATCAGCACGGACGATAAGGAACTGTCCGGGCATGGCCTTTGCAGCTACAAGCGGTGCTACTACGTCCATCAGGAATACCTTGGGACCCAGCATCCTCTTTTTAACTATTTCAAACATGAACTTTGCTTCTCCTTATGGTTTATAAAACAATGGTCTTAACTTGCATGGTACAATACCAGTTCAAGTGTACATTATAATGCATTTATTTTTATTATTGTTTTTTAATTTTAAGGAAAATACTTCTCTTGTAAAGAGCACATTGGGGCAATCGGGGTGACCTGTCCTAAAAGATGTTACAATAAATAGAAGAAATCATCCGTATCACTGGGAGGTATCTTATGGCACAGCTTAATCCCGAGAAGAAAGTATTTGTCAGTTCAGTAGGGAAGGGCTTTAAGATCGTCGGATTTTTTTATCCGTCTTCTGCGCCTGAGATAAAGGGTGTTATTCAGATCTGTCACGGCATGGCTGAATATGTTGCCCGCTATGAGGAGATGATCGCGAGGTTCAACGAAGCCGGTTATCACGTCTGCGGAATGGATATGCCGGGTCATGGCCAGACTTATTATGAGAATAAGGATGCAGGTTTTCCCAAAGGATATTTCGGAGGTGCCAAGAATTCCTGGCAGGTACTTCTTACCGACATAATGGGTTTCCATGAATATGCGGTGGAACGTTTTGGCAGAGACGGATTGAAATACATCCTCTATGGCCATTCGATGGGTTCTTTTGTTGTAAGGTCGATCTTCTCCACACCCAGATACAGCAAACGTTTTGACGGATTTGTTTTCTCCTCAACGGCAGGTCCGAATCCCGCAGTTGGTCTTGGAAAGTTTTTAGCCAGTGCGGCATGTGTTTTCGGAACGGCCAAAAAACGCAATAAACTCTTAACTTACATTGCATTCGGTTCTTATACGAAGCGTATCGAGAATGCGAAAACCACTTACGACTGGCTGTCCACGATTCCTGAAGAAGTTCAGAAATATATCGACGATCCGATGTGCGGATTCTATTTTACGAGCGAAGGATTCAAGACTTTGTTCGGACTCATCAGCTTTATGCAGAGCGATAACGCTTACGCTCTGGTTCCGAACCGTCCCTGCATGTTTACATACGGCAGTGAAGACCCTGTCGGAAGCTATGGTACCGGCGTAGAGAAAGTAATCGAGAGAATGAAGGAGTCCGGTGCGAATATTAAGGTCAAGAATTACGGACCTTACCGTCACGAGATTCAGAATGAACCCGTGAAGGAAGAGTATTTCGCAGATCTTATTTCGTTCTTCGACGAAGTGCCTTTAGCCTAAGCTGATAATGAGCTCGTTGCCTGAGAACTCGATTGAAGTACCGTAACTGAGTTTCTCGGGTACGGATTCAGACAGTCCTACGACATTAAATACCCCGGAAAGAATAAGACGTTTATTTCCGCCGAGATTATTCGTGCGGACTGTTATCTTGTTTCCGGCTACTTCTGCGGTGATTACGCCTGAAGCCTGTCCGCCGACACCAAATACTTCACATGCAGCTGTTGAGCCGTTGCCCAAACCGAAACATGTGAAAGTAAGATTGTCGAGGCTGCCGATATTTGTCTGATTGTCATTTGTCTTGGTCGGGACAATGGAGTTGGGACGGACAAATACAGGTACGCTGCCGGGAGTAACCTTGCGTGAGATGTATCTGGGGCCCTGGATCTTCTCGTGAGTCATGAAATCAGTCCAGATGCCTGAAGGTATGTAGATTCTTATTGTGTCGCCTGAAGATGTAACAGGAGCTACGAGGAGGGAAGAACCCAACATGTATTCAGAGTCAGCGAATACAGAAGAAGGCTCATTGGAAAAATCCAATCCCAATGTACGGATAACAGGTGTTCCGAAGTTAATGTTCTCGCAAATGCTCGAATAAATATAAGGAGACAAACCTGTTCTTATAGCACTGAATGCCTTAATGGAGTCAGTTGTTTTAGCATCTTCCAAAAGTTTAAGTGAGCCTCTGAATCTCGCGTGGGGAGTAAATGCAGCAAATGCTACCCAACGGTCAAAGAGCTTAGGGTCGATGAGATCTTTTGCAGGGATATCGATATTGATTCCGCCAAAGCCCGTAAGGTTATAAGAAATAGTATTCTTAACCGCGCTGCTCAGATCTGCATAATCAGGTGTCAGAGGGCAGAAGACATTTCTGTAAGGAGATCTCTGATCGCCGGAGCAGACTGCATCCGTAATTATGTATGAACCGAATCTGCCGTGTTCTCTTGCAGAGATATCGCACAGAGTGGAATTGATTATTCCTGTAAAACCGGACAGACTGCCCTTCTTGCCGGATGCTTCTTCAAATACGTCTGTAAGCAGGCCCGTGTAGTCAGATTCAAATACATTGAATCCGTCAGCAGCCATGCTGTTGCATGAATTAACGAACCAGCTTCTTGCATCAGGGACATTTAAGTCAAGGAGTGCAAAACCGCCGTTGTCGCTGTCACAGATAACGGCTCTGCCGTCAGGGTAAGAGACGAAACAGCCTGAATCAAGGAGATCGGCGAACATAGGTGCCTTATCAGATATGAAAGGATTTACTGACAAGCCGAGTGTTATGCCGAGGTCAGTAACTGATTTTGCAAACGCTCTGACATCAGGGAATCTTACTGTATCCCATGTAAAACCGTACGGTGCATAATCAGGATGCCATGAATTTCCGAGCCAGATTTCCTTAACGTTTACGCCTGCTGACAGAGCATTTCTCAATGCATCAACGATACCCTGTGCAGTGATGGTAAAATCGTCGTCCAATGCGAGCGCAATACCGCCTGTTGTATAAGAAACAGCGGGTGCGCGTCCGTTGAGCTGGTTATATGTCTCAAGGATCTGGGTCATTGAATCGTTGGCGATTACGCTGTATTCGATTTCTTCTCCATCAGTCTCAAAGCTTAAGCAGGAGTTTTCAGAACCGACATCGAAAGTAACCGGACGGCTGGTATTTACGAACAGACCGTACTTCGAAGAAGAAAGAATAAACGGAATATGCTCGGTTCCGGGTACACGTGAACGGTCTTCGCACTTAACTGTCTGGCCGTTGCGGATAACAGATGATCCTGTTCCGCCTAATCCGTAGATTATCTCGCCCTGTCTTAAGTCGAAACTGGCACCTGTGAATACCTCAGAAGAAACGGCATAGTTGTTTGCTGAACCTGCACCAGTCTTGTAGAAGACCGGCATATTTGCTGTCTGGCCCGCTATCTCAGCACCATAGTATAAGAATTTAATCGAGAACGTATTTTTATTTATATGAGCTTCGAGTGAACCGCTCTTAAAAACAAGTATATCTCCTCTGTCTTCAATCGAACCGGTTGCTGCCGGTCTTAATGCAATGACTGAAGTTGATTTTGCACGGGGTTCGGAAAGGTGATTGGAAACTTTTACCGAGATGATATTTGCAACGGGTGAGAACAGTGAGATCGAAACGCTTCCCTTGCCGTCTTTGAAAACTGCTCTTCCGCCAGTCAGTGCTTCTGTATATTCCTGACAACGGCATCCGATCTTAAGTGTGTTGTCTTCAAAATAAACGGAGTTGATCTGATAAGGTTTTCTCGTAAATAACATATTTTCCTCCCCCAAAGCGAGCGTGCGCTTATAATAAACAAAAATATTATAACCATAACTAATGTTTCAATTATTTCGAGAATATGACACTTTGGGGTTTGTTATAATCAGATTATGAGTATTGATAATCGCGAAAGAACGATTCCGGCAAACAGGATTCCTGACTATGTGAAAAAGATCTTGAAACAGATCTGCTACTCCGGCTACAGCGCTTATGTGGCCGGCGGTGCCGTTCGCGATATTGTTCTCGGAAGAAATCCCCATGATTACGATATAGCAACTTCTGCCCGACCTGAAGATACCGTGGCTGTTTTAAAAGGAGCGGGGATAGATTATTTCGATACCGGGGCAAAGCACGGTACCATCACGGCCATTACTCCAGAAGGAAACATAGAGATTACAACTTTCAGGGAGGACGGGGCATATTCTGATCTGAGAAGACCGGATGAAGTCGTCTTTAAGACAACGATTGAAGACGATGTCAGGAGAAGGGATTTTACGATAAATGCAATGTATATGGATTCCGACGGCAGGATATTTGATCCTGAAGGCGGAATCGGTGATTGCGGTGATCACCTTATAAGAGCCGTTGGGGAACCCGGGAAGCGCTTTGGCGAAGATGCGCTCAGAATACTGAGAGGATTGAGATTCAGTTCAACTTTCGGATTTGACATTGAGAAGAATACACTTAGAGCCATGGAAAAATGCGCCGGTGAGTTGTCCGATATCTCGGGCGAACGCATCGCAAGCGAACTGACGGGAATAGTTACCGGGAAATATGCGCCGCAGGCAATAAGAACCGGATGGAAGATATTAAGTGTCATCATTCCGGAAATCGGCATTTGCCACGGGTTCGACCAGAAATCGCATTATCACGACCAGGATGTTCTCGAACATACTCTGAGTGTATTAAATAATATTCCTTATATTGAGGGCCGGGGCCGCGATCCTGAACTTGCGCTGGCGGCGCTTTTCCACGATCTGGGTAAGCCGGAGTGTTTTGTAATGGATCAGAATGGGGTCGGCCACATGAAGGGACACCCCAGAGTCAGTTCGAAGATAGCAGAACGTGTTCTCAATGAACTTAAATATCCCAGGCAGATAATCCGGAATGTGTATCTCCTCGTAAATCTTCATGACACCTACGTCAATGCCGACAGAACAGCGGTTCACAGATTTATGAGTGAATATCCTGAGGAAATAATGGATAAGCTCCCCATTTTGCAGAGGGCCGATATCCTGGCTCATTCCCATTTGGGACAAAAACGCCTGGAACATCTTCAGGCTATTACGGATATCAGCAAGGAACTTAAAGATTCGGGTGCCGTTTTCAAGATAAAAGATCTGAAAATTGATGGAAATGATATTATAGAATCAGGTGTTCCCAAAGGTCCTGTGGTAGGCGAGATTTTGTCAGAGTTATTTGAGCGGTATATTGACGGAAAATGCAGTAATACTAAGGCTTCTTTGATAAACGAAGCCCGGAAAATTGCTTCGACAAAATGCGTTTAACACTTTGTTACATTTTGTTAAAACACCCCTTACAAAATAAATCTATTAGTGATTGAATTGTAAAAAATAACTACCGTATAATTTTGTTATCAAAACAAGATCAAAAATCTGTTTCAAGGGTAAATCTATAAAAAGGGAGAGTGATCAATATGAAGAAAATTACAATCAGAAAGGGTGGCTTTACGCTCACCGAAATCGTTCTTGTTGTCGGTATCATCATTATTTTGTCAACGGCCGCATTTGCCGGTGTCGCAGTTACACTGAACAGGGCTGATACGATGAAATACAATCTGAGTGTTAACAACGGCAACAATTTCGAAGCCAGTGCATGGGTTACAGTTAAGAACCTTACTTACGGTGAAGGCGGATATCTTACTCAGGCTACATATGAACCTGAAGATCCGACAGCTCCTTCTCAATCAAATGGTCCTTCTGAATCAGTGGCTCCTGAAGATGTTGTTGAATACGATGCAGTTGCCAACTCAGAGATTCAGAACCTCCTTGATGCAGGCGTTTCACGTAAGGATATTTGGGTTATCAGAGATGCGAACGGCAATATCACCGGTTGGAAATGGTATAGCGACGGAGACCCTGAATTGTCCGGTGATCTTTCTGACGAAGCTAAGGCCAGCATTGCTTCTCACAGAATAACTGAAAGACCTAAGAACACAATTACCGCAACAAACGGCAATAATAACAACAATAACAACAATAACAACAATCAGCAGCAGTACCAGAATTACGAAAATTACGACAATAACAATAATAACAACAACAATAACAATAATAACAACAATAACAACAACAATAACAACAATAATGGTGGTAACACTGCGTTATCTGGTGATGTTATTGGCGAAGGAAAGAACGCAAGTGGAAGCACTATTATAAATGACCATTCTGGACATTGGCAGAATAAACTGACTTTTGATAAGAACGTTAGTAAAGTAGTTGTTGTTACTGATGGTTCAAATGTTCAAGTTGATTACCAGGGTCAGTACTCTGCAAAATATATTGGTGACAACAAATGGGAAATCACAATTAGTAATTATGGATGGGAATCTGGAACAAATTCTCTTCCGCTTCATGTTGAAGGTGCTACAGAGTTGTATATAGATTCTTATGAGTATAAGTAATAAACTCTGGTTTCTTATAAGTCGGGCGTTCGACATGCAAGTAATACATTTCAATAAAGTGACTTCACTTTATATAGATCACCCTTGAGATGGGCTGCTCTTCGGAGCAGCCTTTCTTGTTATTGGAAATAAAAGGGAAATTCAGATTCCGTGAATCTGACGTTCTGCTTCAAGAAGAGCAGCAGTGCTCTCAGATTTAGGATTGTTAAGGACATCAGTTGTCGTGCCTTCTTCGCAGATCCTGCCGTCGTGCATGACTATCAGTCTCGGACAGATCTGTCTTACGATGTGAATGTTGTGCGTGATAAGAAGGAACGCCGTATGGTGTTCACGGTTGATGTCTGTCATGAGCTTTAAGAGTTCAGCAGATGAACTGGCATCGAGCGATGAGAACGGCTCATCCGCGATGATGAGAGCCGGCTTTTGAATGAGACACATTGCAATCGCAATTCGCTGACGCTGACCGCCTGAGAGCTCGTCAGGACGGCGTGATAAGAATTCGGCAGACAGACCGCACTCTTCTAATACAGCGGTGATTCTTGCCATTGTATCTGTTCCTTTTGCAGCCTTGCCGGATGCCCTTAAGGCTTCAGACATGTGCCACTTGATATTATGTGAAGGATTAAGACACGATACCGGATCCTGGAATATCGCACCGATGCTTGAACTCTTTATCTTTACGGAACCTTCATGAGGCAAAAGTCCCAGAAGTGTTCTTATGAGTGTTGTTTTTCCGCTGCCTGAACCGCCGATAAGACCTAAGATCTCATTGGGATAGACATCGAGCGAAACGTCATGAAGGATATTGGTATCTTTCTTTTCGGCTTTTTTCTTTACGCGCTCGAAAAGCGATCTGCCGTATCCGGCGGTTATTCCTTTCGCTGTGAGAACGGGGCTGGTTGAATAGTCTACCGTTGCAGGTTCAAGGCCGAGTATTCTCGTATCGAGTCTTGCATTGGTTAAGAGTTCAGCCGTATAGCTGTTCTTAGGGTTAGTCAGAATTTCTGATGCCACGTCTTTATCGACGATCTTACCGTCCTTCATTACCATAACGCGGTCGCAGAAGCCTCTTACGGCAGACAGGTCATGGGAAATAAAGAGAATAGTCATGTGGAGCTTGTGGCACAGATCCTTGAGCAGCTCCAAGATGGACACAGTAGTAACAGTATCCAGAGACGAGGTCGGTTCGTCGCAGATGAGAAGGCGCGGCTTCAGGAGTGCGGCACCGGCGATAAGAACTCTCTGGCGCTGTCCGCCTGAGAGCTGATGGGGGTAACGTCCCAATATCTCTACGGCATTCGTAAAACCGACGAGTTCCAACATATCCGTTATGGTCTTTTGGCGCATCTCGGAAGTCATGGACGGGTCTTTATGAGCGGTAAGAATCTCTTCTAACTGCTTTCCGACTGTCATCAGAGGGTCCAAAGCAGTTGAAGGCTCCTGGAATATCATTCCGATGTCGCGTCCGAGCATGGCACGGCGCTCCTTGGGATCCAGGGCGAGCAGGTCATTACCTGCAAACTTAATGGAACCTCCGGTAATCTCAGCGTTCTCAGGCAGCAGACCAGCGATAGCGAGCGAGGTCATGGTCTTACCTGAACCTGAGTTACCGATGAGACCTAGGATCTCTCCGTCTCTGATACCAAAATCGACATCGTCCAGAACCGGCTTCGGATTTGGATTCTTCTTAGTCGGGAAAGACAGGGACAAGTGATGGACCTTTACAATGTGAATATGTCTGGTCATCTTTTGCCTCCTTTCGTGAGGCCGACACGAAGACCTTCAGAAATGAAATAGAGGCCCAGGATGTAGAAGACCAGCATCAGGGCAGGGAAGATGACGAGCCAGGGTGCTACCCTGATATATGCCTGAGCATCAGACAGCATCTTACCGAATGAAGCGTCCGGAGGCTGTACGCCAAGTCCCAGATAACTCATACCTGATTCGAACAGCGTCATGTTGGCAAGGCCGATTACGGTTGCCGGGAGGAGCTGCGATGTCAGGTTAGGGAATACGTGGAGCGCCATGATGCGCAAAGGCTTTACACCCATTATCCTCGCATGCGTTATATAGTCTAGTTCCTTTATTTCCATGGTTCCGACACGGCAGACTCTCGCAAATGTCGGTGCGAAAACAAGTCCCAATGCCCAGATGACGTTTCCTACGGAAGGTCCGAAAACAGCTACTGCAACGAGTGCTAAAAGGATTCCGGGGAAACACATAATGCTGTTGCCGAACAGCATTATTCCCCTGTCGATTATTCCGCCATAGTAACCTGCGAGGACACCGGTGATGGTGCCGAGGATCAGTGCGATACCGACGCCTGCGCCTGAAATGAGCAGTGTGTATTTTGAAGCAGACATTACTCTGGACAGAACATCTCTTCCGAAATTATCGGTGCCGAACGGGTGCTCAAGGCAAGGAGCCATAAGCTTTGATGCTGCATCAGTGGCATCAGGAGAATAAGGTGTCCAGAATAAGGAAATGATGAATGCAGCCACAACTATGCCGAGGAATATGAGTCCTGCAGTATAGAAGATGGAAGCTTCGGGGGATCTGTTTTTAGTCTTTTTCTGTTCCATAAACGATCCTCCTATTTGAGCCTGATTCTCGGATCGGCAAAGCTAGATGCGATGTCGGAGATAAAGTAGAGGATTACGGTTATGAACGCGATATAGAATACGATTCCGGATAACAGAGGGAAATCTCTTCCCTGGACAGCCGACAGCAGAAGACGTCCCAAACCGGGCAGATTAAATACCTGCTCAACAATGAGGCTTCCGCCCAAGATGTCTGACATGATGATGGAGATTATCGTTATCGATGAAACGTTTGAATTCGGAAGAACGTGACGGATCAGGATCTTAAAATCAGACAGTCCGTGGCTTTTGGATGTTCTGACATAGTCAGATGACTGCTGCTCGATTATGGATGATCTTAAGAACTTGAAGCTCATTGCTATCTTCGGGAGTGCTATAGCAAAAGAAGGCAGGAGCAGGCAGCCGATATATCCGAAGAAATCATCGGAGGGCTTTACATAGTTACCTACCGTAAGAAGTGAGAAAACAGAACTCGCCAGAAGGATCAGGAGGAGCGATGCGACATAAGGCGGGATCGCAAAAAGGACATGTCCGATGACTGAACAGATCTGATCTCCCAGGCGTCCTGGTTTTCGTGCACTTAAAATAGCCAGAGGATAAGATACGATAATTACCATGATCATGGCAATCGCGCTCGTGCCGAGAGTAACGGGGAGTCTCTGGGCAATTAATTCACTGACGTCGATACTGTATGAATAAGACACGCCGGGATTGAATGTGAATATTCCCAGGAGCCATGAGAAATAACGGGAAACGAGGGGTTTGTCGAGACCTAGTTCCGCACGGAGCAATTCAACCTGGCTATCTGACGCATTAGGTCCGAGCATTACACGGGCAGCATCTCCGGGGATGACGGAAAAGGCAATGAAAACGAGTAATGACACTACCAGAAGTGTCAAAATCAGCTCGATGATCTTTCCGATAATATAACCGGATTTGCTTTTCAAAACCCGTCTCTCCTTTATTAGTGAATTAAAAATTCATTATATATGGTTTTTAATAAAAATAACAATCAGAACTATATGGATCAGGGCCCCGAACCTAATTGGATCGGAGCCCTGAAGATATTTACTTAAGTTGGAATCCAAAAAATCAGTTTTCTACGAGTTTAACCTGTGACATATCCTGAACGTACATCGGATATACGTGATAGCCTTCAAGTCTGGTAGATACGGCTGTTATTGTTGTAGGATCCTGAATGTATGCAGAGCATGCATCCTCTGTGAGAACAGCGAGAACCTGATGATAGAGCTCTGTTCTCTCGCTCTCGTCTGCAGTTAACGGGATCTTCTTTAAGAGCTCGTCAACTTCAGGGTTGGAGTAGTTGATGAAGTTACCGTCAGATGTTGAAGCATAACGTCCTACTACATCGTAAGGAGCATATGAGCTCGTAAGAGCGATAACTGTTGTCTCGTACTGACGGCCTGCATATACAGACTCAAGCCATGTAGCCCAGTCAACCTGCTTGATCTCCATGTTGATGCCGATAGCCTTGAGTTCTGAAGCGAGCTCAACTGCTGTATTAACGTGGATGAGGTAAGAAGAAGGTACTGTGCATGTAATGTCAAAACCGTTCTCGTAACCTGCTTCAGCCATAAGAGCCTTAGCCTTCTCAATATCCTGATCGAAAGAACCGTCGAGTGAAGTGTCGTAATAGCTTCCCATTGCAGGGCTCATTGCTGTAGCGAGCTCAACGCCGGCACCGTCCATAGTAACGGAAATGATGTCTTTTCTGTTGATGGCATAGTTGATAGCCTGACGTACTCTTACATCGTTAAGAGGTTCAACTGCATTGTTGAGAGCGAAGATCTGAACCATGTTGGAGCCATTTGATTCAATGTTGTACTTAGCAGGATCGAGCTGGTCTGCACGGTCCTTTGAAAGGTAAGGGAAGATGTCGATGCTGCCGTTAGCAAGCTCTGTAAGACCGGCATCCATATCAGCGCAAACCTTGAAAGTAACCTTATCAAGGTAAGGAAGACCCTTCTGCCAATAGTTGTCATTCTTAATAAGAATTACGCTCTGGCCGGGTGTGTAAGATTCGAACTTGAAAGGACCTGTTCCGACAGGAGCCTTCTGGCAGTTGTCATATCCTTCGGGGATGATGCCTACAGTAAAGAAACTCAAGAGCTCGCTGTTGCCTGCTTCGAGAGTAACCTCAACACGTCCGTCAGAAGTTACCTGTACGTCAGTAATGGAATCGAGCTCTGATACAAGTGCTGTGCCGTCCTGTGTTTCCAAAAGACCTGCAGCGCGCTTGAGTGAATAAACAACGTCATTTGCGTCAAAATCAGAACCGTCATGGAACTTAACGCCTTCTCTGATCGTGAATGTATATACAGATGCGTCAGCTGAGATCTCAACATCAGTTGCAAGACAAGGGTTAAGGTTTCCCTCGTAATCGAACTTCATGAGTCCTTCGTAAACGTTGAAAATAATTTCTTCGTCACCTGCCGCAACTACTGTGTGCGGGTCGAAAATGCCGGGTTCCTGAGTGATACCTACTACGGCATTGTTGTTGACGTCAGCCTTCTTTGTGCATCCGGCAATTGCAGTTGTTCCCAATGCGAGAACGGATGCAAAAACTAATGATTTTTTAACAGATTGGTGCATTTGTACCCCTCCCATAAAACAGTTAATTCATTATATGTAAGGGGGGCATTAGCTTATATATGACAACGCACACAAAAAAGAATGGCCTACAACATCTGTCTTTCTGAAAATTAACTAAAAATTTATAAAATCCATTTGAAGAAAAGATAATAATTTCAGGCGTGCTGGTATATAATATGCATATTATTTTTGCATGCAGCCCGTTCTGCATGTCTATCTAGGAGAGTCAACGTATGAAGAAGTGTCCGGTTTGCGGCGTAATGATGGGTGACAATGTTGCCCGTTGCTCAATGTGCAAATATGATTTCCAGAAGGCTTCACAAGGCAACAACGAAGAGGCTGCTGCTGAAGCTAAGAAAATCCTTAACCAGAAGCAACAGGAGAACATCGCTCGAGCAGAGGCAAAGCGTTCCGAGGAAGAAAAGAGAATCCTTGAAGCCCTTGAAAAGTTAAAGACCGATTATGCGAACATGCAGAATCAGTTCGAGACAGAGAAGAATAAACTCGATAAGGAATTTACGGCATTCCAGAAGAAAAAGCTCGAAGAGAAAACCGCACTTGAGACCACAGTAGAGACAATTCGTGGAGAAGTGACTGAGGCCCGCGATAAGCGTGATGCTCTCCGTAAAGAAGCCAGCGAGATGATCGAGAAGGCTAAGAAGGAGTCCCAGAAAGAGCACGACGAAATGATCGCTGCTGCCAAGATTGAGCAGGAGAAGATCTACGAAGAGACCCAGAAGCAGACAGAACAGATTGCTGCTCAGGTTGAAAAAGAATATGCCGAGGCTATGGCAAAGAGAGACGAAGTCATTGCACAGGCAAAAGAAGTCCAGGTTATGATGGACAATGCAGACAAACTCATTGCCGAGAAGGAAAAAGAGGTTAAGGCTGCAGAAGATAAGATCGTTAAGCTTGGCGAAGATTACGAGAAAGAAAGAGCAAGACTCGAAGAAGAGAACAAGAAGATTGCCGAGAAGCAGGCTGCTGAAGTTCTCAAGATGA
This sequence comes from Ruminococcaceae bacterium YAD3003, assembly GCA_900107185.1. Lineage (GTDB taxonomy): Bacteria > Bacillota > Clostridia > Saccharofermentanales > Saccharofermentanaceae > Saccharofermentans. The sequence goes on along the minus strand of FNPA01000001.1, from coordinate 146,149 downwards.
AGGAAGAAGCAGAGCGCGACAGAGATAAGGCTAATGCTGAGAAGGAGAAGCTTATCGCTGAGGCTCAGGCTGAGAGAGATCAGATCATCGTCCACCTTGAAGAGCGCAACAAGCAGGCTCAGGCTGAACTCGATGAGATGACAGAGAAGGCTAAGGCTGTCATGAGCGAAGCTGAAGCTGCAGCTGCAAAGCGTGATGAATTGGCCGCTGAGATCGACAATTTCAATAAGGAAGCAGCACAGCAGCAGAAGGATCTCGACGATACACTCAAGCAGGCCAGAGAAGAGCTTGAGGATGCTGAGAAGAGAATGAACAATGCTGAGAAGGCTTGCAAAGAATATCAGCAGCAGTCAGAAGATATCCAGGATCAGATCAAGGGTCTCCAGTCAGAACTCAAGGAAGCAAAGGTCATCATCGCTGACTCTAAGAATGCTACTGTTCTTGCAGAGGCAGCTGCACAGGAGATCGTTCTTAACGCAGAAAAGCAGTCAGTATTCCTTAAGCAGGCTGCATTGAGCGAGAGTGAAAAGGGTCAGATGTTAGACCAGCTCGCTGATAAAGAGAACATGATCCAGGAATTAAATAAGAAAATCGAGGAGAACGAGATGGAGAAGGCTGAGCTTGAGAAAAAGCTTGCTGCATTAGACAGCGCAGTTGCAGATTTGGAGAAGAAGGTCAGAGCAGGCGGCGGTGCCGGCGGCCCGATGGAGTATTCCGTTGAGACAGTTGAACACAACAAGGCTGCTGAAGTTAACGTTGATGCCCTTACAAAGCTCCTTAAGAAGAAGGCAGCTGACGGTTGGACACTCGTATCCACAATTGATGACGACGGCGGTAAGCTTATGTCTTCAATGGGCGGATCTTCCGAAGCTACTTCATTGTCTTCACTGGCATCCAATCCTTTCGATGCGAAGGAAGACAGATTGGTACTTATTTTCGCCAGACCTGCTAAATAATCAGTCAAAAAGCTATTGATAAGACCGGCTCACCAAAATGGCCGGTCTTTTTTTGTGCAGTTTTTCCTAGAAATAACCCTCAAAAACACTTGACAGCTCGAAAATTATTATGCACAAAAAAGTTTTCGAGCAGAGATATTTTTTTGTGGAAATCGCATATCAGATACCTTATAATTAATAGGTATTTATTTTTGTCTTCGAAGGAGGAAATGACTGATGGAAAATTATTCCGCAGATAAGATTCGCAACATCGCGTTGTTCGGACATGTAGGTTCCGGCAAGACGACCTTAGCTGAGGCTATTCTCTATTACACCAAAGCTATTAATCGTCAGGGCCGGATTAACGATGGTAATACCACACTCGACTACGATCCTGAGGAGATCAAGAGACAGATGTCAGTAGGCCTTTCTGTTGCCTGCTGTGAATATAAGGGTAGTAAGATCAACATCATCGACACTCCAGGTGACTTCGACTTCCTCGGAGAAGAGATGAGCGGAATCAGAATCGCAGATTCCGGCGTTATCATGATCTCGGCTAAGGGTGGTACATCCGTGGGTTCCGAGAAGGCAATCAGACTCTTGAACGGCAAGAAGGTTCCTTTCCTTTTCTTCATGAACAGAATGGATGAGCCTAATGCTGATTTCGAAGCTGTAGCAGCTCGTATGATGGAGCGTTACGGACCTTCAGTTATCCCGCTCTCTTTCCCTATCATGGAAGACGGCAAGATGACAGGTATCGTTGACGTTATGAACCGTAAGGCTTTTTCTATCGATAAGGCTACAGGTAAATTTGTAGAATATCCTCTTCCTGAACAGTACAACGAGAGAGTTGACGAGCTCCAGGAAAAGGTTAACGAAGTAGTTGCAGAGGCTGACGATGCACTCATGGAGAAGTTCTTCGCAGGTGAGAAGTTCACTGAAGATGAATTCCGTCATGGTGTACACGCAGGTTTCCGTGAAGGTAAGCTCCACCCGATCTACTGCGGTTCCGCTTACATGAACTGGGGCGTTGACTTCCTCCTCAACTGCATTTCAAAGGATACACCTCCGGCAGGCAAGAAGCCCGCTCTCGAGGCTACTCTTCCTGATGGCGGCACACAGATGGTTAGCTGCTCAATCGACGATCCGCTCGTTGCATTCTGCTTCAAGACAATCTCTGACCCGTTCGTAGGTAAGATCAGTATCTTCAAGGTTAACGCTGGTACACTCCGCGCTAACTCCACTGTTTACAATGCAACAAAGGGTAAGGATGAGAGAATCGGAGGTCTGTTCTTCCTTAAGGGTAAGGAGCAGATTACAACAGACTGCATCACAGCAGGTGATATCGGCGCTGCTTCAAAGCTCGCTAATACAGACACCAACGATACGATCTGCGACCGCGCACGTATCCTCGAGATGCCTAAGATCAAGTTCCCTCAGCCTTGTCTTTCAAAGTCTATTGTTCCTCTTAAGAAGGGCGACGAAGATAAGATCATTTCCGGACTTACAAAGCTCGCTGATGAAGACCATTGTTTCTCAGTTGAGACCAACCCTGAGACAAAGCAGATGGTTCTCTCCGGTATCGGTGACATGCAGCTCAAGGTCCTTGTAAGCCAGCTCAAAAATAAATACAACGTAGAATGTGAATTGGGCGAACCTAAGGTTCCTTACCGTGAAGCAATCCGCAAGAAAGTTAAGGTTCAGGGTAAGCATAAGAAGCAGTCCGGCGGCCACGGCCAGTACGGTGACGTTTGGATCGAGTTCGAACCTAATCCCGAGCAGGAAGGCCTCGTATTCGAAGAGAAGGTATTCGGCGGTGCCGTACCTAAGAACTTCTTCCCTGCAGTTGAGAAGGGATTACAGGAATCCATCAAGAAGGGTGTTCTCGCAGGATATCCCGTAGTTAACCTCAAGGCTACATTGGTTGACGGTTCTTACCACGATGTTGACTCTTCAGAAATGGCATTCAAGATTGCTGCTAACCTCGCATTCAAGGCAGGTATGACACAGGGTAATCCTGTGCTCCTCGAACCCATCAGTACAGTTGAGGTTCACGTTCCTGAGGAGAAGCAGGGTGATATCATGGGCGATCTCAACAAGAGACGCGGACGTATCATGGGTATCGATGCAGACGAATTAGGTTCTGTTGTTAATGCGGAAGTTCCTACAGCTGAGATGCTCGAGTATGCTACTGACCTTAAGTCCATGACTCAGGGCAGAGGCTGGTTCGCAATGTCTCATGCCCGTTATGAGGCAGCACCGCCGGAAGTAGCAGAAAAGGTTATCGCTGCAAGCAACGTTGAGGAGGAATAATCAGTCATTTTTGAGGAAAATGATAGATATTCAATTGCGTTAACTTTTTTACACTTTTGATACATAAAATGGCTGATATCGGGTGGCAGTTAGTATGGACTAACTGCCACCTTGCACAGTAAAATTGACAGGTTGGAATATTCCCAAAAGAGGCAGGAGGTTTTTATGGCTAAATTACAAGAAGCTGCTGTCGCTCAGATTACGGAGATCTGTGATCGTCACAAGAACGATAAGACCCCGTTGATGATGATCCTGAGTGACATTCAGAATGAGTACGGATACATTCCGCTCGAAGTTCAGGAATTGGTATCACAGAAGACAGGTATTTCGGTTGCAGAGATTTATGGAGTTGTTACATTCTACTCATTCTTTTCTCTTACTCCGAAGGGAAAGTATGTTATCGGTTGCTGTCTCGGAACTGCGTGCTATGTTAAGGGCGCACAGAACGTTATCGATAAGTTCTCTGAAATTCTGAAGATCAAACCCGGTCAGACCAGTGAAGATGGCCTTTTCACATTGGATGCTCTCCGTTGCATCGGCGCATGCGGTATCGCACCCGCAGTAAGCATCAACGGACAGGTTTACCCTAAGGTTAAGGTTGACCAGGTTCCGACAATCATTAATGAATTGAAAGAGGAGGCAGCAAAGGCATGATAAGCACAGTTAATGACCTTAACGAGAGATTTGAAGCTCTCTCAAAGAGCCTCGATGATAAGATCAAGGGTGGAGATGGTAAGCGTCACATCGTTCTTTGCGGTGGTACAGGATGCCTTTCAGCTCACTCCACAGAGATCATGGAGAGATTTAACGCTCTTATTAAAGAGAAGGGAATCGAAGACAAGGCTACAGTTAACCAGGTTGGTTGCTTCGGTTTCTGCTCACAGGGACCTTTCGTAAAGATCTATCCTGAGGATACTCTTTATAAGATGGTTAAGATCGAAGATGTTGATGAGATCGTTGAAAAGGACCTCATCGGCGGTGAGATCGTAGACAGACTTCTCTATGTTGACCCTAAGACAAATGAGAAGGTTACAAAGCAGGAAGATATTCTCTTCTATAAGAAGCAGAGACGTGTAGCTCTCAACGGCTGCGGCGTTATCAATCCTGAAGATATTAATGAAGCTATCGGCAACGGCGCTTTCCAGGGAATTAAGCGTGCGCTCACAATGACACAGCAGGAAGTTATCGATGAAGTTTTGGCTTCCGGACTTCGTGGCCGTGGCGGCGGAGGATTCCCCACAGGTAGAAAGTGGCAGTTCGCTTTAAATGTAGAAGCTGATCAGAAGTACGTTGTATGTAACGGCGACGAGGGCGACCCGGGTGCATTCATGGATCGTTCCATCCTCGAGGGAAATCCTCTTGCAGTTATCGAAGGTATGATGATCGCAGGTTATGCTTTCGGCGCTTCAGAAGGTTACTTCTATGTACGTGCCGAGTATCCTATCGCAGTTAAGAGACTTAGAATCGCTATCGAGCAGGCAAAGGCAGAAGGTCTCCTCGGAAAGAACATCCTTGGTTCAGACTTCAGCTTCGATTGCCAGATCAGACTCGGTGCAGGCGCATTCGTTTGCGGTGAGGAGACAGCTCTCCTTAACTCAATCGAAGGTAAGCGTGGTATGCCTCGTCCGAGACCGCCGTTCCCGGCTATCAAGGGTCTCTGGGGCAAGCCGACATGCGTTAACAACGTAGAGACACTCGCTTGCGTTCCTTACATCCTCAGAGAAGGCGCTGCTAACTTCGCATCTGTTGGTACAGAGAAGTCCAAGGGTACTAAGGTATTCGCTTTGGGCGGTAAGGTTAACAACGTTGGTCTCGTAGAAGTACCTATGGGTACAACATTAAGAGAGCTCATCTATGATATCGGTGGCGGTATCCCGGATGGTAAGCAGTTCAAGGCTATCCAGACAGGTGGTCCTTCAGGCGGATGCTTGACAGCTGAGTACCTCGACGAGCCTATCGATTTCGATAACCTCGTAGCTAAGGGATCTATGATGGGTTCAGGCGGTGCTATCGTAATGGACGAAGACAACTGTATGGTTGACGTTGCTAAGTTCTATCTTGAATTTATCTGCGACGAGTCTTGCGGTAAGTGCACACCTTGCCGTATCGGTACAAAGAGAATGCTCGAGATTCTCACAAGAATTACTGAGGGTAAGGGCACAATGAAGGATCTTGATGAGCTCGAAGAATTGAGCCAGACAATCAAGGCTAACTCCCTCTGCGCTCTTGGCCAGACAGCATCTAACCCTGTTAACTCAACACTCGCTCACTTCCGTGATGAGTACATCGCTCACATCGTTGACAAGAAGTGCCCTGCTCACGTTTGTAAGAATCTCATGCAGTACACAATTGACGCTGATAAGTGTATCGGCTGCGGTATGTGTGCTAAGGGATGCCCTGCAAGCTGCATTACACGTACAGATTACGTTGCAGAAGGACACAAGCTCGCATCTATGGCTATTGACGCTGATAAGTGCGTTAAGTGTGGTGCGTGCATCAGCACATGTAAGTTCAACGCAATTTCGAAGGTTTAATCAGGAGGCAAAAGAATGAGTTTAGTTAATATTAAAATTGAAGGTCAGCCTTATCAGGTTGAAGCCGGCCTCACCATTCTTGAAGCTGCTAAGGCTTGTGGCTATGAGATTCCTTCACTTTGTGCATTTAATCATGGTGAGTGCAACCAGGGTTCATGCCGTGTTTGCTTGGTAGAAGCAACAGGCGCTAGAGGACTCGTTGCATCTTGCGTATATCCTGTAGCTGAGGGTATGGAGATCAAGATCTCTTCACCTGCAGCTGTTCAGGCTCGTAGAAGATCAGTAGAGCTTATGCTCTCTAACCACAATAAGAACTGCCAGCAGTGCGATAAGAACGGCCAGTGCGAGCTCCTCCACGTTGCTCAGATCACAGGCGCAAGAGAAGATGCTTTCCAGGGTGTTCACTCTGAGACACACATCGATACTCTCGCTCCCGGACTTATCCGTGATACATCTAAGTGTATCCTCTGCGGCCGTTGTATCGCTCGTTGCTCCAATGCTCACGGCATGGGAATCCTTGGTTTTGAGAACCGTGGTTTCGCAACATTCGTTTCACCTGCTGAGAACAGAAGCTTCGCAGATTCACCTTGTATCCAGTGCGGTCAGTGCGTAAATGTATGTCCTACAGGCGCACTCATGGAGCACTCAGAGATCGATAAGGTTGATGCAGCTTTCAAGGCTGGTAAGCACGTTATCGTTCAGGCAGCTCCTGCTGTACGTGCAGCTATCGGTGAAGAGTTCGACAATCCTGTCGGAACACCTTGCACAGGTAAGATGATCGCAGCTCTCAGAAGACTCGGTTTCGAGAGAGTTTACGACGTTAACTTCGGTGCTGACCTTACAATCATGGAAGAGGGCACAGAGCTCCTCGGACGTCTCCAGAACGGTGGCGTTCTCCCTATGATCACATCATGCTCACCCGGATGGATCAACTACGCTGAGTACAACTACGGCGATCTTCTCCCTCACCTTTCTTCCTGCAAGTCTCCTCACGAGATGCAGGGCGCAGTAATCAAGTCTTACTGGGCACAGGAGAAGGGCATCGATCCTAAGGATATCTTCGTTGTATCCATCATGCCTTGTGTTGCTAAGAAGTTCGAAAAGGAAAGAGAGCAGCTCGTTACAAATGGTTATCCGGATGTAGACGCAGTTCTCACAACACGTGAGCTCGCAAGAATGATCCGCCGTGCAGGTATCATGTTCAACCGTCTCCCTGATGAGGAGTGGGATCAGGATATCATGGGCGATTACACAGGCGCAGGTGTTATCTTCGGTGTAACAGGCGGCGTTATGGAAGCAGCTCTCAGAACTGTTTACTATAAGCTCACAGGTAAGGAGTGCGAGCCTATCGAGATCAAGGCTGTTCGTGGTCACGACGCCGGTATCCGTGAGGCTTCTCTCGACATCAACGGTACAACAGTTAACGTTGCTATCGCTTCCGGCATGAAGAGCGCTAAGGTTCTTCTCGACGAGATCCGCGAAGGCAAGTCAAAGTACCAGTTCATCGAGATCATGGGATGCCCCGGTGGTTGTATCAACGGCGGTGGTCAGCCTTACGTTCGTCCTTGCTTCATGCCTAATGAAGGTGACGATATCCTCGACACATACAAGGAGAAGAGAGCTCAGGCACTCTATTCCGAGGATGAGAGACAGACACTCCGTCAGTCACACAAGAATCCTCAGATCATTGAGCTTTACGAGAAGTATCTTGGCGAGCCTAACTCACACAAGGCTCACGAGCTCCTGCACACAACATATGCTGCAAGAGAAGGCTTCAACGAAGTAAAGAAGTAATTCTTATAACTTAAGACATAAGCCAAGAGGCTGTCTCAAATGAGGCAGCCTCTTTCTTTTGTTATGTTTTCTTCAAAGTGCAAAATAGACCTGTTCCAAGCAGGAATATAGGATTTTCATCACTTTCGAGAGTCAGGTAATCACATCATTATCCTGTACTAATCGCTGTTTTCGTGAATTATAATATCAAATGTATAAGACACATATAGGATGCGGTATCTATGAAACATCGTATAGCAGTTTTCTCTAACGGATATAACGGAAGCATCACTCTCAAGGCAATTGAGGGTATCAAAAAATACGCTGCTATCAAGGATTTTGATACGCATTTCTATATCGGATTTGCAGCCAGCAACGAGAACGACTCTTTTAATGTAGGCCAGTTCAATATTTACAAGCTCGCTAAGCTCGAAGAATACGACGGCCTGATAGTTTTCTCCGGACTTCTTAACGATCCTATATTGGCGCAACAGGCGTGCAAGGAGGCTAAGAAGAGAGGTATCCCCGTTGTAAGCATCGGCATGCAGATAAAAGATATCCCTTATGTAGGCATCAACAACTCAGACGGTATGAGAGAACTCGTTGAGCACCTTATTACCGAACATGGTGTCAAAAACGTTGTTTATATCGGCGGCACAAAGACGCATGTCGATTCTGTAGAGCGTCTGGAAGTCGTTAAGGAAGTCATGAAAAAGCATGACTTAAAGCTTCCCAAAAAGAATATCTTCTATGGTGACTGGGTCAATGAGAAAGCGATTGCGTTTACAGATGAACTGGCCAAATCACCTGATGGACTGCCGGATGTAATTATCTGTGCAAACGACATTATGGCGTTGGCTGTTGCATGTGAGCTCAGAGATTTAGGATATGAACTCCCGAGAGATGTTATTGTAACCGGATTCGATCACATAGGTGAGGGAAGCGTTTCCTATCCTGCTCTTACCACGGTAGACCAGGACTATGAAACTATCGGTTATAACAGCTGCAAACTCCTCTATGACATCGTTAAGGGCAAGAAAAAAGAGAAATACTCATTTGTATCTTCCAAACTTGTAATAGGCGAGAGCTGCGGATGCAATCTCGAAGCTGACAGTCCTTATGATATAAGAAGAAGAGATTACTGCAGAAATATCCATGCAAAGAGCAAGCAGGCGGATTTCTTCAACCGTTTCATGCGTGCTGAGAGAACGCAGATCCTCGAGTCATCCGGTTACAGTGATATGAAAAAGAGACTCAGGGAATTCTATTCGTCTAACCGCGAGTACATAGGCGACAATTACTATGTAATGCTCAACAGATCCTATTTCGAGAATATTTCCGGTGATGACAGTGATCTGCTATGTAACGGCTATGATGCTGATTTTGACACTACAGTAGCTCTCTACGACGGCAAGATTTCTGATAAGGGAATAGATAAGAACTTAAGGATTCCTGGCTTTATTAAGATCCCCGGAGAGCAGCATATCTATTTCTTCTATCCGCTGCATAACAACCAATACAACTATGGTTATGTCGTATTCAGAGACGGAACGTACATAATTGATGAAGCTTTCCGTATTTATGAGTACCTCGAGAAGATGGAACATTCCTTCATGGAATTCAGGATTAACATGCGTTTGGAACAGGCTAACAGAGACCTCAGATTCCTTTACGACAAAGATCCTATGACAGGCCTTTACAACAGATTCTGTTTTGTCAGCCACGCCATTCCGATCGTTGAAGGCAGTTCAGAGCGCAGTAAACAGGCACTCATCATGTTTATCGATATCAACAACATGAAGAAGATCAATGACCGTTATGGTCATGTTTACGGAGACAAAGCGATACATATCTTATCTGATTCGATTACTCACAGTATTGATGATGACGATGCCATAGGCATACGTTTTGGCGGTGACGAGTTCCTCATTATAGCCGGAAATGCCGACAAGAAGTACGCTGAAAAGATCAAACGCAAGATTACTTCTTATATCGAAAAAGAAAACAGCAGGGGTGTTAACCCGTTCAAGTTCTCGATCAGTATCGGCTACGTTCTTACCGATCCAAAATCAAAGAGGACGGTAAACGACTACGTCGACGAAGCCGACAGACTGATGTACGAGATCAAGAACGAATATCACGAGAAACATCCGAACGATTAATAGATTCTATAAATCGTTGTATTCTCCTCAGCAAAGTAAGCTGCATGAGTCAGGTTCTCTTCGAAGAATTTCTTGTTGAAATAAATTCCGTTGCCGAAGTCTGCCTGCTCGAATTCAGGATCTGCGATGAGGTATCTGATGCCTCTTTCCTTGCAGTATCTGGTGAACTCATCGATATCTCCGCCGCAGCCGGTGATAAGCCACAGATAGATAGTGTCTCTTGTGTATGTGTCATGTCCTGCTGACCAAGCGTAGTAAGGCCAGCCATAGTACATGGGACGTCCTGCGAGTATGAAGCGGTTCATGGACCATTCAGGTGTAAGGAATACATCGGAAGGATCTGTGTTCTCAATGATCCACTTGGTTACAGGAGATGCTGTATCTACTGACAGCGGTGTGCTGTTGAGGTTGATATATGTAGCCCACTCTGATACACCTGTAGCAGTGAGAGGGAGCATAAGAGCAACAGCGAGGATTACAGCTGCAACTTCCAGAGCCATCCATGCAGGGAATGAGAGTCCCTTCTTCTTGGCAGGCTTAACGGGTTCGTGCTTCAGGGCAGCTGCTGCGATAGTATCATCTGAATCAGACTTTGTCTCTTCTTCCTCACCGGATTCAACGGAAACGTTTGCATCCTCTTCAGGCTCTTCTTCGCCGAACTTGATCTCTGCCAGAGCGACTGAACCGGGGCGTACTGACAGATGAGCCGGCTCAGATGTTGATTCCTTAATTCCTTTATCAGAATCATCTGTCTTATCAGACTCTTCAGAAGCCTCACTCTTGTCATCTTCTTCAGATTCAACGGACTCCTCAGTTTCAGTTTCATCAGCAGGCTTTTCTGTTTCCTCAGATTCTTCTGTCTTATCTTCGGCAGGCTTATCCTCTTCGGATTTAGCCTCTTCAGTTTCTTCTTCCTTCTTATCGATGTCATCACCGAAGAGTGCAGCCAGGGCAGCGACACCGGCCTTAGCTTCTGCATCCTCATCGTCTTCATCTGACTCCGAGTCTGTCTTAGAATCACCGAACAGGAGCTCTGTAGGGATAACCTCTTCAACGATCTCCGGTTCTTTTTCTTCTTCTGACTTCTCTTCAGTTTTCTCTTCGGCCTTATCACCGCTGAATTCAGACAAGTCAGCATCGATTCCTGTATGAGCCTCGATGACTTCGATCTTAGGTGCCTCTTCTGTCTCTTCCAATGACTCACCGAAAGCACTGATTGAAACCTCAGGTGTTCTGACTCCTGCAACAGAAACTGCAGCAGCTACAGCAGGTTCACTATCAGCAACTTCTACATCGATGATGTCTTCCTCATCGGAAGAATCAGCGCTGTCATCCTTCTTTCTGCGCTTGATCGGGATATAAAGGAGGTTACCGATAAGTGCCGCAACGAATGCATCAACAAGAATGAGTGATACCTGGATGAACTTATGGTTTGCGAGCATCTCAAGTGAAACCTTGAAGATGAATGCAAAGATCAAGGGGTTAAGTGTGCAGAGGAATAACAGGAAACGGTATACAGGCTTCTTGCGGACAATATCCACTACGAGTGTTGTCGCAGCGAAAATGAATCCTAAGATGAGTGTGAAACCTGTAACGATAAACAGATAACGTGCCAGTGAATAGAATGTGGGATTCTCGAGAATGAATCCGGGATCAAATGCGAGGCTGACAACGTTCTGATATCCGCCAGAGAATACTGTTGTCTGGATAAATGAGGATACTACAGCGCATACTGCGACAGCAGCGTAAAGGAGTCTGCTCTCTGAGAAGACTGCCATACCGAAAAGCACGAGAAGGAGTGCGATGAGGCACGAACCGTGGAAATAAGGCATAACGATAGCGAGTACACATGCCAAAATAGTGATTGAAACAGGGTAGAGGGGATCTTCTGATCTCGTAAGCCATGCATTCTTTGAAGCGATGAATGCCTTAATGCCTCCGCCGAAGCTTCCTGCTCTCGAGAGTGCAATTCCGAGTCTTCTTACAAAAGGCAGGAAGAGGATAACGAGAATAAGGATAACAGAGATGCCGAGCATCAGGTGACGCTGGTTAGGGTAAACGTTGATTGCCCAGATTCCCCAGTTGTCGTAATCAGTTTTTGCATACCATGTGCTGGAAGCTGAGATCTCTTTAACAGCCTGTACGAGTGTGCTGCCGTTCTTAAGATATTCACTGATGTGGAAGAAAACGTTAAGTGAACTTCTGAAGAAAACAAGGATGGGCGCAATGAGGAAAGATGCGCGTCTTGAACTGAGAAGAATAGCAAGGAGTCCGAGGAGCACGAGAGCGCAAACCATGGAGATAATGGAAGGCATGTTAAGTGCATAGTCGATAGGGAGTCCTAAATACTGCAGTGTGCCTGCGAGGAAATAGAACAGGAAGTGATAACGGATTCCGTTGCCGGAGAAATGCATATATTGAGTAGGGAAGTTGAAACCCTTACCAAAGGAAGAGACCATCGCCGTATGAGGTGAGAGGTCTGAGAATGTTGAATAACCGTTGAGAAGCTCTGTTCCTTCCATTCTGTATGTATAGAACATCAGATATGCGGAAGTAATCGTGATAGCAAGAATAACAAGGCCATAGAAGATTGAATCAGCGATGTTGAATTTGTAGTCTTCGATAGCTGTAGCGCCGGAAGCCTTAAGAGCCTCGCGCTTAACTCTTTTACGGTTGATGAGGATGAGGCATGTAAGGATCATCCAGAGGAAGAAAGCGAATGTAATGAGTACGCCGATTTTCTTGCACAGCTCGCCTTCATCAACAATATAGGAAAGACCGAGAGTTACATAATAGTTAAAGAAAGGTACACACATCATACCGGTAATGATTCCGGCAGGTACAGTGAACAGTGTGTTCGGAATATGCGTTATAGCCTTCGCGGAAGGACTGCACGCAATATATAATCTGCGGACATCCGGAACTGCGAGGCCTACAAAGGCAATACCGAATGCTGCGCATAAGAGTAGATACAAAATACCGAACATATAAATCCCCTTATTTTAAATATATTAGTAATCTTAACATAAGTTCCGTTTTTACAAACATGTGGCAATTTGTGAGTATTGATGAAGACCTTGCCCGAAAAAGAGTATAATCTGTCTATCTTGCGTTAAAAGGGGAATTTGTATGAAAATTACTGTTCTTGGCGGTGGCTTATCGCCGGAAAGAGACGTATCGCTTAAATCAGCAAGTCTTATTGCCAATGCTCTTTTGTCCAAAGGACACGAGGTTGCTTTGGTTGATCTATATGACGGAATCGAGAATAACAACCCTTGTGAATCATTCTTCAGACGCGGCACAGTTAACCCGTTCACATACGAGATTCCTGAGACAGAGCCTGATCTCGACGAAATAATCAGACAACACGGCGGAAGAAAGAGCTGGGTTGGTCCGCGCGTTATTGAAATGTGCAAATTTGCCGACAGAGTATTCTTAGGACTTCATGGCAGCCACGGTGAGAACGGACAGGTTCAGGCATTGCTTGACGGTTTTGATATTAAATACACAGGCTGCGATTACATGGGTTGTGCCATTGCTATGGATAAGGACCTCTCAAAGTCACTTGCCAGAGCAGCAGGATACCTCACTGCAGACTGGATCGTTGATAATCCGGATAAACTTACTTTCGAGCGTGTAAACGAAGAAATCGGCCTGCCTTGTGTAGTAAAGCCTATCGGAAACGGTTCTTCATGCGGTGTATCCATTGTTAAGTCACAGGATGAATTCGAAGCTGCCATTACATACGCTGCTTCATACCATCAGAAGATCCTTATCGAGAAGTTCATCAAGGCAAGAGAGATTACTATATCAATCGTAAACGATAAGGCTCTCCCTATTACGGAGATCATTCCTCACGAAGGTTTCTACGATTACAAGAACAAGTACCAGGATGGTCTCACAACACATGTATGTCCTGCACAGATCGATGAGGAAGATTATAAGAGGGGTCAGAAGATTGCGCTGAAGATATTTAAGCTCCTCAGAATGACCCAGTACGGAAGAGTTGACATGATGTACGACGATGTTAATCACGAATTCTGGTTTATCGAGGCAAATAATCTCCCCGGTATGACAAACACATCACTTCTTCCTGAGGCTGCAAAGGCTGACGGAATTGCATACGAGGATCTCTGCGAGAGTCTCATAATGGAGTGCGGAAGATAATTACCGGTTCCTAAAATAGCATATTATTTTATTGCGGCACACCCTCTATTCGGATAGAATAAAGGGTGTTTTACTTTACTTTTCGGAGGACCATATGAGCGATAAGAGATCTGATTACATCAGTTGGGATGAATACTTTATGGGCGTGGCTAAACTTGCTTCATTGAGAAGTAAGGATCCGAGCACACAGGTAGGTGCCTGCATTGTTGATAAGGATAATTACATCTTGTCTGTAGGCTATAACGGATTCCCTTTAGGATGTGATGATGAGGTCTTCCCCTGGGGCAGAGAAGGCGGCGTTCTCGATACAAAGTATGCATTTGTCGCTCATGCAGAACTCAATGCTATTCTCAATTCCAAGACAGGTGACCTTACCGGTTCGACAGTATATGTCACTTTGTTCCCGTGCAATGAATGCACGAAGGCCTTGATCCAGAAGCGCGTCGGCAAGATAGTTTATTTTGACGACAAGTACCACGATTCAGAGACAACTGTTGCAGCACGCAAAATGCTTGATGCAGCAGGTATTCCTTACGAGAAGTATCAGTCATCAGGCCGTACTGCTGAAATAAATCTCTAAGTGGAGGCATAATATGCGCCGTATCATCGGGCGGAAGATAATTCCGCTTATCCTATCAACTGTTTTTGTATTGCTGCTGTTCCCAATGGTTTCTTATGCGGCTCCTTCGGGTACGGCAACAGCAAATTGCTGGGGCTCAGGCGGTCAGCTCGAGATCCAGTTATCAGGTTGCAGCGGATACGGAAGCATTACTGTTGTTGCAGAATTCTCCGGCACTGTTGATTCTGCCACGGGCTGGGGATTCGATTCTTATGCTGTTAACGGAAATCAGGTAACAGCGATCTGTCTGGCTGATGGACCCAATAACTGGGGATACGACAACAAGGTCGGAATCCAGGTTGCGGGAAGCGATATTAATTCCGCTAAACTCGTTTCAGTTATGGGAGACGGAACATCAGGTTCCGTAAATGAGACTGAAGCTACACAGGCTACTCAGGCAACTTCTTCGGGGGGCAATTCAACACCATCCGGTTCTGTTGCTCCTGCCAGAAACACAGAAGGCATAGCTGGTGACGACTGGCTCACGACCGTCGATTCACATATCGTTGATATGAGCGGAACTGAGGTATGGCTCACAGGCTGTAACTGGTTCGGATATAACACTGGAACGAATCTTTTCGATGGTGTCTGGAATTGTAATCTTGAAGAGACTTTGGAGTCTATTGCTGATCACGGTTTCAATGTTTTACGTGTTCCGATGAGTGCGGAACTCCTTCTGCAGTGGAAGAACGGCGAGTATCCGAAGGCCAATTACAATAACGCATATAATGAGACACTCAATTCAATGAATTCTCTTGAGATCTTCGATTACGTACTGACGCTCTGTGAGCAGAACGGAATGAAGGTCATCATCGACATTCACTCAGCGAAAACTGATGCTTCAGGACATAACCATCCCGTCTGGTATAACGGTGACATCACTGAAGACGATTTCGTTGAAGCTCTTTCCTGGTGTGCAGAAAGATACAAAAATAACGACACGATAATCGGATACGATCTGAAGAACGAACCTCACGGAAAAGCTTCCGAGACTCCTCATGCGATCTGGAATGATTCCGACAGTCCTGACAACTGGAAGAAAGTTGCAGAGCGTGCAGGCAACGCCGTTTTGGATGCAAATCCTCATGCGCTGATAATCATTGAGGGAATACAGATCTATCCCAGAAATATTCAGGCAAATAATTTCGTTTCCAAGAATGACGATGACGATTACTACAACACATGGTGGGGTGCAAACCTCATGGCTGTCAGGGATTATCCGATCGATTTTGGTTCGCCCGAGCGCAATAAGCAGATAGTTTATTCTCCTCACGATTACGGTCCGAGAGTATACGAGCAGCCTTGGTTCGAAGGCGGATTCACATACGATTCCCTCATGAAAGATGCTTGGTACGATTACTGGCTATACATCCAGGAAGAGAACATTGCTCCTATCTTTGTAGGAGAATGGGGCGGCTTCATGGAAGGCGATAATCTGAAGTGGATGGAATACTTCAGACAGCTCATTGCAGAGAAGCATCTGCATCATACATTCTGGTGTTTCAATGCCAATTCAGGTGATACAGGCGGACTCGTAAAAGATGATTTCAAGACCTGGGATGAAGAGAAATATAACTTCGTAAAAGAGGTTCTCTGGCAGAATGAAGACGGTAAGTTCATAGGACTTGATCACGAAGTTCCTTTGGGAGCTAACGGTATCGCTTTGTCTGATTACACAGGCGTAAAGGTAACACCTGCTCCTGTTACTGTTACCGAAACTACTGTAGCTGCTGAAACAGAAGGGGTACCGGAGGAACCCACTGATGCGGTTGTGTTCCATGAAAATGAAGATGCTGATCCTGTTTCTGAAATAGTAAATAAGGCAACCAAAGAACTCATAATCGTTGCCATTGTTGCTGTTGTTCTTATCATCGTCATCGCGGCTGCCAGAATTGCTGTTAACCGCTGGACTAAGAAGCGCAAAGAACAGGAGGAAATTATTCTTAAGGATAATACTGATTTACCTGTTGACGAACAGGAGTCAGATGAAATAAACTCTGTCGGGAAAAATACGGACGATAATATTGAGGATAATTGATTATGTTGTACGGAATGCTAAAGATTAATTTTGAAGACAACAGACAGCTTACCGTAATCGTAATAGGCATCGTAGTTGTTGCGGTTGTTGCGTTGCTGATAGTAGCTAAGGTATTAAAGACTCTCGACAAACGCAGAGAAAGGCGAAATGCAGCTGCTGAGGATAAATTGAAGTACCACAAAGTTCTCGATCAGGTTGAGAAGAGAGAGAAAATGGCTTTCGAAAAGCCTCAGAAAGAGGTTCATCAGGTTAAACGCGAATCCAGAGACCCGAACAAGAGGGCCGAAGAAGAAGCTGCATCAAAGAATACTTTGCTCGGAGGAAAGAGTGAAGCCCAGAGAGAAGAAAGAGAAGCAATCGAAGTATTCGGACCTTTGGGAATCTCTTCCAGAAAATCCAAGGATTTAGACAGAGAAAGAGAGAGAATCATCGTCAATGGTTATCTCCAGAAATCAAACACGGCACCTATAAGGCCCGTTTATTCCAATACTCTTGAAGCTCGTCAGCAGCAGAGGAAGGAACTGGATTCTGATGAGGTTGGAGCCGAGGCAGAAACACCTGCAATGGTAATGGATTCAGCTGCTCCTTCATCTGTCAGGATCACCGGTGCACCTCAGAAAGTAAGACCGAGAGCAATGAAGAAAGAGTCTCCTTTTAAGAGAGCGCTCGCGGCAGCCCAGGCAGCTGAGGCAAATGGAGAAGCAGTTGATGAGACATACACGGGTGCTATGAGACCTGAGTTAGGTTCAGAAGTATCCAATGCAGTTGTTGACCGCGTTGCAGAAGTTCAGGAAGAAAAGCCCGACATTATGAAGTCAGGTGAAGAAGCAATTCTTCCCGCAGCTGAAAAGCCTCTGGAAGGTTTTGCTCCGAACCCGGAAACTGCCGGCAACGATTGAGTGCAAAAGCCCTCTTTTAGGGACTCAACGCATTTTTAGATATCTCCCGGACACTTGAAAACAAAGCCGTTTCCTATGTATAATTTGTGTATCACGTAATATTATAAGTATTACGCGTGTGTGCTTTTTGGAGGTTTTGTGATGTCGGGTAGCAGTTCGGGGCGCTCTCCGCTCAAATTACTTTGTGCACTATTATGCGCAATTATCGGGTTTTCCTTTGCAATTAATACGTTTGATACCAACACTGTCAATGCTGATGCATCGACAAATGTTGATAATGCAAATGGTTGGGGAAACGCTGGTCAGGTTGCAGTATCGTTTTCGGGAGCATCCTACTATCAGACCTTAACAGTTGTTGTCGAGTTTTCAGGAACCATCGACACAATACAGACATGGAACTGCGATTCCTATTATGTCGAAGGAAATAGAATTACACTCACAGTCTATGCCGATGGTGGATTTGGCTGGATATTTAGCGAAAGTGGCGGTCAGGTAGGAATAAATGTTCAAGGAAGTGACATTAATTCTGCTCAATTGATCTCCGCTTATGCTTCCGGATATAATCCGCCGGAACCTGATCCGACAGAAGCACCTGAGCCTACTCCAGTACCGGATACTCCAACGCCCGTACCGGCCACACCAACGCCAAAG
Source organism: Ruminococcaceae bacterium YAD3003 (assembly GCA_900107185.1). Taxonomy (GTDB): domain Bacteria; phylum Bacillota; class Clostridia; order Saccharofermentanales; family Saccharofermentanaceae; genus Saccharofermentans. The sequence continues at coordinate 128,058 of FNPA01000001.1, read as the reverse complement.
CCGCAGCCGACTAATACGCCGAAGCCTAATCCTACAAACACACCTAGGCCGAAGCCGACTAATACACCAAAACCTAATCCTACAAACACTCCTAGGCCGAAGCCAACTAATACGCCGAAGCCCAATCCTACGAACACGCCTAAGCCAAAGCCGACTAATACGCCGAAGCCTAATCCTACAAACACGCCTAAGCCGAAGCCGACTAATACACCAAAACCCAATCCTACAGCAACGTCTAAGCCTAATCCGACGGCTGCCCCAAACCCTACGAAAGCGCCTACTACTGCGCCTACACAGAATAACGGAGGTGCTGGTGGTACGACTGACAATACAACTTCAGGCGGCAATAACAACAATCCGGTTAATCCCGACAATTCTGAGAGTGTCGTTGCTGTAGTCTTAGAAACAGATGTTGCCGGCAATCCTGTCGAGACAACAGTTGTTGTAGTACCTGCAGGTGAAACAGTATCAGGTGAGACGGTTCCCGTTGATGAAAATGGTGATGGTGAACCCGATGAGACTACATCAGAAACAACAGTAATAGTTGCAGGTCTTACGACAAACGGAAACAACAAGAAGGGACCCAAGAAGCCTTCAGTTTCCAGCTGGATCTGGATAGTTGCATTTATCATCATTTGCGGACTCCTGTATCTCAGATACAGATACCTCAAGGATAAGAAGGATCTCGAAGGTAAGGATCTCGCTATTGCTTATATCCCGGGTGTTCCTGCCATTGCTGAAAAGTTTGGTTATTTAGGACCTGTTAAGGATCTGAAGCCTGTTGAAGAACCGAAGGAGAACAAGAGCTTTAACACGGCTACTGCCATGAAGGAAATCAAGGCAATGGAAGCAACGGCTCAGGCTTCAACAACTGCAAAAGGTGCGTTCAAGCCATCATATCCTTCTGCTTCTAATACACAGGCAAAGACTGCTGTACAGCAGAAGGCTCCTGTTAAGCGTCCAGCAAGCCTTTCTGTTAACCGTGCTAAGGCAGTTGCAGAGAGTGGCAAGGCAACTAATACAGCTGTCAGAACCAATGCTCCGTCAAAGGTTGCTACAGCAGCAAAAACAAATACAACATCGAATACAGCAGTTAAGACAAACACTCCTTTGAAGGCAAATACTGCTACTAATGCAGCAGTTAAGACAAATTCAGCTGCGGTAAAGGATGCACCTGCGAAGTCTATTATCCCGAAGACAACAACTACTGCTCCGAAGACAGCAGCAGTTGCAGGCAGCGCAGCAGCTGCAGGAACAACAGCACGTGCTGAATCCAAGCCTGTTACCCAGAAGCCGCCTGTAAAGAGACCTGCAAGTATCTCTGTTAACCAGGCAGCCAGAGCCAATGCCGAGAGAAGAGCAGCAGAAGCTAAGGAAGCTAACCGTCCTGCTTTTATGAGTGCAGTTACAAAGCCTGTTACTGAGGAAAATCTGATTAAGAAACCCGAAGATAAGCCGGATGAGTACTCACCTTTCAAGAAGGCTCCCGAGGCTGATAAGAGCATCCCTAAGGCAGCTAATGTATCCATGCCTAAGGATGAGGCTTCACCTTTTAAGAAACCAGAAGAACCAAAGGAAACACCTAAGGTTGCAAGTGCAGTTGTTGCAGCTGCAGTTGCATCAAAGGCTAAGGAAAACAAAGCGGCAGTCCAGAAGGGACCTGTTAAGCGTTCCAAGAATGAGATATCACCTGAACAGCTGGCAGCACGTGAGCAGGCTAAAAAGCTCCTTGAAGAGAGAAGAGCAGCCCAGGCTAAAAGAGTTGATGAGATCAGGAAGAATGCTGAAGCTAAAAAGGCTGCAGCTGCAGTAGAAAAGCCTAAAGCAGAAGTAAAGCCTGAACCTGAGAAGGCTCCTCTTAAGAGTGCTGAAGTCAGCAAGGCACCGGTTAAACCTGTTGTTGAAGAATATTCACCTTTCAAGAAGAGTCCTGTGGCTACACCTGATGTTAAGGCTGCAGCAACAGTAGCAGCGGCAGGAACAGTAGCTGCTGCAACTAAGGAAAAAGAACAGGAAGCACCTGCTAAACACGTTAAGACAGAGCTTACACCTGAACAAAAGGCAGAGGCGCATAAGCTTTTCGAAGAGCGCAAGGCTGCACAGGCAAAACGTATCGAAGAGATCAAAAAGAATGCTGAAGCTAAAAAAGCTAAAGCATTAGAAGATGCAAAATTAGCTGAACAGGCTAAAATGGAAGAAGAATTAAAGAAGGCCCAGGAAGCAGCTGAGGCTGCTGAGAAGGCAAGGATGGAAGAGCTCGCAAAAGCTGAAGAAGCAGCTAAGGCAGCAGCCGCTGCAAAAGCTGAGGCTGAAGCAAAGGCTCTTGAGGCTAAGAGAATCGAGGAAGCTGCAAAGGCTGAAGCAGAAGCAAAAGCACTCGAAGCAAAGAGAGCAAGAGAGGCTGCTGAGCAGGCAAAACTTGCAGAAGCGATCAAAAAAGCGGAAGATTCTAAGAAAGCCGAAGAATTAATTAAGACAGAAGCGGTTACAAAAATAACGGAGGCTGCTAATATGGCGGATAACAAATTTAATGGGGAAACAGCAGGATTCGAGCCGTCTAGAAGCATTCTGGAGGAATTGCGGATCGCCGAACAGTTAAGGATCGAGGAAGAACGGAAAGCTCAGGAAGCAGCAAAGGCTGCGGCAGCTGCAAGAGCTGAAGCCGAAGCAAGACTCGCTGAAGCTCAGAAGGCAATAGAACTTGCTGATGCTGCCAGAGCGAAGAGAGCAGAAATGAATAAGCGCCAGAGCAAGACATCAGAAGTTTTCAAAACTGCTATTGCAACTTCTGATAATGTTCCGCCGCCGGTTTCTGCATTGGGAACGGTTTTACCGCCACCTGATTTTTATGTAAAGAATACTGATGACAGTAATAAAGAAGGGTTTAATCCGAATAGGAAGTCTCCTTTTGGAAACAACAAGGTTAACCTCAGTGAAATCTCTGAAACATCCGGTAGCGGTGCAACTTCAGGAGTCGGAGCATCAGCCGCCGCTCAATCAGCCGATGGCTCTTACCTTTCCAAGGAGCAGGCAAGAGCTTCTTCTAACGCTAACCAGTTAGGCACGATGCTCGGCGGCAAACAGGGCAATAGCGTCGGAAGAGTGCCTGTATGGGCAGAAGCTTCAATCGCAGGCTTAGCTGCTTTCAAGGAAAGCGATGAAGCAAGAGAAGCACGAATCCGCGAAGAGCAGATGCGCATTGAAGAAGAGAAGGCAAAAAAAGAGAGCGAAGAAGCTGCAAAGGCTCAATATACAAGTATCGTAGACAATGTTAAGACACATAAGTCTGCATTCTTTAACAGAACCCAGACTGAGCGCCCCGCATCTGCAGGCGAAGAGGAGCATACATCAGCTTATGGCGGAATCGTACGTCCTTCTGGTATAGTAGATAAGGAGCGTGAAATAAATAAGAGCAATGAACCTGCTATGGGTGCTGCTCTTGAAGGACAGAGACCTTCGATCATGGATCCTAATGTAGGAGCTGCTCCTACAGCAGAAAAGCCTTTGGCAGGATTCAGAGGAGCTGATACTGAGGCAGACTCTGACGAAGGAAAGAACTAAGATTCTTTTCAGGGGGTATTGGAAATGAAAAGATCTAAGAAACCATTAACTTTTACAGCATTTGCCGCTGCGGTAGGTGCATTGAGTATTGCGGTTGAAGGATGCGTTTACGGACCTCCGCCGGAAACCAATGTATACGGACCTCCGCCGGATGACGTTGTTGTTACTTCTGAAGAAACAATAGAGACTGAGGATACAAAGACATCCAAGGAATCTGATGACGACAACGAAGTATGTGTTTACGGACCTGCTCCCGATACACCGGTAGACGGACCTGAAGTAGATGTTTACGGCCCTGCACCTGACGAAGGCTGATAACCGTGGACATTTACGAAGCGAAAAAAGCATATCTCGATAACAAAGACAAAATGAGATCAGAGCTCTATGAGAAGCCTGATCTCATTTATCTGTTTTTCGAATTAACTAGAAGCTGCAATGAAAAATGTTTCCATTGTGGAAGCAGCTGTGCTCCCGGATTGGGACATGGTCCTGATGTGGAAGAATTCAAAGCTGTATTAAGAGATGTAAAAGAGAATCTCGATTACAAGAGAATACAGCTCTGCATAACAGGCGGCGAACCGCTTTTGTATCCCGGATTTGCTGAACTCCTTGGCTATGCCAACGATATCGGCTTTCGATGGGGCATGACAACCAATGCTACACTCATTACCAAAGATGTAGCGCAGATGCTCGAAGATACAGGCATGGGTACTGTCTCTGTAAGCATCGACGGACTCCGCGATACGCATGACAGACAGCGCGGTCTTAAGGGTGGATACGATAAGGCGATGAGAGGAATCCAGAATCTTATCGACCAGAAAGCGTTCAGACATATCCAGGTAACTACGGTTATTAACCATCAGAATATCGGTGAACTCGATGAGCTATATCAGATACTCGACCAGATGGATATAGATTCATGGCGTGTTATCGGAATCGAGCCGATGGGAAGAGCGTTGGATTATCCTGAAATGCTCCTGACACCCGACGATCAGAGACGTCTTTTCAGTTTCATAAGAGAAAAGAGAGAGAACCAGATTCCCGTTAATTACGGATGCTCCCATTTCCTCGGACTCGAATACGAGAGAGAAGTAAGAGACTGGTTCTTCTATTGCGGTGCAGGAACACATACTGCTGCGATCAGAATCAATGGTGATATTACTGCTTGTCTTGATATCGAAGACAGACCGGAATTTGTTCAGGGAAATATCAGAACAGATAAGTTCAGTGATGTATGGCTCAATAAATTCCAGGTGTACAGGAAGAGATTATCTTCGCTCTGTACCGAGTGTCAGGAATGCGAATATGAGAAGTGGTGCGCAGGCGGATCGAGACACAGTTTCGACTACGATAACTGCAAGCAGAGAGTCTGCTTCAAAGACATTCTCTTTTAATAATTATTCTTTGAGTGTATTATTAATGGTACGGAACTTATCTTTCGGAGAAGCTTTATGTACCAGAAAATCGCAATTATAACAGGCAGTTCTTCAGGCATAGGAAAAGCATTTCTCGAACTTCTTGCAAATGATAAAGGCGAATTTTATAAGACTCCTTTTGACGAGATATGGGCAGTAGCCAGACGCGCTGACGCTCTTAATGAATTGGCAAGATCAATAACAAACGTTAAAGTAGTTCCGGTAGTTGCAGATCTCGCGAGCGATTCAGGAATCAAGACAATCGAAGATAAACTAAAAGCAGAAGAACCGTCAGTTGGTCTTCTCATTAACTCTGCAGGAATGGGTATTAAGGGCAAGGTGATGGATAAGTCTCCTGACGCTCTGAGCGATACTATTGCGATTAATTGCAGCGCATTGAGCAGGCTCATAAGAATCACCGTTCCTTACATGAAAAACGAAGGTGTACGTCCCGCGATAATCAACATTGCATCTTCTGCAGGATTTCTTCCTCAACCGAATTTCGCCGCTTATGCAGCGAGCAAGTCTTATGTTATTTCATTCTCGAGAGCAATGAGTTATGAACTCAAACCTCTCGGTATAAGTGTTACTGCTATTTGTCCCGGACCTGTAAGAACTGATTTCCAGAGAAGAGCGACAGAGGGTAAGGAAACTGATTTTACTGACTGGCGTAAAAACTTCGTAGCAGATCCGGTTAAGCTCGCCAGAGCATCTCTTAAGGCATCACTTAAGGGCAAGCGCATGGTATCTTATCCGTTCTCTCAAAAGTTTCTTCATCTGGCATCGAAGATTATTCCTATCTCTTGGATACTGAGCTTTTCAGGCGGATTAAAGTAACGATAAAAAACTCTAGCGGAGGTGATCTATATGAACAAGAAGAGAATCGAAGCCAATTTCGGCAGCATCTTCAAAGGTGTTGAGGCGAAGGTATCCAAAGTATCTTTCATTCAGGATACTGCTACGCAGATTACTTTGAACGGCAATCTCGACAACCTTCCTCTTTATGTAAAGATCGAAGAGGGCATTGCTGAAGTTGCTCCATACGAATACATAAACGCACCGTTTTATATTGATGCTGATGCTGAGACTTTTGCAGGTGTCTTAAACGGCGAAAAGGACTTTACGGTAGCTGTAGCCCAGGGCTCAATTACTATCAATGGCGATGCTGCGCAGGCTCTGGTTTTCTGCAATACCTTATTCGGCTGAATGTAGAATTTAAGGTAAAAATAACGCTTATTTGATACAATTATAGAGTTATGGCAATTCAGTTAAACGGTATATTCAGAGATAAAATGGTTTTCCAGTGGGGCGCTGAGCTCCGCATTTTCGGATATTCCGACAAGACTTGTGTTATCAGAAGTACGCTGCTCAAAGACGGCGAAGAGATATGCACAGGGACCTGTGGTACTGAACAGGATGGAAGCTTTTTGGTCTGTCTGGAGCCTGTTGACGAACCCGGTGGTCCTTATGAGATCGAGGTGTTCGAGAACGATGCCAAGGCATGTACGATCAAAGACGTTTATGCCGGTGAGATCTGGCTCGCTGCAGGCGGCGGTAACATGGAATACCCGCTCATCAGATCTGAATTTGCAAAATTTATTCTTCCTAAGATAGGTAAGACTGAGATCAGGTACTACAGAGTGCCTTATTTCGGCCATATGGATGAAGCACAGGCGAAGGCTGAAGCTGAATCTAAATGGGTTGATGTTACCAGTGAGACAGCAGGTGACATGAGTGCTGTTGCTTTCTATTTTGCCAGGGAACTCGAATCAAGACTTGATGCAAAGATCGGTATCATCCAGTGCTGCGCAACTAGAGCTACCATCGATAACTGGCAGAGCGTTGAATCTCTTCTCACTACGAAAGAGGGAAGGCAGTACATCAAGGATTTTGATGACGAGGCTTCTGAACTCACACCTGAAGAATACGATGCAGCTGAAGCTGAATTTAACGAGAAGTATGCCGAATATAATGTTGAACTTCAAAAGCTCCTGGATGAGAATCCGTATCTCACATATCCGGAAGCAGATATTGAGCTCGGACCTGCACCATGGCCGGCACCTGTCGGACATAAGTCATCAAGACATCCCGGTGCTGCATTTGAGTGCATGATCCTGAGGGTTGCACCCTTCACATTAAGAGGCGTTATCTTCTATCAGGGCGAAGCAGATACAGACGGACACCAGTCTGAATACGGACATGTTTTCGAGACGATGATCAAAGAATGGCGTGACGTATTCTTCGACGATCAGTTGCCGTTTATTTTCTGCCAGCTTCCTATGTATATTTCCAAAGACCGTAAATACATGGGTTATGACGATATGTCATGGCCGCTTCTTCGTGAGCAGCAGCAGATCGTAGCCATCGATATGCCGAACGTTTTCATGGCAGTTATTGCGGACTGCGGTGAGTTCAATAACATGTTCCCGAGCGACAAGAAAACGCCCGGAGACAGACTGGCATTGTTGGCTGAAAAGTTTGTATACGGATTTGAGAAGGTAGAGGCAGTTGCGCCGTTTATCGTTGATGCGAGACGTGGCGAAGGTGTTGAGATCACATTCGGCGGTGATTATCTGCTCCTGAATCTTACGACAGGATTCGGACCTGATGATTCAGGTTTTGAACTCGCAGGTGAAGACGGTAAATACTATCCTGCCGAAGCCAGCGTCGACTTCGACGGTAAGACTGTTCTTTTGTCCAGCCCGATGGTTGAATTTCCTTCGAGAGTAAGATATGCATTTTTCTCATACGGTCCGACACCTCTGCATGCACAGAACGGCCTTACGGCAACACCTTTCCAGGTAAAAATCGATAAGGATTTAGGCGGAGCATAAAATGAATGTAGCTTTTTTTACACGTCCCAAGCAGGAAATCACATACCTTTATAATGACATAACTGTTGACCAGGCACTCGAGAAGATGCACAGCAGTTCGTATGCGGCAGTTCCCGTAATCGACAGGGAAGGCCACTACATCGGAACAGTAAGTGAAGGTGATCTGTTGTGGTTCATAGTTAAGGGTGAGGGCGGTGAGCCCCATACAATGGCTATCGAGAGCCTTAAGCAGTTTAAACTCTCAGATGTCGATCTCAATAAGTATAAATACAGACCGGTTTCGATCAATGCTTCTGTAGAGGATCTGATAATCAAAACGATGGATTCGAACTTTGTACCGATCACAGATGACAGGGGAATGTTCATAGGAATCGTTACCAGAAGGTCGATCATCAAACACTATTACGAGAAAAACATACTGCCGCCGGAGTAATCCATGCGGCAGTTTTTGTTATCAGATTAATTAAGTCAGGTTATTCGCTCACGAGTTCATCTGTAAGGATCTCACCGGCCATAACTCTGTCGATCAGATCCTGTCCTTTGTACACCGTGTTGTAATCAGGATAGGTGACATAGAGTTCGGTGCCGGGCATTGAAAATGTCTCATCATATCCGCCCCAACCGGTTACAGCATATGACTTGATATTCCATGTAGCCATATCGCCCATCTGCATCTTAACGAGGTTATTGATCTCATCGCTCTCGAGGTTCGTAACCATAAAGCCTTCGAGGTCATCCAATATGATGTTGTACTTGAGAAGTGTTGTTGTATCAGGAGATGTAAATCTCTTGAGGATCGCGGTGATGAGACGCATTTGGTTCTGTCCGCGCATGTTATCACCCTCTATAAAGGCATAACGCTCACGTGCGTATATAACGGCTTCCTCACCGTTAAGAGTAATCTCACCTTCGGGGAAGTAAACTTCTCTTCCTGTGAACTCTCTGGGGTTATAGAAAGTGATTCCGCCCAGATCATCAACGAGTGTTTCAGCACCCGTGAAATTAATCTGGACATAGTAATTGATATCACAATTGTAGAGTGTCTCAAGACCAGTTATGGAACAGTCTACACCGTACATTCCCAGGTGCGTTAGTTTATCCAATGCACCTGCTCCGCTTCTTGGATTGGGAATAAAATAATCTCTCGGAGTATTAAGGAGTAGTATCTGTTTGGTCTGGGGATTTACGACCATGAGGATATTTACGTCGCTTCGCTCAGCCTGGAAGTACTCTTCTCTCGTGTCAGAACCGCTTATGAAGACGATGAAGGGGTCGAGTTCGATGTTATCTACCTTCTGGGTAGCAGGCCCGATATTAACGGGCTTGTCGCCGTTTCCCTTTGTGTACGGATTGGATTCTTCTGCAGCTGTCAATTCACCGGAAGTAATATCGATCGTTGAGATGAGTTTTGCCCAACCTGTGAAATCAGTAAAGTCTGTTGATTCATTCAGTATCTTTACATAGTTGTGGTCAATAATGATCGCATTGACCTCTCCATAGTAAAGAGCTTTGGCAACTTCTGTTGCAGATGAATACTCTTTGTCGGAGATCTCTTTCCCGAGTTCTTTATTTATTCTTGTTACCGCAGCGAAAGAAGCTGGTCCGTCATTTCCACCGATAACTCCGAAGGTATAGTCTTTGCAGTCTGCAAGACTTACCGCACTGTCATGGGAAACAGCATATATCTCCATCGTTGCAGCGACCGTCTCTACTTTTTCCGTTGTTATCTCTGATACCGTTGAACGGAGTTTAGTCATGAAAATGCCAAGATAAATGGTTGAGGTACAAACGGTTATTACCAGAACGACAGCTAAAAAGCGTCGGAAAGACTTCACGGCCCTTTTCTTTTTCGCAGGGAAGAGCAGGAGGTAATTCAGTATAAGCAGAGCCAACAGTACGGCACCAAAAGCTAACAGGTGAAGATTAGGAAACATCCCGAGCATGTAAGCCCTTTGGAAAGCAAATGCAGAGGCGCCAGTCTGAACACCAATAAGAAGCACGCCTATTAATCTCCAAATAAGCGGATTATCCTTTGTGCCGGACTGGTCTTTCCTGGCTTTGTTTTTGTCTTCAATAAGTCGCTTCATAATGTCCTGATCATGAATTAACGTCAGATCTCAGCAGCTTCGACGCCCTGTTTCCTGCGCTTACGGCGGAGTTTCCTGTTGAGTTTTTTAGTCTCTTTGATTTCCTGTTTTACGGGTGCAAAATCCTTGAGGTCCAATAACTGGGACAGCATCTCGATTTCAGGTCTGTAACGTGTGGACAACATTACTTCGAGCTTGCGGTCTTCTGTGCGGATCCTTAAAAATCTTGCGCAGCTCTCCATGTAAACCGGCTTGTTATCGTGCTTCTTACGCAGGTCTTCCCAAGAGATAATGTAAGGCTTTCTGATGAGACGCTTGTAAACTACGTTAACGTTGTCGCCTTCCTTAATGAGCCATACTCTGGAACGCTTAGCGAGACGTGCTACTCCGTGGAATGTATACAAGGATATGCAGATTTCCATGTTAGGGTAGAGTTTCTTAAGTCTTCTCGGAATATGTTTCTCAATTCTCGGAATAGGATCGTTGCGTTTGAATATCTTGCGCAGAACAGTATAAACGTAGACGTCTTTATAGTACTGGGCAATTCGTTTAAGTATTCTGAACAGGAATATCGCAGCTACTGCCAAATTAATGCTTATAATGAAGCTTACGACAGGAGCGAAAATCTGCAGCAGGATGAGAATGAAGTGCAGGAATGCCTTTATGATCTGCCAAATAAAGCTGGTGCCTTTGACAGGGATAGCCGCAACGATCATTTCCCAATAATCAACGCATGAGTAAACAACGTAATAGCATATTGATATCGCGATTATGGAAATTCCTGCCAGAATATACGTGCCGACGCCGTGTGCCTGAGCAGGCTTGCCGAGGATAGTAACTGTGCGTACGATGGCAGCGCCCTTAACTCCCGGAGGATCAGCCTCGAGAGCGTCATTGGTAACAAAAGGCAGGAGCGTGATGGATACCGTGCAGATATATCCGATAAACTTGTCGAGCTTATCGATGGTTTCTTCAGATACCATTTTTGATTCTGCGAATGAATGGCAGACGATCAATGCAACTGCAACTAATGTGAGAAATACTGCTGCATAAGGATTAGCAATAGGGAGTTTACCTACTTCTCTTAAGATCGGTACACCATTCATGAAGTCGGCAATGTTATTAAGAAATACCGAATCAGGAGAATAAACAGCAGCGTTCTCAAAAGAACCGATTATAGCGAGAACTGCCATAGTAGCTGACGGGTTTACCGATGCTGTAACGGCAGTGGAAAATGCTCCTGCATAGAATGCGAGACTTGATGTGAAAGAAGTATCAGCTTCGTGGGTGATGCCGGGACCTGCTGCCAGACTGACCATGGGGATCAGCATAACGCACATGAGTGCAACCAATACGCCCACGCTTCTTCTTAAGCGAGTCTTATTTGAATCAAGATACATCTTGTCTTCCCCTCCTTGAATATAAGTCAAGAGTAGTTGATTTTTTGTCCTTCCATTATACACGCTTATTATTTATATATACAAATTGAAGGGGTTGCTCATATGAACAACCCCTTGCAGTTAACAGTTTTTTAAGTTTATCAGTCGAACCATTGCTTCTCGAAATCTTCGAGCGGAATAGGCTTTGAGAAGTAGTAACCTTGATAGAGTTTGCAGCCCATTTCGAACAATTTCTCGAACTGCTTTGCGGTCTCAACACCTTCTGTCAGAGTATCAATTCCGAGATCTTCAGACATGTTGATGATATTCTTGATGATCATGCCGGCCTTCATATTGCGCTCGGAATCTTTGAGGAACTGCATATCGATCTTTATCACATCGAAATTCAGATCCTTGAGAAGATTGAGTGAAGAATAACCGCTTCCGAAGTCGTCCATTTCAACGATGAAGCCGAATTCTCTCAAATCAGCAACAATCTTGAATATATCGATTGAGCCTGTGACCATAACAGTTTCCGTAATCTCTACCCTGAGCTTTTCCGGTTCGATGTCAAATTCTTCAACGAGTCCTTTGAGTTCGGATACCACATCCATAAAGTAGAAGTCTTTAGGAGAGATGTTGATCGAGATAAAACTGTCGATATTACGTGACTTCCAGTCAGCGAGGATCTCGCATGCGCATCTCCACATATGTTTATCTACGTCAGCGATTAAACCGTTACGTTCAAATACAGGTATGAAAGCACCGGGATTCATGAATCCTTCATCGGGGTGGATCCATCTTACGAGGGCTTCTGCTCCTGCCAGCATGCCTCTGGAGTCAACAATAGGCTGTAGATAAGGTCTTATCTGTTTTGTCTTGATGGCACCGTATACCTGGTTTGAAATAAGCTGGTTGTGGATGATCTCTTCTCTGAGTTTATCATCATAAAAAGCTATCACGGACTGATAGTTATCTCCGATCATCGTGGTAGCCAGACGTGCACTGTTGAAGAAGAGAGGAACGTCTATCTCATCGTCTTCACTAATGTCATAAACACCGTAGTGAATAAGAACGTGATAATCCAGCCCGTTGTCGCTTACTACAAAGTTAGAGAGTTTTTCTTCTACGGGCTTATTCCCGAAATCTTCCTTCTCGATAAGGATACCGAATGCATCATCGGAAAGTTTTCCGTACAGACTCTTCTCACTGACACCTTCCTGAATGAATTCAGCTGATCTCTTGATTGTCAGTTCTGCGAATCTGCTTCCAAAGACGTCATTGATCGTCTTCAGATTAGCGATTTCCATATAGCCGATCATGTACTTTGTTTCTTTGTCAGAACGAAGTCTCTTTTCGATCTGTTCGAAGAAATATTCCTTTGTATAGAAACCTGTGAGGGAATCGTGAGTGGAGTTATACATCTCACGCTTCAGTTCGCGCTGGTCTTCTGTGATATCGCGGATACTCAGATAGTTACCTGTAACATGGCCCTTCTCGTCTACAACAGAACGCATCGAAAGGAAGGTATACTGCTCGTCATCACCGGTGCCAAGAGTTACTCTTTTGAACCATCCGCTGCTGCTGAAATCGATATCACCGAAAAGAAATCTCAAGTTGTCCTTTACGTTGCTGTAATCCTCTTTAGAGATTCCGACAAGGTTTCTGCCATGTTCATTTGTCCAAATGCACTTTCCACTCTTATCGAAGAAGAACAGGGCATCAGGCATATCAGAAGCGATGCCTGCAAGCATACGGTCCAACAGCTTCAGAGGCCTGTAGTGGAGCGTGAAGAAGAAAACCAGCAGGCCGAGCAGACCGAAACCGATCATGGACATGTCGAAAGGCTTTCTTGAGAAAATATAATAAGATTCTATTCCTGCGGTAACGCCCAACAGGATTATGATAAGCCAGTATTTTTCAGCATAGACTTTGGAAGACTTGATAGCCTTAACTATAAAAATAATAAGTGCTATCAGGAACAAACCATAACAAAATATTCTGTGATAAGTCTGTCCGATATGAGGAACCAGTCTGAAATATATCTGTTTCTCGACGAGAGTTTTCTCAGTTCCGAATGTGAAGCCAAAGAAAGGATTGAGAACATACTGGACTACATCTGCTGTGAAAGCTACGTAGATCAGAACCCTCAGTGCCACGTGTGGCCTCTTGATCTCGCAATACTTGTAAGTAAAATTCCACAAAGCGATAATAGCGGTATCCATACCGAGAAAATAGATATAGTAACCGATTGTAGCTAGCAGCTGTTTGGTTGTTATGATGATGATCAGGTTACCGAGAACCGGTATAGCAAGACTGGCGATCAGGAAGGCCACAGATTTTTTTATGTCCTTATTAGACCGTCTTGTAAGAATAACGCAGACGACCAGTGAAATTATCAGTATGGAAAAAACTACCGATAAAACTGTCCTCATCAAACAAACCTCCATATTTATATAATCAAAGTGTAGCACGGTAAAAATCAAAAGTCATTTACACCTGTGTTACTTGTAATTAACAATTAAACTTTGTTTTTAGGGTTTTCGGCTGATTTTCATGGTAAAGGCATGATTATTCAACAGGTTTGGTATATGTTCCATTTTTAGGCATAAATACTGTAAAGTGAATAATATGTGTCCGTTTTGTGATTTTTGAGAGTGCGCTCCATTTTTGGACTCTGAATACTTTCGCGAGTTGACACATAAAAAAACTTTGAGTAGTATTGAGCAGATTCTTCATTTCGGGGATAATTCGGAATGATTTTGGGAGGTATAAATATGCGTAAAGCAGCAGTAAGTGTTTTGGTCGTTATTATGTGCATTTTCATGTTCACCGGTTGCGGTGGAGGAAAGACTATTGAGCAGCAGGTCAGCCAGGCTCAGCTCGCACAGTTGAATGAAGAAGTTAAAAATGTCCCTATGTTCTCAACTACTTTCAAAGATGCGAAGATCGAGATCGAAGGTAACCACGTCATCTATAAGTATTGGTACAAGATGGATCTTGATGATACGCAGGTTGCTGCACTTAAGTCAACTTTGGAGAGCAGCGGATTGGACAGCCAGGCAGATACACTTAAGGAGCAGTTCAATAAGGATTATCACGTAAGTGATTCTTCTGTATCTTTCATTTACTACACAAACGATAACAGGGTAATTGTAGAGATTGAAAGATGATGCTGATATATCAGTAATCACCTAAGTAGGTCCAGTTCTCCGGGTCATGAGGATCACCGCCTTCAAAGACGTACCATGAACCCGGGAGGAATGTGTTACCGTTATTATCAGGTGTATCAGCTTCCATAGAAAAGAAGACAGTTTGCGGTCCGTTCTTGAGTTCGGAGTTTATCGGGTTGCCGGTAAATGGATTCTTCGGGTCCTTGATGAGGCCTGAGGTGGCCAGCTCAGGAACGTCTGCATTTGTCATAAATTCTTCTGATACGGTGAATCCTGTACTGTTAAAGTCTTTTACCAAAAGGAGCGGCATAAAGCGTTCCATATCCTCACCGTTGCAGGTGATGTCAAACTGGCTCAGCTCTCTTCCGTGATCTGCCACGATAATGATTCTGGTGTTGTCATAGACACCATTCTCGCGCAGATAGTCGAACCATTCACCGAGCTGGAGTAATGCTGCCATATTTACATGGTAGTGCATGACCTGGTTGACGTCAGACATTTCCATAGTTACACCATCAACTGTATAACGTGTGACCCAGTCTTCTGTGTCATATGCCGTGTTATCTACGACAAGTGCAGGCACATAATCCGGTTCCTGCAGCAGACACGGAGAGTGGGTAGTCTCGTTAGCCAACATCAGGAATGTATTTCCGGAGTTATTTATAACTGTTATCTCAGGCAAATTGGTGAGTACAGGATATGAATTAAGGAAGTCGTTTGACAGTCCTGTAGCAGTGGAGAGGCTGTCTACATGCTGCAGAGGCGAGAGGCTGACGAGGCTCGAATTGCCGGTTGCAGAAATAGATTCGTTATATGAACCGTCATCGTAAATCGTCTCCTGAAGGATCAGGGGAGAGATCTTCATGATCGAGAAGAAAAAGAAATTGCGGTTACGAAGATTATTTACTCTCTCGGATGTTGCTGAAGATTCGCCTGTTTCATCATCATCGAAAATACTGAAACGTGCATTGGTTATATAGCAATTGAATTCAGGACGTTCGTCATAAATCGACAGATCCGGAACCCATGTATAACCGGCATACGGCGGATCGCAGATAGTTACCTCATAGCCATTATTACCGAAGATATAAGGCATTACTTTCAGAGCCTCATTCTGCTTGTCAACAAGACGCATATCATCTCTCTCATTAATTCGTTCAGGAGTATATTCATAACCGCCGAACAGAGCCGGAGTTGCGAAGTTTGTATACGCGCCGAAAGAAATGGTGTTGGGATAGTATGTAAATCCGTCGAACTGTTCTTTTAATTCAGGCTTCTCATTTAAGATATACGGGAGCTGTGTTCCCATTCCGCGGTCGAGCATGAGAACGATAACGTTCTGTCCGTCTTTGCTCAAAGGTATCTCAGGAACTTCCTCAGAGGGTGCAGTAAGTACAGTATATTTATCGTAAGCCTTGTTGATCGTGTAAATCTTATATGAGCCAAGCATAACTACTGCCATAACACCTGCAAAAACAACTACGTTTACGACATTGTGGAATCTCGAAATGATAAACAGGAATACGAGTCCGATGAGGATTACAACGAGAGCATTGAATATGTAATCTGTAATTGCGAAAGACAGATTGTTCTCATACTGCAGTGTGGAAGAGATAACACCGAGATTTGTTCCGAATAACATATAATCAACAACGGAAATACCGCAGATCATCCAGATGCCTCTGCTGAATACTGCACGCATCTTTTCATTCATAAAGAAATAGAAAATGCCGCCCCATAACACCCAGTTGCCGAGTGCTAAAACCGCGGAGCTGACTATGTACAAAGCCGGATTGGCAATGTGGAACAAGTCAATGAATTCATATGGTGATGTGTTGATTACAGTGGATGGAATAAGAAGTCCGGTAAAGCAAGCCATGAAGAGTGTTCCACCGAAGAATGTAACGTTATCTTTTGATGTGGCCTTTAGAGGTGTTACGCTGATTTTCTTTTTTACCAATCCTGATAAGAAAGGTACGCAAAGCAGAACACATCCTATTCCGAGAAGTGTCTTTTGTCTCATATCGAGATCAGGCCTGATGGCAGTAAGAACTAAAACGACTACACCTGCAACAGCGAGCAGTATATTCAATACTTTCTTGGGATCTCTAAGCTTATAAAAAATGTTCTTTACGAGTGAGAATACATTGTTTAAGAGCCAATAGAAAACGAGACCGGAAGGTGAGTGGTAGAGCAGTACCAGGAACACAACTGCCAATCCGTATACCTGTATTTTTGATTTCAGCGGATGACCTTTTGTATAGATGATTCCTGAGACAATATTGATAAGTGTCATGAGTATAGGAAGGACGTTTACCGGGAAGCCTCCTATCATGAATGATGCATCCTCTTTTCCCAAATCGGATATAAAACAGAACTGCATTCCGTTAAGACTCTGCATACCTGACAGGAGTCTGTAAGCGGCTATGAAGAACGGAATCTGCAGGAGAAGTGATGCCGAACTCTTAAGTGCGTAAATAGGTTTGTAGTGGTTTATCCGGTAGTACTCCTGGAGCATCATGAAGCGCTCATCACCTTTGAATGTTTCCTTTGTACGCTTGATGCGGTAAGCCATTTTGGCCTGGATATCACGTTCTTCTGCCTGGAGTTCATCCGCTCTTTTGTAGAGAGGAAGAACAAGAAAATTAACCACTATGCTTAAGAAGATTATTGATAAACCTGCGTTACCGATTATTTTGTCGGCCACAGTGAAAATAACTTCCAGCAGAAGCTCAAGAGGGGAGATTATCAGTGTGTATAAGATAGATGGAATAGACATTGATATTACGCTTTCCCCTTAGCTAAAGAAATCTTTTTCACACGCTTGGACCCGGAAGTATTCTTCGCTTTTGATTTCTGCTTCTCTTCAGTTTTAACTGCATCTTCATACTTTTTTATGATGAAATCAGCAGATCTCTTTGCACTCTCGCCAATATGAGCCCATGTATCCTGACGGGCCTTTTCTCTGCCTTCAGTAAACGAAGGATTCTCTATGACGTTGTCAATCAGTTCCTTAATGTTTCCTACATTATCGTCATTAAGTTCCATGCCGAGATCCGGAAGGATTCTGAATGTCCAGGGTGTCTCGTCAATCCAGTCTGCATCGTATGGTCTGATATCAAATTTGGTGTCTGTATAGATGATCGGTTTGTCGAATACCATGGCAAATTCGAACATGACACCTGAATAATCAGAAATCAGAATATCTGACAGTCTTAACACTTCAAAATTATCTATATCCTTATTCCACTCAACAACAGAAGGATCATTGTATTTATTCATGAGCTTATCCAGCATAGCCTTTTCCGAAGCAAAAGACTGAGGATGAGGCCTTACGATAATCTTGTATCCCGTTGAGATTAATGCATCTATAAGTTTTTCACCGAATCTGGAGAGAATGCCGCTCTCACCCCATGACGGAGCCAGCAGAACAGTTCTCTCGTGCGCAGGAGCCGCGCCTGAGGACTCAACTCTTTTCTTCATCTCATCGAGGTAGGGAACACCGCAGATCGCAATGTCTCTGGGCTTGATACCGCGCATCTCTTCTAACTGTCTGGCCTGTTTTTCCTGATAATCTCCTGCCAGGATAAATGCATCGTAATGGTCTGTTCCATACATGCGGTACATCGTCAGATCCTTGGCAGCGTGCATTATGTGAATGTAGCAGTCAACATCTTTCGAACGTTTCCATTGAAATACATCGAGGCTCGGCGTAGTGGCAAAAACAACATAAGCATTCAGAAGATTTAATTTAGAAAATGCTTTGTTACCTTCGCCAATATGCTGACATGTGATGTTTTTGAATTCTCTTTTAAATGCAGGATCATCTTCAGAGCATGCCATATAAACGATCGGCTGGTTTTTCTTGTCAAGTTCATCTAGGATGGGCTCGAAAATGTTCCAGTATCTTTTATGTTCATTGAAGATTACGATCGGGAGTTTAGCACTGTTCTTCGCATTCTTATTGCCGCTGGCAGAATACTTGATCTTCATTATCAGGGCACGGACCGAGAATATAGCAACGCTGAATAATCCGAATAATACGGTAAACAGCATGCCTCCCGTTCCGGGATCGATATACAAAGTTTTTATCAGATCCATTTAAATCTCCCTGAATGTTTTAAACCGGCTCTCGAACAACTAAATATTTTATTACTTTTAAATAGAGGCTTCAACTTCGGGGGACATCAGCCGGGACGGATAACACTCCATGCTTTAGTGAGTTTTTCGAGATTCCATACGGCATTTGCAGGGCTCGTAGAGGGCAGACATATGCCTTTACGTTTTACGGTGGGGAGGAGGTATCTCTGATAGTATTCGAAAGCCTTTTTCCCGTTCAGGTAAATTGCTCCAATATCTGCGGTTTTCAAAATGATGGATATATCGTTTACGGTAACGTTTCTGATGCTGGAATCTGATGAGCCGTCGATCTCGCATGAGCCGATTACATCCCATAACGCAATACGGTTCTTGAATAAAAATGCTTTCTTCTCATCAATAGAGGAGGGTGTATCCTCATCGAAAACTTGTGCAACTACTCTCCAGAAACGGTTCTGCGGATGTCCGTAAAAGAATCCTTCTTCACGGGATTTCACTGAAGGAAAACTGCCCAGAATGAGGACTCTGGAGTTCTTATCAAATATGGGCTCAATAGGGTGGATAATCATTTGGAATCTGTTGTTGTAATCAGGCTTTGGAAGTTGGTTTTTGATGTGCCCGAGCTAAAGACGTCACATATGAGTCAAGACTCTTGCTGATCTTTTTAGTCACAAGAGATAACAGGACTGACAAAACAGCAGAGACGATGAAAATAACCAATATTGAAATCCAGACCAGAACATTATGCGGAATAACATTCTGGAGTGAGTACATTATCAGAGGTCTCAAAATGTAGCAGACAGTCAGGTGAACCAGGAATAATTCAAATGAATATTTGCTGCATGCAGTGAGAATTTTAATGGAGAAGACCTTCTTCAAGATTGAAGAATTCAACAATACCCAGAATACGATTGCTGCTGATATACCGTTATATAAGTAGGTCAGATCAGACTCTTCAAAACGGATTATCAGGAACGAGAAAAGGAGGGACAGAATCTTTATAACTGTAAACAGTATTTTGTGTCGCCCGATAACTTTTGTGTTCTCAACGAAGATATATGCTTCTTTGATGAGTGCTCCCAAAAGGCAGATGGCTACCCAGGTTTCTCCGATAAGAGTCAGTACCGTGTATAACAGCGCGAACAGCACACAACGGTTTTGTTTGTTCGTTAAAACATAGACGATTATGCTGGCAATGAAGAAATCACGTATACACCATGCCTGTTCGCAATATACGTTCGTGCCAAACAGAAAACTCTCTTTTGCCACCTGCATTGCAGCATCAAAGGCATCTGTTCCATTAACTTTTAATGCCACATATATTATTGCCGAAGTTCCTGTCACAAAGAGCAGCGGTAGAGAAAACTGGATGTATCTGCGTAATATTTTTACAGATAAATCTGAAGAAGTGCTGCCGGGTCTATGAGCAAAAAAGCCCAGCATAATTGCGAAAAAAGCTACCGCGTACTTTCCGGTGAATCCATAAAGGATCTGGTCGAGTATTCCCCATTTAACAGAGAACTCAGTGCATACGTGCAGGAAGAAAACGCTAAGAGCGAGCCACGTTCTTAAACCGTCTGCCCAGAGCAGCCGGTCTTCCCCGTTAACTGTATTTATACCTGATGTTTCTTTATTGCTGACCATATCGAGATTCCTTCTGATAAAGCAATTATATCATCCTAATAAAAAACTCTTGATAAAAATGTTCCTGATGATTCCGACGAGCTCCCGAAGTGTTTTTATTCAAATGATTTATCTGCAACTGTATCTTTGATATGATTCAATTAAATCTAATTTGGGGGACTCAGGATATGGCGTTTTGTAGCGGTTGTGGTGCTGCTCTTTCTGACGGGGCAACAGTTTGTGATCAGTGCGGTAAAGAAATATCAGCGAGAATATCTGCTCTTCAGATGGCTTCATCGAAATATGGCAGCATTAATCTTGCCTCTGAACTGGCAAATAAATATGCGGCATCAGCAAAACTAAAAGTTGAAATCAATGATACAGAGTTTTCCCTTAAAAAGATTGAGATCTCTCCTAATCCGCCAAGATACTCTTTCTTCAGGTTCTATTGGCCTTTCTTTATAATTGCGCTTATAGCTTGTTTCATAGTAACGCTTATTTTTGCTTTTATTGCTGCAGGTGCTAGAAACTCTGAAGCCGGTTATGCACTGGCAGAGATAATGGGATACTTATCTGTTCCTGTAGTCTTGGTAATTGGAATATTTATAGCAAAGAAAAGAAGAGAAGCTGCCAATGAAGAGTTGGAAGCAAAAGAACGCACTCTCGTAAGAAAATCCGAAGATCTTAAAAAGAAATTAGCTGAATTAAGAAACGAACAGAACGAGATCAATAATGCCTTATCAGAATTTAAAGACATCGTACCTGCATCTATGAGAAGCAAGGAGCAGATGCTGAAGGTTAAAGCCATGCTCGAAACCGGTAAGGCTGATACTTTTGAAGAAGCTGTCACTAAGGTAAGAAATCCCCAAAAGGGATAATCCGCAATCAACTCTTGGCGAATTAAAGCGGGAATCAGTTTAATTCAGTGATTTACATTCCTGCACAGATCTATTAAATATATTTTCGTCAAATGAAGTGATTATATCATCCAGGCAAAGTTCTCATGGCATAAAAAGTTCCTGAATGAATTGATATTCCGCATTCCCTTAACCTCCAAACTATTCCCTTAAATTACAGTGCGTTTTAAGGGAATAGCAACGAATATAAGGGAATATCACCCTATTACAGCTTATTGATTATTCTCTGACATGCTTCTATGTGCATGATCCAGTGCCTGGAAAACGGCATCTGAATAAGTCTGCGGATATCCTTCTTGCACCAGTAATCGACCAGCCAGACAGCGTTCTCGTCAGTGCTTACAACACCTAATGACTGCAGGTTCTCTCTCCGATCATCCGTAACCTTGATCTTCAGATCATCAAACGTCAGATTGCAAATTATATCTTCCGTACTTTTCTTTACATCAGCAATATACGAATACAGTTCATCTATATTCAACTGTTTTGTAAAATCAGATATTTGTTCCTTAACAAGTTCATTTCCTGTTGTTATTATCGGCGAGTTGATGCGTCTTTGATACTCTTCTGAAAATAAGACCTCCTCATCGCCGTTAATGAGAGTGTGAGCAACAATATCTTCTATTCTGAAAATATGCCATATGGAATACGCGATATTCTTACTGTGATAACCGTCAGCATTCATAAAAGGCATCGAATCAAAGTCTTCTCTGTTAAGATCTTTCTTGAATGAGAGCAATGTGTTCATAAGATCATTTCGAAGCTCGAAAAGAACATCCTTACCCTGATCAAAAGTATCTGCCTTTTTGATCAGCTTCTGCAATTTCTTATTCTGTTCAGACCATTCTTTGTTCATAAAACTGATAATTTAATCGACCATTACATTAACTTTCTTTTAGAATAATTGTACTAATCAACTCTTTCTTGATTTTGATGAATTCAATAATGTTAGGGATCAATACAATACTAGCAATAACAATTATTATTGCAATTTTGAATCCTGGATCATTTAAGACCGGAGTTCTATGGTCTCTACCGATAATAATCACGATAAAAATCCACAACACCACAAAATGAATCAGACTCGGAAACCAGCGAATGATTAATTCAGGCTTGCCTTCTTTGTCATCTTTTACCGAGATTTTGAAATAATATGTTCCGATTTTTTCCGCTTTGTCTTTCCTTGCCAATATAAAACCATCAGGCGTATCATGACCCAAGAACAATTTATCTTCCGGTCTATTAACCCATGAAACAGAATGATCAACTTTATCCGAGATTAGCGCTATAATCTCTGATGCACTATAGGTTGTATCCAGCTTATATCTCATATAGCCTAATTTCCTTTTTACTGTTCATCCTATCTAAGGGTTATCCATATTGTTACTCAGTTCAAAATGCCATCAACCCAATGAAACTTGAATTTGTCACTCTTCTCTATACCGATACCCATCCGGAATTCGAATATACGCACGAATATGTTCGTCGATAGATCGTTCGATAATTCCGGATATATTGTTCACATTTCCTTCTGCAGAAAGGATCGTACGCTCCCGTTTCTCAAGGACGATCCCTATATGGTCGTGCTCTTTGTTCTCAAATACCCTGTCATAGAGTACGATGTCTCCCGTTTCCGGAATATAGCCTTCTGGCCCTTTATGGTATTCAATCCGCCAATCGCCTGTGGCAAACTCCTCCCAGCCAAGACATGCTGCCAGATGACAGGTTTTACATTCCTCGGGTCTGTACGGGATTCCGAATCCAGCTGTAGTGCAGCAATAATAGACAAACGCCGCACACCATAACCCGTCAGCTTCCTTGAGATTCCATGTCGGAAACAATCGCACAATCGGCGCAAGATTGGACGCCATCCCATCAACTTCTCCATGAAATGGAACCTGCGCCATATCCTTTGCAACCTTGGCCAGTTTTTCTCTTGTTGTTTTTTCCATATATGCCTCACCAAACTTGTATTTCACTTGAAGCAATCTTACAAAAAATACAGTCATCCATATGCAGTTCTCCGTTGCAAATCGCGATTTATCTTAGCCGGGTATACTGTTGATATAACTTACCATCACATCATCCTGACAAACAGGTATTTTTCTACTTGGCAATCAAGCCGTTCCTTTTAAGCATTACAAGGTAAATATATGCAACAGCTGTTCCGGCGGTTCCAAATACGGCATCCCAAATATCCGGGGTGTTCAGGAATGGAAGAAGACACTCATATACGATTCCAAGTACTGCAATAAGTAAAGTTGCTATACTAATGATTCTCAGTTTTCCTCCGAAACAAAGAACAATAAAGCCGACAATCAGCAATGCCATCATACACAGAGCGAAGTTCGTTATGTGTGAAAGAAGGAAACCGGGAAGCAGTATTATTCCGGGATCAATAGTGTTAAGCCAGCGGGACATCATGCAAAAAACGCCGACGGCTATCAGGCACAAATAGATGATCAAATACTTTTTCTTGGCATCATATTTTTGCACAGAAACTGCTCCTTACTCAACGCTGTATGTATCTTTTCCCTATTATTCAAAAGAGTATTATACTGATGATTTTCTGTACTAAGGAATCACTCCCTCAGACAAGGTAATTATATCATCCAGGCAAAGAACTCATGGCATAAAAAAGCTCCTGACTAATTCAGGAGCTTTCAAAGATTATTACTCGTATTCAACCGTTGCAGTCGCTTTCTCAGGTTATGTCTCAATGTAAAAGCAAATACAAATACTTTGTTCTTACCAATCGCAATGCGGTTAATCAGTTGAATCCTGTATTATGTTCTGACGCCATATGATATCCATACTTGATTTTGTTATAAAATGGCTTTTTGCAAACCGGGCATATAATAGGCTCTGATGTGTCTCCAAAGCCTGCACCTGATACCTGATCTAATTCTTCATCAGAATTCATTTTGATAATGTTTAATTCTTTAACATTTGTCATTTTCTTATCCTCCTCGTGTTTTGAAAGTGTTTTTGTTTGATGGTTTTATTATTGCAGGAGAACGGATATAAACCCATCATTAATAGTGGTCTGAACTGGTGCTTAAGCAACACTTTCGGTACCGGGTGTCGCCAGTCATCTTTCATGAAGATTATCTGTACCATTTTTACGTTGACTAAAAAAGAAAGCCCCTGAATTATCAGGAACTTTCTTAATTTATGTCTCATTTACGAGAGTAATATTGTTTGCGAGCGACTTCCGCACAAGCGAAGCGCGGAGGACCTTAGCGAGCAAATAATATTACTCGTACTCTACTGTAGCTGTAGGCTTCGGTGTGTAGTCGTAAAGGACTCTGTTGATGCCGGGAACTTCGTGAGTGATACGGTCCGTGATGCGGCACATAAGGTCGTAGTCGATAGGCTCAACAGTTACCTGAACTACGTCAGTTGTATTGATGGCACGTACGATGCAGAGCCACTCGAAAGCTCTCTTTCCATCCTTGATACCTGTTGACTTGAAGTCAGGAACAACAGTGAAATACTGCCAAACTTTGCCGGCGAGGCCTGCCTTCTCGAATTCTTCTCTGAGGATAGCATCGGATTCTCTTACTGCTTCGAGTCTGTCTCTTGTAATAGCACCGGGGCATCTTACACCAAGACCGGGACCCGGGAAGGGCTGGCGGTAAACCATGTTATCAGGAAGGCCCAAAGCGGAACCTACAACACGTACTTCATCCTTATAGAGATACTTAACAGGCTCAACGAGCTCGAAATCGAGTTCCGGAGGAAGTCCGCCTACGTTGTGATGTGCCTTGATACCCTGTTCACTCTCGAGAATGTCAGGATAAATAGTTCCCTGTGCGAGGAATGAGATTCCATCGAGCTTTGCTGCTTCTTCTGCGAAGACCTTAATGAATTCCTCTCCGATGATGTGGCGCTTCTGCTCAGGATCAGTAACACCTGCGAGAAGATCAAGGAATCTGTCTGTAGCATCTACGTAAATGAGATTTGCTTTGAGCTCGTCTCTGAATACTTTGCATACCATCTCAGGTTCACCCTTACGGAGAAGTCCGTGGTTTACATGTACGCAAACAAGGTTTGTTCCGATTGCTTTAATAAGGAGAGCTGCAACTACTGAAGAGTCTACGCCGCCTGAGAGTGCGAGAAGAACTTTCTTGTCTCCGACCTGTTCTTTAATCGCATTGATCTGATCAGCGATAAAATCATCAGCTTGAGCTTTGGTTGTAATTCTTTTAAGGGATTCCGGTCTTACGTCTGCCATATGCAAAGCCTCCGTTGTAAAAAATATTGACCTAAACATTTTACAATATTGTGCAGAAGTTTAGGGTTACAAATGTTAAAATCAGACAAAACTTTTTATGTGTTTCGCTTTTTAAGGAGAGAGTTTTTATATGCGTAAGACAAAGATCATATGTACTATCGGTCCTGCTTCAGATAACGAAGAGACATTAACAAAGATGTGTGAGGCGGGAATGAATGTCGCAAGACTGAATTTCTCACACGGTACTCACGAGCAGCATCAGGAGAAGATTGACCTCATTAAGAGAGTAAGAGCAAAGATGAATCTCCCGATTGCTATCATGCTCGATACAAAGGGACCTGAGTACAGAATCAAGACATTTAAGAATCACAAGGTTGAACTGCAGGATGGTGCAACCTTCACTCTTACAACAGATGAGATCGAAGGTGATGAGACACGTGTAGCAGTTACCTATAAGCTTTTGCCCGACCAGCTTAATCCCGGTGACAGAGTTCTCATCAACAACGGACTTGTTATTCTCGAGGTAAAAGAGATCAAGGGTTCTGATGTTATTTGTGAAGTTGTTGTCGGAGGCACACTCTCTGATCAGAAGTCAATGAATTTCCCTAACAAGGTAATGCAGGGAGACTTCTTAAGTGAGCAGGATAAGAAGGATCTCCTGTTCGGCATTAAGAATGATATTGATTTTGTCGCTGCATCATTTGTATCCAGAAAAGAAGATATGATCGAGATGCGTGAGTTCCTTGATGCTAACGGCGGTGAGAATATTGAAGTAATCGCTAAGATCGAGAACCGTGCAGGTGTTGATAACATCGATGAGATCTCAGAGAAGTGCGCAGGAATCATGATCGCAAGAGGTGACCTCGGCGTTGAGATTCCTTTCGTAGAGGTTCCTAGTGTCCAGAAGCAGCTCATTAAGAGATGCAGACTTTTGGGACGCCGTGTTATTACTGCAACAGAAATGCTCGAGTCAATGATCAACAACCCCAGACCGACCAGAGCAGAGATCTCAGACGTTGCAAACGCTGTTTATGACGGTTCTTCCGCAATCATGCTCTCAGGCGAATCTGCTGCAGGTAAGTATCCTGTTGAAGCAGTTAAGACTATGTCACAGGTTGCTGAATATACAGAAAGACACATCAATTACAAAGAGCGTTTTGCAAAGCAGGAATTTAAGATCAGAAATAACCTTGATGCTATTTCGCACGCAACATGCCAGATGGCCATCGACGTTGGTGCAAAGGCAATCGTTGTTCATTCCAGAAGCGGTGTTACTGCCAGAATGGTTTCACGTTTCAGATGCCCTATCGACATTATCGGCATGACAACATCAGAGAGAATTTGGAGAAGACTTAACCTCAGTTGGGGTGTTGTTCCGATCCTTAATGAAGAGTTCAACTCCACAGACGTTATGTTCTACCACGGACTCAGCGTTGCCAAGGATGTTCTTCAGCTCTCAGAAGGTGACAATGTCGTAATGACAGGTGGCCTCATCAACGGTAAGGCAGGAAACACAAATACTATTAAGGTTGAGACAGTTAACTGATCAGTTAATACACTCGACGACCATCCACCTGACGCTTAATTCAGGATCGTAATTCGATACAACTGTATTGTCGTAGACAACTTTGTATCTGTCCGTTGCTGCATAAAGACTGTCAGCAAACCATTCGTCGGTTGTTCCGGGAACCAGATCAAGGACAGCTGCATCGCAGTCGTATTTGTCTACGAATGAATCCAGATCAGCGATGTTATCTATGAGCATCTGTCCTGTCAGATAGTCGGTGCCTGAATACTGTTCCATATAAGGATCACAGCGGTTATCAATGTGGACAGGGATGCCGTAGAAGGCGAGCCAGGTTCCTGTATTAAACGAATTATAGATTCTCTTATAGTCGTTTTGTTTTACGCATGAGATTACGCCTTCATCGTAAGCTACCATTACACTGGCATCTGACATTGTGTTCGTAGGGAAGTATTTTACGATGGAAAAGACCGTGAAAAAGCCTGAGAACAAAATGCAGAATATGGAGAGAATATAGAAAGATGCTTTACTGAGTGACACCTTCTCCTTCTTTATATGGAAAATATTGTCATTGAGCCATATGAAGAGGTTCTGTACTTCCTCAGGGCACAAAGCGAGAATGAAGAGTGCAGTGTAATTCATGAAACGGCAGTATTTGCATGATGCAATAATGAACATGCAGACGATGCAGAATTTGATTATTGCTGTCTTATCGAACTTTCTGACTCTGCCGTCAACAACAAATGCAGCGATTATTAATAGTATTAAGGTGATTTCCCATATCTCGAAATTCTTGGGAGCCCATTCAATATTAATCTGCCAGAAGTCTTTGTTTGCCGATTGGACCAGACCATAAGTCCAAATCTTGAATCCTAATGGATTGAGAAGGGAACAAAGGAATGCTCCGGCAGCAGATGCCAGATACAACAGTGCCGTTTTAAACTGCTTGAATACCAGTTCGATCACAACGAAAACGAAGAAGACCGCAAACAGGATGGGAATCATTCCGCCATGGAACCACGCCAGAAGGAATGAGGTTCCACAGAAGAAAAGTGATTTGAAAAGCATGCTCTTTTTACTGAGCATTACATAAACGAGCAAAACGAGTGCCAGTTGTGAGAACAGATGAGGTCTGGCGTTGTAGTTAGGGAAAGAGAGCAGTCTGGCAATTGATGCAACCACGACCAATATAAGCGGATTAACCGTATTGTGATATTTCTTAAAAATAATTCCTGCAATCAGGTAATTGAAAATGGCGGCCACGCCGATAACACCTGCGAGTCCTAACAGTTTATAGGCAATGCCGACCACATAGTACCAGCCTATTTCGTGTGGCAGCCAGTTCAGTCCTTCGTGCCAGCTGTAGATCTCGACAGGAATGAATTGTTTGTTTGCGAGACAATCCATACCGATCTTAATCTGAATGGCAGTGTCTCCTGTGTAGTAGCCGATTATCTCAGTATAGAAAAAAGGGCAATAGATCAGGATCAGGGCGCAGATAAGGAAAACCTTTTTTGCATCCAAGGTTTTTCCGCTCTTATAGTTCAAAGAATCTTTTACCTGCATGTTATCTCCCGGTTCAAATATTAACTAAATCTTATCTATCAATTATACTATTTGACTGTCGGGAAAGGATATACTCATACAAAAGCGCCCAAAAGCCTTATTTGATGCCGTTTTGATGCCGCTTTGCCACAGTTTGCACCTTAAAGAACAATAGATATTATTTAATGCAAGAGTATAATTCATTTGAAGTGTGGGGACACTGTTACTTTTATGGATAATAGGACTGACAATACAAATAACATTATTGAGAAGGGGGAAGTCACCGGTATGAGACCGGGGTCGCAGGCTGCTGTACCTGAGACAAAGCCCGAGAAGAAGTCAGAACCTGTCCTTATCTCCAAAGATGATATCGATTCCAAACTTATAAACAGACCCAAGGCGAAGAATGTAACTCCGCTCGCGGGCATGAAACTCACACCTGAAGATATTCCCGTATTTGAAAATACCCCTGAGAGAAGAGCGAAGCTGGAACTCCGTAATAAGAGACGCTTCAAGAGAAAACTTCGTGACTGGGGGATCTTTACAGGTTATTTGACACCCAGTTTTGTCGGTGTATTGTTATTTTTCTTTTTGCCGCTTATCATGCTGCTTAAGACTTCTTTCCAGAAGTCACCGACGAATTCTGATTTTGTCGGATTCCGCAATTACGAGAGAGTTCTCACCAATCCTGCTTTTCAGGATGCATCTAAGAACACTCTCATTTTCGCTGTGATATCCGTTCCGTTGGCAGTATTGCTCGCATTGCTTATTGCCCTGCTCCTTAATTCAGGACTCCCCGGAAAGAGTATTTTCAGAAGTATTCTTCTTAATCCTATGATGGTTCCGGTTGCATCCGTCGTTCTTATCTGGCAGGTATTCTTCAGTTATAACGGCGTAGTTAACGGCATCTGCGAGCAGCTCTTTGACACGTTTAAAAAGATAGACTGGCTCAAATCCGAATATGCACAGGTGGTAGTCGTGTTGTTGTTCTTATGGAAGAACTTGGGCTACAACATGGTATTGTTCCTGGCAGCACTTAACAGCATTCCGCATGAGATATTAGAGTCTGCTGCTATGGACGGCGCAGGTCCGGTGAAGAGATTTTTCGCAATTAAACTTCACTATCTGTCACCGACTATTTTCTTTGTTGGAATCATGTCGCTCATCAATTCATTTAAGATATTCAGAGAAGTATATCTGCTCACGGGAGACTATCCTAACGAGCTGTATTTTCTGCAGCATTTCATGAATAACTCGTTTACGCATCTGGACTACAGTAAACTCTCGGCCGGTGCGATAGTAATGTGTATTGTAATGATAATAATCGTCGGCGGTCTGTTCTTCGCAGAATCCAAGTTCGATAAGGATGTGGAGGAATAAGATGGACGATATTAAACGCATCGAGAGAAGAAAACAGGCGACATTGGCACGCCGTAATGTCTATACCGAAGCAGTAAAGCCGGAGACATTTATTACTTCACTTTCTGACGAAGCAAGAGAGTATTTCTTTGCCAGTGAGAAAAAGAGAATTGCGACTAACCTTAAGAAGCGCAAGATAAAGAAGACCATCATCACCGCAATTGGTGTTGCCGTTGCTGTCTTTATTTCAGCGCTTGCACTGGTTCCGATCTTCTTCACGTTCCTGAATTCATTTATGTCTTCTGAAGAGATCGTTTCCAACTATCAGGTCGTATTCCAAAGTATGTCAGGCCATGCTACGCAGGGCGCAACATACATGTCCAGAACACCTGTATTAAAGCTCATTCCGGAAGAAGTCACGATCAGCCAGTACACAACACTGCTGTTCATGAATCCGGAGTATCTGTTCAAATACTGGAATTCAATCATCCTGACACTTCCTATTGTTGCAGGTCAGATGGTTGTTGCATGTCTTGCCTCTTATTCATT
Organism: Ruminococcaceae bacterium YAD3003; assembly: GCA_900107185.1. Taxonomy (GTDB): domain Bacteria; phylum Bacillota; class Clostridia; order Saccharofermentanales; family Saccharofermentanaceae; genus Saccharofermentans. The sequence goes on along the minus strand of FNPA01000001.1, from coordinate 97,756 downwards.
TGCCAGATATAGAAGGAAGAGAAGGGAAGTATTGTTCTTCTCATATATCATTCTTATGCTCATGCCGTTCCAGGTTACGCTCGTACCGAACTACATGATCGCAGAAACATTGGGAATCCTGGATACCATCTGGGCGATTATCTTACCCGGTATCTTCTCAACGTTTGCAATCTTCCTTCTTACGAAATATATGCGCCAGATACCGTCAGGTTATATCGAAGCCGCGACGCTCGACGGCGCTTCGGAGTGGCAGATATTTACGAACATCGCGCTGCCTTTGTGCAAGAATGCGATATTTGCGCTCACGATACTTTTATTTATCGATTACTGGAATATGGTTGAGCAGCCGCTGGTCCTTCTGACCGATCCGGCTAAACAGCCTTTGTCGGTATTCCTTTCACAGATAAACGAACCGGAATTGGGAATCGCCTTTGCGGCATCTAGTGTTTACATGATCCCGCCGCTGCTGATCTTCTTCTGGGGTGAGGATTATCTCGTAGAAGGAATCTCGAGATCAGGAATTAAGTAAAACATTTGCGAGAGCACGCTGAATACGGAGGAGTATGAAAATGGCTAAGGGAAGCAAAAGGAGAGCAAAGGTTATAAGAGCAATGATTGCTTTTGTAGTCGTACTTGCAGTGCTGACGTTCTTCTCAAACACAATCATGAATCTGACCATACCGAAGGTCATGGGTTCTTATGCATCGAGAGGAAACCTCTCTTATTCTAATAACGCCAGAGGCACAATTGCAGTAGAGAATAAGACAGATGTCAAAGGACTCGACGGCAGAACCGTTGATCAGGTTAAGGTAGACAATTACGATCTGGTCAAAAAGGGTGATACGATCCTTACCCTGAAGCCTATCGAGGAATCTTCTGATTTGGAATCAAAGAGAGCCCAGCTCAAAGAACTTTTGCGAGCACAGGAATACGATTCAAGATTGTCAGATGACACAGATTTTTCTACATATTACGACTCCATCAACGTTGCTAAAGAAACACTTTCGCAGGCTCAGGAAACATTGGAAAGCGTACGTAACAGAGGCGCAGTTGAAGCTGAGAACCGCGCGATTATCAACGATGAATCAGCCAGAGCAGTATCACTCGAAGCTTCTGTAACAGCAGCTGCAAAGACAGTTGAAGATCTTAATAAAGACATTGCTGCAATTGATGCACAGATCACTCCTCTCCAGTCACAGATAGATGTTTATGTTGCACTCGGAACTCCGATTCCGACACCTACGCCTGTTCCGGGAACAACTGATCCCGCAACAACTCCGGACGGTTCTACAACTACACCTGCTCCTGATCTTGATGCAGACGGATTCGATAAGAATTCACCTACATATGAGATGGATAAGCTCATGGCAAAGATCAAGGAACTCCAGGATCAGAAGGCTGCTTTGGAAGCACAGCGTGATGCAGCAAAGGCACGTCTTGATGAGGCTTCTGCTGAATTGTCAGCATGCCAGGGCAGGATTGCTGAGGCAGAGGCAACACTTAAATCTCTTGAGAATCTTCCGACTGAGCAGGCAGCGATCAATGCCGTTAATTCTGCTCAACATGCAGTAACTGCAGCACAGAAAGCACTGACTGATGCACAGACACAGGCAGGTATTACAAGAGATAAGAATCAGGATACGGCAGAAGACAGAGCAGAGCAGATCGCAAAGCTCGAAGAAGAGATCGATAAACTCGAGAAGGCTGCCAAGATAACTGAGATAAAGGCTCCTGCTGACGGTTATGTTTATAACGTTACCGTATCTTCCGGTGATAGCCTTAATGCTAAAGATACAATCGCTTATATTCTTCCCGAGAATGACAGAATTTGTTCTGTTACTTTCGAATTTACAGCAGCTGCTGCACAGAATATTTACGTAGGTATGCCGCTCGAGGTCACTTCCGGATTTATTGACGGATGCACAGTTGCATCGATCAAGCCCGATCCTGCAAACCCAAGAGGAAACAGACTCGTTAAATGTATTGTTGACGGCAGTGATGCCTGGCCGGGCGAAGAGATTACAGTAAACGCAGGCAGAGGTAATGACAACTACAAGTGCGTTGTACCGAGCAGTGCGGTTAACCAGGATACAAACGGAGATTTCGTATACCTGATCCAGGGTTCTTCAACACCTTTGGGTGACAAGTACACAGTAAAGAAACTCTATGTAACAGTTGAGGCAGAAGACGGTGTATCCAAGGCTATCAAGGGTGAAGGTCTCGACAAATATGATGTAATGATCGTCATCAGAGCCGAGAAACCTTTGGAAGACGGCCAGAGAGTAAGACTCGAAGACTATTCGTCCAAATAATCTGTAAGGAATTAGAAAATGCGTTTAATCGAAAAGACAAAAGAATTCTGGAATAAAGAGACAGGGAATGCGAAGAAGAATTTCGTAAAGCTCATCCTTGCCGTTCCATTCTGGATAATCTTAATCGGTCTGATCCTTATCGGATTCGGTATAGGCAGATCATACTACCTGACCGATACGAGACCCGACCAGTATATGGCCGAGGCATGGCAGAGCGGTTCGGATACTTCTTTCAGACATATGACTGTTTATGCCGGAGGTATAAGAGTATCAGGTGATACATCGCCTGTTATCTGCGCTGACGGCGGCAAATCTTTGCGCCTTGCAGATGTAGCAACGATCAGACAGTCTTTGCAGGCATCTTCTTCCACAGGTACAGGAAGCGGTAATAAGAGTTCTACAGTTCACGATGACAAACTCAGAGGATGGGAAGACTGTTATTCATCAACTGTCATGGCCAAACTCGATGCTCTGGAAGTAAAGGACGGCCTTGAAGAGATAACTGCCTCTGCTGACTCACAGCTCGTTGCAGTCGGAGGAAATTATCTGGCATTCCATCCGTTCAGATTCCTGGCAGGGGGATTTCTGCCCGAGACACCTGTCGATACAAACCAGATCGTCATTAATGATGTTCTCGCATGGAAATTCTATCGTTCTTACGATGTTGTAGGTAACAGGATCGATATCAACGGACAGATGTTTACGATCATCGGAGTAGTTGAAGAGAAGAATACAAAGGTTGCGGAACTTTCCGGCGAACAGCAGAACAGAGCATTCATTTATTTCGGCACTTTGGAAAAACTCTATAAGAATAATTCCAAAAATGCAGATGAAGGCGGTGCTGATTATTCAACAACCGGAAACGGTTATATCGATTACGGCATCCAGTGCTACGAAGCGATGCTCCCTGAACTCGTAAAAGGCGTAGCAGTCGAGGACTTCAAGAATGCATTGCCTTCTTATTCGATCACCAATCCTCAGGTATATGTAGTCAACAATACCGGACGATTTGGAATAGTCAGAGTGTTTGATACTATCTTCCCCCTTGGAGAGACTGACAGACAGAGATTAGGCTATGAATTCCCGTATTGGGAGACTGCCGCACAGATGACAGAAGAGAGACTGTTCTATGATTATGTAATTATCGGATTCGGAATTGTTCTGATTCTTGTCGGAGGCGCCATGTTCGGTCTTAAGTTCCGTGCAAAGAAGGCCGGAACTCCTGAAGATCCGGAAGATGAGGATGAGCAGGAACTTTTAGAGAGCGGAGAACAGCAACTCCTCTTAAAAGCCTGATTTCAGAGATAGAATAATTAGATTCTTTACTTTATAATCCCTTTAGGCACTCATTGCCTGAAGGGATTTTTATGAAAAGAGTTTTTATCAAGCTGGTTTCATTTATTGCAGTAATGACAATGGCTTTGTCCATGTCAGGGTGTCTTGGCAGCGGAGGTTTTGATCTCGAAACAACAGCTCCGGATTCAACAGTTGAGACCATACCGACTACTGCCAAACCATATGTCAGAATAGAATTTGATGCGGTCAAAAACCCTTATTTCGCAATGCTCGACGGAACCTGTAAGAATGCTTACTCGCAGGTATACGAAGAATTGTCCGCCGGCAATCAGAAATTTGAGATGAGAATCGAAGTTAACGCTGACCAGCTCACCAAAGCAATTGATGCCATCTTATGTGATCATCCGGAATTATTCTGGCTCGATAACACATATGGCTATACTTACGATCCCTCAAACGGATATATCCGTGAATTGACTTTTAATTTCTTCGATTTTGCTGATACGCCCGAGAAACTGGCAGCCGCAAGAGCAGAGTTCGATGCAGCCGTGAATTCAGTTGTTGCCCAGGCCATGACATATCCGACATTGGTTGAGAGGGAACTCTTCGTACACGATTATATTTGCGAGAATACGGAATACGATACAAATGCTCCGTACCACCAGAGTGCTTATTCGGCCCTGATCCTTCACAAATCCGTATGCGCAGGATATACGAGAAGTTTCCAGTACATCATGCAGAAACTGGGAGCTACCTGTTACTGTGTCATGGGAAGGACCGAAGGTTTATCCGGTCAGGTCGTTGGTGCCACTGACGATTCGGGAAGCCATTCATGGAACATGATCCTTATTGAAGGACAGTACTATAACGTAGACTGCCTCTGGGACGATACTGCCAGCGAAACATACGGCAGCCCTATCTATCCGTTCTTTAATGTCCCTGATGCATCACTGGCTTACCATGCCAGATCAAATTCCTCTGTAAATCTCCCGATTTGTACAGCAACTGATTACAAGTATTCCAACCAGTTCGGACCGACGGTTGAAGTTGAGAATATTGTTTTTACAGATGCCTGAGCATCTCTGTTATCCGATATAGCCGCCCTATATTTTTATTATTTAAAGGCAGGCGTTTTTGTCGTATAATTAACAAATTGATTTATGTATAAACTCATATCCTAGGAGATGAAATCATGAAAGAACTAATGCTTGGAAACAAGGCTGTTGCAAGAGGTCTTTATGAGGCCGGCGTAGCAGTCGCAAGTTCGTACCCCGGCACTCCCAGTACAGAGACAACTGAAGAAGCTGCCAAGTTCGAAGAGATCTACTGCGAATGGGCACCTAACGAGAAGGTTGCCATGGAGACCGCGTTCGGTGCCAGCCGTGCAGGTAAGAGATCTTACTGCGCTATGAAGCACGTAGGACTCAACGTTGCTGCTGACCCGCTCTTCACAATGAGCTACACAGGTGTTAATGCCGGTATGGTAATCCTTGTTGCAGACGATCCCGGAATGCACTCTTCACAGAATGAGCAGGATTCAAGACACTATGCAATCGCTGCAAAGATGCCTATGTTGGAACCCGCTGATTCCCAGGAAGCAAAGGATTTCGTTATTGAGGCTTACGACATTTCCGAGCAGTTTGATACACCTGTTCTCATCAAAATGTGCACTAGAGTTGCTCACTCACAGTCTGTAGTTGAGACAGGAGAGAGAGCAGAGATTCCCGTTAAGCCTTACGTAAAGGATGCAGCTAAGTACGTTATGGTACCTGCTAATGCAAAGAGACGTCATCCCATCGTTGAGGAGAGAACAAGAAAGCTCGTAGCTTTCGCTGAAGAATCTCATCTTAACCGTGTTGAAGAGGGTTCTGATACTTCTATGGGTATCATCACATCTTCAACTTCATATCAGTACGTTAAGGAAGTTTTCGGAGATAAGTATCCGGTATTGAAGATCGGCCTTATCAATCCGCTTCCCGAGAAGAAGATCAAGGACTTCGCTGCCAAGGTAGATAAGCTCGTTGTGGTAGAAGAACTCGATCCCATCATTGAGACACACTGCAAGACTTTGGGTCTTGAGGTTACAGGCAAGGATATTTTCCCTCTTATCGACGAGTTCTCACAGGGCCTCATCGCTACTAAGTTGGGACTCCCTGAAAAGCCCGCATGCAAGCCTATTGAAGGACTCCCCGGAAGACCGCCGGCAATGTGCGCAGGCTGCCCTCACAGAGGCATGTTCTATGTTCTTTCTAAGCTCAAGCTTACAGTTATGGGCGATATCGGATGCTACACATTAGGTGCTACACCTCCGCTCTGCGCTATCGATACAACAGAGTGTATGGGTGCATCCATCAGTTCCCTCCACGGCTTCAACAAGGCTCTGGGCGCTGATGCCGAGAAGAAGACAGTTGCCGTTATTGGTGACTCGACATTCATGCATTCAGGCATGACAGGTCTTGCAAATATCGCATACAACCAGACAAATTCCACTGTCATCATCCTTGATAACTCAATCACAGGTATGACAGGTCACCAGCAGAATCCTACAACAGGATTCAATCTCCGTGGCGACCCGGCAGGTAAGATCGATCTCGAAGCTCTCGTTCGTGCAATGGGCATCAACAGAGTAAGAGTAGTTGATCCTTATAACCTCGCTGAGGCTGAAGCAGCAGTTAAGGAAGAACTCGCTGCAGAGGAGCCTTCAGTAATTATCTCCAGAAGACCTTGTGCACTTCTTAAGAAGGTTAAGCGCGGTGAGCCTATCCAGGTTAACCCCGACAAGTGTAAGTCATGCAAGGCATGCATGAAGTTAGGATGCCCTGCAATTTCCTTCAAGGACGGACACGCTCATGTCGATACAACACAGTGCTTCGGCTGTAAGGTATGCAGCGAGCTCTGTAAGTTCGGCGCTTTCGAGACATTGGCAGGGGAGGCAATCACATGGTAACAAGCATAATGATAGTAGGCGTTGGCGGACAGGGTTCCCTCCTCGCAAGTAAATTATTGGGCAGAGCCGCTATGGACAAGGGCTATGATGTAAAGGTTTCCGAGGTTCACGGAATGAGCCAGAGAGGCGGAAGCGTAGTTACTTATGTTAAGTTCGGCGATAAGGTAAATTCACCCATCATCGACAAGGGTGAGGCTGACTACATCATTTCTTTCGAGCTCCTGGAAGCTGCAAGATATGTTCAGTTCTTAAAACCCGGCGGACAGATCGTTACTAACTCACAGCAGATCGATCCTATGCCCGTAATCGCAGGCACAGCAGAGTATCCGTCAGAACTCATTGAGAAGATGGAAGCAGCCGGCGCAAAGGTTGATGCTATTGATGCTCTCACTATCGCTGAGCAGGCCGGTTCATCAAAGGCAACAAATATCGTTCTCATGGGTGTCTTCTCAAAATATATTTCTGAGATCAGCAAGGAAGAGTGGATCAAGGCTGTTGAAGCTTCTGTTCCTGCAAAATTCCTTGATCTCAACATGAAGGCTTTTGAGATGGGCCTTGCTGCAGAATAAGGAGACCTGATGGCTAACAGTCTGGAAGAAATAAGAAAGTTTTTCGAGGGCGACAAATACGCCACGGAAGCTACCGGAATAGTTATAGAAAAAGCTGAGAAGGGACACAGTGTCGTATCTCTTGAGCCAGATGGCAGACATCTTAATGCCGTTGGCGGCCTCATGGGCGCAGTCTATTACACAATGGCTGATTTCGCCTTTGCTGTCGCAGAAAACTGTGAGCTCGATTCTGATACCGTCACGGTCACACAGGCTACGCAGATGAATTTTTTAAGATCCTGGCACGGCGGTAAGGTAACCTGCACTGCTGATATTGTCAAGGACGGAAGATTCATCTGTTTATACGAGGTAAAGGCTTTCGATAAGGAAGGCAAAGAACTCGCTCTAATTATCGTCAACGGTTTTAAGACCGCTCGAAAATAACCCGCCTAAGGAGGCAGTTTATGATTTGGAATGAAGCAAAGGAGTGCATGTCACGTGACGAGCTCGAAGCACTGCAGAGCGCTAGACTCGTTAAGCAGGTAAACCGCGTATATCACAACGTTGAGTATTACCGCAAGAAAATGCAGGCAGCGGGCCTCGAACCCGGTGATATCAAGGGTATAGAAGACCTCGATAAACTGCCTTACACAACTTATCAGGATTTAAGAGACACATACCCCTTTGGTTTGGCCGCTGCGCCCAGATCAGAACTGGTCCGTGTTCACGCATCCTCAGGTACAACAGGCAAACCGAAGATCGCTGTTTATACAAGACGCGACATCGATATCTGGGCAGAGTGCGTTGCAAGATGTCTCTCAATGGCAGGAATCACAAAGGATGACATCATCCAGGTAGGTTACGGATACGGCCTCTTCACAGGCGGTCTCGGTGCCCACTATGGTGCTGAATATCTCGGAGCAATGGTTCTCCCTATGTCTACAGGTAATACACAGAAGCTCATCGACATGATGATCGACTGCGATGTTACTTCAATCGCATGCACACCTTCTTATCTCCTCCACGTGGCTGAGGATCTCGAGAAGGCAGGTCTCGTAGACAAGATCAAGCTCAAGTCCGCTATCTGCGGTGCTGAGCCCTGGACAGATGAGATGCGTGACCAGATGGAAGCAAGACTCCACATCAAGGCATTCGATATTTACGGACTTACAGAGATGATGGGCCCCGGTGTTGCCTGCGACTGCGAATACCATAAGGGTCTCCATATCTGGGAAGATCATTTCCTCCCTGAGATTATCGATCCTTCTACATTGAAGCAGCTTCCTAAGGGATCTGACGGTGAGCTCGTAATCACCAACCTCACTAAGGAAGGTATGCCTCTCATCCGTTACAGAACTAAGGACTTAACTTCTATCGAATATGATAAGTGCGAGTGTGGACGTACAATGGCAAGAATCCAGCGCTTCAGAGGAAGATCTGACGACATGCTCATCATCCGCGGCGTAAACGTATTCCCTTCACAGGTAGAGGCAGCTCTCCTTACAGTAGAAGGTACTACACCTCACTACATGCTCGTAGTAGACCGTGTTGATAACACAGATACTCTCGAAGTACAGGTTGAAGTTGCTGAGAACTTCTTTACAGATGAGATCAAATCATTGGAGAAACTCTCAAAGACAGTACATGACAAGCTCAAGATGGCTATTGGCCTTAACGCAAAGGTTAAGCTCGTTGAACCTAACGGTCTCGAGCACTTCGACGGCAAGAGCAAGCACGTTACAGACAAGCGTAAGCTTTATCAATAATTTCAGGAGGTGACACTATGTTCGTAAAGCAGATTTCAGTTTTTTTGGAAAACACTGAAGGCAGACTTGATGAGGTATTAAAGATCCTCGCTCAGGGCGGTATCGATATTCTCTCAGCAAGCCTTGCAGATACTATGGAATACGGTGTTCTCCGTCTCCTTTCAAAAGAGCCCGATAAAGCTAAGCAGATTCTGAAGGATGCAGGATTTGCTGCACGTATCGATGATGTAATCGCTGTTGTCGTTCCTGATGCAGTCGGAAGCCTCGCAAAGGTTGTAGGCATGATCCACGCTGCCGGCATTAACATCAGCTACATCTACGGTTTGTCTATCGATGGTGAAGGTGCTCCTATTGCCATCAAGACTGACGATAACGCCAAGGCTGAGGCAATTATCAAAGCTGCTGACGTTAAGACTCTCGGTATGGAAGACCTGCAGTAATAATATTCTGTCGGAAAGAATTACATAAGTGTATTCAATGTGCCAATTGTACATAGATCCCGGCACGGGCGGAATGCTGTTTACTGTGCTGTTTGGTATTCTGAGCGTGGTGGTATTCTCACTGCGTGCACTGTTGATGAAACTTAAGTTTTCAGCCGGTGGCGGAAAAGCAGTTAAAGCAAACGGCAAAAAGATACCTATTGTAGTTTTCACAGACCACAAGAGATATTGGAATGTGTTTGAACCACTTCTTGATGAATTTGAGAAAAGACATCAGAAGGTGGTTTATTACACATGTTCAAAGGACGATCCCATCTTCGATAAGAAGTATGAATATATCACAGGTGAATTCCTCGGTGAGGGAAACAGAGCGTTTACCAGACTTAATCTTTTGAATGCGAGCGTGGTTCTGTCAACGACGCCAAACCTTGATGTTTTCCAGTGGAAGCGTTCCCCAAATACAGACTGTTATATCTATATCTCACACAATCCCAATGATATAACCATGTACCGCATGTTTGCACTCGACCATTATGATGCCCTTATCTTATCCGGCGATTATCAGGTGCAGCAGGCAAGACAGCTGGAGAAATTGCGCGGGTTTGAGCCTAAGGATATTGAGATCTGCGGTCTTCCTTTCATGGATGAAATGAAGAAGCGTCTTGAGACTGCCGGCAAACCCGCTGAACATGAGAGAACCGTTCTGCTCGCTCCTACATGGGGTGAGAACGGTTTGCTGACTCGTTTTGGGGATAAGGTTATAGATGCTCTCATATCTACCGGCTATAAGATAATCGTGAGACCTCACCCCCAGTCTTTTACGGCAGAGAAAGAACTGATGGACCGTCTTATGTCCAAGTATCAGGACAGTCCAACTTTTTCCTGGAACAGAGACAATGATAATTTCGAAGTATTAAGACAGTCAGATATTCTGATTTCAGATTTTTCGGGCGTTATATTCGATTATGCTTTGATCTTTGATAAGCCGCTCATCTATACAGAGACGGATATCGATCTGGAGCTTTATGATGCCAGCTGGCTGGATGAGACCCCCTGGACGCTGAAGATCCTTCCTGATCTGGGTCTTAAGCTCACTGAAGATAATGTAGATGAGATAAAGACTCTGATCGATAAATGCATAGAGGATTCATCATTTGCGGAAGGCCGAGATAAAGCGCGTGCCGAGACATGGGAACATATCGGTGAAGGAACAAAGCGGTCGGTTGACTTTGTTATGAATAAATATAACGAGGTTATAACCAAGCGTAATTCTGAAGATCAAAAGGCAGAAGATGCTTCACAAAAGAGCAGGAAAAAGTTTTCGATAGGTGTAAAGGGGTAAGCAGGGCATGTCTTTTCTTACTTTTTTAGATGCACTTATAATTACTCCGTTAAGGCTGCTGTTCGAGCTGTTTTATTTCTATGCATTTAAACTTACCGGCAGCACAGGTGTATCCATAATAGTAATAAGCCTGATAGTTAATTTCCTGATATTGCCGTTATATAAGCGTGCCGATGAGATCCAGGCGGAAGAACGCGATATTCAGGCTAAGATGGCTCCCAGGCTCAAGCGGATCAAAAAGGCTTTTAAAGGTGACGAAAGATTCCTGATGCTTCAGGAATACTACCGCATCAATCACTATAAACCGGTATATGCGCTGAGGAGCTCTATTTCTCTGATCCTGCAGATTCCGTTTTTCATTGCTGCATACAGATTCCTTAGTGAACTTCAGGATATGAAGCTCTCGGGATTCGGAGTTTTGGATAATCTCGCAGAACCGGATGCCCTGATCTCAATTGGAAGCATCAGTATAAATGTGCTCCCGATTCTGATGACGCTTATAAATATTCTCTCGGGAATGATCTATACCAAGGGACATTCATTAAGGGAAAAGATACAGGTCTACGGATTGGCAGCCGTATTCCTTGTCTTGCTGTATAAATCACCTTCAGGACTCGTATTTTACTGGTTGCTGAACAATGTCTTTTCACTTGTTAAGAGCATTGTGTACAAGTTTAAAGATAAGAAAAAAGCAACAGCAATCGCTCTGTCTTTCCTCGGCGCTCTGATACTTGTTTATTCCATCTCCTTTGTAGGTGAAATGATATCCAATATCATCATTGTAGTTGTCGGACTCTTGTTTCAGATTCCGCTGCTGCTCCAATCCAGAAAAAAGAAAGCAAAAGCCCGTCAGGCAGAGGTTAAGAAAGCAGACTCCAAACTCTTTGTCCTGGGTGGAGTTTTTATGAGCGTTCTTTTAGGTGTTCTTATTCCTTCACAGTTAATAGCTTCATCCACCGCTGAATTTATTTTAAAGACTGATGTTCATTCACCGGTAAGATACATAGTTATTTCGTTTTTGACAGCTTTGGGAGTCTTTGTTCTGTGGGGCGGACTCTTTTACTATCTTGCTGATAACAGGAACCGCCAGAGGGCTAATTCGGTTATCTGGATCCTTGCTGCAGCAGGCACGGTAAACTTTTTTGTATTTGGAAAGAGCGAAAGTATTTTATCTTCTGATCTGAAATTTGATGTCGGACTGATAGTATCTAAAACAAACCTTTTAATAAATCTGGCTGCTATTGTCGCAGTTACACTTCTCGTTTTCTTTGGCATGAGGAAGTTTTCACGCTTTGTACGTGTCTTAGCTCCGGTAATGATAGCTGTTGTAACAGCTATTTCGGGCATGAACATTTATAAGATCAGCACTGAGATGCCTGATATACGCAGAGTATTCGAGAACAGTTCATCAGAGATACCGGTGCTTTCTTTCAGCGATGAAGGAAAAAATGTTGTAGTGATCATGCTCGACCGCGCGATAGGCGTATATGTTCCTTATATGTTTCAGGAAAAACCGGAACTGGCTGAGCAGTTTTCAGGGTTCACGTATTATCCCAATACAGTGTCTTTCGGAATGCGTACTGTTGTAGCTGCGCCGGCGTTGTTTGCAGGCTATGACTATACACCTGAAAAACTTAATGAACGTTCTGATGAAATGCTCAGGGACAAACATGATGAAGCACTTCTTACAATGCCGATCCTTTTCTCTGATGCAGGATATGATGTCACGGTAATGGATCCGCCAAATGCAGGATACTGTCTGATCCCGGATCTTTCCATATACGATCCTTATCCGAACATCAAGGCATATAACACTGAACAGGGTCTTTTCCGTGATTCAAATGAATCCGATCAGGATCTTGAACGCACCTGGAGACGTAATTTCTTCGGCTACAGCATTATGAAGGTATCTCCTTTATTCTTCCAGTCCGCTGTTTATACTGACGGCACGTATTTCGAGCCAATTAATACAGTAATGACAATGGACAACGTTGGCGAAAACAAGGGACACTTTGTAGTATCTTCTGCTCACATGAACTATTTCTGTGATTCATATAATGTGCTTTGTGAATTACCTTCAATGACAGAACTGTCCGAAGATTCAGAGTACAACTTCTTCCTTATTCAAAACGGCACAACGCATAACATAATGCCGTTAAAGGAACCGGAATATGAGCCGGCTTATGAATTTGACAACACGGAATTTGATAATGCCCATATGGACAGATTTACCTATAACGGCCGTACGATCTCCATGGTTGAGAATTATCAGCTGGTACACTATCAGTGCAATATGGCGGCGTTCATTCAACTTGGTGAATGGATGGATTATCTGAGAGAAATAGGTGTCTATGACAATACGAGGATCATTATTGTCTCAGACCACGGATGGCCGACAGGACAGTTTGACGACATGCTTTTCCTCGATGGCGAGAACTTTGACACGACCTATAATTCTGAGGATGCAATGGGATATAATCCGGTGTTGTTTTATAAGGACTTTGGTTCAAATGAGCCGTTTACAACGGATTATACTTTCATGACAAACGCAGATACACCTTATCTGGCTATGAACGGTATTATGGATAACCCCTTAAATCCTTTTACCTTTAGACCAGTGTTCTACCCGGATGCCAAGAATTCAGACCTGCATATTATGTATACTGACATATGGCAACTCGATGGTAATACAGAAAAACAGTTTTCGTATACTATCTGGTATTCATTATCCAATCAGAACATTTTCGATAAGAATAACTGGAGTGAAGCTCCGGGACTGTAATATCAGGGTGATCAAAACACTGACAAAAAAGGCTGCTTCAAATTGAAGCAGCCTTAATCTTTGTTAGTTAAAAACTATCAGTTCTCGTCAGCGGGAGCGTTCTCGGGAAGTGAATATCTCTTCTCGATAGTGACTGTCTCGTCGTAGCAGGAGAAGATGCCGTCGACCTTTTCCTTCGAAAGCTTGGGTGTGATGAGGCTTACGAGAGGTACGATTACGAGGCCTGCGAGCATTGTAACTGCACCGGCATTAATAGGTGATGCGATGAACTTCAGGAACATGTTGGCAACAGTGAAGCCGACACCGAAGATGAAGCATACCCATACTGAGAGCTTTGTTGTCTTTTTCCAGTAGAGACCCCAGAGGAAAGGTGCGAGGAAAGCTCCTGCAAGAGCACCCCATGAATAACCCATGAGCTGAGCGATGAACGTCGGAGGGTTAAGGGAGAGAAGTACTGAAACGACAATGAAGAATACGAGGAGGACACGCATTGTGATGAGCTGTGTCTTTTCCTTCTTCTTTTTGTCTGTATTTGACTTGGGCTTGATCTGCTCGATGAGGTCCAATGTAACTGTTGAGCTTGATGTAAGTACAAGGGAAGACAGTGTGGACATTGAAGCGGAGAGAACGAGCACGATAACGACACCTACGAGGATTACAGGGAGGTTGTCGAGCATTGTAGGGATGATGGAGTCAAACATGACAGAACCATCTTCCTTATAGATAGCAGGATTGTTGCTGTACAGTCTTGCGAAACCGCCGAGGAAGTAGCAGCCGCCTGCGACGATAAACGCGAAGATCGTTGAGATGATCGTTCCTGCCTTAACGGACTTCTCGTCCTTGATAGCATAGAACTTGCCGACCATCTGAGGAAGACCCCATGTACCGAGGGAAGTAAGAATGATTACGCCTAAAAGGTTCAAAGGATCAGGTCCGAAGAAAGATGTGAAAGCACCCTGCATTCCTTCTGTAACGGGAAGATCTGACTCTGCCTGTGAAAGCGTTGTGAGAGCTCCAATGAATCCATTGTTGTTGTTGAGAACAGTAGCGATAACTGCTGTGATACCGAAGAGCATGATGATGCCCTGTACGAGGTCGTTAACGACTGTTGCCATGTATCCGCCGAGGATAACATAAACGCATGTAAGAGCTGCCATTACGATGATGCAGATCTTGTAGTCGATGTTAAAAGCCATGTTGAACAGTCTTGAAAGACCGTTATAGACTGAAGACGTGTAGGGGATAAGGAAGATGAATGAGATAAGGGCAGCTGTGATACGGAGTGCCTTGCTGTCGAATCTCTTGCCGAAGAAGTCAGGCATTGTCTTGGAGTTCAAGTGCTTTGTCATGACTCTTGTTCTTCTGCCGAGTACGATCCATGCAAGGAGAGATCCGATGACTGCATTACCGATACCGATCCATGTGGAAGCGACACCGTATTTCCAACCGAACTGTCCGGCATAACCGATGAATACTACTGCCGAGAAATAGGAAGTACCGTATCCGAATGCGGTGAGCCAGGGTCCTGCATTTCTGCCGCCCAATACGAAGCCTTCAACGCTGTTTGCCTTTTTGCGGGTCATGATGCCGATTCCGATCATGACAGCGAAAAAGACTACCAGGAATACAATCTTGATAATCAGATCCATGAAATTTGTCCCTCACTTTTTGCTTCTTCCACCCTCAAAATGATAAGAAGCGTTTTTATTCAAAAAATAAGCCCTGTGCCTAAAATTAGACACAAGGCTTACATTTTAAGACTGATTTTCTTGTTCTACAAGTCTTTCTGCCCCATATCTCTTACGGAGAACAGGTTTTTCGATCTTTCCGGTGGCATTTCTCGGAACGTCAGCCAATATGATCTGCTTCGGTCTCTTGTAACGGGGAAGCTGTGTGCAGAATTTCTCGAGTTCTTCAACGGTGCAGTTGCTGCCTGGTTCGATCTCAACGATGGCACCTGTGATCTCACCGAGTCTCTTGTCGGGAAGTCCGATGACTGCAACGTCTTTTACCTTAGGATATTCCTGAAGGAAGTTCTCGATCTCAACAGGGTAGATGTTCTCACCGCCGGATACGATAACGTCCTTCTTACGGTCAACGAGGAAGTAGAAACCGTCTTCATCCTGGCGTGCCATGTCGCCTGTGAAGAGCCATCCGTCTCTTAATGTTTCCTTCGTAGCTTCAGGATTTCTGTAGTATTCGAGCATTACACCGGGACCCTTAACGCAGAGTTCACCGACCTCACCCTGAGGTACAGTATTGCCTTCTTCGTCAACGATCTTGCACTCCCAACGGTAACCGGGAATACCAATAGCACCAACCTTGTGAGTATTCTCGAGGCCAAGGTGAACACAGCCAGGACCGGTTGATTCAGACAAACCGTAGTTTGTATCGTACTGATGATTCGGGAAGTAATCCTTCCAATGACGGATCAATGACGGAGGTACGGGCTGAGCGCCGATGTGCATGAGACGCCACTGATCGAGATTATAATCCGAGAGTTTTAATTCGCCTCTGTCCAGAGCATCGAGGATATCCTGTGCCCACGGTACGAGGAGCCATACGATCGTGCAGTGCTCATCAGAAGCTGCCTTGAGGATAACATCAGGCTTTGTTCCCTTTAAAAGAACTGCCTTGCTGCAGGTCCACAAAGAACCCATCCAGTGGAACTTAGCGCCTGTGTGATAGAGAGGCGGGATGCAGAGGAAGCAGTCATCCTTACCTGTCTGGTGGTGGATAGCCTCCATTTCAGCAGCCTGTGTGAGGCTTCTGTGAGGGTGAAGGATTGCCTTAGGGAATCCTGTTGTACCTGATGAGAAATAGATAGCAGCGTAATCTTCTTCCGTAAGTTCGATCATGGGATCTTTGCTTGAGTAGTCAGCTACCTGCTGCCAATAGTTCTCAGCGAACTCGGGAGCCTGACCGTCACCTACGTAGAGGAGGAGTCTGTCCTTTGTGAGTTCTTCTGCATTGATATTAAGTCTGTCTACGAATTCAGGACCGAAGAACATAACTGAGATCTCGGCCAGATCCGCACAGTATGAAATCTCATTTGCTGTGTATCTGAAATTGAAAGGAACTGCAATGGCGCCTGTCTTCAGAATGCCGAAGTAGATAGGAAGCCACTCGAGGCAATTGAACATAAGGATAGCGACTTTGTCACCCTTCTTGATGCCTCTGCCCAAGAGCATATTTGCTACTCTGTTGGACTTCTCATCGAAGATCTGCCATGTGATCTCGTGACGGTAAGGCATGGACTTTGTCTGCTGAACAAGCTCATATTCCTTGAAAGAGATCTTTCTGGTGTCTTCCATTGTGGGGTTAAGTTCTACGAGAGCCACTTCATCGCCGTGTTCACGTGCGTTGCGTCTCAATAAATCCATTACAGGCATGTTTATTCCTCCCTAATGCTCTATTTATCTAAATAAAGCCAAAGACAATAATATCATCGCAGCCGATGTTCGTCAAAAAATAATAAATAGGAGCAATTATTAGAGTTTACATAGATTTTTAGAGTGTTCTATAATAAGGCGTCTTATATTTATTTTTGAGGAAAATTATGATACGTAAATTGATTAGATCGATCCGGCAGTATAAGAAAGTTACAATACTGTCGCTCATATTTATCATCGGGGAAGTAATCCTCGAGGTAGTCATTCCATCCGTCACAGCGGATATGGTCAATCAGATCCAGGCAGGAGCACAGATGGATACCATTCTTAAGATGGGTGGCATCATAACGCTCTCTGCCATTATGTCACTTGTTTGCGGCGCTCTGGCAGGCAGCTTCTCGGCCAAGGCTTCGGCAGGTTTTGCCGCTAATCTTAGAGCTGATATGTTCGCCAAGGTTCAGAAGTTCTCATTCGGTAATATCGATAAGTTCTCCACATCATCTCTCGTTACGAGAATGACGACTGACATCACGACTGTCCAGAATGCTTTCATGATGATGATCAGAATCGCCGTAAGAGCACCTTTGATGTTCGCCTTTGCGATCGTCATGGCTTATGTGCTCGGAGGCTCACTTGCTACTACATTCGTAATCGTCGTTCCTATTCTTGCCGTAGGCCTTCTTATCATTGGTAAGCTCGCTATGCCTGCTTTCCGTGCTGTATTCAAGAAATACGACAAGATGAATGAATCTATCGAAGAGAACGTACGCGGCATGCGTGTCGTTAAAGGATTTTCGAGAGAAGATTACGAGAAGGATAAGTTTGGCAAGGCATCAGACAACATCAGACTCGACTTCACCAAGGCTGAGAAGATCGTAGGTCTTAACTCCCCTCTTATGGAGCTCTGCCTGCATTTCAATGTAATATTCGTTCTTTACATAGGTTCTAAGATGGCTATCCAGAGCCGCGGCGTTGTGGTCAACATCGGCCAGATCTCAGCTCTTATGACATATGGCTTCATGGTCCTTATGTCTCTCATGATGGTTTCCATGATCTATGTTATGCTGACGATGTCTGTAGAAGCTGCGAAGCGTATCGTTGAGGTTCTTGATGAGAAGCCCTCTATCGCAAATCCCGGGAATCCTGTTATGGAAGTAAAGGACGGCTCCATCGATTTTACAGATGTAGCTTTTAAGTATTCCGAAAAGGCTGCAAGAAACGCACTCTTCGATATCGACCTTCACATCGACAGCGGAATGTCAGTAGGTATCTTAGGCGGTACAGGTTCATCCAAGACTACATTGATCCAGCTCATTCCGAGACTTTACGATGTTACTGAAGGTGAGGTCAAAGTCGGCGGCGTGCCCGTAAAGGATTACGACGTTAAGACATTAAGAGATGCTGTATCCGTAGTTCTCCAGAAGAACGAATTGTTCTCAGGCACCATCGCAGAGAACTTGAGATGGGGTAACGAGAATGCTACAGAAGAGGAGCTCGTTGAGGCGTGCAAGATTGCGCAGGCATATGAATTCGTATCTTCTTTCCCTGATGGATTCAATACGCATATTGAGCAGGGCGGTACCAACGTTTCCGGTGGTCAGAAGCAGAGACTCTGTATCGCCAGAGCGCTTCTGAAGCGCCCGAAGATCCTGATCCTGGACGACTCGACATCTGCAGTCGATACCAGAACAGATGCATTGATCAGAAAGGGATTCAAGGAATATATCCCTGAGACGACAAAAATCATAATCGCCCAGAGAGTTGCTTCCGTTCAGGACTGTGACATGATCATCATCATGGACGGCGGTAAGATCATGGGCTCCGGTACTCACGAAGAGCTCCTGAAGAGTAATGATATCTACCGTGAGATCTACGAAGAACAGACGAAGGGAGGATCAGACAATGAGTAAGAATACTCCCAAGAATAAGCCTGAGGCTGCACCCGCACCCGGTGGAAGACGCAGAGGACCTGCTTCCATGTCACAGGTAGTCGGATCCATGAGCAGCCTTAAGCGCGTCATGAAGATGTATATCAAGCAGTTCCCTGTTCTCACATGGGTAATCGTTCTGTTTAATATCTACAATGCCGTAGCAGCTGCACTTCCTATGGTATTCCTCCAGAAAGTCACTGTAGTCCTCGAAGATTATCTGGAATCAGGTGACTGGGATTCAGCAAAGATAAAGATCGTCTCTTACCTGATACCGCTTATCTGCATCTATGCAGGCGCTGCGATCGTAAGCATCCTGAACTCACAGCTCATGGCTTACATGACTCAGAAGTTCCTGCATAAGCTCAGAACAGATTTGTTCAACAAGATGCAGACACTGCCTTTGAGATATTTCGATACTCACAAGCACGGCGATATCATGAGCCATTACACTAACGATATCGATACATTAAGACAGCTCGTATCCATGTCCATTCCGAACATTATCAGAGCGGCCGTAGTTGTTATCACAGTATTCGTTACGATGCTCCGTTACAGTATCTGGCTTACTTTGATCATGGTCATCGGAATCATTGCAATGATGTTCGTAACAGGCAAGGTCGGCGCAGGTTCTGCGAAGTATTTCATCAGACAGCAGATGGCTGTAGCTTCTACAGAAGGTTACATCCAGGAGATCATGAACGGCCAGAAGGTCGTTAAGGTCTTCAATCACGAAGGCAAGGTTACAGAAGAGTTCAACAAGCTCAATGACGGTCTTGCTGAAGACAGCGGCAAAGCGAACACATATGCGAACATCCTGGCTCCAATCATCAACAATATCGGAAACATTATCTATGTTCTTTTAGCTGTCGCAGGCGGCCTCATGATCGCTCTTAATGTAGTCAATTTCTCATTCTCAGGACTTCCGATGGGCATTGACATCGTTGTACCGTTCCTTAACGGAAGTAAGCAGTTCATGGGCAACATCAACCAGCTCACGATGCAGATGAACGCTATCGTAATGGCAGGCGCAGGTGCCCAGAGAATCTTCGAACTCTTAGACGAGGAGTCTGAGGCTGACGACGGCTATGTAACTCTCGTTAATGCGAATATCGCACCTGACGGAACCATCACAGAGGCTGAGCACCAGACAGGTCACTGGGCATGGAAGCATCCCCACAAGGCTGAAGGAACTATCACATATACAGAGCTCCAGGGCGATGTTTTGCTTGATAAAGTTGACTTTGCCTATACTCCCGAGAAGCAGGTTCTTTTCGATGTATCAGTATTCGCAAAGCCCGGCCAGAAGGTTGCTTTCGTAGGTGCTACAGGTGCAGGAAAGACAACCATCACGAACCTTATCAACCGCTTCTACGATATTGCTGACGGTAAGATCCGTTACGACGGAATCAACGTCAACAAGATCAAGAAGAAGGACTTAAGAAGATCTCTGGGACTCGTTTTGCAGGAGACAAACCTCTTCACAGGCACGGTTATGGAGAATATACGCTACGGAAGACTTGATGCCACTGACGACGAGTGTAAGGAAGCAGCAAAGCTTGCAGGCGCAGCAGACTTCATCGAGCGTCTCCCTGAGGGTTACGACACGATGCTTACCAACAACGGTGCTAACTTCTCACAGGGCCAGAGACAGCTTCTTGCGATCGCCAGAGCGGCAGTTGCTAATCCGCCTGTAATGATCCTCGACGAAGCTACATCTTCCATCGACACACGTACCGAAGCTATCGTCCAGCGTGGTATGGATAAGCTCATGGAAGGCCGTACGGTATTCGTTATCGCACACCGTCTGTCGACTGTCATGAACTCGGATGTCATCATGGTTCTTGATCACGGCAGGATCATCGAGCGTGGTTCACACGAGCAGCTCATTGCAGAGAAGGGTACATACTACCAGCTCTACACAGGTGCTTTCGAGCTCGAGTAAAACAAAGAAAAACCTAAATAAAGGCGGTCACATATAGCGGCCGCCTTTTTTAGAAATAAGGCAAAACAGGGCGCCATATTTTAAGAGACTCCTTTGGATGTTATAATCAAATAATAGTGACAGAAGGGATAATAGTCGCAAAGGGATAGTATATGAAAAAGAGTTTGGTTACAGTTTTATTAGTTTCAGCTCTCTTACTGACTGTGACTGCTTGTAATACGGGCAATGGCAGGGTAAGCCCATTTGGTGATGAAACAGATGAGACTACTCATGAGACATCAGAAGAGGTAAGACCTGTTTTCGATCTGTCGAACCTCCCGCCTGTTGATGCTACTGAAACATTTGGCGAATACCGCGTCAATAATTTTTCTGAGGCTTGGGGTGCCAGCCAGAACCTCCGCATGTCAGACGGTTCCATCAGAAACTTCTTCTGCGATTATGCATTTGACGGCGGCAATAATCTCGTAAATGAGAACCTGAACTATGTAGCAACACTTAAGAGACCGACAGTAACCGTCTTTGATGCTAGCAAAGAGGGCTATATCGTTTATGAGGTTGTTTATTCACAGATTTTCCCAATATGCTCTAAGGAGCCTCCTTATGTCAGCAGATCATTCTTCTCTTATCACGGAGTAGGTTATCTCGATTTCTATACGGGAACCATCATACCGACGATCAACCTGTCTACACAGATCGACAGCTTCAGCGTAACAGGAACGGTCGTATATAACGGTAAGAGTTATGATGTTTCTTATTACGAATACCGTGAGGATGAAGTGCTCGAGAGTTCCAGCACGTCAACAAATGACGGCTACATCCTTCAGCAGTATACAGTACAGATCAATTCAACTTCATACTTTGTTGTACCTGAAGGCTATGACGGAATTCTCATGTTCGTATATGTCGCTAATGATACCAACAGACCTATAGATGAAGTACTCGCAGATGACGATCCGTACTTCACACCTCCTGAACCGTTTGGTGATGACGAGAATGTTGATGATTATGTATTCATCGGAATAAATGCCCCGATGTAATGAGATGAAGAATTACAGCAATTAAAAAGGTCACTTTCCAAAAGTGACCTTTGTTTTTTATTCTTCTTTTTGTCCGGGCTGTTCCAGGCCTGAAGTTAAGAGCTTGACCGCTATTGCGCACTCGATGCGTTTGCGGAAGATATCGCAGCCCATCTCGTAGATGCCGTTGATATCGCCTGATGCGTGATAAGAATTGGCAGCGCAACCGCCGGAGCAGTAGAGCTTTGCCCAGCAGTCCTTGCACTCAGGACGGCTGTAAGCGTTGCATGAAGCGAATTTATCGCGGAGCTCAAGATTCTGAACTCCGTCATAAATGGAACCCATCTTGTATGCTTCGTCACCAACGAACTGGTGGCAGGGGTAGAGGTCACCCCAGGGTGTAACGGCCAGATATTCTGTGCCTGAACCACAACCGGCGATTCTTTTGTAGATGCAGGGTCCGCATGTGAGATCGAGCATATAGTGGTAGAAAGTGAACGGTCTGCCTTCGTTGTAACGCTCAACCATAAGTCTTGCGAGTTCTTCATACTGCTCGAAAACAACCGGCAGGTCTTCCTTTGTGATCGCAGAAGGGCTCGAAGGATCTGTAACGACCGGCTCCATTGAGAGCTCATTAAATCCGAGATCCAGCATCTGCTTAATATCGTTTACGAAATCAATGTTGTAGTGGGTGAAGGTACCTCTCATGTAGTAGCTGAGGTTGCCTCTCTTTGCTACGAACTTCTGGAAGTTAGGAACGATCCTGTCATATGAACCGTTGCCTGCATAGTCGACACGGAAACGGTCGTTTACTTCCTTACGGCCATCCAGTGAAAGAACGACATTATGCATTTCCTTGTTGGCAAATTCGGTAACTTCATCGTCTAAGAGAACACCGTTGGTTGTAAGTGTGAAACGGATATTCTTGTTGTGGATCTTCTCCTGCTCACGGCCGTAGGCAACGAGCTGCTTGCAGACGTCCCAGTTCATGAGGGGCTCGCCGCCGAAGAAGTCGATATCAAGATTCTTGTGGAAGCCGGAGTTCTCGATAAGGAAATCAATCGCTCTCTTACCAACCTCATAGCTCATGATTGCACGTTCGCCGTGGTATTTACCCTGGCTCGCGAAGCAATAAGAGCAGTTGAGGTTGCATGTGTGTGCAACGTGAAGGCACAAAGCCTTGATCTTGATGTTCTTCTTACGGAAGTCCTTGGCCAGATGCTCGTACTTGTCAGGGGCATAGAGCTTGCCAGCTGTCTTGAGGTCGTCGATATCAGCAATGCATTCCTGCGCGTCATCTCTCGTGATGCCGTGCTTGGCGATTGCCTTTTCGATTACTTCTTCAGCGGGTTCAGTCTCATACCATTGGATCATGTCATATGCGACTTTATCAACCATGTGAATAGAACCCGAGTAGCAGTCGAGTACGATGTTAAGACCGTCAAACTGGTAGCAGTGGATCATAGGAACTCCCGATTTTCATAAAAAAAGGTCCCACGTAAAATGAGACCTTAAAATTTCAGAATAAGACTCTCTTATTTAGAAAGCTGCTCGCAAGGCTGGTTAGCAACACCACAAGATGTCTTGCATGCTGACTGGCATGATGTCTGGCACTCGCCGCATCCGCCTTCCTTAGCTGACTTCTCGAGATCTCTTGTCTCAACTGTAACGATTCTTGTCATAGTAAGTAATCTCCCTTTTTTATAATATGTGAATTATACTTTGCAAGTCCTAAACCGTCAAGGCAATACGGGTATCAGTCCCTGATAGGGCCTTCCGCCGCCCAGCATGAGCCTTATATCGCTTCTCGAAAGGATTTTTACGATATCTTCCGTGATGACTTCGCCGGGCATAAGCAGAGGGATTCCCGGCGGGTAGCCGTAAATGAACTCGCTGCTCGGGAGACCGATTGCGAATTCTGGTTCGAGATCTACTGATTTGAGGCGCTTTTTGGATGCTTCCTGAAGTGTGATTGCGAACTTCGGGAACGGCCTCGTTATGAATTCAGACGGTATATATTGTCCGTCCATTGCATTGTCGGTAGTGATTACCGCATCACAGAACCTCTTGAGTGTTTCTTCTGTATCACCGATGCCTGTCATGGCGATCAGGTGGGAAGGGAAGCTGGCTTCGCATTCGATATTGAATGTTCCTCTTAAATACTCGAACAGATAATTGCCTCTGCCCATCAGAACGAATTTAGACCTCTCCCTGACAGGCGCCTGCCAGAGTTTGAAGTTCCTTAATGAGCTGAGGCTGCTCTCGGCATAAGTTATGGCGTTTTCCCACGGCTTAAGGATCTCCGGACCTTTCGAGTTGATCTGTGCAAGGCATTTCGAAATGCCCTGAAGGAGAATATAGGAAGGGCTCGATGTCTCGAAAATATCAAGGCCTCTTCTTATCAGGGATACATCGATAGGGCAGCCTTCGTGAAGGAGCATGACTGCCGTCTGTGTAGGTGACGAGAGTGTCTTATGAAGACTCTTGATAACCAGGTCGCCCTTTGCATCAGGACCGAAGAAACTGTCATCGAGGCCCAGGTGGGCGCCGTGAGCGCTGTCGGTAATAAGGATCGCGTCGTATTTTCTCGTAATGCGGAAGATCTCATCCGTGTCGGACAAAACACCTTCGTATGTAGGCGAAGTGATTACAACAGTCTTTATCGAAGGGTCTCTCGCGAGATTCTTTTCAATGTCGGAGGCTGATATGTGACCTGCGAAAGGGAGCTCCGGGTCGAATGCCGGCATCAGCGGAACAATAGAAGAACCCGTAAGTTCAATCGCATTCCATACTGCCAGATGGCAGTTCATGGCTACCAGGATCTTTGTTCCCGGATTCTGGATCGCTGCGCTCCAGATAGCTGCGAGGATCAGGGCAGAAGAACCGTTAACTGACAGGAATGCATTCCTGGCTTTCCACACGGATGCTGCGCAGTCTTCCATGTCCTTCAGAAGACCCTCGGGCGCATGGAGATTATCGAATCCTCCGATCTCCGTGATGTCACGCATGAACGCCTGTGATACGAAGTCGGGATTGCGTTTGCCGCCCGGCATATGCATCGGTAATGGATCAGAACCCAAATAGAGCTTTAATGCCGCTCCCAATCTGTCGTTATCGTATTTCATAAGCGTGCCCCTTTCTTTATCTGTAAGTTAACACAAAAGGGAGATATCACAAAGTTGACAGGCGCGTTCTACACGCGTAGAATTTAGCAAATAACAGAATGAGGAAATATATATATGGGCGAAAATACAATTGGTGACAGCGAATATAAGCTTATGGAGCTTATTTGGGAATACGCACCGATAGCATCAGGTGAACTCTCCAACATGTGCGAGATGATCCACGGCTGGAAGAAGACAACCGTTTATACGATGCTGAAGAGACTGGCTGACAAGGGCTTTATCAGGAACGAGAAGTCCATGATCACATTCATTGTCGGCCGCGAGCAGATGCAGCAGCAACAGAGCGAGGAGCTCGTTACAAAGAACTTCAAGGGATCACTTCCCATGTTCGTAAATGCCTTCCTTGGCAACGGCAAAAAGATGAGCAAGGAGGATGCTGCAAGACTTATCGACATGATCGAGGAACACACTGAGGAATAAGGTTCTTCTTTAGGGACAATTACTGAGGGAATAAGAGATGGGTGAAGTGTTTTCGAGAGTCGTGGAGATGAGCTTATATGGCAGCATCGCCATATTAGCAGTTCTCCTGTTCAGACTCATATTTAAGAGTTGCCCGAAGAAGATTTTGATCCTTTTCTGGGCCGTAGTTGCGATAAGGCTTATAATTCCGTTCAATTTCAATTCGCCGACAAGCATTCTTAATTTTGGACAGTTCTTCGTTAAAGAGAGCGCAGTTTCAGAGACCCAGGTGTACGATCCTGAGACGAGACTTCGTGAGATAACCACGGTCAGGGAAACGGTGCCGGCAGAAACAGCAGACACGGCAGCTGTTACCGATGTAGAAACAGTTGCTGATAATACCCAGCCCGAAACAAAGACTTCCAATGTAACTTTTAAGACGGTTATTCCATATATCTGGCTCGCTATTACGGCAGGCATGCTCGTTTTTTCTGCAGTAAGATATGCAATCTTCTATTCAAAGGCCAGATGGAGTTCACGTTCATTTGACGGCAGATACTACATGGCAAATGACATTGATTCGCCTTTTGTTGTCGGCGTTATCAATCCTAAGATATTCTTTCCGATCAACATGGATGACGATGAGAGGGAATACGTTCTTAATCACGAATGGACCCACATCAAGTACAAAGACGGACTTACAAAACTCTTAAGCTATATCGTACTCTGCATCCACTGGTTTAATCCGTTGGTATGGCTTGCATTTTTCATGCTTTGCGCAGATATCGAGATGCGTGTCGATGAAGAGACGACAAGTAATTTCGACCTGTCCATGGTAAAGGAATACTGCAAGTCCCTGGTAAGACATGCTGCCGCTGACAGCGGCGGAGCGTTTATGCAGAGCACTGCTTTCAGCGGACTGAGATTCGGCGGAATGGAGACCAAACTCAGGATCAAGAACCTGCTTAACAGCAAGATCACATCCGTAGCGGTCCAGATCGTTTCAGTTGCAGTTACGCTTGTCTTTGCTTTGCTGGTATCAGCAGCTTCTGTTAATCACAGAAACTGGGAGAAAGAAGCTCCTGTAGTAACTCCTGAAACTTCCGAAAAAGCTGCATCAAGTGAAAGTTCATCTGAAACCTCAGAAGAGAGCAGCAATTCCGGAAAATATGAGGAAGCTTATCTCGAGCTGATCGAAAAGACCGGTCAGAACAAGAACAATTTCAAATATGATCTGATCTACGTAAATGACGACATGATCCCGGAACTTGTTATAGAGAAGACACTCAGCAGCGGAAATGATGCGCATGAAGTCAACCTCTATACATTTAAGGATGGAGTCGTAGTTCCCGTATTCGAAGGAGCAGTTTATTTCGGCAGCGGTTATGAGGCTTACAATTATCTGCCCTGCAAAGATTACCTGTGTTACCGCAACATGGAGACAGATGTTGAATGGGTAAACAGCGAGATCTACACAATGGACGGTCTGATCAACGGTGACGATCCGGTCAGAACTGGTGTAGAGGATTATCCTGTTTATTATGTTGACGGCGTATCAGCTTCAATGGACGAGTTCATGACTGTTTTCTGTCCGGATGGAATGACTCCGGTAATTGGCATCTTGAGTTATTGGGAGATGACAGACATCCTTCAGTCAGGAAACATTCCTGCGAGAGGAACAGGGTCAGCAAATGCCAATAACACACCGGAAGTAACTGCTACTCCTACGGCTACTCCCAGTGCGACACCTACGGTTTCACCGACGCCTGTTCCGGTCGAGACGAAGCCTTCGATCACTGAGATGCAGGAAGGAACCATATTTACGTTTGACGGAAAATTCAGAAATCCCCAGCTTGACTGCATGTACGGCTCTTTCGACATTACGGCTTCAGCAAGTGACAGGATCAAGGTCATATATAACGGTAAGGTCTATGAGCTGAGCGTCAGGAACAGTTTTCCTAGCATGTACCTGAACACGGCTTACCTGGCAAAGGTAGACGGAGAAGTATATCTGTATGTTGCACTGACCCGTGAAATCGGCTCATCTGAGGCCTGCGACCTGGATGTTTACAGGGTAACTGACGATTCAATAACTTTTGTCGGTGTCTGTGAAGGATTAATCGTAAGGAGCGTTACGAGTACAAACGAGATATTCTGCTATGAAGACACACCTTATGGAAGTTATTTAAGTTTATCCAGAAACTACAGAATGTGTTCCGGAGGTTTGATGGAGCCGTCAGATAATGAATGTGAACTCTTTCCGATTACCAGTCTTACGGTGACAAAACCGGTAACGGGTTTTGTTGTCAGGGACGGAAGAGTGACTGATGAAGAGAAAACGATCTCCGCGGGAGAATTAGCTATTCCTGTTTACGTTAATGTTTCCGAATACATTGATATTAAAGATTATGAAGGCAATATTATAAGAGTTGACTTTGTAAACGAGTACAACACCTACTACTCTGCAGACAATCCGCGTTGGGTATACAGTGCGTTAGACAGTTTGTTTATACCGCAACAATAACTGTTCCTGCTTAGCCTTTTCAGACTTAAATATCCCCTTTTTCTTGTTTCCGGAGTGCCTTCCGGAAAACGGTATTCAAAAAAATTCTACAAATGTAGAAAAAAGTATTGACAGGGAATTTCTACACGTGTAGAATGACGCTCGTAAGGTTGTTCTACGTTTGTAGAATCTACGGATGTAGAATACCTCGAATAACCGAAAACAAGACTTTTACGGGGGAAATTAAAATGAAACCTATCAAAAAGGAACAGATTACGGCATTAACTTCCGGCAGGATGTCAGCTCTTGGAGCAGTACTTCTCACAGGTGCCATTGCAGTTGCATCAACAGGATGCTCAACAGAAGTAAAGGCTGACGGCATCACGATCGAGAGCTTATGTGTAACGGGAACCCTTGATGACTTCACATCAGATATCAAGGTTGATGCTCCGGAAGGAACAAATGAAGTAAAGACCACGGAAGCTACACTTCCTGACGGAATCGGCGCACGCCTCTCAGCCCAGGAAGGAGGCACTTCAACAGAGCCTTCTGTTTCAGTTCAGGCAGATACAGTTGAGACAAGACCTTCTGATGTAAGACTTGACAGCGAAGGAAATATCACTCGCGAGCCCGTTGAGACCCAGCCTTCTGAGAATGTTAAGAATAACACGGTTTCCAAGGCATCTTTTGGTGCGCTCGAGGATGGAACGGTTCTGGTGTTCGATGAGGTAGAGGAGTATGCTGATTTCCGTTTAAACGGTGACTTCGGCAGCATAAAGATCACACGTGATGAGTACAGCAATGTGGTATTCAATATCAATTCCAATGAATACAAGTGTGACATCTCATCCGTCAGGATGACTTACGCATACCTCATCAGAAACAATAACAAGACATTCATCTATATTTCGGTCGTCCGTGGATGCTATGTCGGAGAGATCAATGTCTATGAACTCGGTGAAGACTCTGTAAGGCAGGTCGGAGTGGTATCAGATGTAATCACAAATGATTACTATCTCAATAACACCAAGTCATTCATGTGCTATGAGGAATACGGAAAAGGCGGTGTCATCGTTACCAAGAGAGCATACAAGGTCTCAGATAACGGTATGCCGGTTCATGCTGACAATCTCTGCGAAGTCCAGACTTCCGATACAGTTGCAAAGGTTGATATTACAGGTAAGGTCGTAAAAGACGGCCAGGTAACTTCCGAGACAAGGACTATCAAGGCTGGCGAAACAGCCGTTCCTGTGATGGTAAACGAAGTTGAATATATAGATTTCAAAGATGCATATGGAAACATAATCAGAGCTGATTTCACAAAGGCTTTGGAAGAATACTATGACATGAACGATTACCGCTGGGTACAGAGGGCCGTTCTCAGCATGATCAAGCCTGTGAACGATAATATCCTTACAGTCAAGGATATTCCCGAAGGCACAGTCAGAAAGCTCGACGTTTCAAGAGACGGAAAAGAATTCTTTACGGGCGACGCATATACTGATCTGGTTGTTGAGTCCTACCACAGGGATAACGTCAGGATCACACATGGGGATAAGTCTTTCGAGTTTGAGATCTCTCACGATCACGCCGGTTCATATATCACTTCCGTATATCTCCTCAAGAATAACGGCAGGGCATACATCTATGCAGTATCCACTCTTGAAGACGACAATGTCTCTATCGATGTATATGAAGTAACAGAAGATTCAGTAAGCTATGTCGGCGTACATCACGGATTCTGCGGAGTTGAAAGCATCAATAGTACAAAGTCTTTCGTCTGCTACGAATATGACGGAAAGTATGGCCTCGTATCTCTTAAGAGATTTTATAAGGTAGGCGAAAACGGACTTCCCGTACCTGCTGATTACACATTCTATCTCAGCACATACGGCAGCGTTAAGACAAGCAAGGACATTACCGGTTATATCGTAAGAGACGGCAGAGTTACTAACGAGCAAGTAACTGTCAAAGCAGGCGAGCAGGTAACTCCCGATAAGATAGTTGCAATGCAGTACTTAGACCTGATCGACCAGAACGGCAATATGATCAGATTGGATCTTGAAGAACTGTTCTGTGAGTATTGTGAGAGCGGAAACTATTTCTGGATGATAAGAGCAATCTCCACATTTATTGAAGAAGCATAAATAAGCAAAACCTCTGTTACGTTAAGCTCGAAAGAAGAAGGCTGTCCTGGTATCAAGGCAGCCTTTTTCTGATTTTGCAGGCGGCAGTTTTCCGGGAAATAAAAAAGAGGCTGTCCGTTAAGACAGCCTCCTAAATTGTCTTCAATAAACGATTCGATTAAGGATTGATTACTGTGAAGCTGTAACCTGATACAACGTCGTTATCCTCATAGATTGTCTTCTGCATCTGGAGAGCAGTAGAGAGGAGGAGTGTATAAGGTGAGAGCTTACCATCGAGGAGCTCAACGTCTGATCCGTAGCTGATTGCCTGAGCCTCGTCATCAGAGAGCAACATGTACTGTGAAACGAGGAAGAGGGATCTTACACCAACGTTCATGTGAACGAGCTTGTTGTTGATTGAGTAAGTAGGTGTTGAACTGGATGAAGAACCTGACAGTCTGCTGCTGAATGAAAGACCCAGAGTAGATGTGCTGCCGATTGAGCTTGTCTCTTCCTGGATGAAGAGAGGCTTACCTTCGATACCAACCTTACCGACTTCGTGGAAGAGAGCGATGATGATTGCTGACTCTTCGTCGAGCTGAGGCATAATTGTATCCTTGATTCTGAGGAGCTGCTTAGCTACTGCAACGCTTCTGATAAGGAGTCCCTTCTCGCAAGCGAGAGGTCCCTTAACTTCTGCAGGAGATGTGAGCCAGGATGTTCTGTTCTCAAGGAAATCGATGAAGTGATCGAACTCTGTCTTTCTCTTAACGATAGCCTGCTTGAGCTGATCATAGAGAGTATCAACGTTGTCCTTATTAACTTCGATCATAGGCATAATGCCTGCAACCTTATCGGACTTACCTGTAGCTGCTGCAGAAACAGCTGCTGCCTGAGGTGTCACTACCGGCGAGTCTCCACCGCCTGCACCTTCGTCTGCTGATGTGAATGTATACTTACACTTAGGGCATCTGATAGCCTGATTGGCAATGACCATGCCGCAATCGGGACATTTCTTCATGATAGTGACCTCCTGTTTTGCGATTCGGGAAAAACCGCAAATATAATTTCTATTTCATTTTACAACTTGAATTTTACATAATCAATAAGAAAGAGTTTCTAAATTATTAGATTTATTGTTATTTTTACTATCAAATAAATTTGCTCTTTAATAAAAAAAGACACTGACGAGGGGGTGTCAGTGTCTTAAGGAGGGTGTTATGAAGTAAGGAACAATTACTTTGAACAACCATATCTTACCATGTCAATTATTTACTTTAAGATTCAAAAAAGGCAAAATAGTGGCAAAGAAATGGAGCAAATGAGGAGGTGTTGAGGTTTGACACTCGAAGGCCGGCTTTTTGTCGCTAACAGAATGACCGAGATTAAAACGGTTACTACCGAGGATACAGACACCTCCTACGCTAAATGTCTGGAAAAGGCTCTGATCGAGCTTTGCAGGCAACTCGATATTCCTGTTCCCATGTGGATGAAGAAAAATACCAAGGAATTTGCGGCGTTCGGACAGACGATCTTTTTCCGTGAACAGTATACGGAGAAGGTCAGATTCGACAGATTTCAGATAAGGGTTGCCGACTGACGGGCGGTAACGGGTTTTCCAAGTGAGCGGTAGTAAGATACGTGTCGGAATAGCAGGAGGCGGCGCAGCCGGCCTCTATGCGGCATGCTGTCTGGCAAAGTTTTCGGGCGGCAAAGATATTGAGATCACTGTGATCGAGAGAAATTCCATTCCCGGCAAAAAGCTTATTCTCACAGGCCACGGCCGCTGCAATATCACCAACAGAAAAGATATTTCCGATCTGAAGAAGGGTTATCACGAAGCGGAGAACTTTATCTATCCTGCGTTAAGAGAATTTGGTCCTGAAGAAACGATCAGATTTTTTGAAAATGACCTGGGTCTTGCGGTCAAGGAAGAAGACAATAACAGGATCTTTCCTGTTTGCGACAGTGCGGTTAAGGTCAGAGATGCCATTCTCTCGTATTTGTCCTGCCGCGCGAAAATCCTTACGGATACAAAAGTCACCGGAATAAAAACAGGTGAGGTCTTTTCAGTTTCAACATCAAATGGCGGACTGCAATTTGATTTCCTGATACTTTCGAGCGGCGGCAGTTCATTTCCAAAGACAGGATCGACAGGTGATTCATATAAACTGGCAGAAGCATTGGGACACACAATCATTCCTGTCAGAGGAGCGCTCGCACCAGTTAAGACAGATAAGGAATCTCAACAATTTACATTGGCACTGAGCGGCGTATCAGTGAACTCAAAAGTGTCTTTGTTTGTTGACGGCAAAATGGTCCGTGCGGTTTCCGGTGAGATGCTGTTTGCAGATTTTGGTCTTACAGGCCCTGCGATTATGGAACTGTCCAGAGAGATTCCGGATAAGGTAACGGGTAATACTTTTCTGGAACTGGATTTTATTCCACAGCTTAATGAAGAGCAGTTAGACCAGGAATTCCTGAAACTGATCAGTGAACATCCTGATACGAAGATAGTTAATCTCCTATCAAGGTATGTTCCGTCATCAGTGGCATGTGAGATCTGCAGGAAGGCAGATGTATACGGATTATATGCGCAGGGATTTACAAAAGAGAACAGGAAGAGACTCTGCCGTGAGATAAAGCATCTGAAGGTTTTAGTTGATGAGCCTTCATCCTTTGACAAAGCCTATGTAACACGCGGCGGCGTATCGCTCAAAGAAGTTGACCGCAAGACCATGGAATCTAAAAAGGTTCCGGGTCTTTACATAATCGGAGAAGCTCTTGATATTGACGGCATCAGCGGCGGGTATAATCTCCAGGCCTGCATGAGCGAAGCCTATCTGGCAGCAAAGAATATCCTTGGAAATTAAAAACGGTGACTTCTTAAAGTCACCGTTTGTTATCAGTTATATTTCTCGCCCGTAACTCTGAAGATTACTTCACCCGGATAAACCATGTCGAGCTGTGTTCTTGCTACGCTCTCGACGTAAGCATCGTCCTGTTGGAATTCTTCCTGGGCTCTGATCTGCTTTAAGTCATCTGCCAGGGATTCTGACTGTGCCTTAAGAGAGGAGTTCTCTGCGAGGAGACGTTCTTTCTGCTTGGCGATGTTGGCATATTTCGTAATGCAGAGAATACCGACAACAATACAGCTGATGCAGATCATCGCTGTAAGGAAAGATATTCCGCCTGATTTGCGTCTGATTTTGCGCAAGGTATGCCTCCGACAGATAACAATTCTATATGGTTAATATTACATAACCCCG
Source organism: Ruminococcaceae bacterium YAD3003 (assembly GCA_900107185.1). Taxonomy (GTDB): domain Bacteria; phylum Bacillota; class Clostridia; order Saccharofermentanales; family Saccharofermentanaceae; genus Saccharofermentans. Next base: position 64,560 of record FNPA01000001.1, on the reverse strand, counting down.
GGTGCAATACAACAACCCGGGGTTAAACTTAAACTACTTGTAATATTAGGTTATTCGATAAGTTCGTACATCGAAGCAGCCTCATCCTTACGGACTGTCTCAGGCAGAGCGGTTACCCTGAATTTGACTTCGCCGCTGCCGAACAGGATGGATACTTCATCGCCGACTTTGAGCTTTACAGAAGGCTTTGCAGATTTGCCGTTGACTGTTACTCTGCCTGCCTGGCAAACATCGTTGGCAACTGTTCTGCGCTTTATTACTCTGGACAGCTTAAGGAATTTATCAAGTCTCATTCTTTATCTCCCGTCAGCATAACTCTGCCTTTAAGAGCGGACAGGAGAGTTAAGTCATCTGCATATTCAATATCAGAACCCATAGGAAGTCCTGATGCAAGTCGTGATACCTTTATGCCAGAAGGGCCGAGCATTCTTGATAAGTAGAGTGCAGTCGCATTTCCTTCAGCAGTCTGATTGGTAGCAACGATTACTTCCGTGATCTCAGGATGATCAGCCAGACGCTTTATGAGATCCGGAATAGTTGTATCTGAAATGCTCATGGACTTCATGGGGTTAAATACTCCGTGAAGAACATGATAGAGGCCCTTATATTCGTGCGCACGCTCGAAAGTTGATACGTCTCTGGGAGATTCGACAACGAGAACGGTGGTCTTATCTCTTAACGGATCAGAACAAATAGGGCAGGGGTCAGAATCGGTAAAATTCTGACAGCACGTGCATCTCTTAGTCGACTGTCTTGCGGACATGATAGCAGAAGTCAGCGCTTCGGCATCCTTGTCATCCATGGATAGAATATGGAATGCCAAACGCTGTGCAGACTTGCCGCCTATTCCGGGAAGACTGCTCAACTGGGCTATGAGATTTTGGATTGAAGGCGAATATCTTGCCATTATCAGAAGGGCATCTTCATGCCGCCGGTGATGGCTCCGATACGCTCCTGATTGGTCTTGTCAATCTGTTCAAGAGCCTGGTTAGCTGCTGCCATGATGAGATCCTGGAGACCTTCGATATCATCGGGGTCTACTACTTCCTTTGCGATCTCAACACTGAAGATCTGGTGGTCACCGCCTGCGACAACCTTAACGAGTTCGCCGCCTGCTGTACCTGTAAAACGCATTTCACGGATTTCAGCCTGTGCCATCTCGATCTGTCTCTGCATTCTCTGAGCCTGAGCAACTACCTGATTCATGTTGCCGCCCATTCCCATTCCGCCACGGAATCCTTTTGCCATTGTTATTACCTCCGAATAGTATTATCTGTTTTATCAGTCGCCGAAATGAACGTCAGTGGGAACACCCATATTCTTTGAACGCTCATTCAGTTCGTCTAATTTCTGTTCCTGTTTGCTTGCGCGGTTTTTCTGTTCCAGATTGGAGTACTGGGTTACGGTGCAAAGATAGAGATGCTCGGCACCGAATTCATCCTTTATGCCTGCGGAAATCTGTCTGAAAGCCTGTGATTTCTTAAGGTTGGATAACAGTTTCATATCGTTGTCGTCAAAGACGATATAAGCTGAGTCGCCGTCCTTTTTGAGGCTCGTGTGATCAAGGATGGAAGCTACATTATCGTTTGTCTCATGAAGTTTCGATGTGACGTTGGACCAGCGGAGTGCGACGTCTGCTTCTTCACCTGTGATAGAAGGTGCTCTGACAGATTCTCTTGCCGTACCGGGACCGTCTACAATAAGTCCGCTCTTATCAGCCTGCTGTACGAGCTGTGAACGGGGCTTGGCAGGTGCTTCCGGTTCAGGTTCGCTGACAGAAGAACTGCCGATATCGAGATCACCTGCGATATCTTTGAGGAAAGAAGATGACAGGTGTGAGAATAAACCTTCTGAAGAACCGGATGAAGAATCTTCAGATTCGTCAGCTTCATCTGTACCAAAGCTCAACTGATTCTTATCATGCTCTTCCTGAATGTAAGAAAAGATCGTAGGTTCAGGCGGAATGTCAGAAGGATCAGCGGCGGGAATGAAATCTGAATCATCAGAATCATCAGGTGCCAAAGGTTCTTCCGGTTCGGGAACTGAAGGTTCTTCAGTCTTAAATGAGAACAGAGATTCAAAAGAAGACTTTGCAGATTCTGCAGGAGCCGGTTCTTCTTTCTTTTCAGCATCAGAATCCTTTGCTGCAGAAGTGAAAGCAGTAAAGGAACCGGAAGGAGTTGAAGACGGCTGGGGCCTATAAGGTGCCGGTGCTGTGAAAGAAGTCTTCTGTGTTTCTTCAGATTCCTTTTCCTTGTCTTCGTCTCCGGTTTTGTTTTCTTCTTTTGCAGGCTCTTCTGTCTTTACGCCCTTATTTGCAAAGAGGGAAGCAATATCCGTCTTCTTTGTAGTAGGAGCAGTCTCTGTTTTGGGAGTCTCAGGAGCTTCAGCAGTCTCAGGAGTTTTAGTCTCCTTAGAAGTCTCCTCAAAAGTTATCTCTTTTGCCTTCTCAGCCTGTTTCTTCTCAAAGTCGGGAATGACAATGGGAGTAACAGGGAGTGTGGATTTTCTGCCGCAAAGACGCATGAGCATTAACTCGAAGCTCGTTGCAATATCAGGAGATTTGCGCAGCTCTGCGTATTCTTTGGAAAGATAACTGATATAGCCCGTCAATGTATCGGCGCTGACCTTTGCAGCTGTCTGATACATATCCTTGATTGTTTCCTTGGGGTAGGGCAGATAGATAACCGGATCTGCCTTAACTCTGATAATCAGGAGATCTCTGAAATAGCTTGCGAGATCCAACGTGAAGCGCACCTGGTTCTTGCCTGATGCATTAAGGATCTGGCATAGGTCAATGAGCTCGTCGAATCTTCCGTCGATGAGGCAGTTAGCCATCTTGAAGAGGAAGGAACTGTCCACTGTTCCTGTGATCTTCTCAACATCCTGAGAACTAATCTCATTATCACTTCCTGAGATAGCGGAGATCTGGTCCAACAAAGACAAAGCGTCACGGAGAGCACCGTCTGATCTGGATGCGATCAGGCGGAGGGCATCGTCGGAAGCCTTAATGCCGGACTTACCGCATACCTCTCTTAATCTGCCGGTGATGAGTTCAATAGGAATTCTCTTGAAATCGTATCTCTGGCAACGTGAAATGATGGTTGCGGGTATCTTATCTGATTCTGTGGTCGCGAAAAGGAAGATTACGTGCTTCGGAGGTTCCTCGATGGTCTTGAGAAGGGCGTTGAATGCACCCTTGGAGAGCATATGGACCTCGTCGATTATGTAAACCTTATAGGTTGTTCTGGTAGGAGCAAAATTAACTTCCTGAAGGATCGGTCTGATATCATCAACGCCGTTGTTGGAAGCGGCGTCCATCTCGGTAACATCAAGAATAGAACCGTCTAAAATGCCCTTACATGTCGGACATTCATTACAAGGATTTCCGTTAACGGGGTGCTCGCAGTTTACTGCGCGTGCAAAGATCTTCGCGATAGTAGTCTTGCCTGTACCATGCTGGCCGCAGAAAAGATATGCGTGAGCGAGCTTCTTTGCAACTACGGACTGTCTTAAAGCACCAACAGCTGCTTCCTGACCGACTACGTCGTCAAAAGTCAAAGGTCTGTACTGTCTGTAGAGAACGATGTGATCTTCCATAATTAATCCCTTGAGCTCAAATCTTAATGCCAAAAACAAAAAGTTCGTCCCGCCCAAACTGCCGTCGGTAAGGCTTGACCCGCGGCGCACTCCGTAAACCGCTTACTGCTGCTTCCTTCCGGACCTGACAGGGTTCACGGCCCGAAATCGCACGGGACCTTGGCCGGCGGCAGACCGCGCGGGACGAACTCAATTATCAAACATACGAATTATAACATAAAAGCTTTGTAATACTATTCGCTTATAAGGACAGGTTGTCTGTTCCAGAAATTAGTATGAACGGTAACACATTTCCATATATTTCTGTGTATATCCGCCGATGGTAGCGATAGCTGTTCCTGCAGCATCAGGAGACGAAGTCTCAACGTAAATAACGAGAACGATAGGCTCGTTGTAATCTACGATCGCGCACTCGAGATATGCGCCTCTTTCCGTGTTGCGTCCTAATACATGGAGTATCCTTGTGCCTGCAGGGAATGCCGCTGCAAGGGGGGACTCCATCTCGTTATCAGCCAGATCATTAAAAAGACGCTGGTTGATCTGCGGATTGTTGAGGAATTCACGGTACATGTATGACATGTAGTTGCCCATGTCATAACAGGAAATCGTGCCGGGTGCACGGTACTGTCTTCCTCTGTAATCGGAATAGAGGATCGAATCGTTGTAGGAGATGTAATTGCTGATCTCATCTACGGATGCAATTGCTTCATCCAGACCGCCGATCTTTTCGATTACATAGTTGAGGGCAACACTGTCATTCTTGCAGATGGCAAAGTTCAGGATGGTTCTCATGTAGAACTGTTTGCCGTAAGCATATGTTTTCGCGATGTAAGAAGAACTGCGTGAACCGTTGTAATTACCATCGAAAGTAACTACCTCAGACAAAGGACCTGTGATTCCCGCATTCTTATCGTAGTAAACGATCTCGATTGGGATAGCCATTGCGCCTGAAGGAACTACAGGATCGAGCTCATCGATACCCAGATGTTCACCGGAAGACAGCATGATGAAGTCGTAGCAGATTCTCATCTCGGGATGGTTCTTCTGGTATGACTCGATCTTTTCTTTTAACTCATCAAGGCCGACGGCACGCTCCTGATATGTTGCTGTCAGGACGCCCGGAGGGCTGAAAGTAAAGTTGCTGTACTCTGTAAACGGGTCAGGTGAATTGATCTGTGAAGTGACCGCCGTTGATTCAGGATCCGGGGGCGGAGTAGGGGTAGCGGCAAGAATAGCGTGGAGCTGTGTTGTTGTCGCTATGGTAGTCGTCTCAGTTGTCGTTTCTGTAGTTGTATGGACCGGTCTCTGATATTCAGAATACGCAGTTGTAGTACTTGTAGCGGCTCCGACGAGTCCGGGATACTGGAGTCTGTAACGCTCCTGTGCCGAGGCAATGGACTTTACAAAAATAATCGCGAAAGTGAGCACAACCAAAACAGCTATGATTATCAGGGTGCGCCTTTTGCGGGAAGTCTTTATCCCTTCGGCTTTTTTCAGAAATGTCGGATTCGGCCGCTTCATTATCTCTTAGAACAGTCCTGTGATTACTCCATTGCTGTCGATGTCGATATCCATGGCAGCAGGGTGTTTGGGAAGACCCGGCATGGTAACGATCGTACCTGTAAGGATAACGAGATAGCCTGCGCCTGCAGAGATATAACAGTCTCTGACGGTTAAGGTGAAGCCTTCGGGATTACCGAGTTTCTTAGGATCGTCAGACAATGAATATTGTGTCTTTGCTATGCAGATCGGGAGATTGCCGTAGCCCTTTGCTACGAACTCGTCGATCTTTGCCTTTGCTTCAGGGAGGATATCAACGCTGCCTGCACCGTAAACCTTTGTAGCAACCTTATTGATCTTCTCTTCTACGGAATCTGTCAGCTCGTAGCTGTAGACAGGATTCTTGGGGTTGTTCTGCTCAAGAATTGAGAGAGCCTTTTCTGCGAGTTCTTTTCCGCCTTCGCCACCCTTGGCGAAAATCTCTGCAGGAGCAAATTCAGCGCCTGTAGCCTTGCATGCTTCCTCAACAATAGCGAGCTCCTCTTCTGTATCTGTAAGGAATCTGTTCGATGCTACGAGAACAGGTACACCAAAGCTCTGCATGTTCTTGATATGTCTTAATACGTTTGCCAGACCGTTCTTAACAGCCTCCGGATTAGGCTTAGAGAGTTCTTCCTTCGGAATTCCGGCGTTGTACTTAAGTGATCTGACTGTAGTTACGATAACTACGAGATCAGGCCAGATGCCTAAATCTCTGCACTTGATGTCGAGGAATTTTTCAGCGCCGAGATCAGCACCGAAACCTGCTTCGGTAACAACGATGTCGCTGAGTTTTAATGCTGTCTTTGTTGCGATGCATGAGTTACATCCGTGTGAGATATTTGCAAAAGGTCCGCCGTGAACGAGTGCGGGAACACCTTCCAATGACTGTACAAGGTTAGGAGCCATCGCATCCTTAAGGCATGTGGCGAGGGCGCCTGTAGCACCGAGCTGGCCTGCAGTAACGAGGTTGCCGTCCATGTCATATGCGATCGCAATCCTGTCGAGTCTTACCTTGAGATCGTCCATATCCTTAGCGAGGCAGAGGATAGCCATGATCTCTGAAGCTGCTGTAATCTGGAAGATCTCGGGACGTGTAACGCCCTTGGTTCCACCGCCGACACCGACAGTAACTGCTCTTAAGCATCTGTCGTTCATGTCCAGACACCTCTTCCAGAGGATTCTGTCTTTGTCGATGTTGAGCTCGTTGCCCTGGAAAAGATGGTTGTCGATCATGGCAGCGAGGAGATTGTTTGCTGTTGTAATAGCGTGGATATCACCTGTGAAATGAAGGTTGATATCTTCCATTGGAACGACCTGTGAATAGCCGCCGCCGCAGGCACCGCCCTTAACACCGAATACAGGTCCCAAAGACGGTTCTCTTAATGCGAGGATCGGGTTTTTGCCGATACATTTAAGTCCCTGAGCAAGGCCGATACTTATTGTTGTCTTGCCTTCGCCGGCAGGTGTAGGGTTCATTGCTGTAACAAGAACCAGTTTTGCATTGGGTCTTGCAGGAAGACTCTCAACATATTCTAAAGGAAGTTTTGCTTTGTATTTTCCGTATAAATCGAGCTTTTCAGGATCGATACCTGCAGTTTTCGCTATCTCGGTGATGGGTTTGATCTTTGCGTTTTGAGCAATTTCGATGTCACTAAGCATAATTAGACTCCTTTAGAAATGATAATGATACGATTTTATTGTAAAAGGACGGCCTTTTCAATCACGGCGAAAATGAGATTTGTAAGAACTGTTCCCGGAAAATCCCGTAAATACGCGGAATTAGGGTAAAACACTATATTTTGTAGGAAACGTTGTGTTTTTTTACTAAATGTTGTGTTTCTCGTTGACAAGTTATCAAGGAAATGTTAGCATTGGTGCATGTTGGTAATATTTCCGTAATGTTCCTTTAAGGTATCTGAAATATTTAATAGTTTAAGCTCCGGGTTGGGGGAAAGCGCAATGATTATTAGTTCTGATTTGAATAAGTGCAAGGCTATGTTCGAAGCACTCATCGGTAAGCGTATTGTCTGCAAGACAAACGGTGGCCGTAAGAGAATTATCACTTACATTGGCACAGTTGAGCATTGCTATCCTAACGTTTTCACAATGCGTTGTGACAACGAGACAGGTAAGCAGTCGATCATTTCCTTCTCATATATCGATGTTCTTACCAGAACAGTCAGAGTAGGCGTTATGCCTGAGAAGTCACAGGAAGAAGTAGTAGCAGTCTGATTCCTGACTCAACTAGATAAGATTCATAAGGTTGTCTCATGTTAGGTGAGACAACCTTTTATGTTTCTATGAAGTATAGTAAAATTTATATACTAAAATAATTAGATTCAGATTGATTTGGAGATCCTTATGGATTCTTATGAGATTACAGCTTGTGCTAAATTGAATCTCTTCTTGCGGGTTCGCGGGATACTGCCCAACGGTTATCACAGTTTATATTCGATCATGCAGGAGATAGATCTTGCAGATTCATTAACGATAAATATATATCCTGAGCGTGAGACCGGTTTTGATATTAAATGTATCGGAAGAAATGATATAGATCCTGATAAGAACCTTTGCAGCAAAGCGAAGGACAGGTTCTTTTCATATCTCCGCAAGAAGGAAGGTTCCATAGACAAGATTCCTTATATTGAGATCGTTCTTACTAAGAAGATTCCTTCAGAATCAGGCATGGGAGGCGGAAGTTCAGATGCTGCCGCAGTTCTCATGGTTCTTCAGGAACATTTCGGAAATCCTTTTACAGATGAGGAACTTAACCAGCTCGCAGTTAATGTAGGTGCTGATGTTCCGTTCTTCCTTTATGGCGGAACATGTCTTTGTGAAGGTGTTGGAGAGGATATTACATATCTTGAATCACTTGCGGAAATTCCGCTTCTTATTGTCAAACCTTCTAAGGGTGTATCGACACCTGAATGTTTCCATGCGATAGACAGTAAACCTCTGCCTGAATTTGATGAGCAGCGTTATGCCGGTTATATTGAGAGCTTAAAGAATGAAGAGAAGGCTCCTTTGGAGAGATTCCTTGCAGGAGATGACCTTCTTACCAATGATCTCGAGATTCCTTCTTTGGAGATGTTAGATGACATTGCCGAAGCAAAGGAGGCTCTCACCGGTACAGGTGCGCGCTTTGTAAGAATGACAGGTTCGGGAAGTGCTGTTTTCGCGATGTATGACAGCGAAGATATCAGAGATAAAGCCTATGAACAGTTGAAGAATGATTCGAAGTTCAAGGATTGTGATCTGTTCGTAGCGAAAACGATTTAACTTATTTTGTTGGCAAACAGGCCTCTCATATATCCTCTGGATTCCTCAAAATCTATCAGATCGAATCCGCGTTTGCCGTAGAAATCAACCATGTTTTTATTGGATGCAGCAGAGTGCAGGAGCGCGAATCTGCATCCTTTTTCTTTGGACAGTTCGACTGCTCTGGTTATGAGATCGATGCCAAGGCCTGTTTTCCTGTAGGATTCTTTGACTGCAAATCTGGAAATATAACTGCAGTGGCCGGCATTCTCGAGATATTTGTAAGTCTTATCGGAGAAACTGTATACAAGAGGATTGGGAATGTCCTTGATACAAATAGAGCCGACGATCTCACCGTCCTGAACAGCAATGAGACATGTCTGACGTGAGATTCTGTCAGCAACCGATTCGATGCTCTCTGTCAGTGCTTCGAGCATCGAAGATGAAATTCCTGAATCTGCGCAATAAGTAAGCATCGCGCTCTTAAGTAAGCGCGATACTCCTTCAGCGTCAGAGACGTTTGCAATTCTTATTTCGGGACTGCTCTTCATTAATTGAGGAAGCAGTTTACGAGGATTGCCTTGTGGGCATGAAGTCTGTTTTCTGCCTCATCGAAAACAACACTCTGGGGTCCGTCGATAACATCTTCAGTTACTTCATAACCTCTGTAAGCAGGGAGGCAGTGCATGAAGATTGCATCCTTGTGAGCTGCGCCCATAAGCTTTGAGTTAACCTGATAGTTCTTGAAGATCTCAACTCTCTTAGCCTTCTCAGCTTCCTGACCCATGGATGTCCATGTATCTGTATAGATAACGTCAGCGCCTTCAGCAGCTTCGAAAGGATCTTCTGTCATGACGATCTTTGAGCCGGTAACCTTTGCGTCTTCGTTAGCTTCGATTACATACTTTTCAGGGCATGTATAGTCCTTTGGGCTTGCAACGGAAATGTCCATACCTGCCTTTGCGCATGCGTGCAGCAAGGAGTTAGCCATGTTGTTTCCGTCACCTAAATAAGCGAGCTTCAAACCCTTGAGTTCACCCTTGTGCTCCTTGATCGTAAGGAGGTCAGCCAATACCTGTGTAGGGTGCTGATCGTCTGTAAGGCCGTTGATAACAGGGACCTTACCGTACTTTGCGAGGTCTTCTACATCCTGGTGGCTGAATGTTCTGATCATGATGCCGTCGACCATGCCGGACAATACGTTAGCTGTATCGTAGATTGTCTCGCCTCTGCCGATCTGGATGTCGTTGTTGCTTAAGAACAGAGCCTGACCGCCCAACTGATACATACCAACTTCGAAAGAAACTCTTGTTCTTGTAGATGACTTTGTGAAGATCATGGCGAGAGACTTACCCTTGAGAAGGTGATGCTCAATACCTGCCTTAGTTTTTGCCTTGAGATCAATAGCTGTGTCGAGAAGATAGTCGAGATCTTCAAAGCTTACGTCTCTATGGAAATCAATATAGTGCTTCATTTTCAAAATTCTCCTTAATTAGTCATCTTCACCGTCAGGTGTTTCAGCAGGCTTTGTTTCTGTTGCGGCCAGAGTGTCGAGTTTATCTATCTTTGCCGAACCGATCTTTGAAACGTTATCCTTCACCTGCTTTTTGGAAGGGAAAGCATCCTTGATCTTGCTGAATACATTCTTAGGACCGGAAACGTTCTTCAGGATCTTGTCCAGAGCTCTTACAAATGAACCGGCCTGAGCCTTTGTAAGAATAAGGGGAGGAGCGAGTCTGATAGTTGACTTACCGATTGCACTTACGAGGAATCCCATTGTCATGAGCTGTTCGCGCATTCCCTGTGCGGTGATGGAATCGTCAAATTCAATACCGATGAGAAGGCCCATGCCTCTTACTGAACGGATGCAGTTATACTTGCTTCTTAATGTGTTCAGCTTCTCAAACAATTCATCACTTACTTCTCTTACATTATCGATGATGTTCTGTTCTTCAAATACAGTCAAAACAGCGTTACCTGCTGCACAAGCCAGAGGATTTCCGCCGAAAGTTGTTCCGTGGTCACCGGGTCTGAAGCCTGTTGCAACTTCGTTAGTGCAGAGCATTGCACCGATCGGAACACCGCCGCCAAGACCTTTCGCGAGGGTCATGATATCAGGTGTTACACCGTAATTCTGATAGCAGAACATCTTACCTGTACGTCCTACTCCTGTCTGTACCTCGTCGATGATGAGAAGGATACCCTTTTCATTACAGAGCTTCCTGATCTCCTGGATGTACTGCTTGTCAGCGGGATGAACACCGCTCTCGCCCTGAATGAGCTCGAGCATGATTGCTGCAGTATGGGGGTTAACGGCATCGATCATTGCATCGATATCGTTATAAGGAACGTGAACAAATCCTGGAACATTGGGCTCGAACGGTCTTGAGAATTTCTCCTGGCCTGTTGCAGCAATGGTTCCCATTGTTCTGCCGTGGAAGCTCATGTTTGCAGTTATGATCTCGTATTTATTTATATCCTTATAATAGAAGAAACCCCTAGCGAGCTTGATTGCTGCTTCATTTGCTTCAGCGCCTGAATTGCAGAAGAATACCTTATCTGCGAAGCTTGCGCGGCAGAGTCTGTAAGCGAGCTCTGACTTCTGCGGAATGTAGTAGTAATTGCATGCGTGGATGATATCTTTAGCCTGCTTTGAAATAGCGGAAGTAAGCTTCGGATTACCATAACCCAGGCAGTTAACGGCGATACCGCCGATCATATCAAGATACTTTTTGCCTTCCGTATCATAAAGGTAGCAACCCTTGCCCTTTGTGAAGGCAACGGGCAGAAGATTAAAAACCTGAAGGCAATAATTGTTGTCGTAATCCTTAATCAGGGAAAAATCATTTTCTATACTCATAATGCTCTTTCTTCTCCTTTACGATCATTGTGCCGATTCCGTTCTTTGTGAATGTCTCGAGAATAATGGAATGAGGAATCCTACCGTCAATAATATGTGCTCTGTCGACTCCTCGCAATACTGTATCGAGACATCCCTCGATCTTAGGGATCATGCCGCCCTTGATAATTCCTTCCTTAACGAGGTCCTTGATATCGTTCTGGTCCAAAACAGGAATGATATAGTCAGAACCGTCTTCGAGCTTTCTCAATACGCCGCCTACATCGGTAAGAGTAATGAGTTTTGATGCTCCAAGAGCAATTGCAACTTCAGATGCAACTGTATCTGCGTTGATGTTGTAACTCTCGCCATCCTTGCCGACACCGATAGGTGCAATGACAGGAATGTACTCATCGTTAGCAAGCATTGAGATAACCTTTGTGTTGATCTTCTTGATCTTGCCTACAAAACCGATATCAATGCTGTTTCCTTCAGCATCTTCAGTCATCTTCTCTGCCTCAATGAGGTTGCCGTCAATGCCGGAAATACCGATAGCCTTAGCGCCCTTGCCGCAAAGAGTTGAAACGATATCTTTGTTTGTCTTACCGATGAGAACCATCTGGGCATAACCCATTGTCTCTTCGTCTGTGTATCTCAATCCGTTTACGAAGTGGGATTCCTTGTTAACCTTATTGAGCATATCGCTGATGTCAGGTCCGCCGCCGTGAACGATTACGGGATTGATGCCGATATACTTAAGAAGTGTGATATCGTCCATGACAGACTGCTTCAGATCTTCGTTGATCATGGCATTTCCGCCGTACTTGATAACGAATGTCTGACCTCTCATCTTCCTGATGTAGGGAAGTGATTCGATGAGGATCGATGCCCTGTCTACGTTATTCTTCATGTCACCCGTGATTACGGGATTTTCCTTCTGTCCTGCCATATCAGATACCTCTTACGATATTTTTCAGTCCGGCTGTTTCATCAAAGCCGAACATTACATTTGCTGTCTGGATTGCCTGGAGAGCTGCACCCTTGCCGAGATTGTCCTGTGCTGTGAAGAGCTTGATGATTCCTGTTTCAGGATCATAGACTCCGTTAACATCGATGTAGTTAGAACCTGCTACGTTCTTAACATCCGGCAATACCTTTCCGGGAAGGACTCTGACAAAAGTCTCGCCCTTATAAAACTCATTATATATAGCGTTGATTTTTTCACTTGATACGTCTGTGAAACCTGCTGCGGGCTTTGCATAAACGCTTGCGAGCATTCCACGCTTAAAGGGTGCGAGGTGAGGAGTGAAGGTGACTTTGACATCACCAGATTTCTTGCCTGCGAGGAAAGAACACTGCTCAGCGATCTCTGTTGTATGACGGTGACCAACCGCACCATAAGGCTTGAAAGACTCGTCTTCTTCACAGAATGAATAAGCGAGATCTGCTTTTCTTCCTGCTCCGCTTACACCGGATGTGGCATCGATAATTATTGAATCTTCGTCTATAAGATGATTCTTAAGGAAAGGTGCCAGAGCGATGAGGGAACATGTCGGATAGCATCCGGGATTAGCTACGAGCTTTGCTGTCTTGAGTTCCTCTCTGTAGAACTCGGGAAGACCATATACTGCAGACTCAAGGAGTTCAGGATTGGGATGAGTGAGCTTATATGATTTCTCATATGTAGCGAGATCCTTATATCTGAAATCTCCGCTGTGGTCGATAACCTTTGCGCCTGCCTTGAGGAGCTCAGGAACGATCTTTGCAGATACACCGTGAGGAAGAGCAGTAATAACAAGGTCTGAATCCTTAGCTACTTCTTCGTAGGGGAGATCTTCACAGATGTTATCAACAATGCCTCTGAATTCAGGATAGATCTCTGAATAAGGCTTACCAGCGAAAGTCTGGCTGGTCAGGTGTCGGAATCTGAAGAAAGGGTGATTTGCAAAACCTCTTACGAGTTCTGCTCCTACATATCCTGTTGATCCTATTACAGATACATACTTTACAGATTCTTCAGTTGACATACATTTAGCCTCCGGTAGGGGATAGACTAATCCCCGTATTGTTAGTTTATGCAATATAATGCATAAAAATACAAAAGTCAATATTATATCTACATATTAATAATGCGGATTTCCAAATAGCATATTATCCCAACCGGGAGGATTAATAAGGCGAATCGGCGGATAGTAATCAAATAGTAATATATATATAAGGGGTATACGGGGCTGAAAAGATATATTGCACAATGTCTAAACCCCCGAAAAATGCCTTAAATCATTGAATTTGCCTCTGTTTCTTGTACAACACACACAAAACCTGTTGGGGTTATTTGATATATTAGCCAAGCAAAGCAAAATACTATGCCAAATTACCAAAACTATTTTTGGGAAATGTGTCATATAGTAAAGAAAAATGCGTTTTGATACTATTCTCATAGTAATTAGCCCTCGTTCGGGTGGGCACAATTTGGAGGTTAATAAGATATGGCAAGTTTATCTTTCCAGCACGTTTACAAAAAGTATGAGGGCGGCGTAGTTGCAGTTTCAGATTTCAATCTTGATGTTGCAGATAAGGAATTCGTTATCCTCGTAGGACCTTCAGGATGCGGTAAGTCTACGACACTTCGTATGCTCGCAGGCCTTGAAGATATTTCAGAAGGTGAAATTTACATCGACGATCGTTGTGTAAACGACGTTCTCCCTAAGGACAGAGACATCGCAATGGTTTTCCAGAACTACGCTCTCTATCCTCACATGTCAGTTCGTGACAACATGGCATTCGCTCTTAAGCTCAGAAAGATGCCTAAGGACGAGATCAACCGTCGTGTTCAGGAAGCAGCTAAGATCCTCGAGATCGAGCACCTCCTCGACAGAAAGCCTAAGGCTCTCTCAGGTGGTCAGCGTCAGAGAGTTGCTCTCGGCCGTGCTATCGTACGTGACCCTAAGGTCTTCCTCATGGACGAGCCTCTCTCCAACTTGGACGCTAAGCTCCGTGTACAGATGCGTGTTGAGATCACAAAGCTTCACCACAGACTTAAGACAACATTCGTTTACGTAACACACGACCAGACAGAGGCTATGACCATGGGTACCAGAATCGTAGTTATGAAGGATGGTTTCATTCAGCAGGTTGACTCTCCTACGGAGCTCTATGACAACCCGGTTAACACATTCGTTGCTGGATTCATCGGAATGCCTCCTATGAACTTCATCAATGCTGTTATCAACGTTGAGGGTTCTGACGTATTCGTTTCTTTCGAGAACGTTACAATCAAGCTTCCTGAGAGATATGCAGTTGAGGAAGTTATGGAGCGCGATGGTCAGGAAGTTATCTTCGGTGTTAGACCTGAGGCTATCACAGATGATATTACATACGTAACAGATCACCCTGAATCAGCATTCACAGCTGACGTAGACGTCGTAGAAATGCTCGGCGCTGAGACATATCTCTATGTCACAGTTAACGGTTCACTCCCGCTCACATGCCGTGTTGACCCTACAACATCTCAGTCTGCAGTTGGTCAGGTTGTTGACCTCGCAGTTGACTCTAACCGTATCCACCTCTTCGATAAGGATACAGAGCAGAGCATCATTTCATAATAGAAATAATCTAGAACCTCAAATAGAGACCGTGAATTCTTCTAAAGAGTCCACGGTCTCTTTTTTATGTGGCAAATCAGTGTCAGATCGCTCCATTACTTGCACCTTTTTGAGAAAAATAATATGATTTAGTGTAGCGTTTTATGTGCTTTTGTAATATTTCTTAAAGAGGTACAGGCCATGGAAGAGATAAAGAAATGTATGCGACAGGTTAAGACGATCATCCCGGCAAATTGCGGAGTGATTGATACAGCAGGAAAGATCCTGGCTGCCACGAATGAGATCGCGGAAGAAGAGACAGATCCTTCCTTCAGAGCTGTCATTTCTTCAGACAATCTTTTCGCTTCCACCGCAGACAGAACATACCTCAAGGTATTCATTGGTGAACAGCTCAAATACATCCTTTATATAGAGAGTACTGATCCGGATGCAAAGATTTCTTTGCAGCTCATCGCTGAGTGGATGAAGACTCTTGTTAAGGAAAAGGGTACTGATGCTGAGAAGGCTATCTTTATCCGTAATGTATTGCTTGATAACGAGATCAGAAGTGAAGTTCCGATGATCGCAAGAGGTTATAAGATCGATTGCAATGATCCCAGACTCGTTATTGTTGTAAGAACAACAGCAGAGCAGAGTGCAGAAGCTTTCGAGATTTTGCAGAATCTTTATACTGATTCAGATATCGCTACTGTAATCTCAATGGATGACACAACGGCAATCGTTATCATCGACGCTCTCGAATCACAGGTCAGTGAAGAGACAAAGGACAGCTTCATTGAAGAAACATCACAGTCAGTATTGGCTTGCCTTACATCAGAAGGCTGTAAAGCAAAAGTTGCAGTTGGTTCTGTTGTAGGATCCTTCATGGATATCAGCAAATCTTATTCTGACGCCATGACCGCTCTTAAGGTCAGCAAGATTTTCGATGGTGAATCAGACCTCTCCAGATACGACAAGTTGGGCCTCGGCCGTCTGATCTATCAGCTCCCTAAGCCCCTTTGCGAAATGTTCATCAGAGAAGTATTCCCCAATGAAGCATTCAAGCAGCTTGATGAAGAAACAAGAACTACGATCGATACTTTCTTTGCAAATGACCTCAATGGTTCAGAGACTTCGAGAGAATTGTTCGTTCACAGAAATACGCTCGTATACAGACTCGAGAAGGTGAAGACAAAGACAGGTCTTGACCTCAGAAAATTTGATGACGCGGTACTCTTTAAGATGGCGACAATGGTTAGAACCTACATCGACTATCTTAACGATACCAATGACAACAAGATCAGGTAACTAAATTGATAGATTTTATAGACGTAGAGAAAACATACAAATCGGGAGTTGAGGCCTTAAAGGGCGTTAACTTTACAATCGAAGACGGTGAGTTTGTTTTCGTTATTGGTAAATCAGGTTCAGGCAAATCTACTCTACTTAAGTGTATTACTTGCGAAGAGACACCCACTGCAGGCAAGGTTACGATAGACAACTTTGACATTTCACACATGAGCCGTGCGCTCGTGCCTGTTTTGCGCCGCAGAATCGGAATGATTTACCAGGATTTCCGTTTGATAGATACAAAGACAGTAGCCGAGAATGTTGCTTTCGCAGGTGAGATTATCGGCGTTCCGAAGCAGAGCCTTATGAACACAGTTCAGATCTGCTTATCTGTTGTAGGACTTAAGGATAAAGCAGACTGCTATCCTCAGGAGTTATCCGGTGGTGAGCAGCAGAGAGTCGCTATTGCCAGAGCTATGGTAAATAACCCCAGCCTTATCGTTGCAGACGAGCCTACAGGTAACCTCGACCCTGAGACATCAGAAGCCATCATGGCAATGCTTCTCGAGATCAACAGAAACGGCGGCACTACGATAATCATCTGCACACACGACAGTGCAATGGTTGACCGTATGAAGCAGCGCGTTATCGAGATCGATGACGGTCTTGTCGCAAGAGACGAGAAGAGAAGTAGCTATAAGGGTGACGTGGCTGATCACTCCGCATATATGCCCCATGCATCCAGAACTTCTAATTATGGCGGCGGTAATGCTGTTGCATTCGGCGACGACGAAGAATACAGCGACGGATATGATGATCCGGGTTATGGCTCTACTCCCGTTAACCACTCCAGTGGTCTGGTTTTCGGTGAGGAAACAGAGACTTCCGCACCTGCCGAAGTACCCGAGGAGCAGATGTTCGAAGTTGAGGAAGTAGTAGAAGAAACAACTGCTGAGGACATTCCTCAGGAGGTAATCACAGAAGAACCTGTTGCTGAGCCTGAAGAGGTTCAGGTTACAGAGGTTAATATTCCTGAAGAAAACGTAATCTCATTTGGTGACCAGGCAGAAGAAACTGAACAGCCTGTGGTTGAAACAGTTATTCCCGAGCCTGCAGCTAAAATCGAAGATCCCGATCTCGATGAGGATGATCTGATGTTCCCGGGTGATGACAGTGACGAAGATCTGAAGGATGCAAAGCGCGAGCAGAAGCGTAAACTCCGTGAAGAGAAGAACGCTCAAAAAGAAGCTAAGCGCAAAGAAAAGCTTGATAAGAAGAAAAAGATCAGAAGGACTGAATTCCAGCCCGGAAGTGACATAGATATATTCCCGGAGGATGACGAGTAATGTCTGCAAGAGCCTTTATTAATTCAATCAGAGAAGGTGTCCGCGGTATTATCAGACATCCGCTGGTTACCATTGCTTCTGTATCAACAATTATGCTGATGCTCATTATTATGGGTGCATTCTATTTATTCTCCGTTAACGCGAGAATGATCATGACAAAGCTCTCACAGAGACCTCCTATTGAGGTTTATATGAGTCTTCAGTGCACTGAAGAAGAGAGAAACTTTGTCAGCCAGCAGCTCGCAGCTAACCCTAATATCATTGAGTTCTCAATGGCTTCACCTGAAGATAACTACTTAAGCTTCAAGTCTAATCTCGGTTCATCTTCTTCTATTTTGGATGATTTCGATTACAACATGTATCTGCCTTACACATTCAGCTTAAGACTCGAAGATCCTTCTCTTGCTGATTCAGTTTGCGCAGAAGTTGCGACATATTCAGGTGTGTCCAAGGTTGCCCAGGAGAGTAACGTAATGAGATTCCTTACGAGGGCATCCAGGATAGTTAATATCACTACAGCAGTTTCGTTTATCGTTTTGTTTGTAATCGCACTCTTCATCATCTCAAACATGGTACGTATCTCCGTATACTCCAGATCAAGCGAGATCGAGATCATGAAGTTTGTAGGTGCTACAAACAATTACATCAGATTGCCTTATATCACAGAAGGCGCGATCGTAGGATTGTTCAGCGCTCTGTGCTCATGGGTAATAACGATGCTCGTTTATAAGCAGGTATATGAGAAGGCGATGAGTTCCATTAACCTTGAGAGCTTCTATGCCCTTGCTCCGACAAGATTAATCATGTGGCACAACCTGTTTATACTTGTAATTATGGGATTGATAATAGGTGCTGTCGGAAGCGGCATCTCGGTAAGAAATTACATCAAAGTGTGAGGCCTGATATGGAACAGAAAGAAACTTCAGTTAGAAGTGACAATAAGAGATCCATAATACTCCGTAAACTCGCGATGTTTTGTGTCGCTTTTCTCGTCTGCATTCTTGCTACGGCTTCCAGCTCATGGCTGTCTTCTAAAAAAGTAATCGCTGTCGGAGGCATTCCGATTATTACCAACGCAGTTACAAAAGAAGATATTGAAGATGCAAAGCGAAAGAGAGATGAAGCCAGAGCAGAGGCTGAAAAAGCCGGCGATATGGTTGACCAGCTTAATGACCAGAAGGATCATCTCACAGGAGAGCTCGACAGACTTAATGCCGCAAACGAAGCGCAGAAAGCACAGTATGCGATCATATATTCACAGTTAGTTGCTGCCCTCGATGAGAAGGCAAAAGCTCTGGATGAGTTCATTGAAGCTCAGGAAAATCTTGAGAAGCAGCAGGAACTTTTCACAAACAGAATCACTGTAATGTTTGAATATCAGAACAAGTCGACTCTTGAAGTCCTCCTTGAATCTGACAGCATTGCAGGTTTCTTTACCAACATGGAATTGATCACTCTCATTGCCGACGCTGATGCGCAGGCAATTGATATGCTCAAGATAGCTTTGGACGATGCTGAACTCCAGGCTGAGATCAAACTCCAGCACGCTGAAGAGATGCAGGCGATCGCAGATGAGAAGCAGAGACAGTTAGAAGAACTCGAGGCTCTTATCGGCACGACAGAAGCTACACTTGATGATGTAAATACTGATATCGATTCATGGGAAGCCAGAGAAGACGAGCTCGAAGCATACGCTGATGAACTTGATGCTGAGATCAAGAAACTTCAGGAGCAGTATGACAGAGAGCACAGAACAGCTTCCAGAACAACAGGTGGCGTATCTTTCAGCTGGCCTACTTACAACCACAGCATCACATCTTACTTCGGATACAGAACACACCCTGTTTACGGTACCACGAAGTTCCACTCCGGTATCGATATCGGAGCAGGATACGGTGATACGATAATGGCCGCTGCCTCGGGTACGGTTATTCTTGTATCGGAACCTGTTGAAGGTCAGAACAAGGGCGGTTCCGGTTATGGTAACTATTGTGTTATCGACCACGGCAACGGTTATTCAACTCTCTACGGACACGCCAGAGACATCTATGTATACGACGGACAGTATGTAAGTGCCGGACAGTCTATCGGCGAAGTCGGAAGTACGGGAACATCAACAGGCGCACACCTCCACTTTGAGGTCCGTCTGTACGGTGAGAAGAAGAATCCGTTGGACTATCTCCCGTAAGATTCTTATGGACGACAGTTTCTACGACATACTTGCCGGTCATTACGATGATCTCCAGATGAACAGCGATTCTGGCAGCTGGGGACCTTATATCTACGGACTGATCACAGAATTCTGTAAAGTATCTGATCCTGCCGTTACAGACCTTGGTTGTGGAACGGGTGTTATCACAAACTTCCTCGCATCCAAAGGATTGAAGGTAACAGGTGTGGATCTGTCTCCTGATATGCTTGCGATAGCATCATCCGGAGATGAGACAGGTACAGTAACCTGGCTTTGCGCCGACATCACTTCTTATGAAGGTGATTCCTGCGGTTGTTTTATTTCAACCATGGATACTATCGGCCACATTCTTGATCCTGATGACCTCGCGAAAATGTTTACTTCGGTATCAGACCTCCTTGATGAAGGCGGAGTTTTTATCCTTGATGCCACAACCAGAAAACATTTCGAGAAGACATTGGGTGATAATGTGTTCTATGAAGACTATGATGATTTCACACTCCTCTGGGTGAATCATTACGATAAGGAAGAGAAGATCAATCATGCGGAGCTGACACTTTTCGAGCTGTGCGAAGATTATCTTTACGAGAGATACGACGGCGAACTCACCGCTAGATGCTACTATCCTGAAGAGATAGAGGCTATGGCAATCAAGGCCGGTCTTAAGACTCTGGCAATGTTCGGTGACCTTAACAGTGAACAGCCGTCTGAATCCGACGAACGCATATTCTATGTATTCGGTAAATAAATATATATAAGGAAATAACTATGTCAGACAATCCGTATCACGTACCGGGCGCACCGGAAGATTTAAAGAAAGACCATATTGTAAGGGCCGAAGGCCTCGGAGGTCTTGTTAAGTGTCTTTGCGTGAGAACAACGGCAGTTTGTGAGACCGCCAGAGTCATGCACCAGATGTCTCCTGCAGCAACAGCTGCGCTGGGCCGTTTCATGACGGGTTCTCTTCTTATTTCCGAATCGATGAAGAATAAAACCGATACCCAGACTACCATCATCAAAGGTGACGGCCCCATGGAAGGTATGACATGCGTTACTGATTTTGGTTTTAAGGTCAGGGCATATCCGATCGAAGCAGTGGTTCCTACCGAATACCACAGACCCGGCAAGATAAATGTCGGTGCGGCAGTAGGCAAGGGAAGTCTTACGGTTGTAAGAGATATCGGCCTCAAGGAGCCTTACGTCGGAGTATCCGAACTGGTATCAGGTGAGATTGCAGAAGATTTTGCATATTATCTGGCTAAATCAGAACAGACAAAATCAATAGTATCTCTTGGTGTCCTTATAGAAGGCGGCCGTGTAAGTGAAGCGGGCGGTCTTATGGTCCAGCTCCTTCCCGGTGCCGGCGAAGAAGAGATCTCTTATCTCGAAAAAAGGGCGGCAGGATTCCCCGAGATCTCATTCCTTTTCAGTGAAGGTTTTACTCCTGCCCAGATAATCGATCTGTTTATGGGCGATCCTGACCTCAAATATTTAGATGGCCAGGAAGTTGAATTTAAGTGCAATTGCAGCAGGGAGAGGATGCTGTCCGGTCTTGCGGCACTCGGTAAGAGTGATATCGAAGAGATCACAAAAGATGGCAAACCTATTGAAACTGTATGCAGATTCTGCAATAGTAAGTATGTTTTCGAGCCTTCTGAGCTCAAAAATGACTAAAAGCCCGAAATAGAGTGAAAAAAGTCAAAAAAGTACTTGCAAATCCCAATAGATGATAGTAGAATACCGTTTGCACGCGTCTATTTAGGGCGTATTCTGTCCTAAAACACGAGTGATAAGGCTTTGATAACGGAGATTGCCGCGAGGTAAGGCGCAGCTGCGCGAGACTTACGAGGCGGGGAACTTCGAAGGAGCCGAAGGCAAAGGACACGATCCGATGCCGTCTCGGGACCTATAGTCCGGAGGGTCGCAAGCAGTATTTACTGCCCAGAGAACCAAAGTGCCGCCTTGCAGGTGGTAACTGGATAGTCTGGGTTTTTGAATGGAAAGCGAAGACACTCCCGACAGGGTTGAGATAATAAAAATACAGCTTATATAAAGGAGGCCACTCAAATGGCAACAAAGACAACAATGGTCAGAATTAAGCTCAAGGCTTATGATCACAAGATTCTCGACGAGAGCGCAAAGCTTATCGTAGATGCACTTGCTCGTGACGATGCAAGCTTCTCAGGCCCTATCCCGCTCCCTACAGAGAAAGAGGTAGTTACGATCCTTCGTTCACCTCACGTAAACAAGGATTCTCGTGAGCAGTTCGAGCAGAGAACACACAAGAGAATCATCGACGTCTATACACCGTCTTCACAGACGATGGATGACATTGGCAAGCTTGACATGCCTGCAGGCGTTTCTATTGAAGTAAAGATCAAATAAGAACGCTTGTGGCTTAATCGGCATTAAGGAACGCCAAGCCTTAATCGCCGAGGTCACGTTCTTCGGGAAACCGTTGAACCAATAACCTAAATAGGAGGAAAGAACTTTATGACGAAATTCATCATTGGCAGAAAGTCCGGCATGACACAGTTGTTCGATGACAACGGTAACGTTATTCCGGCAACCGTTATAAGCTGCGAGCCTATGTACGTGCTCCAGAACAAGACGGTAGAAACTGACGGATACAAGGCCTGCAAAGTAGGCACAGGATCCATCAGAGCAAAGCTTGTAAACAAGCCTGATGCAGGACAGTTCAAGAAGGCTGACGTTGAGCCTAAGAGAATTATCCGCGAGTTCACACCTGATGAGGAGTACAGCCTCGGACAGGAAATCAAGGTATCCGATATGTTCGCAGTCGGCGACAAGGTTGACGTTAGCGGCGTATCCAAGGGTAAGGGCTTCCAGGGTAACATCAAGCGTCACGGACAGAAGGGTGGTCCTTCAGGCCACGGCTCAATGTATCACAGAAGAGTCGGTTCAATGGGCGCTACTTCTACACCCGGTAGAGTTGTACCTGGTAAGAAGATGCCTGGACATATGGGTGCAGTTAACTGCACAGTACAGAACCTTAGCGTTGTCATGGTTGACGGAGAGAGAGGAATCCTCGTAATCAGAGGAGCTATTCCCGGACCTAAGGGCGGAATCGTAACAGTACAGAATACTGTTAAGGCATAAGACGGAGGAACACAAAAATGGCTAAAATTGATGTTAAAGATTTGACAGGTGCCGTTAAGGGTTCCATCGAGCTTTCCGATGAGATTTTCGGCATTGAGCCCAACGAAGTTGCAATGTCTACAGTAGTTAGAAATCAGCTTGCAAACAGAAGACAGGGCACACAGAAGACAAAGACAAGAAGCGAAGTATCCGGTGGTGGTAAGAGACCTTACAGACAGAAGGGTACAGGCCGCGCTCGTCATGGTTCAACACGTTCCGCACAGTATGTAGGCGGCGGAATCATCTTTGGACCTACACCCAGATCATACAGCTACACAGTACCTAAGAAGGTTAAGAGACTTGCTCTTAAGTCTGCTCTCTCTTCAAAGGTTGCTGATCAGAAGTTGATCGTTCTCGAGAATATGGATCTTGATGAAGTTAAGACAGCTACAGTTGCTAAGGCTCTTAAGGCTATCGGTGCTGGCAATTCTTCACTCATCGTTCTCGAGGGAATTAATAAGAATGCAGAGCTTTCTGCTAGAAACATCAAGGATGTTAAGACAGCACTCGTTAACACGATCAATGTTATGGACATCCTCAAGTATGACAGCCTCGTAGCTACTAAGGCTGCAGTTGAGAAGATCGAGGAGGTGTACAAGTAATGAAGTCACCCTATGATGTAATCATTAAGCCCATCATCACAGAGAAGACGATGGCTATCACAGAAGAGGGCAAGTACACTTTCGTAGTTGCACCTGACGCTGAAAAGCCTGAGATCAAGGCAGCAGCTGAGAAGCTCTTCGGTGTAAAGGTTGTTTCCGTTAACGTTGCTAACTTTGACGGTAAGGTAAAGAGACTTAGAAACAAGCCCGGTAAGACAGCTGCTTACAAGAAGGCAGTAGTTACTATCGCTACAGATTCTGTTGAGGGTACATACCTCGGCAAGGGCGGTAAGGCAGTTAAGACTGGTGCTAAGAACAAGACGTCAATCGAAGAATTCGGTTTTGGTCAGTAATGTAATCAAGGAGAGATAAAAAATGGCAGTAAAAACATTTAAACCTACTTCTCCGGCAGTGCGTGGAATGGCCATAGCTGACTATTCCAAGTTAACAAAGAAGGCCCCGGAGAAGAGCCTTCTTAAGGCAAGGAAGAAGACTGGCGGCCGTAACTCTTATGGTCGCATCACGGTACGCCATATCGGCGGCGGTAACCGTACCAAGCTCAGAGTTATCGACTGGAAGCGTGACAGAGTAGGAATTCCTGCAACAGTCAAGGCTATCGAGTACGATCCTAACAGAACAGCATACTTAGCACTCATCCAATACGTTGATGGTGTTAAGTCATACATCCTCGCTCCCGAGGGCCTCAAGGTAGGTCACAAGGTTGAGAGCGGTCCGGATGCAGATATCCTCAACGGCAACGTTCTTCCCATCTCATCTATCCCGGTAGGTACAGTTATCTGCTGCGTAGAGATGAATCCCGGCAAGGGCGCTCAGCTCGTAAGAACAGCAGGAGCTTCTGCTCAGCTTATGGCTAAGGAGAATGGTTTCGCTCAGATCCGTCTTCCTTCCGGCGAAGTTCGTATGATTCCTGAGAAGTGCCGCGCAATGATCGGTTCTATCGGCAACGCAGAGCACGAGAACGTTAAGCTCGGTAAAGCTGGTAAGTCAAGACATGCTGGTGTAAGACCTTCAGTTAGAGGTGTTGTAATGAACCCTAACGATCACCCTCACGGCGGTGGTGAAGGTAAGTCTCCTATCGGTCTCCCCGGCCCTGTTACACCTTGGGGTGTTCCTACATTGGGTAAGAAGACACGTAATAAGAAGAAGCAGTCCAGCAAGTATATTGTTAAGTCTAGAAAGGCATAAGGAGGCAGTTCAATGAGTAGATCAACCAAAAAGGGCTTTTACGTTCAGGACGCTCTCATGAAGAAGGTCGAGGCGTTGAATGCAGCCAACGACAAAAAGATTATCCAGACTTGGTCTAGAGCTTCTACGATCTTCCCTGAATTCGTCGGCCACACAATTGCTGTTTACGACGGTCACAAGCATGTTCCGGTATACATTACAGAGGACATGGTAGGACACAAGCTCGGCGAATTCGCACCTACACGTAAGTTTGGCGGACACACAAGCAATGAAAAGTCCGCTTCCAACTGATAAGGAGGGTAAGATCTGTGGAAAAGATTATTTTAAGCAGAGACAATATTGAGAAGAACCGCGAGAAGATCCTCGAAGCTTATGCGGCTCCTTCCAAGTCTTCTAACAAGCTCCCCACTCCTACTAAGAAGCAGAGAAAGCTCCTCGGAATGGGTAGAGATAGAGGAACAGCTACAGCTAAGTACATCAGAATTGCTCCCCGTAAGGTAAGAGTAGTTGCTGATCTCATCAAGGGTAAGTCTTTGGATGATGCTTATGCAATCCTCACATATACACCTAAGGCAGCATCACCTGTTATCGCTAAGGTTTTGAAGTCTGCTGAAGCTAACGCTGTCAACAACTTCGATCTTTCAAGAGACAAGCTTTATGTTGCTGAGTGCATTTCCAATCCCGGCCCCGTGCTCAAGAGATATATCCCCAGAGCAAGAGGTTCGGCTAGTTCGATCAAGAAGAGAACAAGTCACATCACTGTAGTTCTCAAGGAAAGGGTATAAGGAGGTTTAAGCATGGGTCAGAAAGTTAACCCGAATGGACTTAGAGTAGGCGTTATCGATGACTGGAGTTCACACTGGTATGCCGACAAGAATACCTTTTCCGAGTGTCTTGTTGAAGATCAGAAGATCCGTGAGTTTGTATTGAAGGCAGTTGAGCCTATCGCAAGAGGCAACGCTAAGAAGCCTGTTGACGAGAACCGTACAAACGTTGCCGGCGTAAGCAAGGTAATCATCGATCGTAAGGGAACAGACAGAATCAACGTAATCGTTAAGACAGCTCGTCCTTCACTCGTAGGTGGAGACAAGGGCTCAGGAAGAATGGCTCTTAAGGATGCTCTTGAGAAGGAATTCAACAAGAACGTTGCTAAGGACCAGAAGAGAACATTCACTGTTGATATCGAAGTTATCAAGAACAGTGATACAGAGGCAGTTCTCGTTGCTCAGAACATCGCTTCACAGCTTGAGAATCGTGCAAGCTTCAGAAGAGCAATGAAGAGAGCAATGCAGATGGCTATGAAGCAGCCTGGTGTTCTCGGAATCAAGACAAAGTGCTCCGGCCGTTTGGGCGGTGCCGAGATCGCAAGATCCGAGACATATCATGAAGGTACAATCCCGCTTCAGACACTCCGTGCTGATATTGACTATGGTTTCGCAGAAGCTAAGACAACATACGGCATCATCGGTGTAAAAGTCTGGATCTACAAGGGTGAGGTTTTCGGCCAGAAGAGCCAGTCAAAGAAGTCTGAAGGAGGAAAAGCTTAATGTTACTTCCTAAGAGAACAAAGTATAGAAAGCAGCAGAGAGGCCGTATGAAGGGCCAGGCTCACCGCGGCAACTTCGTAGCTTACGGTGATTACGGTCTTCAGGCACTTGAACCCTGCTGGATCAAGTCAAATCAGATCGAAGCTGCCCGTATCGCAATCAACAGATACATCAAGCGTGGCGGTAAGGTATGGATTAAGATCTTCCCTGATAAGCCGGTATCAAAGA
Organism: Ruminococcaceae bacterium YAD3003; assembly: GCA_900107185.1. Classification (GTDB taxonomy): domain Bacteria; phylum Bacillota; class Clostridia; order Saccharofermentanales; family Saccharofermentanaceae; genus Saccharofermentans. The sequence continues at coordinate 38,168 of FNPA01000001.1, read as the reverse complement.
AGCCTGCACAGGTCCGAATGGGTTCAGGTAAGGCAGCAAACGAGTACTGGTGCGCAGTAGTTAAGCCGGGTAGAGTTCTTTTCGAAATCTCAGGCGTTACTGAGGAACAGGCAAGAGAAGCAATGAGACTTGCAGGACATAAGCTCCCTTGCAAGACAAAGTTTATCGCAAAGGTAAAGGAGGAAAGCGCAAATGAAGGTTGAAGAAATCCGCAAGATGTCTGACGAAGAGCTTTCAAATGAGCTCGCCTCTTTGAAGGAAGAACTCTTCAAGCTCCGCTTCCAGCATGCAACAAATCAGCTCGACAATCCTGCTCAGATTGCACAGGTTAAGCGTGATATCGCAAGAGTAATGACAATTCAGCGCGAGAAGCAGCTCGCTGCAAATAAGTAAGGAGGAGACGACAAATGGCTGAGAGAAATTTAAGAAAAACCAGAGTCGGTCTCGTTACATCCGACAAGATGGATAAGACGATCACAGTTTCCGTCGTAGAGCACGTTAAGCACCCTCTTTACGGAAAGATCATGAAGAGAACCTACAAGCTTAAGGCACACGATGAGAACAACGATGCTCACATCGGTGACAAGGTTGAGGTTATGGAGACACGCCCGATTTCCAAGGATAAGCGTTGGAGACTCGTAAGTGTCGTTGAGAAGGCTAAGTAAGGCGATTAAAGGAGGATATATCAGATGATTCAGGTTGAATCCAGACTCAGATCTGCCGACAACACCGGAGCAAAAGAGCTTCTCTGCATCAAAGTATTGGGTGGCTCTTGGAGAAAGTACGCCAACATCGGCGACGTTATCGTATGCTCCGTAAAGAGCGCTGCTCCCGGCGGCATGGTCAAGAAGGGTGATGTTGTTAAGGCTGTTGTCGTACGTTCTAAACAGGGCGTAAGACGTAACGACGGTTCTTATATTAAGTTTGACGAGAATGCGGCTGTCATCATTAAGGAAGACAAGAATCCCCGCGGAACTCGTATTTTTGGACCAATAGCAAGAGAGTTAAGAGATAAGGACTACATGAAAATCCTTTCTCTCGCTCCGGAAGTTCTTTAAGGAGGTTTAGACATGGCTAAGAGTACTGTTCATGTAAAGAAGGACGACCAGGTCATTGTCATTTCCGGCAAGGACAAGGGCGCTAAAGGTAAGGTTCTCATGGTAGATGAGAAGAAGGGCAGAGTTTACGTTGAAGGCGTAAACATGGTCAAGAAGCATCAGAAGGCAAGAACTCAGACAGCTCCTTCAGGTATTGTTGAGCGTGAAGGTTCTATCGATGCATCAAATGTTATGCTCGTTGACCCCAAGACAGGCAAGCCCACAAGAGTTGGTTACCGTGTAAACGAGGACGGCTCAAAGTCCAGAATCGCTAAGAGATCTGGTGAGGTCATCGATACGGTTTCTAAGGCTAAGAAGGGGGAGTAATCAATGACCAGATTAAAAGATAAGTACGTTTCCGAAGTAGCACCTGCACTTCAGGAGAAGTTTAAGTACAGCTCACCTATGCAGATTCCGAAGGTCGACAAGATCGTCCTCAACATGGGTGTTGGCGAGGTTAAGGATAACCCGAAGGCTCTTGAGAGCGCTATGCGTGACATGGGCATCATCGCAGGTCAGAAGCCTGTAGCTACCACAGCAACAAAGTCAATCGCAGCCTTCAAGCTCAGAGAGGGCATGAAGATCGGATGCAAGGTTACTTTGAGAGGCGATAATATGTATTACTTCCTCGATAAGCTCATCAGCCTTGCTCTTCCCCGTGTACGTGACTTCCGCGGAATCAATCCCAATTCCTTCGACGGACACGGCAACTATGCGATGGGTATCAAGGAGCAGCTCATGTTCCCTGAAATCGACTACGATAAGATTGACAAGATTCGCGGTATGGACATCATCATTGTTACTACTGCCGGAACAGACGAAGAGGCATTCGAGCTCCTGAAGCTCTTGGGCATGCCTTTCCGCAAGTAATTTGGAGGAGAATAACACATGGCAAAGAAGTCAATGATTCTTAAGTCTCAGAAGACACCCAAGTTTTCCACTCAGCAGCACAACCGCTGCAAGATCTGCGGAAGACCTCATGCTTATATCCGTAAGTACGGCATCTGCCGTCTCTGCTTCCGCGATTTGGCATACAAGGGAGAGATTCCGGGCGTAAGAAAGGCAAGCTGGTAACAGTTTCTTTCTTAAGAATTAGAACTGTCCATATTTAACAGGAGGAAGAATTATGCAGATTACAGATGCAATCGCAGATATGCTTACAAGAATCCGCAATGCCGGTACTGCAGGACACGCCACAGTTGACGTTCCCCAGTCCAACATGAAGAAGGCTATTGCTCAGATTCTCCTTGACGAAGGATATATTGAGAAGTTCGAGACACTCGAGGGAAATACTCAGGGTATCATCAGAATCACTCTCAAGTATTCCGGCAGAAAGCCCGTTATCACAGGAATCAAGAGAATCTCCAAGCCCGGTCTTCGTACTTATGCGGATAAGGAGAATCTGCCTCGCGTACTCAATGGCTTAGGCGTTGCTATCATCTCTACATCTAAGGGTGTTATGACTGATAAGCAGGCTAGAAAGCTCGGCGTAGGCGGCGAAGTTCTCGCTTATATTTGGTAATTTTTAGAAGGTTCAAATAATCTTCTAAAGAAATACATCTCTGAAAAGCCCCGGGACGGGCGACATACCCGACCGGAGGTTAAATCTTAAGAGCAGGAGGAAAATTTATATGTCAAGAATCGGCAGATTGCCCATAGCTGTTCCCGCCGGCGTCGATGTAAAGATCGATGGTCAGCACGTTACAGTTAAGGGCGGCAAAGCAGAGCTCTCACTTGATGTTCATCCCGACATCACAGTAAAGCTGGAGGATGGTCAGATTCTCGTTACTCGTCCTTCCGACGATAAGAATCACCGTTCACTCCATGGTCTTACTAGAGCTCTTATCCAGAACATGGTAACAGGCGTACACGAGGGTTTCACAAAGACATTGGAAATCAATGGTGTAGGTTACAGAGCTACTAAGGCTGGAAATAAGGTTACATTTAACCTCGGTTATTCACATCCTATCGAGATGGTTGAACCCGCTGGCATCACAATCGATGTCAAAGATAATCAGGTCATCGTACAGGGCGCTGATAAGCAGCTCGTAGGCGAGACAGCAGCAAAGATCCGTTCTCTCAGAGTTCCTGATGTTTATAAGGGCAAGGGTATCAAGTATGCCGGCGAGCACCTTATCATCAAGGAAGGTAAGACCGGTGCTAAGAAGTAAGGCGCAAAGGGGGTTTATTCAACATGATTGGTAGAATTGATAAAAATGAAATTCGTAAGAGAAAGCATGTTCGTGTAAGAAAGAAGATTTCTGGAACGACAGAGTGCCCTCGTCTTTGCGTATATAGAAGCAACAGCCACATTTACGCTCAGATCATCGATGATACAAAGGGAGTTACTCTTGTTAGCGCTTCTACGCTCGACAAGGAGATCAAGGGCTCCGTATCCGTTGGCAGCAACATCGAGGCAGCAACAGCTGTTGGTAAGCTTATCGGTGAGCGCGCTATTGCCAAGGATATCAAGGACGTAGTATTTGACCGTGGCGGATATCTCTATCACGGAAGAGTACAGGCTTTGGCAGAGGCGGCAAGAGAAGCCGGTCTCTCATTCTAATCGGGAGGAGCAAATTAGATGGCTTTAGAGTCTAAGAACATTTCAAGAGAAGAGAAGAAGGATAAGGAGTTCGAAGAGCGCGTTATCCACATCAGCCGTGTTTCCAAGACTGTTAAGGGCGGTAAGAACATGAGATTTGCTGCTCTCGTAGTTATCGGTGACAGAAAAGGCCGTGTAGGTAAGGGCATCGGTAAGTCTACCGAGGTTCCGGATGCTATCAGAAAGGGTATCGAAGAAGCTAAGAAGAACATCGTTGATGTTTCTATCGTTAACGGTACTATCCCTCACGAGACACTCGGCGAATTTGCTGCAGCTCAGATCGTTATGAAGCCTGCTGCAAACGGTACCGGTGTTATCGCTGGTGGTCCTGTTCGTTCAGTATGCGAGCTCGCAGGTATCACAGACATCCGTACAAAATCTATCGGATCCAACAATCCTAACAATATGGTCAACGCTACAATCGAGGGTCTTAAGTCCTTGAAGTCAGCTGAGGAAGTTGCAAGACTTCGCGGCAAGTCTGTTGACGAGATTAAGTAAGGAGGCCGGAACTCAAAATGGCTAACATTAAGATTAAGCTTGTCAAAAGCACAAATAAGGCAAGAGAGTCCGAGAAGGCTACAATCAGAGCTCTGGGCTTGAGAAAGATTGGTCAGACTGTTGAGAAGGCTGACAATGAGGCTACACGCGGCATGATCAAAAAGGCTGTTAACTACGTAGCCGTAGAAGAGAATTAATGGAGGTGCCACATGAAGCTCAATGAAATGACTTCCGCAGGCAACGAAAAGGCATATCGTAAGGGCAGAGGTCCCGGATCAGGTAACGGAAAGACTTCCGGCCGTGGTCACAAGGGTCAGAATGCACGTTCAGGCGGCGGCGTAAGACCCGGATTCGAAGGTGGTCAGATGCCCCTTTACAGAAGACTCCCTAAGAGAGGCTTCAACAACAAGAGATTTGCTCCTGCTTACATTGAAGTAAACGTTAGTGATCTTGAAGTTTTCGATAACGGAACAGCAGTAGATGCTAAGGCACTCGCTGAGAAGGGCGTTATCACACTTCCTAAGAACAATGATGGCGTCAAGATCCTCGGCAACGGTGAGCTCTCTAAGAAGCTCGATGTAACAGCTGCTAAGTTCACAGCTTCAGCTAAGGAAAAGATTGAAAAGGCCGGAGGCACGGCTACGGAGGGTTAATAGGCATGAACGGTATTTTTGATACTGCAGTAAATGCTTTTCGTGTAGAGTCTATACGTAAAAGGCTGCTCTATACCTTCATGATCCTGGGGATCTTTATGCTCGGCGGCCTCGTTCCTGTACCGGGTATCGATGGTGACAAGTTCACCACCCTTATCCGTCAGTGGGGTCAGCTCGGCAGCATCATGGACATCATTTCCGGTGGTGGACTCTACCACGCGTCAATCCTGTCCATGGGTGTATCTCCTTACATTAATGCATCAATCATCATCCAGCTCTTAACTGTCGTTATTCCTAAGTTGGAAGATCTCTCAAAAGAGGGTGAGTCCGGCAGAAAGAAGATGGATAAGATTACGCGTTATTCGGCTATCGGTCTGGCATTGGTTCAGGCCAGCCTGTTCTGCTATTCTACACGTACGGCGCTCAACGGAACTCTTCCTACTTGGCTTAATGCCGGCGTTGTAGTAGCTTCCTTTACAGCAGGTGCCGCTATCGTAGTTTTCTTAGGTGAGAAGATTAACGATAAGGGTATCGGTAATGGTGTATCAATGATCATCTTCGCAGGTATCGTTACACGTCTTCCTGACATGGTAAAGACACTTTATGCGAAGAGCGTTGATGTCAGCACCAAGATCGATAATCCTGTTTTAGGAACTATCGTTGGAATTCTTGTATTCGTTCTTGTTGCAGTTATTTCTGTAGCAATTATCGTATTCGTTCTCTATGTACAGAATGCAGAGAGAAGAATTCCCGTGCAGTACTCAAAGAAGGTTATCGGCAGACAGCAGCGCGGTGGTAATAAGGACTACATTCCTCTCAAGGTTAATATGTCCGGTGTTATGCCTGTTATCTTTGCTATGTCACTCCTTGCAATCCCTAACATTGTTGTTACTTTGTTCCTTAGCAATAGTACAAACAAGGTTGCAATGTGGTTCAAGCAGAGCTTTACAGGTAGCCCCTGGTATTATGTAATTTACTTCCTTCTTATCATTGCATTTACTTTCTTCTATACCGCAATCAACTTCCACCCCATTGAGATTGCTAATAACATCACAAAGAACGGTGGTATGATCAACGGTATCAGATCAGGTAAGCCTACTACAGACTTTATTAAGACAACAGCTTACAGACTCAATTGGATGGAGGCAATCTTCCTCGTTCTCGTCTGCATTGTTCCGACAATTATCGGTATCATTTCAGGTTTCCAGAACGTTTGGTTCGCAGGTACATCCGTATTGATCCTTACAGGTGTTGCTAACGATCTCATCGTTCAGGTTGAAGGTGAACTTGAGGTTAGAAGTCCTAAGGGATTCCTGGAAGATCTTACGATCAAGACAGGCAGAAGGTAAGTTAATACTGCTTTAAAAGAAACTTAAAGAGGTTGTCTCATATGAGGCAACCTCTTTCTTTTATATTTCCGGAAACGGACTATAATTAAGATATGGGCAATCTTTTGGATTACATTGCATGGCGTGGCGATCTTACTTTCGAGCAGGATCCATTTAACAGTATCGATGCACTGATACTGTCCTGTTTGTCATATGTTAATTTTGATAAGGTCGTCCCTCCAAAATCACAAGGCAAACTTACTATCGAGAAGGCTTCAGAGAAGTTTTTCTCTTTGCACTCTGCAGAAGAACTCGCCCAAGATAAATCATTTATCAAGTTTGCTCCATCGATGCTCAGGGCATTAGGACAGTCCGAGAGATTTAAAAACGCTTATCTCTCGAATTATGTTGATGATACGGATATATCACGTGAGATCCAGTTTGCGGCAGTTGAAATAGACACGTCTGACGGCGGAGTTTTCATATCTTTCCGCGGTACGGACGATACGATAATCGGCTGGAAGGAAGACTTCAATTTAAGTTTCATGACAGTTCCCGCTGAGAGCGAAGCCGCTTTGTATCTTCAGAAAGTAATGAAGGGCAGACTCGATAAGATCCGTTTGGGCGGACATTCAAAGGGTGGACATCTGGCTGTGTATGCTGCACTGGCAGCCAATTCAGATCTGACATCCAGGATCGAGAGCATCTACAATTTTGACGGCCCCGGATTCAACCATGAAGCAATGGAATCTGAACAGTTTAAGAGTATCCGTCACAAGATAACCAAGATAATACCTGAGAGTTCAATTGTTGGCCGTCTTCTCGAAAACACTGTTGACCCGATAGTAGTAAAGAGTACTGAATTGGGAATAATGCAGCATGATCCGTTGTCATGGCAGATGGAAGGAAAGCAATTTGAAATATGCTCTTCGACAGACATGATAAGTGACCTGTTCGACGAGACGATGTCAGGGTGGCTCGCTGAGATGACATTTGAAGACAGAAAGGTGTTTGTTGATGAACTGTTCTCTGTTTTCGAGGCGTCAGGATGCGAGAACCTCAGCATGCTTACACAGGTCGGCGTTAAAGGCACGAAGGACATGATCGTCAGGATGCGTGAGATCAGAAATGAATCAGGCGCAAAGGTAAGGACTCTCGTTAAACTGTTCTTCGTTAATATCAATATCCTTAGGGACAGCGTCGTTAAGGAACGGATAGAAGAAGGAAAAGAAAAACTGGCTCTGGTAGCCAACATTAAAAAACAAAACTGATAACAAAAGGGCTGCCTCATAAACGAGACAGCCTTTTGTATGTGGTGTATCTTATATGAACCGGTCAGACGGTAAACGGGAATGATAAGGTTACTTTAAAGAGGTCACCGTCTATATCTATATTAAACTTTCCGCCCTGAAGCTCAGTCATGCTCTTCGCAATAGATAATCCCAAACCGTTACCTTCAGTATTACGTGACTGGTCACCTCTGACGAATCTCTCAACGAGCTCGTCCGCACTGATATTGAGTTCAGCACTGGAAGTGTTTTTAAATGTTGTAACAGCAACACCATTGATTACCTCAAGTGTAAGGTAAACTCTGGTTCCGGGCTGCGAATATTTGCAGATGTTATTCATGAGATTATCGTAGATTCTCATCATGCGTCTGCCGTCAGCCATGATCATTACAGGTTCTTCAGGTGCGTTAGTAACAAGAGTTAAACCTGCATTCTCAATCTTTTCCTTATATTCACCAGCGGTCTGCGATACGAATGTACAGCAGTCCAGAGGAGCGGGAACGATCTCGAGGTTTCCTGTTGAAGCTTTGGATGCTTCAACGAGGTCCTCGATAAGCCTCTTAAGCTTTTCTGACTGTCTTACGACTACTTCTGAGTATTCGCTCATCTTAGGGTCGGAGGGGTCAGTTGTACCCATCAATGAAGCGTAATTGATAATAGAAGTAAGAGGTGTCTTTATGTCGTGCGAAACATTAGTGATGAGTTCTGTCTTCATGCGCTCGGACTTAAGTCTTTCTTCTACTGCGATCGTTACTGAATCAGATACTGCGTTGAGATTAACAGCATGCTTTTTGAAATCGCCCCAGAGTCCTTTGGTGCTTGCACGGTAAGTGATATCGCCTGCAGCTAACTTGTCACCTGCGATCTTAAGTTTTCTGAGCATGAGCGCGATGTAGAGAATAGCAGGACCGAGTAAGAGCTTTTCGAAAAACCAGCCGATTGAGATTACATCTGATTCAAAACCTGAAGCGGCCATAACAATGATCTCAAAAAATGAAATTCCGCCAAAGATAAGTACCGTTCTCCAGATAAGAGGAATCGAAAGGATTCCCTTGATAATGAGCTTAAAGAATTTTCCGATCAGCATGATGATTTTATAGATGAGCAATCCCTTGATAAGTGTGCGAAGCTTAACTCTTGCTGCAAAGGTTACGCATAATCCGAGCATCATGTTCATGACCAAAAAGATCAACAATATGCCGAAGATGATCTCAAATCTTCCGGGAGCAGATCCTGCGATGAACACTCCGACATATGAAACGAAAATAAAACCAGCAACAAGAAGATCGAAAGGAATTCTTCCGACAGGCCCCAAAGCAATCTCTTCCGAACCCGGCTTTTTACCGGTGACGCACATAAGAGCTACAAATGCAGCAATAGCTGCGATCACGGATAATATGCCAATGGGGTAGATTATATAGCGGCTGCTTATAACCAAATGGACAATCTGTCTGTCAAATGCGGAGAATTGTGTTAAGGCTTCTGTATTGGCATAAACATTGACTGTGGCTTTAACTACTACGTCGCCCGGCTCTGAATAACTGTCATGAGAGTGTTTGTATTCTCCGTCTTCGCCATAAACAAGGTTCATGTCGAATGTGTAGAGCTTATAATTCGCGAATTCACCGGATTTGCCTGCAGCTACTGAAACATCTTTATAATCACGTGTGGATGCGATCAGTTTTCCGTCTTCGTCTTTAACTTCGATGCTCATGTTTTCGACATGATAATTATTGATGCCAACGAGATTCTCCGTTTCAGCAATCGCATTATAGTATATGAATGAATCGTCCTTTGTCTGATAGTATTCCTCTTCGGTTATATCGTAAAAATCTTCCTGTATGCATACTGCCGAAGCACATACACAGCCGAAAGCAGTCATCCCTAAGATGTTGATAATAAGGAACAGCAGGAATTTTCCCGGTATTGTCCTTAAAAACTGTTTGCTCTTCTTTTCCATTAGTTTCTCCCCTTCTCGATCTTATAACCCTGGCCGAAGATGACCTTAATATATCTGGGGTCATTCGGTGTAATCTCGATCTTCTCTCTTAAATGTCTGATATGAACCGCTACAGTGTTATCTCCTGCGGTCAGGGCATCCTCACCCCATACTTTGAGATAGATTTCCTTAGGCGCGAAAACTTTTCCGGGCTCTTTCATAAGGAGCTTCAATATATCGAACTCCTTAGGAGTGAGATTTACAGTATTTCCGTCAACTGTGACTGTTTTGGTATCGCTGTTGAGCTCGATAGAGCCAACCTGAAGGATACTTTTTGAGACAGTGCCGGATCCGAGCTTAGTGTAGCGTCTGAGCTGGGATCCGACTCTGGCTGCAACCTCCAGAGGGTTGAAGGGCTTTGTGATATAGTCATCAGCCCCGATCGTAAGCCCCAATATCTTGTCCGTATCTTCTGATTTGGCCGTTAACATAATGATCGGCATATTGTGCTTTTCCCTGATTTTCGACATCGCTGTTATCCCATCCATTTGCGGCATCATAATATCAAGCAGTATGAGATGAAACTCTTCTTTTTGTGTCATTTCCACGGCCTCGACACCGTTATGTGCTTCGAATAATCTGTAATCCGGATTTTGCAAATAGATCTTCAAAGCGTTAACGATATCTTTGTCATCGTCACAAATTAAAATGTTGTACATTGTTCCACCTCTCCTGTGTCTGACTACGGTAATTCTACGGATAAATTCATTAACATCCAATATTCCAACACATTAAGATTTGATTAAGAACAATATTGTATGGCAAAATATCGCGTGGAAAATGAAAAATAGAAGTCTTAAACGGAAAGGTTTAATAATGCTTTATATAATCAGACACGGAAAGACCGATTGGAACTTAAGACATAAGCTCCAGGGCAAAACAGATATTCCGTTAAATGAAGAAGGAATCAAGATGGCAAAAGATGCCGGTGAACGATATAAAGATGTTCATTTCGATGTCTGCTATGTTTCTCCTCTTACGAGGGCACAGGAAACAGCAAAGCTGCTCCTGGAAGGAAGAGATATCCCGATCATTACCGATGACAGGCTGATGGAGATGGGATTTGGCATTTATGAAGGCGAAGAAGGCGTATTTAATAAGCCTGAATGCCCTGTGAGGGAGTTATTTTTCAATCCTGCAGGATACAAAGCAGTAAATGGAGCCGAGAGTATCGAAGAATTATACGAAAGAACAGGGGATTTCCTTGAAAAAGTCGCATATCCTCAGATAAAAGAGGGCAAAGATGTCCTTATTGTAGGCCACGGAGCCATGAATTCGGCAATAATTTGCCAGGTTTTTAATAAACCCGTGGACAAGCTATGGGAAGTCGGCATCGAGAATTGCAAGCTCATAAAACTCATCTAAAAAGGCCCTCCGGAAACCCGGAGGGTTTTAAATCCGTAAAATGCCGATGGTTGACGCTAGTTTTGGAAACTTAAAAAGTCCCCAAAATAGGAGCGACCACCCGGGAAAGGGTGGCCGCAAATATGGGGATAATAGGAATAGAAAAATGTCTTAGTTGATACTTGAAGTATAGTTTATTGAAGCTTAAATTTCAACGAAATATGTTTAATGTTGTATAAACGTAATTTGAAAAGAATGTTAATGGTTTGAGACTGCCGTACAGTATCTTTTAGTTATCGCGATTAAAATGGCGGATGCATTCCTCCTGGTCCGCCGGAAGGGAAATCACCGGAGTTTCCAGCTGGCATCTGACCGGGGTCACCGCCGGGCACTCCGCCTCCGAAGCCTCCGCCTGCACCGTACAAATAGCCTGAGAGCGTTATCGTTTCAGAGTAAGATCCTGCAGTAACCGTATATGTGCCATCTTTTTCCATGTCAGGACTGCTGACCAGAACTGTCTGATAGGAGCAATCTGATGTGGCGCTTAAGATTACATTACCGGTGCTGTCAGTTACTGTGATCTCAGAACCTTCTGACTGGTTGCCTACTGTAAGAAGAGCCGTACCCTGCGTGGCATCCGTGAAGTTTGTTGCCATACCGGATGCACCTGCCATAACAACCGTACCGCCGGAGATAACTGCGCTTCCGTTTACGTCGAGGGAACCGTTGGCGCCTGATGTAGGACCCATGACAGTAAGGATTCCTCCTGTCATCTCAAACGTTCCGTTGGAGTCGACCCCGTCTCCCTGAGTATTGACGTAGATTTCTCCGCCATTGATACAAAGTTTGCTGTCATCAGCCTGGAACATTTCACCTGAAGAGGTTGATGATACTGCATTGATACCGTCATCTGAAGATACAATGGATATTGTACCGCCGTTGACAGTAACATACCGGCCTTCCAATCCTTCATAAGAACCGGTTATATCGATTGTTCCGTCATCGATCTGAAGGGAGGAGGATGCGGTGATGCCGTCATCGCCTGCAGAGATAGTTATCGAACCTGAAGCAATATATACGTACCCTTTGGTCTTGTCGTCGTCATTATCTGCCTGGATTCCATCCTTGCCGCAAACTATATTTATGACTGCATCTTTTACGGATACTGAATCATTTGCCTGGATTCCGTCACTGCTGCTTTTTATGGAAATACCGCCTCCGGTAATAGTAACGTCATCCTTGCCGACTATTCCGTGATCTGTGGAATTAATTTTCAAAGTGCCCGAACCGTTTATAGTGATATCTGTTTTCGCAAAGATAGCTCCGTCGACACTGTTGCTGTCTTTTGAATCGAATTCACCGGTGCTGCTCAAACTGTTACTTGATCCGTCAGCAAGAGTTATATATACGTTATCTGCATTAAGGCAGTAGATTGCTGCATAATCAGATGATGTGATATCCGCGTTATCCAGAACGATTCTAATGTCATCTGAATCACCGGCATCAACAACAATGTATCCGTCATTGAGCGTTCCGGTAATTACGTATGTCCCTTTGCCCGTAATGGTTACTACTGAGCCTTCGGTCTTAACTGATGATGAATCTGAAGATGCGGAAGTTCCATTAAGTGTAATTATCTGAGCTTCGCCCTCATCGTATCCGGCATTGAGGTCATTGTCTGAGAACGTTGTTTCCACTATAGTTTCAGATTCTGATGGAACTGTGGTATCTGGGGTGTTTGAAGATGCTATTGAGCATGCCGCTATCGAGAGTACTGCAATTGTGCCGGCTGTTATCGCCGCCAATGCTTTGTATTCTGTTTTAACAGGTTTCATTATTCTTTCTCCTTTCGAGGGTTATATATCAGAGCTGCTCGTTTACCTGATTCTGGTATTCAGAGATGGATATCTCGAGATTTCCGTTTCTTGTTCTGAGCTTGTCTATTAATTCTTTTTCGTTGCAGTCGTCTTTCAGGACGATCTCGTAACTTAATTTGAAAAGTGAACCCATGTTGCTGGTCTTAACCTGCTTTAAGTTGTATGACTTCGTATATTCATCCAGGATTTCAACGAAAACATCTGTGTAGTTGAGATTTTCAGGGATAGTGATCTTAAGGCTCTTTTTATGTGACTTGTTCTCGCCAAAAGCGATTTTGGAGTAGCAGAGCATCGCGAGAGCGATAATTAATGTGAATAGGGCTGCATATCCGATATAGCCCATTCCCATTATGAGTCCCATGCCCATTGCCACGAACAGCGCGACAATCTCTCTTGCTGTTCCGGGAGCTGATCTGAATCTTACGAGACTGAAGGCTCCTGCCACCGCGACACCTGCACCGATGTTGCCGTTTACCATTAATATGACGACACATACGACGGCAGGGAGAATAGCCAGTGTCATTACAAAACTTCTGGTATATTCATTGCGGTAAGTGTGTATAAGGGCAAATATTGTTCCCAGCACCAGTGATACCAGAACGAGAATTATAAATACTGTTGGTGTAATACCGGTTGAAGGTATAAGTGTTCCAAATATATTAAGCATAAAAAACGCTCCTTTCCTGAATTGCGCCTGAGGAGAGGCAGTTCCTGTAATATGTGCCGTATTTTGAATAAGAGACCTTTTGAATATTGTTGCTGCTTAAGAAATTTGCCATCCAAAGCGGCATGGCACCCGCAATCTTAACTTCCATAAGGGTCATACCATGTGGGAGAAGCGGCTGTCCCCAGATGTCGTTGCCGAGATTTAATTCTGTGTCTCTGGCCAGAATGTTCTCGTCGAGCGTTAATCTGAATTCGGGATTTTTGTTGTCTGAAAAAGCTTCGCGTTCGTAACTTAGAAAAGCTTTTGCGCTTAACCCCTCATAGAAATCTACTAAGTAATCTATCTCAGAGGTTATCTGTGAACCGAAGGCGAGCGGCTTGCGGTAGTCTATCCAGTACTCTGCTGCTATTCTCGGCATAGCCACACGTCTTTTGTAGACGACATCTTCGAATTTCTTTTTTATTTCCACGAAAACCATATCTCCGATCTCCGCTCTCTGATACGACCTGATCCTGAGTTTTTCCTTGTAGACAGGATGATCTAATGAATCTCTGATAAGTCTGAAACTGTCTGTATCGTAATAGATGTTGCGGATGGTCGTTCTGCCGTATTTATCTGACTGCATCCTTCCGTCCATTTCTTTCATCAGAGCTTCTTTTTGAGTTTTGGTGAGAAAGTATTTTATTTCATACCTCTCGAAAACATTCTGATAAGACATTTATCCCGAGCCTCTCTTTCCTTTGTTGGCCTGATGATAAATGCCTTACCTAAAATGAACCTGAAAAAAAGATATCCCCCGGGCCTTGAAGTGCTAAGCGGTCCGGGGGACGAACATCGGGAGATATTTCCGCAATGAAAGACTATTTTATTTGGCAATGCCTGTTCATCAGTGAAGGAATTCGAAACTAAGCAGTGAAGGATTGCCGTTGCCTCTGAATGTGAGGTAGAGAGGATATACGCCGTCGGCAATGGAGAATTCGGCTTTGTGATCTTCCCATGCCGTGCAGAAATCAACATGAATCTTTGCCAAAGGTTCTTCATCAAGATTCGTTCTTACTTCGAATTCACCCTGACCGTAACCTCTGGTTGTGATCCTGATTCCCTTGACGGACTTCAGATCGAAATACTTAAATCCAATCGTTGTTGTATCGTAGATATCTCTTACATAAGAAGGATCTTTTACGCCGTCTTCGTGATCTTTTGTAATGTTGGCAGCCTGGAGTTCGCCGACATACATCTGATTCTTGTCATTAAAGAGGTTGCACGCGATATGTGCAGGATATTCAACGTCATCAGTAAGAGGTCCGCCGTTAAGTCCGCAGGATGTAATCTCAACCTGAGGGATCGAACCGTCTTCTTCGAAATGGATCTTCTCGGCGCAACCCTGTCTGGAGTACCAGGAGTTATTGGTCTGTCTGTGATAGAAGATATACCAGTCGTCACCAATCTGGACGATGCTTCCGTGATTGTTGGCACCAAAGCATGCCGGCTTATCAGCAGGCTTATAAGTATCAATGTGCATATCACAGTTACTTACGATGACTCCACCATATTTGAAGGGCCCCAGAGGATTATCCGCATAAGCGTAGCAGAGCTCGTGCATTACCTGTGAAGAATAGATCAGGTAGAAGATGCCGTTCCTCTCTCTGATGGAAGGTGCCTCGAAGAATGCGTGACCTTCGAATTCTGTTCCCTTGCTGTGCTGTGTTGAAGGAATTACGAATTCGGGAGCGCGCTTTACGGTGAGCATATCCTTATCAAGAACTGTGAGCATACAACCGTGACGCGTAGGATCCCCCTGTCCGCAGAAACCAGTGTAGAGGTAAGTTACTTCGCCGATCGTAATGACGCCGGGATCGAATTGCTGCTCGTCGCCTTCCTTCTTTCCGAGAAGTGTGCCGTCTTCGTAATGAACCTTGCCGTAGTATTCGAACTTACTGGACGGTGTATCAGATACAGCAACTGAAACAACGCTGTCGTTGTCTAGTGCATAGAACAGATAGTATCTTCCATCAGGTCCTACAGTTACGTCAGGTGCATAAAGGCACCCGCGGTTGTTGGCATTTGCAGGATCGTCTGTTTTGCCATAGATAACACCCTCATAAGTCCAGTTGCCCAGATCGTTAACTGGTGCGGACCATGAAACATAATCTCCCAGACAGAACGCATAACCGTTGAAGAAATCGTGTGAGCCGTAGATATAAACTCTGTCGTTAAATACATAAGGCTCGCCGTCAGGAATGAATTCCCAGTTAGGAAGATAAGGATTGAATGCCTGCTTCTTGGGAACTTCATAGAGTTCAACCTTAAGACCTTCAGGGGCGTCTTTCTCAGAGCCTGTTCCGAGAGCTGACTGTTCAATATGCTTTGTAATGAAGGACAGGAAGTCCGATTCGGGAGAATCTTCCTGGACAGACGTTTTCGCACCCTCAGATGTAAAATGCATCTCGTTTTTGAAATCAGGTGTATAAGGCTTCCACAAAGGCAGGGGAGTGTCATCGACATCTTTGCCGTTTGGGTCACCGCTCTTTACGAAGTTTGCAAAGTAAATACTCATCTGTCTTGCAATATCGAAATGTCTTCCGGTACAAGGCCTCCAGCACTTATCGAGGTTATCGAAGAAGAACCACAGATCGACAGAGTGGAATGTACCCGGATCATCTTCACCGGGAATATCAGGCTCGAAACTGTAGTAGTAACCGGGCTTATCGTTGTGTGAGAAGGCTGCCTTAACAGCACACTCAATTGCGCGTACGGAAGCATACATATTTCCGATGTTTTTCTGTGCTTCGGGGAAAGACAGGAAATCATCAGCCTTGCTGCCGAATATTTCTCTTGCCTTGGCCTCAAAATCTTCTTTCGAGTCGGCGAAGATAAAGCTCGGAAATTCGTCGTATGTGTTGCCAGACATCACAGGAACGTGGGCATGCTTTCCTTCGAGGAAGAGTTTGAACGGATCGTCTTTTATGAAGACGTTATCGATCATGGGAGTAAAGAAGAACCCTTCTGATTCTCTGAACTTCGCATATTCTTCCCTGATGAATGCTGCATCGAGTTTCCTTGCTTCCTCAACTGTCTTTACGCCGAGCTTCTCGAAAAACTTCACACCGTAAGAACATGCATCATCAACAGTTCTGGGACTCATTACGAAATCCTTTATGTAAGGGAACTGGATAATGCCTGATAAGATGATCGCTTTGTTATAAAGTCCGATGCTGGATTCGGATGTCAGGTGATTAAGAACACTGCCGCCGCCTGCTGACTGCCCTGCAATTGTGATGTTGTCAGGATCACCGCCGAATGCAGCAATATTTCTCTTGACCCACTTTATGCCTGCCTGCTGGTCTAACAGACCGAAGTTAGCTGGAGCATCAGGTGATTCCTTGAAAAGGTCAGGATGAGACAGGAATCCGATAGCGCCCAGTCTGTAGTTTACTGTTACGACAACGATGCCTTTCTTTGCGAGATTCTCACCGTTGAATTCCATCTCTGCGGTATAACCCCATTGGAAACCGCCGCCGAAGATCCACACGAGAACGGGGAGTTTATCATCTGCACTCTTTGCATTTGTCCATACGTTTAAATACAGGCAGTCTTCACTGATCTCAATGTCGGGGTCAACGTGCCATTCTTTGCAGTAAACATCAGTTCCGATACCGGGCTGGTCCTGAACGGAAATAGGTGCAAACTTATATGCGTCGTAAATGCCTTCCCAATCCTTACAAGGCTTAGGAGCTTTCCAACGGTTTTCACCGATAGGAGGTTCTGCGAACGGAATACCCTTAAAAACTGAGATGCGGGTGTTGTTTCCGGGTAATCCTCTTACGAGGCCGTTCTCGGTTTTGACGATCTTCAGCATAAGTTGCACCTCATCAAAATTTTTTAAACTATAATTATGTTAGATAAACGGATATTTTTATTCAACGGGATAAATTTCAGAAAAAACCCGAATAAATACAGCATTTTACGGAAACGCGGTTTGCAAAGGACAATTGATTTTAATAACATATAAAGGCATTTAAATGGAGAGTGGGAGTTTTTCCCTGAAACAGAATACATGGCAAAATCGGGAATTAAAAATTATTTCGGCAGACTGAAACTGAGTAAAAAGTTTCTGCTGATGTATGTCTTCTGTGTCATCTTTCCGTTGGTCATTACGGATGCGATTCTGTTCAGATTTGTTTTCGATGCCGAGATCAGTAACCAGAGTTATGACAGGGATATAGCGATCGAAGGTTATTTCAATTATCTTGAGAACTTAAATTCCTACGACTCCAGCGTCGCTTCCGCTATTGATCTTAATAAGAACCTGAATTCTTTCATCAACACCAGATATTCAGATCCGTATGAATTTTACGATGCTCTGACTAATACAGTCACGTATTCCTATTTTACGACGCTTACTGATCTGAAATGGGACAGGATCGTAATCTATTCAGATAACAGGACGATGTTAAGCGGTAATTATTTCCATAACTTGTCTGAAGCACAGGGTGAAGTCTGGTACAGACGTTTTATTAATTCCGGAAGAAATGAAGCTGTATATGCTTATTATGATATGGACCCGATCAATGCGACAGCTGACAGAAACCGTTTTGTTTATGTCAGAAGAATGCTCAACACAAAGTCTGACGTCGAGAAGATAATTACCATCGAACATAAGCTGAGCAGAATACAAAGCGAAATACAGGATATCCCGGTTAACTGTTCCATGTATCTGTGCTGTGACGATTATGTAATCTATTCCAATAGGGAAATTAATGTTGATTACCAGTCACTTGTTAACAGATCTCTCATCGAGCCTTATAAGACCATTAAGGAAGTAGAGATCGGCGGTACTACATTTAAGGTATATGCATTTTCCGATGAAGTTACGATTACGACCATCATAGGGAATAACTGGCCGATTGTTGTTGCCATTCTCTTTTTCACACTCCTTATTCCTATCGTAACGATGAAACTGCTGGAGAGATCCATAACAGAACGTATCACTATATTAGGAAAAGCTTTCGGTGAGGGAAGCAACGATTACTTCCAGCCGATAAAAGAGATCAAGGGATCGGATGAAATCTCAGACCTGATGCATAACTACAACAGGATCGTTGAGATCAACAACGAACTTACCAATACGATCTATAAAGATAAGCTCAGAGAACAGGAGAGCGACCTGGCCAGAAAGAATGCTGAACTGTTGGCGCTACAGAGCCAGATTAATCCGCACTTCCTTTTCAATGCATTGGAAAGCATCCGTATGCACAGTGTCCTTAAGGGTGAAACAGAGACTGCCGAGATGGTACAGAAACTCGCGGTCATGGAGAGACAGAATGTTGAGTGGCATGACGACAGCGTTACCATTGAAGAGGAGGAAGGATTCATTGATGCTTATCTCCAGCTGCAGAGTTACCGTTTCGGCGAGAGGATCTCGTTTAACATCGACATCAGTGAAGACTGCAAAAAGATACTTATACCTAAACTTACACTGGTTACCTTCGTTGAGAATGCCTGCGTACACGGCATTGAGTCCAAATCAGCACAGGGTTGGATATTTGTAAGGGTATATAAAGAAGAAAAGAATCTTGTAATCGAAGTTGAAGATACCGGAGACGGAATGGAAGAAGCAGACGTTGAGGCTCTGCAGGAAAAAATAAATAATGTTACCATCGATATGGTCAGGGCGGCTAAACACGTAGGTATCCTTAATGCCTGCCTCAGAATAAAGATGATGTTCAAAGACCAGGTTAAGTTTACGATCGAGAGCGAGAAGGGAATAGGCATGAGTGTCATTATTACCATCCCTTCGGATTTAATAACTACGGCTTAATAAACGAGGTGAAATATGCTTAAAGTAATGCTTGTTGATGACGAACCGTTTACACTTCAGGGCCTCCAGGTCATTATCGACTGGGAGAGCGGCGGATTTGAGATCGCCACCACATGTTCCAACGGAAAAGAAGCATTGAAGTATTTGAGCGAGAACCAGGTCGACCTTATTATTTCGGATATCAGAATGCCGGAGATGAACGGTCTTGAACTTCTTGAGACCATCAAGAGAGAAAAGATATCTGATGCCGCTTTTGTTTTGCTGACAGGTTATGATGACTTTGCATATACCCAGCGTGCGATCAGAAACGGGTGCCTCGATTACATTCTCAAACCCGTTATCGAAGAAGAACTTATTTCTGTATTAAAGAAAGTTACTAACCTTAACCGTGAATCCATCATTCTGAGAAAAGACAGGGAGAAGATGGAAGATGCTTATCTGGCCAGAATCATAAGGCACTTCATAAAGGGTAAGTACAACGACGAAGATATTGAATATGCCAACAAACATCTCCAGCTCTCAGGCAATTTGAGATTTGTTGATATTGAATTCGTCAACAGGGATATCGAGATCGATGATTCCGATGTTGATGAATACGATATGGCCATTATGCAGAGACAGCTCTATAACGCATGTAAAGAGATACTGAAGGAATTCGCTAACCACTTCACTCTTGATATTACATATGATGATGACAGTTATAATGTCGGTTTCATATTTTGCGATACCATGGCTGTCTCAAGTGATATGAGTGAAACTGAATTTCTTAACGCTCTGATAAGGAAGATAGAAGTACTCGTTATCAAACCCGTCAGGATGCTGTGCGGAGAACCGGTTCCTGACATATCAGAACTGTCCAAATCTTTCGATTCGTGCAGACGCCTTAAGAGTATTGCGGGATTCCATAACAAGAAGAAATTGTATTTCTATGAAGAAATACAGTCCGGTCACGGCAGTTTTATTCTCTGCAAGGATACGATCGATGAGATCATCGGCGCAATTGAGAAGAACGAAGCCGTTATGATCGAAGCAGGCATCGACAAGCTGCTCGAAGAACTCCAGAACAAAGAGGGTAATAACAGGGCCTTCGACCTTAATATTAATTACCTGTTATTCCAACTTATTCATTTGGCAAGTGAACTCGATGATACAGTTAACCAGGAAGAGATAATCCAGTACATTTCCGAGAAAACATCTGACAAAGCATTCCGCAGGGGTTCACACCAGCACCTGAAGAAGTTCTGTCTGGAATATGCTGTATATCTGTCCGAACTTCGAAAGAGCATCTCGCGCGGAATTCTCTCCGTAGTCGAGGCAGAGATCAAAAAGAACTATGCCGATAACATCAGTCTGAAAGATTTAGGCGACAAATATCACATCAACAGTTCTTACCTCGGTCAGGTATTCAGAAAGAACTATGGCATGTCTTTTAAAAACTACCTGACAAATTACAGAATCAAGGAAGCTGCAAAGCAGATATTACATACTGATAAGAAGATCAACCGTATTGCAGAAGATGTCGGTTATAAAGACAGTGACTACTTTATCAGGAAATTTATAGAGATTATGGGGTGTACGCCCTCCAAATACCGCAAGACCAACCGCGGAGAATGATAGTTTTTGTGCAGCATGCACTAAAACCAGCATTCTTTTATGTTAAATTAATCGCATTTATATAGAATTTATCGGTTGTTTTAATTAGAGTTTCTCGGGTTGTGGCAAAAATTAGGCAACCTTATAATTTAGGTGCTTTAAAACTCGCAACAGCGAGAATAATAATTCGGGAGGTCTAGTATGAAGGCTAAGAAACTCTTTTCATTGGCCCTGGCAGGTGTAATGGCAGCATCAGTAGTTGCATGCTCTGTACCCGGTAAAGGATCTGGCGACGGTATCGTTGACATGACATTCTTTGCAGCTATGGCAGGTAAGGAGAAGGACGACGGTAACGAGATCAAGGAGCTCATCGCTCAGAAGACCGGTGTACGTGTCAAGGAGTCATGGCTCACAGGTCAGGATGCTGGCGAAGCTATCGGATCAATCATCGCTTCAGGTAAGTTGCCTGATTTCATCGATGGTGGTGACGGATGCATCCAGCTCTATGAGAACCACTTGCTCGTTGCATGGGACGACTATCTTGAGAAGTATCCTAATCTCAAGGAAATGTACACACCTGAGGAGTGGGATAAGTTCCGTCAGTCCGATGGTAAGATTTATTGGGCAAACGTATTCGGCAATCACTACAAGCAGGATACAACAACAGGTCACAATGGTGAGGCTTTCTGGATCCAGGTTCGTGTTCTTGAGTGGGCTAACTATCCTAAGATCGAGACATTGGATCAGTACTTTGATCTTCTTGAGAAGTACGCAGCAGCTAACCCTACAATGCCTGATGGCACACCTGTAATTCCTTATACATGTCTTTGCGAAGACTGGAAGTATTACTGCCTTGAGAACGCTCCTATGTTCCTCGATGGTTATCCGAACGATGGTTGCGTTATCGTAGACGTTTCAGCTGGCGCTGACAACCCGAAGGTTGTTGACTACAACACAACATCTACAGCTAAGATGTATTTCCAGAAGCTCAACGAAGAGTATGCTAAGGGCGCTATCGATCCCGATTTCGCTACACAGACATACGATGAGTACATCGCTAAGCTTTCAACAGGTCGTGTTCTTGGTCTCTGCGATCAGTATTGGGATTTCGCATACAACATCATGGGACCCTTCGCTCAGACACAGACAACAACAGACGGCACATCTTATCGTCTTGACGAGATGGGTTGTGACTATGTACCTCTCGGACTCGTAGCTGAGGCAGGTATGGAGCAGCAGTGGCACTCATACGGTGACGAGCTCAACCAGGCTTCAGGTATCGCCGTAACAACAAGCTGCAGCAACCCTGACCTCGCATTCAGCTTCCTTAGCGCAATGCTCGATCAGGAAATCCATGATCTCCGTTTCTGGGGTATCAAGGATGTTGACTACCTCGTAGACGAGAATGGTCTCTATTACAGAAACGATCAGATGAGAGAAAACTGGAAGAGCGATTCTTACAAGGCTAAGCATACTTGCGAATATTCATACTTCCCTCAGTGGAACGGCCTCTCAAAGGACGGCAAGAACTGCATGCAGCCTGCAGAGCAGCCTTCAGAGTTCCTCGCTGGTCTCGCAGCTCCTCTTAAGAAGTGCTTCGAAGCTTATGGCGCAGGTAACTACAACGACTTCATTGGTTCTAAGTATTGCGATCAGTATGCTTGGTATCCTCTCTGGTCATGGTCAAACGGCGTAAGCAATGAAACTCCTGGTGGAATTGCATGGCAGAAGATGGGCGAAGTTAAGCACATGTGGCTCCCTAAGGTCGTAATGAGTACTGACTTTGAGACAGATTGGGCAGCTTACCAGCAGGCTTACAATGACGTAAATCCTCAGGCATTCCTTGACGAAGCTCAGGCAGAGGTTGATGCAAGACTTGCAACAGCTAAAGCTAACGGAACAGCTTAATTGATGGTGTCATTGATCAGATAATGATTTAAATCGATTTGGTGGCAACCGTGGCCTTGCAACTATGGTTGCCACCATTTTTAATAGGGGTCTTAAAACATGGAGAATACAGTTTCTCAACAGGAGAAATTAAAGCAGTTAACAGAGAAGGAGCTTAACAAGCCCAAGTTTACTGCCAAAGAATTTAAGAGACAGTGGGTTCTTATCGCTATCTCTGCTGTATACGTCATATATGGAATCATCTTCTATTATCTGCCTCTTATCGGTTGGATAATGGCTTTCCAGAACTTCAAGTATTATGACGGAATTGCCGGTTCAAAGTTTGTCGGACTTGATAAGTTCAAGTTCCTTTTCAGCGACAAAACATTCTTGCTGGTTATTAGAAACACATTTGCGATGGGTGCGCTCAATTTGTTCTTTAGCACAGTCATGGCAATTGTATTTGCTATCCTTCTGAATGAGGTAAGAAATAGACACTTCAAGAAGACAATTCAGACTATTTCATACCTGCCTCACTTCCTTTCATGGATCATCGTTGTAGCTATCGTTCACGATGCACTTACATCAACAGGTATCATCAACGAGTTGCTCCTCAAGTTCGGAATTGTCGATAAGGCATATCCGTTCCTGGGCGATCCGAATATGTTCTGGGGTATCGTAACATTCAGCCATCTTTGGAAAGAAACAGGTTGGAATGCAATCATCTATCTTGCTGCGATCACAGCAATCGATCCGTGCCTTTATGAGTCAGCTGCGATCGATGGTGCCGGACGTTTCCAGAAGATGTGGTATATCACACTTCCGTCACTCCGTCCTACGATCATCATCCTTCTCATCATGAACATGGGTAACGTATTGAATGCAGGATTCGAGTTGCAGTACTTGCTCGGTAATGGTCTTGTACAGAGCGTTTCAAAGACAATCGATATCTACGTACTCGACTGGGCTCTCAATGCTCGTAACACAGACTACTCACTCGGTACAGCAGCCGGTATCTTTAAAACCGCAGTATCGCTTGCATTAATCTTCTTAACTAATACCATCGCCAAAAAGACGGGCGACGAGCGTCTGTTCTAATAAGGGGGTGAAAGATTATGAATGACGAAATTGCATTACAGAAACCTTTAAATCATAAGAGAAAAATGGCAACCGAAGATATTATCTTCACTATCTTCAATACAATATTCCTTGTATTGTTTGCGGTTGTAACACTTTATCCGGTTCTTAATACGTTGGCTTACTCTTTTAACGAGGGTAACGATGCCGTCAGAGGCGGTATCCACCTCTTGCCCCGTAGATGGTCATTAGACAACTATAAGGAAATCCTCTTCGAGAGACCTGGTATCCGTCAGGGATTCATCGTTACTCTCGGAAGAACAGTCCTGGGAACATTTACAGCCTTGGCTGCAAACGCTTTGCTCTCATTTATCCTGAGCCGTAAGAAGTTCTTGTTTAAGTCAAGCCTCTCACTGTTCTGGGTAATCACAATGTATGCTTCAGGTGGTCTTATTCCTGTATTGATTCTCTTCAGATACCTGCACCTCACATCCAGCTTCTGGGTATACATCATCCCTGGTATGGTAAGTGCATTCAACCTCATGGTATTGAGAACATACATGGAAGGTATCCCGGATTCACTCGAAGAATCCGCACAGCTCGAAGGAGCCGGATACATGAGAATTTTCTGGAGCATCATCACTCCTTTGTGTAAACCGGTTTACGCAACAATTGCTTTGTTCGTTGCCGTATATCACTGGAACGCATGGTTCGACGCAATGCTGTACAACAGATTCGATCCTCAGTTCACAACATTGCAGTATGAGCTTAGAAAGCTTCTTGATTCAGTATCGGCTTCTACCGGTCAAACATCAGGAACAGCAGTTACGGAAGCTGCAGCAAACACAATTACACCTATCACTGTAAGAGCTGCTGCTACAATAGCGACAATGGCACCTATCATTGCTCTCTATCCGTTCCTCCAGAGATACTTCGTTACCGGTCTTACAATCGGTGGTGTTAAGGAATAATCAACAGATAACATCTGATACAAAGGAGTTGTCGTTAAGGCAACTCCTTTTGTATGCAGAGGAAGTATTTTTGATATAGAATATATGCGCTGTACCCGGGCATATCAGGGTACGAATACTTTCGACAGGTACTAATTAATAAATGAACTTCTTAAAACCAGACAGTCCCGCAATGAATTTTCTGAGCACGGTAGCAGATCTCATCATCCTCAATCTGCTCTTTGTAATATGCAGTATTCCGATCGTTACCATAGGTGCTGCTTATTCTGCAAAATACTATGTTGCAATGAAGGTAATAAGAGGTGAGGGTACCGGCGTCTTTGTTCCTTTTTTCAAGGCATTCGGACGCAATTTTAAACAGGCTACGCTGGTCTGGCTCGTTATGCTCGTAGCCATAGCGATCATCATACTTGACTGGCGTTGGATTATTGATCAGGGATGGAATAATACTCCGTTTATTTATAAGTTGGGAGTAATAATAATCAGTGTAGCCGCATGGCTGATGACTATATCTATTTTCCCGACTATTTCCAGATATGAGATGAAGACGCTTGAGCTTTTTAAGGCTGCATTGATCTTCGTAATCATTAAGTTCATACCGCTCGCACTCATTACTCTCCTCATGGTTGGTTCTGTTGTTGCTTGTCTCTGGTATGCACAGTGGTTCCCGTTGATCTATGTCTTTACATCTACAACAATTACTTATTTCTTATCGCTTACATTTATCAAGCAATTTGATAAGCTCGAGAAAGTCCAGGAGGACAAGCTCAAGGCTATCGCTGAAGAAAAGAGAAGAAAAGCTGAAGAGGCTAAAGGCATTCAGGAAGAAGATGCAACAGGTAATGTATCTCTTGCAGGATCAAAAATTGTTGCAAAAGAACTTGAGAAGAAATCCGAATCAGAACCTGATGCCGTTGAAGATAAATCAGGCAACAAATTTACAAGATTCATCAGAACTGAGAAAAAGAAACTTAAGGATCTCACACCAAAGCAGAAGCTGGTTTATTTTGCACAGTACTATCTTCCTGCAACAGTTCTGGTTCTTTGTTTCATCGGAGCAATCGTCTGGTATGGCCACGACATTTATAAGTCAAAGATGAGAGTCTTGAACGGCGGACTTATTAATTGTCACGTTACAGAAGAGGGCCGTGAGTATGCTACAACAGGATTCCTTACCTGGGGCGGATACGGTTCTAACAGAACATCAATGCTCCTTGATTCAGACCTTAACTTTAAGAGTGACCTCGAATACGAGGAAAAGTATCTTGAGGTTGCCTTTAGAGCGTCTATCCTTACCGGAACTTACGACTATCTGATCATCAGGGAAGATGCAGTTTATAACTATGCAATTCTCGATTACTTCCAGAACCTTAATGAAGTAATCGATATGAACAACTTCTCTGAAGATGATCTGTACTATTACGAATTAACCGATGAAGAGAAGGCGGCTCTCAAACAGGGTATCTCATTAAATGATCTGTTCTCAACAGGAGAAGAGGAAACTGACGAGCCTGTACCGGTTGCGATCAAACTTACGGACGATATTGAGAGAAAACTTGGTCTCGACGAAGAGTACACTTATTACATTGCCTTTGCCAATGCATCAGATGCTGCAGCTAAAAAGGATAATGTAAGGTTTATTGAGTATCTCTTCGGCAAATGTTAATTGGCTTGACAACAGACACACGCCCTAATATAATTTTCAGGTTATAAATAAAATTGTCTTACTATGCGCTGCCGCCAAAAACGCGGGTGTGCAACTGAAAGAAACAATTATTTCGGAGGATTATATTATGGCAAAGATGACTTTTCAGCCTAAGAAAAGACAGAGAGCTAAGGTTCACGGCTTCAGAGCAAGAATGGAGACAGCTAACGGCCGCAAGGTTCTTGCAGCTAGAAGAGCTAAGGGTAGAAAGAGACTCGCAGTCTGATTTAAGACGTAGGGTCACATTCTCGCTGTGAAATCGGTAGCACTCAGATTCAATTTTGAATTCAACAGGGTTTACCGGTACGGAAAATTCGCAACCGGCAGATACCTGTCGGTTCACGTGCTTAGAAGACGGGAAGGTACCACCCAGAGCGGCTATAAAGTAGATCCGGCCTTGAGAAGAACCGGCTTTTGCGCGAACAAGAAAGAGCTTGGTGCAGTCGGCAGAAATCGTGCAAGGCGTTTAATGAGAGAGTCTTACAGACATTTGGAAGATAAGCTCCCTCAAGGATATGACTATGTATTCACTTTAAAGGCCAAGGGTGGAATACCGGACTATCAGGAATTAAGCACAGATATGGGGAAGTGTCTTACAAGGCTGGATCTGTTGGACGGTAGTTCCTTATGATCCGTAAAGCTGTTATAGGAATGGTACGTTGGTACCAGAAAAATATTTCTCCTCTCATGGGACCACATTGCAAATACCAGCCGACATGTTCTCAATACATGATCGATGCGGTTACCAAGTATGGCGTTATTAAGGGCGGTCTTATGGGTATTTGGCGGATTTTAAGATGCAATCCCTTCTCCAAGGGCGGATATGACCCAGTTAAGTAAGAACATTTTCAACTAGATCCGGAGATCAATAATGGGAGATTTTATAGTTCAGTTATCAATTCTCGACCCGCTGTACACTTTGTTCGGCTGGCTTACGAGAGTATTGTTTAATTTCTTCGGTAATTATGGTCTGGCTATTATTTTCCTTACTGTAATTATCAGAGGAGCCCTTATCCCGCTTAACATCAGATCTCAGAAGTCCATGCTCAAGATGCAGGCTATGAGTGGTAAGACCGCTGAACTTCAGCGTAAATACGGCGATGATAAGGAAAAATACCAGGAAGAGTTAATGAAGCTTCAGAAGGAGAATGGCGCTGGCGGTCTGTCCGGATGCCTTCTTCCGTTCCTTCAGTTGTTCTTCATCTGGCCTATTTACCGTATTGTCAGCGGACCTTTGATCTATCTTTCACAGGTCAGCAAGGAAAATATCCAGAACATGATCAATCTGGGCAACCAGCTCGGTGAAGGCGGAATCTTTGACGGAAGAATGACTCCTGAGATTCACATTAACCTCATCAAGGCGCTCAATGAGAACGCACAGTTCCTTAACGAGTGTATCAGCAGAGGATATTTCAAGGTCAGCCAGATGATCGACCTTCACTTCCTCGGTATGGATCTTTCCGTTACACCTGCATGGAATCCCAAGGTTATCATTTCTGATCCCAAGACATACATTCCGATGCTTATCATCCCGATCCTTGTTGTAGTTGTTAACATCGTTGTTATGCAGCTCACAAAGATCATGAAACCCGGATGGAAAGAAGAGGAAGAGGCTAAGAAGCGCGCTAAGATGAATCCTGCAAGAGCAGGTCAGAACGATAAGGGCAGCGCTGAGGACATTACTCAGAATTCAATGAAGATGATGAACTGGATGATGCCTATCCTTATGCTCGTAACAACATTCACGATGCCTGCTGCTATGGGTCTTTACTGGATCATCTCAGGTCTCATGAGCATTATCACAAGCGTAATCGTATACTTCATGTTCACAAAGCCTTATGAGCTTAAGAAGGCTGAGATTGAGGCAAAGAAGGAAGCCGTTTTCAAGAAGGGCGGCAGGGCTAAGCTTGCTGGTGTTGATGCAGAAGTTGATGCAGAGACAACAGGTAAGAAAAAAGGCAAGAAAAAGAATTAATTTGGCTCGAAGGAGGCCTTACACATATGGAGAAGTCAGTAGTTAAGACAGGCGCAACAGTAGACGAAGCAATTGAGGCAGCTCTTACAGAGCTCGGTTGCACAAAGGAACAGGCAACTATTGAAGTTATTGAAGAAGGCACAGAGGGCGGTTTCTTAGGACTTGGCAGAAAAGATGCTCAGGTCAAGGTTACAGTTAACGCTGAAGATGCAGCTCCTTCTGAGAGCACAGAAGCAGATGATACATATTATGGTGATGACGAGAACTTTGAAGGCGATGCAGTAAGCGAAGCAGAAGATGCTGCAGCTAACTTTGTAGCTGAGGTTCTCTCCGGAATCGGCATTCACGGTAATATGGATTCATATAGAGAAGACGATACAATCTTTATCTCAGTTACAGGTTCTGATTGCGGTGCTGCAATCGGCCGTCACGGAGAGACACTCGAAGCTATCTCTTACATGACAAACCTTATCGCTAACAAGCACAGCGAGCAGAGAGTTCACGTTTACCTCGATGTAGGCGGATACAGAAAGCACAGAGAGCAGGTCATCAAGGGCCTCGCTGACAAGGCAGTATCCAGAGTAAGACGTTCTGGCCGCAAGGTTACAATGGAGGCTATGAGCCCTGCTGAGAGAAGAATCGTTCACTCTTACCTTCAGGATGTAAATGGTGTCACAACACACAGTGAAGGTGTTGAGCCTAACAGATGTGTAGTAGTAACACCTGAAGAGAAGAAGTAATTCTATTAAGATCTACATTCAGATTTATCGATGTATTCGTATGATGACGAACCTATCTGCGCCTGCTCCACGCCGGCCGGAATCTCAGGCATAGCAGTTATCCGAATTTCGGGTAACGGCTGTGGAAAACTTGCCGATAAATGCTCAGTCATTATCAGAAGCAGCGGCGATTATTCCAAACTGTCTGAACTCCCTGGTTATACATGCGCATTCGGATACGTTAAAGATCCTTCTACAGATCTTAAAGTCGACGAAGTAGTTTTCACACATTTTGAAGCACCACATTCTTATACCGGTGAAGAGATGGTTGAGATCTCTTCTCATGGTTCAGGTGCTGTTAAACAGGAAATTCTCAAGTGTCTCGGAATGTCGGGAATAAGAATGGCTTATCCCGGAGAGTTCTCAAGAAGAGCATTCATAAACGGTAAGATGAGCCTTGCTTCGGCAGAAGCAGTTATGGACGTTATCAATTCTGAGACTGAGAGACAGCTCGAAGCTGCAGGCAGCCTTATGTCAGGTAAGCTCTCAGAAGAGATTGATCATATCGAGAAAAATCTTTACGACCAGGCAGCAATGCTTGAAACATTCACAGAGTTTGATACTGAAGATGATGAAGCAGAAGAGAATGCCAAGCTCGAGACGGTCAAGGATAATTTAAGCGATTGCCACGACAGACTTACAGCTCTTTGCGAAGGCTATGGCAAGGGAAGAATCTTATCAGAGAGACTCCGCGTAGCGCTCTTAGGACTTCCGAACAGTGGTAAGAGCACGCTCCTTAATACTCTCACAGGTTTTGACAGAGCAATCGTTACTGAGGTTGCAGGAACCACCAGAGACACTATTGAAGTTCAGGTGAATATCAATGGAATTCCCGTAACTCTCATTGATACTGCAGGAATCAGAGAAACAGAAGATATCATTGAATCCATGGGCATCGGCAGAGCTATTGAAGCAGGCAGAGGTGCCGACATGATCTTCTACATGATCCCGCCTGACATGACTGCAGATGAAGTGTATTCAGGTGTACAGGACATTATTGAAGACTGCGATTCTGTTACAGCAGTATTTTCCAAAAGTGATGCCGGAGAGAATCCGGACAGAGAAGAAATAGAAACAAAGCTCAAGACATTGGGCATTAAGAGCTTCATTTCGGTAAGTGCCGAAGAAGATCTCAATATCGATAAGCTCGAAGATGTAATCATCGACTACTACAATGAGTTGGGCGGTGGTGCATCTGAAGGCCTTCTTATTACTAACAGCAGACACTATTCCAAATTCCACAAGGCTTGTAAGAAACTGGCTCTGGCATTGGATGCATTGGATAACAATCTCGGAACCGAAGTATGTGCCTCAGCATTGAGGGCATGCCTTGATGAGATTGGAGAAGTAACAGGCAAAACTGTATCTGCTACTTTGGCAGATACTATCTTCTCAAGATTCTGCATAGGTAAATAAATGACTATCCGTGAAGCTTTAGAGCAGAAGAACAGCTTTGAAGCGGGAACATTTGATGTTGCCGTTGTAGGAGCAGGCCATGCCGGATGTGAAGCAGCGCATGCAGCTGCAAAGCTCGGTCTTAACACGATCCTTTTCACACTTTCACTGGACAGTCTTGCAAATCTTCCGTGCAATCCGTCTATCGGAGGCACATCCAAAGGCCAGCTCGTAAGAGAGATAGATGCTTTGGGCGGCATCATGGGAATAATGGCTGATAAGTGTGCAGTCCAGATGAGAATGCTCAACCGTTCCAAAGGTCCTGCAGTTTATTCTCCGAGAGCACAGGAAGACCGCGTAATGTATTCGATCGAGATGAAGCATTATCTCGAGAATATAGAAAACCTTACATTGAAGCAGGCTCACATTACGGCGCTCCTTACAGATGATGAAGGAAAAACCGCAGGTGTAATGACTGAAGGAAAATCAATCTACAGGGCACATGCAGTCGTTATTTGCTCCGGAACATATATGGAAGCAAGAATCATCAGGGGCGAAGTCATTATAGAGAGCGGCCCTGACGGACTCCCCAGATCCTGTGGTCTGTCTGATTCGTTGAAATCACTTGGTATTCCGCTTTTAAGATTCAAGACAGGAACACCGGTAAGAGTTAATTCCAATTCTATAGATTTTTCACAGATGACGAGACAGGACGGAGAAGACGATGTTCCGCCTTTCTCATACAGAAATGAGATGGAAGGTATACTTCCTGCTCCTTCTGAAGAACAGATCCCGTGCTGGTCTGTCTGGACAACAGATGAGACACGTCAGGTCATCTCAGATAATATGGACAGGTCACCTCTTTACAGCGGTGAGATCAAAGGAATAGGTCCGAGATACTGTCCTTCAATTGAAGATAAATTCATGAGGTTCAAGGATAAGACGAGACATCAGATTTTCGTTGAGCCCATGGGACGTCATACAAACGAGATGTATCTACAGGGTTTCTCCACGAGCCTTCCTGAAGAGATTCAGGAGAAGATGGTTAAGTCGTTGCCGGGACTTGCTAATGCACAGATCCAGAGGGCTGCTTATGCCATCGAATACGATCTTGTAGATCCGCTGTCGATTAAGGCCAGTCTCGAATCGAAAGTTGTCCCCGGACTATTTACTGCCGGACAGATCAATGGTTCATCAGGCTATGAAGAGGCAGCTGCACAGGGTATCGTTGCAGGTATTAATGCTGCTATGCTGCTCCTTGGAAAAGAGGCAGTGATCATCGACAGATCACAGGGATATATGGGAGTCCTCATTGATGACCTTGTAACCAAAGGAACAAATGAGCCGTACCGCATGATGACTTCCCGTGCTGAATACAGATTGTTCTTAAGACAGGATAATGCTGACGAGAGACTTACACCGATAGGCCATGAGATAGGTCTTATCAGTGATGAGGTTTTCGAGAAGTTCGAGAAGAAGGTTGAAGCGATCGCTCTCGAAACAGAAAGACTTAAGAAGACATATGTCGCTCCTACTGATGAGTTGAAGGTTTTGCTTGATTCGGTTAATCAGACTCTGCCTAAATCAGGTGAGAGTCTGGCTGATCTTATTAAGCGTCCGGATGTTACTTACGATCTGCTGGCACCTATCGATAAGAAAAGAAAGCCTTTGCCGCGCAATATTACTTTCGCGTGTGAAACAAACATCAAGTACGAAGGTTATCTCTCCCTTGAGAAAGAGAAAATCGAGAAGTTTAAGAACCTGGAAAAGATCAGGATACCTGAAGACCTCGACTATTCGCTTATAAAAGGATTGAGACTTGAGGCTACTCAGAAGCTCGCTAAGATGAAGCCCGAGAATGTGGGCAGAGCTTCGAGAATATCAGGCGTATCGCCTGCAGACTGTGAAGTTCTGATAGTTTATCTCGAACAGCAGAGAAGGAGAAAAGATAATGGCTGACGGTTTGTTCCCCAAAAGAAAGCCTCTTACCAAAGATGATATCAAGCGTTTAAGAGAGAGCCTTCCCAAGAAGGTTGAGATTGATACTGAGGGAACAAAGGTAATTAAGCAGGGCGAAGAAGAACCTGCTGATGTTGCTCCCATTCTCGAATCGCACGCTGATGAGATAAGCGTGCCTTTGTCAGCTGAAGAGATCCGTGCATTCCAGATATACGCTACGATGCTCAAGGAAAAGAACAAGGTAATGAACCTTACCGCCGTTGACGACGATAAGGGAATAGCCATGAAGCATTTCATAGACTCACTTACTCTCTGCCCTTACATCAGAGACGAAGAGGCAAAAGCAAAGAAAGGTAAGACTCTGTCATTTGCAGATGTCGGTACAGGCGCAGGTTTCCCTGGTCTTCCGGTTAAGATATCCTGCCCCGAACTCTCTGTAACGCTTATGGATTCGCTCGAGAAGCGCCTCAAGTTCCTTAATGAGGTCATTACCGCATTAGACCTTAAGGACTGCACTACGGTGCATTCCAGGGCCGAAGACGCGGGCAGAAACAAGAAATACAGAGAGAAGTATGACATCGTTACGGCAAGAGCCGTGGCAAAACTCTCCGTTCTGGCAGAATACTGTCTGCCTCTGGTTAAGGTTGGAGGAGTTTTCCTTGCCATGAAGAGTCATTCTGAAGAAGAGGAGACAGAGGCATCCAAGGCTATTGCTCTCCTGGGCGGAACGATCGAGAAATCAGATACATTTAAACTCCCCGGAACCGATATGGAAAGAACCATAATCGTTGTCCGTAAGATCCGTCCTACACCCGCAAGATTCCCCAGAAAAGCGGGCACACCTTCCAAAACCCCCATAGTCTGATAATAGGACATTTGTGCTTTATATTATAATATTACGTGCGCGTGTGCGTATAGTTATGGTATAATACTTTAGTTTGTAGAAATATATCTATTAACTAAAGTATTCTAATTACCCGTGAAGAGTGCTTTCGCGGGCGGAGGCGACAAATGGCAGACAGCGACGACAAGAAACAGGCCAGGCTTCAACAAGAAGCTGAAATGGACGAGGTATTCAAGTCAGAACAAACAACAATAGTTCCGGTTGACCTTGACGGAGAGATGAAGAAGTCCTTCATCGACTACGCAATGTCGGTTATTTCCGACCGTGCGCTCCCGGATATCAGAGACGGACTTAAGCCGGTTCACAGAAGAATCTTATATTCAATGTTTACTCAGGGTTTTACTCCTGAGAAGCCGTACCGTAAGTGCGCTACCACGATCGGTGACGTTTTGGGACGTTTCCATCCTCATGGTGACGCTTCAGTTTACGATGCTCTCGTAAGACTTGCACAGGATTTCTCATTGAGACATCCTCTTGTTGACGGACATGGTAACTTCGGTTCATTGGACGGAGACCCGCCGGCAGCATACCGTTATACTGAGGCGAGACTTGAGAAGATCGCATTGGAGATGATGAGGGACATCAACAAGAACACTGTTGATTTCCGTCCTAACTTCGATGAACACGAGATGGAGCCTGTATCACTTCCGTCACGTTTCCCGAACTTCCTTGTAAATGGTGCAGTTGGTATTGCCGTTGGTATGGCTACTAATATCCCTCCTCACAATCTTGGTGAGGTAATCGACGGTTGCATCATGATGATGAACAATCCTGACGTTACTGTTGATGAACTCATGACAGTAGTTAAGGGACCTGATTTCCCTACAGGCGGTGCTATTCTCGGTACAGCAGGAATCAGAGAGGCATATCTCACTGGTAAGGGCCGTATCGTTGTACGTGCTCACGCTGAGATCGAAGATCACGCAGGTAAGACAAGAATCATCATTCACGATATTCCTTATGCAGTTAACAAGGCCAGACTCATTGAGCGTATGGCTGATCTCGTTAAGGAGAAGAAGGTTGAAGGAATCTCAGGATTAAGAGATGAATCCGACCGTAACGAGCAGGTACGTATCGTTATCGAGCTTAAGAAGGATGCTAATGCTGATGTTGTTCTCAACCAGCTGTACAAGAACTGCTCACTTCAGGATGCATGCTGCGCTAATATGCTCGCACTCGTACCTGACGCAGACGGCAAACTCGAACCTAAGCTCGTTGGTCTTAAGGATGCTCTCTATTATTACATCAAGCATCAGGAAGACGTTGTTACACGCCGTACACAGTACGACCTCGAGAAGGATGAAGCCAAGAAGCACATCGACGAAGGTTTGCTCATCGCGATGGATTACATCGATGAGATCATTGCGATCATCAGATCATCACGTACCGAGGCTGAGGCTAAGGTCCGCATGTGCGAGAGATTCGGCCTTTCTGATAAGCAGGCACAGCATATCGTTGATATGAGACTCGGACGTCTCACAGGACTTGAGAGAGAAAAGCTCGAAGCAGAGATCAAGGCTCTCACGGAAGAGATCGAATACTTCCACAGGGTTCTTTCTGACAAGACATTGCTCGACGGCATCATCAAGGATGAGATGACAGAGATCAAGAATAAGTTCGCTACTCCGAGAGTTTCAGAGATCATCAACGGTTCTTTCGAGGATATCGATGATGAGTCTTTGATCGCGGAAGAGAATATCGTTGTAACTCTCACACACTTCGGTTATATCAAGCGTCAGAGAGTTGACAGCTATAAGGCTCAGCACAGAGGCGGCAGAGGTATCTCAGGCCAGTCCACAAGAGAAGAGGACTACGTTGAGAAGATCATTACGACCACAACTCACAAATTCCTTCTCTGTTTCACTAACACAGGCCGTGTATTTAAGATCAAGGGTTATAAGATCCCCGAGACAACATCACGTTCTGCGAGAGGAACAGCATTGGTTAACCTCTTGAACCTTAACGCTGACGAGACAATCAGAAATATCATTCCGATCGATAATTTTGAAGAGCCGGACCTCTACCTCACAACGGTTACGAAGTATGGTGTTATCAAGAAGACTTCGATCGATAAGTATGCGAACATCAACAAGAACGGTCTTATCGCTACTAAGATCCGTGAAGGAGACAGCGTAGTAGCTGTTCAGCTCACAAGAGCAGGACAGGAAGTTATCGTTGTATCTGCTGCAGGTAAGTCTGTCAGATTCAATTCTGATGATGCACGTGACATGGGCCGTGGTGCTACAGGCGTAAGAGCAATGAGACTTGCTGATGACGATGAAGTAGTAGGTATGGAACCCGTTGATCCTGAACGTGAGATCCTCGTTATCTCTGAGAAGGGTTACGGCAAGAGATCCAAGATTGATGATTACCGTGTTCAGAGCAGAGGCGGTAAGGGTATCATCACATACAAGGTTAACGAGAAGACCGGCAGACTCTGCGGTACTGTTTCCGTTACTGATGATGACGATCTCCTTATCATCACCAGCCAGGGTGTAATCATCCGTGTAAGAGCAAATGAGATTCCTACACTCTCCAGAGCTACTTCAGGCGTTAAGCTCATGAAGTCCAACAAGGCTCTCGTTGTAGACTTCGCTCTTACTGACAGGGAAGAAGACGAACCTGAAGAAGGTGAATTACCCGAAGAAGGCGAGCAGGCAACTGTTTTAGCTGAAGATACAGAAGAAGGTCTCAGCGCAAATGCCTCCAAAGTTCAGGAATTAGCAGATACACTGGCTTCTGAGATCGAAGCTGAGAATATTGCATCTCCTGAAGATAACGATGACGAGGGTGACAATACTTAATGAGCAGATCAGGATTTGCAGGATCAGTGATTAGAAACGCAGCTGCTTTTATAGCGGCTGTGTTCCTCGTTTGTTCACTTGCTTTTTTTTGTTTTCCCTGCAAGGACTGTAATTGCTGATGTCGGACAGCCTGATATTCCTGTTCCGGCATTGGGCGATGTTCACTGCGCTTCTTATTGTGTTTACGATAAGACAACAGGTTATATAGTTATCAGCATGAATCCGGATGACAGAATTTATCCTGCATCAATGACAAAGATAATGACATGCCTTTTGAGTCTTGAGCTGCTCGACACATCCGCAAAGATTACGGTAAGTAAGAGTGCGCTCGAAGGACTTGATGCCGACTCATCACTCATGGGAGTTCTCGAAGGAGAGAAGGTAAAGGTAAGTGAGTTGTTATATGGTCTCATGCTTCCTTCCGGTAATGATGCTGCTAATGCATTGGGTGAAGGATGTGTCGAAGCATTCTTCCAGAAGTATCCTGCAGGCGGTTCAACTGTTAACCTGGATGGTGTTAATGCACAGTACCTTATCGATAAGATGGGTGATACTGCTGAGCACATCCTTTCTTCACGTAAACTCGAAGCATTCGCGATCTTGATGAATCTTCGTGCTGATACATTGGGATGCAAGGGTACTCACTTTGTTAATGCGTGCGGACTCCCTGATGATAATCACTATACGACTGCATATGATCTTACTTTGATCATGGCAGC
Organism: Ruminococcaceae bacterium YAD3003; assembly: GCA_900107185.1. Taxonomy (GTDB): domain Bacteria; phylum Bacillota; class Clostridia; order Saccharofermentanales; family Saccharofermentanaceae; genus Saccharofermentans. The sequence continues at coordinate 1,225 of FNPA01000001.1, read as the reverse complement.
TGCTTCTGAGAATGAAGATTTCAATACACTTATCAGCGCACCTTCTCATGTATTCATTGCTACTAACAGACATAAATCCGATGCGTGGAGTTATGTAAAGAATTCCAACTATCTCCTGTATGATCCCTGGCTGGCATCGAAAACTGCCAATGGTACCGATTCACATCTGTCTGCCGTTATCGGAGGTAAGACAGGTACGACATCACAGGCAGGTAAGGGTCTTACTATATATACGGTTAATGAGAATGGTCATGAACTCATGATCTCCATCTGTGGAATTCCACAGGACTACTATTTCTATACAACCATGTACCTTGCTTCCGTTACTGCATACGGTAATCTCGCATGCTGGGAGGCAGACCCTGTTACCAGAGTATATGGAACAACAGGAGACTACAGATGGGTTAATGCTCCTTCAGCAGAACAGCCCCAGTATGATCCTCTTCTTAATCCAGGTGATGATCCCGGAGAATACTACGTAACAAAAGATACACCTACACCCACACCAGGTGCTGAAGATGTCCAGCCCGATGTACCGGAAGAAGAGAACATGACAACTCTTGATCTGTTCATCAGACAGAATCCTGTCGTCTCCGGCGTAATCGGCGGCATCATGCTTCTTATTATCATATTGAATATAGTTCTCTGGGTACGCATTAACCGTATCAAGCGCTCAGCTGAGAGAAGAGCCAAGAGAATCCAGGGTAAGAAGAATTAATCAGTATATATACTATTAATCTCATATATAATTCGAGCGTTTCTGACGACCGTACGGGTATCGTCTGTAATTTAATCAGATAAAGGTTTTCAGGCCCTTTGAAAAAAATTTTAAAAAGCTCGAAAAAACTTCTTGACATACCAATCGCTGTGGTATATCCTTTACAAGCACTTTGACGGAGGCACGCAAAAAAGTGAGCCGGAAATCGAAGGAAAAGCGCGGATCTTGAAAATTGAATAGAATGCAAAACTTGAAGTAAAACGGACCTTTTTCAATTCTAAGAATTGAGTTTTTATTAAAGTAATTTGAGCCAAACATGGCTCTCAAAATTTTTTTGAGAGTTCGATCCTGGCTCAGGATGAACGCTGGCGGCGTGCTTAACACATGCAAGTCGAACGGAGTTTAAGAAGGAAGCTTGCTTTCATTTTAAACTTAGTGGCGGACGGGTGAGTAACGCGTGAGGAACCTGCCCTTCAGTGGGGAACAACAACTGGAAACGGTTGCTAA
>FNPA01000008.1 GCA_900107185.1 Ruminococcaceae bacterium YAD3003 | reverse complement strand
GTACGATTTAATCCACGTAGTAACCATTCCGTTACAGGATAATCCTAAATCGACTGCAACAGATTTAGAAGATTCATGTCCAATTAAGACTCTATTAATAGCATTCAATTTAAACTGATTGGAATATGTCTTTTTCTTGCTGCGCCTGAGAATGTCTGTACCATGTCTATCAGCCAAATTACAAAAATGTCTAACGGTAGTTTTGGCCAAGTGATATTCATCTGCTAAATAATTTAAACTGTATCCCGCTAGATGTTTCTCATAAATCTCAAGTTTTAATTCAAAAGATAGTTTCATATATAAACCCCCGAAGTTTGTCCAACTTCAGGGGTTCACTTCAGAACTGGTGTTCTGGAGATACCGAGTTGGCTGGCGATTTCCTGCTCGCCGATAAGACTGCCGGGTTTGATCTCCATATTGATGATGTTATCTTTTACGATGCGGAAAGCGTACTCACGGTTAGGTTCAAAAGTTTGCTTAGGAGTAATGATCATTATTGAATCCACCTTTAATAAATCTATAAAAAAATTACCATAAAAGATATTTAATGTCTATCGCTTACATTCTAATTAGCAACGGCGGAATGAAGCACCTTCCTGACAGCTCCTGTTTCTTTTATGAGTTCATCCAGATACTTTTCAATAACCGGTGTTAATCCTGTCTTATTTATATCGATTCCAAATACTGTTTCGTTTGAGAGGATACTATCCAGCTTACCCTGTACACTCTCTGTCATCCCGAAAGTAATTCCTTTCGAGCTGAGTTCTTTTTGAAAGAAACCTGCCATAGGATCAGAGCTGATCTCAAACGCATTACCATTGTCGTCTACAGCGAGAAGATATCTGAGCCATCCTGCGATAACCAGAGGAATGAGCTTAAGCTCTGGCAGTTTCCCGGGCTGTTCGTTCAGATATGAATTGAGAGTAATTCCAAATCTGATAGGGAGCTTTTGGCTCGTATCGGTTGCTATTCTCTGAGGAGTGTCAGGAAGGAAGGAATTAGGGAATCTCTCTTCGAGAACCTGCTTAAGGAATGCGCCGGGATTTAAGATGCCCGGGTCACAAACTACAGGGAGACATTCGTTATAACCCATTTTGGTAACGAGTGTTCTTAGGTCTTCATCGTTCATCTCGTCAGAGATCTTATTAAATCCCAACAGGCATCCGTAGATTGCGAGTGCAGTGTGGAGAGGATTGAGGCATGCAGTAACCTTCATTCTCTCAGCCTTATCAACAGTGTCTCTGTCTGTAAGGATAACTCCACCTTTTGCGAGGTCAGGTCTGCCATTGGGGAACAAGTCTTCTACTACAAGATATTCAGGAACTTCGGCATTTACGAACGGTGCTGCAAATAATCCGTTTGTTGTCTTAACACTCTTAAGATTACCGATACCGAGGTCAGTCAGCTTTGCGAGGATCTCGTCGGAGGGCCTGGGTGTGATCTTGTCGATCATGGTCCAAGGGAAAGCTACCAAAGAAGGATTACCGACATAAGATCTGAATTCCGGATCTACTAAACCTTTTTCAGTCCATACATCAATAATCTCGGTAATAGAATCCTTGAGCTTATCTCCGTTGTGGCTGCAGTTATCCATGCTGACCAGAGCCAGAGGATACTTACCGGCCTTAAATCTCTCATAAAGAACAGAAGCAACAAATCCCATGCATGTTATAGGATGGGAAGGACCGTTTTCCATATCCTTTTCAGCTGCATTGTAAAGCTTACCGTCAGCATCTCTTAATGCATAACCTTTCTCCGTGATCGTGAAAGAGATGATCTGAAGGGAAGGGTTAGTAACTATTTCATTCAGTCTTTTAATGTTGTCCGGATTATCGTAGTTTGCAGCAATAGCTTCGGTAATGTTTCCGATAATCTCATAACCTGTATTTCCATCAGGTTTAAGGTCACAGATAATTGAAAGATTATCGAACGGTTTATAGATCTTCTCGAAATTCTCATAATCCATCGTTCCGCAAACGATGATTCCTGTGTCAGCAATGCCCTGGTTAAGAAGACGCTGATTAATTCTTGCGATGAATGCTTTGAAGATATTACCGCCGCCAACGTGTAACCATGTAGGATTTTGGAATGTGTTAGCGATTACTGAATCGATATCATACTTCGGCAGAGCAACGTTAATGCTATCCCAGAATTCTGTGTTTTTGAGGTTTTCTTTTGACAGGTTCATAACTGATACCTTCCTTTGCAAACATTTGTTGATACTTCTTATAAAACCGATAACCTTATTCGGGTCTATAAGGTTATCGGTTTTATAGTAGAGAGGAGTGCTGCTTTATGAAAGCTGTTAGTTGCTAAGTTTTGTTACGGCCTCCCATAAGCCGTTGATGTAAGTTGCTCCCAATGCACGGTCGTAAAGACCATAACCGGGTCTTCCTTCTTCACCCCATATCATGCGGCCGTGGTCAGGACGGATGTATCCGTCAAAACCGTTATCGTAAAGTGCCTTTACGATTGCGAACATATCGAGATCACCTTCAGATGAAAGGTGAGCGGATTCGTGGAAATCTGTTTCAGACTCGTGCTTAACATTTCTCAAGTGAACGAAATGTACTTTGCCTTCTGAAGTGAATGTTTTAGCGATGTCAACAACATCGTTATGAATACCTGCACCAAGACTGCCGGTGCAGAGTGTAAGACCATTTCTTTTTGAAGTATTGAGATTAAGATACTTCTCGATTGTTTCCTTGCTGTTAACGACCTTGGGAAGGTTGAAAAGCGGGAACGGAGGATCATCAGGATGCACTGCAAAATTGATATCCAATTCCTCAGCAGCAGGTATTACCGCATCGAGGAAATACTTGATGTTCTTAAAGTAATCTTCAGATGAAACGTTCTGATAGAACTTGATATCTTCAGCCATCTGGCCGAATCTCTCAGGCTCCCATCCCGGAAGACTGAAGTTATTAGAACCGTCGATCATGGAAGAAGTAATCTTCTCTAATGTGAGCTGGACAGCTACGTCATGATTGTAAGCCATTGCTGTGCTGCCATCAGAAAGGGGCTGAGCAAGAGTGCTCCTGTACCAGTCCATAACAGGCATGAAATTATAGCAGATACACTTAACTCCCGCCTTCGAAAGATTCTTCATTGATTCGATATAATTCTCGATCAATAAATCTCTGGTAGGGAGGCCCTTTTTAATGTCTTCGTGAATGTTGAGACTCTCGATTACTTCCATCTCAAGGCCGTAAGAATTGATCTCGTCCTTGACCAGATTGATCTCGTCCATTGTCCAGATTTCACCGACAGGGATTCTGGTGAGATGTGTAGCGACACCGCTGACGCCGGGAATTTGTTTAATGTTCTTCAGCGATACGCTGTCATCGCCATATGGGAACCATCTCAATACTAATTTCATGCCAATGAATTTCCTTAATGAAAGAGTCTCAGATAGAGAAATGGATATTACCCATATCCCCTATGCTAACTAGTATACTAGTAGGCTAAATTTCTGTCAATAGATTATGACATATAGAAATTCAATGAAATGTTAACTCTAATCAAAGGGCATAACTACCCTTCAAACTATAGCAAAATAGGGGATAAGTTATTACTTTATGGGGCTTTTGAAGCAGTTATCGGTCGATTTTTTCTGAAAATGCACGAAACTGAATTCAGTTCTCTTCTAACTCTTCAGAAAAATCCTGTGCCGCAGTTTCCTTTTTGGCTGTCCTGGGCTTAAAGAGTCTGAACAGGATCGGTACGAGTAAAACGAATCCGAATGACTTTACTACTTCACCGACAGAAGCAAAATATATCGTTCCCAGTTCGTAGTGCTCCGCTGTTTCTACTGTCAGGTTAGTACATGTTTTCGTGACGGCATAACTGAGAAGACCCAAAGCAATAAGGGCAATGGAAATAACCGTACTCTTAACGGGTATGGTCTCATACTTTTCAGGATTAAGTTTTTTTACACTTATGAAGATTCCGATGAAAACCAGTGCGGCTGCAGCGATACCTGAGATCAACTGAATTATGTTCAGATATTCATACATAGCTCTCAGCCTCTTTTGTTTCTTCTCGGGATTGTTCAACTCTTATGGCATTAGCGATAGCTTTCTCGGTTATCATCTGACAAAGATAAGTAGAAGCAACCGGAGTAACAAGAGCTGCAGGCGGGAAGAGGACACTTACCGCGATAGCAGCGAGCTGGATTAGCCATATGAGAAAGAATTTCGGAAAGTTGATCATGCATAGAGTAAAACTGTTGGTGATCGTTCCCTTGATTCCATTACTAAATCTTGCCAAGAGCGGATAGACAAAAGGAATAGTGAAAATAACAGGGAGTAAAGGAATAAATGAAACTACAGTGTACCAGTCCGGAAGTTTTACTGATCCTAATCCGTTAAATGCAAAATAAATATTGAATCCGGCGACTGCAAGATAGGCTAAATAAATAAGATTTATTGCGATGCCGTTTTTGAGGTTATCTTTGAATGAACGGATAAAGTCTTTGCTTAAACTGTCACTCTTTTTCTGATACTTACGATAAACTGTATAATACAATGCGGTAATGGAAGGTCCGATCGTTACGACCGGTATGCAGAACAATAAGAAGAGCACAGAGATAATGACTACATCTCCAACCATCTGGCTGGTTTTGTAGAGCCAACTGTTTGTGATTTGATCAAACGATTTCTTCATTGGTTTTGCCTTCCTTTGATTGTCAGTATAAAAGTGAAATCGAGTTCTTGTCAACTAGTATGATAGACAAGAAGTTGGCAGGCAGTTAGAATAAAAGGACAAAGAAAGGATGGTGGCAGTTATGTCTTCAACAAAACTTTTAGGTATATATTCAAATGGTATGGTTCTCCAGAGAAATGAGGAAATCATTATCGAAGGTGAAGACAATGCAGCATCCTCAGTCAAAGTTACTTTGGCAGGCAATACTGTTGAAGCAGAAGTCGTATCTGGAAAATTCAAAGCGGTATTCGAACCGATGGATGTTACCATCGACACAGAACTCAAAGTAGAGGGTACGGATACTGTTACAATAAAAGATGTATGCATCGGCGATGTATACATGCTCGCAGGCCAGTCCAATATGGAGCTCCCTGTTATCAGAACGATCGAACTTAATGAAGAAGAGATCAATGCGAAAGATTATCCCCTGATAAGACAATATAGACTCACACCTGATCTTGAGATTCCGCTCAAAGGCGAAGAGTCAATTTGCAAACTGCCCGATGCAGATTGGGTAAAGGCAGCTGGCGAAGGAAAGAACGAGATCAGTGCGATTGGTTTTTACGCGGCGAAAAGAATTTTCGAGCAGAGAAATGTTCCTATCGGTTTGATCTTGAGCGCTCAGGGCGGATCCAATATTGAATCCTGGATGAGTGAAGAAGATCTGACCGCATCAGGAGTAACTGAAGAAGAGATCGCTCCTTACAGAGGCAAAGGCGTACTTAAGGCCTATGTTGATGAAGGCGGCAGAGATACGGTCCAGTGGCGTGAAAAAACAGTTGATAAAGATTTCAATATTGATTCTGCAATTGCAAACGCTGTAAGTGTTACTCTTCCCGGAATTGTAGTAGATGAATTTTCAGGAAGCATTTGGTTCATAAAAGAATTCTTCATTGATAAAAAACCTGAAGGTGAATGTCTCTTACGTTTAGGAGATCTCATCGATGCTGATGTGACATATATCAATGGTGTCGAAGTAGGCAGAACAGAGTATCAGTATCCTCCGAGAAAATACCGTTTTAATGGTTCGATTCTGAATGAGGGAAAGAATGTCATTACAACCAGACTCATCATTGAAAATGAGAGAGGCGGTTTTGTTCCCGGACATCCTTACTATCTGAAAACGAATCTCGGTACGATTGATATTACCGGTGAGTGGAAGATGGTAAAAGAGAAGAAGGTAAGTAAATTTGTTCCTCATAAGATGGCACAGATGATTCCTTCATCACTTTACTATGCAAGTCTCAAGACAATAACAAATATCAAGATATCTCAGATCTGGTGGTGCCAGGGTGAGTCAAATGCTGCTGAACCGGAAGGATACGACAAGAAGATGATTCTCTTGTTTAGGAACATGAGAGAAATGTTTGGTGACGTTCCGGTAGTGATGGTAAAGATCGCTGATTATATTAATCCGCTTACATTCGAGACAGAAGTTCCTGAAGGATGGAGAATGATCCAGAAGCTTCAGGACGATGCTCCAAATTACATTGATAAAGTTAAAGTAGTTGCAAGTCCATGCCCGGATCCTATCTATGAATTGCACCCTCAGAATAAGAGTGAGATTGGTGCTGATCTGGCAAGAGAATCCATGACATTTTAATAGTTGAATATCTTTTAAACAAAGCGATTTTTAAGGATTATTCGAATTACACAAATTCTCCCCGTCTGAAGGAATATTTCTATTGACATATAACAAACGGGGTGATAATCTCATATCAAGCTAACTTGCATACAAGCATACAAGAACGCTGACAGACTACGAGGGCAATCAAAAATGAGTAAGAAAGAAACGTTTCAAGAGCAGAGTCTTCAGGAATGGACCCCCAGGGAGTTGACCCTTGGTCAGAGACTCGGCAAAGATTTGAGAATCAACTGGCAGCTTTATGTCATGTTCCTTTTTCCGATCATTTATTACATCATCTTCAGATACATTCCGATGTTCGGTAATATTCTGGCTTTCCGTAAATACAACGCAGGCGGAAGTATTTTCGGTACAGGCCCTGTTACTCTGAAATATTTTAAGCAGTTCATTACAGCAAAACCGTTTTGGCAGGCGTTCTCAAATACCCTGATCCTGAATGGTCTTTATTTGCTTTTCAGATTCCCTTTGACACTTATTTTCGCGTTGCTTCTTAATGAGATCAGAAATCTTCATTGGAAGAAATTCGTTCAGACAGTTTCATATCTTCCGCACTTTATCTCTATGGTTATCGTATGCGGAATGATTAAAGAACTCTTATCAACACATGGCCCTATCAACGATTTGATCGCTCAATTGGGTGGCGAGAAGATCAGCTTTATTTCACGGGCAGAATGGTTCAGAACCATATTCGTTACTTCAGGTGTCTGGCAGAGTTTAGGATGGGGTACGATACTTTATCTTGCTGCCATGACTGGAATTAATCCTTCGCTTTATGAAGCTGCAACAGTTGATGGTGCATCTCATTTCCAGCAGGTGCTTCACGTTACAATTCCTTGCATTCTTCCTACTATCGCAACACTCCTTATTCTTGATATTGGCGGACTCGTTGGTTCAGGCGGAGCATTTGAGAAGGTATATCTCCTCTACAGCCCTCAGACATATGAGACGAGTGATATCGTATCAACCTACGTATTCAGAATGGGTGTTGAATCCGGAAGTATCAACTTCGCGACTGCGGTCGGATTGTTCGAAGGAATCATCAATTTGATCCTTTTGACATGTGCCAACTTCGTATCTAAAAAAGTCGCAAAGACGAGCCTTTGGTAAGGAGGGATTGAAATGAGTAAAAATGAAATCTCAGCTCCTGATCTTAAGGAAATTCACATTCATAATCCGAAGAACAAGATTAAGGAATCTACAGGTTACAGAGTGTTCACTGTTGTAAACACGATCATCATGATTCTTGTTTCTTTTGCAACACTGTATCCGTTCCTTTATTTGATCTCCCAGTCATTCACATCTGAGCAGGCAATCATTGCCGGACATACCGGATTAATTCCTGAAGGTTTCAACATCAAGACATACATTTATGTTATTACGCGTTACGATTGTGAGTTTTTGAAGTACTACCTCAATACGATCATCTACACGTTGATCGGAACGATATTGTCACTTTTCTTCTCATCAATTCTCGCGTATCCGTTATCAAAACCGAATCTCAAAGTTAACAGGATAATGTCACCATTTATTATCTTTACGATGTATTTCGGCGGCGGACTTATCGCAAACTACGTTTTGGTCTTGAAGCTCGGACTGAAGAACTCAATGTGGGGATTCATTCTCCCGATGCTCATCAGCACTTATTATGTAATCCTCATGAGATCATTCTTTATGAGCATCCCGAAAGATCTCGAAGAAGCAGGTGAGATCGACGGACTTAATAAGTTCGGTGTTTTCTGGAAGATAGCCCTGCCGCTTTCAAAACCGATTATTGCAACTATGGCTTTGTTCTATGCAGTTATGTATTGGAACAACTGGTTCAACGCAAAACTCTATTTGCAGGATAAGGCTAAATGGCCGGTTGCGTATTTCCTTCAGACGATTATCAGAGGCGGTGGTGCATCCGATCCTGATGCTACGCAGATGTCTGCAAACATCAAATCATGCGCGATGGTTCTTACTGTACTCCCGATTATATGTGTATATCCTTTCGTCCAGAAATTTTATGTTCAGGGCATGATGCTCGGCGGCGTAAAGGAATAAAGAATTTGTGCTACAGGGATAACCCAAGGCAATAGAAAAAAGTAAAGAAGAAAGGAAACGGTTATGAAGACAACAACACTTAAAAAAGCATCTTGTGTCGGTCTTGCAATCTCAATGCTTTCCGGTTTAGCTGCTTGTACAGGTGCCGGCGACGAGACTTCAGAGGCAACAACAATTCCTGACCAGATTGAGACAACTGTCTCACCCGATGGTGACTTGCCTTACACATTTGGTTTAGGAGAGACATTCCATGCTGATCAGCCTGTAACATATACCATGTTCTTCAGCGATGCATCATGGTATCCGATGGTTGATACTTGGAAGACGGAGGGTGTCTTCAAGAAGATCGAAGAGCTGACAAACGTTACTCTCGATATCAAGTCATACGACAGCAGCGACTACATGGATCAGATCACACTCGATATCAACGCAGGAAATGCTGCTTATATCATTCCGAAGATCTATGATGATTCAGCATTCGTAGACGGCGGAGCTATCGTTCCGATTTCTGACTATGTTCAGTACATGCCTTATTACACAGATTTCTATAATACTTACGATCTCTCCGGTGATATCAAGACAATCACAAGAGCTGACGGTAAGTACTATAAACTCCCTGGTATGAAGGAAGCTAACCTTATTAACTATTCTTTCGTTATCAGAAAGGATATTTGGGATGCAGCAGGTGTTGACGTTGTTGCACTCGAAAAGGATTGGACATGGGCTGACCTCCTCGAAGCATTGAAGAAGGTTAAGGCTTACATGGTTTCACAGGGTATGTGCAGTGAAGAAGATTATATCTGGTCTGACCTCTGGTGCGGAAACGAATCAGGTCAGGGCAGCGGCGGAAACCTCTTGGGTGTTATGGCTGCAACATATGATTGTAATGCAGGCTGGAACATGGGCAACGGTATGAGATTCGATCACGCTCAGAACAAGTTCATCTTCTCACCTACAACAGAGAACTATAAACAGTTCCTCCTTACAGCTAACAGCTTTGTAGCAGCAGGCATCCTCGATCCTGAAACATTTACTCAGGATGACGCTACAGCTACATCACAGTACTACAACGGCAAGACAGCAATCATGTCTATCAACCAGGGTCAGTGGGCTAACTACGAGCAGAACATGACAGCTCAGCTCGGTGCAGGCAACTACGAGAACTATGTAATTACAATCCCGATCGGTTCAACAAGAAACTCTACAGTATCTCCTGAGAGACTTGAGAACGGTGTTATGATCTCAAAGAAGGCTCTCGATGATCTCGGTGAAGACGGTTTCATCCAGATGCTCAGATTCGTAGACTGGCTCTTCTATTCACACGAAGCTTATGATCTCACAAAGTGGGGTGTTGAAGGCGTTCACTATACAGTAGACGCAGACGGCAATAAGAAGCTCATGGATGGTTTCTGCTGCTCAGGTCTCGGATTTGGTAACGACGAAGCAGAGTCAATGACAGATATCAGACTTAAGTGGGGTTATGCAGGCGGTAACTTCTGGTACGGCGGTACAGTTGCAGAGATGTCTGACAACCTTATTCCTCCGGTAGCAGACTATGTCGAGCGTGACTACAACGACAGAGATGTTCCTCCGCTCGCTCCTGGTATTGCACCTACAGCAGACCAGAATGAGGAGATCAACCTTATCGCTACACCTTTGATCAGTAACGTTAATGCTTGGACATTGAAGTTCGTTACAGGTCAGGCTGACGTCAATGCTCAGTGGGATGAATACGTTCAGTCCTGCAATGAACTTAACGTTCAGGGACTCGTAGACATCTACGGTGAACTCTACAAAGGCTGATAAAGAAATTATATTTCATACCCTTTAAAGCAACACGAAGGGCATTCCGATGCGAAAGCAGAGGGATGCCCTTCTCTTATCTACAGAGATTATAATCTGGGCAATGAATGGTGTGACGAATACTTTGTAAACAGGGAAACGGGCAGATATATTTACATGGTGACACATAACTGAATCAAACCAGTCGTCATATACTGAAGAAATCCGGGAACAAAGTAAAAAGGATCATTAATATGAGATAAGTTATACCGCCGGCAATCGCGAGCGCTATTATCATTTTGGGCCATTTAGACGGTGCATCACAGTATGTCTGACCTGTTTGGCCGTTGATCGCGACCTGAAATTTGTTTTTCTTATATCTGTATGTTGCAATATAGACGGGAGCCAGGAGATATCTGTATTTAGCATTATAATAAGTCGTAGTTGCTTTATCGACGTAAGCACGACATTTAATCACATTTTCCTCAAATATTGAGATGTCCCTGTCGATCAGCCTAGGTATTTTTTTCTTAGCGCGTTCAAAGGCATCGTTAAGGCCGACAGTGTATCTTTCTGCAGCATATCCCGCAAGATATTTCGGTGAATACGGAACAGCCTTACTGAAATCAAACCTTTGAATTTTGGGAAGGTAGGGGTTACGGATCTTATCGGAAGCAAAGACAAAAAGATCATCGAATGTCTGATAGAACACACCGCTGAATCTCTGCGAGTTTGTATAACCTTCAGGAATATAATTGCCTGTACTTACAACATAATCGGTGACAGTATCAACATCAAATGTCCAGTACGGAAGATATACGCCGGTTATGTTTTCGAGCTTGCAGTCCATTACGCCTTTGCAAAGGCGGCTTTTCTTCTGCAGGAAATTAACAAAGCACTGCTGTGTCATCTCTTTGGTGACTGAGAAAGGGATTACGGCATTAGGTGCCATGATCTGTTCGTTTTCCGCAGCAGGTGCAACGCTTGTTGAACCGCAGAAAGGACATGCACCTGTAACCTGTTCCGCATCGTAAAGAGTTTGTCCGCCGCAGTTTGAACATACGATCAGTTTTTTGATGTAACCCCAGTTAACGTTGGCACGCTGGATGGCTGCGTTAAAATCCAGTTCTTCAGCGGGCCTGGCCGGTAATTGCAGTTCTGACGAATGACCGCAGAAGGGACATGTCAGTGTTGATGTGGCAGGATCGTATTTGATGCCGCAGGAAGCACCGCAGCTGGGACACTTTACTTCCGTGCTGGTGGTATTAACGTTGTTTATGATGCGGATATTCTCTGACATGCTAAGTCCCCCTATCCCTTGGAGATATTAATATTTTACAAAATTCTCTGACAATTAAAAAGATGCCTCAGTCATGAGACATCTTGTTTGTAAATTTGATCGATGATAAGGTCTGGATCAATCTGCTGTGAGCATCTCCAAAGCGTTCTTATAGCAAACTCTTTCGATGATGTCTTTGAGTATGCGTTTGTCATAAGGGAAACGGTTGCGCTCGATTGCACTGCCGAGATAATTGCAGAATATCCTTCTGAAGTATTCGTGTCTTGTGTACGACAAGAAGCATCTTGAATCTGTGAGCATTCCGACGAAACAGGGAAGAGGACTCTGAGCGCAGAGTGATGTGAGCTGTTCTTCCATGCCTGCGAGATTGTCGTTGAACCACCATGCTGCGCCGTGCTGTATCTTGCCGCGAACTTTGCCGTCGTTATAGCAGCCGCAGAGCGTGTCGATTACCGTGTTGTCGGAAGGATTCAGAGAATAGATAATCATCTTCGGGAGAAGTCCTTCAGAATTGAGTCTGTCCATGAATCCCGTAAGCGGAGTTACGAAGTCAAATGAACCTGTGATCGTATCGCATCCGCAGTTGATTCCGACGTTGTTAAGCATTACTGAACTGACGTTGCGCTTGCACCCGAAATGAAGCTGCATCGTCCATCCCCTTTTCGCATATTCGCGTGCAAAGAAAAGCATGATGTCGCTCTTAAAAGCAGTGATTTCCTCATCGGATAATCTTACATCGGATGAAGATAATTTCTTTGCAAGAACATCGTCGGATGTGATGCCCAGATCTTCTTTGTACATGATGAATTCCATGCCGTGATCGGAGATCTTGCATCCGTGAGATTCGAAGTGGTCGAGTCTTGATGTTAAAGCAGCTTTCAGATCAGCCATATTGCTGATCTTTTTGCCTGATGCTTTTTCGAGTCTTTCGAGGTAAGAATTGAAGCTTGCTTTCTCGATGTCAACGATGTTGTCGGGGCGGAAAGCGGGAAGGACTTTGCATTCAAAACCTGAATCCTTTATCTGCTCGTGATAGATAAGTGAATCGCATGGATCGTCTGTTGTGCAGATTAGTTCAACGTTTGCTCTTGCCATTATCTTTCTTGCTGAAAGCTCGCCTGAACCGAGCATCTCATTTGCCTTATTCCAGATCTCTTCCGCGTTTTCAGTTGTAAGAGGTTCTTCTATGCCGAAATATCTTGTCAGCTCAAGGCATGTCCAGTGGTAAAGGGGATTGCCGAATGCTGATTCAACGGCCTTTGCCCACATCATGAATTTCTCTTTGTCAGGCGCATCTCCCGTGATGTATTTTTCATCTATACCAGATGCTCTCATAAGACGCCATTTATAGTGGTCACCCTTAAGCCAGAGCTCAGTTATATTTTTGAAGTTAACATCTTCTGCAATCTCTTTTGATTCGATATGGCAGTGATAATCAACTATCGGAAGATCTTTTGCGAATTCGTTATAAAGATCGATGGCGGTTTTGTTTTCCAACAGGAAAGTGTCTTTAATCAGGTTGCTCATCATCCACCTCTAATAAATATTTATACTCAATAAAATAACTCATTTCTGGTATAATCGCAAATGAAAATATGCTAGAATGTTAGTTGCTAGTGAGGTGTTAAATATGACTTTCCAGGATAAGGTTTTCGAGACGGGCATAGTACCTGTCGTAGTGCTTAATAAAGTTGAGGATGCAGTTCCTTTGGCTGCGGCTCTTCTTAAGGGCAAGATCAATTTTATGGAGATCACATTCAGAACGGAATGTGCTGCTGAATGCATTTCTGTAATTAGCAGAGAAGTTCCTGATATGATCGTCGGAGCTGGTACTGTGATTAATGTTGAGCAGGCTAAAAAAGCTGTTGAGAGCGGAGCAAAATTCATCGTATCTCCCGGCCTTGATGAAGAGACAGTAAGGTGGGCACAAGATAATGATATTCCAATTATTCCGGGTGCAGTAACACCTACAGAGATTATGAAGGCTTTGAACATGGGCCTCAAGGTGATAAAATTTTTCCCGGCAGATGTATTCGGCGGAATCAAAGCTATCAAAGCTCTGTCAGCACCCTTCGGACAGGTAAAGTTCCTTCCGACCGGAGGTGTCTCGGAAGCAAATCTGAAAGAGTTCATTGAGAATAAATCTGTTGTTGCTGTCGGCGGCAGCTGGGTTTGCAAAAAAGACGATATCGCTAATCACGATTGGGATAAGATCACGGCATTATCAGAAAATGCCGTAAGGATAATTAAGGAGACGAGATCATGAGTAAATATCTTACTTTCGGTGAGTTGATGTTAAGACTTAAGAGCCCGGGCAGGGAGAGATTTTTGCAGTCTCCGTCACTCGAGGCAACTTTTGGCGGCGGTGAAGCAAACGTTGCAGTATCACTTGCTAACTATGGTCTTGAAGCAGAATTCTTATCTGTAATTCCGAAGAATGATATCGGTGAATCTGCAATCGGAGAATTGAGAAGATTTAATGTAAACACTGATAAGGTTATCAGGGCTGATGGAAGAATGGGAATTTACTATCTTGAGACTGGTGCAAACCAACGTCCGAGCAAAGTTATATACGACAGAGCTTATTCTGCATTCTCATTATTTAATCCTGCAGGCTACGATTGGGACGCAATTTATAAGGATGTAAAGTGGCTCCATATCTCAGGTATAACTCCTGCGATTTCAGTTGAAACAAAAGATGCATCTATTCTCGCTGTAAAGGAAGCAAAGAAGCGCGGCATTACAGTTTCTTTGGATCTCAATTATCGAAAGAATTTATGGAAGTATGGTGTAGATGCAAAAGAAGTAATGAGTGAGATTACTTCTTTTGCAGATGTAATTATTGCAAATGAGGAAGACTGCCAGAAGTCTCTTGGTTTGAAGTGCGGGAGCAATGTTGAAGGCGGAAAGCTGGAAGCTGAGGACTACAAAAAACTGAGCGACAGTCTGCTCGTTGCTTATCCTAACGTAAAGAAGGTTGCGATCACATTAAGAGAGAGTAAGAGCGCAGATATCAATTTCTGGGCTGCTGCTCTTAACAATGGTGATGAGTTTATAGTCAGCCGTAAATATGAGATGTATGACATCGTGGACCGAGTAGGCGGCGGAGACTCGTTTGCAGGCGGTCTCATTTATGGACTTAACGAACTCGGCAGTGATAAGGACGCATTAGAGTTTGCTGTTGCAGCAAGCTGTCTTAAGCATTCGATCGACGGTGACTTCAACAGGGTCAGCATTGATGAAGTTAAGAAGCTGGCTGAAGGTGACGGTTCAGGCAGAGTTCAGAGATAATATCCTGATGCTAATTAGTTAACGCTAACAGACTGAGAATGCCTCAAAATTCACGCATTTTTGGAATTACTTTGATAATCAAAGCTATTTACAAAGCATTTTTGTGATGATAATATCCGAGTATCAATTCTTCTTGATGAGGAGGATTTGCTTATGGATTTTTCATCATCAATAACGTCAGTTTTTTACTGGCTGGCAGCACATGTGTTTTTGGTGCTGTTCATAGTTTTCCTTGTAAAATCAATTACCCGTGGAAAGACAATAGAAAGACTCAATAAGAGAATTAGAGAGTTGGAGGGTAAGGCAACTGCTCCTGCATTCCCGCCCTATATTCCAATGGGCATGACTCAGCCAATCTATAACCCACCTGTACAGATACCTGTTATGGCACCTCAGCAGGCTCCTGTTGTTGAGACATCTACTGTTGCTGCAGTTCCTACACCCTCATGGGCTGTACATCCTGCAGTTGTTCAAAATAGCAGACTGCAAAATCAGGTAGCTATCGGTAAGAATGAAACGGAGAAGCCTCATCGCGAGAAATTCTTCAGCAGTATAAATATTACTTTCGGAATCGGAGTATTGCTCCTCACTATTGTCGGTGCAACATTCATGACCGGTTCATGGTCTTGGATGACTGAAGAAGTGAGAGCGGTAAGTCTGTTTATTCTGGTTTTCCTGGTGTATGGAATGTCTTTCCTCGCAGGAAAAATATTGAAGCTCCAGCAGACCGGTTTTGCGATGTATTCACTTGCGAGTTTGTTAGGACCGATCGTCATAGTCGGAATGGGATCTTTTAACCTTTTGGGTTCAGCATTCTCATTTAGAGACGGAACAGGTTGGCTCGTTGCGACGGTTGCTGCTTTGGTTCTCTTTGCTTCTGCTGTCATAGGAAGATTCCTGTTCAGAGAAGGCTCACAGGCGAATATATATCGTGGAACGACATACATATCACTGACCTGGCTCGTAGTCTTTTTGTCAGGACAGATCGGTCAGGCCAGTGAGCTCGTATCGGAATGGGGAATGATCTGTTTAGGTCTGGCAACTCTTGCTCTGGCATTCCGGATTGTTGCTCTGACTAAAATGTTTGAAAGAGAGACATTCTTCAGGATTTATTCAGAAATAATCACATATATTCCGGCATGCATAGTGTTATTTTCATTTGCGTTAGCGGACGGTGCTGTTTTTGGTGCATCGATAGTGTCATTTGCATCAATGGTTTTACATGCAAAGTTTTCTGAGAAGAGAAGCTGGTTTAAATACCTGACTCCTGTTGCCGGAATTGAAACGGTAATAACCTGGATTGCGTTTGCTGATTCTGAAGATATGTATATGGTTACGGCAATTACAATGACGATTATTGTTATTGTATTGATTGTTCATAAGATGCTTGCGATTTCATCATTCATGTCTGATATCGGATTGCCGGTTATGCTTGGAGCGGTGACAACAATTCTTGCTGTTGAAGAAGTTCCTGTAATGGGTGCTGTCGCATGTTTCCTGACACTTGCAATTCTTGTTTTCGAGCTTACGATCGAACCTGTTCTTGCGAGAGCAGAATTACTGGCAGAAGGTATATTCATGAAAGAGAATCCAGTTGGATTACAGGTTGTTTTGTCTATTCTCGGTGCTGTTTTCTATTATCTGGGAATGGTAATGGTTTACCTGATACCTGAGAAGAATTCCGTACAGGCAGATATTTACTTTACGGCTGTAGCATTAGTTCCGGCTGTTGCCTCTATAATTTTGAGAATCGCTGTAAAGGACGATATCAGAATAAGTGCAGCAGGAATGGTTATGAGCATTTCAGCAGTAATCTCCGGATTTTTCTCAATATTCTCAGCAAATGGTGCCACACGCATTAATAACAATATTTTCTGTGAGGATCTGTACATCTGTGCGTGGATCCTAACATTTGCAGTTATTGTGATGTGCGTATTCTTCATGATTAAGCCTCTCAGAGAAAAGAGACTAAGCCCGGGCGTAATGTTGTGGATGTCATTGGCGCTTAATGCATTATCGATTGGCGTTTTCCTGATGATCGAATATAACGCGGTTATCTCATGGAGAATCAAACTGATTCCTGCATCTTCAATTGGTCTCGCGCGCCAGATAGCGGCTCTGTTCTTCCTCGTGCTTAACTGCGCAGCTATGGGAGTTTCGATTCTGATTAAAAGTAAAGGCAAGCAGCTCGCGGCACAATATGCTTCAGGCATTGTGCATTTCCTCAGCGGTTTTGCATCGATGTGGTTCATTATCTCCTGGTTCTTCTGGGGAGTAACGTGGAAAACGCTGATCATTGCAGTTGTATTCGCTATTTTGCTCTCACTTGTAGGAAACGAATTCCTCGCAGCACTACCTGTATTTGCAGCAGAACTCTGCATAATGGAAGAGTTGACGATGAATGTTGCAGAAAGAGACCTCAGGAACGTTCTGTTAATCGGTCTGACTATTCTGGTTGCCGGTATCGGACGTTTGGTTTTCCGTAAGAAAGTATTCTCAAAGAAGGCAGTAGATTACCTCTCTCTGACATCTTTCATTATGATGTTTGCGGTGGGAAGGGAAAATTACGTGCCGATGATGGTTTTCTTTGCTCTGTCACTTCTTGTGATGAATCTGGCAGGCAGGGTAAAGATTAATGTCAGAGTACTGGTAAGTGTATTTGCTGCACTTATATGCTTCGGTATAATTGCCCAGCCTTACTTTGTGATACCTGATGTTATAGTTCTTGAGTGCGATATAGCCTTACTCCTCGGCACACTGCTGCTGATATGTAAAGTAATTAAGCCTGCACCGGGTTCGGTAATGAAGTATCTCTGGTTTACAGGTGTTGCACTCAGTATTGTTGCAGAAGGAATATCTGCCGCAGTTACAGGAGAGGTTTTAGATCTTATTCTGGCCGGAACGGCTTCGTTCGCAATCTTCATCTATGCGTTTATCAGACGTAACCGTTTGTGGTTCGTTCTGGGTGTTGTCTCAATGATTTCTGTTGCCATTTATCTGACGTTGGCATTCTGGTCTTCGCTGGTATGGCTCATTTACCTGTTCATGGCCGGAAGTATCCTGGTTGTGATGGCAGCCATAAATGAGTGGGGAAAGAGACACAACAAAGCCGGCAAAAAGAAGCGGTTCTTTGAAGAATGGACATGGTAAAGACTAAAAAGGCTGCCTCCCGGCAGCCTTAATTTACATTATTGTGACTTAAATTTACATAAATTTACATATCACTTTTGCCTTGCTAAAATATAGTTCTTGGGGAAAAAGAGAGGCTTAATGTCAGTAAAAAGCTTTATAGTTAAGGCGATAGCTGTGTGTTCGGTGTGCGTGGTTTCCGCGTGCTTTGCGGGCGCATATATTAATCCTGTCAGTGTTTCGGCGGACAGTGATCATTCGTTCTATAAAACAGATTCCGGACTCTTTACAACGCTCTATGATGTTTTTAAGAGCAGAAGTGACGATCCCGATAATTTCCAGACCCAGGAAGAATTCCGGTGGAATGTACTTTATAACTGTTCCGAACTCGAGGGAGTAGAGTACACATATGGCAATCAGGATCACTATCTTGGATGCGAAGGCTTTGTAAGCCTGGTTTTCAGAAAGACTTTTGGAACGCTCTATGATTTTGAGCGTACGAAGGATAAGTACTCATGCAAATTCGATAGAAGCCAGGAGCATATCCTCGCGTGCAGCCCTGTAGACCAGTATGAAGTCTACAGACCCGGCGGAACGTCTGTTACTTGGCTCTATAAGAACTATGTTAACGTGATTATTGAACCCCGTTACGACAAGATTAACGTTGAGGGTATGAATAACTGCGACTGGATCGAATTCATGGATTATATAGCAGCCCAGCCGGGTGACATTATCTTTTGGGACGAAGACAGTGACGATCAGTATTGGACACATATAGGTATTTATGCCGGAGTCGAAGACGGAGTGGCCATGATGTGGCATGCTTCCTCGATCAAGGGCGCAGTCGTAAAGCAGAGTCTGGAAGAAATCACGTCATTTACCCAGTATCTTGATTATGCTTGTGTCGTTGCTTTGACAGACGTTCCGGCGCGTGTAGGTCTTTATGTTGACAGTCTGGGAAATCCTGAGAAAGATTTCTCATATTCGATATACGATGATCCGGAATGCACCAAGCGTTTGGGCCGCATAAGCAATGTTTGTGATTTGAATGACGGTTCATATCTGAATTCCATGGCTATATTCCCGAATGACGATAAGATGTCTTACGATCTTACGATCTATGTCAGAAGAGATATGGTTCCTTACACGGAAGGCGGCACCGACCCGGAGGTTTACCAGGTCATCATACATATTGATGTAACCGGACACGATAAGGGTACGCTGACCTATTCTGTATATGGTGCGGATGATATCAGGTTCTACTGCAGCAGGACGATCGACAATTATAATTACATGCCCGGTTACAGGGTTATTGAGATAACCGATTACAGGTAAATTTAGAAGTTTCTGATCACTTTGTATCTTTCGAAAACTCATTCTTGTGGAACTTTTTCATATCACAAGAATGTAATTTTGCGCTCTAAGATTTTTAATATATAATAATCTGGAATTAATCTGGATTGTAAGGTGGTTATTGTCGGCCACCATACGGAAGGAGTGCTTTATGGATTTTGTCGCAAAGACCACCGATGAAATGACCGATATGGAAATCAGGCACATGAATACTGTCAAGGAACTTGCAGGAGAGTGCCTCGTCCTTCTTGAAAATGATGGAACTTTGCCCTTTAAGAATCCCGGAAGAGTCGCTCTTTACGGAAATGGAGCTACCCATACAGTAAAAGGCGGTGGCGGATCCGGAGAAGTTAATACCAGAAGCAATGTAAATATCGCTGACGGTCTTGCCGAAGCAGGATTTGATATCGCATCCAAAGGCTGGCTCAACAGATATGATGCTACGTACGATGCAGAGCTCAAAGTTTACCTTGCTGAAGTAGACAGACTCGCAAAAGAGCGTAATACAGCACCGATCAATATCTTTTTCGAGAAGCCTTTTGAAGCTCCTGTTATGCCGGAGATCACAGAGGAAGATATAGCTGAGGCTGCTTGTGATACAGCAATCTTTGTTATTTCCAGAGATTCATCAGAAGGCAGAGACAGAAAGCCTGAAAAAGGTGATTACTATCTCACCGATGAAGAAGATAAGAATCTCGACATTATCACAGCTAAGTTCGATAAAGTAATCGTGCTCCTTAACGTAGGCGCAGTTATTGATATGTCACAGCTCAAGCACCGTCCGGGCGTTGATTCCATTTTGTTCGTCGGACAGGTCGGAAGCTATACGGGCAATATCGTTGCTGACGCCCTCTTGGGTAAGACCAATCCTTCAGGTAAGCTGGTTGATACATGGGCAAAGTCTTATGAGGATTATCCCTGTGCGAATGAATTCTCCAGCCTTAACGGAAATTCTGACGATGAGTTTTACAAAGAAGGAATCTATGTAGGATACAGATACTTTGATTCATTCGGCATTATGCCTTTGTATCCGTTCGGATACGGTAAATCTTATACAACTTTCTCAACCGAGTTTTTGGATATTATCCAGGCAGGTTCTGATATCAAAATTGCCGTAAAGGTAACTAACACCGGTTCAGAGTATGCAGGTAAACAGGTTATCCAGGTTTATGTTTCAGCACCTGAGGGTAAGATCGACAGACCTTATCAGGAACTCGTTGGTTTTGCTAAATCCGGACTCATCTATCCCGGAGAGAGTGAAAATGTAATTGTTACTTTCTCAATTGAGAATTTCTCTTGCTTTGATGACGATTATCCTGCCAGCGTAATCCCACAGGGTGATTACATTCTCAGAGTCGGTACGAGCTCTCGTGATACAAAGATCGAAGCTATTCTGACTGTTCCTGAGACGGTAATCAGAGAGAAGTATGACAGGATCCTTGAAGATGATCCGAGATATGTTTTCGAAGATATGAAAAATCCCGGTACAGGTAAGTTGGCTCATCAGGCTATTGATGAAGCACAGATAGCAGCCTGCACCAGAAGAATAGAACTCAATCTCTCGAGAGTAAGAAGAAGCATCATAAGATACAGAGGTGTTAGTGAGACTAACGTTGACATGAGAAAAGATGAGGTTCTCACTCTCGGATCTGTTATCGGACGTAATGCCGGTGTCGGTGAGTTTGTTGCCCAGTTTACATTGGAAGAGATGGCTGAGCTCATTGTCGGTAACTATGTCAGGGAAGGTATGGAAGACCAGATATTCTGTGCGTCTATGCATGTGCCCGGCGCAGCAGCAGAGACAACTTCCATTTTCGAGAGAAAGAGAAGAATTCCTGCTCTTGTTATGGCTGACGGCCCTGCAGGATTGAGACTCCAGCCTCATTTCAAGGCAACAAAGAACGGCGACCTCCTGAGAGGCGGTGACACATTCGGTCTTATCACAAGTCCTTTCCCGGAAGATACACCTGCTGATGCTGTCGATTACTACCAGTATTGCACAATGATTCCTGTTGCAACTTCACTCGCAAGCACATGGAATCTTGATCTTATTGAGCAACTCGGTAAGCTCATCGGCGAGGAGATGGAAGAATTTGGTGTTCATCTCTGGCTCGCTCCCGGAATGAATATCCATAGAAATCCTTTGTGCGGAAGAAACTTCGAGTATTTCTCAGAAGATCCGCTGGTTACAGGTCTTTGTGCTGCAGCTGATACAAAGGGTGTCCAGTCTATTGACGGCAAGGGTGTAACGATCAAGCACTTTGCATGCAATAATCTGGAGAACAACAGAATGTTCAACAACTCTCACGTTTCTGTCAGAGCACTGAGAGAAATCTACCTGAGAGGATTTGAGCTCGCAGTTAAGCTCTCACAGCCTTTCTGCGTTATGACTTCATATAACCTTTTAAACGGAATACATACAGCAAACAATTACGAGCTGATCCAGAACGTTTTAAGAGACGAATGGGACTATGAAGGTGCCGTCATGACTGACTGGTATTCTTCATTCGAAGATGTCGAGTTCTTAGGATATGACGAGAAGAAACTCAAGTATCCGCCGGCATTCTCAAGATTGTGCGTTTACGCCGGCTGCGATATGCAGATGCCCGGATGTGCTAAGAATGCGGAAGATATTGTTACTGCTGTTCACAACGGCAGACTTACCTTAGCTGATGTCCAGTCAGCTGCAAAGAACGTTATTCGTCTCGCGATCAAGTGCTTGTAAGCAGGAGTTAGATGAGCGATACGACAGACAAAAATGATTTAACCGCAAATAGCAGCGAATTAGATCTCACAACAATGACACGTGAAGAAGCCCTGTCTTACATGGGACTTCCTTCTGATGCAGATATCAAGGAAATAGATGACCGTTTCTGGCAGATGGCCAAGAAATACAGAGGCAAGGATGATCCGGAATCCAAGAAGATGGATGAGGAGATTGCAACTGTTTATGATATTGCTTCAGGCAGACGTGATTTCAGGGTAGAACATGAGCAGCAGATCGAGGCTGAACCCAAGATCTTTGGTAAGTCAAAATCCGCATGGAAGAATTATATCGAATACACATGGTATAAGTATCTGGCAGGTCTTGTAATCGGTATTGCGGCAATCGTTGTTATTGTCGGCCTTATCAACAATTCCAGAACTTCTTATGCGGTAGTTGTTTTCGGGCATATGATGTTCGATAACACATACATGAGGGAAACCCTTGTTGAGAACGGAGCTAAGAATCCTTATGTCGGATATGCCGATGTAGTTGTTCCGAACGATGAGGGATTCGCTTATTCCGAAACAGGTAATGAGACACTTAATGCTATGTTCTACATGAATCCTGTTGCATTGGTTTCAGACAAGGAATCTTATCTGTACTATTACACTGTTTTCAAAGATTTAACTCCTATCAGCGACCAGATCATGGCTGGTCTTACGGATGATGCAAAAGCCGGAATCGAACCGGTTTATATGAGCGAAAGGGAAGCTATCTACTATCAGAATGAGATGTACAGGGAAAATGGTTTTGACGAGATGGATCTTCCTAATCCTGAAGATTTTTCTGATGAGCCCATCCTCATTGGTTATGAGATAACCGATCCTGAAGCTGCTGCTAAAATGGGAGTAAACTGCATGTGGCATTCTCGTCAGACTACACTTATAGTCGGACAGTGTATCAACTGCGAGGAAGATGAAAAATCAGTTCTGGTAATAACGGCGATTATTAACAGCGCGTACGTTTAAGCTATTCCCGTTGCTTCGAAAAGCATATTTAATTCCTCTTGTGTAAGAGGTCTTAATAAGCCGCAATTATCTAATCCGTCTGTTACTTTTACACCGGCGAGTTCTATTCTTCTGAGTTCCAATACTTCTTTTTCGAAATGCGCGAAAATCCTTCTTACCTCATGAGTCTTTCCCTCGTGAAGCGTAAGGAGTGCCCGGCCTGTGCCGTCAGATTCATAGGATTGGGTCTTAAGATCAGCCGGTGCTATCTGCTCGGCATATCCTTTGTCGCGGATAGTAAAGCCTGAAGCGACGGTATTGATCTCGCCGGATGTCCATTCTGAACCTCTGTATGTTGCCAGATAAACTTTCGGAACTTCGTATTTGGGTGACTGGAGGCGGTGGGATAACTCGCCGTCATTAGTAATTATCAGAAGTCCGGAAGTGTGGTAGTCGAGTCTTCCAACAGGAGACAGTTTTTTGAATTTGAGTTCAGATGGGATGTAGTCAGCGATGCAGGGAAGACGTTTATCTTCCATCGCGGTCAGGACCCCGTCGGGTTTATCGAAAAGAAAATAGAGCTTGGTCTGGCAATTGATTTCCTCGCCGTTGACCTCAATAGGGTCATCTTCTTTTACCTGCATTGATGCATCAGTAACAACGGTGCCGTTTACACTGACACTGCCGTGGGAAATAAGGTCACGTACCTGTGATCTGGTTCCAAGACCGCTGTTTGCAAGTAATTTATCAAGTCTCATGTATTAATTATATCTTAATGTATAATCTAAATTAAATTCCGGAGGTTCCTAATGGAAATAATTAACATTGAACAGGGTCACCCAACCGTCCAGCAGGCGATGGTAAAGCTGCAGAACGGGATATACCGTGTAAGAGCGACTGGCCAGCCTGTGGCAAAGATCGTTCACGGTTATGGTTCTTCCGGTACCGGTGGAGCAATTAAACAGGCGATCGGTATGGAGCTTCGAAAGTATATTTCCCGTGGCATGATCAAGTCTTATTGTCCCGGCGAAGATTTTGGCCCTTTCTCGAGCGCGGGTCGTGAAATGAATGCAAAGCATCCTTCTGTGAGCCGTGACAGGGACTGGGGACTCCAGAACGACGGAATAACCGTCATTATGTTCAAGTAAGAGGTATATATGGCAGACGAGTTTGATATGAAGTGGGAGGCTTTCGAGGCCAAGTGTAAAAACTGCAATAACTGCGGTCTCAGAGCCGGCTGCACTAATGTGGTTATTTACAGGGGAAGCCGCAAGGCGCCTCTCATGATCATCGGAGAAGCTCCTGGCGAGAACGAGGATATTCAGGGATTGCCGTTTGTCGGAAGGTCAGGCCAGCTCCTTCAGAATCTTCTCGGCAGCTATGGATTTACTAATAATGATTACCATATATGTAATATTGCCAAGTGCAGACCTCCCCAAAACAGACGTCCTACGCCTGAAGAGATTCATGCGTGCAAGCCTCTTTTGGCTGAACAGTTCTTACTCGTAAAGCCGAAGGTTATTCTTCTGTGCGGATCTACTGCTTATGAGGGATTTTTTGGCACAAAGCCCGTAATGCATGATGTAAGAGGCGTCTTTATTGAGAAGAACGGTTATTACATCATGACAACTTACCATCCGGCCTATGCCCTCAGAAACCCCGCAAATAAGATGCCTATATATGAAGATATGGGCAAAGTCCGTCAGAAATTGACAGAGATAGGAGCTATGCCGCCTTTGGAGTCAGTAAAAGATTAAAATTCTTATATTGATTTTCAGAATATGCTTTGCTATAATTCCAAAGTCGTAAAAAGCATTGCCGAATTGTGTAACGGTAGCACACCGGTCTCTGACACCGTTTGTCAAGGTTCGAATCCTTGTTCGGCAGCCAACTAAGAACCGCAACTGATAACAGTTGCGGTTTTTGTTTGCCCGGATTTGTGGTATAAACCTACTATATTAATTTGATTAAGGAGAATTGTTATGCCGCACGTAACCATTAAATGTTTCAAGGGCCGTACAGAAGAAGTAAAGCAGAAGTGTGTTGATAAGGTTGCTCAGGACGTAGCTGAACTGATGGGCTGTGATCTGTCTTCTGTTTCAGTTTCTGTTAAGGAATATGAGAAGGAAGACTGGAAGCCTGAGGTCTGGGACAAAGAGATAGCCCCTGAAATGGAATCACTCTATAAGAAGCCCGGTTATACTTGCGATTAATTTTATTTATAAAACCTATTTTGTATTAATTGGATTTTCGGGGTGTTATAATCCTATTCTGTGAATAATTGCTATTTGGAGGCACGTTATGAAAAGAAAGATCGTAAGTGTGATCCTGGCAGGATCCATGCTTATCGGCATGGCATCTTGTACTAAGACACAGCCTACAGAGTCTGAGACTTCCGAAGAAACTACGTCTGAAGAAACAACGGAAACTACGGAAGACGAACATCCTCTTATGGGATTTAACATGATTGAGAACGGGGATTTCTCAAGTTCTGATCACGCATGGCACACATATTTTGAGGGCGGCGATGGTCTGATGGCAGTTAATTCCAATGGGGAATTACAGTTCGATTGTAAGATCGTCGGTAATAAAGAGCATTCCAACCAGCTGTATTATGACGGATTCAGTATTTACCAGGGTTGTAAGTACGAACTCCAGTTCGATTGCAGTTCAACTGTTGAGCGTGACTTTGCAGTAAGAATCCAGATCAACGGAAGTGACTATCACGCTTACGTTGAAGAGGTTGTTCACGCTACACCTGAGATGCAGCATTTTGATGTTGTTTTCACGATGGAAGAGACAAGTGACCCGGCTCCCCGTCTTTGTTTCAACGTTGGACGTTTTGAGACAAACGAGAAGTTCAAGGAGCATACAATGCTTTTTGATAACCTGGATCTCCAGTGTATTGACGATACTGGTTATGTTGAAGGCGGTGCTGTCGGAGGAGCGATCGTTCAGTCCATTAATTTGAACCAGATCGGTTTCCTTCCTGATGCTGAGAAGATTGCTGTATTAAACGGTGATGCAATTTCAACCAAGGCTACAGTTGTAGATGCAGCTTCCGGCAGCGTTGTTTATGAAGGCGATGTAGAGCCTGCTTCTTTCAACGATGCTACCGGCAGAGATGAAGCAAGATTTGATTTCTCAAGCTTCACTACACCCGGTACATATAAGATCGTTTCAGGAGAATTTGAATCATTCGAATTTAAGATTGCCGAAGATGTATACGATGAGGCATTCGATGCTACGCTTCGTATGTTCTATCTGCAAAGATGCGGAGTTGAACTTACGGCAGATCTCGCAGGAGACCACGCACATCCTGAATGCCATACAGGCGCAGCTACAATCTATGGAACAGAAGAGACTATTGACGTATCAGGCGGCTGGCATGATGCAGGTGACTACGGAAGATATGTAGTATCCGGTGCGAAGGGTGCAGCTGACCTCATGCTCGCATACAGCCTCTATCCCGATGCATTTGATGATGAACTCGGTATCCCTGAATCAGGTAACGGAATCCCGGATGTTCTTGATGAAGTTAAATTTGAGCTTAACTGGCTGTTCAAGATGCAGGCTCCTGACGGTGGTGTATACCACAAGGTTACTTGCGCTAATTTCCCCGGATTTGTAATGCCTGAAGCAGAGACAGAAGAACTGATCGTTACTCCTGTATCTACAACGGCTACAGGCGACTTTGCAGCTGTTATGGCAATGGCTTCTTACATCTATGCTGATATCGATCCTGATTTTGCTACAGCTTGTTATGACGCAGCAGTAAAAGCAGCAGAATATCTTGATGCCCATCCTGATTTCGAGGGTGCTGTTAACCCTGATGGTATTGTTACAGGTGAATATCCTGATACAAATGATAAGGATGAGAGATGCTGGGCTTATGCTGAACTCTTCAAGGCTTCAGGCGATTCAAAGTATGATGATGCATTCTGCGCTCTTATCGATGGCGGAGTTCCTTGCGCCAGTGATTTCGGTTGGCAGGGTGTAGGTGCTTATGCCGGATATGCATATCTGTCTGCTGAAAAGGCAAAGGGTAAGTTCTATGATGCAGTTCTTACAAGTTTCATGAGCGGTGTTCCCGGTGTTGAGGCTGCAGCTGCAGGCGATGCATATAACTCATCTCTTGTTGAGTATCCTTGGGGCAGTAACATGACTATTGCAAACAATGGTATGTATCTGATCCTTTATGATGTAGTTAAGAATACTGATGAAGGTGATGCAGTAGCAAGAGAACAGCTCAACTACCTGCTCGGTACAAACGGAACAAGTTATTGCTTCCTAACCGGTTTTGGTACACAGTCACCTGAATCACCTCACCACAGACCTACAGAGGCTACAGGAATCGTTGTTCCCGGTATGGTTGCTGGTGGCCCTAACCAGAATCTTGAAGATCCTTATGCTTCTACAGTTCTTGAAGGAACAGCGCCCGCTCTGTGCTACGCAGACAACGATCAGGCATACTCATTGAACGAAGTTACCATTTATTGGAACTCACCGGTTGTATTCCTTTTCGCGTATGTTGTAAGCGATTGACGGAGGTAAGGAATTATCAGAAATGAGGTCTGTCTGAACCGTATAGGTCCGGGCAGACCTTTTATTGTGATAGAATGTTTTCAGAATTATGGAGGGGAACACTTATGTATGCTTCATACTATGACATGATATTCAAGCGTAAATCTTTCCACAGATACGGTGAGCCTGACGGGAAAACAATCAGTCCTGAAGAGCTCGATGAGATCCGTACAATGTGGTATAAGTTCACTCCTCTTTTCGAAGGTATTAATACCAAGATCAAGATCGTTCCTGGAAATCAAACGAGCTGCAATAGAGGCGAAGAATACTGCATCCTTATCTACAGCGAGAAGAAACCCGGATATCTTCAGAATATCGGATATATTGGTGAGCAATTGGATCTCTGGCTTACTGCAAGAGGAATCGGTCCGTTATGGTTTGGTGTGGGCAGAACAAAAGAGAGACGGTATGAAGGTCTCGAGTATGTCATCATGATGGCTATCCGTAAGATTGACGATGATTCCAAATTCCGTACACCGGGTGACCTGTCTGATTTTAAACGTGTTCCTGTCGAAGAATTTTGGGAAGGCCCTGTTATAGATGGTATAACTGAGGTTGTCAGACTCACTCCGACGGCATGCAACATCCAGCCGTGGAAGGTCATCAACAAGGGTGATAATACACTTGACGTATACCGTTACAGACGTCCCGGTAAGCACGGCATAATCCCGCCGTTCAGACTCGCGTATTTTGGAAGTATTGATATTGGTATTTTTATGCTGTTCCTTGATATCTGTCTGGAACATAACGGTATAAAATACAACCGCGTTTTGACGCCTGATGACGGCAATTTCAAGCAACTGAATCTTAACGCTAAATACACACTGAATGTATAAGGGGCTGCCCTCTGAAGCAAAAGAAAAGCAGATTGCAGAGTTTATCGAAACAATTAAAGCCTTAGGATAAGGAAAGAAGTATGCGTAAAATACTGGTTGCAAACGATGATGGTATAGATTCAGAAGGTATAGCAAGACTCGCAAAACTTGCAAAGAAGTTTGGTGAAGTCTGGGTTGTGGCACCTGCCAGACAGTTCAGTGCTATGTCGCATTCTGCTACTTTCTGGGAGCCGGTTGATGTGTGGCCTGTTGATTTTCCGGTTGAAGGAGTTCACGCATATTGCACTTCGGGCACGCCTTCCGATTGCGTAAGTGTCGGTCTGAATTGTGTTGTGCCGGGCGGTCCTGACGTTGTTTTCTGTGGGATTAATGCAGGATATAATATCGCATCAGATATCCAGTATTCAGCTACTGTCGGTGCCGCTCTGGAGGCTGCCAATCACAGAATACATACAATAGCTTTTTCTGAATCTCACATAGGAAATCATGAAATCACTGATAAATATATCGAAGAGATAGCAACTAAGCTTATCGATATGCCTTTGGGGAAAAATGAAATCTGGAATGTAAATTTCCCTGATTGTTCTGTTGAAGAATGTAAAGGTATTAAGTACGATTGCATAGTTTCTCAGGATGATTTCTGTGTCGGTTATGATTTAGTTTCTAAAGATGGAGATAAAATAAGCTACAAGGTGAATTTTGAAAGGCACTGGTCCGGCAGTGAGGGTACAGATCTCGCTGCTATAATAGGAAACTACGTTTCAGTCAGTAAGGTTAAGAATTACAGTTGATGGATAAGATCAAAAACAGTAAAGCTATCAGTATTCTGCTAATTGTGTGCATTTACATAATGACGGCATGTCTTGGCATATTGGTGTACTTTGTGCTCCGGTTTCCTTTCTGGGTAAATCTTCTTATAGCTGATGTTGTATCCACTGTATTTGTTTTTATTTTCAGTCTGATCTTTAAAAATGCATCTGTTTACGATCCTTACTGGAGTGTCCAGCCCATAGTTATCGTATTGTGTTTTGCAGTATGTCATATCATCTATGCTCCGGCCACGATACTTCTTCTGATTTCGATTATTTATTGGGGTGTAAGGCTTACCGCAAACTGGGCATATGTATTCGGAGGCCTTAACCATCAGGACTGGCGCTATACAAAATTCGAAAAAGAGACCGGCAGGTTATATCCGCTCATCAACTTCGCGGGAATTCATATGGTACCTACTCTCATCGTTTATATGACTACCCTTCCGGCTGTTTACGTGATAAAGTTCGATCTTAGAGCGAATATAGGAAGTTATATAGGTATGGCTGTCTGCATCGGTGCGGCGACGCTTCAGCTTGTTGCAGATGCACAGATGCAGAAATACAGAAAGAGCGGTCAGCACGGACTTATCCGTACAGGTCTTTGGAAGTATGCAAGACACCCCAATTATCTCGGTGAGATCCTGATGTGGTGGGGAATTTCTATACAGGCTGTATCTGTCATGTCATTCCACTGGTGGTTTATTGCAGGTGCTATGGCCAACACGCTGTTATTCTTCTTTGTAAGTATTCCTATGGCTGATAAACGCCAGTCTTCTAAGCCGGGTTATGCCGAATATAAGGCTAGTACAAGGAGCCTTTTGCCCATCCCCAAGCGTTAAAGTTTACCGTTCTCCTTTGTGGTAAAATATCATGCATTATAAGGATTTGTCGGGGTCAAAGGTAAATGCGTGATTTCAAAGTAACAAGATCTCAGGACGGACTTCATGTCGTAAAGGCCTGCCAGGAGGCTTATCCGCAACTTAAATCTGCGGATCTGTTTCATGCGCTCAAGCGCCGTGACATAAGGATCGACGGCAAAAAGGTCAACAAGGATATTGCTGTAAAAGAAGGCAATGTCGTAGAGATATGGCTTCCGGATGATCTTTTCGACGGAGCACCGAAAGCTACAACGAAGGCTAAACCCCAGGAGAAGATGTTCGAGATCATCGCAGAGACTAAGGGACTTCTTATCGTCAACAAATCACAGGGAATAGCTGTCCACTCTGGCAGAGATGATATCGAAGATACCCTGATCGATCAGATCCGTGACATAACAAAATATAGAGATGCCGAGCTCTGCCATAGAATTGATATGAATACCGGCGGCCTTGTTCTTATTGCAAAGAATAAACAGGCACTGGCTGATTGTGTTGAGCTCTTTAAGAATAATCTTGTAGTTAAGAGATACCGCGCCCTCGTGCTCGGCGAACCCTATGTGGGAGAACCGGCAGTAGGCGAGGATGGAACTATTTATAAGGAAGTTAAGGGTTATTTGGAGAAGACCAAACAGGGTAAAGTCTATATCCATGACGTAAAGCAGCCCGGAGACCTCGATATTGCTACGAAGTACAGAATTCTCAAGACTTTTGAGAATGCGGGACCTGATGGCGAGAGCGTTTCAGACCTGGAATTGGAGCTCGTTACGGGAAGAACTCATCAGATCAGAGCTCAATTTGCTCATCTCGGTCATCCTGTAATCGGTGACGGCAATTACGGCAGAAACAAGGTCAACATGTACTTTGAGACAAAGGACGGCAAGAAGGTAAAATACCAGCAGCTGTTCAGCTGTCAGATCATGTTCGGCAAGGTCCCCAAAAATAATATGCACGTTGACGTGTCGGGCAAAACCTTTAAAATAGGACCAGATTATAACGTTCGCCTTAAATAAGGAGAGAATTATATAAATGACTGATAACAGACCGATTGGAGTTTTCGATTCAGGTATCGGAGGACTTACTGTTCTTCGTGAGATTTGGAATAGTGTCCCGAATGAGAGCACTATCTATTTTGGTGACAATTCGAGAGCACCTTACGGGACCAAGTCAAAAAGCACAATAATCCGTTATTCTCTGCAGAATCTTAAGTTCCTTGAGACAAAAGACGTAAAGATGATCGTTATCGCATGCAATACGGCCAGTGCTTATGCATATGAAGAACTCAAAAAGAGAGCCAATGTTCCGGTCGTAGAAGTGGTTACACCCGGTGCTGACGTAGCTTGCAGATCAACTAAGAACGGCAAGATCGGCATTATTGCCACCAAGGGTACGATTTCTACAGGTGTTTATAAAGATGCTGTGGAGAGAAGAGCCGCTGAATTGGGAATGAAGGATATTGAGATCTTTGAACAGGCATGTCCGTTGTTCGTTTCGCTGGCTGAGGAAGGCTGGTGGGATACGGAAGTAACGAGACTTACGGCTGAAGAATATCTGAAACCCCTTAAAGAGGCTGGTGTTGATACTCTGGTTATGGCCTGCACCCATTATCCTCTGCTCTCCAAGGTTATCGGAGAAGTAATGGGAGAAGGGATAGTTCTCGTAAATACAGGAGAAGCTACTGCCCAGGTTGTATCTGAACTCCTTAATAAAGAGGGAATTTCTTCAGAAGAGTCTGCCGACGGCCCTGTAAGAGAGTTTTATACCAGTGACGAACCTGAACTCTTTGAGAAGGTTGCTGCTCCTTTCCTCGGCGAAGGCCTGCCTTCAGGAACAAGACATTTTTCTACTGACAAATATGAGGTGACCATCTGATGGGTAAAGAAAATATTGAAGAAAAGTGCCTGTTTGAGATAAAGACCGGTGTATATGGTGAACCTTTGAAGACTATGGGCATAGTTTCCAAGGAAGGTACCAGAACGATTTACAATTGGAACGAGAAACACA
Source organism: Ruminococcaceae bacterium YAD3003 (assembly GCA_900107185.1). GTDB lineage: Bacteria > Bacillota > Clostridia > Saccharofermentanales > Saccharofermentanaceae > Saccharofermentans. The sequence goes on along the minus strand of FNPA01000008.1, from coordinate 135,468 downwards.
AAGAGAACGAAAAAGAAACTCATTTTGTATTAACTTTAATAAAAGAAGAATCTAAAGCAATTGTTGTAAGAAACGGCGATGTTACGTCCAGAATGGTTTTCGAGGTCGGAAACAGAACAAAAAGCTCGATGATAACGGCTTTCGGACCGATTGACGTAGAGATAGATACGGAATATATTAATTTCCCGGGGGGCCTTATAGACGGCGCAGAGATCAGTTATACGCTCGATCCTGACAGCGGTGAACCGATCAGGAATATCTTTTCCATAAAAAGGCTCTTGCAAAACGAAGAAATATAATGTATTATCTTCAAGCATTTGTGTAAAGAAAGAGGTGAAGATGAATGGCACATCCGAAGCGTAAATGGTCGAAGGCAAGGACAGCTCGTCACAGAAGCGCATGGAAACTTAACATGCCGGGTCTCGTTGAATGTCCCCAGTGTCATGCTAAGATGCTTCGCCGTACGGTCTGCAAGAACTGCGGTTACCTGGACGGAAAACAGGTTATCAAAGTCGACGAAGAGATCTGAGATAATTAGAAGTATTAGTTAACGAGGCAGTGTATGGAATTAAGGCACTGCCTCTTATTTTTGCAAAGGAAGGGCATATTGGCTGTATGAGCAAACCTGTTGTGGCAATAGTGGGAAGGCCGAATGTAGGCAAATCCTCTCTGTTCAACACTATCTATGGTGAGCGAATCTCAATCGTGCATGACACTCCCGGTGTTACGCGCGACCGTATATATGCGGAAACTTCCTGGTGCGGAAGAGATTTCATAATGATCGACACAGGCGGTATTGAGCCTGACACAGGAGATGACATTATTTTGCAGCAGATGCGAGTTCAGGCTGAAATCGCTATCGAGACAGCAGATGTCATCCTTTTTATGTGTGATCTTAAGAGCGGCCTTACGGCAGCAGACGAGGAAATTGCGGTAATGCTCAGAAAGGCAGGGCGTCCGGTTGTCGTTTGTGTTAACAAATCCGATTATGTCGGTGATCCTCCGCCGGAATTCTATGAATTCTATAATCTTGGCCTGGAGGATGTTTGCGCTATTTCAGCAGCGCATAAGTTAGGTCTTGGCGAAATGCTCGACCTCATTGTTTCAAAATTTCCGCCTGCAGATGAGTCTGAGGGCAAGGATGAGACGATCAGAGTCGCAATTATCGGCAGACCTAATGCCGGTAAGTCTTCTTTATCTAACAGACTTACGGGTTCAGAGCGAAGCATTGTTTCCGATATTGCGGGAACAACCAGAGATACGATTGACTCCCTTATTGAGAATGAATACGGTTCGTTTACTATCGTAGATACTGCCGGCATGCGTAAAAAGGGTAAGATCGAAGATGTCATCGAGCGTTATTCGATGGTAAGAGCCGTTGCGGCTGTCGACAGAAGTGATGTCTGCGTCATCCTTATTGACGCTGAGGCAGGGGTTACCGAGCAGGATACCAGAATTGCAGGTATGGCCCATGACTCCGGCAAGGCATCCGTCATTGTAATCAACAAATGGGATTTAATTGAAAAGCAGACAGGCACTCTTGAGCAGATGGAGAAGATCGTTAAAGACCGTCTTCCTTTCATGGATTATGCGCCTGTGCTCTTTATTTCTGCCAAAACAGGTCAGCGTGTTGAAAAGCTTTTTGCGCTGATAAAGATGGTATACGAGAATTCACAGAAGCGCCTTACTACAAGCGTTCTTAACAAGATGATTTCTGAAGCGGTAACACAGGTACCGACTCCTCAGGACAAGGGAAGACATCTCCGCATTTATTACGGCACACAGGTTTCTGTTCAGCCGCCTACGTTCGTGCTCTTTGTAAACGACAAGGAATTGTCCCATTTCTCATATGAGCGTTATCTTGAGAACCAGTTAAGACGTAACTTCGGATTTGAAGGCGTTCCACTGCGTCTCCTTTTGCGTAATAAGAACGGCGAAGAAGACTGATATTTTGTGAAATATCACAGTCACTAATCCGACCATTTCAGTAGCAAAATATTACTCGGTTTTTATTAATAATTTATAGGCGCATCAGTTTTAGGTTTGAACTGATCTTTTTTACGGAGAAATCATTTATGGCAGTCACAACTATCGAGAATTTAAGAAACATTGCTATCATCGCACACGTTGACCATGGTAAGACAACGATCGTTGACTCCATGCTCAAGCAGGCCGGCGTTTATCGTGAGAACGAGGCCGTTGTTGAGCAGGTTATGGACTCTAACGACCTGGAGCGTGAGAGAGGAATCACGATCCTTGCAAAGAATACAGCTATTGATTACAAGGGCATCCGCATCAACGTAGTAGATACTCCCGGCCACGCTGACTTCGGCGGTGAGGTAGAGCGAGTACTTAAGATGGTTGACTCCGTTCTTCTCGTAGTTGATGCTTTCGATGGTCCTATGCCTCAGACTAGATTCGTTCTTCACAAGGCATTGGAGTTAGGTCTTAAGCCTATCGTATGCATCAACAAGATCGACAGACCTGACGCAAGACCTCTTGAAGTAGTAGACATGGTTCTCGATCTTTTTATCGAGCTCGGCGCAGACGATGAGCAGCTCGAATTCCCTGTTGTATATACTTCCGGTAAGACAGGTATCGCAACACTCGACCTCAAGGAATATGAAGAAGGCAAAGAACTCGACTTCACACCTCTCCTTGATACAGTAGTTGAGTACACACCCTGCCCGGTTGGTGATCCTGATGGCCCTATGCAGCTCCTCGTATCCAACATCGACTCCGATCCTTATATCGGCAGAATCGGCGTAGGCAGAGTTGAGAGAGGTACTATCAAGCAGGGTGAGAACGTTGCCCTCGTAACATATGGTGAAGACGGTAAGAGAAATGCAAGAGTAGTTAAACTTTTGAGATTCCATAACCTCGGCCGTGAGGAAGTTGAATCCGCATCTATCGGTGAGATCGTATGTGTTGCAGGTATTGCTGATATCAACATCGGAGATACACTCTGTGATGCAACTGTTCCCGAGCCGCTCCCGTTCGTAAAGATCGACGAGCCTACTATCGCAATGACATTCTCAGTTAACGACAGCCCATTTGCAGGTCAGGAAGGTAAGTTCGTTACTTCCCGTCACTTAAGAGACAGACTCTTCAAGGAAATCGAGACAAACGTTTCCATGAGAGTTGAAGAGACAGATACTACAGAAGCATTCATCGTAAAGGGAAGAGGAGAGCTACATCTCTCAGTCCTTATCGAGACAATGCGCCGTGAAGGATATGAATTCCAGGTAAGTAAGCCGAAGGTTATCATGCAGGAGATCGACGGCGTTCTCTGTGAACCTGTTGAAGAGCTCGTAATCGACGTTCCTGAGGACTTCGTAGGTCCTGTTATGGAGAAGATCGGAAGACGTAAAGGTGAGCTCCTCAACATGCTTCCTCCAACCAAGGGATATACCCGTCTCGAGTTCAAGATTCCTTCCAGAGGACTCCTCGGATACCGTACCGAGTTTTTGACCGACACTAAGGGCAATGGTATAATGAACTCCGTTATCTCGGGCTTTGAACCCTTCGCAGGTGACATCGAGACGAGAGGTCAGGGAGTGCTCGTAGCATTCGAGACCGGAACGGCTGTAACCTACGGATTGTACAATGCTCAGGATAGAGGTGCACTTTTCATCGGAGCAGGCACACCGGTATACGAAGGCATGATCGTAGGTATCAATCCTAAGCCTGATGATATTACCGTTAATGTCTGCAAGAAAAAGCATGTAACCAACATGCGTTCAGCAGGTGCAGACGATGCAATGCGTCTTACACCGCCTCTGACTTTCTCCCTTGAGCAGTGCCTCGAATTTGTCGAAGATGATGAGCTCTGTGAGGTAACTCCTAAGTCAATCAGACTTCGCAAGAAGATACTTAATAACGATTTGCGTGCCAAGACTGTAGCAAAGCTTAAGAACAAGGACGCATAAACTAGAATTTAAACGGGGGTAGTCTTTTACTTATGTTATCTAACAAAGTCAGAGTCGCTCTCAGAATACTTATAATCCTGACACTTTTATTCGGATTCGCAGTAGCCGGCGTTTACGTCGGCTATAACTATGTCATTTCTCAGGATAAGAGATTCAACGCGCTCAAGACAGATATTGAAGAAGGTAAGTACGATATCAAGGCTGACACAGAAGGCGCTGTTACCGTTGTAATCAAAAACGGTGATTCCACATCTGATATAGCTGACAAGCTCTATGAGCAGGGTCTTATTACCAATAAGTTCCTGTTCTCGATAATCAGTAAGCTTAACGGTTTTGACGGTGCCTATGTTGCAGGTACACACTACCTGTTAAAGGGCTTTTCATATGACGAGCTCATGTTCTTCCTTACTCTCGAACCTGCGGCGGTAACTGTTACGATTCCTGAAGGTGTTACTTACTATGAGATCAAGCAGATTCTTCATGATGCTGGTCTTAACTTCGATGATGAAGAGTTTGATAAGTGCATGAATTCACCGAATCTTTTTGTCGATTACGAGTTCGTATCACAGATCGAGATCAAGGAGGGAAGAGATTTCATCCTTGCAGGTTATCTCTATCCCGATACTTATAATTTCGACGTTAATGCGAGCCCTGAGTCAATCATCAGAAAGTTCCTTAACAACATGCAGAGCAAGCTCTACGATGAGTATTACGTACGTGCAGAAAGACTCGGCATGACAATGGATGAAGTAATCACTCTGGCTTCCATTATTCAGATGGAGACAGGTAAGCCGGCTGACATGATGCTGGTTTCCGCTGTATTCCATAACAGAATGGACTATGGTGATGTTTTGGGTTCATCAGCTACTATCAACTATCTCATTGAGATGAATGGCGGAAGAACAACGCTTCTCCACTCTGATGAACAGATGAATATCGACAGCCCTTATAACACATACACGCACCAGGGACTTCCTCCGGGACCTATCTGTATGCCAGGCCTGGATGCTATCTCTGCAGCTTTGTATCCTGAGCCGAATTGCGGATATTACTATTTCTGTGCTACGGGTATAGACGGTGGTACAGCATTTGCGACCAACTATGCTGATCACGAAGCAAACGTTGACAGATACAGAGAGAACTGGATCGCTTCAGATAATGCAGCTGCAGAAACTTCTGAAACTACTGAGCCTACAGAGACCAGCGGTTTGGTTGTAGTACCTGATACATAACCGGCAAAGGAATCTTATATGGGTCACGACCGTTCACATTACGAGATCTTAAGCCCGGCCGGTAATCCTGAAAAACTCCGTGCCGCTGTTTCATATGGTGCTGATGCTGTATATCTTTCCGGCACCAGTTACGGACTTCGTGCGTTCAGCGATAATTTCAATGAAGACGAGATGAAGGCGGGCATTTCCTATGCTCACGATCACGGCGTTAAGTGCTACGTGACTCTCAATGTTATGCCGACAGAAGATGACCTTAACGGACTTGAACATGCAGTCAGATTTGTTGGCAACGAGAGTGGAGCGGACGCTGTTCTTGTTTCCGATCCTGGTGTATTCACCATGGTGCGTACACTTTGTCCTGATATGGAGATTCATATCTCTACACAGGCAAGTGTTACCAACAGTGCTGCATGTAATTTCTGGGCAGCACAAGGCGCTAAGAGAATAGTACTCGCTCGTGAGGTTTCTCTTGCTCAGATTAAAAAGATCCGTGCTGCTATTCCTTCTGATGTTGAACTCGAATGCTTCATTCACGGAGCTATGTGCGTTTCCTATTCAGGCAGATGCCTTTTATCCAACTATTTCACAGGAAGAAGATCTAACGGCGGAGCATGTGCCCAGCCCTGCAGATGGGGTTTTACGGTAGTAGAGGATAAGCGTCCTGACAAACCGCTTCCCATCGAGGAAGACAGAAGAGGCACTTACATTTTCGGAAGCCGTGATATCTGCATGATCGACCATGTTCCTGAGCTCGTTGATGCTGGCATTAATTCCTTTAAGATCGAAGGAAGGATCAAGGGCGCTTATTATGCGGCTGCCGTTACAAAGGTATACCGTGAAGCTATCGACCTTTATTGCAAAGATCCTGATAACTATAAGGTTGATCCGCGCTGGAAAGAGATTCTGGATAAGGTTGTGCATAGAGATTATGACACCGGGTTCTTCTTTGACAGTCCCTGTGATGATGCAAAGATCGATCCTGACAAGTCTTATAACAAGCCTGCTTTTGTAGTAGGAGTTACTGACAGCTTCAATCCTGAGAAAGGTCTTATCAAGGTAACCCAGAAGAATAAGCTGTATAAAGGCGATACACTTAATGTGCTTATGCCTGAAGGTTATATGACTCCTGTTATTGTTTCAGAATTGTACGATGAGGAAATGAACCCTGTAAATGACTGTCCTCATCCGGAAATGACTTTCTATATGAAGGCTGTATCTGCTGATAACGGAAACATTGTTGAGCTCCCTCCGATGACATTTATCTCACGTGACGGAGACAAGGATTTCGGTATTACTGCCCCCTGATCTTGAAAACCTCATAGAATAGGCACTTTCTTCAACTGATATCCATATGTCAGAAAACGTTCACTTTTTTGTAACACATTCTGACATGCGCTGTGCTATACTCAAGTCATCAGATAAAAGACGAACGAAATAGTTCGAAGGAGGTGAGACCAATGGGAAGTGAAGCACAAACAAGCAGACGATTGGTCTTGCTTGATTCCAGTTTCCTCCAGTAAGTTTTAACTTAGCATTGAGTTAATCTCAAAAATGAATCAACAACCAATCGGAAACTTAAATTACATCTGAATATATTCGTAACTGTAAACAGACTCCCGCAGCATCAGCGGGAGTTTTTTATTATTCGTTTTAAATTGCAAAGTGGATTCACGTTTGAAATTGGTATAATGAAATCTAAAAAAACATGTTACTCATTATATTCCAGAAGAAGTAGACGAAAATGAATCGACCAGAAAGTACCGAAAGAAGCAAAGTAAATAAAAGTAACGTTTCGAAGTATATCTTTGTAGGTGCTTTGGTTCTTCTTTTTGCGGTTTGTACCGAACTTTTCAGACGAATGACTGTTTCCTTTCCAGGCCTGATCGGGACGTATTATTCAGATATTAATGTTCGGCTCGATATGGGTGGGGATCAATATAGTATCTTTTTAATCCCGGAGTTTCTTTTTGTTGAAAAGTTCGGTCTTAATTTCGGAGCTGTTTTAATAGGTCTTTATCTATCATTATTTGTTGTAGGAACTGTTGCTATAGTCTATTTGCTTCTGAAAATAATCTGCCCGGATACATCCTTCGGTATACTGGCAGCATTCTCACTGATTTGTATATTTGCCATCCCGATTTTTATTCCTGTAATAAGTGAAAGAATATTAAGTCCCTATGCTGGTTCAATTTGGCATAATGAAAGCTATTTGGGAATGCGTTTTATGGCAATGTTGGTCTTGTTATTTTTCTATCAAACCAACGATAAATACATGCTGAAATTCAATTTAAAAAATTTTATTGTTGAAAGCGTATTGTTTTTGTTTGTTAACTGGATCAAACCTAACTTTATAATTGCTTTTGGTCCTGCTATGTTAATCATGATGATAATTGATATAGTCAAAGCAAAAGGTTGTCATTTTTTCAACTGGATGATGTATGGTATTCCGGTTATAATTGGATCGCTGATTTTACCTTACCAGTATTTAATACTGTTTCCGGGGAATGGCAGTGGTAGTGGTGATGCTGGTAGTGTAACACTCGTTTTGGGCGATTTCTTTTTCTACCAGAAAAAACCCTTTCTTAATCTGGTGTTTGTTTTAGCTTTCCCGGTCTTTATGTTCATTATTCATAGAAAGGAATTCATAAAATCAAGATTTCATTTAGTCTGCAGTTTGGGGTGGATATTCTCATTCCTAGAATTCTTCTTTTTATCGGAGACAGGCATAAGACGTGGTCATGAGAACTTTTATTGGGGTGTTCGATTCTTTACATTCCTTATTTTTGTGTTGAGTATTGGATATTTTATTAATGATATTCGCACTTACCAAACAAATAAGAAGAATAAGGCAGAAAACAAGGCTGATAAGAAAAAAGGTGGCATAGACATTTTTTTCATTGAGAATATATTTGTGATTCTACACTTGTTTTCCGGAACAGTATATTTCGCTCTTGTTGTTTTGGGTGCCAGAGCTTCAGAGTTATAGATTGTCTCTAATCCCTATGGTTTTGTTGAGAATTGCTACTGGATGAAACCCAAATATTGTGATGAATTCTCTTTTTTTAACTGATATAATACGCGCATGGAAAAATATAAAGAACGTTTTAGTAAATACGAAAAGAACAGATGGACCGGACTTACTATCTCACTTTGTGTCGTAGTAGTTTTCTATATGTTGTTGTCGAATCTCGGCAACATGAAGGATTTCTTCAATTCATTCTTTGCAATTACTTCTACAGTAATAATCGGTGCAGTTATCGCTTATATTGCGAACCCTTTCGCATGTTTTATTTATAGACACATCGAGAAAAAATTCAAGGAAACCTCTAAGAACAAAGCATGGGTTTTATCTGCGGTTATATCTTTAACCTCAATGCTTTTGCTTATTGTTGTTCTTTTGATTCTCATTACTCCGAGATTAATTGAGAATATTACGGCATTTGCCAGAGGTCTTACAGGCTATATAGACAGCTTTAAACAACTTGTACTCACTTCTGAACTGGATGAGAAATATAAGATCAGCATTTTAGGTTTTGTTGATGAACAGACTGATCTCACAACGCTTGTAAGTACTGTATTCAGCGGAAATGAGATCACTCCCGGCTGGGTTATCAGTTTTTCCGCAGGAATCGGTTCTAAAGCATTTGGATTCATGATCGGCATCATTCTTGCTTATTATTTCCTCTGCGCTAAAAAGAAGCTGGTCGATACATTAAGCGAGTTTTTCTTCCTTATTATTCCCTCAAAGCATTATTCTGATTGGAGCAATGTCTGCAACAGACTTAATGCGATCTTTTCAAGATTTATCGTATGTGAACTGGTCGATGCCTTAATCGTCGGTATCGTAAATGCAGTCTTCATGTTCGCTACAGGAATGCCTTATGCGGTTTTCTGTTCTGTAGTTGTTGCTCTTACAAACCTTGCACCTACATTCGGACCGTTCGTTGGAGCATTTATCGTAGCAGTCATCCTGCTTCTTGCAAAACCTGATGCAGTAATTATCTGGTTGGTATTTACACTTGCATTGCAGCTTATCGACGGCTATGTTATCAAGCCCAGACTGTTTGGTTCAGCACTCAATGTTCCGCCGTTCCTTGTACTCGTATTCTTAGTTGTTGGCGGAAAGATCTGGGGTGTCCCCGGTGTTCTTCTGGCAATCCCTCTTGCTGCTATTCTCGCATATATCTACAGCGAGATCGTTGTACCGTGGCTCAAAGACAGAAAGAGAGTCAAAGATGCAGCACAGGCTAAAGAGAACACATCTGATAAAAAGGCAAAAACAGAAGAAACATAAACTGTTTATTAGATTTCATTTTCAAATTCAAAAGGAAAAAAGGGAGGAGATTATCTATGTCAGTATGTCCTAATTGCGGAGCAAATAACGCAGGCGGAAAGTTCTGTGGCAGCTGCGGTTCACCTCTTCCGGCAGAACAGCCGGTTTATACCGCTCAGCCTGTTCAGCCTCAACCGGTGGCACAACCGGTTGCCCAGCCTATAGTTCCGCCTGTATACCAGCAGCCCGTTTATCAGCCTACGGTTTATCAGCAGGCAGTTCAACCCGTTAATCCGCCTGTAAAGAATAACGGTCTCTGCACCGCTGGTTTTGTTTTATCCCTCATCGGTATGTTCACTGTTGGACTTACAAGTTTCTTCGGATTGATTTTCTCAGTTATCGGATTAATAGTTTCCGGTAAAAAGAAGGAAGGCGGAAAGGGCAAAGCAATTGCCGGTATTATTATGTCGGTCATTATGCTCGCATCTTTAGTTGTGTTTTATTGTTTCGGTTTGTTGGCGCCTATAAGTGATTATGTTAATACAGCCAGCACCGCATCCCCTTCAAGAACAGCCAGAGATACTGATATTACTGAAGATATCGATACACCGGATTACGAGAAGATGATCTTAAAGAATAACTGGATATCTGTACATGACGGTTCTTATATGGTTTTTGACAAGAAGAACATGACTTTCAAATACTATATGACTTACACAGATACAACTGATAACTACTATTCAGGCAAGGTCAGAGTTTATGTCGGAGACGATGCTATGGATTACCTTACTGATGACTTAAGCAATCTTGGTGTTACCAGGGATGAGGTCCGTCAGATGATCCGTAACAATTCAGATTATAACGAAGATAATCTTATCGTTATCTGCTGCGACCACGAAGAATTGATAAAAGATGGCGAGAAGCAGGACAGAGATCCTTATACCGTTGATTATTACGGATTCTACATCCAGCCCGAACAGGACGGAAAGACATATGATATCCTCGACATTTGCAACATGCAGGCAGCTTCTTATGTAACGCTCATTAGAGAAGATCAGTACTCTGATTTCGCTGGTTCAAATGATCCGGTTACAACTGTTTCAACTACTGCTGAAACTTCAGACTACAGCGGTTATGAGATTGTAGGCGATCCTATCTGCGGCACTATTGCCTTAACTCAGGGAACATGGGCTGATTGGACAGAGGCTGACGGTCAGAGCGATATGTATCTGTCGAGATATGGAAAGATGAACATGGAGACCGGAACGATTATCAATCTTTCGGTTTTCAAAGATTCATACAAACCGGAAGCCGCCCAGGTTCTGGCTGAAGCAGCAAAGACAAGCATGGAAACAGATGGTTATTTCAATGTTTCCATGGAAACAACTACTTTGGGAGGTGTTACTGCCTATACTGTTACAGGACAGTATCAGGACGGAATGTATCTTACGGTTTGGTATTTTGTAGATGAGTACACAATGCTCCATTATGTTTCTGTCGAATATTTTGACAGTGACATAGCTTCTTACGAGATGGTAAAAGATACTTATGCCATGGGAAGATAAAAACAAAGGGATTGACTTTTCAAAAATTCAGTAATATCCTTTGTCATAACAATCAAACCGTTGATGCGGAGATAAAGATAGTAGTAGGCCCTACAGAGAGCTTCCGATGCTGAGAGTGAAGCGGGAACCGGATTATCAAATGGACCGCGGAGGGTGCATTAAATGTGCAACGTAAGACTCGCGTAAGTAGTCCGGGATATGTTGGTATCCTATGAGTGGCGTCTCACAAACGCAAAGCCAGGGTGGCACCGCGGATTAGCATTAATTCGTCCCCGGCAGGAACACTTAAATTCCTGCTGGGGATTTTTTATTTCCGGCAGAACCAACCGGAAGGAGAAAGAAGAAATGATTAAGGCGGCAATTGAAAAGATCGTAAACAAGGAAGACCTCACATACGAAGAGGCTTATGAGACAATGAATGAGATCATGAGCGGTATGTCTACATCCACCCAGAATGCAGCATTCCTCGCTGCTTTGTCCACAAAGAGTGCGCGATTTGAGACTATCGATGAGATCACAGGATGCGCAACAGCTATGCGTGAGCACGCTCTGAAGGTAGATAAGGGCGATATGGAAGTCCTTGAGATCGTAGGAACAGGCGGAGACAGAGCAGGAAGCTTCAATATCTCAACAACATCAGCTTTTATTGCAGCTGCTGCAGGCATCAAGATTGCTAAGCATGGAAACCGTGCAGCTTCTTCAAAGTCAGGTACTGCTGACTGTCTGGAAGCTCTTGGCGCAAATATTAACCTCGAACCTGAGAAGTGTGTAGAGCTTCTTAAAAATGTAGGCTTCTGCTTCTTCTTTGCACAGAAGTATCACACATCAATGAAGTATGTAGGCCCCATCCGCAAGGAATTGGGATTCAGAACAGTATTTAACATCTTAGGACCTTTGACAAACCCTGCTACACCTGATTTCTATCTTTTGGGTGTTTACGATCAGTATCTTGCTGAACCCGTTGCACACGTTTTGAAGTCATTGGGCGCTAAGCGTGCTCTGGTCGTATATGGCGAAGACAAGCTCGATGAAATCTCCGGTTCTGCTGAGACATTTGTTGCAGAACTCAAGGCAGACGGTACAATTACTACTTATGAGATCAAGCCTGAGGATTTCGGTTTTGAGAGAGCAACTAAGGATGATATTGTAGGAGGCACACCTGCTGAGAACGCAGAGACCACGAGAGGCATCCTCGAAGGTAAGATCACAGGACCCAAGAGAAATGTAGTTTGCATGAATGCCGGTGCTGCTCTCTATGCTGCAGGCAAGGCTAAGACAATCGAAGAGGGTGTAGGCAAGGCTCAGAACCTTATCGACAGCGGTGCTGCACTCGCTACACTAAACAAGTTTGTTGAAGAATCAAACAAGTAATTAAGTAAAGGAAAAATCCAATGACAGATATTCTCGAACAGATCGCGGAGCATAACAGAGTTATATATCTCGACAGAAAGCTTGAAGTATCGCTTTCCGAAATGAAGGATATGGCTTATGCTGCTCCTTCAACGAAATTCGCTTTCGAGAATAAACTCAAAGAAGATGGAATGAGCTTTATTTGCGAGTGCAAGAAAGCTTCTCCTTCGAAGGGTGTTATTGCTGAGGATTTCCCTTATCTTGAAATTGCGAAATCTTACGAGCAGGCTGGAGCTTCATGCATCTCCTGTCTTACTGAACCTAAATGGTTTATGGGTTCGGTTGACTATCTTGAACAGATAGCTTCGGAGGTGAGCATTCCCGTTCTCCGTAAGGATTTCACGATAGACGAATACATGATCTATGAGGCTCGTGCAAAAAAGGCATCCGCTGTTCTGCTTATCTGTTCGATTCTCGATTCCCAGACTCTTGGTAAATACATAAGAATCTGCGATGAATTGGAACTTACTGCTCTTGTTGAAGCACATGATAAGAATGAATGCGATATGGCTCTTGGCGAAGGTGCCAGAGTAATCGGAGTAAACAACCGTAATTTAAGAGATTTCACTGTTGATCCGACTAACTGTCTGAGATTAAGAGATTATGTTGGAGACCAGGCAATCTTCATTGCTGAGAGCGGCGTTAAATCAAGAGAAGAAGTAGCAGTTCTTGAAGCTGCAAAAGTAGATGCGGTCCTCATTGGTGAATCAATGATGAGAGCAGAGGATAAGACAGCATTTCTTAAGTCTTTGAAAGGAATAGAATAATGTTTGGTACTGAACTGAAAATCTGCGGATTATCCCGTTTGGAAGACATTATTGCCGTCAACAGACACGGCGCTGACTATGCCGGCTTTGTTTTCTTTCAGAAGTCAAAAAGATACGTCGATCCTTATAAAGCAAACGAACTTATCGAACTCCTGAGAACAGATATAAAACCTGTCGGCGTCTTTTTGGATGAACCCATCGACAATGTTGTAAGAATTGCTAGAATAAGCGGTGTCGAAATGGTACAGCTCCACGGACATGAGTCTGAAGAATACGTGGAATACATAAAGAGGACGCTGGACAGACCTGTTATCAAAGCATACAAAGCAGGTGAGGAAGGTGCCCTCGATAGAGCAGCCAACAGTTCTGCCGATTATGTAATGATCGATTCAGGAGCAGGATCCGGCCAAAAGTTTGATTGGAGCATCTTAAAGAATTTCAAAAGAGATTATTTCCTCGCAGGCGGACTCGATCCGGAATCTGTAGGCGAAGCGATAAGATTACTTGAGCCGTTTGCGGTGGATGTAAGTTCCGGTGTTGAAACAGACGGAATAAAAGATGAAAAGAAAATAGCTGAATTTATTAAAGCGGTTAAGTATGGAGGTAAAAATGCCTGAGTCAAAAGGAAGATTCGGAAGACACGGCGGACAGTATATCCCCGAGACTCTGATGAACGCTATTATTGAGCTGGAAGAGGCTTATAACCATTATAAGGATGATCCGGAGTTCAATAAGGAACTTACAGAACTCCTGAACGATTATGCCGGACGTCCGTCCAATCTGTATTTTGCAAAGAAGATGACCAAAGATCTCGGCGGTGCAAAGATCTATCTTAAGAGAGAAGACCTTAATCACACAGGATCACATAAGATCAATAACGTTTTGGGTCAGGCCCTCCTTGCTAAGAAGATGGGTAAGACCAGACTCATCGCTGAGACAGGCGCAGGCCAGCACGGTGTTGCTACAGCAACGGCTGCAGCTCTCTTTGGTATGGAATGTGTTGTCTTCATGGGTAAGGTAGACACTGAACGCCAGGCTCTTAACGTATACAGAATGAAGCTTTTGGGCGCTGATGTTGTTCCTGTCACTTCAGGTACTGCAACACTTAAGGATGCCGTATCCGAGTGTATGCGTGAGTGGACCACAAGAATTGACGATACACATTACTGCTTAGGCTCTGTAATGGGTCCTCATCCGTTCCCGACTATCGTAAGAGATTTCCAGGCGGTTATTTCACGTGAGTCAAAGGCTCAGGTATTAGAGAAGGAAGGCCGTCTCCCTGATTATGTTCTCGCATGCTGCGGCGGCGGTTCCAACGCAATCGGATCTTTCTATCACTATATTGAGGAAGAGGGCGTTAATCTCATCGGTTGCGAAGCAGCAGGCAGAGGCATCGATACATTCGAGACAGCAGCTACTATCAACACAGGAAGGATAGGAATCTTCCATGGCATGAAGTCCTATTTCTGCCAGGATGAGTATGGCCAGATTGCGCCTGTATACTCTATTTCTGCAGGTCTTGATTATCCCGGAATCGGTCCTGAGCACGCCATGCTCCACGATTCAGGCAGAGCACAGTATGTGGCCGTTACAGACGAAGAAGCTGTCAACGCATTTGAATATCTGTCAAAAACAGAAGGTATTATTCCTGCGATCGAATCAGCACACGCTGTAGCACACGCTATGAAGCTCGCACCTACGCTCCCTAAGGATAAGATCATGATTATCACGATCTCCGGCCGTGGCGATAAGGACTGCGCTGCAATCGCACGTTACAGAGGGGAGAATATCAATGAGTAATATTGCTAAAGCATTTGAGAACGGAAAAGCATTCGTTCCTTTTATTACATGCGGTGATCCTGATCTCGAGACAACTGCCAAGTGTGTTGTTGAGATGCAGAAGGCAGGTGCTGCCCTGATCGAACTCGGAATTCCTTTTTCGGATCCTACAGCAGAAGGTCCGGTCATTATGGAAGCAAGCCTCAGAGCTCTCGAAGCAGGCTGCACCACGGATAAGGTTTTCGAGATGGTAAGAAAACTCCGCACCGAGATGGGAGTAACGGTTCCTATGGTCTTCATGACATATGCTAACGTTGTGTTCTCATATGGTATCGAGAGATTTTGCCAGAAGGCTTCGGAGGCCGGAATCGACGGCATGATCCTTCCGGATGTTCCGTTTGAAGAGAAAGATGAGTTTGACGGAATCTGCAAAAACTATGGTCTTGACCTGATCTCATTGATCGCACCTACATCTGAAGAGCGCATTGCCATGATTGCCAAAGAGGCTTCAGGATTCATTTATATTGTTTCCAGCCTCGGAGTTACCGGTGTGAGATCTGAGATCACAACCGATATTCCTTCAATTGTGGCATCTGTTAGGGCGGCATCAGATACACCATGTGCTATCGGCTTCGGTATTTCGACTCCTGAACAGGCTCAGAAGATGTCTCAGAGTGCCGATGGAGTCATCGTCGGATCAGCTATTGTAAAGCTCGTCGCACAGTACGGAAAAGATGCCCCGGAGCATGTCGGCGAGTATGTAAAGTCTATGGTTGACGCAATTAAATGAACAATCGTTAAAACTTTTTAATTTGCCCGAATATATGGGGTGTTTTCGGTTGAAAACACCCCTTTGCTTTTATATAATTACTACTCGGAAACTATATTTCATTCCACCAACAAATTCCTTGAAAGGAAAGGAGAAATAGACATGATTTATTCGACAGAAGTCAAGAACATGTGCTCTGTTCATCAGGGTGTTCATCACGGTGCTGCACCGATCCCTGAGGAAGCAAAGTGGGTTAGCGCAAAGGATGTTAAGGACATCTCCGGTTACACACACGGTATCGGCTGGTGCGCTCCTCAGCAGGGTGCTTGTAAGCTGTCCCTCAACGTTAAGGACGGCATCATTCAGGAGGCATTGGTTGAGACAATCGGTTGCTCTGGTATGACACACTCCGCTGCTATGGCATCTGAGATCCTTCCCGGACTTACAGTTCTCGAAGCTCTTAACACAGACCTTGTTTGCGACGCTATCAACACAGCAATGAGAGAACTCTTCCTCCAGATTGTTTATGGTAGAACACAGAGTGCTTTCTCTGAGGACGGACTCCAGATCGGCGCTGGTCTCGAGGACCTCGGTAAGGGCGCTCGTTCAATGGTAGGTACAACATACGGTACTCTCGCTAAGGGCCCCCGTTACCTCGAGCTCACAGACGGTTACATCACAGACCTCGCAATCGACGAGAACGACGAGATCATCGGCTACAAGTTCGTTAACTTCGGTAAGATGATGGACTTCATCAAGAAGGGCGACGAGCCTGCTGAAGCACTCAAGAAGGCTTCAGGTAAGTATGGACGTGTTGACGATGCTGTTAAGTTCATCGACCCGCGTAAGGAATAAGGAGGAATGACAAATGGCAGAGTTATTTGAATCATACGAGAGAAGATTACCCCAGATCAACGCTAAGCTCGCTGAGTATGGTATTGCTTCCATTGAAGAAGCTGAGAAGATCACAAAGGACGCAGGTCTTGATGTTTATCACCTCATCGAAGGCATTCAGCCTATCTGCTTCGAGAACGCTAAGTGGGCTTACACAGTAGGTGCTGCTATCGCAATCAAGAAGAACTGCAGAAGAGCTGCTGACGCTGCTGCTGCAATCGGTGAAGGTCTCCAGGCTTTCTGCATTCCCGGTTCTGTTGCTGACAGACGTAAGGTAGGTCTTGGCCACGGTAACCTCGGTAAGATGCTCCTCGAAGAGGACACAGAGTGCTTCGCATTCCTCGCAGGTCACGAGTCATTCGCAGCTGCAGAGGGCGCTATCGGTATCGCTGAGAAGGCTAACAGAGTTCGTCAGAAGCCCCTCAGAGTTATCCTTGACGGTCTTGGAAAGGATGCTGCAAAGATCATCTCCAGAATCAACGGCTTCACATATGTTGAGACAGAGTATGACTACAAGACAGGCGAGCTCAAGGAGCTCTCCAGAACATGCTATTCAAAGGATCCTGCATCCCCGAGAGCAAAGGTTAACTGCTATGGTGCAGATGACGTTCAGGAAGGTGTAGCTATTCTTTGGAAGGAGAACGTTGACGTTTCTATCACAGGTAACTCAACAAATCCTACAAGATTCCAGCACCCTGTTGCAGGTACATATAAGAAGGAGCGCCTCGAGGCAGGCAAGAAGTACTTCTCAGTTGCATCAGGTGGTGGTACAGGTAGAACACTTCACCCTGATAACATGGCTGCAGGTCCTGCTTCTTACGGTATGACAGATACTATGGGCCGTATGCACTCTGACGCTCAGTTCGCAGGTTCTTCTTCAGTTCCTGCTCACGTTGAGATGATGGGTCTTATCGGCGCTGGTAACAACCCGATGGTTGGTATGACTGTTTCTACAGCAGTATCCGTTGAGGAAGCTGCTAAGGCAGGCAAGTTCTGATTATCTGTTGAATTAGAATAAATCTATAAGGGAGCTGTTCCATTACGGAACAGCTCCTTTTGATTTGCTTTGCAATAATAGAATTAATATTGCTATTTCTTTTGTTGTGAAAGTGTTCGTGTGATAAAATTTATATTATTTTTTTAACAAGGTCGGATATGATTAACTTTAACGAACCTACATTAGTCGGCAAAGAGCTGGATTATATAAAGGATGCAGTTACTGTAGAGCATAGATTGTGCGGTGACGGTAAGTATTCCCATAAATGCGCTAAATGGATGGAGGAAGCGACCGGAGTATCCAAAGCTATGCTTACGACATCGTGTACTCATGCCTTGGAAATCGCTGCAATGCTTTGCGACATTAAAGAAGGCGATGAAGTAATAATGTCTTCTTATACTTTCTGTTCAACGGCTGATGCTTTTGTTTTGCGTGGCGCTAAGATAGTTTTCGTTGATATCAGACCTGATACGATGAATATTGATGAGAAACTCATTGAGAACGCCATTACTGAGAAAACCAAGGTAATTGTTCCGGTTCATTATGCCGGAGTCGGATGTGAGATGGATACGATAATGGATATTGCTAAGCGCAATAACCTTAAAGTAGTTGAAGATGCTGCGCAGGGTGTCTGTGCTTCGTATAAGGGAAAGGCATTGGGTTCTATTGGAGATTATGGCTGCTTCAGTTTCCACGAGACTAAGAACTACTGTATGGGTGAGGGTGGTGCAATCCTGTTAAGAGATCCGGATGAAATAGAGCAGGCGGAGATAATCAGAGAAAAGGGCACTAACAGATCTAAATTCTTCAGAGGTCAGGTAGATAAATATACATGGGTTGATAAGGGCAGTTCTTATCTTCCGAGTGAACTTAATGCCGCTTATCTCTGGGCGCAGTTGGAAGCTGCGGATAAGATCCTTAATGACAGGATGGAAAAATGGAAGCTGTATTATGAATTGCTCAGCTCAAGTGATGTTCTCAAAGACAGAATCAAATTGCCTTTTATTCCTGATGGCTGCACACATAATGCGCATATGTTTTATATAAAGACCAAAGATCTTGATGAAAGAACCAGGCTGATATCCTATCTCCGTTCTAAAGAAGTTAATCCGGTTTTCCATTATGTTCCTTTACATTCGGCTGAAGCAGGATTGAAATACGGCAGATTCAGCGGAGAGGACAGATATACGACTATAGAGAGTGAGAGGCTGCTCAGAATGCCTTTGCACTACAACCTGAACCTGAATGAAATAGAGTATATTTGCAACCTGATCGAGTCATTTTATCAGGAAAACTGAGTTTTGAAGGGATGTTTCCTGTGAACGAAAAGAAATTCAGTATAGGTGCTTTTGTTTTACTTCAGATAGCGCTGTTTATTGTGTCTTTGGGGGCTGTATGTTCCAAGATGGCAGGAAGACAGGAATTCTTATCGGTTAAGTTTTTTGTTTTCTATGGAGCTTTGATCCTTATTCTCTTTGTCTATGCTATCTTGTGGCAGCAAGTGTTAAAGAGGATCTCTCTGGTTATTGCATATGCGTGTAAAGGAATAGGCATCATTTACGGGATCATTTGGGGAATCGTTTTTTTTAAAGAAGAAATTACATGGAAGATGATCGCCGGTGCTGTTTTAGTTCTTATTGGAGTGTATATATTCATTTTCGGTGAGATAAAGGAAAGTAAGAAAAATAATATGGATGAGGAGAGCGGACACAATGCTTAAGTTCATTCTTATTTTTTTGATTTCTGTATTTATTTCTTCCGTTGCTCAGATAATTCTCAAGAAGAGTGCTGTCAAAAAATATGACAGCGTTATCAGGGAGTATCTGAATGTCAGAGTTATCGGAGCCTATTCGATTTTTATTCTTTCAACTCTGCTTACGATGTATGCATATACAGGTGTACCGCTCACATTGGGTACTTTATTGGAAGCGGCAGGATACATCTATATACCTTTATTATGCTTCTTTTTTCTTAAGGAGAAGATTTCCCCCAGGATGGTGCTGGGGTCGTTATTCATCATCTGTGGTATAATTATCTATAATTTATAATTATATAAAATATTTAGTGATGGTTTTTGATCCTGATGAGTAATGATGGAATCAGCAAGAGAGCCGGAACCGCGATAATTACTGGTGCTAACAGGGGTATCGGCAGAGCTATGGTAGAAGCATTTGCTGCTGCCGGCTATGATGTGTTCGCCTGTGCCAGAACAGAGAATAATGAATTTGAGTCTTTCCTTAAGGATTTGTCTTCGTCTACAGGAACAGAGTTAATACCTGTCTATTTTGATTTGATGAGTGAAGATGAGATTAAGAATGGCATTAAGACGATAATCAGCTATAAAAAACCTATTGATGTTCTTGTGAATAATGCCGGTATAGCTTATGGTGCTCTTATGACAATGACTTCAACAGATAAGATGAGAGAAGTTTATCAGGTCAACGTCTTTGCTCCCGTACTTATTATGCAATTGGTTTCGCGGGTCATGATGAGACAGAAATCCGGATGCATAATAAATATATGTTCCGTTGGCGGGATAGAGACTTCTCCCGGTTATCTTGCCTATGGTTCGAGTAAAGCTTCATTGATCTGGATAACCAAATCTGTGGCAAGAGAGTTAGGCCAGTACAATATCAGAGTTAACGGTATTGCTCCCGGACTGGTCGATACAGAGATGGGGAATTACAAGTCTGCTGAAGAACTTCAGA
The DNA here is from genome assembly GCA_900107185.1 of Ruminococcaceae bacterium YAD3003. Taxonomy (GTDB): domain Bacteria; phylum Bacillota; class Clostridia; order Saccharofermentanales; family Saccharofermentanaceae; genus Saccharofermentans. The sequence continues at coordinate 115,145 of FNPA01000008.1, read as the reverse complement.
AGGTTATGGACAGAATGAGTATTTCCCGTATGGGTAAACCTGAAGAAATAGCAAAAGCAGCTTTATATATCGCTTCTGATGATGCAGCTTACATGACGGGTCAGATATTGATATTGGATGGTGGCAGAGTTTGATCGATAAGAGCCGAAAGATTAATGTATCTGAAGAAAATGCAAAGAGATTAGCTGACATGTCCTTGCGTATTCGTCTTGATGCAATGGATATGGCATTGGCTTCCGGTAATAATGGATCTCACTTGGGCGGCAGTTTGTCTTGCGTTGAAATAATGTCTGTCTTGTATGGAGAGGTCTTGCATCTTGATATCGAGAATCCGTTGAATCCGGATCGTGACAGGTTTATTCCCAGTAAGAATCACTGTGTGCTCTCACATATTCCTGCTCTTGCAGAAGCCGGTTTTATCAAACGGGAAGAAATCCTGGAGTTTCAAAAGGATGGCGGTAGACTTACGGGTTATCCGCAAAGGCAGGAGATCGGACTTGAATATTCAGGCGGAAGTCTGGGAATGGCTATTTCAGTCGGAGTTGGTCTTGCTCTGAGTTCGAAAGAAAAAAACAGAGGAAATAAGATTTATATCCTGATGGGTGACGGAGAGCTTAATGAAGGCTCTATTTGGGAAGCTTTGATGTCAGGCGCACATTATAAGCTCGATAATCTTGTTGCAATTATTGACAGAAATCATTTGTCTTATGACGGTGATACCGAATCAGTTATGGCAATTGAGAATCTTTCTGATAAATTCAGAAGCTTTAATTGGTTCGTATCTGAATGCAACGGACATGATACATATGATCTTCTGAAGGCATTTGCTGAAGATCCTAAGGGTAAACCTCATGTGATCATAGCTGATACCGTGAAGGGCAAAGGCGTCTCATTTATTGAGAACAGACCTGAATGGCATCATCACCGTTTATCACAGGATGAATATGAGAAAGCCAGAGCTGAATTAACCGGAGGAATATCATGATAAAGGTTACTCCTGTTAACATTAAAACATGGTCAAGACTTGGTCAGCGCGGATCTGTTTTTTCTATTGCCATGCCGGAAATTGCTGCTGAACACGATAATCTGAAGTTGCTTACAGCGGATTTGGCTTTGTTGTCAGGTATGGACAGATTTAAGGCTGCATATCCGGATAAACTGATCAATGTAGGAATCGCCGAGCAGAATATGATAGGCATAGCTGCTGGTCTTGCTATGGATGGTGATATGGTATTTGCCACTACATATGCCTCATTTATTGCTGTCCGCAGTTTGGAACATGTAAGGCAGCATCTTTCGCATTTAAAACTTAACGTTAAGATTATCGGTTCTGCAGCAGGTGTGGTAGCAGCCAAATCGGGTGTTTCGCATTGGGCTACCGAGGATATTGCTTTTACCAGAGCGCTTCCTAATCTTAAGGTTTTTTCTCCGGCAGATTCTTTTGAAGCAATTAAAGTTACTCAGTACGCCGCGTCTGTCGACGATCCGATATATATCAGATTAAGCGGCGGACTTAATTGCCCTGTAGTATATAAAGAAGATTATGATTTTGTTCCGGGTAAGCTTAAGTGTTTGAAGAATACTGAATTACATTCCGGTAAAATGAATGTAGTTATTATTGCTACAGGACTTATGGTTTCCCGTTCCTTGGCTGCAGCTGAAATTATAGAAAACAGTGAAGGCAGCAATATAAAGTGCTCTGTTTTCAATATGCATACGATTAAGCCGATTGATAAAGATGGTCTTGATGAGATTTTTTCTGATTATGATTTAATTGTAAGTGTAGAAGAACACAATGTTATCGGTGGTATGGGAAGCGCAGTTGCCGAGTATAAGGCCACAAAAGCTAATGCTCCCCGTCAGGTGTTTATCGGCTTTAATGATACTTTCCTTCCGGCAGGATCTCAGGCTTTCGTTTTGGACGAAGCCGGATTAAGTCCTGAAAAGATTGCCGGAAGGATTATGGTTGAGTGCAATGATTGATAATTTCTATGAGTTACAGCCATATGAATTGGATAAAGATGCAAAAAGCAAGCTCCTGACTAAGGAACTTCTTGAATTGACTGCATTTCATAAGGAAAGGTGTAAGAACTATTCGAATTATCTTGATGCAGTCGGTTTTGATCCTGTTAGCGTAAGGACACCGGCTGATATTCCTTTTTTCCCCGTAAGAACTTTTAAAGATGTTGATCTTCTAAGTATTCCAAGAGAAGATGTGTTTAAAATCATGACTTCATCCGGAACTACCGGTCAGCGTGTTTCCAAGATCTTTGTGGATAAAGAGACTGCAATGATCCAGCAAAAGGTCATGGTAAAGATCCTTAGTGATTACTGGGGAAAAAAGAGACTTCCGATACTTGTTATTGATTCTAAGGCTACTGTCAAGAACAGAGATTCTTTTTCCGCCCGTGGTGCTGCTATTATCGGCCTTCAGGTAGTTGCCCGTGAGATGGTCTATGCATTGAACGATGACATGACGTTAAATGTTGACATTGTTAAGGATTTTCTTGAGAAGTATAGCGGTCAGAGATTTATTATTTTTGGTTTTACCTTTATTGTATGGCAGAGTCTGTTCCTGAATTCAAATGCATTGGATTTCTCAAAATATGATCTTTCCGATGCATTCCTTATGACCGGAGGCGGATGGAAAAAACTCATCTCCGAGAGTGTTTCCCAGGACGTATTCAAACAGAAAATTACAGAGACTTTCGGAATAAGGCATTTCCTGGATCATTACGGAATGGTTGAGCAAACCGGATGCATATATGCAGAATGCGAGTGTGGCCATCTTCATGCAAGTATTTATTCTGATGTGATCATAAGAGATCCTTTGGATTTTTCTGTTAAGAAAAATGGCGAAAAAGGACTGATTCAGGTCGTATCGGTCTTGCCTCATTCCTATCCTGGTCATTCGCTCCTTACTGAAGATGAAGGAATCGTATTAGGTGAAGATGATTGCCCGTGCGGAAGAAAGGGTAAGTATATTCAAATATTGGGACGTATTAAGAGCGCAGAAATCAGAGGTTGCAGTGATACATATGCAGATAAACTTGAAAGACAGAATTAAATATCTGACAGGTGATGAGAGTATCCTGGAAAAGTCGGACAAGATTCCGGCTCTTCCGATGTTTTCTGATATCGCGGTTGGTTTTCTTGCTGATTTGTCGAAAGAATTATTGTCTATTCCAAATATCAGAGAACATCTTGACGTTATGTCTTATGCATATTGGATCCGTAAAGCTTCGATTGAGAAAGAAAAGCAGAAGTATAACTTAAGGGAATACAGACTTGGAAGAGGTGTTGCTTTTCATATTGCACCCTCTAATGTTCCTGTTAATTTTGCCGTTTCCATGACGTCGTCATTGCTTGCCGGCAATATAACAGTAATCCGCGTATCGAACAAAGAGTTCGTTGAGGTAAGTACAATCTGTGATGCAATAAACAGAGTTCTTGCAAAAGAAGAGTTTGCAATGATGAGATCTTATATCTGCATTATCAGATATGAGCACAGTGATGAGATAACCGCATTCCTGTCCAGTATTTGTGATGTCAGGATAATCTGGGGTGGCAACAATACTATTGCCCAGATAAGAAAATATCCTATCCCTCCAAGAGCGATTGAAATGTGTTTTGCTGACAGGCATTCGGTTGCAATTATCGATCCCGAGAAATATCTTGAGGAAGATCCTTCCGAGATAGCTAAAAAGTTCTATACAGATACGTATTACTCCGATCAAAATGCCTGCAGCTCACCAAGGATAGTTATCTGGCTTGGCGAGAATGAAGCTGCTAAAACTTCTTTTTGGAATGCACTTAACGAAGAGGTAAAGAGCAGATATGAAATTCAGCCTGTGCAGGTTATTGATAAGTTGTCCACGTTTACTGAGATCTCCATGAAGATGGAAGGCGTCAGGATCAGAGAAGATATTTCTGCTGATAACCGACTTATGGTAATCGATATCCCTTCTTTGGTTTTAGATTCAGAGACGATAATGGATTATAAGATGAACAGCGGATATTTCTATCAATATACAGCAACCTGTTTGGACGATATTTTGCCTATACTTAACAAGACCTGTCAGACGATAGCGGTGCTTGGAATAGAGAAGAAGGATGTAGTTTCCTTCCTGATGGAAAAAGGTGTCAGAGGTATTGACCGCGTGGTAGATATCGGTGATACGATGGGATTGGAATTTGTTTGGGACGGTTTCAAGATGATAGAAAACATGTCCAGAATAGTATACATATACGAGAAGTAAACTTAGGAGACGGTTCAATGTTAAAAGGAAAAACAGCTGTAATTACGGGATGCAATAGAGGAATTGGCAAAGCGATTTTAGAGAATTTTGCTGAGAACAGCGCTGATGTCTTTGCCGTTGTCAGACAAGAATCCGAGAAGTTTAATTTCATAAAAGATGAATTGAGCCAAAAGTATGGTGTCAACATCACCCCTGTATACGCTGATCTTAGTGATGAAGAAGCCGTAAAAGCAGCTGCAAAACAGATTTTAGCAGCTAAGGTACCGATTGATATTCTTGTTTGCAATGCCGGAGTCGGTCTTCCGTTAAGTTCTCTTGCTATGACAAAGATGGAAACAATAAAGGAAGTATTTGAGATCAATTTGTTCTCACAAATGCTCTTAACACAGCTGATAGTCAGAAACATGATGCGTCAGAAGAAGGGAAGCATAGTCTATATTTCATCTTCCGCGGCTTTTGATGGAGGTGCGAATATCGAATACAGCGCCAGCAAGGCTGCAATACTAGGTGAGGTAAAGCGTCTGGCTTTGGAATACGGCCCTTACAACATCAGAGTAAATGCTGTTGCTCCAGGTCTTACGGCAACTGATATGGGCAACAGCATGAATGAAGAAGACGAGAAAATTGCACTTACAATGAATATAATGAAGAGAAAAGGCGAACCTCGTGAGATTGCTGATGCAGTTGCTTTCTTAAGTTCAGACAAAGCATCTTTTATTACAGCGCAGGTTTTGAGAGTTGATGGAGGGTTAAGGTAATGCAGAGAGTTGCAGATTATATATTAAAGCGGATTGCAGAGGAGGGTGTGAAGCACATCTTCTATGTTCCTGGCGGACAGTGTGTATACTTAATGGATGCATTAAGAAGAAGTGAAGAGATCACAGGAATCGGAATGCATCATGAACAGGCTTGTGCTATGGCCGCTTTGACGTATTCTTTGCAGAATAATGACTTTGGAGCTTGTATTGTTACTACAGGCTGTGCCGGTACTAATACCCTTACCGGAATCCTTCATGCTTGGCAGGACAGCATCCCCATGATAGTTGTATCAGGTCAGCAGCCTTATGATCAGACTGTCAAAGCATCTGGACTTCCATTAAGACAGGTTGGCATTCAGGAAGCCGATATTGAGACAATTGTAAAACCTATAACGAAATATGCTGTTACGGTCTCTGATGCAGAAGAGATAGCTTATCATCTTGATAAGGCAATCTTCCTTGCAAAGCATGGTAGAAAAGGTCCTGTCTGGATCGATGTTCCATTGAATATTCAGAATTCAATGGTTAACGAAGATAAGCTTAAGAGATATGAAGCAGAAGACAACAGCCTTTTTATTTCTGATTTGCTAATTAAAGAAACTGTCGATTCGATCAACAAGGCGGAAAGACCGGTCTTTTTGATTGGTCAGGGCGTCAGAAATGCAGGTGCAGTATCTGATTTTAATGAATTAGCTGAAAAGTATCGCATACCGGTTGTTTTTTCCAGATTTGCTTATGACATAATTTCGACTGACAGCAATCTTCATTTCGGTGTTGTCGGTGCTGGCGGAGCTAACCGTTTTGCCAATTTCACTGTTCAAAATGCTGATCTTGTTATTTCAATAGGGTGCAGACTGGCTATAGAGGTTACGGGTCCTGAGAGAGAACAGTTTGCCAGAGAAGCAAAAACGATCGTTGTTGATATTGATGAAGTTGAACATTCTAAAAAAGGTGTTCATATTGATACATTTATTCACGGCGATGCAAAGGAATTCATCGATAAACTTCTTGAATTGAAGCCTGATAAAGAATTCACTGAATGGATAAATAAATGCCGTCACTGGAAGGAAGTATTTCCTTTATATCCAGCTGATATCGATAAGACTAAACTCATAGATGTTAAATACTTCCTGAATAAGATGTCTGAGCGTTTCGGCCCTAATGCCATTGTTACTGCAGATGCAGGATTAACAGGAGCTGTAACCGCAGGTAGTTGTAGCATTGGCAAAGGCAATCGTGCATTATCGTCTTTAGCACAGGGCGAGATGGGTTATTCTTTGCCTGCTGCAATCGGTGCATCGTTTCTGACTGATGATTCTGTTTTCTCTGTTACAGGAGATGGTTCTTTTATGATGAATCTTCAGGAATTACAGACCGTGGTAAGAAATAATTGCAATATTAAGATCGTAATTATCAACAATAACGGTTATTCCGGTGTCAGACACGGACAGAAAGCCCATTTCAGAGGCAAGTCATATGGTACTGATCCTTCTAATGGTCTTGATTTTCCTGATTATGGAAAGCTTGCTGCAGCATTCGGAATTAAATATATAAAAGTAAATGATTACAATGAGATTGAGAGTGGTTTGGATGAGCTTGTTTCTGATTCAAATCCTGCAATTATTGAAGTAATGTGCGATCCTGAACAAGTTGATCTGCACAATGGTCTTGTCACTTACGGAAAGAGGAAATATGGATTCAGACCTATCGAGGATCAGGCTCCATATGTAGATAGAGATCTCTTCTTTAGTGAGATGATAGTTAAACCATTGGATACAAGTTATGGAACACCAGTATAAAGAGGCAATAATGGGTAAGAAACTATCATTTGTTATTCCTTGTTACAGATCAGAAAATACTGTTATGAAAGTAGTTGAAGAGATTGAGACTACTGTTGTTCAGCGCCCTGAATATGATTATGAAATCATTCTGGTAAATGATGGTTCGCCTGATAATGTTTGGAAAGTTATCAGCGATAGGGCTAAGATTGATGATAAAGTATTTGGTATTAATCTGGCGAAAAACTTCGGTCAGCATTCAGCTCTCATGGCAGGCTATAACAATGTCAGCGGAGATATAGTTGTATCATTAGATGATGACGGACAAACTCCGGCTTGTGATGTCTTTAAACTGATTGACGGACTAGATAAAGGATATGACATTGTTTACGCTCAATATCCAGAAGTAAAGCAATCTCTATTTAGAAGATGGGGTTCTCATTTTGCTAAACAGATGACAGATTATATGTTTAGTTATAAAGATAATAATAGAGCCAGCAGTTTCTTTGTTGCTAAAAGGTTTATCATTGATGAAATGATCCGGTATAAGAATCCCTATCCTTATTTGGTCGGTTTAGTTTTAAGAACTACAAGGAATTTTGGATTTGTAGATATTGAACAGCGAAAGCGATATGAAGGAAAATCAGGATATAGTTTAAAATCATTGATTTCTCTATGGGTCAATGGTTTTACTGCTTTTTCTGTAAAACCGCTTGAATTAGGTGCCTATTTAGGTTTTATTACTGCGGCTTTAGGATTTCTTTTTGCACTTGTTACTGTCATTCGCAAGCTGTTTATTACACCTGATATGGAGGCAGGCTGGAGCTCGATTATCTCTATTATGCTTGTAGTTGGCGGAGTAATAATGATCATGTTGGGGTTAATAGGTGAATATATCGGAAGAATATATATTTGCATTAATGATTCACCACAATTTGTAGTAAAAGAAACAACTTTAGATAATGCGAGGGAAGAGTAAATGGAAAGCAACAGAATAATTGATTTAATAAAATATTCAAAAGATAGTAGATTACTTGCTTTGCATGATTTGATTGTCAGCACAAAGAAGATTTATATTTTTGGTGCCGGTCAATGTGCTCAGAATACTGTAAGTCTTTTAAAAGAATATGGCATTAGTGTAATAGGTTTTTGTGTTGATTCAGCATATTTTAAAGAAGATACTTTTATAGATGGCTTAAAAGTTTTTAATGCTGATTCATTAGTGTCTAACGAGAATGAATTTGTTATTGGATTTGAGAATCGTAAGCGGGCTTTGGAATTAAGAGATAGTCTCGCTGAGAAGGGTGTAAAGGTGTGTTATTTCGAGGATTTGTTCTGCTTCAGACAAATGGATTATAAATTCTTTATTGATAATGTACTTAGCTATCAGAATGCATATGATCTTCTTGAGGATGAATTGTCAAAGGAAATTTTTGTAGCTCATATAAACTCGAGAATATCCGGTGACTATTCGGAGATTTCTAAATATGACTCCAAGCTTAAATATGGTTATGATTACAGCTTATTAGATCTTTCGAATAGTGAAGTGTTTGTTGACTGTGGAGCTTTTGACGGTGATACTTTCCTGGAGTTATTAGATTACACCAGCGGTTCATACAACAAATATATTGCGTTTGAACCGGATGAAAAGAATGCTGATAAGTTAAGGCAAATAACTTCAGATTATTCGAACATTGAGGTTATTCCTAAAGGTGTAGGAGATACTAATGAGATAAAGAAATTCTATAATGATGGCTCATTGTATTCTAATTTTGTTGATTCAGGTTTGTGGGGAGATAAAACCAGACGAGATATTTATGAGGATAAAGAGAGTTATATATCTGTTCCTGTGTGCAGAATGGATGATACGATAATTGGTGATAAGATTACTACTATCAAGATGGATATTGAGGGAAGTGAACTTGATGCTTTGAAAGGTGCGACTGAAATAATCAAACGCGATCATCCCAAACTAGCTGTATGTATATATCACAAAAGTGAAGATTTGTTTTCTTGTATTCTTTACATTAATTATATTGTTGGCAATGGTGTTTATAAATACTTCATCAGACATCATTCAGATAACATTACAGAAACCGTTTTATATGCAATTCCAGTTTGATAAAAGATTATTGGCCTATGAAGATAATTGATAGCGTTTGGGAAAAAGAAAACCTTGGAGTAACTTCCAAAGAAATCATCATTGACATGAATGATGGTTTTGATGATGTAAAGAACGGATTATCTACGATAAATGATCAGTATATCGTTGTTAAGATTCCTGCCAGTAAGTTTGAGATAATGAATCTGGTTCAGGATTTGGGCTATAGATTTGTTGAGGAATTAATATCTGTTGAGCATGACCTTCACGAGGTTAAACGAAACCGGATTCTTCAAAGACTGTATGATTCTCTTGATTACAGGGAAATGAACGAAGATGATGTAGCAACACTATATTCTGAGATTAATAAGGGCATGTTTGATAGTGACCGCATTTCAAATGATCCCTATTTTTCGCCTGAACTATCGGCCAGACGATATAGAAACTGGGTAGCTTCAATGTTAAAGAGTGGCGCTATTCCTTATGTAATGTCATATAAGGGAGAACCTGCAGGATTCATCATTCTTACAACAAAAGATAGAATTGTTTATCATTCTGTTCTTGGTGGAGGATATGAGAAGTTCAGAAAGACCGGGCTTGGTATGGTTCAAAAAGAACAGGAAATTGTAAAATTTCTTGGCGGTAAATTGGTAACTACAAATGTATCGTCAAATAATGTGAATCAATGCAAAGCTTTGCTGGCGAATGGATATACAGTAACCAACATTAATCATGTTTTTGTTAAGCATAATATGTAGGAGTTAAGATATGCAATTACTGGATTGTACTCTTAGAGATGGCGCATATATTGTTGATGCAAAGTTCGGAACTTCTGCTATCAAGGGAATTATCGATAAACTCCAGAAAGCTAATGTCGATATTATTGAATGTGGATGGCTGAAGAATTCCGATCATAAGATCGGGACTACTTTCTTTCATGTGCCGGAAGATATTTCCATGTATGTCAACAAGAAAAGCGAAACTGCTGTTTTTGTTGCCATGATCGATTGGGACAGATATGATCTCAGTTATCTTCCCCAAAAAGAAAACAGTATTCTCGATGCAATCAGAGTAGTTTTCCCTAGAGGAAAGGCCAAAGAGGGAATAGAGGTAGGCCGTAAGATTCTTGAAAAAGGATACAAAGTATACTTCCAGGCTGCAAATACATTAGCTTATTCAGATGATGAGCTTGTTGAGTTGGCTAAGTGTGTTAATGGTATAGATGCTGAAGCTTTGTCAATCGTAGATACCTTTGGTGCTATGTATGAGGAAGATTTGGACCGTATCATAGAAAAACTTGATGAGCATCTTGATTCCCGTATAAAACTTGGCTTTCATTCACATAATAATCAGCAGCTGTCATTTGCTCTTACACAGTATTTTGTTAACCGTTTACAGTATTCTGAACGTGATGTTATCGTTGATGCAAGTTTGTGTGGCATGGGTCGTGGTGCAGGCAATACCACTACTGAGTTAGCAGCCAGTTTTCTTAATAGAAAATACAACTGTAATTACGAGATGGATCAGATCTTGGATGCTATTGATCTCTATATGGAGTACTTCAAAGCTAATTATTCTTGGGGATATTCCACACCTTACTTTATCTCAGGCATGTACTGTTGCCATGTAAATAATATTGCTTATCTTTTGAAAAATCATAGAACAAACGCCAGAGATATGAATGAGATAATTAAGTCATTGGATCCACAGGACCGTTTAAAGTATGATTATGATCTTCTTGAGGAAAAATATATAGAGAATCAGAACAGAGTTATTGATGACAAGGCATCTATTGAAACATTGGAAAGTGCCTTTAAGGACAGAATCGTTCTTCTTATAGCGCCCGGCAAATCAACTCTTACGGAAATATATAAGATCAAAGAATACATCAAAGCTAAAAATCCTGTGGTAATTGAAGTTAATGCAATCAACCCGGAATATGATGCTGATTATCTGTTCCTTATATCTAGCAGCAGATATGATTATTCAAAGAGCATTTATCCTGAGCTGTTCGATAAGCAGAAGAAAATCTTGCTGTCTAATATCGGTGCTGATAGCAAAGAGAATGATATAGTTGTAAATTTCAACCGTGTTGTTAAGCGTGGTTGGGATTATTTTGATAATGCGGTTATTAACTGCCTTAGGCTTCTGAATATTGTTCATGTCAAAAATGTTGCTATTGCCGGATTTGATGAATTCAAGGCGCATTATAATGAGACATATGCGGATGCTTCTCTGCCAACCGTAAATCCTGAAGGTGATTGGGAGAAGCTGAACGCAGAGATCCTGGATATGTTCATGGATTTCAAGAGAACAGCCGGTGATTCAATGAACATTGAATTTATTACTGAAAGCGCTTATGATGTATAAATAGACTTAAGGAGAGTAGTTATGACGAATTTAGAAAAATACAATAATGCTTTCGTTGAAGGCCTTGAAATGAATATTGATGAGGTAACAGAAGATCTTGAGTATCAGGGTGTTCCTCAGTGGGATTCCGTCGGCCACATGGCATTGATCGCATCTTTGGAAGATGCTTTCGAAATAATGATGGATACTGATGATATCATTGATTTCAGTTCATATAAAAAAGGTATAGAAATACTTAAGAAGTACGATATTACTATCGAATAATATTGGTTTATGTGGGATCTGGCGAAGTTCTCAAGTAATGTTGCTCTTCAGGATGAGAGTGGCAGTTGCATTTCATACAGTGCACTTGATTTAGCTTGCAGTGAATTCTACAGTCATATTGGCAGAAGATGCCTGGTTTTCTTGTTGTGCAGGAACACTATCGGTTCTGTTATCGGATATGTATCATCCCTTAACAATCGTGTTGTTCCTGTTTTGCTGAATGCTGATCTGGATGTAGAGCTGCTGAACAATCTGATAAGTGTTTATAAGCCATCTTATATTTGGCTTCCTAATGATAAGAGTTCTGAGATCTCAGGTTTTGATTCTGTTTATTCTAAATGGGATTATTCGCTCCTTAAAACTTCTTTTGATATAGAATACCCGTTGTTTGATGATCTCTGCCTGATGCTTACGACTTCCGGCTCAACAGGTAGCCCAAAGTTCGTCAGGCAAAGCTATAAAAATGTTGAGTCAAATGCCCGTTCCATCGTCCGATATTTGGAATTGACTTCAGATGAACGTCCGATTACGACGCTTCCGATGAATTATACATACGGACTATCCATAATAAATAGCCACTTGTTTGTTGGGGCAAGGATCCTTGTAACGGATAGAGGTCTGATGCAGAAAGATTTCTGGTCCTTTTTCAAGAGCGCTGAAGCTACATCATTCGGCGGTGTCCCTTACACTTATGAAATGCTTTCAAAACTCCGTTTTGAGAGAATGCAGCTTCCTTCATTGAGATATATGACTCAGGCTGGAGGCAAATTAACTGTAGATCTTCATCGTAAATTTGCTGAGTATGCTGCCGGTAACAATAAGAAGTTTTTTGTTATGTATGGTCAGTGCGAGGCAACTGCCAGGATGGGCTATCTTCCTGCTGAAAAAGCATTAGAAAAATGCGGCTCGATGGGAATCGCCATTCCCGGCGGCAGATTTGAACTTGTTGATGTAGAAGGTTCGCTTATTGACAAGCCCGATACTGCAGGTGAATTAGTCTACTATGGCGACAATGTAACTTTAGGATACGCTGAAAAGGGTGAAGATTTGATTAAGTGTGACGAGCGTAGTGGCGTTCTTCATACTGGTGATATTGCTCAGTTCGATAAAGATGGTTTCTATTATATTGTTGGACGAATGAAGCGTTTTCTTAAGATTTTCGGTAATCGTATAAATCTTGACGAGACCGAGAGATTGATAAAAAGTGAATTCCCATCCGCAGATGTTGCGTGTGGCGGCGTCGACGATAAGATGTTTATCTTTTTGACTGATGAACAATATGCCGAACAGGTAAGACAGTTTGTCTCACTTAAGACGGGGCTTAATTCTTCTGCATTTAAAGTAGTCGAGTTAGAAGTTATTCCCAAAAATGATTCCGGAAAGACTTTATATAGGGAACTGGAGAAGTATTATGAAGTTTGATGACATTATTAATATTGCTCCATACGCTCTTGACAGTAATGAAAAGGAAAAACTATTAACTGAACGCCTTACTGAACTTACTGAGAGCCACCGTAAAGCCTGTAAAGCATATGATGGGATCCTTAAGTCTGTTGGATATGACAGAAATAAAATTGCTTCCTATAAAGATATTCCTTTTCTTCCGGTCAGATTATTTAAAGAATTAGACCTGAAAAGCGTCCCAGATGATGAGATAGTTAAGACTATGACATCCTCCGGAACTACAGGACAGAGGGTTTCCAAGATTTATCTTGACAGGACTACATCTTCCAATCAGCAGAAAACCATGGTTAAGATCGTCAGTTCTTTTACCGGTTCTGAAAGAATGCCGATGATAATCATCGATTGTCCTTCTGTAATTAAAGACCGAAATATGTTTTCTGCTAGAGGTGCAGGCATATTAGGGTTTTCAATGTTCGGCTCTAAAAAGATATATGCTCTGAAAGATGACATGACATTAGATATTGAAGCTGTTTCAGAGTTTCTGAATAAATTCAAAGGTGAGAAAATACTGCTATTCGGTTTTACATTTATGGTTTGGCAGTATTTCTACAAAGAATTGCTCAGACTTAAGAAACAGGGAATTACATTTGATTTGTCCGGATCAGTTCTTATTCATGGTGGAGGATGGAAAAAACTCATCAGTGAAGCTGTATCACCTGAAGACTTCCAAAAAGCACTAAACAATGTTTGTGGAATCGACAGAATTCACGATTACTACGGGATGGTTGAACAGACCGGCTGCATCTATATGCAATGTGAATGCGGTCATCTGCATGCGAGTATTTTCTCTGATGTTATTACAAGAAATCCAAAAGATTTCTCGGAATGTGCCATTGGAGAGAAAGGTATTATCCAGGTTGTTTCAACTATACCGGAGTCATATCCGGGACATTCGCTTCTTACGGAAGATGAAGGCGTTGTTTTGGGCGTGGATGATTGCCCTTGTGGAAGAAAGGGCAAGTATTTTAAAATCATAGGAAGATTGCAGAAAGCGGAAATACGCGGATGCAGCGACACGTTTGCTGCAAAGGTTTCCGTTAACAATACTTATGATCAGATCGAGTATCTGGTAGGAAACAGGGATAGGATAGATGATTGCGTTAAGCTTAGTCCCATAAAGCCGTTTTCTGCGAAACTTATTGATTTCTGCAATGATTTTTCGACCCTTATCATGAAGAGCCGTGAAGCCAGAATGTATTCGGATGTTGCAACTCTGGGCTTTTGGCTTAGGCGGGCTTCTGTGTTAAGCCTGAAAGAAAGATTTATAGATGAGAATTCCTTAAGAGTAGGAAGAGGTACTGTTTTCCATATTGCCCCTTCTAATGTTCCGGTAAATTATGCTTATTCATTGTTTTCCGGTCTTTTGTGCGGCAATGCAAATATTGTTCGTGTTCCATCTAAGGATTTTCCTCAAGTTCAGATCATTAATCAATTGATAATTAAAACTTTAGAAATGCATCCTGAATTAAAGCCGTATATTACGCTTATCAGATATGAGCGAAGCAAGAGTATAAATGATTATTTGTCTTCTGTTTGTGATCTGCGCGTGATTTGGGGAGGAGATACTACTATTTCAAATCTTCGTGAATCTCCGATTCCTCCAAGAGCATCAGATGTAACTTTTGCTGACAGATACTCACTGGCGGTAATAGATGCCGATGCTTTTTTTAAGGAATCATCTAATGAAGGTTTTATTTCTTCTTTTGTATCTGATTTTTATAATGATACATATCTGTCAGACCAGAATGCCTGCACCAGCCCCAGAGTAATTGTCTGGTATGGTGAACAATTGAATGATGCTAAGCAGCTGTTTTGGAGCAACATGCATCAACTGGTTTTGTTAAAATATGTGATTCAGCCGGTTCAGAGCGTTGATAAGCTGACTAATCTTTATCTTGTTGCTGCTGACAGTACTGAGCGTAATGTTATAAAGAGTAATGACGAAGACAATTATATTTACCGTGTTTCAGTAAATAAAGTTGATCCGGAATTGATGAAATTCAGAGGAAATTCAGGTTTCTTTTATGAGTATGACTGTTCAGATATAAAAGAGCTAAGAGAATTTTGCAATGATACGCGTTGTCAAACGCTTGCTTTGTTTGGTGACGAGAAAATTATAATGCCTCTTGTTGAGTCTGGTATTAAAGGTGTAGACCGCGTTGCGAAAATAGGTCATACGATGGATTTTGATTTGATTTGGGACGGATATAATCTTGTAGAGAGATTCACAAGGACTATATCAAGATGAGTAGTAGAAGATTCGATTATGTAGTTTTTGATCTGGACGGAACCCTGCTGGATACAAGGGCAGGCATAATTGCTGCTGCGATTTATATAATGGATAAATACAAAATGCCTATTCCGACTCGGGATGTTCTTGAAGGCATTATAGGCCCTCCTATACAAGAGTCTTTTTGTAAATTGTTTGATCTTTCAGATGAAAAAGCAATTGAAATGGCAAATGCTTTTCGCGATGTATATATATCTGAAGAGTATCTGCTAAATGCTGTTCCTTATGAAGGAATATTCGATTTGTTTGATTCGCTGAAGAAAAGCGGAGTAACAATCGGCATAGCAACCTATAAGAGAGAAGATCTTGCTAAGCAGCTTCTATGTAAAAAAGGTTTTGACAAATATACAGAATACATATTTGGATCTGATTTTGAAGGCAAATTAAAAAAGAGTGACATTATTCTGACATGCCTGGATAATATGGGATGTAAGGATTATTCCAAAGCAGTTTATATTGGTGACGGAAAGAGTGACGGAACCGGAGCGATTACAGTCGGTATAGTATTTTTAGCTGTTACATATGGTTTTGGGTTTAAAACAATTGAAGAGGCACAGAAATTTGATCCTATTGGTGTAGCTGATAGTTGTACTGGGATTCGAGAAATAATCCTTGGACAAAACTAATAACAGCATCTATTCTGTAGTTATAATCTTATAATATAAAAAACTCGTTTTGTTTCGGAGGGTAAGTTATGGAAACCGAATTTATTCCCTTAATGTACAACACTTTATGGGCACTTGTACCGCCGGTTGTGGCTATCGTGTTAGCGCTCATTACCAAAGAAGTCTACAGCTCACTTTTTGTCGGTGTTGCGGTAGGCGGTTTGATCTATTCTTTTACTGCAACCCCTGTTAAGTATCTTTATATGGTCCATCCTATTCCTGCATTGGAACATGTTTTCAAGGACGGAATCATAGCATCTCTTTCTGATTCATATAATGTCGGAATCCTGGTTTTCCTTGTATTCTTAGGCATTATAGTTGCCTTGATGAATAAGGCGGGAGGTTCTGCAGCATTCGGCAACTGGGCTTCCACGCATGTTAAATCCAGAGTCGGATCCCAGCTTGCAACAATTGGTCTCGGTGTCCTGATCTTTATCGATGACTACTTTAACTGCCTTACTGTAGGTTCTGTTATGAGACCTGTTACGGACAGACAGAAGATCTCCCGTGCAAAACTTGCTTATCTTATAGATGCTACGGCAGCACCTATCTGTATTATCGCTCCGGTATCTTCCTGGGCAGCAGCTGTATCCGGCTTCGCACCGGAAGGCACAAACGGACTCATGCTATTTATAAGGGCTATTCCATATAACTATTACGCACTTTTAACTATCCTCATGATGATCCTCATGGTTGTTTTCAAGATCGAATTCGGACCTATGGCACGT
The DNA here is from genome assembly GCA_900107185.1 of Ruminococcaceae bacterium YAD3003. Taxonomy (GTDB): domain Bacteria; phylum Bacillota; class Clostridia; order Saccharofermentanales; family Saccharofermentanaceae; genus Saccharofermentans. The sequence continues at coordinate 98,468 of FNPA01000008.1, read as the reverse complement.
CACGAGATCAATGCCAAGAACGGAGATATCTTTACTGTTAAAGCACCTGTTGCAACAGGAGAAGAGAATGTCGAGAAGAAGGGTAAGGTTATTGACCTTGTTCTTCCCGTAATCGTCCTTATTTTCTGCTGCGTTATCGGAATGATCTACACCGGCGGATTCTTTGATGAAGGTGCAGACCCTAATTTCTTCACGAGATTCATTAATTCCTTTGCTGACAGTGATGCTTCGGTAGGACTTGCTTATGGTTCATTCGGAGGAATCGTTTTCACAGTTATATTCTATCTTTTCAGAAGGGTCCTTAAGTTTAAGGACTGCATGACATGCGTTGAAGAAGGATTCAAGGCGATGGTAGGCCCGATCACTATCCTTACTCTTGCATGGTCATTAAAGGCTATGACTGAGTCTTTGGGCGCTGCTGATTTTGTAGCTGCTTTCGTAGAGAGCAGAAAGGGTGATTTCAATGTGCTGCTTCCTGCGATCATTTTCCTTATTGCATGCCTCTTGTCATTTGCAACAGGAACATCATGGGGAACATTCGGTATTCTTATCCCGATCACTCTTGAAGTATTCAAGCTCAATGACCCTGATCCCGCAAAGGCAACTCTTGCCGTAATCTGTGTTTCTGCTTGTATGGCCGGCGCGGTATGTGGAGACCATTGTTCGCCGATCTCTGATACGACTATCATGAGCTCGGCCGGAGCACAGTGCAATCACATAGCGCATGTATCCACCCAGCTCCCTTACGCTCTTACATGTGCAGGAGTATCATTTGTAACTTATATGATCGCCGGAATCGTAAAGAATGCCGTACTCTCTCTTGCTATAGGTATTGTTCTTATGGTCGGAACGATACTTGTTCTTAGGAAAGTTTTGCCGACTCCTGATTCTGCTTCTTTGCAGAAAGAGACTCAGAAACCTGCGAAAGGATGATCGCAGAAAACATAACAACGCAACCAATGATCTCTCTTGGTAACATGCCTTCGTGAAGAAATATTGCTGCAGTTATAACAGCGAAAACCGATTCGAGGCACATTAAAAGAGATGCTACAACGGGACTCGCATTTTTCTGTCCCACGATCTGTAGAGTATATGCAATGCCGCAGCTCATAATTCCCGAATAAAGCAGGGAAGGAGCTGCGGTTTTAATATCTGTAAGGTTCGGTTGTTCGAAGATAAACATGGCGATAACTGATATAACTCCCGCAACGAAGAACTCCATAAATGACAATTGGACACCGCTGGTGCCTTCTTCAAGGAATTTGTCAATCAGCATGATCTGAACCGCATAGAAGACAGCGCAGATAAGAGCCAGTATATCTCCCAGGTTGATATTGGTTACATCTTCGGGGTTAATACACAGGAAGAAGAGACCGACTAGTCCCATAAGAATCGAGAGCCATGTAAGGACTGCTATCTTTTTCTTCAAAAAGATCACAGAGAACAACGAAACAAAGAACATGTAAAAAGAAGTTACGAATGCGATCTTACCGGAAGTGGAATAGTAAAAAGCAAACTGCTGGAAGTTCTGGGCTATAGAGAAAACTATTCCAAGGATCAATCCTTTACGCAGTGTCTTCTTGCTAAAATCAAAGCCTTTATTGATTATCAGTGTGAAAGGCAAAAGAAACAGCATTCCCAAAACAGTTCTGATACCCGTAAAAGTGAATGCATCGATACTCTGCATTCCGATGGACTGGGCAACAAAAGATGATCCCCAGATGACAGCTGTTATGAGAAGGAGTATTACTCCAGAAGGTTTTGTCCGACGCATTAAGACTTCTTTATTACTCTTTTCTTTTCAAATACTAGATAACAAATGAAGAGAATAATACCAATAGCCGAAATAGTCCAGCCTGAATATATGTGTGGTGTAACGTAAGTCATCTCTATTGAATGAGTGCCTGCAGGCAAAGAAATGGCCATAAAGGCGGTATTGGCCCTGATTATATCAACCGGTGTTCCGTCGACTTTTGCACTCCAGCCTTCAGAATAGGGGATGGCTATATACAAATATCTGTCAGACTCATTAGTAGCGGTTATATTTAGGTGATTCCCGTGATATTCGTATGTGATATCTTCCATATCCGCATGTTCATAGAATGCATCTATTGTCTTATCCATTTGCTCATAAGGTCTGGAATATATACGGATGCCTTCTAAGTTGTACTCACCTTTATTAGCAAAAACAAACATAATACTTTCGATAGGTTCTGATATGGATTCAAATGAGAAAATCACATCGTCACTTCCGGAATAGTAACGGTCAAGTGTTGAGTATTGCGCTGAAATATCGATTGCTACAGGCGTGTTTTCCGAATCCATCAGTACGATTGCATTACGGTATTTGACAAAGTCACCGCTGCTCGTAAGACCGTTTACATATACGCTGATCTGACCTGCCTCAACAGCACCAGTCTTTAACACTATATATCCGCCATCTTCCTGAACAGATACTTTGTTTCCATTAATTGTGATGTTGTTCGTTTCTGTAATCTCAAAAGGTACAGATACGGTATCGCTGACTATATCTGATTCGGTTTGACCGGGGTCATCGACAACCATTGAATACATAAGGTTAGTCTCGCGCTCTACAGGATCCATATTAATATAGGTTTCTGTGGATATTACATCGTTATAGAAGTAAACCAGAGAAACACCGCGGCCTGATTTATAAAGACTGTAATCTCCTTCGTTTTTTACGAAATCATAAGTATATGGAGCCCTGATACACGCGCTGTTGTCGTTGGAACGGACAATATAATTACAAGCGTTCAGAATTTCTGCGTAGCATCTTGATCTGAAACCTGTATGGGAGAAACCCATCGGATTTCCCAAAACTGCGAGTTCCGAATAATAGTTCTCGATATTCTGATTTTGATTGCTGTGGTAGAAATCATAACCGCTGACTTCTGCCACAGTCGATGAATTCATAACATTATCATCAAAATCGGTGTTTATGATATCTGTTCTGTACTTAGGATCATTAACTTCTACTCTGAGATTCATTCCTCCGCCGACATATACATCTTCATAGATGGAACCTGAATCAACCATCATGTGACTGAGATACATGTGCAGGCATGAATATCCTAAGAATAAACATGAGATGAATATTACTGCGAAATACATTTTCTCACGCAATGTTTCTGAATTTCTGCCAATCAGATTAATGGTTCCGATTAAGAGCAATGAAACAAACAGGGAAAGCGCGGATATGACCGAGCATATATCATTGAACAGATAACAAATAACGCAATAGATTACGGATATACCTAAAGATAGATACCAGACTTTTCCACTGAACTTACTTATGGAATCAAATGAAACGGTAACCACATAGGCAATGCAGAGAAGCAGTGAAAAGATATATCGCGTTGATGAATAATTGAATCCGTTTAATGCTGATCCGATAAGAGGAAAGGCGAATGATAATAGACATAAAGAAAAGCACCATTTAATGATTGGTTCTTTCTTTTTGAAAACGAATAAACAAATAGTGGCAACAGCAGCAAAGGAAGATACACCAATCATGGCATCTCCGCCTGCCTGGATTCCTGAGAAGGCATAAGAAAAAAGCTTAGTTATCAATTCAATATTGATGATTCCGGTTACCTGTTTGTTTTCCAATCTGCTTAATCCTGATAAGTTGAGCAAACCGGGAAGGATTGCTCCGATTCCCATGCTTATTGAGATAAGAGAAAGAATCGTATATCTGCCTATCAGTGCAAATAACTTTTTAATACTGTGGTCCTTTTCGCATAGATATCTGATAAGGCAATAAGCGAACAAAAGAATGACCATCATATACGTGAAATAGAAAGAGCGTATAAAACAGTAACAAAGGACTAAGACATATAAAACGTCACCTTTTCTTTTCCACACTCTGTCTGCACCAAGGAGCAGCAGGGGAAAGCCAATGAAAGAAAAGGAGAAGCTTTGTTCCAGGAAAACTGCATATGCAGAAGAGGAGAAAACGTATACAAGAGAACCGGCTAAAGCATTAGTTCCTTTGTAACCCTTTTCATTAGCAAAAAGGATAAAAGCTATTCCTGAAATATAAAGTTTTAATACGACAATGATATTGAATACGTATTCGCTGTATTTTGCCGGAGTAATTGCAGAGACCCAGTATAAAGGATCAAACAGGAAATTGTTTGCAGCAACTGTAGATATGAGCTGGTCACTTCCCATACCCATAGTCATATTCCACATCGGCAATTCGAAAACGTGATCAACAAATATGTTTTTGAAAAAAGCACGTATCAGCTGTCCGCTGGCAATAAAATAAACATAGTGCTGCCATAGACCGTCACCGGTATCCATCATGGATTTTTTGTCAAACAAGAAGAAAATAATTACGCAAAAGAAAACGAATACCAGAAAACAAACTGAGTATTTGGCAATTGTGGTTTGCAGCTTGTTCTTTTTTAAATCCGTCATGATGTGATGCGTTTCTTCTTTTCAAAAAATAGATAACCAAAATATAAAACGATTCCTGCAGCAGATATGATCCAGCCCAAATAGAGATATGGGGTAACGTAAGTCATCTCAATTGAATGAGAGCCTGCAGATAAAGGAATAGCCATAAAGGCTGTATTTGCCCTGATTATCTGGGCAGGAGTACCATCAACTTTTGCATGCCAGCCTTTAGAAAAAGGAATAGCTATATACAGATATCTGTCTGTGTCTGCAGAAGCAGTAATGCTAAGGTGATTTCCGTGATACTCATAAGTGATATCTTCCATATCTGCATGGTCATAGAATGCGTCTAATGTCTTATTCATTAGTTCATACGGTCTGGAATATATCCGGATACTGTCTAAGTTGTATTCGCCTTTGCTGAAGAAAATCAAACCGATTGTATTAATTTCATCATCGATTGATTCAAATGAGAAGACGACATCGTCATTACCATAATAATATGTATCCGTAGTTTTGCACTGGGCAGAAGTGTCCATTGCAATTGGATTGTTATCAGCATCCAAAAGAATAATTGTATTGCGGTAATACCAGTCTTCGACGTCAGAAGATCGGAGACCTAATAAACATACGCTTATCTGACCTGCCTCGATTCTCTCGGGTTTAAGCATAATGCAGACGTTATCTTCGAGAATGGTAATCTTTGATCCGTCGATTACTGCCTTGTCAGATGCTTCTATTTCAAAAGGAACAGAGATTACATCAGAAACAACATCAGATTCAGGCTGTCCGGGTTTATCTAAAACCATAGAATACATAAGGTTTGTCTCACGCAAAACGGGATCCATATTCATGTATGTTTTGGTGGAAATTACATCATCGTAGAAGTAGACCAAAGATACGCCTCTGCCTGATTTGTAGAGACTGTAATCTCCTTCTGTTTTTACATATTCATAAGTGTAGGGAGGCTTAATACATGTAACGTTCTCGTCTGAACGGGCAATGTAATTGCATGTATTAAGTATTTCCAAATAGCAGCGGCCTCTGAATCCGTTGCGGGAGAAGCCCAGAGGATGGCTGATGACACCTAAATCAGTATAGTAGAACTCAACATATTGGTTCTGATTGGACTGATAAAAATCGAAGCCGTTGAGTTCTGTTGCCATGGATGCATTAACAATAGTTGTGGTAAAGTCCGCATTGATAGAATCTGTTCTGTAATTAGGATCATTAACGGTCTGTCTGAGCGTATTTCCTCCATCAAGAAATACTCTTTCATAAGCAGTGCCGCTATCGAGTAATCCGTGATTCAATTCAATATGAATACATGAATAACCGATTATTACACATGAGATGAAAATGACGACCAGAAAAGCTTTTTCGCGGATTTGCTCGAAATAGCGTTCGAAAGTGTTGATAAGGCCAACCAGCAATACAGTTATAAACAGTGATACTCCAGACAGACCGGAATAGCCGTCTATAAAAAGGAAACATATCACTGCGTATAGTGCAGATGCGCCTAAAGAGATATACCATATCTTACCTTTGAACTGGTTTACAGAGTCGAAAGAAACCGTTACCAGGTAAGCGATACAGAAAATCAGTGAGAAGATGTAACGGTATGAAGAATAATTAAAACCGTTGAAAACAGAACCTACAATCGGGAAAGCAAATGACAAGAAGCATAGAGACAGACACCATTTTAATACAGGTGCTTTCTTCTTGGAGATTAATAAGCATACGGCAGAAACAAATACGAATGAAGATACGCCTATCAATGAATCGCCGTCAGCCTGGATAGATACAAAGCCATAAGCGAAGAACCTTCTTAATGTCTCGATATTTAAAAGTGAAAGTTCATAGCGTGTTGTCAGTCTGCTTAATGAAGTCAGTCCGAGCATGCCGGGCAGGATTACTGCAGATCCGATGCAGAATGAAATGACGGAAAGAATAAAGAATCTGATGAAAAGTGAAAAAAAACGTTTAATAGATTTCTTTTCTTCGAAAATGAATTTGATTACGCAATATATAAACAGAAGGATCAGCATCATATATGTAAAATAGAACGACATAATGACGCAGTATGAGAGTATTACAACATATAAGATGCTCTTGTCTTTTTCCCATAATATATCAGCGCTTAGGAGAAGAAGAGGGAAGAGAACGAAAGTGACTGAAAATCCAATCTGCGAAATGATAACTAATGTGGTTGATGAAAAAACATAAACCATTGCGCCTGCTATGGCGTTGAGATTTTTATAACCTTTTTTATATGCGAAAAGAAGATATGTCAATCCGGCTGTAAAAAGTCTGAGAATTACCAGGAAGTTAAAAGCGTATTCGCAATACTTATTAGGAACTAAAGCTGAAAACAAACAAGTCAGTGGAGATGCGAGCGGGTTGAGCAGGATATACTGATCGCTGCCCATTCCAATCGTACTATCCCACATCGGAATCTCATAAACGTGATCAACGAATATGTTTTTTAGGAATTTCCGCAACAGAATGCCGCTATAAATGAAGCCGTTATATTGCTGTTTAAGACCGTCATTGATATCAAACAGAGCCTTTTTGTCAACGATAAAGAACAGGATTACGCAAAAGAATGCAAATATTAAATAGCATATTGAGTATTTTGCTATTAGATTAGGCAATGCTTTCCTATTATTCTTTGTCATAAATCCGTTAAGGTCCTTTTTGCCCCTGTTAAGAGCAATAAATCATTATTAATAAGCAAACCTAATTATAACATATTCCTGATTTTTTTGATTGTGAGCGGAATTGACAAATACCCTATGGGGGTATATTGTATATGAGAACAATATACCCGCTGGGGGTATACCGCGGAGGTGGAAATATGGCAGAAAAGAAATGTCCGCATTGCAGAACAAAAGACAGATCTGAAGACGAGATTAAGGATCTCATTACGCGTCTTAACCGTATCGAAGGCCAGATCCGTGGAATCAGGAAGATGGTAGAAGAAGACGCATACTGCGTTGATGTTTTAACCCAGGTAAGTGCCGCGAAGTGTTCGTTGAACAGCTTTTCAAAGGTGCTGCTCGGAAATCATATCAGAACATGTGTCGCTGAAGATATCAGGAATGGTTCTGACGAGAAGACTGAAGAGTTGGTTGAGCTCTTACAGAAGCTTATGAAATAATCAGCCTTAGAAACGGAATCTCTTATGGAGAACAATTCAAAGACAGATAAGTATCTCGTTACAGGCATGAGTTGTGCCGCCTGCCAAGCACATGTTGAGAAAGCTGTGAATGGTGTCGAAGGTGTAGATTCCTGTTCTGTGTCACTGCTTACTAATTCAATGAGTGTTACCGGTTCAGCTGATCCTGAAATGGTAATTAAAGCCGTTAAAGATGCAGGATATGGTGCCAGTCTTGAGAATTCTCAGAAAGAATCAGGGACGAACCTGTACGAGAGTATGGAAGAACAGCTGAAGGACAGGGAGAAGCCGGTCCTTATCAGAAGGCTGATTACTTCTTCAGTATTCCTGTTGATTCTCATGTATTTTTCCATGGGTGTATCGATGTGGGGATGGCCGGCTCCTAAATTCCTGGAACATAACATGATTGGACTGGGAATAATTGAAATGCTGCTGGCAGGCATCGTTCTGGTAGTCAATAAGAAGTTCTTTGTAAACGGATTTAAGGCGCTTATTCACAGAAGCACCAACATGGATACTTTAGTCGCTTTGGGTTCCGGAGTATCCTATATTTATAGCTTTGTAACATTGTTACGCATGACGGCCGGAGCTGATCATGCATCCCAGATGGATCTGATGAATGATCTGTATTTTGAATCAGCTGCCATGATCGTGACTCTCATCACGATTGGAAAACTTTTGGAAGCAATCTCTAAGGGAAGGACCACTAATGCATTAAGAGGTCTCCTTAATCTTCAACCGAAGACAGCAGTTCTAATTAAAGACGGCGAAGAGATAACGGTTGCTATAGAGGAAGTTGTTGTCGGTGATGTTTATATCGTTAAGTCTGGCGGCGCCTTTCCTGTTGACGGCGTGATCATTGAAGGAGATTGTGCCGCTGATGAATCCGCACTCACAGGAGAGTCTGTACCTGTTGATAAGTCGGTTGGAGATACTGTATCTGCCGGAACTATCAATATGTCCGGCTATGTTAAGTGCCGCGCAGTCAAAGTAGGCGAGAATACTACACTCGCTCAGATCATAAAAATGGTAAGCGACAGCGCAGGCTCGAAGGCGCCGATCGCAAGAATAGCTGATAAGGTCTCAGCTGTATTTGTACCTTCTGTAATGCTGATCTCAGCCGTGGTTTTTGTCATCTGGTTAATTACAGGTGCAGATCCAGGCTACGCTCTTACCAGAGCAATTTCTGTACTGGTTGTCAGCTGTCCTTGTGCATTGGGTCTTGCTACACCTGTTGCGATAATGGTAGGTAATGGAGTCTCTGCAAAGAACGGAATTCTATTTAAGACGTCAACTTCATTAGAGCAAACAGGAAGAGCCGGGATTATAGTTCTTGATAAGACAGGCACTATTACTAATGGAACGCCTGTGGTAACTGATGTAATCCCTGCATCTGATGTTAGCGAAGCAGATTTGCTGAAATATGCTTATGCACTGGAGAAGATCAGTGAGCATCCTTTAGGCAAAGCGGTTGTTGATTACTGCAATTCTATGAATCTCGACTTGTTAAAGGCAGAAGATGTTAAGGTTCATGCAGGAAACGGTTTGGAAGGAATGGTGGCAGGCAAATCTGTCAGAGGCGGTAATCTCAGTTTTATTTCCAATGTTGAATCAGAATCCAAAGTTAGATCTCAGCAATTATCGGAACTGGGTAAGACACCACTTTTCTTCGAAGCAGATGGAAAATATATTGGCATGATTGCTGTTGCGGATACTATCCGCGAAGACTCATGCGAAGCAATCGTTGAGTTAAAGGATATGGGTCTTCTGACGGTAATGCTCACAGGTGATAACAGGAGAACGGCAGATAATATTGGTAAGGCTTCCGGAGTAGATCTGACCATATCAGAAGTCCTTCCCGGAGAAAAAGAAGAATACGTAAGGAAACTTCAAAAATACGGCAAAGTAATCATGGTAGGAGATGGTATAAACGATACTCCCGCGCTGACTACTGCCGATATTGGAATCGCTATTGGTGCAGGTACCGATGTTGCGATAGATGCTGCTGATGTAGTGCTCGTTAAATCAACCCTGAAGGATGCGGCAGCAGCAATAAGAATTTCCAGAAAAACGATTACTAATATTCATGAGAATCTCTTTTGGGCATTCATATATAACGTCGCTCTGATACCTATTGCTGCCGGAGCTTATGCTATGTGGGGCCTTACAATGTCACCGATGTTTGGAGCGGCTGCGATGAGCATTTCGAGTTTTACGGTATGCATGAATGCACTAAGACTTAATCTGATAATGCCTTATGAATCAGGTCATAGCAGATCAAGAAATGATATCAGGAACAAAATTAGTGAAATTGAAGAAATGATTAATAAGGAAAAGGAGAAAGCAAAGATGGAAAAGGTTATTACTATTGAAGGTATGATGTGCGGACACTGTGAAGCAACAGTTAAAAAGGCACTTGAAGCTTTAGACGGCGTTGTATCAGCTGATGTATCTCACGATAAGGGAACGGCTGTTGTAAAACTCGAAAGTGATGTTTCAAATGATGTGCTTACAAAAGCAGTTGAGGAAAAAGATTTCAAAGTAATTAACGTTAAGTAATTATTCTTCTTCGACTAGGGCTCCCTCATATTGTATAATTAATATGTTTTGGGGGTTAATATGATACACATACTTATAGTTGAAGATGAGAAACCGATTTCGAATCTGATCCGTATGAGTCTGACAAAAGCAGGCTATAATTGCACATGTGCTTTTGACGGAGAGGAAGCCTGGAATCTCATTTCTGCCAATCCTTATGATTTGATTTTACTTGACGTAATGATTCCTAAGATTGACGGTTTTTCGTTGATGCAATATATCCGTCCGTTGAAGATTCCGGTTATTTTCCTGACGGCCAAGAATATGGTACAGGACAGGGTAAAGGGTCTTGAGCTTGGTGCTGAAGATTATCTCGCGAAACCTTTCGAGATAATCGAATTGCTCGCCAGAGTTAATGTTGTTTTGCGTCGTTATAACAAGACAGATACGGAGATTAAAATCGCTGGTCTTGTTATTGATACGAAGGCAATGATTGTTTATAAAAACGGTTATCCGATTCCTCTTACGCCTAAAGAGTACGAATTGCTTCTTCTTTTCGCGAGGAATCCCGGAATCGCTATGTATCGTGAGACAATCTATGAGCGTGTTTGGAATGAACCATTCCCATACGGCAGTAAAACCGTAGATCTTCACGTACAGAGACTTCGTAAAAAACTCGGCTGGGAGGAAGTAATCCACGCCGTGCCAAAGGTCGGTTACAGACTGGAGGCTTGATCGGATGAGTTTCCGTCAGAAGATGGTTCTTGTAATGGTTTGGCTTCTCACACTGAGTTATGGTGTGGGAGGCGTTCTTCTGATCAGACAGAATTTTGAGAGCAGTCTGACCCAGATCCAGAATAACGATGAAGAATCCTACAAGATGATCCTTAAGACGGTTGAACTCGTAAACCTTGTTGATATCCAGCAGGATCTGTCCAACATCAGTGATACGTTAGACAAGATGAATACTGCAGAGAGCCTTGTTGGTATGAGCCTTAAAAAAGGTGACCAGGTTCTATATAAACGCGGTGAAGAGATAAAGAGTGATATAGAGAACACATCCGAGTTTTGCTCGCTGTTATTTACCCGTGAGTACAGACATCTTTATCAGATACGTGGAGAGATCACGACAAACGGTAAACCGTTGGAACTGGTCGTTTTATACGATATCACTCCTGTATATTTGGCGAGAGACAGACAGATCGAGACTTATCATCAGGTGTTGTTTGTAATGCTCCTGTTCGGAGGTATAGCATCCTGGGTTATGTCATTCTATATGACAAAGCCGTTGGTTAAGGTCTCTAAAACCGCACGTGCCTTATCGACCGGTAATCTTGATGCCAGAGTAAATCCGAAGACACACGATGAGATAGGTCAGTTAGGTTATGACTTCGATAACATGGCTGACAGATTATCCGAGAATATCAATGAACTTAAGATGTCCATGGAACATCAGGAGATGTTTATGGGAAGCTTTGCGCACGAGTTAAAAACTCCTATGACATCGATTATCGGATATGCAGATCTCCTGCGAAGTGAATCTCTGAGTCCTGAAGAATCTCAGGAAGCTGCAAATTATATCTTCTCCGAAGGCAAGAGACTTGAGGCATTGTCTTTTAAGCTTTTGGATCTCCTCATGATGAGAAACCAGAATCTCAATCTGGTTCCTACTGATATGAAGAGCATGATTGAAAATCTTACGTACCATCTTCAGCCTGTTTACAGAAAAAAGGGATTGGACCTGCGTTGTCGCTGCGAGCCCTCATTGTGTATGGTAGAACCGGACTTATTCAGTTCCGTTATTGCGAACCTGGTTGATAACTCACGTAAAGCTATGGATAAGGGTGGTAACATTCTCATCATGGGCGAGAGTATTAACGGGAATTACAGGATACGCGTAATAGATAACGGAAGAGGTATGCCTGAAGAAGCTATCAGGCATATTACAGAAGCGTTCTACAGAGTTGATAAATCGCGTTCAAGAGCACAGGGCGGTGCAGGACTGGGATTGACACTTTGTAAAGAAATAATAAGTCTTCATAACGGAAAGATTGCTTTTGCTTCCAAGGAAGGCGAGGGTACCTGCGTTTCAGTAACCATAAAGGAGATCTCCTGATGAAAAGAGCAGCGGCCTTTGCAATAGTAGCAGTCTTCGTCATTATGGCAGCGACATTAGGTTGGTTTCTTCCTGTGGCTGTATTCAATATTGATGATAAATTATCCGAAGGAAAGCAGATGGATCTCGAGGTCGAACGTATCAATCTGTCTTACAGAGACGATTTGTCCATGGCTCAAAAAATCGATATTGTTAATAACGGTTATCAGTATGATGATGCCATTGCAATCGATAAAGGTATTTACCATCAGGCGGATGAAATCAAAAAGATCGTCAGTGATTTTCTTGCTGATTTCTCAGGATACCGTTTCGATCTAAAGGAACAGTTTAATATCGAACCTATGCTTGTTAACCTCTCCAATAACAGAGGAACTATCGTTATTTGGGGTATTGATTGCTACCTCGTAGAAGGATGGAATTTCCAGTGCTTTGTTGATGATAAGACCGGTGCAATCCTCAGATGTTCATTCTTTGGAGATCCTGAGGATTGGGGTAGTCTTGTTAACGGTTATTACGATTTAGAAGAGCCATATAAAGATATCAGCGAGAAATATCTTAACGCTATCTACAAACACTATACTGAAAAGATTGATGCAAAGTTTATTACTTATCACGAAGTTCAGGATTGGCAGGATCAGGATATGCGTGGTTACAGAATGATATTCAGAGATGAGAATGATGATACTTTTGAGATTACTGTTAATGTCTATATCGGTTACGGAATGCTGGATACTTTCTGATAATTTACAATTGATGCCGTTTTGATGCCGATTTAGTACTTTTTTGATTTTTCCCTTTGCAATAATACACTCAGAAGTTAAGCAAAGGAGGGACAAATCGTGTTTCCGGATTTAGCTATTAGATTTAAGAATTATGCCGCAGATATGGGGAGCGGATTTGTTGTGATTGCGGGCTTTTTGCTCGCAATCACAATGGTGTTTGTTATTGTGTTTGCACGTTGGACCGGAATAAAGAACAATTCCTCAGCTTATGCAGATAGTGATAAGCCGAGAATAGAAACGACAGCAGAAGATACAGGCCATGTATCTTTGGTTGTTCCAGAAATAGGCTGAGTCAGATCAGTCTTCACCTACGAAAATATTCCATGATGCAATCTCTGAATTATTAATGGTCTTCACGACGAGTTTTGCATTATCGAGAAGATAGTCGCTGTGGCCCGAAGACCAACCGCGACCGACCAGTTCCTTGATAACCAGACCGCTAATCTCTTCAATCAGATTGATCTTGTCTGAACTCACCTCTTCGCTCATTTGACTGAGCTTTAATAGCGGTTCGACACAGCAGCTCAAGGTGGTAAACTCCTTCATCGCTCTGAAACGCCATTTGTAATATGGCATATATCGGCCATTAAGAAGGAACAATGCCGCGGAAATCTTATATATGAATTCCGTAACACAGCAATATGCAGCGCCGATATCACCACGCTTTATGGAGCGATCATAATTAAATTGCCCGGTTTTACCCGCCATGGCAAGGTCTGCAGCGACTTTCTTCTTTAATATATCTTCAGGATAAAATCCTTCCCAAACTTTTCGAATAGAACTGAATTCACCCGAAACGTCACGGAATACCATTCCGTTAACGGCTTCGGATAAATGCATTTGCGGAGTTGCGAGCCAATCCTCCGTTGTAACCGGTGCATGTGTCATTCCCGTATGTTCATAGAAGAATTCTTCTATGCTGTGTACACCTACACGGTGACTTCTGGCACCTGTCATTATCCTGCTTGGTTCAGCCATTCCGACATCGGCTCTGTGATTTAAAATGAAGTCCTGAACGGGGAGATCATCATATGCTTTTTGCAGGTCATCACCAATCTTCTTTTTTACTTCTTCAGGAAGCCATAAACAGAATCCCGGTGCATAGTCATGGTCTCTTGAAATGTAGTCATCATAACCGAAACATTCTGATGTCTGACCGCTGAGTCCTGCGGCTATCTGATCTTTATATTCTGCGAAATCTCTTTCGAGCATTGGGAGACCATATTCTTCGAAAAATGCTTCTGATATCGTAAGTCCGTTCCACATAATGAAATCAACCTTTATACAAAAAATAAGAAGCGCTGAAATATCAACGCTTCTTTTATTCTACATTAATTATGCTGATTTTTTACTTTGACTGAGCCATCTGCTGTGCCTGGACTGCTGTGATGCGGATAACGCCTGCGAGCTCATCTACGCTGCATCCTCTGGACAGGTCGTTAACAGGAGCAGCCAATCCCTGAAGGAAACTGTAAGCTTCTGCTTTGCCGATTCTCTGGATAAGCTTGTATCCGATGTTTCCTGCTTCGAGGTTAGGGAAGATGAGGACATTTGCCTGACCTGCTACAGGTGAACCGGGAGCCTTGGATGCGCCGATCTCAGGAATGATTGCTGCATCGAGCTGCAACTCGCCATCGAGCATGACGTCAGGATACTTTTCTTTAGCGATCTTAACTGCTTCAACCACCTTATCAACGAAGGGGTGATCAGCTGAACCCTTTGTTGAATGGCAGAGGAATGCAACCTTAGCCTTCTTGCCGATGAGTGCTTCGAATGATGCAGCTGATTCTGCACCGATCTCAGCGAGTTCTTCAGGATTAGGATCCTGCATGAGTGCGCAGTCAGCGCAGAGAATGATTCCGTCTTCACCGATGGACTTGTCGGGAAGTTCGAACATGAAAGCGATAGATGCGATCTTTCTCTCAGGAGCAGTCTTAATGATCTGGAGAGCAGGTCTTAACATGTCGGCAGATGTATGGCATGCGCCTGATACGAGACCGTCAGCATCGCCTGATTTGACCATCATGATACCGAATGTGAGCTTGTCACCTGAAATGATTTCTTTTGCCTTCTCGAAAGTCATTCCTTTCTTTGCTCTGATCTCTGCCAGAAGCGTTGCGTACTTATCAATCTCAGTTGACTTTGTGTGATCAAGGATCTGTACGCCTGTAAGGTCTGCGCCGAGTCTATTTGCGGAACCTAAAACTTCTTCTTCAGTTCCGATGATGATAGGGGCTGCTGTACCGTCTGCGAGGACTTTTGCAGCTGCCAATATTGTTCTGTCGTCTTCTGATTCAGGAAGAACGATAGTCTTAACGTCACTTCTCGCTCTTGCTTTTATTGTCTCGATAAAGCTCATATATAATCCTCCTTAAAGGAAATCGAATCCGTCAAATCTCGGCTTGCCAGGATATGTCTTTGCCTGTTCGTCGCCTCTTAAAACTCTTAATGCGGCAGCTCTCATAGCTTCGTGCTCGAGTTCGCCGGGGTAGGAAGCGATAGGTGCGATCCATCCGCATGCTTCTGTGATGCCGTCAAGAACATCCTGGAAACGCATGAGACCGCCTGTTAATACGATTCCGTCAACTTCTCCGTGAAGAACGCATGCCATAGAACCGATCCACTTTGTGATCTGATAGATCATTGCATTCCAGATCAGCTGTGCCTTAGGATCTCCGGCATCAACCATCTCGTGAATAGTATCTGAATTGGATGTACCGAACCAGGAGGAGAGACCGCCTGTTGCGAGGCAGAGGCTTCTGATCTCTTCCTTGGGTCTGTCATATAACTTGGTGAGAACGTCTGTGATTGCCATTGTTCCCATTCTTGTAGGAGTCATCGGGCCGTCTCCACCGCTGCCGTCATTAGCATCGATCATTCTGCCGTGCTTATGTGCGGTAATAGTAATGCCGCCATCGATATGGCATACGATGAGGTTCATCTCGTTGTACTTCTTGCCAACGCTCTTTGCATATTTATGAGCTGTTGCTCTGAGGTTAAGAGCGTGAGTGGCTGAAGTTCTGTAAATGCCTTTAACGCCTGTGATCCTGGCGACATCCTGATATTCGTCAACGACGATAGGGTCGACCATGAGGAGCCTTCCGCCGAATTCATCGTGAAGTCTCTTTGCCATCTGGACACCGAGCATACTTGAGTGGTAAACACCGCCTTTTGCTTCGCGGATGTCATTTACGAGTCTGTCATCTACTTCATATGTGCCGCCTTCGATCGGGTAGCATGCGCCGCCTCTTCCGACAATGGCATCAACACCTGTTAGATCAATGTTGTTATCTTTTAGCCACTTCATTACATATTCCATGCGGTAATCCAGCTGATCGTTAATGGTAGGGAAATTCTTTAGAATAGCTGAATCATGGAATACATTGCCTTCGAGTACGCTTTTCTCGTTCTCGAAAAACTCTACTTTGGTTGACGTGCTGCCAGGATTTACTACGAATATCCTGTAAACTTTTGAATCTGACATAAAATTTCCCTCTTTTCTTAAAGATAACTACGACAGTATACACGCAAATTGTATGAAAAGCATTCTTAACATTACCTTAAATTCATCAAATATCAGTTGCTGTTTGCTGAATAGTAAATGCAATTTGAGTATAATGACCTATGGAATTGGTTTATTTATGGCTTCGTTAGAGAGGATAATATGGAAGATAAGGCTTTACGTAAAGGTTTATCAATAACAGCAATAGTATTAGTTGCAATTGTTGCTTTTGTTACTTGTTTCAGTGAAACCAACGGAATTTTATTCGGACATTTTTCTGCTTTAAATGGTGAGCCTTTCATTGCAGCTTTTGCGATTCCGCTATTGGCGGTTCTTATTGTTCTGGCCCGTTATTGTACTTCAACAGATACTGCAGATGAGCTGATAGCGTCTATCGGTGTAAGATATGCGATTTTCGGCTGGTTTTTTATATTCCTGATTCATTTTGCTGATTTCCTTTGGAAGCTGTTCGCTTATGACTTTTATATAGAGCATTTTGCAAACATTTATCTGGCTATGAATTCTTTCAATGTCTGTGTTGTAGGCACTGTAGTTCTTGGCCTTTCGATGAGAAAACTGCCGGTATATAAGATAGAGAAACGCAAATTAAAAATAGGTCATTTATTGCTCCTCATCATGATGATGTATGGCCTTACCCAGGTCGGTACGGTGATGGGAATGCCGATTCACCTTGTTTTGTCAGCTTTCTCGCCTGCAGAAGATTTAAGCTCTCTGCCTGATATGCTGTTAACATCAAATCCTGTTCTCAGAATTATTTCTGTCGGCATATTACCTGCGATATTTGAGGAACTCCTGTTCAGAAAATTCTGCATAGACAGAACAATACGTCATGGAGAGTTTATCAGCTGTGCGATGTCGGGCATTATGTTCGGTCTCTGGCACGGTAATTTCCAGCAGTTCTTCTTTACGTTTTTCGTAGGTGTAATGTTCGCTTTTGTTTATATCAGAACGGGCAATGTCATTTATACGATGATCATGCATGCGAGTATGAATCTCGTAACTTCTACGATTACTTTAAATCTTTTGACGAAATTGATGGAAAGTGCCGGAATGGATATAAACAACGGAGCATATCTGTCTGAACCGACAGATGAAATGATAATGTCGCTGGTTCCAATCCTGTTGTTGACAATGATTTGGGTTTTTGCGATTTTCTCATTCCAGGTTGTCGGATTTATAATGCTTATGGTTAAACGGAAGAAATTTAAGCTGATTCCTTGGATAGGGGAGCTCAGCAGAAAGCAATTACTGCATAAACTGACTCATAGCGTCGAGATGTGGATATTCTTCGCTTTTGCAATATTCAGGTTTATGGATAGCTATTTACCGAGTATTTTAGCGTTTATACTCCAACCCAGATAAATAAACAAAACTAAAAGAGGTTGTCCTTACGGGCAACCTCTTCTATAAGCAAATAATCAGTTGATTAAGATTACTTCTTGCACTTCTTGGAAGGCTTTGTGTTAACCTTATCCTTGAGTGCCTTACCAGCCTTGAACTTAGGTGCTGTGCAAGCCTTGATCTTTGTAGCAGCGCCTGTCTGAGGGTTACGGCCTGTTCTAGCAGCTCTCTCAGATGTCTCGAAAGTACCGAAACCTACGAGCTGAACCTTACCCTTGTTCTGAAGCTCATCAGAAACAACCTCGATGAAAGCCTTAACTGCAGCATCAGCATCCTTCTTGGAGATGTCAGCCTTTACAGCGATAGCATCAACTAATTCCTGTCTGTTCATTATTAAATCCTCCCTGAATATGGGTTAAATTACTTTGTCGAATAGGCCTTGGCCTGCCGACAATGTCGATATTATAAAGTTCTTTGACATTAAAAACAAGGGAATTTGAGGCTTTTTGAAAGAATTTTTTTCGAAAAACCCTTATTTTTAGGGATTTGTAACATTATTACACCGCTAATTATGGTGTTGACAGTTCAAAAGACGGGTGATAATATAATGAACAAATGAACATATGAGCAATTGTTCATATGTTGAGCGGGAAGGAGATGCCGGTATGCCTCATAATCACGATGCTTTGTTAAATCATATTAAAGCCGATATGCCTAGTGATGAGCTCCTACAAGATCTAGGTGACTTATTCAAGGTTTTTGGAGATACAACAAGAATCAAGATCATGTATGCGCTTTACGAAGATGAAATGTGCGTATGTGCAATTGCCGATCTTCTGAAGATGACGCAGTCGGCGATATCACATCAGCTGAAGGTCCTTAAGGCAGCAAATCTCGTTGCTTCCAGAAGAGAAGGCAAGACGATCTACTACCGTCTGGCAGACGAACATGTCAAATCCATAATCGGTCAGGGATACGAGCACATTACAGAATGATCCGTTCGTTATGAAATGAACGCATAATATAGTATTTAAATTAGAAGGAGATACACCTATGAAGAAAACATTTGAACTTGAAGATCTTGACTGCGCTAACTGCGCAATGAAGATGCAGGAAGCCGTCCTGAAGATCCCTGGAGTCAAGGCATGTGAAGTAAGCTTCATTAAGCAGAAGATGACTTTGGAAGCAGATGATGCAGAATTCGACAAGATCGTAAAGCTTGCTGTTAAAGCAATTGCAAAAGTAGAACCTGACTGCACCGTATTATTGTAATTATAGAAGGGATGCTCAAATATTCAGGCATCCCTTTTATTTGAACTAAAGATCGAAGGATTTTTCACTTGGAGATAAGACCATGAAGTATAAGCTCACCAAAAAACAGAAGAAAATGACGATAAGGATAATCGTTGCACTTGCATTACTAGCGGTAATAGCAATTACACTGCACTTTATCGAGCTTCCATGGTGGGCTGAACTCATACTCTATGCAATACCTTATGTAATCGCAGGATACGATGTCCTTAAGACTGCATTCATCAATCTGATCCATGGTCAGATCTTCGATGAGAAATTCCTCATGATGGTAGCAACTGTCGGTGCTTTTGGAACAGGTGAGTATCCTGAAGCTTCTGCGGTAATGCTCTTTTATCAGGTAGGTGAGTTGTTCCAGAGCATAGCAGTCGGCCGTTCGAGAAAATCGATCGCAAAGCTGATGGACATCAGACCTGACAGTGCAACTGTGATAAGGGACGGAGAAGAAATTGAAGTATCACCTGATGAAGTTGAAGTCGGTGAGATAATTATCGTTAAGCCCGGTGAGAAGATCCCGTTAGACGGTGTCATCATCGAAGGAGAGAGCTCTGTTAACCAGGCAGCTCTTACGGGTGAATCCGCGCCTGTTGATAAGGCATTGAGCGACAATGTCATTTCCGGAACGCTTAATCTTACGGGTGTTATCAAGGTCAGGACCACATCCACGTTCGGACAGAGCACGGTATCGAAGATCTTAGAGCTCGTTGAGAATGCTTCGGATAAGAAAGCTAAAGTTGAAAATTTCATTACCAAGTTTGCAAGATATTACACGCCTATCGTTGTTATCGCAGCGCTTATCCTGGGTATCATTCCTCCCTTGATCCTCGGGATCGGTGATGGTGAAGTCTGGAAGACGTGGCTTACCAGGGCATGCGTATTCCTCGTAGTATCCTGCCCGTGTGCTCTCGTAGTATCCGTTCCGCTGTCTTTCTTCGGCGGTATCGGCGGTGCTTCTAAGGATGGTATCCTCATAAAGGGTGCCGGATATATGGAAGTGTTGTCCAAGATCGATACGGTAGTATTCGATAAGACCGGAACGCTTACAAAGGGCGTGTTTGCGGTAGATGACGTTCATCCCAACCTGATCAGCAAGGCTGAACTTCTGGATATTGCGGCCTGCTGCGAGAGCTTCTCGAGCCATCCTGTGGCACAGTCGATCGTAAGAGCCCACGAGGGCCATATCGATAAGTCCCTGATAGGCGAAGTCACGGAAATCGCAGGAAAAGGCGTAAAGGCAGTTGTTGAAGGCAAGACATACTATTGCGGTAACGGCCAGCTCATGGAAATGTGCAAGGCTGACTGGCACGACTGCCATATGACGGGAACGATCATCCACATTGCAAGAGAAGATGATGGCATATGTGAGTATTTAGGTCACATCGTTATCAACGACCAGATAAAGGAAGATTCTGAAGAAGCAATCAAGAGTCTTAAGAATGTCGGTGTTAAGCGCCTCGTGATGCTTACGGGAGACAAGAAGAGCGTTGCAGAGAATGTTGCGGGCAAGCTCGGACTAACGGGCTTTTTTGCAGAGCTCCTGCCTGCAGATAAAGTTGCTAAAGTGGAAGAACTGCTGAAAGACGGCAAGGGCAGGCTGGCATTTGTCGGAGACGGTATCAATGACGCGCCTGTACTGATGCGTGCAGACTGCGGAATTGCCATGGGCGCGATGGGTTCTGATGCAGCAATAGAATCTGCGGATGTCGTCCTGATGGATGACAAACCGTCGAAGATCGCAGACAGCATAAAGATCGCAAGAAAGACGATGAGGATCGTCTGGGAGAATATTATTTTCGCGCTGGGAGTAAAGGCAATAATCCTTGTGCTCGGCGCTCTCGGAATTGCTAATATGTGGCTGGCTGTATTCGGAGATGTCGGTGTTCTCATCATTGCGATTTTAAATGCTATGAGATGCATGAGAAAGATTGAGTAATTCCAGGCAACAATCACAAAAATATATGATTTTTATCCTCCCTTGTAGTAGAATAACTCTCGGAATTAGGGAGGATAAAAAATGGCAGTATTATGCAAAAATTGTTCAGGCAAGCTGATATTCAATCCGGCTTTGCAACTGTTGGAATGCAAAGCGTGCGGAGGTTCTTTCAGGCCTGAAGATATCCGGGATATCAATGCGGAAGCTCATTCCAAGTACTATGACACAAGAGTCTATGTATGCGGTCATTGTGGTGCGGAAGTGATTACAAATGATACAGAAGCATCTACATTATGTGTTTATTGCGGTAATCCGGCTATTGTATTTTCCAGAATAGCAAAGCAGAGAAGACCTGACGGATTGATTCCGTTTAAGATTACAAAGGAGCAGGCTCTCGACAGGATAAAGAATAAACTCTTTACGCCTTTAACTCCGAAGGAAGTTAAGGAGAAGGCTACTTTCAGTAATCTGAGAGGTATCTATGTTCCGTATTGGGTACTAAATGCTGATTTTACGGAAGCAGATTATATTACTGGTGAAATCAGTGTCGGAAGAACTACTATAAAGAAGCATTATTCAAGAGCAGGAAGTATCCGATTTAATAACGTTCCGATTGACGGATCGAAAATATTAAACGACAACATCAGCATGAGGCTTGAGCCATTCAATCTTGATGAAGCTAAAGAATTTGATGAGGATTATCTTAACGGATTCTATTCAAATATATCAGACACTTCTTATGAAGAACTGAAAGGGTCTGCTGCGAACAGATGTCATAAGATCTATTCCGATCACATGCTCAAATCAATTCCGGCCAGAAATGCGAAGATCGATGACTCGGTTTATTGGATCGATATTCATGATGATCCGGTTTATATGATGATGCCTGTTTGGTTTTTCTCGTTCAGATATCAGGATAAGCCGTATACAGTGCTGGTCAATGGTCAGACAGGTGAAGTTGTAGGTACTATACCGTGGGAAAAGAAACAGGTATACAAGATTGCCGGCGGTATATTTGCTGCTGTAATGGTTACCGGCCTCGCGTTGTATTCTGGAATATCTTTTTCACACGCCGGAATAAATGGAATGTTAAATAATTCCGCATCAGCTCTAACGATTTTCGGACTAGCAGCATTTCCCATGGGGCTTATCGGAATACAGAATGTCTTAAAGAAATTAAGTCTCGCGCAGTCTGAAGAAATGTTTAAATTTGTAAAGAAAAGGCAGGGGTAAGGTTATGTATGGAATTCCTATGCCGATAGTAATAGTTTTTGCAATCTTCTTCTGGAGTCTGGTCAGTGCCGGAATATCACTTTTTATTACGTCTCTGATTTTGAAAAAGTACATCAATGCAGAAGAAACGCACTGCAGTATTTATGAATATTCTACTGAAGATATAAACTACAGCAGAAAGCTGGATCAGGTGCTGGATACAGAGAAACAGGATCTTATGTTTGAGTATGGTAACGATCCATACGAAGGAAAAAAGCATTCAATACCGGAACAGCTCCTTAAAAACGGAGAAGAGTTGTGACAAAGGACTATTTCGATCCCAAACCGGTTCGTTATCCGTATCCTGAGATTACGGATCGTCATTATTTGGAGATTCATAAAGACAGGGGTTTTGTTTTCGATTCGAAATATCCTTATATTGACGATTCCAAAGGATTCAGATTTAAGCAGAAAATGGTCAGACTCCTGCTTAATGTAATAGTGTTTCCAATCGCGACTGCCCGACTCGGTCTTAAGATCGAAGGAAGAGATAATCTGAAGAAATATAAGGATCTGATTGATAATGGTGCAGTATCCGTCTGCAACCATGTTCATATGTGGGATTATATCGCGGTAATGAAGGCGATCAGACCGCACAAACCTTATCTTTTGACCTGGGATAAAAACATTAACGGAGAGAACGGAACATTAATAAGATTAGTCGGTGGCATTCCTATTCCGGAGAATACAGTTGCAGGGCAGAAGGCCTTTCTTAAGACAATCGGCGGACTGCTGTCAGATAACGGATGGCTTCATATATATGCCGAAGGAAGCATGTGGGAATATTATGCACCGATAAGACCCTTTAAGCGCGGGGCTGCTATGATTGCCGTTAGTAACGATAAACCGATAATTCCGTTGGGTTTTTCTTATCGTGAACCCGGTTGGATCAGAAAGAATATATTCCACCAGTTGGCAGCGTTTACTCTTCATGTTGGAGAACCTGTTATTCCTGATCACGACCTGAACCCCAAGGACCGTGAGAAAGATCTGACAATCCGAGCAAATAGAGCAGTATGTGCTCTGGTAGGCATAGATCCTGATGAGAACATATATGAGCCTGAATTTAATAACTCCCAGAGGATCGATTATTATTCCCGTACATATGGTGTGGGCTACCGTGGTTCATGGTAGTTTTCGCATTTCACTGTTTATGTAATATAATGTTTATGTAAATTATTTTTAAGCAGGGATAGTCCTATGAGCAAGCTATTAAATATCAGATGTGATAATTGCGGTTCTGAATATCGCGTCAGTTCCAGAGGCGAGATGAACTGCCGTTTTTGCGGCTCGAAAGTCTATTTGTCTGATTCTGATTTTAAGGGTTT
Organism: Ruminococcaceae bacterium YAD3003; assembly: GCA_900107185.1. Lineage (GTDB taxonomy): Bacteria > Bacillota > Clostridia > Saccharofermentanales > Saccharofermentanaceae > Saccharofermentans. The sequence goes on along the minus strand of FNPA01000008.1, from coordinate 74,724 downwards.
TCTTAAGACCAGAGACGAGATGCTCCAAAAAGATAAATACAATAATGATGCCGTAAATTCAGATGGCGATATTCTGGGTTTCTATTCTTCGGGGAGCAGCATTAAGAATTTCGTGCAGAAGAATGGCAGAGTAATCGATAAATATATCTCTGCAATTTATGACAGACCCGGCAGAACCGTTTACATTGGCAAAGATGTAGTTGTAATTGTTTTCGATAGCAAAGATGTAGCTGACATTTTTATCAGCAATTTAGGCAAAATTCGGTATCCGTCTGCTGATATAAAGGGCCTCAATAAATATATTCCGCACGTCTATTTCGCGGGCGAACTCGAAGATGGTACATTTGCTGTCTTCTTGGATAAGGCTGAAAACATCTATCCTCTTGAATGGTTCTCGGAAGGATTAAAGCCTCAGACAACTGCCTGGATCATTTCCAGATTTGAGAACATAGGCTGTTTATTGGAATTCAGTGAAATCGATATGCAGGATCTCAGCATAGAGGATGCGTTCATTAATCCCAAAACACATGAGATGTTCCTGCTCGATAATTGGCATAACATTATTCCGGCAGGCAGGGAAAAGAAATACCTGAAGGGTATGCGTGAACTGATAAAAGGGATTCACTGTACCAGCGCGCCTCCGAAATTATATGAAGAGTTCTTAAATAGTGAGCCTGCCTCAAACGCATATGAAGATTTTGAACGTTGGGACAATGTAATAATGAACGGTTTCAGCGGACACAATTTTCACAAGTTCGATTTGCTTGATATATAAAAGCGAAAGGAAATAAATAATCATGGGTTACGGAAGTTATACTGCAAAAGACTGGTCAAGATTAAAGACTACGAGATCTATTGATGAATCTTCGGTCAATGATCTGTTTAAGAACAAGCAGCTCCTGGATAAGTTTAATCCTAAGTTTATCTCAATGAGAGAATCAAGAGATAACGATGAGCATCCGAATTCGACACCTATTGCAATCGGTGTCGATGTAACAGGTTCAATGGGTTATCTTTCTGAAGAGATCATTAAGAACTCCCTGAATGAACTCATGAAGAAACTTTATGCATCTAATGTCATTCCTGATCCTCAGCTCATGTTTGCTGCTGTAGGTGATGTTGTTGACGATGCACCTTTGCAGGTAACCCAGTTTGAATCCGATATCCGTATTGCTGAGCAGCTTTTGGAATTATGGCTCGAAGGCAGAGGCGGTGACGGACCTGAAGACTATGCTCTTTTCTGGTATTTCCTTGCTAATCACACAGATACCGACTCAATAAAGAAGAGAAATGCGAAGGGCTTTGCATTTACAATCGGTGATGCTCCTAATCACCCTGATCTCAAAGCATCAGATATTAAGAGTATTTTCAATGATGTTCATAAGACCCTTTCGATCGATGAAGCGGTTGCAGAGTGCGAGGAGAAGTACAACCTTTTCCATATCATGATCGGCGGTGTATCTCCCGTTATTCCCGGAAGAACGATTTTTATTTCAAAAACTGAAATAACTTATCTGCCTGAGATCATTATCACCGCTATTTGCAAATGTAAGGGAATCAAGGCTTCTGAGATCTTGGGAGACCTCGATAAAACCGTTGAAAACATTATTAACAAAGCGCTGAAGAACGTTATATTCTGATAGTTAATGAACTACGCTGTAATAGGCGCCAATTATGGCGATGAAGGCAAAGGCCTTGTTACTGATTATCTGACAAGATCTGGCCGGAATGTTGTTATCCGCCATAACGGTGGCGCACAATCAGGACACACAGTTGAGAAGAATGACGGAAGAAGGTTTGTGTTTCACGAACTTTCTTCCGGTTCTTTTAATGGCGCTGTAACTTACTGGGCGAGCACGTTTTATCCTGATTTATATAAGCTCGAAGAAGAACTGGAAGACTTTTCCAAGGTTGGAGAGATTCCTCAGATCTACGGTTGTGAAAAAACTAATATAGTTCTTCTTTTCGATGTAGCTATAAACCAGATGAAAGAGACAGGGCGTGGCGATAAGAAACACGGCAGCTGCGGAATGGGTATCTGGGAAGCCAGGGTAAGGACTGAGAGCGGATTCGGAATGACTCTGGGGGAAGTTAAGAACAGCACGCCTGCTGAGATTGTTAAACGGTTAGAGGAAATAAAAGAAAACTATGTCCTTAAGACTTTTGGAAAGCTTTCTCCTGATTACGATTTCGATATTAAGATATATACCAAGTATCTTAAGAGAGCTATTGAACATGTTAATGTAATCAGCGATGAAACCTCATTCCTCGGAGGCTTCGATAATATAGTTTTCGAGAGTGGTCAGGGCCTTTTGCTGGACAGCGACAGGGAAGACCTGTGGCCTCATACAACATCGAGCTGCACAACACTCGCTAACCCCGCTATGCTGGCACAAAGTTATGGGATTAATGTCGATGAAGTCTTCTATGTAACCAGAACATATATCACAAGACATGGTGCAGGACCTTTCAATGAGGATAAGGATCTGAATTTTTACGATGAGACCAATAAGAGCAATCCGTGGCAGGGCAGTATGAGGTTTGGAAGAACGGATTTTGAAGAACTCCTGAAACGTGTATCAAAAGATGGTGCTAAAGCTCGCAAGATATCCTTATTTATTACTCATTTCGATGAGACAAATGAGAGATTTCTCTCTCAGGAAGGTAACCTGGATCAGGAGCAAATAGTAGAGAAAGCCCTATCGCATTCTATAAGTGATATATATTTCTGCAAAGACAAATATGGAATTGAAGTTACACATTCAAACAAGTAAAAAAGCGGGTGAATATTCACCCGCTTTAATATTCTGAATAATTAAATCAGATTAGAAACCAAAATTAGAAACACCGAGAACCTTCTCAAGATCCTGAGGATCGTAAGCTGCATCCAATGCTGTCTTTCTGCTGATCAAGCCGAGATTGTTGAGTCTGACGAGATCATCGTTAAGAGTGTGCATGCCCTGCTGGTGAGCTGACTGGATAGCGCCGGGAATCATGTGGATCTTATCTTCAAGGATAAGGTTCTTGATAGCGCTCGTACCAACCATGATCTCTGTTGTAAGAACACGGCCGTTGCCATCGGAAGTAGGAAGGAGCTGCTGTGAGATAACGCCCTTGATACTTGCAGCAAACTGGGAACGAATCGTTGACTTCATATCAGCTGGTGAACCGTCAATGATTCTGTTGATTGTCTGGGCAGCACTCTGTGTATGGAGTGTTGAAAGGACGAGGTGGCCTGTCTCAGCAGCTGTGATAGCTGCTGAAATAGTCTCGAAATCACGCATCTCACCAACGAGGATGATATCCGGGTCTTCACGGAGTGCTGAGTGGAGAGCAGCTGCGAAAGATTCTACGTCGCGTCCGAGTTCACGCTGATGGATCATAGCACGGTTGTGGGGATAAATATACTCGATAGGATCCTCTACTGTGATAACGTGCTTTGCAACATTCTTATTGATGTAGTCAACGATTGCTGAGAGCGTAGTTGTTTTACCTGACCCCGTAGGACCTGTTACAAGGATGATACCGTTGTTTGCTGTAGCGAGTGTCTTGATAACTTCAGGAAGTCCCAAAGCCTCGAACTCAGGAATCTGAGCCATGAGGAGACGGATGCTGCATGCGAGGTTGTTACGCTGATGATAGATATTAGCTCTGATTCTAACGTTATTGTCGATCATACGACCTACGTCAACGTCTTCGCCTTCTTCAACACGCTTGATCTCATCTGTTGATAAGATCTCGTAAATCATGTTCTGAGCCTCTTCAAATGTGGGCTTTTCGTCAAGGATGATCAGCTCACCAAATCTTCTTACGGCGAGATTGGTTCCCTGCGTAATATGTACGTCGGAACAGTCGCGGGAAATGGCATACTCCATCAATTCTTCAAAAGTCATATAGGTCACCTCCGGGGTAAATATGCATATATTTTAAATCAAAAATATTAGTTTTTGTTAGAAAAGTTTTGCTGGATTAAACTGTCCTATTAATGGCTTTGAAAAAAGATTCTTTATACGTAAAATCTAAGCAGAAAGATTAGTTTTGAGGTAGCCTGATGATTGGATTTAAGACTTACAGTGAGATAAGACCCGTTTCGCGCGAAGCTATTGAAGATGCTTTTCGTAACAGTAATGGAAAAGAGGTTATCTTCGTGGCACCTGAATTTGCCAAGGCGCAGGTTGAACGCGAGGTTCTGGCATATAAGCAGGATAAGTCAAAAGGAAACGGTACTATCAATGCCGGGGAGAAGGTCCTGACTTTATCATCTTCGTTGGTTTCCGGCGATGTGATGAGCTTCCGTAAGCTGGCAGGCAATATTCTTGATGATCTCGGCACGAATTATGTTGCTGAGGGCGGCGAGATCATGCTCCGCAATGCAATCTATAACATCCTGGCAAATAAGAAGCATGAACTCAAGGCATTCAGCACCCTGACATCCAGAATCGATTACATCAACCTTATGATCGCGCTTTTAGGTGACTTCTCCAGATATGGTGTCGGACCTGAGGATATTGGGAAAGCTATTGAGGCTCTTGATAATTCATCAACAAATGTAGCCTTTTTAAATAAGCTGAGAGATCTTCTCGTCATAATGAATGAACTTGAGTCTTTGAATGTTACTTATGGGTTGAACCTGCTAAGAGAACCGATTGCTCTAGCGTGCGATAAGTTGTCTTCGTTTAATCCTGATAACCTGCCCAAAAGACGTTCCAGTGGTCTTGCTTCTTTGTTGAAATCCAAAATCGTTTTTATCGGTTTCGGAGCAACACGTATGCTTACACCTAAAGAGATAAGGCTCGTCTCACTCTTATCAGATTTGGGTGCCGAAATTGAATTTAATGTAATCAGCGGTAAGTCTGAATCTCTGTATTCTTCTGTGTATAAGACAGGCGAAGATTTTATTTCAGTACTCGAAGCGTTAGGTGCAAAGGGTACACCGCTTGCTGTATTGAAGAAGGAAGATGCATTAAACGAAATCGTAAGGAGTTTTGCTTCGGATATTAAACTCGAAGATTTCAGTAGCGGCGAGAAGGTCAAATTAGCGGAACTCTCCAGTCTGGATGACAGAGTAGGATATATTTTCAATGAGATCATCGACCTTACGAGAAATCACGATTACAGATATCGTGACATAAGAGTCGTTTGCTGCAATGATGATATTATGACCAGAATGAGAAGCACCGCTGAGATATATGGTCTTGATATCTTTATTGATCGTAAAATTGCTTTGGGCGGCACAGTTGTTCCATATATGATGCAGATCCTGTTGGAACTTCCGAGAGCAGGTTACACATTAGAACTTATAATGAAGGCCATGCGTTCAGGAATGCTCAGGATTCCGCCTTATATTGCAGACAGTTTTGAGAATTATTGTTACGCAAAGAATATAACTAATGCTGCCAGAATATTTGATGATAAAGCTTATATTGATGTTGAAGACGGTGAGCACAGAAAAAAATATAAACTTTGGATATTTGAAGGAACTGTTCCCGGAGTAAGAGAAGGCTTTGTTGATTGTGGTAAGTTCTTCTATGACTATATAGTAACCAAATCCTTGATTCCTCTTAGGAAGGCCTGTGAATCCATCTATAACGAGAAGACTTTATCTGGTAAGGCCAGAAAGAGTCTTGAATACTTTAACGATATGAGAGGATTTATTGAGCCTCTGCGTGATGAATTCTTGGAAAGAGGCGATGATTCTGCAGCCGTTGCGTTAGTCAGAGGTTATGACGAACTGATAAGTCTCCTTATGTGTTCTACACATGAAATGAACGATTGTGAGATAAGTCAGAAAGATTTTCTCTCGATGATCAGAACTGATATGAGGAACCGCACGGAAGGAACGATTCCGCTCAAAGTTGATTCGATTGAAATAACTACACCGGAACATGCATTTGTAACGCCATGTAAAGTACTTTTTATCATTGGTGCACAGAAGGATAACTTCCCTTATGTGAGAATGAGAGAGGGACTCTTAAGCGGCATTGAACTTAAGAACTTATCCAAGGCAACTGACAGTATAGAACTTCCTGACAAGGCACAAAACAAGATGAGGGAAGAATTCGTAACAGCATGTCTATTATTAGGTTCTGCTACTGACATGATCTATATGGTTCACGAATATGGAAAACCTAAGAGCCGTGTGTTTGAATATCTTGAAGATTTTGTTTCTGAAGAATTTCATATCGTTAATACATTCAGCAATCCTATTGCCGGCGAGCAGGTTAAGTTCAGACATAACTATGAAAACGCTAAGATTCCTGCCGATGTTATGTCGAGACTTCTTACCGTCAAAAAGGAAGACGGTACCAGCGGTAAGGTAATCTATGCCAGTGTTTCTTCAATTGAAGGATACAGACAATGTGCATTCCATTCCATGCTTGAGAGACAGCTTAAGATCACCGAGAGAGAAGACAATACACAGATCAAGACGAATTCATTCGGTACTCTTATTCACGGTATGTTTGAGTCAGCGTACAGGACACTAAGAGATGAGAGTAATAAAGACCCTGAGAAGTTCAGTAATCTGGCAAAGAATCTTCTTGAGAATGAGGACGAGTATAAACGTTTTACTGAAAAATGCCTTAAGGAATCAGTAGCATCGAGAGCGGCTTATGGCTCTGTAGATGAAGAGGGCAATCCTTTAGACAGGATTTTCGACATGGATACGTGTGCGAAATTGAGAAGAATGTTCTCTAAGATGTTCCGCGATATCCTCGGTGATTCTGTCATGACCGGTTTTGTCCCTGAAGGCGTGGAGGCTCGCATAGGCAGCGATGAATTGGTTCTCGACATTCCGTATGAGGAAATAGACCTTAAGTTTAGCGGATACATAGACAGATATGATTTAAGAAAAGATGAGAATGGCGTTATTCACCTCAGAACGATAGATTACAAGAGCGGAGATAAGGCTGTAGAGTCTGAAAAGTTATTGAACGGTACGCAGATACAGCTCCCGGCTTATTCAGGCGCAATACTCGATAAGCATACGAAGGATGGCAGTAAAGCTGTTGTTGATGACTATGGATATGTTCTTGTCGGGCTTAGCGCAAAACTCGATGAAGATCCGGTAGTATGCAGTCCCAAGCTCTCAGGCTATGACAATGAAGCCATGTCGATTTCAGTTGATTATTCTAAGCGGATCATAAAGGAGACTATTGATCAGATAGCAGATGGCAAATCTGATGCAGTTGTGGCTGAACCCAAACTTAAATCATGCGGTTATTGCAGGTATAAGGGTTATTGCGGTAATGATCCGTCCAATCCTAAATTCAGACCTCAGATTGATCTCAGTTCAAAAGGTGAGTACGGTTCGATCGTTAAGAAGTGTGAGGATTTTGCTGTGCCTACAAAGAGCGGAAAACCAAGAAAAGATCCCGGTTACGATGACGTAACTAAAAAGATTGGTGCAGATAAGAGCATGAACAGAGCTGACAGAATAGCCATTCTTGCAATGAAGGATATTCTCGAAGGAAAAGATACAAATGACGGGAAGGAGGAATAAGTTATGAAGTTTTCTGATGAACAGCAAAAAATAATTGATGCAGAACTTAATAACAACCTCGTTTCCGCGTCTGCTGGTTCCGGTAAGACAACAGTGCTTACTGCCAGGATAGGTGAGGAAGTAAAGACCGGAAAGCTTACGGTTGATGGAATGCTGGTCGTTACATTTACTGAAGATGCCGCTTCACATATGGCTGACAAGATAGAAGATAAGCTCAGGGATTTAAGAAATGAAGCTGTATCTTCCGGTAACAATGAATCAGCTTCGCTCCTTTCCACACAGATAGATCTTCTGCCTAACGCATATATCCAGACTATGCACGGATTCTGTTCCCGTGTTATCAAGGAGAAGGGATATATCCTTGAAGATGGACCGATGGCTGAATTTACTGATCCTTCATGCAGAATCTTAAGCGAGAGCGAGCAGGGAGTTTTACTTCAGAATGCTGTTGATTATGCTATCAAAGCTATGTATGAGGAATGCGATTCCGATGATGATGACTTCATAAGTTTTACGAGAAGATTTGGTGACGGCAGAAGTGATGGTTCTCTTGTAGGAATCGTAACAAGTACGTATACGACATTGAGAAGTTTGCCTGACTATATTCAGAAGTGTGAAGATCTCATTCAAAAACGCGAAAAGCGCGACCTCGAAGGTAAAATAGCATTTTTCGAAGATGACAATGATATACCACGCACAATAGTAGAATACCTTGAATCAATGAAATCCATGCTGTTGGACAGCGAATTCGATTCTGTGCTCGAGTGTCATGAAAACTACCAGATTATTAAAGACATGTCTAATGAGGAATTCCTGGGTAAACTCATCAGCGGAATTGATTATGCCCTGGATTATTATGAAACTCATAAAGGTGCAGATTTCTTTGTCAGTCTTACTCCGCTTAAGGAACTCGGCGAACTCAAATTCAGCAATGTTTTCCAGGGTGCGGATTTCAGAGGAGATGACAAGGCTTTCCTTGCTATTGTGTCACTGAGACATTTTATATCACCGGGAAAATGGGATGATATCAAGTATGCTAATTCTTATGACTTACCCCCGGAATACAGTTATCTTATAGGTTTCACAACGGAACAGATACTTGCGAATCAGAAGGAAGGCACCAGAGCCTGCAGGTCATTTGTGGAATTGATCAAGAAAACTGATAAGTACTATGCAGAAGTGAAGAATAATATGCATGGTATGGACTATTCTGATCTGGAGCACACTGCGTATGCAATTTTAAAACATGAAGAAGCAGCAACGTTTTACCGTGAGAAATTCGAAGAGATTTTCGTTGATGAATATCAGGACAATACGAGACTTCAGGATGCAATAATAGCCTGTTTTAACAGAGAATCCGGCAATGTGTTCAGAGTCGGAGATATTAAGCAGAGTATCTATAAATTCCGTTTTGCTGACCCGAAGATATTCGGTAAAAGCATGGATGACATTATTAGCGGAAGAAAGAAGGGCAACCTTCATTATCTTAAGGAAAACCATAGAAGTACCTGCGAAGTACTTGCATTCTCGAACTATATATTCAAACAGATCATGAGCAAAGATGCATCTGAAATTGAATATGATGAAAAACAGCGTTTGAGTAAGGCTTCGGAGACCAGACACGGACCCGTTCCAAGAATTGTCGTTACTGACAAAAATGTTCCAGTAAAAGACGATGGTGACAAGACAAAGCCGGAATCAAGAGCAGTATTTGCAGCAGTTGAGAGTGAAGTAAAAAGATATCTTGAAGAATGCACAAGAGTTGATGGATCACCAACTGAATTAAAAGATATCTGCATTCTTACAGCATCAAATAATCAGGCTGAAACTATAGCCAGATATCTTAACGGCTGCACATTAAATGATGGCAGAAAAATAAAAGCCTCCGGAAGATTTACAACGGATGTCTTTGAAGATCTCGATATCCACAGAATTATCAATTTCCTCATTTGTCTTGGTAATGAATACAGAGATGAGTATTTGGCGAGCGTAATGTTCTCTAACTATAAGTTCTCGAATTTTACTATTTCTGAATTAGCTCAGATCCAGGCATTCATTCATGAACTTAACGGCCCGTCTCTGGAAAAAGAACCATTGATGTTAAGGCTCAGAGTGTTCATTGAAAAGAATGATTCCGAACTTGCTGGACGTGTAAAGACGTTTGTTGATGTTTTCGACAAGATAAGAATGAGTTCTATGGTTACAGATATTGATGACATCATTGAACTTGTCTACAGAGAAACCGGAATTAAGGCTACTATCGAGGCAAGAGAAGGTGATAGCAGCAAGTTCGATGTTTTCAAGGATTGGTTATCAGAGAGTTTCAAGCTAAGAGGATCTGATTTGTCAGGCATAGCTGATGAGCTCGAGCAGATGAAGATACATATCAAGCAGGCAAATATTGAAGTAACAGATGCAAATAAAGACAAGATTACTACTATGACACTTCACAAGAGTAAGGGTCTGGAATTCCCGTTTGTTATTTTGGTTGCTACAGGCGGTTCAGATGAACAGAAGGATACTCTTGAGAGCATTATGTTTGACCGTGATTACGGATTCTTTACCGAGGATTACGATGCTGATGCAATCACTAGAAGGCATTCATTTGAACAGTACATATATAAGATGAAAATGAGACTTGCTGCTAATGCGGAAACGTGCAGACTGTTGTACGTTGCTCTTACACGTGCTGAGGAAAATCTGTCCATAATCACCAGCTGCGATGTTGACGATAAGACCAAAGCAAGTCCGATGAGAAAAGCCTTTGCACAGTCAATCGATTTCGAAGAAGAACAGTTTGATGAGAGACACTGGCTCGCAGGGGACATGAAGCTCCCGTACTGTTTGTTTAGTGCGCTGGCCAGAAGTAAAGATGGCGAGAAGTTAAGACAGATTGCTGAAATAGGTGATTTGAAACAGAGCAATGCCGTTGCTTTCTACGATCTGGATGGCAATGAGGCTAAAGGTTTTGAGGTTTGTGAGATATCTGCTGAACAGATCGCGGAGCTCTATGAAGCTCAAAAGGCTAATGTTACCCAAGTTTCTGAAGCTGCAGATCAGGAAGATGCCCAAAAGGCAAAACCCGAATTTGATGATGAAGGTAAACTCGTTTTCCCTGAGTATAAATATCAGGACAGCGTTGAGATTCCGTTCAAGTTATCTGTAACAGGCATTACAGGAGAAACTAACTCTTCAGATAATGTTCATGTTGATTTACATATCAAGAGCATAGATGATTTTGAGAGCCCTAATGTATCAATGCTTACTGCTGCCGCGAAAGGTACTATTCTGCACAGAATAATGAGATTCATTGATCTGGAAGGCATCAGAAACGGTTCAACAATGTTTGAACTGGAGATAGAGTCCCTGATAAATGAAGGCTATCTCAACATTTGCTCGCCTGATAATGCGCGGGATGTGGCATTTGAGTTCAGGGAAGGTATAGAAGCTTTTTGTAAGGCTCCTCAATGCGAAGATGTAATCAACAGCTTTGCAGATGGTTCGGCCCGTTCGGAAAAGCCTATTGTATTCTCGGTATACGTTGATGGTACGGAAGGAGATTCTGTACTGGTTCAGGGTATCATCGATTTGCTCTACAAGACCGGTGAAGGTTATACGATCCTTGATTACAAGACGGACCGTTTAAGTGGCGTTAGTCAGGAAGACAGAGCGAAAGAAGCTCTGGAGAGACACGCTTTCCAGCTGAACAGTTATGCTGCGGCATGTGAAGAGGAAGGACTTAATGTTGCCCATAAGCTTCTGTATCTTGTCCGTTACGGAGAGTTCGTGGAAGTTTAAAGGTTTGAACGCTTCTTGCCTGCGTCACGTTTCCTGATGGCACGGAAGAAATCGAGCATCATCTGTGAGCATTCTTTCTCGAGGATGCCGCCTTCGAATTCGACTTTATGGTTGTGACCATGTGAGACTTCGAAGATATCGTTGCAGGAGACTACGGCACCGCTCTTTGGTTCATATGCTCCAAAATACACTTTGCGAATCCTGGACTGGATAATAGCGCCTGAGCACATTGTGCATGGTTCCAAGGTTACATACATGTCGAAGTCTTCCAAACGCCAGTCGCCGAGTTTACGGCAGGCTTTGTCTATGGCGATAACTTCGGCATGGGCAATGGCATTTCCGCGAGTAAGACGGAGATTGTGAGCCCTGACGAAGATCTTGCCGTCTTTTACCAGGACACAACCAATAGGACATTCGCCGAGCTCGATAGCTTTCTCGGCTTCCCTGATGGCTTCAAGCATGAACTTCTCCTTATCACAGGAAGGCTTGAAATCCGGATACAATTTGGATCTGGGCTTAGTCACTGATTTACCTCTTTCGTGCTGATTAGAAGATAATACAGACGGGAAGAACAGGGTGTCAAGTAACTTATAAAATGTGCTTGACGTATTAGAATTAGCATATTATAATTTACGATTGCTATAAGTATAACTATGCCTACGCACAGGGAATGCCGTATTTACGGCTCGTTTAATCTGTTATCCCTATTATCCGTCAGGGCTTTAGGTTAGCTTAAAGCGCATACTCCAATATAAAGGACGATTTTTTGATGGCGACAAAACAAGGTATGTGCAAGAACTGCGGTTCGCTGGTTATGTTCGATGACAGAGATGACCTTTGCGAGTGCGTTTTCTGCAATTGCGTTTTCCCTTCCAAAGAGGCAACTGAGATTCTTGCGAATCCGGGTAACTATGAGTTCAAGAACGAGAAGTTCGAGAAGCAGGAAGGTACCAGACATTACTATTCCAATCCTGTAATGCCTGATATTGTTGAAAAGGCAGTAAAGAGGGATATCACCTCCAAATCACAGTCTGATTCTGCAAAACTTAAAGCAAATGAATTCGAGATCTCACCGAATGACGTTAAGGCTCCTAAGAAGCTCGTTATCGGTATGGCAGTGGGTGCTGTAGCTATCGTAGCTATTATCGTTGCGATTGCTCTTCCTATGTTCCTTAGCCGTAAGTCATTGACAGAAGCTATTACTGCAGACTTCGATAAGGTCTTTGATTCAACTTCAGAGTCGAATTATGAGTACAAGCAGTTCGATATCTACGGACTTTCTTGTCAGTATGTTAAGGTCGGTGTTTCCGGTGATATGACAGAAGGAGATGCACAGCAGATTTATTCAAATTATGTTGCTCTCCGTTCCGATAAGCGCGGAGATGCTTCCGGTGACGTTGAGATGTACATCTATACTCCTGATACAATCTATTTCATCTCCAAGGATGGCTTAACAAAGGATGTTCAGGAGCCTCTCGAGATCATTGAGACAACAGAAGAGACAAAATAATTCTTTGCCGTTTCGCGGCAATTGGTTAACGGCAATTTACAATCGATAATCTATGAGGTGATCTATCAGATGACAGATTTTGAGAAAGCACTTGCGCAGGCAAAGAAATTCGCAGAAAAGAACGATAACCAGCTTACTGAGACTGAGTTTGAATCACTTACAGTCTCATATAAGATTGAACCCGATGAGATAATCAATCTCAGAGCAGAACTCGAGAACGGCGGCGTCATGATCAACGACCCTGATCTTGATGGTGATGACGGCGAAATTGATACAGATGGTGAGGAAGTCAATGTTGTTGATGACTCGGTCAAGATGTATCTCAAGGAAATCGGTAAGATCGAACTTCTCGATGCAGAGCAGGAGAAGGAAATCGCCCAGCGAATGGCTAAGGGTGATGAGGAAGCCAAAGAACTCCTTATCAATTCAAACTTAAGACTCGTTGTTTCTATTGCAAAGAAGTACATGAATCGTGGTCTTTCACTTCTCGACCTCATTCAGGAAGGTAATATCGGTCTTATCAAGGCAGTAGATAAGTTCGACTACACAAAGGGATTTAAGTTCTCAACATATGCTACATGGTGGATCCGCCAGGCTATTACCAGAGCTATCGCCGATCAGGCAAGAACAATAAGAATCCCTGTTCATATGGTTGAAACCATTAACAAGCTTACAAGAGTACAGCGTCAGCTCGTTCAGGATCTCGGCAGAGAACCCACAACGGAGGAGCTCGCTGAAGCTATGGGCATGGATGCAGCAAAGATCAGAGAGATCCAGAAGATCTCACAGGATCCTATTTCAATCGATAAGCCGGTAGGTGAGGAAGAAGACAGCCACCTGGTTGACTTCATCTCCAACGATGAGCTCGCTGCACCTGAAGAAGAGGTCGCAAGAATCCTTCTTAAGGAAGACCTCATCCAGGCTCTCAACGGTTTGACAGACAGAGAAAGAAGAGTTATCGAATTGAGATTTGGTCTTAAAGATGGCGTGCCGATGACATTGGAGCAGGTAGGTAAGAAGCTCGGTGTTACACGTGAGCGTATCAGACAGATCGAAGCAAAAGCAATCAGAAAGCTCAACAGATCGCCGAAGTCTAAGAAACTCGAAGGTTATTCCGACTGATAAGTCAGGTGTTTTTATAACCTACAGTTACGGGATCAGATAAAGTGGCAGACCGCAGGCTATATTCATTTTACAGAGGACTATTTACAGGGGACGTTTTGAATTTTTCGAAGCGTTCCCCTTTTGTCAAGGAGATTATGTTTGAGAGGATCTATCCTACAAAGATAATCCTTCCTATGAAGATGCATTACGGTGTACCGGCGATCCCTGCTGTTAAGGAAGGCGATTATGTCAGGATCGGTCAGTGTGTAGGTGTTCCGGAAAAAGGTACATTCTCAGTTCCGGTACATACTGGTATATCCGGAAGAGTATCCGAAATATCGGAGATAGTTCTTCCTAACGGTATCAAGACACCTGCTGTTACCATCGTTAATGACATGAAAAGAACGAGACTTGATTCCGTTAAACCGAGATCAGGATTTAAACTCTCAGCCAGTGAGGCGATCGGTGTCATTAGAAATGCCGGTATTTGCGGAATGGGTGGTGAAGGTATCCCTACAGCCGCAAAACTTAATAGAGCCAGAACAGAAGTAATCCAGGACTTCCTGGTTAACTGTCTTCAGAGTGAACCTTATTCAACATCAGACCTGGTAGCCATTACTGAATACCCTGATTATGTTGTTCTCGGTTCGTGCGCATGCGCAAGAGCTGTTGGAGCATCGAAGTGCGTTTTCCTTATTTCCGAGAACCGTAAAGAACAGCGAAAGGCGCTGACCAATTCAATAGAAAAGATCAAAGATGACTTTAAGGATCTCCAGTTTGAGATCAAGCTCTTCAGAGAGCGTTTCCCTCAGGGATATTACAGACTGGTAGCCAGAGCTCTTTACGGTAAGAATCTTGCGTTGGGTGAGACGCTCGAGAAATCTTGCAAAGCGGTTTTGTTTAATTGCTCTACGATGCTCGCCTGCTGGGAAGCGTTGGCTGATAACATCCCGATGATGAGCAGGATCGTTTCCGTTACAGGTGATGCTTCCGGCGGACATAATATGCTGGTTCCGATCGGTACACCCGTATCAGAACTCTTATCGAATGCCCAGGATATAAAGAACGGCAGTGACAGGATCGTATGGGGCAACTGCCTTACGGGAATAGAAATAAAGGATCCTGAGAATACACCTGTTGTAAAGACTACTTCGGTTATTTCAGTTATCAGAAGGCTGGAAGTTCCGAGAACGCCTTGTATTCACTGTGGTCTCTGTTCTGAATGCTGTCCAATGAATCTGTCTCCTAATACGATCTATGAAATGCTCAACCAGGGATTGGGTCAGAAGGCGGCAGAAGAAGGCGCCAGAGAATGTATTGCATGCGGCTCATGTTCCTATGTTTGTCCGTCAGGCATAGACCTTACATACTCTATTGCAAGATTTGCCGGAGAAGGAAGAATTATCGAGATCAACTCACTTCTCGATAACAGCAGTTCAGAGCTTAAACAGAATTACGATGCTGATTCTGCCTATGTCGGCGAGGCATCACTCCTTGAAGGCTACACTGATGGCGGTGATAATTCCGAAGAGGGTTCCGGTGATTCACTTACATTGCCGTTTGAGAAGGATAAGAAAGTATGAGTGGTGATAACAGACAGCTTGCACCTTTTATCCATACGGATAAGAACGCACCATATATCTATATGACGTTCTTAGCTTCTCTTGTGCCGTGCGTAGTTTGCGGAATCTTCTACTATGGCATCAGAGCAGCTATATTGATTTTGTTCTGCATGGCTATGTTTGTGCTCTCAGATAATCTTTGTATGAGATTTACTCACAGGAGAACCAGCGGAGATTATTTTGATCTCAGTTCACTTGTTGAAGGTTTGCTACTGGCTCTTATGCTGCCTCCGGACACAACGCTTCTGACTGCTCTTACAGCAGTTTTGTTTGCTTCGGTTATTACCAAGCAGATGTTCGGAGGAGCGGGAAGTAACATAATCAATCCTGCCTGTGCAGGCAGACTGTGCATTGAACTCATAATGCCTTCTGCTGTTCAGGGTTTCTCTTACGGAGAATCAAATTCGAGATTTACGCTGATGAGTCTTATCTTCCAGGGCGAACCCGTTAAGCTCTCGAGTTTTGATCATCTCTCATTCCTGGAACTCATTACCGGTAACTATCCCGGTTTAATCGGAACAACATGCTTTGTCTGTATTCTCATTGGTGGTGTTTTCCTTACATTGAAGGGAACTATGAGACTGTATTCTCCGATATCTTATCTTGTAACGCTCATTGTTTTATATCCTGTAGTTTCTATTCTCCAGACAAAGTCATTTGGTTTTGACGGATTGGTTGTTTATATCATGTCTTCCGGTGCGGTTTTCGTTGCAGTATTCCTGTTGGGAGACCTTACGACCATGCCTTCGAGATTTGCATCAGGCGTTTTCGCAGGTGTTGTGTGTGCGATTCTGACTCTTGTAACTAAGCCGTTTTTAAGTCCGATGGTATCGCTCTTGGCTCCGGTGCTTGCAGTTAACTTCCTTTCTTTCGTTTTGGATTTCTTCTCGAAAACATTATCCAGACGTAAGATCCGTTCGAGGGAGGTGGATGCATTATGATGACGCATGCACAGCTCAAGCAGTTTATTACTGAAGCAATACTTCTTTTGGTTATCGGAATTGCAGTTGTAATTGGCGGATATTTCCTGTCTAACGACAATGCCAATAAGCGTATTCAGAATGAGTATCACGCAAGATTTTTGAGCGTTTTGGATTCTTCTTACTATGAGAAGATCAAGAGCAAGGCTCTCAAGGATTTTCCTGAGATAAATGGTGCTTATATAGGTTTTGATGAACATGGCAGCCCGATGGGTTATGTTTTCGATATGACTGTTCAGTCAACGGACGGCAGAGATCTGAATATACTTGTTTCTCTTGATTATGAGAGTACGAGAGTTAAGGATCTTGCACTGGTAACTTCAAACAATGAGAATACTCTGGAAATCACCACCAGTGATATGCAGATGATCAGGGACAAGATTATTGGCAAACAGATTCCTATTGCTTTCGTTACGGAAGAAGTTTTCGAGGACGATGATTCAGATAAGTACACTGTTAAAGGATTAAAAGACGGTGTTTACTATGCACAGCGTATGTTCGATGACCGAAGCCGTTACATCGATTATGTGGAGATGGAAGTTGAGAACGGAGTAATTACCAGAGTTAACTGGGATGCGTTCAGTACGGATAAGACAAACCAGGACAGAGGCGAAGCTTCATTGAAGGGCGCATATGTTATTTCAGGTCTGGACTGGGCTACACAGTCCTATAACCTTTGCCATGCTCTTCTTGAATGCCAGGATCCGGACCGTCTGGCAATGAAGTCGGACGGTACTACTGATATCGTAGATGGTGTTACATGTGATATCAGACCATTTGTTGAACTCGCTAAGGAATGCATCAGCAACTCACAGGCAGGATACGATAAGGATGCTTATATGCATGGCCTTGATGTCATCCTGTTTGAACTGTACCAGAAGAATGCAGAGGAATTGGAGTACATCAATGAGGATGGCCACGTAGTATTCTCTTTTGAGAAGACACCTGAAATATATACCGTTTATAACGATGACGGCGTTGCCGTAGGTTATTTGGGTGTAAGACAGATCGAAGCAAACATTAAGGGAACAGCCAGCACAACTGTTGTTCCTGATATTACACCTGTAAGTCAGCCTGACGAAACGCAGGGAAATACTTCAGGAGAATTCGATTCAGGAGAAGATGGTCTGACACCTGACGGAGATTCAGCAAATCAGATCTTTACGGACAGTTTGGATAACCTCCCGATGTCGGAAATGGCTTCATTTATCGAGCCTGCGCCTGAAGCATACGAACAGACAAGAACTGTAATCAAGGCTTGTAATACCTGTTACAAATTCCTCAAGGAATATCTGAAGTGGAAGGTATAACGTATGGGTCTGTTTACTGAGAAATACAATTCACCGTTCGATAATGAGCAGTCCAGAAGGAAGATCGATGAGAAAATAACGGTTTTCCATATTAGGCCTGCGCGTTATCTCTCGACAAGAGGTGCGTTGTTCCTCGGATACTCGATAATATCTTTGTGCATTGAATTCCTGATTCCGGGAAACCTTATCTGGTGGCCTGTAGCATGTTCTTTGGCATGTATTCTCATCTGGTCACTTACATTGAGATTCTTTATGCCGAGAAATCTTTCAGTCATTTCATTTGCATATGTTATGGCATTGTTTATAGCAGCAGGGGAGTTCTCATACAGATTAGGTTTTTGCAGTGCATATGCGTCAGTAGGATTTGTACCAATGGCTATCGGAATTATGTCTCTTGCCAGATTTAAGGAAGATGATAACGACAACTACACAAAGCCTGCTTTTGGTTCAGAAGTATTCCTGCCGTTCATTATTGCTACGGCATGTTCTATTTGCGGTTTGTTGATATCTTATGTTTTTGAGAAGAGATATCTGTTTATCATGCTCCTTGTTTCTGTTGTATTCCTTATAATAATGAGCTGGGCTTTCTCAAGACTTACTGGCATTCCGAGAATTGCGACGTCAAAGAAACTTACTGAATTCTGGGATATTCCGGTTGCAGATATTTCTGAACTTAAGCGATTTGTATTCTCTAGAGGAATGTTTGCCATAATCAGTTTTGCAGGCACCGCAAGTCTCTATGTTCTGAAAGTGTTTATTGATGAAGATCTGTTCAGAATCATTGCGCTTCCGGTAAGTGAATTTGTTGCTATCTTATTCGGTTCGATTACGGTATATGCTGCAAGACATAATTTGAGAAGATCTATTTTCGGATTGAGATATTTTATCAGCGAAGTCTCATTTGCTGCTGCATTTATTGCGTTGGTATTCCTGGTACATCCGGGCATGCCGAAGATAATTCATTTGCTGATCGCAGTTGTATTTATATGTGCAACGGATATCGTAATGACGGGCCTGTTATCTGTTATCAGAAGACGACTGATATTCGTATCAAAATCGAGATATATAGACGGCCTTCCGTTCTATCTTATCCTTATTTCTCTGGTAGTCATGCTCGCGGAGACCTGCCTTTATAGTCTTCCGGGATTATGATATAATCTCGTTCGGTTTTTAGGACCTGATTGTGTAGCTCAGCTGGATAGAGCGACCGCCTCCTAAGCGGTAGGCCAGCGGTTCGAATCCGCTCACGATCACCAGTAAAATCAAGGGGTTTGGGGATTTTCCAAGCCCCTTGTTTTTTTGATATATAGTGGCCGAAAAAAGTGATTTAAACAACGAAAAATGTTTATAACCATTAGCCTGAATGCTAAGTTATCTTTATTAATTAGAGCATAAAAGCAAGAGGATTATTCTGGCAGCAAAGATTGTTTTGTGGTTCACTGGTTTCTATTTTATTGGTGTGCAATATAATTGCACATTGCAATTTTGATTGACACGTTTCACGTTGTATTGTACAATCTTTTTGTACACGGAGACAGGAGGTTCTGAATATGGCTAACGAGATATTTATGAAAAGGATGAAAGAACTTAGACAGAAGAAAGGTGTAAGCATGGATGAACTTGCTAAAGTGCTTAATGTTACAAAAAGCAGAGTAAACATGTGGGAGAATAATGGTTCAGTGCCAAGAAGTGATGTTTTAGTAAAGATTGCTGAGTATTATAACGTGCCGACGGATTATCTTCTTGGCAACAACAATTCATTGGAAGCGCCTACAGATGCTAAACTCAATGCTTTACAGCGCAATCTTGGCAAGCTTAACGAGGAAGAGTTAAAAAAGGCAGAAAATGTGCTTAAAGCTGTCTTTGCCGATATTTTTAATGACGAGGATGACGACGATGACGTCTTCTAATCCTGATTTCTCGAAAGCGTATATTGCTGCTAATGAGCTTCTTGCCATCGGAAAGGAGCTTGATGCTTTTCCTTTTCTTATTAAGCCCTTCATCAAGGCAAATACAGATATTGCTTTATGCTCGTTTGATAAAGCCAGGAGTAGGTATAATGTGAACATTCGAGCCTGGGGCAGTGAGTCTGCTGTGCTTCAAGAATACCACGGCCAATCGATTATTTTTTATAACAAGGCAAAGACAGGTAATCATATAAGGTTTTCCTGTTGTCATGAGTTAGGTCATTATATTCTTGGTCATAAGATGAATCTTGATCCGCAATCTGATTTGTACAAAAAACAGGAAATTGAAACTAACTATTTTGCAGCACAGTTATTAATGCCAGAGCAAATCCTGATTGAGTGCATAAAGCGCGGTAAATCGATTACACCAGATTTTCTAATTAACAATTTTAAAGTATCGTCTCTTGCTGCAGATAAACGTCTTACAACGCTCTCCAAAATTCAACCGGAATGGCGTCGTTATGAAGAGAAGGAGTATGACGATATTATTCTTATGAGGTTTGCAGAATTCTTAGATACTATAGCACCCAAGCCTATAGATTATTTGTTCTCTGACGAAGTCGAAAGACAACTGGAGCGAGATAGATGGTATTACAATGGCTAATAAAAGGGGGGATTATTAATAAAATAAAAAACACTGATATCAGCTGAGGAGCTTCAGTCAGTGTTCTCATAGGATGTAGCACACCCTACATTCGCACGTATATTGTGCCACATCCTTTGAGTTTTGAGAAGTCCTCAAAATAATTATCTTAAGAAGGAGGTGGCCGCAATGTCACTTGCTAATTCTATGCGACGCAATTGTCGCGATGTTTTCAATTCGTATTTAGTTAGATTTGCCGAGTTTGCGGGTTTGTTCGAATTCCCCGTAATTAAGCCGACAAATTGTGTTCCAAACAGACTTATTCCCTTCTCAAAAGCAATATCCTCTAAGGATTACAATCAATGGGTACATTTTTATGAGGATGATTATCTTTTCGAGAAATTATGGAGTAAGCCGGATAAGTATCTCGAGATCCTTAAGAAATACAATGGAGTAATTCTTCCTGATTTTAGTCTTTACCGTGACATGCCGTTTGTAATGCAACTATGGAATATCTACCGCAGTCGAGCTATTGGATGCTGGTTACAAAGGAATGGAGTTACCGTTATTCCTAATATACGATACGGTGATAAACGCACATATAGGATATGTTGTGATGGCATTTCTAAAGGCGGAGTTATAGCTGTCGGTTCTCATGGGACATTAAAGAACAAAGAAGACAGAAGGATTTTTGCGGAGGGTCTTTCTGTTGTAATAAAAAGAATCCAGCCTAAAGTTATCGTTGTGTACGGATTTGTCCCCGATAATATCTTTGAGCAATATAAAGAACAGGCTATCGAGATTGTGCATTTCGATAGCGAATTCTACAAGGCAATGAAGAAGTTAAAGGGGGTGATATAATGGGGGCAGGATATCATGGTGGATTCGGCGAAACTGCCGGTTCCAAACTCTTATCCGCAGCGGGAGCTTCTTCGTCCTTTGTAGGATCTCGTGCAGGAGACAATCTGAAACAGTTTGCTTTGCGTGTTAAAGCCGAAGACGGGTATACAGATGTAGTTATTCACGGCAATCCTGATACTGCCGAATACTATTATAACGGCAAATGGGTATATCCTGATCATCGTTCCGTTGCTTTAATGATAAAAAAGGATGTTGGTTATAAATCAGGCCCAATCCGACTTCTATCTTGTAGTGCCGGCAAGAAAGATTTCGGGTTTGCGCAAAACCTGGCAAACAAGATGGGAGTGCCTGTTAAAGCTCCAACGGACACGCTATGGGTATGGCCAAATGGACGAATAACAATCGGACCCAATCAATTTACTAATACCGGTACTTGGCGTGTATTTAAACCAAAAAAGAAAGGAAATTCATAATATGAATATTAAGAGTCAAGGTTACTTCAAAGAAATGCCACATGGCAATTCAACAGGCCCTTCGATAAAGGATTATATAGGCAAGGAAGAAAGAAATAAGATTGATAAAATCTGTACTTACCTTTCGTCTGGAATAGTTATAGCTGAAACTCCAGGTGTGGTGAATGATGTTATTGATCCTGATAAAGGTGTTGCTGGTACACCGACTGCCTTAACAGATGGTACATGGGTATGGCCCGGAGATCTTGCTTATTATGTAAAAAATTACAGACTTAAACTTGCAGATGAATTTATTAAAACCATGCAAGAAAATAATTGGACGATACCTATCAAAATAGAAGATATCGATTTTGATACACTTAAAATTGATAATAAGCCTATTTTTGCTTAAGCAAGGTGGACAATGCTAATTGGCTTGAATTCTATCTCCAATAAGTACTTGTAGATTAATCAGGAATAGCTATTGAACTCTAAAAGTGGCTGAAGAGTGGCTTAAGAACGGAATATGAAGCCCGGAAACGCCCGTCCTTTCTATGTTTTAGAGTTTTGGATAGCGCTCCTAAGCGGTAGGCCAGCGGTTCGAATCCGCTCACGATCACCAGTAAAATCAAGGGCTTCAGGGTCTTCTGAGGCCCTTATTTTATGCGGTTTTAATTTGGTTCTGCTTCTTTTTTGTACCGGAAAAATCTGTGGTTTCGATTACAAAAGCAACGTTTGTCAGTAGAATATTCGGCTTTTTGCCATTATCCATACTTTTATATTCCTCTATAATTACGGTAGGATTTAACCCCTTATCAATAGTTTAGGAGGATTTTTATGCAGAAAAATCAGTCTACATGCGTTGAGAAGGAACCCTTAACCGAGGAATATCTGCGTAAGATGGACGCCTATTGGCGTGCAGCAAATTATCTTTCGGCAGGACAGTTATACCTTCTCGACAATCCGCTTCTGAAGGAACCCTTGACACTCGACAGCGTTAAGAAGAAGATCGTCGGACACTGGGGTACGGTTCCGGGACAGAACTTCGTATATGTTCATCTGAACCGTGCAATAAAGAAATATGA
The DNA here is from genome assembly GCA_900107185.1 of Ruminococcaceae bacterium YAD3003. Lineage (GTDB taxonomy): Bacteria > Bacillota > Clostridia > Saccharofermentanales > Saccharofermentanaceae > Saccharofermentans. The sequence continues at coordinate 51,951 of FNPA01000008.1, read as the reverse complement.
TCTCGATCTGATTCTTCTTTCCGGACCCGGACACGGAGGAAACTTCTATGTAGCCAATACATATCTTGAGGGTACTTATTCTGAGGTATACCCCAATATCAGCGAAGATGAAGACGGCATGGCCAAACTCTTCAAACAGTTCTCATTCCCGGGCGGAATCCCCAGCCACTGCGCTCCTGAGACTCCCGGATCGATCAATGAGGGCGGTGAGCTCGGTTACGGTATTGCTCACGCTTTTGGTGCTGTTTTCGACAATCCTGATCTCATCGCAGCAGTTACCGTAGGTGACGGTGAGGCAGAGACAGGCCCTCTTGCAACATCATGGCAGTGCAATAAATTCCTTAATCCTATCGGAGACGGTGCGGTACTTCCCATCCTTCATCTGAACGGATATAAGATCGCTAACCCTACGCTCTTTGCAAGAATGAGCCACGAAGAGATCGTCTCTTTCTTTAACGGATGCGGCTGGAAGCCTTATTTTGTCGAAGGTTCCGACCCCATGACGATGCATAAGCTCATGGCAGAGACAATGGACAAGGTTATCGAGGAGATCCGTGCGATCCAGGAGCACGCTAGAACCACAGGCGATGCAACAAGACCCGTATGGCCGATGATCGTCCTCCGTACACCTAAGGGATGGACAGGCCCCAAGTTCGTAGACGGAAAGAAGATCGAGGACAACTTCCTTGCTCACCAGGTTCCGATCAGCATGGAAAAGGGTGAGGAGCACTTAAAGATCCTCGTTGATTGGCTCAAGAGCTACCACGCAGAAGAACTCTTCGACGAGAACGGCAAGCTTATCCCTGAATTAAAGGCACTTGCTCCGACAGGTGACCGCAGGATCGGCGCTAATCCTCACGGCAACGGCGGTAAGCTCTTAAGAGACCTCCGTATGCCTGACTTCCGCAAATATGCAGTCGAGGTAGAGGCTCACGGCGCAAAAGACGGTCAGGATATGACCGAGCTCGGCAAGTTCGTAAGAGATATCTTCAAGCTCAATGCAGAGAGTAAGAACTTCAGGATCTTCGGACCTGACGAGACAAATTCCAACCGTTTGAATTCTGTTTTCGAGGTCGAGAACAGAAGCTGGAACGCAGAACACTGGACAGATGACGATCACCTCGCGATCGACGGACGTGTAATGGATTCCATGCTCTCTGAGCATATGTGCGAAGGCTGGCTCGAAGGATATCTCCTCACAGGCCGTCACGGATTCTTCGCAACATATGAGTCTTTCGCAAGGATCATCGACTCCATGGCTGCACAGCACGCTAAGTGGCTCAAGGTTTGCAACCAGCTTCCTTGGAGAGAAGAGATTGCATCTCTCAACCTCATCATGGCTTCTACCGTATGGCAGCAGGACCACAACGGATTTACACACCAGGATCCGGGATTCATGGATCATATCGCAAATAAGAAGGCTGACGTTGTAAGACTCTACCTTCCTCCGGATTCCAACTGCTTACTCTCAGTTTTCGATCACTGCATCAGAAGCCGCAACTACGTAAACGTTATCGTTGCAAGTAAGCATCCCCGTCCGCAGTGGCTCACAATGCCCGAGGCTGTTAAGCACTGCACACAGGGTATTGGAATCTGGGATTGGGCAAGTAACGACCAGGGCCAGGATCCTGATATCGTATTTGCCTGTGCAGGTGAGACTCCTACTCTCGAAGCATTGGCAGCAGTTTCAATCCTCAGAAAAGAGCTTCCTGAAGTTAAGATCCGTTTCATCAACGTAGTCGACCTCTTTAAACTTCAGCCTGCTTCAGAGCACCCGCACGGACTTACTGATGCCGAGTACGATATCCTTTTCACTAAGGATAAGCCGGTACTCTTCAACTTCCACGGATATGCATCACTTATTCACGAGCTTACTTACAGACGTCACAACAACCGTTGGATGCACGTAAGAGGTTACCGTGAGGAAGGTACTATCACAACACCTTTCGATGTACGTGTACAGAACGATGTCGACCGTTTCCACCTCGTTATGGAAGCAATCAAGTTCCTGCCTCAGCTCGGCAACCGCGGCGCATATCTCTATCAGAAGATGAGCGACAAGCTTGTTGAACATAAGCAGTACATCCACGAAGTCGGCCTCGACCTCCCTGAGGTAGCCAACTGGAAGTGGGAAGACTGATAAAGTCTCTTAGTTATTCGTAACTTATAAAAAGGTCACGGAATTGCGAAGTCCCGTGACCTTTTTTACATTTCTTCTGCCGCTAAAAGAAAAATGTCTTTCATTATGCGATAATATATAAAAATCTCTTGATGATTAATGAGAATCATATTACGGAGGATGGATTATGAAGAAGGCTTTGTCTGTCTTGCTCGTTTTTACTATGCTGGCAACATCAGGTTGTAACTTGCTTAAAGGCATTGGAAGTTCCCACAAGGGCGAACGTCCGTACGGGAGTCTGTATGATGATGCTGAGGACTGGGCAACATACTGGTGCGGCCCCTGCAGACAGCTTGATATGAAGACTGTCCCGGGCGATCCTCACGACATTGAAATTTATACCATGAAGGACAAGGAATACGGATTTGAATACCAAGTTGAGGCGATGTATTTTGACTATGCCACATCCAGCCGTCCTGAGCCAAGTTATACATATGGCAATTTTGATTACGAGTACCTGAAGGTATTTATGGAAGAGACAGATTTCTCAGAACTCATAGAAAAATACGATCTGACGGTCGAAATTGAAGAGATCACACTATCACAGGATGGAGAGTTTTACGACGCGTTCTACAGCCCCACAATCAACTTCAATACCGAACTGGAACTTGATGAGGACGAGATCCAAGAGATCCTCAGCTTTACTTATTATGCACTTCAGAAGTTTGACGAGGAACGTGAGCATTTTACCCGCAACGATTACTGCAAAACTGTTTATTTCCATGTGTACTGTGCTCCCAATGAAAGAGAACGGGAATTAGGCCGGGTCCGCGGAGGAGATCACGGCATATTCGGATACAGGACAGAGCACAGGGAATAATCTTGAATACATTAAATAAGCTATCAAGGATTTGAAAACAAGGGGTTTGGGGTTTCCGGACCCCTTGTTTTTGGTTTTAAGTAGAGCTGACCTCATTAGGGTTTTTAGCTTCTTCGTCCTTGCAGATTTCTGTAGCACGGGTAATCTGGCTGCTGATCAACTCCCCTGTAGCATCATCAACATCGTTTCTATCGTAGCAGAAGATCTGCGTAGTATTGTATGTGTATTCTGTTCCGTCATCCATGTCTTGAAATACTTGTCTTCTCTTAGTGTATTTAACTTCTCAAAACAATTAAGGATCGTCTCGCTGACGGCATCGGCAACGTCCTCGTCATTCATGAGAATTGCCAGTCCGACTTTGTACATCTCTTGCATGTGCCCCTGCATAAGCTCAGCAAAGGCGAGCTTGTCGTGCCTTTTTGCGAGTTTTACAAGTTTTGTAGTTTCATCAATCTTCATTACTTCTCTTTCCTTGTGTACACAATCGAATGGTGATTTGTTTTCCATTCTCTAACCATTAGATAGACTAAGCCGGCATTTGGTCTCAACTAATTATGTTTAGCTACAAAAAGTTATCACGAGCACTCAACTGCGATGTCTAGTATGTGCATTATTATTTTAGAGGAAGATTATAAAATGTTTTGATAAAATGAAATTGGAAAGATAACATTTAATATACATATACAAGATGTGACTGATGTTTTATTCCAATAGCAAAGAAAAGAAATCTATAGCCGGGTAAGATTTAATGGGTCAGATTAAGAAACGTCAGTGTCCGTCATGCGGTGGCAACCTGATTGACGATAGCGAGAAGCAGATATACCGCTGTTCTTCTTGCGGTTCGTCTTATGATTACGATTATTTCAGAGAAGAACAGCTGCATGAGATGGGTGAGACTTATCTTTCGAGAGGAGAAGTCGAGGCCGCTGTGGATGCATACAGGCTCATATTAAAGAAGGCTCCTCACGATTTTCTCGCGCTCAGAGGATTGATGCTTGCTTCAGCTTATCTGAGGGACATGGATGGGTTTTCCCGTATAGGTGATGCAAAGCACTTCTCATATGATTCCAAATTGGTCGGTGAAGTGCTTGATTCAGCTTCGGAAGAAGATAAGGAATACTTCTCGGAGTTTCGCAAGATCTATGTTAACAAACAGAAACAGATTGACTGTAACAGGGAGATTAAATCTCTGCACCGGGAGTGTGAGAGTAAGGAATCTTTTATCAGGCTGACCGATAATACCCGTTATGAATACTATATTGATAGCAAGTACGGAAAACAATCTCCTAAACCTCTATTCATTTCTGTTTGGATCTTAACTGCCCTCGGGAGTGTACCGAACCTCATTAGAGCATTGGGTAGCATTGAAGAGGGAGGAGTATCAGCCTTTTTTGCTGTTGTTGGCGGACTGGCACTTCTTATCGGTTTAGGCATTAATTACTTAATTCTTTATCCCAGGATAAAAATGATAAAGAAAATAGATGCTGATATCATAAATCTTAAAAACGATTTAGAAGCGACGTTAAAGAAGATCAGAGAACTTGAAACTGAATCGGAAAAGCTCTCGGACGATATCAGGAAAGCCATCCAGGATCTCATCAGGATAGACCGCCAGATAGTAACAGATTCCGTAAAGGAACAAGTACCAGAGTTTGGTAAGATCAAGAAACATCAGTGCCCGTCCTGCGGAGGCAGCCTTCGAATAGACAGTGATAAGCAGATGTACCACTGTACTTTCTGCGGTTCAACTTATGATTATGAATACTTCAGAGAAGGCCGGATTCATGAGGCAGGTGAGACATATCTCTCCAGGGGAGAGTTTATGGCTACAACAGAAACTTACGAGTTTATGTTGAAAAAGGACCCTCACGATTTTCTTGCTCTCAGAGGATTAATGCTTGCAGCAGCCCATCTGACTGACATGAGCGAGCTTGATCATGTCAATAAAGAATTTGATTATGACTCCAAGATTGTGAGCCAGGTAATTGAAAACGCTTCGAAAGAAGACAAGGAATACTTTACGGAGTTTGCAAAGGTTTATGCTGAAAAGAAGAGGATGTTTGATTGTTCTGAAGAGATCGAAACTCTCTTGGAGGAAAAGAACAAGATCGATTCTGCCATCACACAGAACAACAAAGCTGGTTTAGGCGATGTCAGATATTTAGATGATGATAATACAGCGTTCATTGTCATATGGGTCATCACAGCTATTTTAATGCTGCTGACCATTGTATTTGCTAAATATATGATTGATGATTATTCTTCCAACCCCGATTCATTAGCCACGGACCTTCCGTTTGTACTATCCTTTGGCGGAATAACCCTCTTCTTCCTCATATTTAATAACCTTAGTTACTTTTTCAGTATGAGGAAGATAAAGAAAATGCAAAAAGCCAATTCAGAGCTCTATGATGAAGTCAACAAGATAGACGATAAGATAAGAGAACTCGAGAATGAATCATCTAAGCGCTCGGGCGATATCAGGAGATTCATCCATGAATTTGTCAGGAAAGACAAACTCATAATGAGAGATAATAAGAGCAAATAAAAAAATATAAACTATGTTGAATAAAGAGCAGAAAGAGATGTTTGAAAAATCCGGTGCGAAGTGTGACTGGGTCGTCGGCCTTGTTTTCGTTATCATTTTTCTTGCCATTGTAGGAATTAATATTATTTGCCGCTTTAACGATAACCGCAAGCTTGAGAAAATGGAGCATGTCCAAGGCATTGTAACTTCAAGACAAACTTCTGAGAGTTGGATCGGCAGCAGGAGACTTATCAGTGATTCGATCACTGTCGAGTACACACCTGAAGGGTCTGATACAAAGTGCTATTTCGATGATTCGGATGGGCCTTATGAATTTATCCACGAAGGAGACATCTTAGGCGTTTACTATGAGAAAAAACACCCTGATAAAGCTATTATTGCAAAAGTCGATTGGCTCACCGGCAAGTATGTCAAGGCGGACGTAAATTATGAAGCAGCGTTAATAGTGTCGATTTTTCCGTTAGGTATTGGAGTGTTCTTCTTTGCTGAAGAATTGACGGTCAGAAAGAATATCAAAAAAGGCAAGTTTAAGCTTAAGAAAAGCGACGGACTATATCCTGACGAGAATCTGCATGAACTCGCACGTATGAGCAACTACAAAAGGTCATGGATTGGTGCCTGGATCGGCATGTCGCTGCTTTATGTGTTCTTCATGTTTATTGGTATTGCTGCGATAACTGCCTTTGTTACTTCAACGGAGAATGGATCGGAAGGAGCTCTTCCTGCAGGGATATTTTTTATCATCATGGCACAGGGAGCGCCGGTTACAGTTTTCTTTACTGCAAGATTTGTTCTCGGCAAGAAGAGAAACTTCATAAAGGGTTTTATGGCCGACAATGCCACCTTGGTCTATAAAGACCGCGAAAAGGCAGCGAATGTCTTATGGAAACACGTAAAACACTTTATGGAAGCAGAGACCATGTGGAGCAGATATAAATATGATTACTCCCGTCTCTGGCTCGAAAAGTATGAAGACAAACTAGAGAAGTTCAAATAAAAGGCATAGTGTATAGCTGAGTTATGAAGCGGCCGGTCTTTGTACGGGATGTATCTGCCAAATAAAGAGTATTATTGTTAAATAACGATTTCGGAATGACGCAAACGGACAACTTTAGATTTTTCTGTTGCCGAACAATTCATTATCCATAGCTACAAGTGTATTTTTAACTCCTATGAACTTCTCAGACAACTCTGTTGATCTCTCTTTGTCAGGTGAACCATGCTCGGAAAACCCGAAGTAATCTCTTATTATTCCGTTCAAAACTGCAAATGTATCGAAGAACTGATGATATTCTTCAGGTGCATCTTCCTTTGCATTTTTGATTCTCGAATCGAGAAGGTCAAGTCTTGTTCTTGAAAAGTCCTGTTTAAGATCGATGGCTTCAACACTTGTCCATCTGCCTGTGCATAAGATCCTTCCGCGCAGCGACTCTGCATCATCAGGATGATTTTTAAGAATACGTAAATATCCCGTGTCTGAGGATACGAAGTCACCGTTAGAGAGGAATGTAAGAAGCTTATCTTTTGCTTCTTTTCCGGAGATCTCAAAATCATTTTGATTCTGATTAATGATACGGTTCTGTCTGTCCAGTTGTGCTAACTCTTTATAACGGAACCTGAAAGACTGTGCGGCAGAATTCTGAGCAGCAACTCGTTCTTTATCAGGCTTTTCATAAGCGAAATAGTAATTCTTTACATGTTTGAGCAACACATCGAGAGCATTGAAGTATTCAGAATAATACCGGTTGGTATTCGTTTTCGCAGCTTCCAGTCTCTCATCCAACTTGACCCAATCAACGTTCTTCAGACTGTCATTCAATCGCAGATCCGGAAGATCTCTCCATTTGCCTGCGCAAAGGATCATTCCGCGATTGGCTTCGAAGTCACCGGGATCTTCAGCTAAAACACGTGTATATCTTTTCTCAGCCAGATCAAAATCTTTATCCATTAATTCACGTTTAGCTTTAGTGCCGGGTGCGCCTACAAAGCCGGAATAATCGTAAGATACGCCGCAATGACTGCAGACCAGGAGTTTGTTCTCATGATCAAGTTTCAGTTCTCCGCCGCATTTAGCGCACACGCTATTCTTTTCCGGGTTATTCATTGTACGGTGTTTTGGTATAACAGACGGCTTCATTTCAGATACATCAGGCTCGAGTGATTTCAGTTCTTCTGAAGCTTTCTTATAATCCAGGAGGACAGGTTCGATCTCGTTTTTATTCAGGTCGTCCATTTCTTCTTTTATCTTGTTGTAGCGTTCTTCTCTATGCTTGCGTACAGTTCTAAGTCTCTTGTCCTCTTTAATATTTGCATAGAATGATAAGCCTATTGCTATGGCAAGAATAATGGCATAAGGAATCACCGGCCAGATAGAACGTATATCACCGCTCGAATAGTAAATGCCGTGTTTTTTCTGATAATTGATTACGATGAGAAAACCTGCAATACCAATAATTGCAGCACCGAATCCGTAATACTTTCTCTTGTCTTCTTCGTTCTTTATCTGGATTGCGGTTTTATTCAGACTCTGATATTGCTCTTGAAGTTCATGATATTTATTGGAGATTAAAAGCACCTCAAATAGCTTGGCATAATAATCTGCCCATTTGCCTTCGGTAAATCTTTTGTCATTAGCTAACAGTAGGCGTAGTCTTTCGTGTGTGTTATGTGGATCATCAGTATTAATCGATAATGTTTTCAGAGCCTTGGCTCCGTCAACTGCACAGGCATATTCATAAAGGAGCTCAAAATTATCTGTCTCGATCGAGAGCAGATATTCATATTTCTCCAATGCCAGAGCGGTCTGCGCATTTTTGATCAGCTCTCTGGCTTCTCCAAGAATTTCGTCCCTGTGAAAATCCAGGACATTAAAATGCGTCCCGCAGAACGGACAATCGAAAACATCCTCATATCTGTCAACTTCAAGGAAACTACCGCATTCAGGGCAGGAATAACTTTTAAGTTTGTCCATGTGAAATCACCTTTACAGGAACAGAGTATAGCCGGGTTCTGCGTTAAGGTTGTCTCTTACAACGCCTGATCATTTCATCGGCATCTCTGTAGCCGCTGACCTTTTCCAGTTCTTTGAGAGCGCTCTTGTAGGATCTATTATCAAAGAAATACTTGCCTCTGCAGTAGGTCTCGAGCTTCTCAGCTTCAGCCATCCCATCATTACAGATCTTAATAATCTCAGATGAAATAACATCTTCGATTTTGCTGCACTCATTCATGGCTTGCTTAAAAAGAAGCTTTGCTTCATCCGCGGATGCCAGAACAGAATTGCTGTTTAGGATCCTGCTGGCTTTGTTAATGGTTGCGATTACACGGGCATACTTAGGATACAACTCTGCAATGGACCACTTGTTTCCGCAGTTTGCACACTTGCAGGTTGCAGCGACATAGTCATAAACCAGGTCTCCGCCGCATACTTTACATGTAAACGATACCTTATCAGATTTAGAAGGTTTACGGTTTTCGCCAGACTCATCTATGAACAATGAATCAACAGTGACATCATAAAAATCCGCGATTCTTACCAACATCTTGTATTCAACGGGAAGCCGGCCTGCTTCCCATTTGTATATTGCAAGTTCAGGAACACCCCATGCCTCTGCCAGTGCTTCCTGGGTGAGTGAGTGCTTTTCTCTCAATCTTTTTAAATTCTCGGCAACGATAATATCCATTTCTATATCTCCTATTCCTTATCTCATAAATATATGATAACGGAAACATGTGGTTAATAAAATAGATTGTTAATTTTATTTTATCTTCGGTAGTGTTGACTGACATTAAAGCCTAGTCGGAGGTGGCGGATACGGTTCTTTTGTTATATGTGAGTGATATAATGGCTCAAAAGTTATTTTGCTTAATGGATTAGTGATGGAGTGTATCGGATATGTTGAGATTAAGGCCTTATAAGAGTTGCGATTCTGAAATTATTGAGAAGTGGATACAGGATAAAGATGTTTTTCTTAAATGGGGAGGAGAACACTTTGGAGAGTTTCCTATATCGGCGAAAACTATTGACGATAAGTATCGTCTGAATAACGGTGATTGTGTGGAAGAGGATAATTTCTACCCGTGGGTTGCTTTCAATGAGGAGGATCACATTGTAGGTCATTTCATCATGAGATATCTTAACGGCAACAATAAACTCCTTCGTTTTGGCTGGGTCATTGTCGATGATTCGATGAGAGGCAAAGGCTACGGAACGGAGATGCTCCGTTTAGGGATGAAATATGCTTTCGATATTTTAGGCGTAGACAAGATAACAATTGGTGTTTTTGAGAATAATGAACAGGCTCACAAATGTTACATTAAGGCGGGATTTGCAGATAAAGAGACCGTAAATGCAGAGCCGTGGAACATTATCGAAATGGCCATTGAGAGATAACCCTGAGCTGTTTATGTCTGCAGAATGCGATATACGATCTCCTCGTATTCTGAATACTTTTTCGCCTTTAGAAGTTTCTTGATATCTTTTTCTTTACCATCAAAAAGTGATTGCCAATAAGACCACAACTCTCTCATTTTGTAGAGAACATTGATGTCGGGTGACATGACTTTCTGATACCCGTGGTAAATAGTGTCATGTAAATTCCTGAATTTTACGAAGTCGGTTTCTGACTCAGCGCCTTTGAGCTTACCTGCCAGAGAAGGATCTGATATTAAACCGCGGCCCAGCATTATGGGATCAAGTGTACATCCAAATGATTTAGAATAATCTTCGTAGTCTTTGCAGGTAAAGATATTTCCGTTATACACGATAGGGTGTTTTGAGTGTTCCAGGGCATAGGCGAAATATTCTTTTCTGGGTTCACCTCTATAGAAGTCGGACCTTATTCTGGGGTGTACGATCAACTCGCTGACAGGGAAGGCGTTAAAGATATCTATGAGGTCATAGAACTCGTCCGGATTGAAATACCCGAGTCTTGTCTTGATCGATATCTTCATGCCATCGGATTCTGAATAAGAATAGATGTCATCCAGAAATCTTTGGAGTTCAAGTGTCTCAGGTAAAAATCCTGCACCTTTGCCTTTGGCGCAGACGGTTCCTGAAGGGCAGCCGAGGTTCAGATTAACTTCCTTGTAACCCATCGCACAAAGCTCTTTCGCGCCTTCGATAAAATGATTTGATTTGCATGTAAGAATCTGGGGGACAAGATGCATTCCACTGTTGTTTTCAGGCTCCAGATCCTTTCTCTCACGAGGCGTGACCGGACACTTCTCGGAAGGAGATATAAATGGTGCAAAACACTTATCTACATGACCATAGATATCATTGTAAGCATTGCGGAATATATAACCTGTAATGCCTTCGAGCGGGGCAAAATAAATCTTCATGATCATTCGGATTCAAGATTGCCGAGATATAACACGATCTCATCGGAAGACTTGCCGTCTTTGCTGTAATAGAGCTTGACGGTGTCGTTATCGATCCATGTAACGTCGTATGTTACTTCTTCCGGATAGCCGCTGCCTGTAGCTGACCAAATCTCTTCACCCCTGTACTTAACGCTCGGACGGCTGTCGGAATCGTATTCGACGTAAATAGTGTGTTTGCCTGTAGGGGAGATATATTTTAGCGTTCTCTTATCCTTGCCACAAGCAACAATACCAAGCATAAGCACGCAGATTAACACTAACGACAAAACCTTTTTCATACGACCGTTACTCCTCTCAATCTATCCCTTTAGGCTTATAATAACCCACTAAATCCTGTTCCGGTTATCATATACAGTATAAATACTATTGAAAATAAATGTTATAATTATTTTATATTTGTTCTTTTGCCCTTGGGGAAGAAGAACGGATTTTGTTGGCGTTTGGGGATATTAATGTAGTTGATGGAATAAGCAATTGCGGTGGGAGAGATTATGAGCGAGGTTAGATCCCATAAGTGTCCTTCTTGTGGCGGTAATCTGGATGTTGATGTTAATAAGCAGTTGTATCACTGTTCGTTTTGCGGCAGGACATTTGATTATGAATATTTTAGAGAAGACAACATGCACGAGTTGTCTGAAAAATATCTCAGTTCGGGAGAGTTCTCGTCTGCTATTGAGGCTTTTCAGTTCATTCTGAAAAAGGATCCGCATGATTTCAGGGCTCTGAGGGGCATTATGTTGGGTGCAGCCCGTTTCTCTGACACGCAGTCTATGTTGAGATCAGACGGCTATGAGAATTTCAATTATAAGACCGAACTCGTAAATAAAGTTAATGACAATTGTCTGGATCAGGACAAAGATTACTTTAATGAGCTCACGAGACTCTATTCTGTAATGAAGAAATTAAGTGATATGCATCACTCGCACAAGGAACTCCTGAACGAGAAAAAGAGAATAGAGAGTAAACTGAATGCAGAACTGGGACAACGTGAAGCTTGCAATTTCATTGGTAAAAACGGTGTTGCTCGTGACCCTGTATATCCCTTTATCTTGATGAACTTTGTAACGGGTTTCTTTTTGTTTCTTATTATTTTTCTTATTCTTTGGTCTGTATTTGCTGCAGACAGTGATGTTATCAGCTCAAATATTTTGCTTGCAGTATTGATTTCTATACCGACGATCATTTTTGGTGCATTCAATTTCATCGTATTTTACCCGCGTTATAAATCTGCAAAACTGTTAGATGCCTGTATCAGACAAACGCATCAGCAGGAAGCTGAGATCAATCATAAGATTGACGAATCAGATAAAGCTATTTATAGACTGATCGCTGATGTAAGGCGTGATTGTCTGGCATTTATCAGCAGGGATGACCAAAAACTTGGATTGGAGACATAATATTTTTCTGAAATATCGTTATTTTTTTATATTAAGGATATACTGTAAAAATAGGCACAAAGATTTTTGAAACAATAGATAATTACTGATAGTTGGAGAACGAAGTCTATGAATATGCACGAAAGAATAGCATCAGGTAAGTTGTTTACTGATATGTGTGAAGGATTGCCTCAAGAGCGTGATGATGCGAGACGCAAAATGATCTCTTTTAATAACACGACTCCCGATAACATTGAAGAGCGCAAGAGAATTCAAAGAGATATGCTTCATGAAAACAGCGGAAGTGTATGTATCGAGCCTCCGTTCTACTTTTGTTATGGAAAACATATCATTCTCGGTGAGGGAACCTTTATTAATTTCAACTGCACATTTATCGATGACGGCATTATTACTGTCGGTAAGAACGTTCTCTTTGGTGCTGCTGTAACTATCGCAACTGTCGGTCATCCTATCCGTCCTGATATGCGTGAATACATGTATACGGACCCTGTAACTATCAAGGATAATGTCTGGATCGGAAACAGCGTTACTATCTGTCCGGGTGTAACTATCGGCGAGAACAGTGTTATCGGTGCAGGCAGCGTAGTTGTAAAGGATATCCCTGCTAATTCTGTTGCTGCCGGAAATCCATGCAAAGTAATCCGTGAGATTTCTGACAGAGACATGGAGTATTACTATCGCGACCGCAAGATCAACCAGTTGGATCTTAACGATGAGAAGGATCTCAGAGCATTGGAGTCAACGGATGAAGCTGACGAGTTCGCTTTCGATGCATCGGATATTAATCCGTTTAAGCCTTTTACTTCAGTAGAAACTGTTGAGGAGAAGAAGGAGGCACCTGCAGAAAAGTTGCCTGAGGTTAATACTGTCAGTAAGTCGCCTGTAACTTTCACCTCGATTAAGGCAGATGAAACACCCAAGGCAGCTGAAGAAACTCCGGCATTCAAAACATTTAGTTCTGTGAATACAGAAGAGAAACCTAAGGAAAGTGTCGAAGTAAATGCCTTTAAGCCTTTGAATACTGTAAATGCAGTTGAAGAAGCACCTAAGGAACCGGCGGAAGTAAATCCTTTTAAGCCTTTAGTTGCCGAAAAGGAAACAATAGAAGTACCCAAAGAGACTGTTGATGCTAGTCCGTTTAAGCCTTTGGCAGCAGCTAACCCTGTTAGTGAGTCTCCTAAGGAAGCCGGTGAACCCAGTCCGTTTAAGCCTTTGGGAATGGCAAAGCCAGCAGAAGAGAAGAGTGATTCAACACCGTTTAAATCTATCGCTTCTGAAAAAACTGCTAATGAACCGCGTAAGGAGATGGACAATCCGTTTAAGAATTTCGGATTGTCAAAAGCAGATGCGGGATTACAAGGCGGAAAATCAGGTTCCAGTCATTTGGGTTTGGGATTATCTGACTCCGGAAGTGGCGAAACGCTCGGAGGAGGAGCGCTTGGAGGATCACTTGGTGGTGGTTCTCTCGGCGGTGGTTCATTTGGAGAATCTCTTGGAGGCTCCCTCGGAGGCGAAACCCTTGGCGGTGGATCACTCGGAGGCGGGTCAGGAAAACTGGGGTCTTATTTATCTGATAATTCCGGTTCTTCCGGAGAAACCTTACCTCAGAGATCCGGTAGTTCTAACCATTTCTACCCGATTAATTCATCAAACAACGGGTCGGCCTCACAACATGAACCAAGCCACAGTCCGTTTAAGAAGAATGTTGCTCCGAAGGAGTCTGAAGAAAAATCTCCTCTTGGAGGTTCTAATCCGAGCCCGTTTAAGCCTTTGAATACGACGAATAATGATGTTCCGTCACCTTTTGGCACTCCTCTTGGAGGAAGTCCTTTTAAACCTCTAAACCAGTAAACTGTTTTTGTTTGGAGGGGGATAAGAGATGGCAAGAGGCGGATTTCATGGCGGGGGTTTCCATTCCGGCGGACATCACAGTGGAGGCGGATTCCGCGGTGGTGGAAGCCATTTTAGTGGCGGCGGTCATTATAGTGGAGGTAGTCATTATAGTGGAGGCCGTTATGGCGGTGGTTCATCCGGCGGTGGAGACGATGGCGTACTCTTGATTACCTATCTTCTGTTGGGCGCTGTTGTCCTGATTTTTTATTTTCTTTCAGCTATAGCAGAAGGAGCTGTTCCCGGATTAAATCTGGTAAATCTGGGTATGTTTGTATTAAGTGGTTTCCTTTTTTATTTCAGCTTAAGAGATTTTGAACGTACTGCTGATTTGAAGAAATTGAAAAGGATTAAGGCACCAAATCCTTATGTTACCGGCAGAGTTTGGAATGGCAGCACATTGGCCTATAAAAAGAGCGATAAGCGTTCCTGGGTAGGCAAATATAACTACGAGTACCAAATCTCTTTTTATGATCCGGATTTCGGAACTGAAAATGCCATAAAGGTTAAAGAGACAATGACAAGGACTCCAAAGATACTTTGGATGAATTTACGTGTCTGGCTGTTCTTTGGAATAGTCTTTGGCTTGAGCACATTCTTTTTCTATGAGACCGTTATTCCTTATTTTGAGAACATGATAATGACTGATATGGCGTTTGAGTTCATAGATGATTTAGTGTTCTATCTGCCTGCGATTCTTACGCTGCTTTGTTCCATAGCAACCATGATTATTTCTAAGGTAAGAGACCGTATTCTCTATAAGTGTGCTGAAAGAATTGTTAATGACAACACTTCTGCTAAAGAGAGATCGAAGACAGAGAGCTATATTACTTCTCAATTGAGCAAAAAATGGTATTACAATTTCTGTCCTAATTGCGGAGCTGTTGCTTCTCATGCACTCAGATCCTGTTCGAGTTGCGGATCTTCATTGGAAGTAAAATCATTTGATACCGGCGAACCGGGTGCTGTTCACCGCATAACTTCCGGTGTAGGGAAGGAAAATAAGGAATGAAGCTGGTGAAGTTCTTCAAGTATTCGCTTCCTATAGGAATAGCAGGAATAGTAATTAACATAATCCTGTTTGTTACTAATGCTTACTATGAATTAGTTGTTCCCGTTATCGAGAACTCCGGCATCGAAGGCGGATTATTCACCTTTCTGGATTACCTGATTTATTTAACGCCATGCATTTTTATGGTTCTCTTTATAGCATATATTGTCATTGGTCAGATATATATGAAGAAAGTGCATTTACAAGTTGAAGATAAAGCAAATCAGGATCTGGTTCATAAAAATAGAGAAATCCAAAAAGTGCTCGATGAGAAAGCTGAATTCCTGAAGCACAATTACTATACGAATTGTCCGAATTGCGGTTCTGCCAGAGCAGAGAACGAGAAGGTCTGCTCTTTTTGTGGCGCATCGCTGATTATCGAAGAAAATAAAAAGTGAACTCTGTTAAACTGCGATAGTCCTGTTGAAGTATAATAACGTGGTTATTATTTTGGGAGTACTACTTGGAAGCTAAAGAAATCCTTCAAAATGATCCTGAAACAATAAAGTTCAGGAGAAACTCAAAAACGCTCGTTATATTGGGAACGGGCGTAATGGTATTTGCTTTCTGGACAATCGTTAAGATAGCTGCTTATTTGATCTTGGGTGTTCCGATTGTTGATGAGGAAGAACTCGGGGAGACCGATGAGCTGTTTTTAATTATTTTCTACGTTATTTTAGTGGTAGTCCTGTTGGGTGACGTAATCATAAGATTGATCGTTGGTTTATGCCTTCGTTCAGAAGGCCTTGGCAAAAGGGTTAAGAGCGGGTATCTCGTTCTTAACGTATGGTTGATCCTTTTTGGTGTTGTCTCACTGTGGTTGGAAATTGAAGATTTGATGATGCTGAATGATACATTTGTGGATGAATACATCACCCTTTTCATGGAGCTCTCATCTTTCTTAATTCTGATTGAAGCATTTATTGCTGCTATAGGTGCAAGGCGCTATAAATCAAGAAAAGTGAGGGCTATGTAGTTTGCAGGCTGATTTCCATTACTATGCAACTTATTGCGCAGCATATCTGGCAGGCTACTCTCACGAAGAGGCGCTGGTAATCTGCTATAGTGATCAATTCGTTGATTGCTGTACGAAAACTTTTCTTAAAACTATTTCTGCTTCTGTACATGCAGCTACCAGCCAGACTCAGGCTGAACTCCTTGATATGAGAACAGATGTAGTTAACCTTCAGGATATCACCAGAATATGGTCGTCTTTTCATTTCCTGCCCAAAGACCTGTATGCAGATATTCCCAGAACAACAAAGACATACAGGAATAAATACAGATTAATATGCGGTCCTAACGGAGATCTGGTTAAAGATACAGTTGAACTGGCCAAAGGTAAGAGTCTGCAGCATACGGGAATAGCTATGCACGTTCTCGCAGATACATGGGCACATCAGAGATTTGCCGGCACACCTTCATTGGCAATCAATAATACAGATGACAGTTTCTATGAGATTATGTTTGACGGGACTGCAAGGAAGATTTCGTTTAAACACAGTCCCGGTGCTGAAGACGATATTGAGAATGCTAAATATAACAGTACTGTTTTTAATGCGAGTGAATATTCGATACTTAATTTAGGACATGGCCATGCGGGTCATCTTCCTGACTACAGTTTCATCAAATACAAATATCTGCCTGCATGGGACAATTACAGGGAATGCCTAAAAGATAATCCTTCTGATTACAGAATGGCATTCTGCCAGATGATCTATGCAATGAAATATTTGAGAGGTGATGTCGGCGTTTTCGAGACTGAAACATATGATGAGGATGCCATAAAAGCATATGAAGAAAAGATAATGTCCATATTAACCAAAAGGCAGCAGGACGCATCTTCTGATTGGAAAGATTTCGCCAGAGAACTCTCAGGTTATGACATTCCTGATTTTGATGTTTCCGCTTACGCTGGAGAATATAAGTTAAGCGGGAACAATGATAAGAATGATACTTTCCTCGGAAAGTTTATTCTGGCGGCGTTATCGCAAAAGAGTATGGTTACCAACAAGATCTACACATCAGGCAATACTCTGGCCGGTTTCTCTGTAGATTATTCTAGACACGGATTTGGCGGCATAAAAGACTATTTCATGCTTGTTAATGCGGGCAGGAGGAATAGGTCATGAGCAAGACAAAACGTGTCTGGACAATTATCGGTGCCGTATTTGCGATTCAGACGGCGCTGTTCCTGATGATCATACCGGAAATCGCTTTCCTGCTAATAGCTGCGTTCGTAGGTTTATGGCTGACGTTTTATGGCCTTAAGTATTTGATTTACTATATGACTCATGCCCAGCATATGGTCGGTGGCAAATGGTTTCTTCTTTTAGGATTATTAATGTTTGATATGGGCATGTTTGCTACGTTACTTATTGACCAGGTGCAGATGATTATGATTATTTACGTTGTAGCAGCTCATTTTGTTGCAGCGGTTCTGAATTTCGCGCGTGCGTACAGTAATAAAGGTGACGGCAATCCCGGATGGAAGATAGACCTGGCTCAGGGTATAGGAAATATATCACAGGTGGTTCTCTGTCTCGTGTTTATCAATTACGTTGAAGTGCCTGTATTTATATACTGCTCCGGTGTTATTTATTCCTCGATACTAAATATCATTACTGCATGTAAGAAGACAGCTATTGTTTACGTGCAGTAAACGGTACGCTGTTGCTGACTTATGAGTATTTTTGAATTAACAGAAAAAATATATCGAAATTCGATAAAAAACTCTTGAAAAACAAAAAACGCTATGTTAGTATACCGGTATAAAGCTAGCTTGAGTTTGATTTTCGGAGGAAAAGTCTATGGGATATAATGACGGAATCATTAAATGGACAAAGATCGCAACGATATTGTTCATTGCTATGGCGGTAGTAGCGGATATCTTCGGAGTTGTTATCACACAGTATATTGCATATTGCTGGGCAGGCGTTTTTGATACTTTCAGAGTCGTAGCTCTTATAGTAATGTTCTATCTTGGAACTGTTGGCGGTTACGTTGTTCTGTTTTCGCTTTTGAAGCTCTTATCCAATATGAGCAAGGATGTGGTTTTTGACAGGACAAATACAAAGCTCATGATGATTATCACCAGCGCTCTGGTAGCTATAGCAGTAGACTGTATCGGAGCCGGTTTTATCTGGAACGGTGCGTGGATACTCTCAATAGTAGCGTTGTTCATGGGACTGGTCGTAATGAGTGTAAGAGCAGTATTTGCTAAGGCCATTACGATGAAGGAAGAAATGGATCTTACGATCTGAGGGAAGGAGGAGAAATATGATTATAGTTAATCTTGATGTAATGATGGCAAAACGCAAAATCTCCTCCGGCGAATTGGCTGCAAAAGTGGGGATAACGCAGGCGAATCTTTCAATACTTAAGAATCAGAAGGCGAAGGCAGTTAGATTCTCAACTCTCAACGACATATGTAAAGCGCTGGATTGCCAGCCTGGAGACATTCTCGAGTTTAGAGAGGACTGATCACAAATGGACAAAAAAGTTATATTTCAAAGGCTGGGAATTCTCCTGGCCTATCCCTTAGCATACGCTTATATAAGGTTTATGATCGATGGTACAGGTGATTTCTCGATCGATCCATCAAATGGGGCAGGACACTTCCTTATAACGATTTCATATCCGATTCTGGCGTTGGTGTTCATAATAGTTAATGAGTTTGTTAGAAGAGGCAGGAGGGGCGCTGCGAGCGCCCTTTCACCAGAAGCAATATTCTGGTATGTAATGACGTTCATGACGGCTTTTACTGCTTCTTTCGGTCCGGGTCTTGAATTATCATTATTCGCAATGCATTTGTGTGCAGTTTACTCAGTATTGGTATCTAACAATATGCTGCTCGGAGGTAAGACGTCAGGTTTTATCATTGCGGATCTTATCGATGGTTTTTATGTTAAGTCATTTGCCGGTTTCCCGAATTTTATAATTGACTGGCAGTGCTTCAAGAAAAATCAGGATCAGAGCGGGGAGGTTACATCACCTAAGAAAAATCCGCTTGGCGCGATTGTCTTTATCTTTGTAATGATCATCCTGATGATTATTTCAGTAAGTCTTATGGCATCTATCGATGAAGACATTGCAATGTTCTTCGATGATTTTCTGAGTAATCTTGAAGACTACTTAATCGACGTTAATCTGTTCGAAGTGTTTGTAAGAATGATCTTTGCAATACCCGTATGTTTCTACGTCTATGGTCTGTTCTCCAGAACTGCAAAGTCAAACGGAAACAATGAAGGAAAAGTTGCATCCTGGCTCAACAGAATACTGGGTAAAGGTAAGACTGTTTCCGCTGTAATCGTATACGTTGCAGCAGGCACTTTCGTTCTGGCATATCTTCTGTTTTTTATTAAGAGAATGGCATATATGCTCGGTGGTTTTACAGGAACAGTACCTGAGGGCAAACTCGTTGCATACTATGCCAGAGAAGGATTTTTCGAGCTCGTTGGTATTATGGCAGTAAACATGTGTGTTTATCTGGCGATCATCCTGTTCGGGAAAACAAATAAAGACGGAAAGTTTGCTTTGCCTGCGAGAATTCTGGTAACTCTTCTTATGGCTGAGAGTATTATCTTTGCAGTAGTTGCTATGAGTAAGCTCGGACTCTACTACAGCATATACGGATATACTCCTAAGAGAATTCTGGCAATGTGGGGATCACTTGCATTAGGTTTTGCTTCGGCAATGACAATTTGTACGGTTAACCGCAACAAGCCGCATATAAGAGCAGGTATTCTTTTCACCGCCGCGTCTTACGTTGCAATATGTATTTTATCGGGTGTACTGGAAACGTTAAGTTAAGGGATAGATATATAATAAAGAAAGCGCCGGTCTTGATGCCGGCGCTTTTAATTTATTCCCAAACAAGAGGAAGTTTTTCGAATTCTTCCAGAGGAACTGGTTTGGAGAAGAAGTAGCCCTGGAATAATTTGCATCCCATACTCTTCAACATATCGAACTGTTCCTTTGTCTCGACGCCTTCGGTAATCTGCGGCATATCGAGGTTGTTAGCCATGTTAACGATACTATTCAATATGATCTTCGACTTCTTATAATCAGCTGTTTTACCAAGGAATACCATGTCGATCTTAAGAATATCTACCGGCATATCCTTGAGCATGTTGAGGGAAGAATAACCGCTTCCGAAATCGTCCATTTCAACTGTGAAACCATATTCACGCAAATTGTTGATAGCCTTGATATGTTCATTTGCATTATTCATGACTGAAGATTCAGTGATCTCAAGATGCAGATGGTGAGGCGAAACATTGTATTTCTCAACAAGACTGGTGATTACCTTATAGATATCAAGGAAATAGAAGTCTTTTGGAGAAATATTGATCGAGAGATTCAGCTTCTCGTGACCGTCAGTCTTCTTGGCCCAGTTAGCCAGAATCTTGCACGCTTCTTCCCAAATAAATGCATCTATAGTTGCGATAAGGCCGTTCTTCTCGAAAATAGGAATGAATTTGAAAGGAGAGAGGAGTCCTTCAGTAGGATGATTCCATCTTACCAATACTTCTCCGCCTTCCAGTCTTCCGTTTGCAGCGTACTGAGGCTGCAGATAAGGTATGATCTGACCGCCTGCGATTGCTCCAGTGAGTTCACTCGTAATCTGCTGTTCCCAGAGTTTGTCTTCTCTGAGTTTGTCATCGTAAATAGCTATACATCTGTTAAAGTCATTCTTGATTCCTGCGATAGCTAATTGAGCTCTGTCGATCATTCCGCTTACTGTAATAGATTCATTCTTGTCTTTGAGCGAAGTCTCGAAAACACCAATATGGATAACAATAGGGGAACTGATTATATCTGAGTTTGCCCATGCATCCTTTATAATCTTCTCTATTGCAGACAGTTCAATTTCTTCCTTCTTCGCGAAAGCACAGAAAATGTCACCTCTCCATCTGCAGATAGCAGAGCCGGCATGAGAGAAAAGCTCGAGGTCTTTACCCATCTTTTTAAGAATCTGATCTGCTTTTTCTCTTCCGTATATGTCATTGATCATCTTGAAGTCGTTAATGTCTGAAACGATCATGTAGAACGGCGTCTCGGGATTAGCTTCCAACAGGTCATTAACCTGCTCTTCGAAACTGAATCTGTTGGACAGACCTGTCAATTCATCGTGAGTAGACAGATATTTTCTCTTGGCATTAAGATTGACCTGTTCTGTATCGTCATGAATAGAGAAGAAAGAACCTACTTCCTTATCTCTTTTATCTTTCATCAAACGGTGGTTGATCCGGAGGTAAGTTAATTCTTTGCCTTCATCCTTGTATTTTGTGGCTATGTCAAAATCAGCACCTAAATCAGCGCCGCCCATGATCTCAAGAAGTTTGTCAGTACATTTATCGGGGTTACCTGATTTGATGTTCAGGATCGTATAAGCTCTGTCATTTGCATAAAGTGCATTTGCGTCAGTATCGTAGAAGATAATACCGTCTGTGTGGTTTTCTACTACTGCATCTGCAAGTCTTCTTCTGATGAAGAGCGGTTTATAGATGAAAGTGAAAACATAAAGAAGGAATCCGCTTATGACATAACCTATGAGAGTTCTGTTTATGGAATTGCGTGCAAAAACAAAGAACAGGAATGCCATGCAGGTTAACATGGCGATCATTATGACGACGTATCTCTCGTGATAAGCAGAGGAGATCTTAAGACATTTATCTATAAGAATCGCGATCATTAATACAAAAAGGGATTGGATCAGGCTGAAACTTAAGAGCATGCCCCAATGCGGAATGAGCGCATAATAATATGAACCATCACTGAAATAAACCTGCTCCATTCCAAATATATGACCAAAGAATGGGTTAAGTATTATCGAAAGTGTTACGGCACCAAGTACGGTAATCGCTATAAATTGAACCGGCGAATGTCTGAATCTGAATCCACAGTAATCCATAATGAATATCAAGAGGTTATAGCAGACGAAACAGTCGCCTAAAAGCATGAGCATGTATCCTGAACTAGCCAGGTAATCATAACTGGAAGTGACAACAAGAGTGTTTCCGGCCAGGGGAACTATAATAGAGATCAAAACATTGAAAAGACTGGTAGCTGTACGCTCAAAATATTTTTTCCGCTTGAAGACCGCGGCAACAATCAGTGCTACCAGAAATAAGGATATAATAATCAACTCACCAAGATATTGTATCCTCATATAAACCTCAATAACTTACTATGAATTCATTCTAACATATATGCAGATTTAATAAGTTAGCACCAAATGAATGAAGTATTAATTTTTTTACGCAAAGGATAATATATATTTAAATATATTATATATTAGAGAATTGAGTATTTTGCGACTGAAATATTACAAAACCTCAATATGTAGTGATTGTCCTAAAAAATCTATTTACAGAGTCGCTACGTGGTGATATGATTACTCCATAAGGTTATCGCACATTTGTTCTGTATTCAACAGGCAAATTGATTCATTAGGAGTATTTTTATGATTAAGTTTAATTGTACAGTGAAGGACATTTTCAGAAGACCGAATATGATTGATAAGGCTGTCAGAAAACTTGCTGATAATGGTTATTCCGAACATGCCGTAATTTATGCCCGCATCAGGGACAATATCTATAATGCGCTGGAGTATGCATCTGCGCATATGAAGCCGCATGAGTATGAGGCTGCTGCCGGATATTTAGGTTCCAGACAGTCTGAACAGGCTATTGCAGATAATTCCTTTTATAACCATAGGACCATCAGACGTTACGTAAGTAAAGTATGTGAGCTGGTTTGGGAGTATTACTCTGATTGTTTGGGAATTGAGTTGCTTCCTAACGATACCAGATCCGTAAAGTGTGAGGTTTCCACCGGTGAATTTTGGGAGAAGGTTGATACGCTGATGAGTGGCAGTATTGAGAATACCTGTATTGTTATTCTGTATTGCTACGAACACATGTCAGTTAATTCTATATGCAGTACGTATAATGTTGGCGGTGAGAAGGTTAAGAGGGTTATTAAGGCGTTTAACAGCGTAGTAACCGTTTATGACATCCCGTCAGAGAAGAGAAGCGCCGTTTAATTTGTTCGTTTTTATCTCCGTGTGCATTAGGACAGGGCATTTGTTTAACCCGAATGCCCTGTCTTAATGTTATAATCTAACTGCGTTTTATTTAATCCGTGAATGACGTATGGAGGATAATTCTATGACTATTACATTTGATAAGCTCCCTGCTAATCTTGAAGAACTCAAGGCTATGCCTCAGGCTTCACTCAATGAACCCGAATATACAGCGGCTTTATTTCTTGCGGTAATGATGCACTATCCGGTTAATAAGGAAGAGACATATGAGATGCTCGAATTCCTTAAGGGACCTTACGGATTATCCACATTTGAGAAGCAGTTTTTGGCAGACAGAATGGCTGATGGTCAGGAATATGTAGTCCGCTCATTCTTTAATGGAACATCACCTGAGAATGACTATACTCCTTCAATGCCTTATACGGTTGAAACAGAGAGAGGTTTTGATCAGGTAATTGATGGAAGAATGAAGATTTTTATTTCTTCTTCAGGTGCTGATTCCAAGCGTCATATTCTCTTGCGTCATAAGCCTTCAACAAATCAGTGGTTCATCGAAGATCAGATGCTTCTTGCTATGATCAGAGCACCTAAGTCTTCTGATCCGTGGGCATAATCAGCAGATGAAATCTGAGAGGGCTTTTCCAAAAGTAAGCATAACTTCGAAGGCTGCGAGGTCTCTGAAGAATGGTCATCCCTGGGTTTACGGGGATGAAATATTGTCCTGTGAAGGAGATCCTCAGGATGGAGCAATTGTAGATTGTTTTGAGGGTTCCAGCTGGCAGGGTGCAGGTTTTTATAATTCTAAGTCTAAGATAACGGTCAGGATCATTTCCAGAAACAGTAATGATGTATTTGATCAGAAGTTCTGGTACAGACGTATCCTTTATGCAGTAAAGTACCGCATGACTGTTATGCAGGGCGAAGATTTTAAGTGCTGCAGAATCGTACATGGCGAAGCAGATCAGATGCCGGGTTTTACCTGTGACAGATATGGTGATATTGCCGTTACGCAGATTGCCAGTCTTGGATTGGAATTGAATAAAGATGCAATCTATAGAGCATTGATAGATGTTTTCGAAGAGATTGGACAGCCTCTTAAGGGGATTTATGAGAGAAACGATCTCACTTTGAGAGAAAAGGAAGGTCTTGAGCTTAATAAAGGCTGGTATGACGGCAAAGACTTTTCTTGCATCACGGAAATAGTTGAAAATGGCATTAAGTATTCTGTAGATGTTGAAAACGGTCAGAAGACAGGCTTTTTCTTAGATCAGAAATATAACAGACTCGCGGCTTCAAAGATTGCCAAAGATAAGAATGTACTTGATTGTTTTACGCACACCGGTTCATTCGGACTTAATTGTGCATTGGCAGGAGCCAGGCACGTAACCAGTGTAGATATCTCAGATACAGCCATAGAGATGGCTAGGGCGAATGCTGCGAGAAATAATCTTCAGGATAAGATAGATTATGTGTGCGAGGATGTTTTCGAGCTGTTGACAAAAATGGCAGAGAAGAAGGATCACTCATACGATTATATAATCCTCGATCCTCCTGCGTTTACCAAATCAAGACAGACTGTTGATTCGGCCGGCAGGGGATATAAGGAGATAAATCTTAAGGCAATGAAACTCCTGCCGAGAGGCGGTTATCTCTCGACATGTTCATGCTCTCATTTCATGACGGATGAATTATTCAGGAAGATGCTAGTTTCAGCGGCTAGAGATGCCAGCGTCAGTTTAAGACAGATCGAGGCGAGAACACAGGCGCCTGATCATCCGATACTGTGGAATGTTCCGGAAACTGATTATCTGAAGTTCTATATCTTCCAGATAGTTTAATTACATCTGATAATTATGCTTCTGCCTTCCAAAGACCATGAAGATTGCAGTATTCATAAGCCGCAATTACTTTTTCATCAGCACCGATCGTAAATTTGGCAACAGGTTCTTCTCCGGGTTTAAGCTGTCTGATAATAGAGCCCTTATCTGTTTCCAGAGCTACGAAAGTAATGTAGTGAGCATCCAACATAGGATGAGCTACTTCTCCGACAGATACAGTAACTTCTGTGCCGTTAATATTTATGACGGGAACATGCTTCTCGCCGGCAGCATCAGTGGTGTTTGGAATGAGTTCTTCGAGAGGACCGCCCTCACATTCGGTCTCGAAAAGCTTAGTTACAACAGTTCCGCACTTGCCTTTAAAAAACTTCATAGAGTATATCCTCCCAACGATTATATATGATTTTTTCATTATACCATTTGCAAACATATTCGTCCTTTTTGTTTCAATTGAAAATCATTAACGGGAGTTTATTTGCAAACGAGATTAAAAGTTAATGGAAACGACACAAGAAGGAGTCAAAATGCTCGAAAAAACAAGCGTTTTTGATTTATTGATGTGTGACCGCTTTTGTATAATCTTTGTGGAGATGAAAAGCTCCGGCTAAAAATATAAGAAAAGGTGGAATAGTTATGGCTAACATTTTTGATTTTACAGGTAGAGTAGCAGTTATCACAGGTTGCTCCACAGGTCTCGGTGTTCAGATGGCAAAGGCTCTCGCAAATCAGGGCTGCAATATCGTAGCCATTGCACGCCGCCAGAACTTGCTTGAAGAAGTGTGCGCTGATCTCGAGAAGACATATGGCGTAAAGACACTTGCTGTTAAGCTTGATATTACAGATACAGCAGCAGTTGACGCTGCAGTCGATGAGATCATCGCTAAGATGGGCAAAATCGATATCCTTGTCAACAACGCAGGTACAGGCGCAGTAGCTCCTGCAGAAGACATTACAGATGAGCAGTTCATGAATGAGATCGACATCGACCTCTTCGGTACTTTCAGACTTGCGAGAGCAGTTGCAAAGAAGGCAATGATCCCTGCAAAGTTCGGCCGTGTAATTAACATTGCTTCTATGTATGGTCTTGTTGGTAATAAGGTTGCTCCGGCATCTCCTTATCACGCAGCCAAGGGTGGTGTTGTTAACCTTACAAGAGCACTTGCTTCTGAGTGGGGTAAGTACGGCATCACAGTTAACTCAATCTGCCCCGGCTATTTCTACAGCCCTCTTACAAAGGAAACATTGGATTCAGAATTCTTCCAGGCTAACGCAAGAACAATGATTCCTCTTGAGAGATACGGAAACGACGGTGAGCTCGATACAGCTATCTGCTTCCTCGCTTCACCTGCTACAACATATGTCACAGGCGTAAACCTTCCTGTAGACGGCGGATATACAGCAATGTAATCTCTGGATCGCGGATAATCATATAAAAACCAAATATAACTGTGCAAGTCTTATATTAGAAGACTTGCACAGTTTATTTTATGTTAAAATTGTCTGTGAATAAGGGAGGGGACTCTTTGGAAAACAGCAACGGTAAATTTGTATTCTCAAGAAGAGAACTGAAGCGTGAAGCGAGAGCAAATTTTAAACGTCATTACCTGATGTTTGTTGTTGCATGTCTTTTTGCGTTGATCATTCAGGCGGAATTCCTTGCATCCGATAACCTCATCAGCGTCAGAAAGCAGGTTATAGACGATTCCATCCGTGCTGCTTATGAATTTACACACTATGACTTTATCGATGATGAATATGAAAATAGTATTCAGGATTTTGAGAAAGCCTATAGAGAAATTGACGGTGATGCAGATTCTCTTTATGTAGCTGTACAGCAGACTATTTACAGTAAGAGTTTTGAGAATGAGAAGACGAATAAGATTTTCGGAAGGACGAGGGGAATCCTTAATCAGGCGATCAACTTTGTAATTGACGACAGTATTGTTTCTAATATCTATTCGGTAATTGTCCAGTTTGCAGGTTCTGACAGTGTTGCACAGGTAATCGTGATGGCCATCATAACTCTGATAGCTGCATTTGTGTGGCTCTATTTACGAAATGTTTATGTCGCAGTCAGCCGAAGGATTTTTCTTGAGGGAAGAGTATATAAAAAGATACCTTTCTCGAAATATCTGTTCTTCATAAGAATGAAGAGATGGACGAGAGCGTCTTTGGTTATGGGACTTAAAACGTTCTTTGAACTCCTTGGCATGTCGACAGTCATTGGATTTCCGGTGGTTCACTGTGGTTTGATCCTGGTTCCTTATATTATTGCCGAGAACCCTGATATTAAGCCTGTTCAGGCTTTGAAACTGTCATGGCGCATGATGAATGGCAATAAGATGAAGGTGTTCAAGTTATTCTTGAGCTTCCTCGGATGGTATGCGCTGGGTTTCTTCACATTAGGTGTATCCAATGTTTTATATGCGAATCCTTATATTGTCAGTTGTTATTCTGAATTTTATGCAAAGGTCAGACAGTACTCCAAAGAGAAGAAGATCGCAGGAACTGAGCTGCTTAACGATGAATATCTGTTCGTAAGAGCTGATTCCAATACTTTGACCGAAACATACTCTGATGTAATCACTGAACTTGAGAAGCCTGAATATTCAATTGAAGGTTTGGGAACAAAGACGAAGTTCATTGCTAAATACTTTGGTGTTGTTCCGTGGTACAGCAAGAGCGAGAATGAATACGAAGAACAGCAGTCCCGCAAGATGACTATGCAGGCTCTTGAATCCGAAGCAAAGGGTTATTCGTATCCTACGAGATTATCGCCTATACCTGAGCAGATGAAGATTCCGTCTTTGGCAAATATTCACTACCTCAGACATTACTCTGTATGTTCTTTGGTCCTGCTCTTCTTTATCTTCGCAAATTTCGGTTGGGCATGGGAGCTGTTCTATTATTTCCTTATGAAGGGAAAGCTTATCAACCGCGGAGTGTTGCATGGCCCGTGGCTTCCTATCTATGGCGTAGGCGGTTTGTTTATCCTTATTCTGCTTAATGTATTCCGCAAAAGACCGTTTATTCATACGATGAT
This sequence comes from Ruminococcaceae bacterium YAD3003, assembly GCA_900107185.1. GTDB lineage: Bacteria > Bacillota > Clostridia > Saccharofermentanales > Saccharofermentanaceae > Saccharofermentans. The sequence continues at coordinate 23,750 of FNPA01000008.1, read as the reverse complement.
GACTGTCGTTCTTTGCGGCTCGATTGAGTATTTTGCAGGTTGGTTACTTGAGAAACTGTTCGATGCTAAATGGTGGGATTACAGCGGCTATTTCCTTAATCTGAACGGAAGGATCTGCGCCGAGGGACTGTTTGTTTTCGCGATTGCGGGAATAGCATTCATTTATGTATTGGCGCCGCTCCTTGATAATTACATCAGAAGAATTCCCAAACCGGTAATTCTGCCTCTGGCAATAACACTTCTGGCGATACTGGCGGCTGACTGTGTTTTATCGAGTGTAGTACCGAATACGGGTTACGGAATTACAGGAAACTTCGATAACGATGATGCGGTTGCGATTGAAACGGTTATAGAAGAGACTGAATAAAAAGTTAAAGGGGTTGTCTGATAAAAGACAACCCCTTTTGGTTTAGATTATGTACCGGTAAATTAACCGCCCAGTACTTCTGCCAGGTTTGCTGTGGCACCTGTCATCATGGCTATTGCAAAAATAATAACGAATATAACCAGGCAGATGATGGTGTAGCAGAAGTAAGAACAAGCAAAGTTCTTTTTGTTTACATTCTTGGCACCCAAAGCGAAAATCAAGAGAAAAATAAAGCCGATAACCGGTATAGAGAATAAAATCTCATAACCAAAATAACCCCACATAGATATCGGGCGGTATTCCTCAGGGATCTGACTCTTATCCATTTTTATACCTCCAAATAAATTCGATGTTCTCTTTGCATAATAATTGGCCCGAAAACAACCGATTTTGTTAAGAGTTAATATAGCACAAACAACTTGTATTTCATTAAATAAAATGTTAACTTACCTCATACTGATTTTTAGAGGAAATGACTATGGAAAAGAAGCCTTTTGTTACCAAGAAGCAGATTGAAGAGATCGTTAAGACTCACCACACACCGTTCCATATCTATGATGAGAAGGGAATCCGTGAAAACTGTGAGCGCGTAAAGCAGGCATTTGCCTGGAACAAGGGATTTAGAGAGTATTTTGCTGTTAAGGCAACACCTAATCCGTATATCCTGGACATAATTAATGATTACGGATTCGGTTTTGACTGTTCATCTGAGGCAGAGCTTATCTTAGCTGATGCAGTTGGCGGACCGATAATGTTCTCTTCAAACGATACACCCGCAAGAGAATACGCACTCTGTGCCAATCTGGGCGGTATCATTAACATCGATGACATTACCCACATTCCTTTCATTGAGCAGATCTTGGGCCCCCAGTTCCCTGAGACCATGAGCTGCAGATATAATCCGGGCGGAGTATTTAAACTCAGCAACGGCATTATGGATAACCCTGGTGATTCAAAGTACGGAATGACTAAAGAGCAGCTCTTTGAAGCTTATGCACAGCTTAAGGCTCACGGCGTAAAGAAGTTCGGTATCCATGCATTCCTTGCAAGCAACACCGTATCAAATGAGTACTATCCTACGCTCGCAGGACAGCTTTTCGAGCTCGTTGTAGAGATCGCTGAGAAGGTAGGCATCGAATTCTCGTTTGTAAACCTCTCAGGTGGTGTAGGCATAGGCTACAGACCTGAAGATTCACAGAATGACATCATGGTAATAGGTGAGGGCGTAAGACAGCAGTTTGAGCGTGTCCTTGTTCCTGCAGGTATGGGTGATGTTGCTATTTATACAGAAATGGGCAGATTCATGCTCGCTCCCTACGGTATGCTCATTACCAAGGCTATTCATGAGAAGCATATCTATAAGGAATATATCGGAGTAGACGCATGTGCAGCAAACCTTATGAGACCTGCTATGTATGGCGCATATCACCATATTACAGTTCTTGGCAAAGAGGATGCAGCCTGTGATCATAAGTATGATGTAACAGGAAGCCTTTGCGAGAATAACGATAAGTTCGCTATCGACAGAATGCTTCCTAAGATCGAGATGGGCGATTATCTCGCAATTCATGATACAGGTGCTCATGGTTTTGCAATGGGTTATAACTACAATGGAAGATTGTGGTCTGCTGAACTTCTCCTCAAGGAAGACGGTTCTGTAGAAGAGATCAGAAGAGAACAGACTCTGAACGATTACTTCGCAACCTTCGATAACACGAAGTACGCTACAAAGCTCATCAGCAATTAATGCCTGAAATGCCTGAACCTCCTGAGTTTACGGCATTTTAGACCAGTTCTATAACACAAAAATAGGGTTCTGCGATTGTGCAATATGCACAAAAACAGAACCTTTGTGTTATGCAATATGTTTAACAAAAGCATTGTTTGAAATGGGCGGTAAGTGTACTATTAGGCTGTCCAAAGGAAAAGCCTTTGGGGATAGTAAAAGGACAAATAATACTCTAGGAGGTATAACATAATGAAAGCATTTGTATTAGACAACATTGACGTTGCAACACTTATGAAGGCACTTGATGAGTGCAAGGGAAACGTAATTCTTCTTACAGACGAAGGTGACCGTTTCAATCTTAAGAGCAAGCTCAGCCAGATGACTGGTATCATGAAGCTTATCGAGGGCGGTATCGTATGCAATGCAAAGATCTCCTGCTCTGATCCTGATGATGAGGCAATGCTCTTCAGACTTAACCTTTTCGGAAAGGTTGAAGATGAGGCTTAATCCTTATCTCAAATAAGAAAACCACTCTCAGTTTTTGAGTTATCAAAGAGGCACCTTTTAGAGGTGCCTCTATTTGTTTCCGGTTTTGTATATTGACACGGTGTCAGAACATATATAGAATGATATTGACACAGTGTCAGAATAAGATTCGCAAAAGAGGATTTACTTATGCCTAAAGGATCGCCGGAATTAACTGCAGCAAGAAAAGAAGAGATAATCAGCGCATGTGAACAGCTCTATAAGACTATGAACTTTAAAGACATTACGCTGAAAGAGATCGGTAACGTTACATCCTTCACGAGAACATCAATCTATAACTATTTCCAGACTAAAGAGGAGATATTCCTAGCTCTTTATACCAGGGAATACGACCGGTGGAACGAAGAGCTTCAAAGCATTCTGAATGAGAATACGAAGCTTTCTAAAATGCAGCTGTCAGAAAAGATTGCTTCATCAATAGCGAAAAGAGAACAGCTCCTGAAACTTCTTTCAATGAATAACTACGATATGGAATCAAACAGCAGGCAGGAGCTCCTGGTGTCGTTCAAGGTCTCTTATGGTGAATCCCTGATAAATATTCAAAAGATACTTAAGAAGTTCTGCCCGGAGATGAATGAAGCAGATATAAAGAGTTTTATATATGTTTTCTTCCCGTTTATGTTCGGTATCTATCCTTATACAACGGTAACTGATAAGCAGCGTGAAGCTATGAATAAAGCGAATGTTGATTTCACTTATCAGACGATATTCGAGATAACAAACAACTGCATCTTGAGACTTTTGTGAAAAGGAGATTCTTCATGAAATATACAAAACTTGGCAATTCGGAACTTAATGTCTCACGTATCTGCATGGGATGCATGGGTTTTGGCGAAGCGAAGACCGGACAGCACAGCTGGACACTTGATGAGGAGCATTCCAGAGAGATCATTAAGAGAGGTTTAGATCTCGGAGTAAATTTCTACGATACCGCTATCGCATATCAGAGCGGTACGAGTGAGCAGTATGTAGGAAGGGCACTCCGCGATTTTGCGAAGCGTGAAGACGTTGTTGTAGCTACCAAATTTCTTCCCCGCACTCCGGATGAGATCGAAAGAGAAATCACGGGTCAGCAGCATATCGAGAATATGATCAATACGAGTCTTTCAAATCTCGGTATGGATTATGTGGACCTTTATATCTATCACATGTGGGATTGGAATACATCAATATACGATATCCTGGATGGCCTTAACCGTGTCGTTAAGGAAGGCAAAGCCCGTTATATCGGAATTTCAAACTGCTTTGCATGGCAGATTGCAAAGGCAAATGCAATTGCAGAAAAAGAAGGTTTTGCAAAGTTTGTATCAGTTCAGGGACACTATAATCTGATTTTTCGTGAAGAGGAAAGAGAGATGGTTCCTTATTGTGATGAAGAGAACATCGCTCTTACTCCGTACAGCGCACTAGCGAGCGGACGTCTCTCAAGAAAACCCGGTGAAGCGGATACAAAGAGAGCATCAGAAGACAGCTATGCAAAATTTAAATACGATGCGACAGCAGATACGGATAACGTCATCATCGGAAGAGTCAATGAGATCGCGGAAAAGCGCGGAGTTACGATGACTGAAGTATCTTTGGCATGGCTTCTTGCTAAGGTAACTGCACCTGTTGTCGGTGCAACGAAAATGCATCACATCGAAGGCGCGGTAAAAGCAACTGAACTTGAGCTTACAGAAGAAGAAATCAGGTATCTCGAGGAACCTTATGTTCCACATCCGCTCGCAGGAGTCATGGCTCAGAACAAGCCTTCGAATTCAAAAGAAAAACATGTCTGGTCCACGGGAAGTCAGAAGATTAAGGAGGATAATTGATATGAGTGAAAAGATTGTTCAGACAGCAGGAAGACAGCAGCTCGGTGAATTTGCGCCGATGTTCGCACACCTTAACGATGATGTCCTCTTCGGAGAAGTCTGGAATGAAGAGATCCCGTTCTGCACATCCGGAAGCAGCGGCATAGGCAGTAGCGGAAAGAATCTTGAAGAGAATGCCGGAAGCGGTAACTGGCTTGAAGGCGCGAGATTCGGTGCGGATGTAACAAGTGAAGAACTTGAATCCTGGATAAACGGATTACAGTAATTATTTTTGCAGGTCAAAGAATACCAGTTCACAATAAAGGCAGTTCCGAGCTTCCGGAATAAGTAAAAAATGGCTTGATTCGAGTTGAATCAAGCCATAAAACATTTATAAGGAATAAAAAGTTACTCTCTTTCGTCAATCGTATGGTATTCGACTCTGTCCTGAACGCTCTTATAAGCAGGACGGATAATCTTGCCCTTGCCGTTGAGTTCTTCAATCCTGTGAGCAGACCATCCGGAGATCCTTGCAATGGCAAAGAGGGGAGTATAGAGCTCCATAGGGATTCCGAGCATTGAGTAAACGAAGCCGCTGTAGAAGTCGATGTTTGCCGAAACACCTTTGTAGATCTTACGCTCTGCTGCGATAAGTTCAGCAGACAGCTTCTCGACTCTCTCATAGAACTCGTATTCCTTGGAACGGCCCTTCTCGGCAGAAAGATCTTTAACATAGCGCTTGAAGATCTGGGCTCTGGGATCGGAAATTGAATAAATGGCATGCCCCATACCATAGATAACGCCTGAACGGTCGAAAGCATCCTTGTGAAGGATCTTCTCGAGATAAGCGAGGATCTCATCGTTGTCTTCCCAGTCGGAAATACTTCTCTCGAGCTCTTTGAACATCTTAACTACCATGATGTTCGCACCACCGTGTTTAGGGCCCTTGAGTGAGCTCAGAGCTGCAACAACAGAAGCGTAAGTGTCGGTTCCGGAACTCGTTACAACGTGAGTTGTAAATGTTGAGTTGTTACCGCCGCCGTGCTCAGCGTGAAGCATAAGAGATACATCCAGGATCTTTGCTTCCAAAGGTGTGAATTTATTGTCCGGTCTTAACATGTAGAGGAAATTCTCTGCTGTTGACAGATCAGGTCTTGGTCTGTGGACTACGAGAGAATCGCGGTCCAGATAGTAACGCATAGCGTTGTAACTATGTACGGCAAGGCTCGGAAAGATAGAGATCAATTCCAAAGACTGTCTCAAGACATTGGGAATTGAGATATCTGCAGCCTGTGTATCATAGGCATAAAGATTCAGAACACCTCTTTGGATGTTGTTCATGAGATCGGAAGACGGTTTCTGCATAATTACGTCTCTGAAGAAGTTTTTAGGCATTCTTGAACGTGATTCTGCGAGAAGACGTCTGAAATCCTGTAATTCCTGTTGATTAGGAAGTTTACCGAACAGCAGAAGATATGTGGTCTCTTCAAAACCACAGTGCATTTCTTCGGGCTGTCCCTTGATCATCTCTTTTACATTGATACCGCGATAAAATAATTCTCCCGGCGCGGAAACTGTCTTTCCGTCGACAACCTGTGTAGCGTTGACTTCGGAAATCTTCGTAAGTCCTGTTAATACCCCTTTACCGTTAATGTCTCTTAAGCCGCGCTTGACATCATATTTGGTGTAGAGTTCAGGATCTATGGCATTAGACTGACAGATCTGCGCGAGACGGGTAATCTCGGGTGTGATTTTTGAGTAGTTGTTTTGAGCCATAAGGTCCGCTCCTTTCTGTAGCTTAAGGTAAAGTTCACGCGTAAACGCGCAAGCTTTTATATTCTAAATGATAGAAACACAAGACGCAATTAAATAAGATATCCGCCGTTTGCGCCTATTATCTGTCCGGTGATAAATGAAGCCTTATCTGACTGAAGGAAATACATGACTTCAGCGATCTCATTTGGTGATCCCAATTTACCGAGCGGAGTGTCGTCACAGATTACCTGCTTTGTCTCATCATCGTAACAGCTCATCATGTCTGTATCGATTGCACCGGGTGAAACTGCATTAACTCTGATGCCGGAAGGGCCTAATTCCTTAGCCAGAGCCTTAATGTAGGAATCAACAGCTCCTTTGCTCGCTGAGTATAAAGCTTCGCAAGATGCACCTGTCTGACCCCACATGGATGAAGTTGCAAGAATAACCCCTTTGCCCTGTCTTACCATGCAGGGAATAACTGCACTGGCAAGATTAAACAGGCCGCCGAAATTTGTGTCCATTACATCTCTGTAGTCCTGGTATTTGAAGTCCTGTGCCAGTCCTGAAACAGCGATTCCTGCGTTCGAAATGAGCACATCAACTGAACCGTTTTCTTCAATAGCTGTGTCCACAGCCTTTTTGACAGATTCAGGATCTTTGACGTCACATTGCAGATATAAAACGCCTTCTACAGCATTATCAGGAGTTCCGGTACGGCTCAAAGACGTGACTTTAAAACCTCTCTCAGCGAAAAGTCCGACACATGCTCTTCCAATTCCTTTTGTGCCACCTGAAATCAAAAGATGCGGCATATTTTATCCCCCTTGGATTCTATCCTGGCATTTATTTTACACGATTCTGAGAAGGCTTGCAGAGATTTGGGATTTTTCGAGTTTTACAAGTGCGGACTTTATCTTTATAATATTTGGGTTAAATGGAGGATTCCGCATGTCTAAAGGTAAAAAGAAGGGCGTAAAGCCTGAAAAGAAAGATATTAAGAAGTCAGAAGAAATCGAAGAGATTGAATCTGAAGAAGTTGAAGTTTCCGAGGTTTCCGAAGATGTAGAGTCTTCTGAAGAAGAGGCTGAAGCAGTTACTGATGAGTCTTTTGAGGAAGAGGACGAATCTGAAGAGGAAGAGAAACCCGTAAAAGAGAAGAAACCGGTTGAGAAGAAGGCTGTTGCTGTATCTCCCGAGAAACAGGAATGGGAAAAACTCAGTTTTGCAGAAAGATGCAAAAGGGATCCGGTCATTCCGGTTATGGTTATCCTTGCTTTCGTTGCGATTGTTGTAGCTGTTATCTATTTCATGCTCCCGAATTCAAAATCACCTTCAATGGGTTTTACATTAGATGAATTCAGAACAAGATACGATAATGCCGATGTAGCTACACAGTTGTACGCGAATGGTATGGATATCGGTATCAATTACGTTAATTACGTTGACCGTTCTACCACACCCAGCATTCTTGCTGAAAAAGAGACATTTACGGTGGACAGCAGTTATGTTGACTATTTCAACGGTGATGCTTCATTGATCCTTGATGCCGGATTAGAGGGTGCTACGAGAAAGACAGACAATGAAGTCGCTTACATCAGAGTTTATGTTGAATACGATTTTGATCCGGTCTGGATGATTTTTGCCAATACTTTACAGGCTCTTTATCCTGAACTGTCAAAGTTTGATGCTCTGGATATTGCAATTCATGCAATGAATGATTATAAGGGCGACAATCTTTATACCTGCAGAGGCGATATCGCATTCAGACTGATACCTGTAAAGAAGACTGTTGATGGCGTTGAGAAGACTTACATCGTTATCGAGGCTGTTCCTAAAAACTCAATCAACGAATCCATGATCGGTTCTACACTTGAAGTAACAGCTTCTACATCTGCTGTATCAGAAGAAACGACTTCTATGCCTGAAACAGTTACTTAATGGGACAAAAAACTTAAGAAAAGCAAAAAGGCTGTCAATTAAGACAGCCTTTTTTAATGGCAGGGGAGACACGATTTGAACGCGCAACCGGCGGTTTTGGAGACCGCTGCTCTACCGTTGAGCCACTCCCCTGTGTTGCAACGAACAGTTTAATGGTTGGTTTGCACTATGTCAAGGGTAATGTTAAGATTGAACCGTTTATAATATTATAATTAAGGAGCAAAACTCTATGAAATTAGCAGTTATAGGCACCGGCAACATGGGTAAGGCCCTTTTGGGCGGATTTGTTAAGGGAGGAGTTATTAATCCTTCAGAGGCCTGGTGCTTTGATGTATATACCGAAGCTTGCGCTAAGTGTGCAGCTGATCTTGGCGTTAATCAGGCAGCTACAGCTCAGGAAGCCGTAGAAAATGCAGATTATGTTCTTATGGCAGTTAAGCCGATTCATTTTGACGATGCATTGAAGGGTATTAAGGACAGCCTTAAGTTTGATGCAATCGTACTTTCCATTGCAGCTGCAGTTACTTGCGATAGAATAGGCGGTATCCTTGGTGAAGGCAGAAAGTTCGTAAGAATCATGCCTAATACACCTGCACAGGTAGGACTCGGCGTTGCTGCAGTCTGCCCTGTTGGTCTTAATGACTCAGAATCAGAGTTTGTTATTAAACTTTTGAATACTTGTGGCGAGACGATCCTCTGCGATGAGAATACTTTGGATGCAATCGGATGCGTATCAGGAACCGGTCCTGCTTACGTAATGCTTTTCATTGAGGCAATGGCTGATGCAGCTGTAAGTCTCGGAATTAAGAGAGCTGACGCTCTTAAGATCGCTGCTGCAACAGTTGCAGGTTCAGGTAAACTCGCTCTTGAAACAGGTACACATCCTGCAGTTCTTAAGGACATGGTATGTTCTCCGGGAGGAACAACAATAGCCGGAGTTATGGCTCTCGAAGAGAATGGCCTCAGAAATGCAGTAATCAAGTCTGTTACTGCGGCTTATGACAAGACTCAGGAGATGAAGGGCAATAAGTGAGCCCTGATCCGTATCAAATATGGCAGTAATCAGCGAAGTCACAATATATACCGACGGAGCGTGTTCCGGTAATCCGGGACCGGGTGGTTGGGCCGCTATTCTAATGGCCGGCGGAGCTAAGAAAGAAATGTCCGGCGGTGAACGCGATACCACCAACAACCGTATGGAGCTTATGGCCGTCATTGAGGGTCTTAAGGCTCTGAAGCGCCCGTGTAAGGTAGACATCTACAGCGACAGTGCTTATGTGGTAAATGCTTTTGAACAGAACTGGATAGGCAAGTGGGTTAAAAACGGCTGGAAGAACAGTGCAAAGGCTGAGGTGGCAAACAGTGACCTCTGGAAAGAACTGATTGACCTGACTGCCATGCACGATGTGACTTTCCATAAGGTCAAGGGACATGCTGATAACGAATTTAATAACCGCTGTGATGAGCTCGCAGTAGCAGAGTGGAAAAAACTCAGTGGTAGCAAGGGGAATAATTAATGGGCAAGATCAATTGCGATGACGATATGCTTTTCGAGAAGACCGTTTCCAAAGAAACGATCTATGAGGGAAGAGTTTTCGATGTTGAGATAAAGGAAATACTTACTCCTGAGGGAAAGACATCCCACAGGGAGATCGTTAAGCACAATGGCGGTGCATGCATCCTTCCGTTGGATGAAGAAGGCAACTGCTATCTGGTAAAGCAGTTCAGAAGTCCTTTCGAGAAGGTAATGCTCGAAGCTCCTGCAGGCAAGATAGAGAAGGGCGAGGATCCTTTTGATTGTGCTTCCAGAGAAATTACTGAGGAGACAGGTTTTACGGCCGGCAAGATCGAGTCTGTCGGAAACATGGTAGCTACTCCCGGATATTGCAGTGAGGTTATTTACCTCTACATTGGTACTGAACTCGAATACAAGGGTGGCACGCCGGACGAAAATGAGTACATCTCTACTGTTAAGATGTCTCTAAAAGAAGCTGTCGAGATGGCAGATAACGGAACGATCAATGATTCGAAGACTGTAATTCTGTTATATAAGGCGGCTAGGAGGTTTGGAATTTGAGTAGAGACACTTCCCGCAAAGAAGCTGCCGGAATAGTATTGTTCTTTGCAGCAATAGCAATGATACTGATCTTCTATCTTCCTGTTTCCCTGACAGGTATTATCGGAGCTACTGCAAAGAGTTTCTTTTTTGGACTTATCGGAATGGCAGCATATGCGATTCCTCTTTACATACTTTATGTTGCTCTGGATGTTTTTTTCGAGAAGAGACAGGGTGTATCCGGAATAAGAGTCAGAAGCGTTATCCTGTTGCTCGTTTCAGCATCAGCGCTGCTGGCATTATGCTCTATGGATATGGGTTATTTCGAAGGTTTGTGTCAGACTGCAGATGGAAAAACATCCGCTCTTAAGGCTTTGTCTGTTTTATGGGAATCCGGAGAGAATGCTGAGATTATCACTAATCCCGTGAATTCTTCGACTGTTCTGCCGGGAGGAATTATCGGAGGAGCAATTGCGGTTGCACTCTATGAAGTAATCGGTAATGTCATTGGAATACTTACGATTATTGTCTTCCTGCTTACACAGATCCTGCTCGTATTCAGAGTGTCTCTTAAGGCTACTGCAAAGAAGACTGCCAAAGCTATCAGTGCTGCTTCAGGCAAAGTTTACAGCTCTGTTGTAAGCCACAAGAACCAAAAGCAGAAGGATCCTAATTACCAGATCTATTCAGGTAATGGTTACGAGAGCCCTAGAGCACAAAATCCCAGACCGAGAGCAGGCACTACGGTTATTACTTATGGTGATAACGGAGTTGTACCCCAGTTCAATTCCGGCAGCGATTCAAGATTTGTCCAGACAGGGTCTCCCAGAACAGGTGCTCCTTCTTATGACAAACAGGGTCCCTTCATGACCAATATGCCTATCGACGGCCGCACAGGTTTTACAGACGTAGATAAACTTACTGGCGGACAGATACATGCTGTTGATCAGGACCCCGGTAAGCTCGCTTATAACGAGAAAGAATACGATGTTTCAGGTGACTCTGATGTTTCAGCAGATTTTGCTTATACATCTGACCGTTTGAATGCACGTGACAAGGTCAAGCAGAAGAAACTCGGAACACCTTCTTTCCTTGATCCGAAGAAACAGGATTTCATCGATCTGACTCCTGATGATGAGAAAAAGGCTAAGGCTGAAGAGGAAGAAGACATCTACAGCGGTGGCAGTGATCTTTATGAGGTCAGGGAAGGAAATGAAGGTTCAGAATACGATTATTCCGAGCCTGAACGTTCAGTAAGAGAACCCAGAATCAGACCCTCTGTATATAACAGCCTGTCTCAGGGTGAAACACAGGAAGCATATCAGCCAACAGAACCCGCCATTAACACTTCCAACGATGGTGTAACTATTAATGCCGTTAATGAAGATTCTGAAGGTTTCAGCAGGACCGAGGGAAGAAAGTTTAAGACTTCAAACAGCAGTGCACCTGTACCTTCGTCTCCTGCTATTGAATTTGCTGAAGAGACAAAGCAGCACGAGGCACAGCTTCGTATGCAGAAGAAAAAACTCAGAAATTACAGACCTGCTCCTACCAGCATTCTCGCACCTGATATTAAGCAGCGTGCAGATGCGGATCTGGAGAAAAAGCTTAAGGCTAAGGCACATAAGCTGGAAGAAGCACTCAAGAGTTTTGGTATTAATGCAGACGTTGTAAACATTACACATGGTCCTTCGATTACCAGATTTGAGTTGACTCTCGAAACAGGTACAAAGGTATCCAGAGTTACGAATCTTCAGGATGACATCATGCTCGCAATGGCAGCTATATCGATCAGAATTGAGGCTCCTATTCCGGGTAAGAGTGCCATCGGTATTGAGATTCCTAACGATGTTCCTACTGCGGTTCAATTGAGAGGTCTTGTTGAAACAAAGGAATTCAAAGCTGCATCGCCTCTTACGGTTGCACTCGGAAGAGATATCCCCGGAAGACCTATATATTGTGACCTGGCCAAGATGCCTCACCTCATGATCGCAGGTTCTACTGGTTCTGGTAAGTCCGTTTGTATCAACTCCATTCTTACGAGTATCCTGGTTCATTCTTCACCTGAAGAAGTCAGAATGATCCTCGTAGACCCTAAGGTCGTTGAACTCTCAGTTTATAACGGTGTACCGCACCTGATCATGCCGGTAATTACAGACCCTAAGAAGGCTGCAGGAGCTCTCAACTGGGCGGTAATCGAAATGCAGAGAAGATATAAGCTTTTCGAAGAAGGCCAGGTAAGAGATATTAAGGGCTTTAACGAAAAGTATAAGAACGATCCTCAGGTTGAACATTTACCCTTGATCCTTATCGTTATCGACGAGCTCGCGGAACTCATGATGGTTGCCGCTAAGGAAGTCGAGACTTATATCTCAAGACTTGCTGCTCTTGCGAGAGCTGCAGGTATCCATTTGCTTATCGCTACACAAAGACCTTCTGTTGATGTCATTACGGGCGTAATCAAGGCTAATATCGGTTCGAGAATTGCCTTTGCCGTAACGTCAGGTGTCGACTCAAGAACGATTCTTGACCAGTATGGTGCTGAGAAGCTCCTTGGTAAGGGAGACATGCTCTATGCTCCTATGAGCGCACCACAGCCTGTAAGAGGACAGGGCGCATTCCTTAAGGATGAAGAAGTTGAAGCTGTAGTTGAGTACCTTAAGAAGAATTTCGGTGCGATGTACGACGAAGCTATCATCAAGGATATCGACAGAGTTACTGCAGGTGAAGGCCAGGCACAGGGCGGTTCTTCATCAGGCGGTTCATCAGGCGGCGGATCTGATACAGATGATCTCTTTAACCAGGCAGTACAGACAGTGCTTGAGAACGGCAGTGCAAGTGTATCCGTTCTTCAGAGAAGACTCGGAATCGGTTATCCGAGAGCGGCCAGACTCGTAGATGAATTGGAAAAGAAGAAGATCATTGGACCTTATGAAGGCAGTAAGCCGAGAAAGATCCTGATTACAGAGACTGAATGGCTTGAGATTCAGGCAAGAAATAGTGATGGCTGATAACGGTATATTCAATGCGTCACAGGCGCTTATTCGGTTAGCTTCTGAAGCCGGAATAACATTCGGCTTTGCTGAGAGCCTTACAGGAGGACTTATTTCAGCCTCAGTTGTAGAGGTTCCCGGCGCATCTTCTGCCTTTAAGGGTTCTGTCGTATCTTATACAAACGAAGTAAAAGAGAACGTTCTTGGTGTTTCTTCAGAAATTATAGAACAGCATACAGAGGTTTCTGAAGAATGCGCGAAAGCAATGGCTGAAGGTGCCTGCAGAGTAATCGGTTGTGATTTGGCTGTATCTGTTACCGGAATAGCAGGACCTACGGGAGATCTGCCCGGCAAACCTGTTGGAACGGTTTATATGGGGTATTGCTACCCGAAACGCGGTATCGCCGGAGCATTAAGGTTGAACTTTACGGGCAATAGAGATACTATACGCACCGACACTGTTTTGGCGGCAATTAAATATGCTGCCGGACTTATCGAGAGAGGCGAAGGTTAATTGGCTGAAAATAACGGAGTAGAGAACAAGACTGTTAAGTCCCCTGCAAAGAAGAAGGGGATGAGTTTTGCTTTATCGGCTCTTATTGTCGGTTTTGGCGTAATACTGGTTAAGTTTTCCGGACTTATTCGCGATATCGTTGTGTCGATGAAGTTCTCCGATGTATATCGCGACAGTTATATTCTCGCATTCAATATTCCTGATCTTTTCTATAACCTTCTTGTTGGTGGTGCGATCTATTCAACTATTGCACCGTATCTTAGTGCACATCTGGCTATAGGAAAAGAGAAGGAAGCCATTAAGACTGTCAGCAAGTTTATTACTGCGGTTTGCATTGTTATGCTCGTATGCTGTACATTCGGTTCGCTGTTTTCTGAGCCTTTGTATAATTTCTATGGGTTGTTTCACAAGGAAAATGCAGAAACGATCGCTCTCGCTGCCCAGGCATCAAAGTTGCTGTTCCCGCAGATCTTCTTCATTATGCTCGCAGCGCTCTGCAATGGTATCCTGATCTCATACAGGAAATTTACGATCACATCATTTGCACCGATTTTTTATAACGTCTTTGTAATTGCCGCTATTTTTGTTTTCGGTGGAAACTCACTTAAAAATCTTTTGTGGACAACAGGCGGAATACTTATTGCATCAGTACTGTATTTCCTGTTCCAATACATATTAGGTTTCAGACAGACAAGAAAATTCAAACTGGATTTCCATTTGGCTGACAGGGAATTTGGTAAGTTGGTTTTACGTGCGGTTCCGATTCTGATTTCTGCATCTGTTATACAGATCAATACTGTTGTTCTTAACGGTTTTGCTCTGAAGTTTGATGCGGGAAGTGTATTCGGATTCAGAAATGCATCTACTATCTGGCAGATACCTTATTCTGTATTCGTTGTTGCCATTACGACTGTAATGACCCCTGAACTTTCAGGTGATTACAAGTCCAAAAACTATAAAAAAGCTTCTGAACTCGTTTCCCACTCTATGAAGAGTGCGCTGTTCATGACAATTCCTTCAGCTGCCTTTATTGCGGTATTGAATCTGGATGTTGTTAAGGCAATATACCAGTGGTCATCATCTTATACAGACCAGAATGCCCAGACGGCAGCAACGTTCCTTTTGGGATTCTGCAGTGCAATAGTTACTGCAACTGTTATTCATGTATTTAATCAGGCGTTTTATGCCATCGGTAAGAACTGGTTCCCGCTTATTGCAGGAGCTATAGGTCTTGTTGTAAATCCCGCAGTTTGTTCCATCTTGATCTCGATGGGCGCAGGTCCGTTATCCTTGTCTCTGGCTTATTCATTTACCAATATCTGCCAGATGATTATGCTCTCGATTGCATATTGCAGACAGAAGGATATTGCACCTCACGGTATTTTCAAATTCCTTCTCAAGAGTGCTGTTTGTGTTGCAGTAATGACAGGCATCGTATACCTCGCAGACAGATTTTTCCCGGCTCAGGGCGGTAAGATCGTCCAGCTTTTGATAGTAGCTGCGAAAGGAATAGTAGCTATAGTTGTATATTTCCTTATGGCTACAATCCTTCGTATGGAAGAGGCTACTGAATGGATCAACAAGTTTAAGGCTAAGTTGCTTAAGAGAGGTTCAGCTAGTAAGAAGACAACCTGAGAATTTCCGGATGATACTTTCAGATATATCAGGTTTAATGATATTATGTCGTTGGAGAGTTCATAAAGGTGAGGGTGTATATGATAAGAAGGCGTTTGCTTAAGATAATCAGCCTTATTGTTACTGTATCTTTATGTCTCTTTTTTTATCAGGGTCATATGGTATCAGCAGATGACTCTGTTTCCGATACTGAGCAATACATTGAAGACGAGGAGATCGATCCTCTTTACCTGAAATTCGTAGGCAGGCTCTATGCCATTGTTACCCGTCAGGATCATGCAGATGAAGAAGAGAAGAAAGAACTGGCTAGGAGTCTGAAGGGCGGATTGCCTGCTGCTGGTTCGGTTTTGTTCCATTTCTATTTTTCTGATGAATACAGAGCCTTAAATCAGAGTAATGAAGCATTCGTCGAAGACTTATACAGAGGTGTTTATGCCCGCGCATCTGATGAGAGCGGCATGTTATATTACACGGAAAAACTCGAAAGTGGTCTCAGCAGATATCTTGTTTTCAGAGAATTCCTGAATTCCAATGAGTTTGTCCATCTCTGCTATGCATACAATATAAGGGTTAAGCAGATTCTTTTGGAGAATTATATTGATCATCTGGATGGAATGACCTGTATCTACGATGATTATTATGACCTTGATTACTACGGCGATCTTGGGTGGTGCTATAAGGATGCTGCTCTGCATGTCCGAGGAATAAATGAATCACTGTTGGACAGTCCGACTGAGTATTACATAATCGTTGATACGCAGAACTGTTACATAATGATATTCAAAGGGAGCATAGGTCAGTGGAAACTCAATAAGATCTATCCTATTTCCTGTGGAAAACCGGGGCATGAGACTCCGACAGGATTTTACTGGGTTACTGACAAACTGCCGTATTTCTATTCCCACGGTTCTCTTTGTTACTATGCTACGCAGTGGAACGGACCATATTATTTCCATAGTGTCACTTATAACTATAACGGGACTATTCAGAACGGTAACCTCGGTATGCATATATCTGCCGGTTGTGTAAGGTGCAGGATAGACGTAGCAGAGTGGATTTACGATAACATTCCTATTGGTACTGCAGTCAGAATAATGTAATTGAGTTAACCAAATAAAAAGACGAACGGAAACCCGTTCGTCTTTTGTTTTAAGCATTTTTAACACGATTATTCGATTGTGAGAATATCTGAGAATCCGGTTACATCAAAGATTTCCTTAACCTCTGCAGACGCATTGGAAACAACCATCTTGCCCTGCTTGTTCATTGTCTTCTGAGTAGAAAGGAGAACTCTCAGGCCTGCACTGGAAATATATTCAAGCTTCTCGAGATCAAACTTAAGATCTGTAACTCCGGGAAGAACTTTGCCGAGCTCTGCTTCGAGCTGAGGAGCAGTAGTAGTGTCTAATCTTCCTTCAAGAATGATCTTGAGCGCTTCACCATTAGCGTTCTTTGTGATGTTTAACATGTTCTTTTCCTCCACTTTGTTTATTTATAATTTTTTATTATCGTAAGTAAGTTCTTTCCGTCTTTATATTCGTAAGACATATCATCCATGGATTTCTTTACCATAAAGATACCCAAACCTCCAACAGATCTTTCTTCTGCAGGCCCGGTTACATTAGGATCTTCATGGGCAAGAGGGTCGAAAGGAATACCTCTGTCTTCAAATGTTATCTTAACACAACTTTTATCTGCATCAGTTTCTATCTCAACCGCAGCATCACCGTTTCCTTCGGGATATGCATAATGAGCAATGTTTACGAACAGCTCTTCAACAGCAATATCGATCTGCATCTGAGCCTTCATAGAACAACCTATCTCCTCCAAGACCTGATCTATAAAAGACTGGACCTCGTCCAAAGATTCAACTGTTGCTTTTACACTTAATCGTTTCATAAGTAAGCTACCTCTTTTGCGTACAACAAAAAGCCATTATCCATTTATGTATTATCTGTTCCGTTGTATTTCAGACTCAACATCGTGATGTCATCAAACTGCGGTGTCCCGCTGATAAATTCATCGATGCTGCTCTTCACATTGCTGTTTAGTTCAACCATGCCTTCTTCACACGGGAGATTAAGTGCATCAAGCATACGTTTTTCGCCGAAGAATTCACCCTTGCTGTTGTTTGCTTCCGTGACTCCGTCCGTATATACATAAATGATATCTCCGGGATTAAGAGTCAGTTTTTCCACTTTATAAGGAATTCCTTCCATACATCCTATCGGGGGTGCATGATGCTCCTTAATGAGCTCAAATTTACCACCGTTACGCTTTATTGCAGGATACTCGTGACCGGCATTCGCGTATGTTAATTCGCCTGTGGGCAGATGGAGAACACCTATCCATACAGTAACAAACATTTCGATTTCGTTGTTCTCACAAAGCTGATTGTTAACGGATGATAAGATTTTCGAGCAGTCTTCAAAATCAGAGAGACCTCTGTTCTTAATGAGCGTTTTAGTGACCATCATCATGAGGGCTGCAGGAATACCTTTTCCTGATACATCAGCTATTGTAACTACCAAATGGTCGTCATCAGGCATATAAAAATCATAGAAGTCTCCGCCAACTTCCTTTGCCGCATTCATTGATGCATGAAGATCAAATTCTTTCTTGTCAGGGTAGGGAGGGAAAGTATGAGGGAGCATACCTTCCTGTATCGCTGTTGCCATTTGAAGTTCGTTTTCGGAGATAGAGCGTTCTCTGCTCTGAATAACATTCAATACACAGTACATAAGGAGCAGATCGAGCATAATTACCGGGCTCGACAATGACAGACCGTATATAAATAATGTGAAGACTCCGATAGCAAGAGGGAAGAAGGCATAAAGATATAGGATTACTATCTGATATTTCTTGAATCTTTTCCTCGCCACAAAGACAAGTATCAGAGTTAATAAAACTGCTGAATAAGAATAAATATTCGATAGTGAATACAGATTTCCTCGATGATAGATACCGTCAGGAGAAACTGTAAAATAGAAGCCCAATAGAGGGTTTAAGAGTCTGACGACTATGGCTACGCCTAAACCGCATGCCAGAATGGTATTAACGATTTTGATCTCTTTTCTTTCAGTGCCGAGATAGGTTACGACATATCTCCAGAACAGGAATGCCATTACCGGAGCACCTATGTAATATAGGGTGTTGGCGGCTATGTTGAGGTGTATCTGTGAAATATCTCCGTCAACAATCCAACAGATTTCATCCAGTAATGAAGAACAAAAACATGTGAAAAGAAGAAGCAGGTAATTATTTAGATTCTTATCGTTGTGGGATTTATCTATAACACTGCAGATAAACAATACATATCCCAGAGTCATACTGCAAATGTCAGCAGAGACGTTAATAATGCTCGCAATAGCAAGTGTGCTGGTATGGAGGATATTTATGAATTCATAGATTCCATAACCGATACCAAATAAAAAAAACAAAGATGCCAGACAGGCACTTAATTCAAACTGTTTCTTGCCTATGGACATATGCACCTCATTTTGTCGTATAGACAGATTATAACCTCATATAGCATGTAAGAGATTTCTAAAAAGTAAATTTTTACTTACTATTTTGATAATTTAGAGTTTTCCTGTTCCTTACAGCAATAACGGCATATATTACGAATAATGCCAAAGCTGCGCTGATACCTATGGGATAGCCAATGCCGGTTGAGAGTTTGAATCCTTCATTTGCCACAAGAATATACGTAACTGATACTGCCGACATAAATGTGGCCGGAATGGCAGTAAGAAGAGAAGCGATCCGTTTTTTGTTATTGCGGAGAATGTATGAAGTTGCAACCCACAGAGAGATCATAGCCAGAGTCTGGTTGCTCCATGAGAAATATCTCCATAAGATGTTGAAGTCAAGCTGTGTCAGCACAGCACTGATTCCGAGAAGCGGAAGTGTTATGAGAAGCCTGTATCCGATTTTCTTCTGGTCAAGTTTTGTCCATTCGGCGAGTATGAGTCTGGCACTTCTAAATGCCGTATCACCCGATGTGATAGGGCAGACCACTACGCCTACGATTGCGAGGATACCTCCTGCGTTGCCGAGCATCTCCTTGCTGATCTCATAAACAACACCGGATTGGCCTGAAGCAGTAAGTGCCTGCTGCAGCATCTGAGTGCTGCCATAAAAGGCAACTCCTGCAGCAGCCCATATCAGGGCGATTACAGATTCGATCATCATGGCACCATAGAAGACTTTTCGTCCGCACTTCTCGCTGGTGATGCATTTTGCCATCATCGGAGACTGTGTAGCATGGAATCCCGAGATAGCTCCGCATGCAACGGTAATGAACATGAATGGCCAGACAGGCAGCCCCTCTGGGTTAAGATTTGCCAAAGTTAATTCAGGAATGTGATATTGCGGAATGAAGATTAGTCCTCCTGCGATGGAGAGTGCCATAACAATGAGTATCACTCCGAATACCGGATATAGTTTTCCGATTATCTTATCTATAGGCAGAAGCGTAGCCAGAATGTAGTAAAAAAGAATGACTATTATCCAGAAAGTGTTTCCGAGAGCGGCCGGAGTCAGTCTCGAGATGAGTGCCGCAGGGCTCGTTACGAAAACCGTACCTGTCAGGAGTAACAGTAAAATGGAGAAGACGCGCATTATATAAAGGACGGGTTTGCCTAAATAGATGCCTGACAGTTCAGCTATGGAAGCACCTTTATTACGCTCGGAGATCATGCCGCTCATATAATCATGTACGGCGCCTCCCAGTATTGAACCGAGAACTATCCATAAGAATACGACAGGGCCGAAGCATGCTCCCATGAGAGCGCCGAAGATAGGTCCTGTTCCGGCTATGTTGAGAAGTTGGATGAGGAGTGCCTTCCAGGTTTTTATCGGTACGCAGTCAACTCCGTCATTTATTGCAACGGCAGGGGTTTTCCTGTCGTCAGGTCCGAAGATTTTTTCAGTCAGGCGGCCGTAAGTAAAATAGCCGGTGACCAAAACTGCCAATGCTATCAGGAACGAGATCATTCTTCAGGACTCCAAGATGGCTGTACAGGCTCAATAATAAGGTCTTCAGCCTTAACTATTACCGATAACACCAGAAAACTTATTTCCGATAATCTTACGATTAAATCCGAGGGCAGTTTCCTTCCCAAAGGATCACCTGAAGAACTGAAGTATTATGAGATTGATGGTATAGGTGATATTTCGCGTATTGATGATTCGTCAGGCGAGATTATCTGGAATGATAAGACTGAAGAAACCGGTTACGATTTTTATATTCTTGAAGCTAAAAAAGTTGAAGAAACAATTCATAAAGGCAGTGTTATAAAAGTTTCTCAAAACGGCAGATTTGCGTTCTTTGTTCCTGATATTGAGCTGCAGGAAAAACAGAATATAATGCTCCGCAAAAACGATGAATGTATATATGCGAAGGTTATAAAAAAGGAAACAGAAGGATTCGTTATCTGCTTTACATCGATGACACAGACATTAAATTCATGATGTTGCAAGATTAATTATCTATGAAATAGAAAAGCACCTTGAAACTTTCAAGGTGCTTTTGTTATAAGTTGTGATTAATTTAACCAATTGCCTTATAGATAACTACTTCAACATTTGAATCTACGATGTTGACTTTTACCTCATCTGCTATGTTTGCAACGATCGATTTTTCCAGAGCGTCCATAGCTTCAGCTGCTTCGTCTGTAAAAACAGTGGAGTTATTGATAGATTCGGCATAAGCCGTCATAGACCAGGAATATGTACTGCCATAGCTTGATCCCATCTGGCTGCCGAGAGCCATCAGACCAAGAGCCTGGTCAGTCATAGCCTTCGTTTCAGGATCATCGGGAAGTGTAACACGTGCGATCATTTCACGGATTTTCCCGATAAGTCCTTTAGCCGCAGAATTCTTGCCCGAAGTAGCTACGGATAACAGTTCGTCTCTGGTCTGAAGATCCATAGGGATATTTGTCTTTAAATGTATCTCAACATTCTCATCATTGGTTTCCAACCAGAAATCACCTTTTAGTTCACTTGAGAAAGGTCTGATAAGTTCAATGATCTCTTCTGAGAGTAATCTGAGCCTAAGAGTTGATTTATTATCTAACCCGCAAAATGCTCCGGCCTTTTCTGTAAGCTCCAATGCTTTATCTCTTCCGTCTCCGGCAGCATAAATACTGATTTTTTCAGTCTGCATAATGAATCCTCCAAAAGTATATCTGTAAGTCATTATAACCTATGATAAAAAATAATAATCAGGAACGAATGCTTATCTCAATTAATATTCTATGAATTCTTCGTGAAAACGGATTTTGAAGATGATTTTTACTGTTTTTTGCGAAAAAATGCCTTATTCACACTTAGGAAGCAAAGCGTTTTTTTACACCTTTTTGTCGGTTCTTGTCGGTTTAATATTTTCACGAAAGAGATTTGTACACTTTCGAAAGGTTAAGAGCCTTTATTTGCAAGGGGTTGATAAAAAGTGTGTCCCATTAATAGGTCTTGTCGGTTTTTGTTCGAATTTGTAAGGTTATTTTTGTTGACAAAAGTGTATCATAAACATAGAATTAACTCATAAATGAAGAACAAATGTTCAATACTTAATTTTCGGGAGGACAATATGGCTAAGAGTAAGAATGCCGCTAAGGGTTCAGTTGCCCAGGTTCAGGATAAGGATGAGAGAAGAAAAGCATTAGATGCTGCTATGGCTCAGATTGAGAAGCAGTTCGGACAGGGTGCCGTAATGCGTCTTGGTGATAAGTCTCAGGTTGAGATCGATACTATCCCCACAGGTGCTTTGACACTTGATATCGCTTTAGGTATCGGCGGACTTCCCAGAGGAAGAATCATTGAGATCTATGGACCTGAATCATCCGGTAAGACAACTGTTGCGCTCCACTGTGTTGCAGAGGCTCAGAAGATGGGCGGTACATGTGCATTTATCGATGCCGAGCACGCATTAGATCCTGTATACGCAGGTAATATCGGTGTTGACGTAGATAACCTTCTCTTGTCACAGCCTGATACAGGTGAGCAGGCATTGGAAATCTGCGAGACACTCGTCAGAAGCGGATGCATTGATGTAGTTGTTATCGACTCTGTTGCTGCACTCGTACCTAGAGCTGAAATCGAGGGCGAGATGGGTGATTCCCACGTAGGTCTCCAGGCAAGACTCATGAGCCAGGCATTAAGAAAGCTTGCTCCTGTTGTTTCTAAGTCAAATACGATCTGCATCTTCATTAACCAGCTTCGTGAGAAGGTTGGCGTTATGTTTGGTAACCCTGAGACAACACCTGGCGGACGTGCTCTTAAGTTCTATGCTTCTGTTCGTCTTGATGTAAGAAAGGTTGAGACTCTCCGTAACGGAACTGACGTAGTCGGAAGCCACACAAGAGTTAAGGTTGTAAAGAATAAGGTTGCTCCGCCGTTTAAGGAAGCTGAATTCGATATTATGTACGGTAAGGGTGTTTCATCCGAAGGCTGTATCATCGATTTGGGTGTTGAAAACAACATCATTGATAAGAGCGGATCCTGGTTTGCATATAATGGCTCCAAGATTGCGCAGGGCAGAGATGCAGCTAAGCAGTTTCTCATTGATCATCCTGATGTCAGAGAAGAGATTGAAGAGAAGATCAGAGATTCTTATATGCCGGCAGATGATGACTCTGACGTTGTATTAGACGGTGAAGTTGATGTTCCGGAATCTGAAGATGATTCCGATGATGATATCTTAGGAATTGATGTCTGATAATTCTTCGACCAAGGAAGCCGTGACCTGCGCGATCAGGCATATCGGTACAGGAGTTTACTCTTCAGGTAAGATAAGGATCTACCTTATTCAGAAGGGGTATTCAGATTCTGTATCAACTGATGCAGTAAAGCATTTGGTTGCAACCGGATATATCGATGATATGCGTGCTTCGCGTAAGGTTCTTGCGGCCCGTTCCGGAAAAAAACAGGAAAGCAGGCAATACATATATAAACGTCTTCTTGAGGCAGGAATAGATTCAAACTGCGCTGACGATATAGTTGCCACGTTAGATTGTGATGCTCATACTTGTTTGCAACTTTATATTGCTTCGTTCTCGGGTGGAAATAGGGACGACTATTACGACAGGGAAGACGAGTTTTATAAACTTGCACAGCTGCGAGGATACAATATAGAAACTGCACGTACAGCCTATAAGATGTTTCTTGATTCAATATAATAAAAAGCTCTTCGGTAATGAAGTGAACCCACTTTGTTGGACGGTTTAAAACGAGTATAAGGACTGATTCCTTGCCTGGCAAGGAGTCAGTCCTTTCAGTCTGACCTGAATTCTCTCGTTGTTGTAGTACTCAATGTAATCTTCCATAGCTTTCTGGAGCTGTTCTAAGGTCTTGAATTCAAATTCGTGTCCATAGAACATCTCGTTTTTCATCTTCCCGAAGAAATTCTCCATTGGG
>FNPA01000009.1 GCA_900107185.1 Ruminococcaceae bacterium YAD3003 | reverse complement strand
AGGAACACACACCAAGTAATACTGCCAAAAGCATAATTCCGGCAATCAGACGTTTAATGTAGTATGTCATTTCTATCTTACAGTTCATTATTCTGATTATTTTCCATACTAAGAGTTTCCTCTCAATATGAAGATTATAACATGCGTTTAATATGTATATATAAAAAGGGGGGAGCGCTTAAGATTGGTTTTTGGAGTGATGCTCCTGATAGAATTTCAACGCCGTTTTGATATAATCAGCGGTCTTTTCATAGGAAACGCTTCTGGGGATATACTGACGGATCTCGCTGTAGGGGATACGTATCCTGTCCGCCTGATTTGGTTTTTCTTCTTTCATGATCTTAATGACAGTCCGGTCGTCCAGTTCACCTCTTTGAGAGAGTTTGCGCATCCTGATAGTCTGAGCATGTGACGGCATGCATTCGAAGTTGTATATCTGATCCAGAACGGATTCCTGTTCTTCTTGGGTGAGATAGGAGAGTTCTACGGCAGGACGTAAGGCCATCTTGCCATCATCAACGAATTCCAGAAGTTCCGGGAGTAGTTCGGTAAGCCTGATATAGCGTCTGACCTGAGTAGCGCTGTCGCTGGCATTCTTTCCGATGATACCTGCAGTTTCCGTTAACTTCCCACCCAGTGGGTTGGAAGTTAGGTCTGTGCGCTTTCCTTGCCGTTTAAGAGCCTCCAGCCGCATCTTGTAGGAAAATGCCTTCTCGCTGGGCAGGACGGTCGTACGCTGCAGATTAGAGTCCACCATGAGGATGATAGCTTCGTCCTGTGTCAGTTCGCGAATCTCAGCCGTTATTGTAGTTAATCCGGCGTGAATGCAAGCGATTTTCCTTCTGTGACCTGAGATCATCTCATAACGGCCGGGTTCTTTCGTGCGTAGAATTACAGGTGTGATAAGACCATATTCTTTAATGCTTTCTACGAGTTGATCCATATCCTCATCCATTCTTACCTTGAACGGGTGGGCAGGGAAGTCGTCTATAAGGCTAAGAGGGATGTCATAGAGTTTTGGCAGCTTAGAGCTCGCGCGCTCTTCTTCGTCCATAAACAGCTCATCAAATGCTGTGAGACCAAGATTAAGCTTAGGCTTGCCTTTCAAGATTTGACTCCTCCCGGACGGCTTGATATTACTAGGATATTTAGCCAGGGGATAGCTTTCCAATGTGCGATCCGTGAAATCGCAGATGGAAAAAGAGATGTACTGTAATGCAGATAAATAAAGTACATCCTCGTTATACCTTCACGTTTCCTTACATTTCGCGTTATAAGATAAGGCTCTGTACCAAAGCTGTACCAATAGTGAACCATTTGACATTGCTATGGAAAAAGTGAATACATGATCGCACATTTGCATACATAACCTGTTATATCTACACTTTTCGTGATGGCTAAACCCGTTGAAAACAGGGCAAAAAGCTGTCAAATGTGCGAATTTATTGCATTTGCAGGTTTTTCTGGAGGATTGGTTCAGTGATTGGTTCAGTAAAACAAGAAAAAGCCCATCCTGCACGTGGCAAAATGGGCTAAAATGCTTGATTTTATTGGGTTTTCGAATCGAAAGGGATACGGAATAGATTGACTTTAGTCGAGCGGGCGCATCGTCGGGAATAGAGACCTTATACGACGTAATTCTTTATAACCTGTTATTACTCTGTTTCTGCGACCTCTCATTATGTCTCTTTTTATGTATTTCTACATATCTTTTTATAATTGGTCGCAAATCAGTCGCAATGTGGTCGCAAAGCTTATTCAGCCATCTGAGCTTCCTTCTGTTTATTGAAATACTCTTCAAAGCTTATAAGTTCTGCATGAGTGTAATCCTTAGTCGCATCGGCATAGATGTTAAGCGTTGTTTCGGCATCCGCATGACCAAGAATTGCCATCATAGCACGAACACCAACATGTGCCTCACAAAGACGTGTCGTGAATGTATGCCTTAACGAGTGATTCGAAAACTTGGGAAGTAACACTGCTTTTTCGCTCTGATCTCTATCGAGAACTTCGAAATTGCAATCTCTGATTATTCTTCTCAGAGCTTTGTTAAGAGTTCCCTGATGCTGAACATTTCCGAAACGATTGATAAAGATAAAATCTCTATAACCATCCACTACTGCAACACTCTTTAATCCAGCTTCTTCCTGATATGCTTTTTCCATGAGAAATGCCTCTTTAACTTTCGGAAGCATCGGAATAGTACGAATCGAATTAACCGTTTTGGGAGTGTTTATCGCAAATGTCTGACCTGCCTCAGTCCTCGTACAGTAATAAACCAATGTATGATTCACACTTATTGTATTATTCTCAAAGCTTACATCTTCCCAGCGCAACCCAGTTATTTCTCCGCAACGCATCCCTGTCCATAACATAACAGTAAAGATAGGATACCATCTGTGATACTGATTGCTTTTACTAAGAAATTCCTCAAATAAATTCTGTTCAGGAACCGTTAAAGCACGTCTTTTTTCAATTTCAAAATTACGAGCTTTCTTGAGTTCTTTCAAAGCATTGTCTGAAGGATTATATCTGAGATAATCATCCTCGACAGCGAGTTGGAGAACCTGATGTAAAACTGTGTGTATGCTATCAATCGTATTTACCTTAACGCTTCTTTCATCAGCCAGATAATTATAAAATGCTCTAACGTCTGAGCGTTTCAAGTCTACGATTTTTGTCTTACCAAAATCAGGCTGAACAAACATTTCGTACATGTACCGATAGTTTGAGAATGTGTTGTCTTTAAGACCTTTCTTTAACTGAACCCAACTATTATACATATCATTGACGGTAAGCGTTTTCTTATCAGCTCTAACACCATCGATGATATCCCTCAGCACGTCGACTTCTTTTTCGCGAAGCTCTTCAAGAGTGATCGCGCTGATGGAATGTCGTTTGCCACGTTTGTCTCTCCATTTGAACTCATAAGTTCCGCAAGACCTCTGATATTCACCTTCTTTCAATACTCTGTTTCTATTATCTTTTCTTCTCTCTATTGCCATAAGAAACTCCTTTCTTAATAACAAAGAGAACAAGCTTAAGCTGATTATAGCGTCGGCCTGTTCTCTCTGTCCACAAAAACATCTCTGAAAGTTTATATTGAGTATGTCTTAGTAAGCCAAACCTCAAACTGAACTCGCTTAATAAGACGTTTACTACCAACCCAAAGAACAAAGGGGCATTTATCATCATCGGTCAACTCACGGAGCTTATTTACACCTATGTTGAAATAAGCAGCCGCTTCTTCCAGAGTTAAATTTGATTTTTCATAAATTGGAACTTCATACCTCATAAAAACCATCACCCTTATTTCTGTTCATATATTCATCAACCGACGCATATTCAGTTCGTTTCCCATTCTTATCATACGTAACGACTCGCTTTATTCTTCTCAAAAATGCCTTCCATGTTTCAATATCAAATATCTGCTGTTGTTCATATTGCCTTTCTAATTCCCAGTTGCTAATAATGTACACTTTCGAATAGCACGCATATTTATTGGTGTATCTACTTGGCAATTCAATCGGGTATATATCACAATATAAAAGCATCTGTTTCAAACTAAGCGACGAATAAAATTCATCGAAACATATCACCGGTTGACAGGCATAACCGTCAAATGGATGAAGATAGTCGGTAACCCTATAAACACTCTCATATCCGTTTTCTTCAAGAACACCTCTTGTCTTTCCTGTACCTGTTGAGCCTGAAATGTACGTTACTTCTAAGTCAAGCCTAACGGTACTTTTATAGCGTTCAGATAGAATCACTGTGCGCACTTTATCAAGTTTATCTATTTGCAATATGTAATCCTGATTCGTTGCAAGTATTTCAGCATTACTCATATCATTAACAATCATTTGATAAAGATCGGACATATCGCCTCTACTTCCTTTACTATCTGGTGGCTGATTTCCGACCTCTTCAAATGTTCCTTCAATTTTCTTTTCTTGTTTACTTTCATCAAGTTCCCATTTACCAGACTTCTTTACATAATTAACACAATCAGATACAGAACCTCTTGCACCATCTATGTGCGCGCCTTCAAAATATCGTTGAACCATACTAAAGCGAACCCTTGAGGAAAACACGATGAATACATGAGTATGAAAACAACTGCCTTGTTCATCCGACATACAGAAATAAATCGCAGTCTTAAAATGAGTACGTATGATTTCACTTATATGCTCATGAGTAAAACCCTTTTCTAGCGGATTATTAATCGTGAGCAAATACTTGTTACATTGTGAATCCACTTTGATTTCTCCTTTTGTGCGATTTGTTCATTAATGCGAACATGCCTCAAACCCTTATATCATCAAGACTGTGCTTGTGTGTGTGCACGTCGGGTAATACTATACCGCCGTGGGGATCGTCGGCTTCGCCGACGACCCCTTCGGGTATTTCACGTGTAAGCGCATCTATGCATAATGCTTGTAACTGTTTCTCATTCTTTATCAATGGCATCTTGATAAATCTCAGGTCTGAGCCCTGTAAAAGAGCTACTCCCTCACCAGCCTTAAAGTTTCTATCTCCAATAGCATCAATGTACTCTTTAGGCAAAAGCATCTCATATATACTTCTGATTGATGCACCAAGCACAATACATATTCCGTAATTTAGACGACTTCCAGAAGGAAATGCAGATGCATCGGGTCTTTGGCAAGATATTATTATCCTTACAGCCATAGAGCGCCCCAACATCAGTATCTCAGAGACCTTTCGCATAATGCTCTCAGCACGCTTTTTATCGTTTCCTAAAAGAGCAAGAACATTAGCCATATATTCATCCCATATAAGCGTTATAGGGTATCTGGATTTATCTTCACCTGATTGACGTCGGTGCAATATGTTATAGACAGCATTTAACGCTTCCTCGGTCTGATAATATGGATAATATCTAGGGCAACCTCTCAAATATTTGAAAGTATCATCCTGCTTAAAATCTCCGAAGAAAATAGCTCCTTCACTCTTAGCAATTCGAGCCATAATAGCCTCTTCGCTTTTTGACTTTCCTGAACCTGACATGCCGCACAATATTGTATGACTATTAGTTGATGTAGATATATCGGTACACACAGGCTTTTTTTCGCCACCATCATACCAAGCACCATAATCATATCCGAGCATCAGATTAGAATCAGATATTGTCATCATAGATATCCCCCTTATCTTTTGCTACTCTACCTTTAGCGGTTACAATAATAATGCGGTTGCTATTATTGTTATGTTTGCCCCCATGATGCAATTCGCCAATAATATGCTCATTAAAAGCATCACAGATAGCATCCTGTCTCTTCTTCCATTCTTCAAACGGAATAAGCGTATAGAATTCTCTGGTGATATAACCCCTACGCTTGTCTTTACCCTTGAACATAAGAATTGGATTTCCTTTTCTCAATTCAGTAACTGCAAACATAGACTGAATTATCGCTTCATCTTTACGAGCTATAAGAGAACCAATTCCAGAAACGATACCTATACTTAATAACGCAGGGATTAACACACCAAAGACCTTACACATAACAGACCAGAATCGTTCCAATAATTGAGGCATATTGACAATTGCAATAGCACTATCCATATTAAGCCAAATAAATACCGTTAAGATAATTACTGGAGTAAAAAAGATAAGCAAAGCAGGACAAACGATAAATTGTCTTAATCCAAGTTTGAAATGATACCACCTGAGTTTCTGCATATGCTTCTGTTGTAAATAATCGTTATTCATATATACTTTCATGGTTATAGCCTCCTTAAATTCTTAAGTAATAGCATCAAGGGAGCATCCACAAGGAATACCCCCATGATGCTAAAAGTAATTATTTGCTCTTCTCGATCTTCTCAATCTTGCCCTTCATATTGAAGGAGAGTTCGAGCAAATCATTAACCTGAACGCCAGCAGGGAGCTTCTGACTGTCCTTAAGGAAGAACTTGTCAGCTCGTAAACCTTCTACGTTCTCATCTTCCGATAAGCAATAGACGCTTGTACCGATGATTTCCTCACCACTATTGTTAGTAAAGTGGATAGGCTGAATACCAACTAACTTTGCTTTCATAATACGAGTGTCCTTTCTATAGATTTCAGTGCTAGCTCTGATGACTACATTTTGACACATCAACCGAGAAGAAGCTGTAACAGATATTAATTTGACACCATAATTTTGTAACCATTCGGTACACCATAGACTTAGAGTTGAAATACTCAAAATGCGCGTTATAATTGTAGATATAAGGCAATTTTGTCTTTAGTCACTATAACACATAACAAAAGACGAATCGGTATCATAAATCAATATTCGAGAAAGGAATTGTAACCATTATGAACAGTTTTTACGAAGAAAAAATAACTCCACCCACCAAAGAAACCGTAGGAAATAGAATCCAAAGCAGACGAAAAGAACGATATGAACTATATCTACAACATGAAGGCGAAAATAATAATCCTTATAAAAGATTCGCCTTTTGTAAAGACCAAGGTACTTTTGCAAAAAAAGTCGGTGTTAGCAGAAAAGCAATTGTATGCTGGGAGAACGGAGATACATTCCCTGCAATTGATAATTTAGTTATTATATGTGAATTATTGGAAAGCAACCTAGAGTATTTTGTAGGATTCTTTGATTGCGATGGTTTCTCACCAATTGCTCTTTGTCATCATTTTTCAAAAATAGACAAAGACATATTGGAAACGGCTAAAAGTGATGGAGACTACCTTGATTTTCTAAACTTCTTTATGAAACCTGAAAACATAAAGCCATTAGTTAACGAGACAACATTAAATGGTTGGAGGAAATTCAAAGCCGATCTCGCCATTTCTACAATAGAAGAACCATTAAAAACAATGATAAAAGAAGCATATGAAAAGTACGATGCGTTTAATTTGTACAACGAACAAAGCAATAAGACATATAAAGCGTATCTAAAAACTCATATCAGCAAAGATACTCTTAAAGCCAGCATGATCAAAAAAAGCCTGCCTGCCAAAGACGCTCTGCAATTCATCAAAAACGGAAGAGTTATTAACTATGACAAGTTTATCGATTATATAGCAGATGCAACTTACAGCTCATTACGTAATTATGCAATCTTGGAAAGAAACAAAGAAAAGTTAGGGCAACAATTTGCTGAACTATTCACGAAATATATCTCACAGTATGATAACTAAACAAGAAATCCCCCTACCATTCAAGGTAGGGGGATATAATTATGAGCGCTTCCATTGTTAAGTATCTTACTCTGTTAATTGTTTAAACAAATCTTTTCCTATCAGTTTCAAAGAGGTCTTTGCTACTTCCATCATGACATTTATCATGTCTTCATCTTTCCATTTTTCTCCGTCACCCTGAGTGTAAATAGAAGCAGCCTGAAGCATAATTGTCTGGCTATTACTTAAAACATACCTGTTCTCACACAAATTAGTGTTAATTGGCATACCATAATTTGAAGCAGTCAACCTATCTAAACGATTAAGACTTCCAACATTATAATGCAAGGTAACAACTCTACCATCCGGTCTCGTGACAGAAATATCATGCGTTAGAAAGTTAGAACCTTCCAAAAACAAAACATAAGGGAAATACACTTCGCCTAACATATAATTGGCTATTTCAGCAATGTTTTTATGAGAACGTTCAATGGCATTCCCCGCAACCATTAAATCTTGGTCATTGTTTTTCCCAACTAGCTTCCCCTTCCGAATATTATCTATATCTTTTCCCTGATGTTTAGCTTCTGAAACAAGAACAACTCTCCAATTCTTGTTATCATCCAAAACTTCAATTATTCCGCCATCAGGAATAATCCTTGCATCCTCTACGAAAAGTGTTTGTCCGAGATAACTATCTATCTTCTTTAACGCATCATTTATCTCTTTTTTCGCTAAGTCCTTTCTATATCTGAACTTAAACTTCGGATATTCTTTTTCGAGTTTCTGCATAACAATTAGTGAATTAGCGCCAACCTCAGCATCATGTTCTTGTGCTTCTTCTCCGAAGATACCTATTACACCTTGCGACGCTTTATGCTGAGTAGTTAATCTTCCTGTTTGATTCTTTTTCATACCCTAACACCTCACTCACCATCAATAGACTGATAAAACTGTTCAACATTATCAACACTTAAATACTCAGTATTCTCACCCAACTCAGCCATATTCTTGATATGCTGTTCAAAATATCTCAAGGATTCAACATCGCTATCACACATCATGCAATGTCTGCCTTCTTCAATACACACTCTTCCAACCGTTCCGCTACCCGCAAAAAAATCTACAACTACCGAGCCAGGATATGAAAGAGCTTTTACAAATCTATCAATTATTGCAACTGGCTTCTGTGTCGGATGTCCAACCCTTTCTTTACTATTTCCATTAAGCCTTCCGATTTCCCAAACATTTGTAGGATTCTTTCCCTTTTTTGTATTTTCAGGATTAAGCCTCTTGTCCTTAAGAGCAAGCTTCAATTCCTCTTCGGTATATGGTGTTCTAACCGAATCCAGATCAAAATAGTAATCATTCGTCTTAGCAAGCCAAATTGCCTCTTCATGTCTATTAGCAAAATATCTATGTGCTGACATTCCATTCTTATAGTGCCAAATAATAGTATTGATAAGCTTGAACTTGGTGTTATGCCTAACATGCTGAATAATATCGAGAATATCCCCAGATTTGGCATCTCTAAATTGAATACCACCAAAGATAACCATACTTCCATAAGGCGATAAAACTCTATATGCCTCATCTAACCATTTAGAAGCCCATTCAATATAATTATCATATATATCCCAACCAGCTAACTCCAAGTTATATGGTGGGTCCACGCAAATGAGCTGGATGGAATTATCAGGTAATGTTCTTAAAAACTCACAGCAATCCATAATACTGTGAAGAATAGTTACTCTCTCAGGAATAACAAAATCATCAGCTGTTTTCTGCTTAAATGTTTTATCCTTTCGCATTTTATTTAATGACATTAAAGCATGATTACTATGCGATTTATTATGTATAGCCATATAAAACCTCTTATTAACATAATCCTATTTATATAAAATTATAACAAAAGGTGACAATTGTGATGCCACCTTTTGAAGCTTGTTCTCTCTAAATTGTTCTAAATCGGTCGCAATCTGGTCGCAAATTCCGTTTTAAAAGTCCCAAACCGTTGATTTTACTGCGTTCCGTCCTTCAAACTCTTCATCGTCGGGAAGAGGAGCACGTCCCTGATGCTCGGGCTATCTGTCAGCAGCATTACGAGACGATCGATGCCGTAGCCGATACCGCCCGTAGGGGGCATACCGAGCTCGAGGGCATTGAGGAAGTCCTCATCTGTGTGATCTGCTTCGTCGTTGCCTGCTTCAGCTGTAGCGTCCTGTGCAGCGAATCTTTCGCGCTGGTCAATAGGGTCGTTGAGCTCTGAATAAGCGTTGCACATTTCCCATGTGTTGATGAAGAGCTCGAATCTCTCAACCTTTTCAGGCTCGCCCTTCTTCTTCTTTGTAAGAGGAGAGATGGCGATAGGGTGGTCCATGATGAATGTAGGCTGGAGAAGGTTCTTCTCGCAGTATTCCTCGAAGAAGAGGTTAACGATGTCACCCTTGGTGTGCCATGTCTCGTATTCGATGTGGTGCTCGTCAGCGAGCTTTTTCGCTGCATCGTCGCCGTCTACGGTATCGAAATCGATTCCTGCATACTTCTTGATCGCATCGTTCATTGTAAGTCTCTCAAAAGGCTTACCGAAGTCAATCTCGAGGTCGCCGTACT
Source organism: Ruminococcaceae bacterium YAD3003 (assembly GCA_900107185.1). Classification (GTDB taxonomy): domain Bacteria; phylum Bacillota; class Clostridia; order Saccharofermentanales; family Saccharofermentanaceae; genus Saccharofermentans. The sequence continues at coordinate 125,311 of FNPA01000009.1, read as the reverse complement.
TGATGAGTGTTGTGCCGCATACCTTCTCAGCTACATAACGGAACATGGACTCTGTGAGCTCCATCATGCCGTTGTAGTCTGTGTATGCCTGGTAGAGCTCCATGAGCGTGAACTCAGGATTATGGCGTGTATCCATACCTTCGTTACGGAATACTCTGCCGATCTCGAAAACTCTTTCGAAGCCGCCAACGAGAAGTCTCTTGAGGTAGAGCTCCAATGAGATACGGAGCTTCAAGTCGATATCAAGAGCGTTGAAGTGTGTTGTGAACGGTCTTGCAGCAGCACCGCCTGCGTTTGTAACGAGCAGGGGAGTCTCAACTTCCATGAAGTCTCTGTCTGCTAAGAAGTTACGGATCTCCTTAATGACCTTGGATCTCTTCTCGAAAGTTTCCTTAACCTGAGGGTTAACGATGAGGTCGAGATATCTCTGACGGTAACGGATCTCGGTATCCTTCAATCCCTGATACTTGTTCGGAAGGGGATGGAGGCACTTTGCAAGGAGCTTATAGGACTTGGTGAGGATGGATACCTCGCCCTTTTCGGTCATGTAAACCTCACCCTCAACGCCTACGAGGTCGCCGATATCGAGGTTCTGCCATGCCTTGTACTCATCTTCGGGAAGGTTGTCGATCTTTGTGAAGATCTGGATCTTGCCCCTTCTGTCGTAAAGGTCGCAGAAAGATACCTTACCCATGCCGCGCTTGGACATGAGACGTCCTGCAACTCTTACTGTCTTGCCGGCGAATGAATCGTAGTCACCGGTGATATCAACTGAGTGGTTTGTGACGTCGTATGTAAGTTCTTCGTAAGGATCCTTGCCTTCTGCCTGGAGAGCCTTAAGCTTCTCCACACGAAATCTTGTCTGTTCCTGGATCTCTTCTGCGCTTAACGGTTCTGTCTGAGGTACAAATTTCTTTCCCATAGTTACTCTCTTGTTCTGTTAGTTTTCGAATTGTTTAGTACGTTTGAATTACTTCTCGATCTTGATGATCTTGTACTTGATGATGCCGGAAGGTGTGGAAACGGAAACTGTCTTACCCTTCTTCTGGTTGGAGATTGCTCTGCCTACTGGTGAGTTCTCGGAAATTCTCTTCTTCTTGAAGTCGATCTCGGATTCACCAACGAGCTTATATGTGTACTCCTGCTTTGTTGCTGTATTCTGAAGAGTTACCTTTGAACCGAGAGAAACCTTATCTGTGGTGAGGTTGGAATCGTCAACAACTTCAACAGACTTGAGGATTGCTTCGAGCTCTTCGATACGAGTCTCGTTCTCTGCCTGTTCAGCTCTCGCTTCATCGTACTCGGAGTTCTCTGAAAGGTCGCCCTGAGCCTTAGCGTCTTCGATTCTCTTAGCGATCTCGCTTCTCTTGGATGTCTTACGCTCGGAAAGCTCGTTCTGTAATTCGTCGTAACCTTCCTTGGTAATCTGCTTCTTGATGATTTCGTCAGCCATTTTTGTCTGTCTCCTCGTAATGTATAGATTTATATCGATATTTCAATTATCTAGCTGTTCTGTCGTTTTCCTTCTGGATAACGTCGTGAGCGCCGCCCTCGATGATGGATGTAGAGGATACTACAACCAGGCGTGCCTTCTGCTGGAACTCTTCGATGGAAGATGAACCGCAGGAACACATTGTGGCCTTTACTTTCGCGAGGGAAATATCAAGACCGTCCTTGAGGTTACCTGCATAAGGAACGTAAGAGTCAACGCCTTCCTCGAAAGCCATCTTGCCGCCCTTGCCGCCGTCGTCGTAACGCTGCCAGTTACGTGCACGGTTGGAACCTTCGCCCCAGTACTCCTTAACGTATGTACCGCCTACAAGGAGTTTTCTCGTAGGTGATTCGTCGAATCTTGCGAAGTATCTGCCGAGCATGAGGAAGTCAGCGCCCATAGCGAGTGCCAATGCCATGTGATAGTCGTGAACGATACCACCGTCAGAGCACAAAGGAATGTATACGCCTGTTTCCTGGAAATACTTGTCACGAGCCTCAGCAACTGCGAGTACTGCAGAAGCCTGGCCGCAGCCGATACCCTTCTGCTCACGTGTGATGCAGATGGAACCGCCGCCGATACCGATCTTAATGAAGTCTGCGCCGCAGTCAGCGAGGAACTTAAAGCCTTCCGCGTCTACAACGTTGCCGGCACCGATGATGGCATCAGGATAGTTCTCTTTGCACCACTTGAGTGCTCTCTCCTGCCATACGGAGAAACCGTCTGAAGAGTCGAGGCAGAGAACGTCTGCGCCTGCTTCGAGAAGGGCAGGGATTCTCTCCTGATAGTCTCTTGTATTGATTCCGGCACCTACGATGAGCTTCTTCTCTGAGTCGAGGAGCTCATGCGGATTAGCCTTGTGGAATTCGTAGTCCTTACGGAAAACGAGACCAACGAGTCTGCCTTCTGAATCTACGATAGGGAGCTGGTTGATCTTGTTGTCCCAGATGATGTCGTTTGCTTCCTTAAGGGATGTGCCCTCAGGTGCTGTAACGAGCTTTTCGATAGGAGTCATGAACTCTTTTACCTTGGTATCAAGGGAGAGTCTGCTTACACGGTAGTCACGTGTTGTAACGAGACCCAGGAGCCTGCCGTCTGCAGAACCGTCTTCTGTAACTGCTGCAGTACCGTGACCAGTCTTCTCATGGAGCTCCAGAACCTTTGCGAGATCGTCGTCAGGGGAGAGGTTAGAGTCGGATGTAACGATACCGGCCTTATACTTCTTAACACGCTTGATCATCTCGCACTGAGACTCGATAGACTGTGACTGGAATACGAAAGACAAACCGCCGCAACGTGCGAGCGCTATTGCCATTCCGTCATCACTGACTGCCTGCATTACTGCAGATACCATAGGGATGTTGATCTTAAGGCGTGACTCTTCCTGACCCTTTCTGTACTTAGCGATAGGGGCAGATAAATCTACCTGATCGGGTGTGTTCTTCTCTGTAGTGAGATTGGGTACCAAAAGGTACTCTGAGAATGTTCTTGATTCCTGTTCGAAAATCTTAGCCATTAACTCCTTATTCCTCCTTACCTTCTTCAGCAATATCTATATTTGCTGCATCTGCAGCATCAATAACTTCGTCAGCTACTACTGTTTCGCTTACAGTAGCAGGGATCTCTCTTTTAACCTGATTGCGGGAAGGGGTTGCAGAAGCGTTCGGAGGAGCAATGACGTCAGCGGGAACTGCATCGTTATCGTCGAATCTTGCGCCGCACTTAAAGCAGAATGCATTGGAAAGGTTGTTCTCTGTAGAGCATACTGCACACTTCTTGAGGCCTCTCTCGCGGAGGATCTTAACATTGAGGTCTTCAATTTCGATGTAAAGGTTAGAGATAGATTCGCATCTGGCATTAATGTCTTTAGTAGAGTCTACGTTGACATCCTTATACTGACTGTAATAAAGATGGCCAATCTCATCGTAGTACTTGCGGATCGTATTCTTCTTTTCGTCAATCATCTTCTGGAAGTTGGAGATGTTTTTACCTTTTTGGTCCTGGAAAATTGGCATATTAAGTTCCTCCTTAAAAGATTTAAAGAAGATTATACAACAAAAGGGAGCGGATTGTCATTATATATAATATTTTAGGAATTTGGCGGTGGGAGGGGGCGTTTGTTGGGCTAAAAAGCAGTTTTGGGGTGGTGTTTGCGCTGCGGTTTTGGTGTCGGCGGAGCGCAATGTGCGAAACATTCATGAATTGACGCGTTTTCGTGTCGGAATATGCACTTGGGAAAATAATGGGAGTATTTTGCCCGGATTACTCCCGGATTTACTCCAATTCGAAGCAAATTGCTCATTTTTTGGAGTTTTCGAGGGGGGATTACTCCCAAAATTTTCCCGTCAGGACGACGGATGCATTTATAAAAAAACGCCCCACATATGTGAAGTGAGGCGTCTTTGATTTGTTTTTAACGCTCGAAAGTTCAGATCTTCTGAGCCTTGATCTTCCAGATTTCCTTAGCGTACTCGCTGATTGTACGGTCGGAAGAGAACTTGCCGGAGTTGCAGATGTTGACCCAGCACTTTCTGGCCCACTCGAGGTTGTCCTTGTAATCCTTGTAGAGCTGGTCGCGAGTCTTGCGATAGTCGTCGAAGTCGCCCAATACGTAGTAAGGGTCACCGGGCTGCCAGTTGGAGCCATAGATGAGACCGTTGAAGAGGTCGTTGAACATGCCGGTGCCTTCGTCGTTGAAGGAACCGTCAACCAAACGGTCGAGGCACTTCTTGAGGCCGGGGATGTTCTCGTACTGCCACTTCGGATTGTAGTAAGCCTTTGTAGCTGCCATATCCTGTGAACGGCAACCGAAGATGTAGATGTTGTCATCGCCAACGCACTCAGCAATCTCAACGTTAGCGCCGTCCAGAGTTCCGAGTGTAACAGCACCGTTCATCATGAACTTCATGTTACCTGTACCGGAAGCTTCGAGGCCTGCTGTGGAGATCTGCTCTGATACGTCTGCTGCAGGGAACATCTTCTCGCCAACGGAAACGTTGTAGTTCTCAACGAATACGACCTTGAGCTTGTTCTTCATGTCAGGATCGGAATCGATGAGCTTAGCGATCTCGTTGATGAACTTGATGATTGCCTTAGCTCTGAAGTAACCCGGAGCAGCCTTGGCAGCAAAGAGGATTGTGACCGGAGGCATGTCGAGCTTCGGATTTTCCTTGAGTCTGTCGTAGAGGTTCAGGGCGTAGAGAGCGTTCAAAAGCTGTCTCTTGTATTCGTGGAGACGCTTGATCTGTACGTCGAAGCAGGAATTAGGATTGAGCTTGATTCCCTTTGTCTTCTCGAGGTATTCAGAGAGCTGCTTCTTGTTAGCCTTCTTGATGGCAATGAACTTCTTCATTACCTTGTCGTCGTCCTTATACTTTTCGAGATCCTTAAGAAGATCAAGGTTTGTAACCCACTTATCGTTGCCGAGCAAGTCTGTGATGAGGGCAGCGAGGTCAGGATCGCAGGTACGGAGCCATCTTCTGGGTGTAACGCCGTTTGTCTTGTTGGAGAACTTCTCAGGATAGATTGCGTACCAGTCCTTGAGTGTCTCGTTCTTGAGGATGTCTGTGTGGAGTGCAGCAACACCGTTTACGGAGTGTGAACCGTAGATAGCCATCCATGCCATGTGGATCTTGCCGTCACCCAAAGGAGACATACGGTCGATGAGCTCAGAATAGAGGCCTGCCTCGTACATCTGTGCACGGAACTGGTTGTTGATGCCCTCAATGATCTCGTAAATACGGGGGAAGAGGAAACGGAAGATTGAGATATCCCACTTCTCCAATGCCTCTGCCATGATCGTGTGGTTTGTATATGCGAAAGTAGCCTTAACGATTTCCCATGCTTCTTCCCACTTAATGCCGTTCTCATCGACCAAAAGTCTCATGAGCTCAGGGATAGCGACTACAGGGTGTGTATCGTTGAGCTGGATTGTGTTGTACTTCGCGAAATCGTGGAGATCGTCACCATGATACTTCTTATATCTGTAGATGATGTCCTGGAGTGAAGCAGAAACGAAGAAGTACTGCTGTCTTACACGGAGGACCTTACCATCGTAAGATGTATCGTTCGGATAGAGAACTCTCCAGATGTCCTGAACTCTGTTTCTCTCGATAACAGCGTCATCGAATCTCTGTGAGTTGAAGAGGTTGAAGTTGAACTCCTGTGCAGGCTCAGCCTTCCAGAGTCTCAAGAGGTTTACGTTCTTTGTGCCGTAACCTGTGATAGGGAGGTCGCAGGGAATTGCCCAAACATCGATGTCTGAGTAGTGAACCTTAACCTTTCTGTCGTATCTGGGGAGAATGAAAGGATAACCGTGCTCCATCCATGAGTCAGGATACTCGTTCTGGAAACCGTTCTCGATTGCCTGTCTGAAGAGACCGTAACGATAGAGGATTCCGTAACCTGTTACAGGGAGGTTGAGTGTTGCGCATGAATCGAGGAAACATGCTGCGAGACGTCCCAAACCGCCGTTTCCGAGAGCCGGATCTGTTTCTTCTTCGAGAATATCAGTAATATCGAGTCCGAAAGAAGCGAGTGCTTGCTTTGCCTGATCGTAAATACCCAAGTTTACGAGGTTGTTGAGCATTGAGCGTCCTTCGAGGAACTCTGCTGAGAAATAGTGAGCCTGACGGCCCTGGTTATACTTGTGTCTTGTTGCCATCCAATTCTCGGAGATGATCTCAACGATACTCTTCGAGAGCGCTGTCCAATAATCACGGGGAGTTGCCTGCTCAAGACTCATGCCCGTTTCGGCCTTAACGTGGGCCTGCATCATCTGTTCAAGCGCTTTTGCTGTAACTGTTGCCATTGTCCAAGTCTTCGATGCCTTTTTTACCCGAAAAGACATCTACTTACCTCCAAAATAATTACGAATGATTTTAACAATATTGCTACCCATTAGCAATTTTTTTAAAAAGGTTCGTTTTTTTAACCAAAAACTGAACGAAAAGCCCTATTTATCGGTGTTTTTTTGACAACAAAAAACGCTCGAAAGTAACAAAAATATCCGATTTTACTGATTTTTTACACTTGGTTCAATAAACGTTAGAAAGGTACGGCCGTATGAAATTGGTACTACTTATATTATTTGTATTTTTCGTGCTTGTATATTAAACTTCAAACTGTATGAATATTGTGCATTGTTTCATTATTGCCGTTGTGGCAGGAATCGCAGCAGGCGCCCTGATCACTTGGCTTTTCGGGAAGTTTCCCGATAAATGGCTCCAGGATTACGGGGTAACCCCGCAAGACCCTGATTACAGGCCTTCTAAGAGGATGAGACCTTTTCCCGAGGGCCTCATTGCTGTTCTGTTCTGCGTAATCTGCTACTGCGTTACGGTTTATTTCTGCAGAGACGAATACATTTACGCATTCAGACCCTTACATTTATTGGTAATCTTCCTCGTCATTCCGGTACTGATGCTGGTAATGATGGCAGATAAGCTCAATAGGATCATTCCTGACCAGTTCTCCATCTATATCGCTGCATGCGGCGTTCTGTCAGTAGTTGCAGACCTCGTGGAGGGCGCTGTCTGGTTCTCACCTGACGCAAAGTGGTGGGTAATCATCCTTAACAAGGTAATCGCATCCGTTGTTGGCGGCGGTGTTATCTGGCTTATCGGATTCTTGTCGATCACATTCCTCGGCCGCGAGGGCATGGGAATGGGCGATATGAGACTTCTGTTTGCAACAGGACTTATCACAGGCTGCTACGGCCTTGTGGTTCTTGTTTATGTATCAATCTTCTCCGCTGTTATTTTCGCGATTCCGCTCCTCATCAGAAAGAGAAAGAGAATTGCCGCTGAGAAGAAGCGTATAGCCGAGGCCGAAGACCCAAGGGCCGAGAAACTCCTGATCCAGAGGGAGAAGGCGAAGATCCATTTCGCCGAAGACCCTGATTACATGGCTTTCGGACCGTTCCTCGCATTGGGCTGTGCAGTATTCATCATCATGGAGCCCTTCTTCTTCCAGAAGATGTTCCAGACGCTTATGTTACTCGGAGTGTACTTCTGATGAATATTCTTCTCGCAGTGAAGAATTTTATCGTACGTCAGTTTAAATATCCGAAGCCTTTTAACTGGGGATATCCGGTTTTCTTTGCCGGCGTTGGTGTCGGTGTGGCATTTCTGCTGCTCAAACTGTTTTTCGATTCGGTAACGATTTCCTCGACATCCCTTGTCGGCTGTGCGGTCACGGTGCTGGTGCTCATTATGGCTGCATTTGTCGCTCCTTCCGTTCTCATCGCAGAGAAGGGCGGGCTCGACATCACCGGACGGTACACGGGAGTAGGTGTTCTTATCCTCTCATTTCTGTCAGGCGCTCCGGTTTACCTCTTGAAAGCATCTCTTCACAACATTTCAATCGCGTTATGGCTCAGAATGGGCGGCTCGGTCATATTCCCCGGTGTCTTCTATTATTTGCAGGAGATAACGGGTCTTACACTGGCGTTAAGTATCCTTATCGATACATTGATTCCCGCATTCGGAATTTCGCTGTTCTTCCTCGGCACAGTATGGCAGGGATTTACAGAGAAGAATAAGCGCTGGGCATTTATTGTTATTCCGGTTCTGATTGCTCTGTTTTCTTTCGATTTTTTGGACCTCCCGGCAATTCTTATCATCGGCTGGTGGCTCTGCATCGTAAGATCCAGAACAGAGAATATTTACGGGCCCGTTCTCGTGCTCCTGGGTTCACGTTTTACGGGAATTCTTATCGGCAGCATTGTTACCGAACTGGACATCACAACCATCAGAACATACAGCGACGTTCCCGGAACGATCTACTATTCATCAATTCCGGCAATTATCGTCGCGCTGATCCTTATATCGTTCTTCCGTAAGACATTGGGCGAGTTCCACTTCGCATACAGCGCCGACATCTACGGCGACAACAGAGATCCTGAGATCAAGGACGGCAGCAAGGCGGCAGGCCTCCTGTTCGGCTTCAACCTGACACTTATTCTGGGACTCATTATCATGATCGTCTTCTGGAAGCTGCTGTTCGATGGAGTTAGACTATAAACAGTTTGGGGAAAATTAAGAGGAAATAGAAATGAATGACATAGAGAGATATCAGAGAGACCGAGCATCGGTCATGTCGATGCTCAAATTCATACTTATGGTGGTGATCATCGTTGCCTGCGCATATGTAGGCAAGATAATCGCAGTAATTCTGGTGCCGTTCCTTATCGGTTTCGTTTTGGCAAAGACTTCCGACCTGATCGCCAGACCGCTGTCAAAGCTTTTCGACAAGGATCCGAAGAAGATCAAGGCCGGCCGCAAAAAATCCACCCATACCAAAACTGCCCTCGTTATCTACGTAATCCTCGACGTCGTCGTAATTATCTTCATAATAATCACGTTGATCGGCCTCGCATATCAGGCGAACTCTTTGCTCGTAACTCTTGCCGAAGCCACGAAAACTTTCAAACCGGCTGAGATAATCGACACCCAGATAATCGACCGCTTCAGCGTCGAAAACGGCGGTTTCCTCACACAGGACATCATCGATTCCATCAGAGAAAACATTGCCAACATGGGCCAGACGATCGTTAAGAATATCCCTGAGGTAATCAGCATGAGTCTTTCTGCAGTGTGGAAGCTCGTCGGCAATCTTCCTTACGGAGTGTTCTTTGTAATCAGCATCCTTTTGAGCGGTTTTTATTTCATCAACGACGGCCCTACGGTATTAAAACTCTTCGTTAAGAACACCCCCAGCCGCAAGTTCAGAAACCGTATCTTTACGCTCCTCAATGACCTGTCAGTAATGGTCTTCCGCGTACTCGGCGGTTACTTTGTTCTGTTCCTTATCACAGCAATCGAATCGTTCATCGTATTCTGGATCGCCGGTCTCCACGGCTATGCGATCATCCTGTCCATAATCACAGCATTGATTGACTTCCTGCCGGTCCTCGGTGTCAGCGCCACAATGATCCCTACCATGATCTACTTCGTAATGAACGGCCAGTACATCTCCGCAGTAGTGATCCTCATCGGCCTGATCCTCATGTCAATTATCCGCAGATTCGTTGAGCCCGCTATCCTCGGCAAGTCCCTCAAGATGCACCCGCTCGTAACACTTCTCGCGATGGCTGCAGGTGTCTACATCTGGGGTGCCGCAGGATTCCTCATTGGTCCTGTCCTCGCTATCATCATTATTCAGGCGATCAAGGTTTTCGAGATCGACAAGATGGCCGGGAAGTATTTCGCAGGTGTCCTCGACAGACTGATGGTCAATAAGGACGAACAGGAAAACAAGGAAAAGAAAAACGGCAAGGAAAAGAAAGCCTCGAAAGAAGTTTTAGAAACTGAAAAAAATTGATTGTATAGGGCCTGTCGTCTGATGACCGCAGGCCTTTTTATTTATTAATGCATATTGTTCCGTATATAGCTGCGTTTAATTTTGCTGACAGAAACCTTGGATCGAATGTGTTTTCGTCGTTTGCGTAAGTGAACAGTACATCGATATCAGGAATTAGTCCTGCGTTCGTGTAGTTTCCGTATTTTATCTTTGTTTCCTTTAGATATTCAGAAGAATTCTTTATTCCAAAGTGTTCGTGAAATTTGCAGTTATCCAACTCTTCAAAGTAGAGGATAAAATCACTAAATATCGGGAAAGTCAGTCCTCTAAGTGTAATTCTTGGTTCATACTTGAACGGTATGCCCATATCTGTATAGAAAATTGCTATTTCACGTTCAGCGGCTGAGCGGTATCTGATTCCGTCAAATATATAGTTATTAGACTTTGGATATTTCGTGTTTGCATCATTTTCAAGGCTGTCAAAGAATTCCTTATTCATAACAACCTGGTCGTTATTGCCGATGAACAAAGTTCGGTTAGCTCTTATTGGTTCGCATTCAGGAAACGGCTCACCCTTGAAGTTGCAATCCCATATTGTCTGATAGAATTGAAGTTCCCGTTCAAGACTTTCGCGTTTTTGATTCAGTTCAAGACAATACTTGCCATTTTCTGAGGAAACAAGATATCGGTGTTTGCCTATAACTATTCTAGGAGCACATGTAATATTCTCCTGCAAAACAATAATTGGCAGCTTCTCGAGCTGCTGACGGCAGTAGTTAATTTTGAGAGCCAGATACTCTCTTGGGATGTATTTCTTCATTAAGTCCATAACGTGATTATAAAACGGTTCTTTGTCGGTTTTTCACGACAAAATCGACATAACCGACAATGTCTACAATCGATAAAAATGTATTGGAAATTGGCTTGTGAAAACGACGGGAATAATTTGGGAGTAAAACATCATGTCAGACTCCCAAAAATAAGCAATTTAACTATAAATGGAGTGAATATGGGAGTTTTTTGAGCTGTTTACTCCCATATTTTTCCCAAGCGATATAACGAGTTGCCCAACCGCGCGAAAAAAAGGGCCGCCGCGCACGCAGCAGCCCCAAATAATCAATCTAATAACAAATCACAACACTACATTAATGTCGTTAATATCCAGCCCGGCGAAAGGCCCCGGAATAATGGACGAACGCTTCGCGCCGAAGTAGTCGGTGTCGAAGATGATATCGTTGCCGTCGCGGTCTTCGAATCTCTGCTGCGGCTCGAATGCCTTGCCGAGCACGTCGGTTGTGATCAGCGACGCAGTAAACGAGCCCATAACCTCAGCCAGATTTGTGTCGAGGTAAACGCGGTCGTCTTCTTCGCGTACATTAACATACACAGAACTCTCGTCGTCAAACAGGTAATTCTCTTCCTTGCAGAAGTGGAGCGCGCCGCCGAGATAAGCGTTGCCGTCGATCCAGACGGGGAGCTTGTCGAAGTGAGCTGCTGCGATCTTCATCATGTCAGGTGTCTCGTTGTCGAGATCGAACTGCTTGATCCAGTCCTCGTAGATCGGGTAGTGGTCCCAAACGTGTGTGCCGACTACGCGCTCTTCCTCTTCGACCTTGCCGCTCGGGAAGCGTGAAACGAGAGTCTGCTTTGTCTGTCTCTGGAAGAAGATGTTGTTATAGAATCTGTCGTCGCCGTGAAGGATCGTCATGAAGCCCATGACTTCTGTTCTGTGCGGCATGTGATAAGGCGTGTAGCGCCAGTCTGTTCCTGCGCCGACTGATGTGAATGCACCGCAGATGAGGTTGTGTACCATAGCGACACCCTGAGTAGCGATACGCAGTGATACGTCTGACAACAGGATGTTGTTATCGATCAATGTAGGGCCGTGTCCGACCTCTACGAAAATATCTTCGCTGCCCATGGAACCGTCCAGAGGCGTCGCGAAAGCAGGTCTCTGGTTGTCGTGCAAAAGATTACAGGTGATACGTGTGCCTTGTGCTTCCCAGTCTGTCCAGATACCCATTGTTGAGTGGTGGATGTGGTTTCTTCTCATGACGACGTCGATAGCTGCGTGGAGCTTGATGCCTGCAACTTCTGCGCCGCCCAATTCCATCATGTTGTTGATGTGGTGAATGTGGTTATCTTCAATCGTTGAGAACACAGCGCCCATACGGCCGATGATGCCGCCCTGCTCACAGTGGTGGATGTTGTTGCGGCGGACGATGTGGCTGCCTATGTTCTCTTTGAGCCAGCCGTGATACTGACCGCGGCAAACTGCGTCACGCTCCATCTGTGTGGGGCTCTTAAGATGTTCATATGTAAAGTAGTGATTGTTCTCGGGATCTAAATACTTGCCGAGGCCGATGCCGGAGCACTTTGCGAAATATACTTCGTTGTCTTCGATGATCCAGCCTTTCGACCAGTGAGGTCCGATCATGCCTTCCTGCCATGCAGCCGGAGGAGCCCAGTTTGTTGCTGCCTTGCAGATCTTGAATCCTCTTACAGTTATGTAATTGCGGCCTGTCTCTGCAGGGAAGAAGCACATTCTTCTTGCGTTGATCTCAGCCATTTCCTCGTTAGGGTTGAGACCGGAGAAGTTGGCGTAGATTGTTGTTGTATTGCCGTTAACTTCTGCGTACCACTTATACATTGCTTCTTCGGGAACCCATGAATGAGGCCAGGGCTTTGCTTCGATTACTTCTTCGACAGACGCTGCCTCATAGAGACGGCGGTCGTTGATGTAAACGCATCCGACATGCTTTTCGCGCTTTGCGAAATACCAGTCGCCATAAACGTATGTGGAATAAGGATTATAAGAAGGATCGAACATTGAGTTATCGACGCGCGCTACCCAGATGTCGCCCTGATACTGTTCCCAGTTGGTGATCCTCTCAGCACCTGTGATGGTTGCGCCCAGAGGCTCGTCGCTCACGTAAGTGATGCGTGCATCTTCGGTACCGCCGTTTTTAGGTGAGACGTATTCTCTGTATACGCCTGGTGCCACATGGACAGTATCGCCGGGCTGGGCAATTGCTGCTGCTTCAGAGATCGTTCCGAACGGTTTAGCCTGTGAGCCGTCGCCGGAGTTGTTAAGGGCCTTAATGTCAACATAAAGTTCCATGGCAGTACCTCTTTCTATTAAGTTGCAGATTGATTTGGCACGCGTGAAAAAACTGCGTGTATCTTAAATATAACAGACCGCGGAAGGCAGATATATCATGTTTTGAGGAGAAGTTGTTTGACTTCTGTGGTCTAAAAAGGCACGCATAGGGTCTCGCGCGTCACAAAGATCCATTCCATTAAATGAGACGGTAAAAACTGTTAAAGCCTTATTCGTCCGGGCTGTCTGTGCGGTACTGTGTGGGCGATCTGCCGGTCGCTTTCCTGAACGCTTTGCTGAAATAATTGGGGTCTTCAAAGCCTAACCGCCTCGCGATTTCGCTGACCGGGATGCCGGTGTCTGAGAGCCATAGCCTGGCGAGGCTCATCCTCTGGTAGTTGATGTAATCGATGCATGTAAGACCGGTCTCTGCCCTGAAGATCCTGTTCAGGGCGTTTCTGTTGACGTTGAATTCCGACGTGAGCCTTTCGAGAGTGATCTTCTCGCTGATGTGGCTGAAGATGAATTCATGCACGCGGGAGATGAAGGAGGCGTTGCTCTCGCCCGTGGTCGAATTGTTGGCATAGCAGTACTTGAGCTTGTATAAAAGCTCGATGAAATAAGACCTTGAGCGGCACGACCAGTAGCCATCCATGCTGAGCTTTAATTCACGGTCCAGCTTGTCTGTTATGTCGAGCATGTCGGCAAGCGTCTCAGGCGTGAATGATGCCGCTTTCGGCGAGAACGGGTCGTCGAAAACGAAGTTCCTGATGAGCAGGTAATCCTGGAAGAGCGTGGTCCCTTCCGTATCTTCGAACTCGCCGGAATAAAGTCTCTCGTAGGTGAATGCGTCATTAACGACGGAGGGCTTGAAGAAGATCATGAATGCCTGGAATTTCCGGTCCTTGCTGAACGTAACCTTGTCCCTGTCTGAAAGATACAGCGCGGAAGGGGCTTTGAGATCTTTCCTTTTTCCGTTGACCGTGAGACTGACGATACCCTTGCTTAAGACGATGAGCTTGCATCTCTCATCGTTTCCGATGTGCGGAAGATCGTTCCTCGCGTTGATGACGGCGAGGTCCATGATCACCTCGAAGTCCATGTGTTTCTTTGCTGTAAATAACGCGTTTTCCATAGTGTGGATTATAACAAAGAAGGGCCGCTTTATGTAGTAAGCCGTCATCTGAAAGGCGGCGCCACGGGTAAAAATGCATCCCATGTGTGGGTTCAGATGCGTGCAGATTTTACAGGTAAAACGAACCGATTTTGCCTTGTGATGTTATGGCCATATACGGAAAATATAGACAAACGCAAATAAGGGGGATATTAGGTTATGAAAAAGATAAACATCAAGAGGATGATCGCAGTATCAGGAGCGGCAGCGTTTTTTTGTGCAGGCGTAACGGGCTGCGGAACGGCTGTTCCTTCTGAGGTGACACCGGCAGGACCATCGCAGGAAACGGTCTCTGAGAGTGTGACTGAAACATCTGAAGAAACAGAAGCGGCGGCTGCCACAGCGGGCTCTAATTACGGCTATACCATTGAGTCTTATCCGGTCTTTGAGCTGAGCTCGGAATCTTTGACGGATGGTGTCTGGAGTGATGACGGAGCGGGATTACCAGAACACCCGGAAGGGCTGTCGCCGGAACTTTCATGGGAACCCGTGGAAGGTGCGCAATGTTACGTAATCTACATGCTTGACACTTATCGTTACACCGGTATTGACAATGTTCCACCCGTAAATCTGCTTCACTGGAAAGTTCAAAATTTCACTGATACGCATCTGGATGCCGGTGCTGACAGCAATTATCTCGCCATGATGCCGCCACCGGGTGAGACGCGTACTTATGACATCTATGTCATCGCGCTTAAAAATCCTGTTGAGCGTGCCAAGGGCGGAGTAAGAGGCATGTGCCCGAAGTTCAATGAATTCCTGGAGGACCTGGACACCGACGCTGAGGGAAACTCAGGGAACATAATCTCATATGGTTATCTTCAGGGAAGATATACCGGGAAGTAATCTTAATTCCGTATATCCAAATAAATAAATACCAGAAAAGGCCTGTTTCCCGCTGTGCGGGAAGCAGGTCTTTCGGCTTGTCATCCGGGAAAAAAGAACATTTCCTGAGAAATTTCAAAATGGCTGTTGACACATATATGAGCCGGTGCTATAGTTACTACGACAGACATAGTACGACAGACGTAACAACGGCACTCGTAGTACGTCAGACGTAATAAAAGGGAAGGAGATAGACTATGGCAGAGATCAGTAGTGATGTCATCAGAGGATATAACGACATCATCATTTTGTTCCTGCTTCTTAACAGCCCGTCATACGGATACGAGATCTCAAAGCAGATCAGAAGCTTATCCGAAGACAAGTACATCATCAAGGAAACAACGCTCTACTCAGCATTCACCAGAATGGAGAAGAACGGATTCATCGAATCTTTCGTTGATGAAGATATGGCAGGCGGTAAGAAGAGAACCTACTATCGTTTAACTGAGGCCGGCAGGGAGCATTACCGCGCTAAGTGCGAAGAGTGGAAACTTACCAAGGAAGTTATTGAAAAGTTTATTGCGGATGAGGGGGCACTTATATGAACGCTATAAGAAATTATCTGGACAATATGTTCCGAAATCTTCCGAACACGGAAGAAGTTAGAAGAGCCAAGACTGAGCTCCTCGAAATGATGGAAGATAAGTACGAAGAACTTATCAAGGAAGGCAAGACAGAAAACGAAGCAGTCGGTATCGTAATCTCAGAATTCGGTAACCTCGATGAGCTCGCAGATTCACTCGGAATCTCAGAAGCAGTTGCAGAGAATCCTGATGAGGATAAGCCGATGCTCTCACTCGACAGAGTTAAGGAGTACCTTAGCATGATGAGCCAGTATTCAATGCTCGTTCCTCTCGCAATCGGACTGTGTATTTTCTCTGTTGCATTCAATATCATTGCAGATGCAATTCCGGGATTCCCTGAGTTTTTAGGTGTTATCTGCATGTTCCTTTCGATCGGTGTTGCAGTAGGTCTCTTCATCTATGAAGGAATCAGAAAGAATGAATATAAAGAAATATATGCAAAAGAATGCTCACTCAGCATTGAATCAGCAGAGTATGTAAGAAGTGTCAGAAAGAACTACAAGTCAACATACGGACTCATGAGCTCATTCGGTATCAGCCTTTGCATCCTGAGCATCTTGAACCCGATGATCATCGGCAGCATTCCTTTTATCAATGATAATTTCGGTGCAGTATTGTTCTTCCTGTTCATTGCTCTCGGTGTATTCCTCATTACATCAGCAAACATCAGAATGGACGGCTACGACAGACTTCTTGAGCTCAATGAAGCAGGCAAGATGAGCGAGGAATTCGTTCCCAAGTCAGACCGCAAGGTCAACAAGGCACCCATCATCATCTGCGCAGTTGTAGCGCTCTGCGTTGCATTTACATTCGGAGGAATCAGCGTAGTCAAGACACTCATGTCAGGCGTATTCATTAAGAGTGATTATGTTTCTGAGACCATGAGCACAACATATGATGAGATCGCTGAAAATTCCGGTGAGGAGTTAAAGACGGTAAAGGTTGATGCAGAAGCATTGGAAGTAATCATTAAGAGAGGCGAAGGCGAAGGCCTCATAAGTGTTGATTATTCAGGCCCTGTAAACATTAAGCCGGAAGTTACTTTTGAAAATGGTAAGCTCGTTGTTAAGCAGCGCGGAAAAGGATTCAATTTCAACGCAAATAGTTTCAACGGCCCGTCACTTGAGATTGTAATCGGTGAAGATGTTCAGATCGAGGATTTCGAGATGAAGATCAATGCAGGCAACATCAAGATCAACGGCGTCACCATAGATTATGTATACGGTGAGATTGATGCAGGAAACATTGAGATCAATGACTGCACCCTCAAAAAAGTTGATTTCGATATCGATGCAGGTAACTACAACATAAAGGATTCTGAGATCGGTAAGCTTAACATCGATACAGATGCAGGAAACATCGAGATCAAGGATACAAAGCTCACGGATGTTGAGATTACAGCAGATTTCGGCAGCGTTGATATCGAAGGCCTGGATGACATTGATTCATATGAAATCGAGTGTGACGTTGATGCAGGCGTTATCAGTGTAGGCAGCACAGATACCGTCGGACATTACAAGTCACAGGGATCCGGAGATGGCACCATCAAGATCTCTGTTGATGCAGGTAACATCGAGATCGATGACTGACCCTCGAAGCGCGGGATAAGGTATAGCATAGTAACTCACCTTACTATAAAGACAAGGCAGACCAAGAAGGAGGAAAGAAGAATGACCGACAAGAATGTGATTTCCAGTCTTTGCCAAAAGGCAATCGACATGAGATCTGAAAGTTATGCTCCATATTCGGGTTTTACGGTAGGCAGCGCAGTGCTCTTAAGTGACGGAACCGTATACACCGGTTGCAATATCGAGAACAGCGCATTCGGCCCCTCCATATGTGCTGAACGGACTGCAATTTTTAAAGCGGTGTCGGAAGGCCGCAAAGACTTCGTTGCCATAGCGATAGCAGGCGGCAAAAGGGATGGAGAATTACAGTATTGTGCACCGTGCGGCGTTTGCCGGCAGGTGATGAGAGAATTTTGCGATTCGTCTTTTAAGATCTGCCTTGCCAAAAGCGCTGAGGACTACAAGGAATTCACATTGGGTGAGCTCCTTCCGGAAAGCTTTGGTCCGGACAATTTAAATTAAAACTTCGGAGGTGTTTGCATATGTCCCCGAACGTAGTATTTGGAAGCGTTTTCGGGGGCGCCCGGCGATTGCCACCGAAAACAAAGGAATAAGGATCAGGAAAAGGGAAGTTTAAGAAAATAAGCAGCCGGGCATTTGCCCGGCTGTTACTTTTTACGGAGAAGATTATGAAGAAAGCATTGAAAGTAACCGGAAAGATCTTATTGGGAATTGTTGCCGTTATTGCAGTTTTGCTTATCGGTATATGCGTATATGACAAGATCTGTCTGGCGTCTGAGAAGGGCCTGCTCGAAAACCAGCTCTACGGCCGGAAGGTTGAAGTCTACGGCCACGACATGAGCATTTATGTAGCAGGAGAAGGTGAGCATACTCTGGTATTCATGGCAGGTTCGGGAGACTCGGCACCGATAATTAACTATAAGAATTTTATTGACCGTTTTGACGACGATTACAGGGTTGTCGTCATCGAGAAATTCGGATACGGATTCAGCGACGCTTTTGATGGATCAAGAGACGTCGAGACGAGAGTTGCACAGAACAGGGAAGCGCTTAAAAAGGCAGGAATCGAAGGCCCTTACATCCTTTGCCCTCACTCATATTCAGGACTCGAGTCAGTCTACTGGGCTCAGAATTTTCCTGAAGAAGTCGAAGCTATCGTAGGTCTCGATATGGCTGTTCCCGCCGCATATGACATGATGGATGAGAAGCATATAGATTCGGAATCTTCAGTATATTTCTGGTCGAGAGTTGCAAGAAATGCGGGAATCGTAAGACTCATTGCAGGCGCTACGATCCCTGAAGGTTATTCCGATATGGAAGTAAAGAGTGCAATGGCACTTGTGTGCAGCAGGTTCTCGAATGAGACATTTGCGAATGAATGCAAATACATCATTCACGACCGCACGGTCATCGAGAGCCAGGCAATGCCTGACGTTCCTACTCTTTTAATCGTTTCTGACGGAACCATTGACGAAGGCTGGATTGGCTTTGAGAACGACTATGCCGAACAGATCACTGATGCAACAACCGTTCAGCTTGACTGCGGCCACTCGGTATATATTGAAGAACCTGATAAGTGTGAAGAAGCGATCCGTGAATTTATGAAGGGATTGTAATCCGCCTGGTAGCATTACAGACAATAATGATGTTAAAATCAGAATTAATAATATAGAAGGAAGCTTTTAAAGTGACCGCGTATTACGAAATATTATTCGGTTTGTCGATCGTACTGACACTGATATATCTGGCAATCTGGCATAAGCATTTTGATGTGCATATCACACTCATTTTTGCTTTCATTCCGATTGCCAATCTTGGATATGCGATCCTGGCGCACTCGAGAAATCTCGACACGGCGCTGACAGCCGTAAAGATCACTTATGTAGGAGGGTGTTTTCTTTCGTTATTTATCTGCCAGAGTATCTTCGGTTTGTGCCACATTTATCTTAAGAGGTGGATGAGCGCGGGACTTACGATCCTGAGTATGATCAGTTTTATATTTGTGCTTACGATCGGAGAAAGGCCGTACTTTTATAAGACGGTAAGTTTCGAGATAAACAGGGGAATGGGAAGGCTCGTAAAGACATATGGGTTTGCGCACACGCTGACATATGGAATAATCACTTTCTTCATCGTTATCAGTTTTGTCGCGATGATCTACAGCCTTATCAAAAAGAAGGATGTGTCGAACAAGACCATAGTGCTTCTGATGTTCCCTGCGGCAGTATCGTTCCTGAGTTATTTTGTCGGCAAGTTTTTGCCTGCAGGACTTGAAGCGATGCCTTTGTCTTATGTTTTTGCGCAGGTGATATATCTCATAATAGTTCACAGGCTCTGCCTTTACGATGTAACGGATCTCGGTGTTGATACGCTGGTCAACAAAGGTGATACGGGCTTTATCTCCATCGACTTTAACGATAACTTCCTGGGTGCCAACGAAGTGGGAATGAAGGTTTTTCCTGAACTTCAAAAGATCAACGTCGACTCATATGCGGGCCGGAATATCGCGATCAAGAAAACGCTTCTCAAGTGGCTTGAGCACTTCAAAAGAGATGAGAAATGTGACCGTTTCTATTATGAGATTGATGACAAGATCTATCTTGTTACGATCAGTTATCTTTACGACGGAAAGCACAGAGTCGGATATCAGTTCCTTATCACTGATGATACCGATTCAAGAAAGTATATGAAGCTTCTTGCAAACTATAACGACCAGCTGTCTGAAGAGGTTGCAGAGAAGACCGAAGATATCATCCAGATGCACAACAGACTCCTGCTCGGTATGGCGACTATGGTTGAGAGCCGTGACAACTCGACAGGCGGTCACATCAGACGTACAAGCGATGTCGTCAAGATCCTGATAGATGAGATAAAAAAGGACACCGGCAACAAGAAGAACATGCTGATGCTCTTTGGAATTGACGGCCTCACGGAGGAGTTTTGCAAGAACGTTATCCAGGCAGCGCCGATGCATGACCTGGGTAAGATAGCAGTTGATGACGCCGTCCTTCGTAAGCCCGGTAAGTTCACTGACGAAGAGTATGCGAAGATGAAGCAGCACGCCGCAGAAGGTGCCCGCATCGTAGATTCAATACTGGAAGGAACCGGCAACGAAGCGTTCCACAAAGTTGCAGTAAATGTTGCGCATTACCATCACGAGAGATGGGATGGCTCTGGTTATCCGGAAGGTCTGAAAGGTGACGATATCCCGATTGAAGCGCGCATCATGGCAATCGCTGATGTTTACGATGCGTTGGTAAGTAAGCGTGTTTATAAGGATAAGTTTTCTTTCGATGATGCTGATAAGATCATGATGGAGAGCATGGGGAAGCATTTCGATAAGCGCCTCGAACGCTATTATGTAAATGCAAAACCGAAGCTCGAAGAGTATTATAGAAACATGGCTGACTGATACTTCTGCCCGGTCAGCAAAAGACCCCTTAGGAGGATCAGGTTATGGCGAGCGAAGTAATGCACAGCATTCTCTTCCCTGAAATAGAGGGAATTCAATATGAGAAATTAGACGATACGACGTTCCACGATCTGGCCCTTGATGTTGTGACCAAAGAGGTTACGAAGGATGCCAGGGAGCAGGTTATCGTTACTGAGATCCTCTCGCATCTGACATCTGACCCGAGAGTTACATCCTACAGACAGGATGTTTTCGACGATATAAAAAACATACCTGAGCTTCGCAGCGAACTCCTCAAATTATTCGAGAAGATCGAGTTCAACAAGGGCAAAGGTTCCATTCGCAAAGCGGCCGACGAGAAGGAAGGCATCTGGTATCTGATGCACCGTCTGAATGAGTATTCCGACTACGTCCAGTGCGTTGATTCGTTGAGGGTGTGCCTCAGTAATGAGAAGATAAGATCTGACGGTCTGAAGGGTTTCAAGGCTTACGTTGACCAGCTCTATTCCGCATCACATTTCGATGAGTTGAAGAAAGATATCGAGAATCTCCAGAAGGATACTATTGATATCCAGAGCGTCACTGTCGGCATAAATCTCAACGGTAACCTCGAAGCCGAGAGCATGGGTCTCATCTCCATCAACAACAAGAAATTCAAGAAGTCCAATATCGTCAGTAATTTTGCTGAGGCCGTCTCGAAAGAAGACAAGATCCAGGATGGCAACGACTGGAACGGCGACATGCATTACCGCTATGTCGACGGATCGAAATCTCTTGGCGCATACAAAGTGCTCGACGATTTCATGAAATTCCAGGCGATATCTTCTGCGCCTCTCGCGACGTCACAGATCCGCCAGACAACGATTGCTTCAATAAACGAGAGCGATGGTCTGGGCAACTCAACATACTATCTCGAGAACATCTTGAACAAGATGCTCGATGCGATGGTAAAGAAGATTAAAAACACTCTCGACAAGTATAAGGATGTTGTTATCGGAGGCATCACTGCGGCAATCCCTGAGTTCGTTTACTACATCAGAATGGCTGAGTTTATCGAGCGTCTGGAGAAGAAGGGATTTAAGTTTACAAAGGCAGTTTCTATTCCTGCAGGCGAGACTTCGATGAAGGCAACGGGCCTATATAACCTGAAACTCGCAATCAATATGCCGGATCCTTCCGGGCTCGTTGTCAACAACCTGGTATTCGACAACGATCACACGATCTACATTCTCACCGGTGCGAACCGCGGCGGCAAGACGACGATCACACAGGCAGTCGGCATGTTGTTTGCTATGGCGCAGGGCGGTGTTTTTGTTCCTGCTGATTCCATGGAATTCGCGCCTGCTGATGCGATCTATTCGCACTTTCCGGCTGATGAAGACAAGACTATGGACCTCGGCCGTTTGGGTGAAGAGTGCGTCCGTTTCAAGGAGATCTATACTGACGTTACAAAGGCGAGTTTATTGCTCATGAACGAGACATTCTCTACGACGTCATTTGAAGAGGGCTACTATATTGCTTTCGATTCGGTAAAGGCATTGCTAACGAAGGGCCCGCGCACGATCTACAACACTCACATGCATAAGCTCGCGATCGACGCGCCCGAGTACTCAAAGGATATGAATGTTAAGGCAGCTTCTCTCATCGTGAAGAGCGAGGGCGGCAACCGTTCGTTCAAGGTTGAGATCGCTCCGCCGGAAGGCCAGTCTTACGCATCCGACATCGCGAAGAAGTACGGCGTCACCTACGACATGCTGACGGGGTCTTCAGAAAAAGCAGATTGAACTTGACCAATCAAATATAAGGTGTTATATTTCCCGTGCGCTGAATGAAGCGACGACAGTTCGTTTGTGCCATCCTGTCGTAAAACAAAACCAGGACAATCATTTATATCATGCTGTTTATGCGCCGTAAAAAGCGCATGTCTGATTGAATGTGGCTCCTGTTTTTGGAGTCATTTTTTATTGGAGAGTAATGCTATGAATGAGTCTAAAACAGTATCCAGATTATTTATGTGCATCGGCATTGTTTTCGTAACATGCCTGTTGTTGTCTAACCTTATTGCCGGCAAGATGTGGGCAGTAACAGAGAACATCACACTGCCCGCTGCAGTGATTTTGTTCCCTCTTACATACATCATTGGCGACGTATTCACCGAGGTCTATGGATTTAAAAAGGCGAGAACAGTTATCTGGCTCGGCTTTGCATGCAGCTTCTTTGCTGTCATGATCTACCTCATAACTATCGCGCTCCCGCACCCGGGATATTGGGAGAACCAGGGCGCATATGAAGCAGTTTTGGGAACCACACCGAGGGTAGCGGTAGCGTCTTTCGCAGGTTATCTGTTTGGAGAATTTTCCAACTCGATAATACTTTCGAGACTTAAGGTCGCAACAAAGGGAAAGAATCTCTGGCTCAGAACGATCCTCTCAACAGTAGTAGGCGAGGGCCTCGATTCTGTTATCTTCATCATGATCTCTTTCTGGGGAACGATGGAAAACTCAGTCGTTTTGCAGATGATCCTGTTCCAGTATCTGTTTAAGGTCGCATACGAAGTGATCTTCACGCCTGTTACTTACGTTGTCGTAAGGGCGGTCAAGAAGGCTGAAGGCATCGACGTTTACGACGATGGCATCAAGTACAACATCCTCAGGGGGTAATTTATGCGCGAGAAAGAAGGCCTCACAAAGCTCGGTTCCAACGGCACAAAGTACAGCATGGATTACGATCCGTCTGTTTTGGAAACGTTCGAAAACAAGCACCCGGAAAACGACTATTTTGTAAAGTTCAACTGCCCTGAATTCACGAGCCTTTGCCCAATCACAGGACAGCCGGATTTTGCAACGATCACGATATCTTACGTGCCCGGCGTGCGCATGGTCGAGAGCAAATCGCTGAAGTTATACCTGTTCTCATTCCGCAATCACGGAGACTTCCACGAGGACTGCGTAAACATAATCATGAAGGATCTCATTAAGCTCATGGATCCCAAATACATCGAAGTCTGGGGTAAGTTCACACCGCGCGGCGGCATATCGATCGACCCTTACTGCAACTACGGTAAGCCCGGCACAAAGTGGGAGAAGGTTGCAGAGGACCGCTTATTTAATCACGACATGTATCCGGAGAAAGTCGACAACCGTTAAGGCTGCTCCATTAGGAACGTTGGCGTAAATCTTGGCGTAAATTAGCTCAAAAGCGCCAGAAAAAACGCCATTTCATCCCAAAGTGCAAAAATCCTGGCGGAAAACCGCTCGAAAACGCCAAGAAAAATGCACTCAAGTATTAACGACAATCGAAAAGAGCCGTCTCGTTATGAGGCGGCTCTTCCCGTTGCTTTAATAATAACTCAGGTGCCGTGATATTTAAGACACCCAGGGGGGTAGGGATAATATCAAACCACAGTTCCTGATACCGGTAAAAGGTAGTAATCAGAACCTGATGTGACCGGTTCATATCTGGTGCCATAGTAGGAATCGCTCCAGCCAATGTCTGTATAGTAAACGTCACCAGTCTCTGTATCGTAAACTCTGTCGCGGCCGAGGATAGCGTCGCAGTAAGCCTGGTTCTCAATGTCGTGAACGCGGTTGCTCTGCTCCCAGCTGTCCATGATCATGTCGCTCATTACGTCTGCGTTGTAAGAGATCGCCTGAGCTGTGCCCCATACCTGAGCCCATACTGCATTTCGGGCTGCATAGTAAGATTCAGTGAAATTGAGGCTCGCGTAGATCTGAACGAGAACGCCGATCCAGTCGGTGAAATTCTCTGTTGTTGTTACGAGGATCGCAGTACCGGAAACGATATCCCAGTCAGCTTCGTCGTAGTACATGGGGCAGTCGACCAGTGAAGAAGTAAAGAGACCTTCGCAGTCCCTGCCGCCGATCGTGCATGTTGCCTGGAGGACGTCTCCGCCGTAACCGTTGTCGCCGAGGTTAGCCATGACCGAGAAGTTGTCGTAGCCGAATACCCATCCGGAATTCTCGAAAAGTGACTGCGCTGTAGCTTCGGGAGAGATGTAACCCTTATCACCGATCGCGAGGCCGTAATATTCTGACACGCTCTTCCAGTACTGGAAGTTATCGTATGAAGGATAACCTACGACGCTCGTGCAGAAGTAGAAGCACTTGTCACTGCCGGGCGCGGTGACGATTATCTCGTAACCGATGGTGTCGATATTGTTGAAACTTACGTACCAGCCCTTAGGAGCATTGATCGAAATGTAACCTTCAGGGCATGTGGAAGTGACCCATTCGATATTTGTGTTCTCGGAAGGTGTGATATTTACGACCGGCTCAGTCGGAGCGGGGGTAGGTGTGGGATCGTTCCTGGTTGTATCAGACGGCTCGGGTTCAGGATCTGTTGCCCTGGTGGTCTCATCGCCTGCATGGGATTTGCTGTCATCACCGCTTGATCTTCTGCCGCCCCTGCCTGATGTTTTCGTGCATGCGGCAAATGATGTAAATACAAGGCATAAAGCCAGAATAAGTGCGATTCTCTTCTTCATGATGCAACCCTCCTTCGGAGTCCTATAGTGTTAGGATAGCAAGCAGAATTGAACATCATTTTTTGATACGTTGAAGAAAATGTGACCTGACAGTTAACATTTGAAAACCTTCTGAATTTGTGTGGGAAGTCACCTCGAAAGTTTTTCTAGACTGACTTCACAAAGGAACCCGGTACAAACCGCGATAAATGGGTATTTATTTTCGAGCATGTCGCCTGATAATCTGATATACTATCGCCGGTCAAAATGATGTGAGGTGAAAAAGATGGCCCTGCCCAAAGATCCGTTCATGCTGTTGAGCTATGTAAACACACAGCTCAGAGATAACTTCGCAAGCCTTACAGAGCTCGCAAAGTCATTAGGCGAGGACGAAGGCGCGATCACTCAGACGCTCGCGGGTGCAGGTTACACTTACGATGAATCCCTCAACCGTTTTGTCGCAAAGCAAAGTAATAATTAATTGCAAAAGGAGATATACATATGAAACGCAGACCTGTAGTGCTTATGGTCCTTGACGGATTCGGATTGTCCGACAACAAGGAATACAACGCAATCGCTATGGCAAACACACCCGTTATCGACAAGCTCATGGCAGAGTGCCCTTATGTTAAGGGTTTCGCTTCCGGACTCGCAGTAGGACTTCCTGACGGACAGATGGGTAACTCAGAGGTAGGCCACATGAACATCGGTTCAGGCAGAATCATCTACCAGGACCTCACACTCATCACCAAATACATCGAGGACGGCGTATTCTTCAAGAATGAGGACCTCCTCCGCGCAATCAACAACTGTAAAGAGAAGAATTCGGACCTCCACGTTTGGGGACTCCTCTCTGACGGCGGCGTTCACTCACACAACACACACCTTTATGCAATCTTAGAGCTCTGCAAGAAGGAAGGCTTCGACAGAGTTTATGTTCATCCTTTCTTCGACGGACGTGACACACCTCCGGCATCAGGTAAGGATTATCTCCAGGCATTGGTTGATAAGATGGCTGAGATCGGCGTTGGTAAGGTAGCTTCAATGTCCGGCCGTTACTATGCAATGGACAGAGACAACAACTGGGACAGAATCCAGACAGCTTACGATTCACTCGTATTGGGCGAAGGCGTTAAGGCTACAGACCCTGTTGCTGCTATGCAGGCTTCTTACGACGGCGGCGTAACAGACGAGTTCGTTCTTCCTACAGTTATCGTTGACGCTGAGGGTAAGCCGGTTTCAGTTGTTAAGCCTAACGACTCTGTTATCTTCTTCAACTTCCGTCCTGACCGTGCAAGAGAGATTACAAAGGCCTTCTGCTATTCTGACGAAGATATCGCAGCTCAGCCCGGTGATGCTTCTGATACAAAGTGCATCAAGTACCTTAAGAGAGCTAACGGCTTCATGCCTCTCACATATGTATGCTTCAAGGATTACGACGAGCTCATTCCCAACAAGTTCGTTGCTTTCAAGAAGGAAGAGATTAAGAACACATTGGGCGAGTATCTCGCTAACAATGGTCTCAAGCAGCTCCGTATCGCTGAGACAGAGAAGTATGCACACGTTACATTCTTCTTCAACGGCGGTATCGAAGAGCCCAACAAGGATGAGGACCGTACACTCGTTCCTTCACCCGCAGTTGCAACATACGATCTCAAGCCTGAGATGAGCGCTCCCGAAGTTTCAGAGAAGCTCGACGCAGCTATCTGCTCAGACAAGTACGATGTAGTAATCATCAACTTCGCTAACCCTGACATGGTTGGCCACACAGGCGTTCTTGAGGCTGCTATCAAGGCAGTTGAGAGAGTTGACGCTTGCGTAGGCGGCGCTGTTGAAGCAGTTAAGAAGATGAACGGCGTTCTCTTTATCTGCGCTGACCACGGCAACGCTGAGCAGATGATGAACCTCGAGACAATGCAGCCTCATACTGCACACACAACTAACCCCGTTCCGTTCATCCTCTACAACTACGATCCCGAGTACACACTCCGTGAGGGCGGCCGCCTCTGCGACATCGCTCCTACACTGTTGGAGATCATGGGACTCCCTCAGCCTGCAGAGATGACAGGTGAGTCATTGCTCGTTAAGAAGTAAGACGGGTTTTCGAGAAGTGAAAAATAAAGGCTGCTCCTTGGTGGGCAGCCTTTTTTGTGGTGAGAGGCAGGGGCGAGGGTGACGGCTTTTCGCGAAACATTCAAAAGCGGTAATATCGTGAATTCTACAGGAATCGTGAAGGTGGTGATTTTGTGATGGGAAAAATTTGGGAGTAAATGGCATGCAAATACTCCCATTTTTAAGCAATTCCATCCAAAATGGAGTGAAAATGGGAGCAAAACCACCGTTTTACTCCCATTATTTTCCCATGTGTTGTAGCGCCTGCCTTACGCCTTCTTAAACGCCAGCGTGATCGTGTCGGAACCCAAAAGCTTCCTCGCATCCGCGTCGTTGACGGGTGAAGTGATCGTGATGACGCCGTAGCTGTCGATCGTGCCGGGTATGGTGTCGGCCGTAGAAACGAGCGTGATCTTATCCTCGTTAACCGTAAACGTGCCGGCGCTCTCAAGGCCGGATGTGTTGATCGTCTCGAGGTTGGTCGTGACCTCGTTCAGCACGGACTGCCTCATGTCGGCGTAGTCATTGTAGCCGGCGATCTTCGCGAGGGTGTCGAGGCCGACAGGCGAGGTCGTGCCCAGCATATTCATTATTATCTTGTCGATGTTGGTCTCAACAAAGGTTTTGATGTTGGCGACGAACGCATCGCGGTCAACGGTGACCTCGTACTGGCCGTTCTTCAACACCAACGTGCAGTTGATGTAGATCCTGCCTTCGAGGTCCTTTGGCATCTTGATTCCATACTCGGCTTCGACGTAAGCGATGAACTTGTCGGTGATGTCGACACTCGAAGTGTATGTGCCGTCGATATTCTTGAGGCTGATGCTGAAGTCCTTGTACTTGAGGATACTGGTGAACTCGTCCGACGTGAGATTGACTACATTCCAGTCGTAGCCGTCCCTCTCGAGCTCGCAAGTGTACTTGTAAGTCTTGGCAGGGCATGCCTCAACAGCGGGCGCGATGTCGGTGACCCGTTTAAATGTTGTGCCGGCGAGCGTCTCGTAGTCTGCCATGGTTATGTAGATATCGATCGAACCCTTCTTGCTGTCGATCACGAGTGAGGAGGTATCGACCTCATAACTCATTGTGCCTTTTACTGCCTCTCGAAAGGTCTTCTCCTCGTCAGTCAGCGTACCGTCAATATCGAAGAGACCGGAGATGAAATCCGGCATATTGATGTCGCCCGTCTCATCAGCGTAGACAATGATCACGCCGGGATCGTCAGAAACGATTGCCTTGGCAATTACATTTGCGGTATCAATGAGAGCGGACCTGCCGATGGGCGGCATCGCACTAAGGAAAGAGAACAGCTCTGTAAATCCTGAATCGTTCAGGTTGGTTACATACCATTCTTTCTCGATGCGCGCGAATTCAACCGTGAAGCTTACATCCTTTTTCCCGCACTGGTCGATGGCATTGGCCAGTGCATCTATATCTTTGAAATCACTATCCATAAGTGATATGTGGTTGGCAATCGAGAAATCAACAACACACGAAGCAATGTCTTTGTCGATCTCAACTGTTGACTCGTCAACCTGACAGGAGAGCGACTGTAACATGTGGTCGATATAGATGAGTTCTTCTTCAGAGTAGTTGTCAGAGTTGAGCTGCTGCTTGAACGAAGTCTTGAAGTCTTTGTCGAGCCCGTCAGTCAGTTTAAGAATGTCGGAGGCGTCGCCTGTTGCGAGCACGGCTCCAAACTCTTCCGCAGCCTTAATGACTTTAGCTTTTTTCGTGTATTTGCATGAGCAGAGCATCGGCACGATCATTACCAAAACCAGCGCCAGCGCAATGTTCTTATAGGTATTTTTATTCATAATACAAGTACCCCTTACGTCCTTGTTATCATTATTTTACAATACCGAGCGCCAGGTGTTGCGTCAAGGTAAACATGCCGTGAAAACTGTGTTAAAACACCCCGTTTGCCACCCCTGACTCATTGAAATCGAATGGAGTTTTTAATAAAATTTACTTTAGAAACTAGTGGCGACCGGACAGGCCGCCAAGTGAATATGCCCAGGAGGATTCGTCTTATGGAAAAGAAGAGATTGATCACCAGAAGTGACTTTGACGGACTTGTATGCGCAATGCTGCTTAAAGAACTCGACATCATCGGTGAAATCAAGTTTGTTCACCCTAAGGATGTTCAGGACGGTAAGGTGGATATTACCGAGAATGACATCACCACGAACCTTCCTTTCGATCCGCGAGTAGGACTCGCTTTTGACCACCATGAGAGTGAGCTCATCAGAACTGACCACGAGGCGTTCGGTGACAAGTATATCTGCATCTGCGAGAAGTCAGCTGCACGTGTTGTTTACAACTATTATGGCGGCGCAAATACTTTCAAGACAGTAACAGAAGAGATCATGGTTGCCGTAGATAAGGGCGACTCCGCTGACTTTACAGTTGACGAGATCCTCAATCCTACAGACTGGGTTCTCATGAATTTCATTATGGATGCGAGAACAGGCCTCGGCCGTTTCCACGATTTCAGAATCTCTAACTACCAGCTCATGATGGAACTCATTGATTACTGCACAAACCACACGATCAAGGAAGTTTTGGAACTCCCTGACGTTAAGGAGCGTACCGACCTGTATTTCGAGCAGCAGGAGTTGTTCAAAAAGCAGCTCGAGGAGAACGTTAAGATCCACGACAAGGTTGCAGTTTTAGACCTCAGACCTCTCGAGACGATCTACGCAGGCAACAGATTTATGCTCTATGCTATGTGGCCTGAAGTTGAGATGAGCGTTCACGTTGCATGGGGATTCAAGAAGCAGAATACCGCCGTCATGATCGGTAAGTCGATCGTCAATAAGAACGGCACCTGCGACATCGGTGAGCTCTGCCTCGCATACGGAGGCGGCGGTCATACAAACGCAGGAACCTGCCAGCTCGCAAATGATGAAGTTGATGCGGCGCTTCCTGACATTATCGCAAGACTTAACGAGCACGAATAAGATTTAAGAGACCGGCTCCTCTTAGGGGAGCCGGTTGAATTATTTATGAGAAATAATATGAGGATCAACAGGGTAATCGCAGCGGCTGTCAGTGCCGCTATTGTTTTTACTTTCGCAGGGTGTGATGCGTTTGGCGTCCGTAAAGCAATGGGTGTCATGCATGACAGGATCACAAGATACAACCAGTCGCTGAATAGCCTTGATTATGAGACCATCAGGGAACTCTCGGACTGGACTGAAGAAGACAACGATTACACGGCCATCGAGGAGCTCTTCGACACGTCTTACTATGGTGACGAAGAAGGTGAAGGCTTCGTCGACTGTGCGGAATATATTGCTTCCACGATCACCATTAATTTCAACGTAACGGGTGCCAGGATCGATGGCTATTTTTCAGAGATCGACGTGACATATGAGATGGTTGACTGGCAGTCTGTTTATTCCGAGCCGCATGACAGTTACGAAGACGTTCTGGCGGACCTCAAGAATTGTCCGGATAAATATACCATCGAGAGCACTATCACTCTCGAAAACGTGGACAAGGTAGAAGACTGGCGGCTTTGCAGACTTAATAACCTTACTGGAGTTATGAGTTTTGTTCACACGCTTCCTGAGATTGTTGCACCTGAATCATCTGACGGCATAGACCTCTGATTTTGACTTGTATACCAATACAAGTTATTATTCGCACAGCAAAATTGAACAACAGATTGGAGCAGGGATATGAATTTTAAAAAGACAACAGCTGTTATTCTCACAGCTTCGCTGGTCCTGGGATTTACGGGATGCAACAAGAGTGAGAAGACTGCAAAGCAGATCGAAGAGGTTATGGAAGCATATGTGGACGGCCTCAATGATTTTGATTCCGGTGCTGTACTGGAACTCACAAACTGGGAAGACGATGACAAGGATTATGAACTCGTTGAATCACTCCTTGATATCGATTTCTTCGAGAGAGAATATGGTGAAGATCTCCTGGCATGTGACAAATATATCGCTTCAACAATCCACATCGATTACGAGAGCAGCGACATCCAGATCGACGGTAACGAAGCCTCATTGAAGGTTAAGTACAAGCTCGTTGACTGGAAGTCTGTTTACGACATTGAGCACGTTGATGAGGCCGAAGTTCTGGATTCGCTTAAGAGTCAGAAGGAGACGGTTTCGATCAAGGGAAAGATTACTTTCGAGCAGGAAAAGGGCACATGGAAGATTACTAAGCTCACGAATCTCGAAGAGGTTTTCGCATTCGTTTATGCGCTCCCTGTAGTCGGCTACTGGGGCCCCATCGACACAGAGCCTTCACAGACTGATCCTACCGGAATCGATCCGACGGGCACAGTTTCAGAAGACAGCTACGACAAGGCGATCGAAGCATACATCGCTGAGCTCAAGGCTCATGAGACGGGCATCCGCGCCGTAAAAGAAAGCTTCAACATAAACAACATCGTGTTCTACGACACTGACGATAATGGCATTCCTGAATTGATCTTTATATCAGGCGACGAAGAAGGTTACTCGGGCGACCTGTACGTTTACTCATATAACGAGTATCTCGATTCGATCCTGCTGATGCTCTATGTTCCGGGCATTGTTTATCAGGCAGGCGATGGCGGAGAGTTCCTGCTCTATACGACATCAGACTATCTGATCTGCACAACCAGCGGCGGCGAGGAGTCACTGTATCACACAGACACGGTCGTTTATCAGCTCGGCTGGTACAGCGACGTCAACTGGAATCTCGTCGCGGAATACAGGCACGAGCAGCGTTATGAATACGATCCTGAGACAGATACCGAGACATATACTCACGACTATCTTTTGAGTGGCACGGTGCCTGTTGAAGAAGATCTCTACAACGAGATGTTCACCGAATATGGCAATGACGTGCAGCAGATCATTATAGGCAGGTACCATATGGGCACACACCGCATCGAGTATACAGAGAAGTTGTATCCTCACTGCACCGCTTACACTTATGACATGGCGATGAGCTATCTGTCAGCGCTGCTGGACGGCTGATCTGCAAGGCTTTTAACCGGTTTTATCAGGGGTCATCTCGAAAGAGGCGGCCTCTTTTACTTTGACTCGCCAACAAATATACACAGAATCTTTACTTAAAACCCTATCTGTTCACAGGGAATTAATGGTATTCGACGTGCCTCCATGTAAAAATGTTTTTATATTTGGAAATTGTTTCTTTGTTTGACGCACATCGAAAGAAAGGAGTCCTGTATGAAACGTTTATTTAGGTACACAGTTGCATCAGTAACAGCATTTGGATTGTTGATTTCCAATTGCCCGTTGACTGAATTTATAGTCAGAGCAGATGAGCAAACAAGTGCTGAAAACTACACTTTTACTTATGATGAAGAAAGTGGTGACTGCTCAGGATTAAAGAGTGGTAGTCAGGCGGTTGCAGAAAATGAATACCTGTATCCGGGTTCTACTATCACATTGGAAGTCTCTAATGGTTCCGATTCTATAGATACTGATTTGGAAATCAATCTTATGGATGGCAGTGCCCATGTTACTCTTCATGAGGGAGAGTCATATATAGTGAACCATTTGGTTCAATACAGGGGATTCTTTAATCCTGCTAATAATGGTGGCGAACCTCCTGTTCCAGGCGATCAAGGCGGCGAAGCTCCTGCTGGTGGTGAACAGGGTGGCGAAGCTCCTGCTGGTGGTGACCAGGGCGGCGAAGTTCCTGCTGGCGACCAGGGCGGTGAAGTTCCTGCTGGTGACCAGGGTGGAGAAGTTCCTGCTGGTGGCGACCAGGGTGGTGAAGCTCCTGCTGGTGGCGATCAGGGCGGCGAAGCTCCTGCTGGTGGTGACCAGGGTGGAGAAGTTCCTGCTGGTGGTGACCAGGGTGGTGAAGCTCCTGCTGGCGGCGATCAGGGTGGAGAAGCTCCCGGTGGAAACAATAATTCAAAAGTCAATTGGGTTATCGATTTAAATCCCGTTACCCGAGTAGAGGTTTCTTCAAACATTTGGTGTGAGTTCTTTGTTATTTGCAATGTGAATGTTGAAGACCATGTTGAAGAGCGTACAGAACAAGGTTCCGTAAGGTATGCAATGAAGCATAATGAGTTTGTTGCTGATGATTTTAGCGACTCTACTGTAGTTTATTGCGAGGGAACGATTAACCGTTTCCATTTGCAGCCTTTCCATACGCCTGAAGGTTTTAATAGCGGAGACGGAGAAGAAGAATATGAGAATTTCCGTTTTAAATATGTTGAAGTAAACGGAGCAAAGGTAACTCAGGTTATAGATAACCAAACTGTTCCGAAGATTTTCAGTTATGCAGAAATTGATTATTTTGCAGCAGACCTTTCTGACAATTCTTTCGATCCTGAAGAAGATGGTTTAATAACAATTAAAGTAGTTGGTGATAATGCTCATGCAGCACGAATCGAGTGGTCTGATTCAAATGTTCCTGATGATCATATACAAGGCAATCTGATAGCAGAACATTGTGTTTTTGATCATGGTTCAGCTGAAATACTGTCTGTTTTAGATGGTAGTGGCAATGATATATCCTGGTTATATGATCTTGCTAATTGTAAGGATGAATGGGGCAATGGGGGTATCACGGTAGAATCCGGATATAAAATAGTTTTCAAGCTTATTCCTGAACGTGGATATCAGCTCGATACTGTTTGCGAGAATGGATTCCCTGAATATGTTCCTACAACATCTGCAGATGATGCAGATGCAAATATCTATGTATTTGATGTACATGATAATTGTGTACATTTCAGTTCGCAGTTCATTCTTGAGCCTGATGAACTTAAGGTAGAAGGTGGTCCGGTAGTACAGGGTAACATTGAACTCTCTGAGACTGTTATCGATTCAGGTTCCGGTCTTGCTACCGTTACTGAATTGACTAATGCTGAAAAGAACAGTTATGCAAATACTGACTGGGATAATGATATTGAAGTTCAGGAATATCTCAGCATTGATTTGGACAACCGTTTCAAGATTGCTAATACTAATGATTATTGGAAAGATGCTTTGCATGATGATCTTAATGGCGGAAATGTATGGGTAGCTTTGGATCTTGGTGAAGACTTTGATCCGGGTGACGAGAATGTCCAGATTATCCATATTCCGGAAGATGCAAACGGAAACAAAGGCGAACCGGAGTATCTTGATACAACGTACGATGCTGAGACTCATACAGTATTCTTCAATACAACAGGATTCTCTGATTTCATGGTAGGAACAACTGCTAATGATGTTCCTGAAGCAAATGTACCTGAAGGATTTACAGCTGAACCTAAGCAGAATACTCAGGAACCCGGCAACGATCCTCCGCGTCCGGAAAATGGAAATGG
Source organism: Ruminococcaceae bacterium YAD3003 (assembly GCA_900107185.1). GTDB lineage: Bacteria > Bacillota > Clostridia > Saccharofermentanales > Saccharofermentanaceae > Saccharofermentans. The sequence goes on along the minus strand of FNPA01000009.1, from coordinate 90,876 downwards.
CGAACGAGAGGTTCCCTGTTATGACGTCGTAGTAATTGACGGCGAAGTTCTTATCGGTACAAAGGAAGGCGAAGATTTCGCTCCTGTTGAACCTGGCCAGGCTATTCCGGGCGACGCCGTAATTTCAAACAGACTGCCTGACGATTTGTCTCCTGATTTCGAGCTGATCTACTATGTTGACGGTGAGAAAGTCATGGTTTCCAACCTCGAAGAACGTGAAGAGTTCATACCCGGACACTTCGTTACAGTAGAGGACATCAAGAACGGCGTGAATTCAATCGAGATCTATTTTGCTCAGTGCTGGGTAATTGGTATTGATGTTACAGAGATAGATATCAGCATGACGGTTCTGGATAAGAACGGCAAAGAAGTCAAACCTCTGAGCACTCCTGATGGTATTAAGTATCCTGCTTTCGAGTGTGGAAAGGCTGATCCTGAGGATTACACTTATTACGAGATCTCGTACGGTGAATGTCCTTATGAAGTAGTGATAAAGGGCATTAACGGTTATGCAATTTTCTGGCTCGCGGGTGATTATGAAGAGTGCCTTACTACCCCTATAGGTGCGAACAGCATCAAGTATCCGGATAAGCATGATTACTTGAAGATCGATGCATGGGGCATGATTCCTGAGACTGAGACAATGAATTTTACTGAAAGTCTCACTTCCGTATCTGCTGTTTTCGTAGGACTCAGCGAAGATGAGATCGATGATTATCTTCTCGTAGTATCTGAACTCAATATCGAAGAAGCAGATGATGAAGATATTGCTGCAGTTAAGAAGCAGGTAGCTGATGAAGGATACACAGGTGTTGTTTTCCCGATGGCATTCGACATCACTCTCTTCGATAAGGATGGAGCCGTACATGATCCCGGTTTCCCTGTAAGGATCACACTCGTATTGAAGGAAGAACTTGACCTCGAAGACGGCGAGACAGTCGTAATACTCCATATGTTGGAAGACGGTTTTGAGTTGATCGAAGCAGTTTATAACGCTAAGAATCTGACACTCACATTTGAGACAAAGTCCTTCTCACCGTTTATAGTTACGATCGGTACGAAGGTTGCCGCAGCAGTTGTTTCCACAGGTGAAACAGTCGATTACACAAGATACGTAATCGCGTCCCTCATGATTGCAGCAGCTGCAGCTACAGGCCTTTATCTCATCAGAAAAAAGGAAGAGTATTCAGAAGAAAATGACCCTACAATTTAATGCGTCAAACAATGGATTTCTTAATTAGTTTTTTGTAGGGTGAAAGGGCGTGCGGAACTCTATCCGCACGCCTTCTGTTTTTCCTTTAAAAATGAAAGATTATTGATTTTTGCTAGTAATGAAAATACCTGTTAAAATATATGCATATTATGAAATCGGAGGATGCCGATATGGATGCTTCATTATTTGCTAAGGCAGCCAGAGAAGAGAAGGATGCAATGCTCGAAAATTACCTCGGCAGCACCGACAACATGGCAGGCGAACAGATCGCAAAGCTCAAGGCCGCAGGCGCAAGTGATGAGCTGCTTCGTGAAGTCTTTAATTCGGTTCTTACCGATTGCTTCTACAACATTCTTTTGGGAATCGACGGTCAGATGCCGATCGGATCTTTGGGTGAGAGGAGCTACAGACTGCTCGCACCTGACAGCACTGTAATCGCTAACGCTTCAGGCACTCTGGCAGAGGCTGCATACGAAGCTTTCTACGGCGAAGAAGGCTGATCGAATTAAGTTGCGAATTAATAAGGCCGTCTCGTTTGAGGCGGCCTTTTTGTTGGTACCCACTAAAGTGCGAAAACCTTCCGGTTAGTGGGTATCCGAAAGCCTTTAGTTACTGTGTGAAGGAGTGACAATACCTACTAAAGTAATGAAAACGTTCAATTGGTGGGTGTTTCTGAGCAGCGAAAGTTCGCCGCGTACCCACTAAATGGTCAATATCTTTGAGTTAGTGGGTATAAGAGAGAGTTTTCGAGCAATTAAGATCAAAAAAATACCCACTAAATCGCGATAATCAAGAGATTAGTGGGTATTTTTAGTTGACTGACTTTTCAGCGAAAGAATTACTTCGGCGCCCAGACGATCCAGACGAAGAGGTAACCTGCGATTACTGCAGTGAGCGTGAAAGGAATGCCGATCTTCATGAAGTCGCCGAAGCTGACCTCGTGGCCTTCCTTGCGGAGCATTCCGACGCCGGCGATGTTAGCAGATGCACCAATAGGTGTGAGGTTACCGCCCAATGTTGCGCCGACCAAAAGACCGAAGTAGAGGAAGTGCGGTTCGACATTCATTGCAGTCGCTACGCCGGCGAGCAAAGGAAGCATCGTTGCGACGTAAGGAATGTTGTCGATGAATGCGGAGATGAGCACTGAACCCCATACGATGATGGTGAATAATACGAAGCGGTTAGAACCTGCGAAACCGGCGATGAAATTAGCAAGGTCATTGATGAGACCGACTTCACGGATAGATGCGATGACAACGAACAGGCCTGTCAAAAGGAGCATTGTATCGTAGTCCATTGCCTTGAGAGAATGCTTCATGCCCTCTGTTGATTTCTGCTTGATGATCTCCCAGATGATCGTGATGATACCGCATACCATGCAGATGATTCCGTTTGTCCACTCGTGTGTGTTCGGAATGAATGAAGCGATGATGAGCAGGACAACGTGGCCGAGCATTGTGATGGTAGGAACGTAGTCTGTAACCTTTGTGTGCTCCGTGCTGTTAACGGGCTCTTTGTTCTTGCGGAACATTACCATCATGAGAGGGATGGTGAGGATCGCGCCGAGCTCGACTGCGAAGAACATACCTGGCTTGCCGTCCATATAGAAGAAGTCGTTGAAGTTCATGTGATCTGCTGCAGCGAGCATGATGGATGTAGTGTCGCCGACGAGTGTTGCCGCACCCTGAAGGTTGGATGAAACAGCGATACAGATAATCATGGGAACGGGGTTGATCTTAAGCTTTTTGCAGATCGCGAGGCCGACAGGAGCAACCATGAGAACTGTTGCAACGTTGTCGATGAATGCGGAAATGATGCCTGAGAAAAGTGACATCAGAATCGTTACCCACAAAACATTTTTGGAGATTCTAAGGAGCGCTTCGGCGATCTTGTTCGGCATCTTCGATTCAATGAAATAATCGACGATGACCATCGTGCCGAAGAGCATCATGAGGACGTTCCAGTCTATTGCGGGAAGGATCTTGCTGATAGGCAGAACCTGCGCGATGACCATTAATACTGCTGCTGATAATGCGACGATCGCACGGCGCTTTGGCAGAACGATCATGAGAATGTACATGATCAGAAAGATTCCGATCGCGATGATTTTTGTGAGTGAAATGTTTTCGAATAGATTTGTCATACTTTGGATTTTGAACTGAATACGAATCTTTGCTGTACCGCGTAACTGATCAGGAACAGGATCATGTCTACGATTGCCTTAACGAGTGTCTCCCAGCATCCCGGGAAGAGATAAACTATGAGACTTACTATGCCTGCCGACAGGCTCATCTGAATGATTGCCAGGAGTGCATATTTTGTAAGAGACGTTGTGCGTGACGCCTTACTCTTGAATACGAATTTGTAATTGATGAGGTAGTTGTAAACTGCCGAGATTACTCTCGCGCCAATCGTCGCAAATGTTATGTAGAGCGCACCGAATGTGTCCTTGAACATTAACACGAACAGGTGGAATAACAATATATCGATGACAAATGAAGATACCGATGCGAAAACGAATTTAAAGAACTTCTTGCCCAGAACCTTGTAGATGATGATCGAGTCCTTGACGGGACGGAAGTGTGTCTGGTGGTTCTCCTTGGATTCGTAGATCGTTTCGATCGGAATCTCTGTGAGGTCATATTTGCCTGCGCACTCCAGGAGCATCTGCATCTCGTATTCGAATCTTTCACCCTTTGTGTCGATGAGTTCTGTCATGAACTTGAACGGAATGCCGCGCAGGCCTGACTGTGTATCGCTGACGCGCATGCCTGCGACGTATGAGAAGACGTTGATGGTTACGGTGTTGCCGAACCAACTCTTCCACGGAATTTCTTTCTTATCGAACTGACGCACGCCGAGCACGAGATTATTCGGCTTTTCGATGAGTGTATCGATTATATTATTGATGCATTCGGGAGAGTGCTGTCCGTCGGAGTCTGCAGTAACGCAGCCGATTGCCCCGGGCATATTCTCCTTGATGTAAGTGAAAGCTGTTTTGAGCGCACGTCCCTTGCCTCTGTTGGGACGGTATGAAATGAACTTGCCTCCGCGCTTTGTGATGATCGCTTCAGCCTCAGCGAAAGTCTTGTCGTATTCTTCAGAGCTGCCGTCATTAACGATAATGACGGGGCCCATCTCCTTTGCGTCCAGATCGTGGAGCAGAGCTATAAGCCTCTCATCAGGCTCATAGGAAGGAATTACTATAGGAACCAGGGCTGTCTTATTTTCCATAGGGGCTATTTTATCATATTAATTTTATGTGGCCGTCTTTGGCTTGTATAAGATCTTGAGAAGGACGGGCGCGAGGATCGAGCTGACCAGGATCATGAGGATAACCGCTGTGAAGTAGTCAGATGAGATAAGTCCTGCCGCGAGGCCCTTCTGTGCCGTGATGAGAGCGACCTCGCCACGGGTCATCATGCCTATACCGATCTTCAGTGAGTCGCTCCATTTGAACTTGCAGAGCTTGGATGCCGAGCCGCAGCCGATGATCTTTGAGACCAGGGCAACAGCAACGAATGCGATTGAGAAGAACAGGAATGTCGGGTTGAAATTCTCGAAAGAAACCTTGAGGCCGATGCCTGCGAAGAATATCGGCGCGAAAACCATGTAGGAGCTGACGTCGACCTTACGCTCAACGTACTTAACGTCATGGAGGTTGCAGAGGACTACGCCTGCAACATATGCGCCTGTGATATCAGCGATTCCGAAATATCTCTCGGCTACGAATGCCATAAACAGGCAGTAAACGAGGGCTGCGATCGGAATTCTTCTTGTGTGTTCATATCTGGCATCGAGCCATTTGAAGGCCTTGTAGACAACAAAGCCTGAGATGATCGCGATTGCAAAGAACAGGAGAGCCTTGAGCATTGTGGACAATACAGAAGAGCCGGATCCCTTTGCGCTCAATACGAAAGTAAGAACGATGATTACGATAACGTCGTCGATGATGGCAGCGCTTACGATCGTTGTTCCGACAGTGCTGCTGAGTTTGCCGAGTTCCTTTAATGCGGCAACAGTGATGCTGACTGATGTAGCAGCCATAATTGTTCCGATGAAAAGACCCTTGAGGAACTGCTCCGAGCCGATGGGGCCGAAGCCGTAGAAGCACATGTAGAGTGCAGCACCCATGCAGATAGGTACGAATACACCTGCGCAGGCAATGGCTGTAGCCTTGAGGCCGGTCTGCTTAAGTTTCTTCATGTCTGTAGACAGTCCTGCCTCGAACATGAGCATGATGACGCCGATCTCGGCCATCTTGTTGATGAAGTCAGACTGATGGACCAAACCTAAAACAGCAGGTCCGATCAAGAGGCCTGCTATAATTTCTCCGACAACTTCCGGAGCATGAAGTTTTCGCGCGATAATGCCAAACAACTTGGCAACAAACAGTATCATCGCGACATCAAGTAAAAAACGTAGACTTTCCAATTTGCACTTCCTAAAAAATTATAAAACGTTCGAAATAACCACCGCACCTAGTTATATCACGCGCCCGAAATAATGGAGGACTGCATATTATACAAACTTACCTTTATAATAGGGCGGTTTAGGGATAAAAATGATATTATAGGACAGGTAAAAGCACTTATATGGAGATTTTGGAATGAAACAGCTGGAGTATCCTTACGATTCTGACTTTATCCTGCGCAAGAAAAAGGCTATCCGAAGAGAGCTTTTGGCGAGGGAAGGAATACAGTACATCGATAAGAAGATCGCTATCTTGGGCGGTTCCACAACGAGCGATATCAAGCAGATATTAGAGCTGTTCCTCTTAAACTACGGAATCAGGCCCGAATTCTACGAATCTGAATATAACCAGTATTACCAGGATGCTGTATTCGGCAATCCTGAGTTGGATGAGTTTAATCCGGATCTCGTGTTCGTTCACACGACAACGAGAAATATAGCAAACTTCCCGAAGGTAACAGATTCACCTGAGCAGATCGATGCCCTCATCGAAGAGACGATGGGAAGATTCGAGCAGATTTGGAAGGCATTGGCTGACCGTTATCAGTGCACGGTAATCCAGAATAATTTCGAGCAGCCTTATTTCAGGCTCCTGGGCAACAGCGATTTTACGAATATTCACGGAAGACTGAACTTCATCAACAGACTGAACGACAGGTTCTGCAATTATGCCCAGGCACACCAGAATTTCTTCATTAACGACATTAACTACGTCTCTGCTGTCTACGGCATCAAGAAGTGGGCAGATCCGGGTGACTGGTACAGATATAAATATGCGCTGAGCGTTTCTGCGATCCCTGATTTTGCGTTCAATCTCGCTCACATCATCAAGGCGGTTTACGGACGCAATAAAAAGGCGTTCGCGCTCGACATGGACAACACATTGTGGGGCGGCATCGTAGGTGACGACGGTCCGGAGAATATCAGGATCGGCCACGAGGACGCAGAGTCTGAGCTCTATACGGAATTCCAGCAGTACATCAAGGCTCACAAGGATTTGGGAATCTTGCTCACCGTTGCTTCGAAGAACGACGAAGAGAACGCGCTGGCTGGTCTCGCACGTCCCGACTCGACATTGAAGAAGGATGACTTCCTCATTATCAAGGCCAATTGGGACAACAAGGACATCAATATTGCCAACACAGCGAAAGAGATAAACATCGGTGCCGACAGTTTCGTCTTCGTTGACGATAATCCTGTTGAGCGTGCGCTGGTCGAGAATCAGATCCAGGGAATCAGCGTTCCCGAGGTAGGCGCGCCTGAGACTTATATCGACGTTATCGATTCAAACGGATTCTTTGAGGTAACCGGAATTTCTGAAGAGGATATCAAGCGCAGCGGAATGTATAAGGCTAACATGGAGCGTGCCAAGGCATCGGCTTCGTTCGAGAATTACGACGAGTATTTGAGATCGCTCGAAATGACTGCCGAGATCAAGCCTTTCGCGCCGGTATATATGGCAAGGATTGCAGAGCTCACAAATAAGAGCAACCAGTTCAATCTCACGACAAAGAGATGCTCACAGGCAGATATCGAGAAGTTCGCAGCTGACCCGAAGTTCATTACTTTGTACGGAAGGCTGGAGGACAAATTCGGCGATAACGGCGTTGTAGCGGTTACTTTCGGACATGAGGAAGACTACGGAAATGATAAGTTCTTCCACATCGATCTGTGGCTTATGAGCTGCCGTGTCCTCAAGCGCGGTATGGAATTTGCAATGATGGACGAGCTGATTTCCCAGGCAAAATCCAAAAATATCACAATGATTAAAGGCTACTATTATCCGACCGCAAAGAATAAAATGGTCAAGGATTTCTACGAGCTTCAGGGATTTGAGAAGATCAGGGAGATGGAAGACGGCACATCAGAGTGGCTGCTCGACCTCTCGAAGCCCCACAAGAGCGGAAACGTTGCGATCAAGGTAAACTGAGTTCCGCCCGGTTTGAAGGAGATAAGATAATGACAAGAGAAGAGATTTACGTAAAGCTTAATGAAGTGTTCCAGGATGTTTTCGATGATGAGGACATCACAGTAAACGATGCGACTGTTGCTGCAGACGTTGACGGATGGGATTCATTAGAGCACATCAATCTTATTGTTGCAGTCGAGAGATGCTTTGGCATCAAGTTCACGATGGGTGAGACGACAGGTCTTAAGAATGTCGGTGAGATGGTAGACAGAATCATCGCTCATCTCGGCTAAGGGTTAATTAATGTCGCTGGTATCCGCACTTTTCCTGGTATTTGTTGCAGCAGTTTTACTGCTCTACTATGTCGTACCCAAGAGTTTCAGAATCTGGGTCGTAATGCTTGCGAGCCTTGTGTTCGCAGGTTTTCTGGGATTCTACACTCTGGTGTTTGTGCTCATATCAGCGGTTCTTTGTTATATCGGAGGTCTGCTGTCAGGTGCGGGCAGGAGCAACGGCGCGCGCAATGCGGCCACGATAATCACAGTTGTAATCAACATCGCACTCCTCTGTGCGGTCAAATACTATAACGTAATCGGTTCAGCATCCGAGAGACTGGATTTGCTGTTCGGCGCAGTTGACGGAGCAAATTCGTTCTTCAAATACGCAGTGCCGGTCGGAATGTCTTTCTATGTTCTGCAGACAACGGGATATATTCTGGACTGCAGATGGGAGAAGATAACTCCCGAAAAGAACTTCTTCAAGGTATTGCTGTTCTCAACATATTTCCCGCAGCTTATGTCGGGACCTATGAACACCTACGCTTCTTTGTCCGCAGAATTTGAGAAGACAAAGGAAGTTAAGTTCTCGATCTCAAGGATCACTGACGGCGCAGTAAGAGTTGCATGGGGTTTTTTCAAAAAGCTCGTAATCGCTGACCGTGCCGCTATGGTCGTAAACATGATCTACGCTGACCATGTTAACTTCACAGGCTGGTACGTTCCCCTCGGAGTATTCTTCTTTGCGATCCAGCTCTATTGCGACTTCTCAGGATGTATGGAAGTTGTAATCGGTGTATCACATATGCTCGGCATCGAACTGCCCGAGAACTTCAATTGCCCGTTCTTCTCAAAGACCGTCAAGGAATACTGGAGAAGATGGCACATCACACTGGGTGCATGGCTCCGCGATTACCTTATGTATCCTGTTTTGAAGTCTGCACCCCTGATCAAGATCGGTGACTGGTCGAAGGCGAAGTTCGGCAAGAAGAACGGTAAGAAAGTTCCTACTTACATCGCATTATTGATCCTCTGGTTCGCAGTCGGTTACTGGCATGGCGGCCTCTGGAATTACGTTATCGGCTCAGGTATCCTGCACTTCGTTTATATAGTGCTGGGAATGGTTTTCGAGCCGTTGTTCAAAAAGATCAGACCGAAGATCGGAGCAGACAAACTCTACTTCAGGATCTTCCAGTCTTTGCGCACTTTCGTGCTGATGCTCACGGGATTTGTATTCTTCAGATCAGCAACGGTTAAGGACGCGATCGACATGTATGCAGCGATCTTCCGCAGAGGCGGCGTTGCACTCAACTGGGCGAATTTCTCATCTTCGGGAATGGATCTCAAGAACCTCATCGTTCTAATCGCTGCTGTTCTGGTCGTCGTTCTGGTTGACGCATACAAATACGTACCGAGTGAAGATGAAAAGGCCAAGTCCGCGATCGCCTTCTTAAGAAGCAAGGGCATCGTCGTTCTCTGGGCAGCATTCATGTTCATTACGGTAGCAACTTTGATTTTCGGAATGTATGGCATGGGCTATAACGCTGGCTCATTTATATACGCTACAATCTAAGGGGAGGAAATCTTTTTATGAATATTGTTTGCCTTGATATGGAAGGTGTTCTGGTACCGGAGATCTGGATCGAGTTCTCAAAGAAGACCGGCATTCCGGAGCTTACCCGCACCACAAGAGATGAGCCTGATTACGATAAGCTCATGCACTGGAGACTCGGAATCTTAAGAGAGCACGGCCTCGGCCTCAAGGAGATCCAGGACGTTATCGCGCAGATCGATCCTCTGCCGGGTGCAAAGGAATTCTTAGACGAGCTCCGTAAGGATATGCAGGTCATTATCATCAGCGACACTTTCACACAGTTCGCTATGCCCCTGATGGCAAAACTCGGCTATCCGGCGCTGTTCTGCAACTCACTCATCGTAGGAGAGGACGGCATGATCGAAGACTTCAAGATGAGAATCGAGAATTCAAAGCTGTCCACGGTTCGCGCGCTGCAGTCCATCGGTTTCGACACCATCGCTTCCGGCGACTCATATAATGACCTCGCAATGATCAAGGCTTCTAAGGCAGGTTTCCTTTTCAAGAGCACAGAGAAGATCATCGCTGACAACCCGGATATTCCGGCGTTCGAGGAGTTCGCTGATCTGCTGGCTGCCATCAAGGCGGTTCCGGATTCGAACTGAGTGCTGGTTTTATAACATGGGATTATTTTGGGAGTAAAACGTCGGTTTTACTCCCATTTTTCTGCAATTTGGAGTGGTTTTGCTCATTTTTGGGAGTAATTGAGGCGTTTTACTCCCATATTTTTCCCGTCAGTAATTTTCTGCTTTCTCGAAAATCCCACGCCGTGCCGTTCGAAAGTCTAACAAAAAAATGCCACCTAAGTGACAGCCGCTCTCAAATAAACAAAGCAGTTACTTATACGCTTTCGGCAGATTCCACCCGTAGTGCGCCGCGCAGTAGCGGATGATGCAGACGAAGAGGAAGCCTGACAGCATTGCGGCTTCGGAAGAACCGGTTACCGAATAAATGATATAAACGACGCCGGCGCCGACCAGTGAGGCGCATGCGTAGATGTGCTTTACGAAGATATAGGGCATCTCGAGCGAGAGCGCGTCTCTTAATACACCGCCGCCGACACCCGTAACGACACCGAGGAAGATTACGAGGAATGCGTTATGTGAGTGCTCGCCGAGGAGACCCGTGTGAACACCGTCAGCAGTGAATGCGGCGAGGCCGATCGTGTCGAACCAGAAGAAGACTTTCTCGTAGATAGCACGTGTTTTGTCGGAAACTTCGCGCTTCTTCTTGTGCTGCCACCATACGAAGATGAATGTGATGTTGGCTGTGACTGCCGCGATGATTACGAACATAGGGTTTTTGAATGCGGTCGGAGGGGTGGAGCCCATGACTATGTCTCTGATGATTCCGCCGCCCGTTGCAGTCAGGAGCGCTAAGATGTTGACGCCGAAGATGTCCATCTTTTTGCGGATGCCCGCCATGGCACCTGACACTGCGAAAGCAACAGTGCCGATGATGTCTGTTATCAAGATGAAGAGTCCGGTATCCATAGGTGACATTATATATGTTTTCGAGAGGAAATGGAGCATGCGGAAACAGACACGTCTGCAAATCCGTAAATTTGACAGTTACCCTTACTCTAAATAAAATAAATAAATCTATATGGGGCGGAGGAAATTAGCCAAAATGGCAGCAACTACAGATTGCGAACATCTCGTACAGTATTACGAGACAGATCAGATGGGAGTTACCCATCACTCGAACTACATCAGGTGGTTCGAAGAGGCCAGAACAAAGCTGTTTGAAGACATCGGTCTGGGTTATAAGGGAATGGAAGAAATGGGTATCATCAGCCCCGTCGTAGGACTTACCGCAAAGTATAAGACTATGGCTAAGTATTGCGACACGGTCGTTATCCGTGCTGAGATCACAAGATATACGGGCGTGAGGTTTGATATCAAATACACGGTTTTCGACAAGGAGACCGAGCAGGTAAGATGCACGGGAACGAGCGAACATTGCTTTATCAGCCGTGCAGGAAAGGTTATCTCGCTGCAGAGGGAGAATCCCGAAGCGCACGCGAGAATGGACGAACTCGTCAACGGAAAGGAAGGCTGATATGGCAGACATTATCATCGTAGGTGCAGGCCCGGCAGGACTCTCAGCAGCTGTCTATGCAAGACGCGCAGGAATGAGCACGACCCTATATGAGGGTGAGATGTACGGCGGCCAGATCATCAACACCCCCGAGATCGAGAACTATCCGGCGATTGCGAAGATCTCCGGTTTCGATTTTGCAAATGACCTTTACAACCAGGCGATCAACCTTGGTGCGACACTTGAGTTTGACCGTGTTTCCGCTATTGCTAAAACAGAATCCGGTTTCGAAGTAACTCTCGATTCAGGTAAGACTGACACAGCAAAGGCAGTCATCCTCGCAGTCGGCGCATCCAACCGCCACCTCGGAATCGACAGGGAAGAGGCACTCCTCGGCAAGGGTATTTCCTATTGCGCAACATGTGACGGCGCATTCTACAAGGATAAGGTCGTTGCTGTTAACGGCGGCGGAAATACTGCTGTTGAAGACGCTATTTACCTTGCAGGTATTGCTGCAAAGGTATATCTTATACACCGCAGAAATGAATTCAGAGCTGACGAGGTTCTCGTTAACGCAGCGAAAGAACTCTCTAACCTTGAGATCGTTACACCTTATGTAGTTGATGCACTCACAGGCGAGCCGAAGCTCTCAGGCCTCGAGCTCACAAATAAGGAAGACGGCAGCAAGAAGACAGTTGAAGTTGACGGACTCTTCGTTGCAATCGGCCAGGAGCCGAAGACAGCTGATTTCAAGGATCTTGTTACACTTACAGGCGGATATATTGAGGCCGGTGAGAACTGCAAGACGAATGTGGAAGGCATCTTCGTTGCAGGCGACTGCAGAACCAAGAAGGTAAGACAGCTCACAACAGCCTGCGCAGACGGCGCAGTTGCGGCACTCGCTGCGATCGATTACATCAAGCTTGGTGTTTAATTAGACAACAATTTGTTGGAGGAATATATGTACAGAAATGTTTTCGATGTGCTTGAGGAGAGAGGTTACTTCTCACAGGCTACACACAGAGATGAGATCTACGATTTGCTGAGCAAGCCCGGTGTTTCTTTCTACATCGGATTTGACCCTACGGCTGACTCACTTCACGTTGGTCACTTTGTTCAGATGATGGTTATGAGCCACATGCAGAAGGCAGGTCACAGACCGATTGCTCTCATGGGTGGCGGTACAGCGATGATCGGCGACCCCACAGGCCGTACAGACATGCGTCAGATGATGACTGTTGAGACGATCGACCATAACGTTGAGTGCTTCAAGAAGCAGATGGGCAAGGTCGTTGATTTTTCGGAGGGCAAGGCGCTCATCGTTAACAATGCTGACTGGCTCAGAAATCTTAACTACATCGAATTCTTAAGAGAAGTAGGTACACACTTCTCCGTAAACAAGATGCTTACTGCCGAGTGCTACAAGCAGCGTCTCGAGAAGGGTTTGTCCTTCCTCGAATTCAACTACATGCTCATGCAGGGTTACGATTTCTATTACCTCCACGAGAAGTACGGCTGCAACCTGGAGTTCGGTGGTGACGATCAGTGGTCCAATATCCTCGCAGGCATGGAGCTCGTACGCCGTAAGAAGGGTGATTCCGTATATGGCCTTACATTCACGCTCCTTACTAACAGCGAAGGTAAGAAGATGGGTAAGACAGCTAAGGGTGCTGTATGGCTCGATGCTGAGAAGACTCCTGTTTTCGATTTCTACCAGTACTGGAGAAACGTTGATGACGCTGATGTTATCAAGTGCATGAAGCTTCTGACATTCCTCGAGATGGATGAGATCAACGAGTATGCAAAGCTCACTGACGCTGCGATCAACGAGGCAAAGAAGAGACTCGCTTACGAAGTTACAAAGATCGTTCACGGCGAAGAAGCTGCCGATATCGCAAAGAAGACAGCTGAGGACCTTTTCGAGAATGCCGGAAGATCTGAGGACATGAAGACAACTGAGATCACAAATGATGAGCTCAAGGCCGGCATGCAGATCGCTGACGCACTCGTTAAGGCAGGTCTCATGAAGTCAAAGGGCGAAGCAAGACGTATGATCCAGCAGAAGGGCGTTTACCTCAATGACGCCGCTGTTGAGGACCAGTTCTATGAGCTCAAGGAATCTGACTTCGACGCAAACGGCGAAGCAATCGTACGTAAGGGTAAGAAGACATACCACAGATTTAAGATTGCTTAATTCACCTCGAAAGTATTGACTTAACAAACCCCGGCAAATGCATGCCGGGTTTTAATTTGCACTCCTATTTGATAATATCGGACTCTTTTCGTTGAAATGATATAGGGGGTAGGCTAAAATATATTTAATTTTCATTAGGAGGGAACGCGTTATGAAGAAGTTGCGTGCTTTGATCGCGACAGTTCTTGTATTTGCCACAACACTTTCGTTGGCCGGATGCACAGGGTTTAAGGTTATAGAGGACGAAGACGATTTCTTTGAGGCATTGGATAATGCAGCAGGTATTGATGAAGATGAGACATTACACCTCAAGAACGTAACAGTCGGCGGTGATAAGGCAGAGTACCTTATTCACGTTAAGGACGGCGACAATTACTACACATACATCAGATTCAAAAAAGAAGATGATGCTATGGATTACTTCGATGAAGTCTATGAAGATTTCGGCGATCTGTGCGAAGACAAGGATTTCACAGGTTCCCGCACATTGATGGTAAATAAGGTAAGAGGAACAGTTATTTTCAACGGCGAGCTCGAGGGCGGTTCACCTTTTTATCTTTATTCAAATGATGTTTTCCTTTACAAGGATGCTGAGATCTACGGTGGCATTTATGTAAACCAGAATGTTTATATTGAGGCATATTCCGTTGATGGCAGCAAGAGAGATAAGGAAAAGATCAATACATTCTTAAAGGAGATCGGTTTCCCGAAGCCTTGATCTTAAAGGTAAATGAGCAAACTTCAGGGGCATCTTAGTGATGCCCCTTTATTATTGGTTTTTTATAAAGCCTTATAGGCTTATGAAGCGTAAGGCATAAGGTAATCCGTGATGCGGATGTATTTACCTGTCTTCTGCATTGCGTAATTCAGAGCTGCTTTTCTGCCGATCTGCTTGCCGTTCAAATAGTATCTGTTAGTATCGAAAGGTACTGTTACGCAAACGATTCCGATGCTTGCCCAGCCTGCATCGACTGCTGCTGAATTGGAATCCCAAGCGAAAGTTAATCTCATCTCGCTTATGCCGTCGTTCATAACTCCGATCTCTGTTAAGAACTGGCTGTCCTTGGCTGTCTCTGAAATGTTTCCACCTGTAACGGTATCAAGATCTAAAAGATCTAATTCGTAAGTATTAATGTGTTTCATTTTCTTGTCCTCCTTTTTGGTTTTATGTTTTTGTTTGGTAGCTTCATTATGGCAGGTATAGAGGGAGGAACAATCACTAATGAAGGCCCGTTCTGATGCCTAAGCAACAGATACGTTATGAAGTGATGATTAACGGAATATTTTTTTGAGAAATTTGGAATTTTATATGGCCGGTACCATTATTCGTACACCATCGAAAATGCATATTTACAAACATATGTTCGGGATGATAGAATGACGTCACTTAAGATGAACAGGGGGTACATACCATGTCAGTTCAGGGCAATAAATACACGTATGACGGCACTTTCGAAGGGTATCTGTGTGCAGTGCTTGCTGTCTTGAGATCGGGCAGGGTGCCTGCCATGATATCTGACAGGAAGATGATGGATGTGGGAGATGAGTTCGCTTTTACGGACACCATAAATATTCAGACGAGCCTTAAGGACGCGCAGTATCTCTATTCGATGATATCTTCCAGGAGCAGTGCAGAGGTCCAGCAGATGACGGCCGACTATTTCCTGACTGACAGTGCGGGGCGGGAGATCAACCTCTATAAGATGATATTCTGTTCCCTTAAATATGGCGCGAGGGTAGCCGATGATTATTCCAGTGAGCTGATGAACGGAATACAGATGGCAATAAGGGACCTCTACAGGGAGGCGCAGCAACTGTTAAGAGAACTCGATTTCTATCTGGGCGAGGAGGCGGCATCCTGCATGATCAATCCTACGAATTCCGTGCTGCCGATCATTCGCAAATCGATTTTAAACAGGCGGGAATTTGACGATCTCATAGTCTTCGACAAGAGGCATCACCTGCTTCTTGAGCGTTTCGCAGGGCAGAACATGCTGCTCGATATATCGGAATTCCCAACACCTGAATTTAAGAATCCGAAGGAAGCCTACGATTGTCTGTGGCCGTTTGTCAGGGACAGGAGATTTGATGTGAGAGTTATACCGGGGCAAAAGAAAAGCGGCTCTACGATAGAGCCGCTCTGGTTAAAAGCTTCGTGAGGATGAGAATTACTTCTGCTCTTCTGCAGATCTGATAGCCTTTCTCATGATCTTACCGTTGAATGTCTTAGGAAGTTCATCGACGAACTCAACTACTCTCGGGTACTTGTAAGGAGCTGTCTTCTCCTTAACGTAGTTCTGGATTTCCTTCTTGAGTTCTTCAGTTCTTTCTGTGCCCTTAACGAGTGTGATCGTTGCCTTAACAACGATGCCTCTTACGCCTTGAGGGTCAGGTACGCCTGTAACTGCGCACTCGAGAACATAAGGAAGCTCCATGATGACATTCTCGATCTCGAAGGGTCCGATACGGTAGCCGGAAGACTTAATGACATCGTCAGTACGTCCAACGTACCAGATGTAACCATCTTCGTCTGCCCATGCAGTATCACCTGTGTGATACCAGCCGTCGTGCCATGCCTCGTTTGTAAGTTCGGGTGCGAGGTAGTACTGGAGGAAGAGTCCCTTCGGGTGGTAGTTCTGTGTGTTGATGCAGATCTCACCTGTCTCACCGGGCTTACATACGTTGCCATCGGGATCAAGGATCTTAACGTCGTAGAGCGGATTAGGCTTACCCATTGAACCGATACGGAGCTTGGAACCTACGAGGTTAGCGATTGCGAGTGTTGTCTCTGTCTGGCCGAAGCCTTCCATGAGACGGATACCTGTTGCTGCCATGAAGCGGTTGAATACCTCAGGGTTCAGAGCTTCACCTGCAGTAACTGCATACTTGAGTGAAGACAGATCGTATTTAGACAGGTCTTCCTTGATGAAGAATCTGAACATCGTCGGAGGTGCGCAGAATGTTGTGATGTTGTACTTTTTAAACATAGGGAGGATCTCTTCAGCCTTGAAGCGGTCGAAGTCGAATGTGAAGACAGGAGCTTCGCAGAGCCACTGACCGTAGAGCTTACCCCAGAGTGCCTTACCCCAGCCTGTATCAGAGATGGAGAAGTGGAGACCGTTAGGGTCTACGTTCTGCCAATACTTAGCTGTCGGGATGTGGCCGATTGCATACATATAAGAATGCAGAGCCATCTTAGGATATCCTGTTGTACCTGATGTGAAGAACATTACCATCGGATCGTATCCGCATGCGTAATCTTCAGGACGCTCGAAAACATCAGAGAAGTTCTTGAACTCCTCGTTGAAGTCATGCCAGCCGGGTCTTGAACCGTTGCAGAGGATGAGAGTCTCAACTCCGCATACCTTTGCTGCCTTCTCGCACTCGTCAGCTGCATCGTCGTCTGCTGTGCAGAATACTGCCTTAACGCCTGCTGCGTTGAAACGGTATTCGTAGTCGTGATCACGGAGGAGGTGAGTAGCAGGGATCGCAACAGCACCGAGCTTCTCAAGACCCATCATGGCGAACCAGAACTGGTAGTGACGCTTCAATACGAGAACTACCTTATCACCCTTGCCGATGCCAAGTGACTTGAAGTAGTTGGCAGTCATGTTGGAATATTTCTTGATGTCGCCGAATGTGAATCTTCTTTCAGTTACGCAGTCTTTTGCGACCCAGAGCATAGCGAGCTTATCAGGATTCTTATCTGCGATAACGTCAACACAGTCGAAAGCGAAGTTGAACTTCTTGCATGCGGGAACGTTAACATCGACGTCAACCATTGTGCCGTTCTCATCGAGAACGCCGTTGAGGTAATGTGTATAAACAGCATCTTCAAGATTAGCTGCATCAACGTTTGTGACGTTTTCTGTACGCATCTCTTCTGAGTTGTAAGGTGTGGTGTAGTTCTCACCCTTGCCCCATGCTTCAGGGTTAAGGATGATCGCATAGAAGACACAGTCCTCACCGCCCAATGCGAATTCGCCGTGGGGTTGTGTTGAGTCGAAGTAGATGCAGTCGCCTTCGTGGAGTACTTCTGAAGAATCACCGATGATTACCTTCAATGTACCCTTAACGACGATGTTCATCTCCTGGTAGTTATGAGAAACGAGGTGATACGGAGGGTTTAATGCCTCTTCTGAATAAGGAACTACGACGCGGAAAGGCTCGCAGAGCTTATTCTTGAATCTTGATGCAAGACGCTGGTACTTATAACCTGTACGTCTTGTGATCGGGCTGCCCTGGCCGTTTCTTGTTACGGCATATTCTTTAAGGGAAGGTGATGAACCTTCCATGATATCTGAGATTTCGACGCCGGCGAGATTCGCGAATTTATATATGAATGTAAAGTTGAAGTCCTGAGTGCCTTCCTCAAACTTGAGATATTCTTCAGTAGTAATATCCAGTTTGGCTGCTACTTCCTCAGGTGATAGACCCATATCGAGTCTCAGGCCGTGAACTCTGTCTGCAACTTCTGCGAGTCTTAACTCAACGTTGCTGTTCTGTGCTGTTGACATAACCATTCTCCTTTTCTGTCAATCTGTCTTGTCTGTTCTTTCGCTGGGGCAAAAAAAAAGCCCCAACATCCTACTTGGACATTGAGACGAATATAAATCCGCGGTACCACTCAACTTGCAAACACGTATGTTTGCCACTTCGAAGTCTAACAACTCCTTTGCCTTAACGCAGCATAACGGGCACTGTCTACTTAGATTACTCTGTTCGGGGTGCCGGCTCGGAAGGGATAGCCTGTTGCAAATATCGTCACGTGCCTCTCAGCAAATAGCACTTCTCTGTATTGATCGAATCTCTGCGGCCTTCTTCGTCACAGCCTTTAGAGTTATTCAATTGTATGCTTCCGAGATAAGTCGAAATTGCCATAAGGATAAACTTGTGAAACACAATTGTCAACAATTATTTTCATTTAGTTTGTGCATAGTTTGAAATATCAGTGTAAAATGACATTATCAATCATTGTGCTTTTTGAACGATTTTTGCTTAATTAACACAGCGATTTGATATCACTATAAAGCCTTCTTATATATGCTTTGGGTGAGTTAACTATATAAGATTGAAGTAACAACATACGTATTATCAAGGAGTGAGTGTATGTCGGTTAAATATCTGGTATCTGGCGGTGAAGGCGCTTTAGGTAAGTTCGTTATCAGCATGCTCCTGGAGCGTGGCGAGAAGGTAAGGATTCTCATGAGCGAGCTTTCCGACACAAGAATCTACAGAAACAATCCTAATATTGAGATTTGCTACGGTATTTCCACTGACAAGGATTCTATGAAAGAATTCTTTGAACTCGAAGATCCGAGATCATGTGTTCTTTTCCATACTGATGAGTATGTATCGCTCTCCGATTCAACTAATCTCACAATGAGAAGAGTTAACGTTATCGGTGCAGAGAACATCGTTGATATGTGTCTTAAGCGTAAGATCGGTAAGCTCGTTATGCTGAGCTCCGCGTACGCTCTCAATCCTGAAGTTACAGGAGATAACCTCACGATCCATTTTGACCGTAACAAGGTTGAAGGTGAGTATGCAAAGTCCAAGGCTGAGGCTGCTGCTTATGTAATGGAAAAGGTTGCGCTCAATAAGCTCAATGCCGTAATGGTACTTCCTACATTCATCATCGGCCCGGGTTATTCAGAGGACTATGAGATCAATAAGGTGTTAAGCAGTTATATTAAGAATGGTACCGTTCCTCCGAAGGAAGGCGGACGTGCTTTCGTCGACGTAAGAGTTGTTGCTAACGCAATGCTCACATTGGCTGACAAGGGCGAGGCTGGTGCCGGTTACATCATCAGCGGTGACTATAAGACATCCGGTGAATTCTTTAAGGACGTTAACGAGATCCAGGGAATCGATGCTCCCGTTAAGACAGCTTCAAGACTCGTTATGAGTAAGTCACTTGCAAAGCTCGTTAACTTCTACTATAAGATTTCCCACAAGGAGAATCCGAGAGAAGCTTACTCATTGTTTAATGAGAATCCTGATGCACGTTTCGAAGATAACTCAAAGGGTATTCTTCCTGAGAACGTTATCAGCTTCAAGGAATCTTTGAGCGACACTATCAGCGGCGCTCAGCGCGGCGGAACACAGGCCGCATCAGCTACTATTCCGAAGGCAGACAAGGGCATGAAGAACAATGCAGCTATCGACGCTATGGAAGCAAGACTTAAGCAGACAAACAGCGTTACAAAGCAGGCTGTTTCAACATCAACGGCACCTGTAGCTGCACCTGTAAAGCCTGTTCACACAAGACCTGCAACTGCAGCAGCCCAGGCTAATGCAGCAGCAAAGTCAGCAGCTGAAAATGCTGAAGAGAAGAAGGAAAATGCTGCTCCCGCTCCTGCAAAAGAAGAGGTAAAGTCCATCATTCCGGATATTCCTTTGAAGGCTGGGACACCTGCTCCTGCAGCTCCTGAAAATAAAGAGGACAAGGCAGATACATAAGTGTTATTAGGTGATATTAATAAGAACATTATTTTAGCAAGCGCGTCTCCGAGGAGGCGCGAATTGCTGTCTTTGGTTACAGATAAATTCGAAGTAAGAACTGCGGAAGTAGACGAACGCTCTGCAGAGATAAAGATGGAAGAAGACGGCGTGCCCGCACTCAGAGTCAGCGAAGGTCTGGCGATGCTGAAGGCGAAGGCTGTTTTCGATTCGTTATCTGATGAAGAGAAAGAGAACACGGTAGTAATCGGCGCTGACACTTCGGTAGTTTTAGACAACATAATCTTCGGCAAACCTGCAACGCGCGAAGAGGCGGTAAACATGTTATCGCTCCTTTCCGGAAAGACGCATGTCGTTGCGACAGGCGTCGCTGTTTTCGCAGGTTCCGGATCAAAAGTATTTACAGAAGAAACCAAGGTGGAATTCAATCCTCTGGACTCCTATCAGAAGACCCTGATCGAAGCTTATTGCAACAGCGGATCTCCTTATGACAAAGCCGGCGGATACGGCATCCAGGACGAGGGTGCGTTACTGGTAAGATGCATAAACGGAGACTACTCGAACGTGGTCGGATTACCCGTTCCGAGACTGGCGCGCGAGCTCCATGACATGTTAAAATAACTGTTGGAATAAGATTAGGGAAAAGGAGGAGATACTAATGTTTGGGATAGGACTTGGTAATCTCGTTAAGATTGGTTTCAGAGTAAGTGACCATATTCTTAAGCAGCAGGAAATCGAACGTTCCAGAACAGCTTCTGAGAGAGCAAGACTCGAGGCAGAAGCTTCCAGAGAGCGCGCTGAATATGAGAGCAGAAGATACAGAAGAACCCAGTTGGAAGATGAGATCGCACGTGACAGTGTAGCTGTCGAGTGCCCTAACTGCGGCGCTACGGGCAACCGTATCCGTCGTGGTTCAACAGGCTTTTGCGAGTTCTGCGGAACAGCAATCCAGATCAGCAGCAGCGGCATCGCATACATCGCCGATCCGATCGAGAAGGCGAAGGCTCTGGCTGCAGAAGATATCAAGCGCAAGAGCTGATAACGGGATTATAAGATTAGTAATTATATTAAGGGCATCCTCATGGGGGTGCCCTTAATTCTTGGGCTTTTTACCTTTCGAAAGTGTGGCAATATATCGTGAAACGATAAAATAGTATTGAATAACAAGAAATACCGTGATACTATATCGGCGATTAAGGGGGATAATAATCATGAAAAACAACAAGATCAAAACAGCAGCATTGGCGGGAACAATGGCTCTCGCAGTAATGTTCTCAGGATGCAACCTCTCACTTAAAAACGAAGAGAGATTTCAGTTACCTGATAATCCTGTATCGTTTGAGATGAATGATATCGACAGTTCTTCTCTAAATACGATAGAAGTAAATGACAGAACCTATATGCCTTACGGTTCGCTCAAGGGTGAGCTCAAGTACGTTGCTATCCAGGACTGCCTCGGATATCTGGATGGCGACAAGAATCTCAGAGTTTACACACTTAATGATGATCCGTATGACAACTATCTTATGGTCGTTAACGTCGACAGAATGAATGAGACACCTGATATCTGGAGAGACTTTTCGACATATAGCGAAGACATTTTCACACCCAAGATCGTTGAGCCGGCAGGTTACGAGGAATGGGGCAGTTCAGACCTTCATTATGAAATGGAAGCAGTTCAGTTCGTTGTAACTGTCGATGCAGACGATGTAAAAGTAATCACCATGAATTACTACTCCGGCGATCATCTCATTGGAACTTCAGGCAGCGGACGCGCTGACGAAAAGGTAATAACAAAGGGCGACAAGATGTATTATGAGATTCCTGAGATCTCAGCGGATAAATTAGCACCCGATGGAGGTTCATTCGAAATAAGATGCGAGTTTACACTTCAGGCCGAGAACAACGATACCTATACCGTCGAAGGCGGTTTCGAGCGTTCAGTCAAATTGGGAGATACATTCTATCTCACACTCACAGGCAATCAGGACGACGGCTACAAGTTTAGTTAATAACCCCTCCGGTTAAAGCATAGATAAGCAGGGCCACAGGAATTATTCCTGTGGCTTTTGTTTTCGAAAAGAACACAAAATATCTATTGACAATTTATATTTGACACAATATAATTTGGTCAAATAGATATGAAAGGAGAACACGATATGTCAATTTACGATTACACAGTTCCCACACCCAAAGGAGAGGAGATCTCCCTAAAGGATTACGAAGGTAAGGTTATCCTCATTGTAAATACAGCAACAGGCTGCGGCTTCACACCTCACTACAAGCCGATCGAGCAGATGTATGAAGATTTCCACGATAAGGGATTCGAAGTTATCGATGTTCCCTGCAACCAGTTCAATGGACAGACACCCGGAACCGACGAAGAGGTTCACGAATTCTGCCAGCTCAAGTATCACACACAGTTCCCCCAGATGAAGAAGTCAGATGTCAACGGCGAGAACGAGCTCCCCTTATTTACATATTTGAAGTCACAGAAGGGATTTGAAGGATTCGGTAAGGGACCTTCAGCTCTCGCGATGAAGGCAATGCTCAAGAAGCAGGATAAGGAATACGAGAGCAAGCCCGACATTAAGTGGAACTTCACGAAGTTCATAGTTGACCGTGAGGGCAACGTAGTTAAGAGATTCGAACCTACTGCCGACATGAAGGAAGTAAGAGCGTTCGTCGAGAGTCTTATCTAATCAGGGGTGATCTTATATGAAAGTGAACGATAACATGAAACTTGATTCGCAGCTGTGTTTTCCTCTTTATGCCGCAGCGCGAAAGATAGTAAACCTCTATACACCGCTCCTCAAACCGTTGGGTCTGACGTACACACAGTACATCATGTTCCTGGTTCTCTGGGAAGAAGAAAAGATCACGGTCGGTGATCTGTGTAAGAGATTAAAGCTCGACACCGGCACTGTTACGCCGATGCTTAAAAATACCGAAAAGCAGGGTCTGATCAACAGAACCAGAAGTGAGGAAGATGAGCGAGTAGTCGTTGTCAGTCTGACTGAAGAAGGAAAGGCGTTATACAAAAAGGCGAAAGACATTCCCACAAAACTCAGTTCATGTGTAAGACTCAGCCGGGATGAAGCAGTACAGTTGTATACAACACTTTACAAGCTTCTCAAAGAATAAATAAACCCTACAGGTGTAAAAGCCTGTAATACCCTCCCCCCAAAGACCAAAGAAAGAGGCTTCTGAAGAAGAAGCCTCTTTCTTAATGAATACAGACCAGAATTAAAAAATGTCTGTAAGATTAGATGCTAAAACCCTTGGAGAATAGGTTTTACAGACATTTTTCTTAGAATATACAGTTTTGTCTGTGTATAACAGTTATGAAACCAATTGAAAAACAAGAAAATGCAGACAATTTACTAAAAATCCTGTTTTTGTCTGTATGCATAACCTTACAAGGCATTTTTATCCATGAATCATACAGACAGTTTGGGAGAAATGTCCATTATCGTATGTAAATGAAATGTTTGAGCCACTAAAACGAGATTTTAGTGCACTAAAGACAAAACGGAAATTAACAGGGTATTTCCGGTTTGGTAATTCTGTGCAACCGGTTATTATGGACGGCAATATCAAATGATAAATATAATTTAGGTGGAATAAGGAACTGGCGCCAGTCCTGGGAATTAAGCCTTCGGAATAGGGCTTTTGGAATAAGGGAGGGAACTGATATGCCACCTTCACAAAAGAGTTCATCTACACACTACGATTCTGGAAGCAGCAGAAGCTACAGCTCAAGCAGCCGTGGAAGAAGCTCAGGCAGACTCACGATCTTCGATTGGCTCATCAGAGTTCCGATAGCAGTTTTGCTCTTTGGATTCATGGGTTTCTATATCCTGTCGGGTGCGACAATGGATATGGAGAAGTTCAAGTCAACACTCAGCAAACTTCCCGAGTTCCCTGCATTCGTCATGGAGCAGATGCAGAAGAAGGCTGATGCACAAAATGCATACGAAGCAACGGCAGTCCAGAACAGCTACTACGTTAAGTCAATTGACCGTACATGCGAATGGAATGACGAATTCGATTGCTACTACGATCCGGTAACAGACTGCTATTTCTGGTACAACGACACGACCAAGACTCACACATGGCAGTACTGGTACGAAGGCATCTCATCCGACTATGGTGATTACGGCTGGATGGAATGGGATTCTACCGAACAGCAGTGGTACATCGAAGTATCGGACGGAGAGTGGACCGAGCTGCCTGCTGAATATGACCGCAGCTATCTGTGGCACGTTGAATAAGACAATTTACCGCAAATATGGAAAAGGGATAGAAAAGCGCCGGAGCGTGAGTGCTCCGGCGTAATTGTTTTGTCTGAAATTATACTTCGCGAAAATTACACGCGGCCGAATCCGACTGCCTTTCTGACGAGCTCGTATTTTTCTTTTGCGATCTCGTTTGTGTAATCGCGGCCGGCATCCAAAATGTCGTTGATGATTCCGCTTGCGAGTACTTCGTTGTACTTCTCCTGGAAAGGAACGACCTTCTCAACAACTGCATCAGCTACTGCCTTTTTGAGGTCGCCGTATCCGCCGCCTTCAAATTTAGCAACTGCATCTTCGATCTCGCAACCGGAGAATACAGAGTAGATAGTAAGAAGGTTGGATACACCGGGCTTCTCATCTTCATCGAACTTGATGATGCCGTCTGAGTCCGTAACAGCGGACATGATCTTCTTTCGAATTGTCTTCTCAGGATCTGAGAGGAAGACAGATGCCTTCGGGTTATCTGTTGACTTGCTCATCTTCTGGTTAGGGTTCTGGAGATCCCGGATCTTCGCGCCGACGGTAGGGATGAGCGGCTCAGGAATTCTGAACAACTCGCCGTAACGGTTGTTGAAACGGATAGCGAGATTACGTGCGAGCTCGACGTGCTGCTTCTGGTCGATACCGGTAGGAACGTACTTCGGATCGTAGAGCAGGATGTCTGCTGCCATGAGGTCAGGATAAGTAACGAGGCCCTCTGTGAAAGTCTCGTGAAGCGCTGACTTTGCCTTGAACTGATGCATTCTGGTCAGGTCTCCGTGAGGAGTGTGGCATTCAAAAATCCAGGACAGATTTGCGTGATAGAGATTTTCTGACTGAATGTAGATGTGCATGTTCTCAAGGTTGGGATCGACGCCGCATGCGATGTACATTGCGATAGCGTTGATGATGTTCTTGTGAAGAGCATCAGGATCCTGGGGAACCGTGATGGCATGCATATCAGGTACGAAAAGGAATGTTTCGTAATCCTTCTGATAGTTAACGATCTGGGAGATTCCGCCTGCGTAATTTCCGATCGTAAGAGAGCCGCTGGGCTGAAGGCCCGTAAGTAATCTGTCCATATTAACCTCCGATGTCCTAGTAAGACGCCTAATATTAACATTTTATAATATAATTATCAAAAGGAAGGATGGTGTGACTCTTGCTTTATATCCTTGCAGCCCTTAAATGTGAAGCATCAGTTCTTAACGGATTGCCCGGGAAGGTAATCTTCACGGGTGTCGGTCTGAGAGCCAATGACATCTTGGAATCGCTTGAATTAAAGAGCGGGGATAAGATCCTGAACGTCGGCGTCTGTGCCGGCAGAAATAAGGGCAAAGGTTATCTCGTCAACAAAGTGACTTCCATGACTACGTGCAAGACTTATTACCCGGATATTCTTTTCGAGACAGACATTGAAGAAATGCCGCTTATGACATCTCCCGGTATCGTGAACGAAGTTGACGAAGGAGTCATTGTCGATATGGAGGCGGCCCTTATCTGCGCGAAAGTTCTTAAGGTCATACCGCCGTCTAATCTTACATTTTATAAGGTGGTTTCTGACAGCGGAACTGATTTCATGACCGCTCAAGAAGTAACCGAAATGATGAGAGAGCACCTGCCGACGATCAAAAAGATCGCGCATCTCATGACAGAGAATACACCTGAAGCGAAGTCTTATGAGTTCCTTCCCAAGGGCATCTCTGCAGAATTCCATCTTACTCAATATATGCGGAATGAACTCCATGATATCGAGCACTATGTGGCCGTATCAGGGAGGCAGGAGGAGTTTTTAAATCTCCTTCAGAAGTACCGTGATGAAGGCAGACTTCCTGCAAAGGATAAGAAAGCCGGAAGGGAGGTGCTCAATGAGATTTACTCATATTTACGTTGAGGAAAGAGCAGCTGAGTATCCTCTCACAGAACAAATCCTGGATAAACTTCAGGGCGTGAACGTGATTCCGATCGTGCACTACAAGGATGTTTTCGACAGGAAGAAACAGGATGTTACATTGCAGAGGGAGCACCGCGCGCTGATAATTGCGGTAAGGGAAGGCCACAGGATCTACAAGGGCGCGCCTGTGTGCCAGTCTTTTGGCAACAAGAATTTCTTCTATGCGAGTTCCATGATGAATTGTCCTTTCGATTGCGAGTATTGCTATCTGAGGGGAATGTATCCGTCGTCCTACATTGTTGTGTTCGTAAATCTCGAAGACTATAAGACTGATATCGAAGAGCGTCTGTGCCCGGGTCCGAAGTATATTTGCGCCTCGTATGATACTGACCTCATTGCGATGAACGGCCTTACTGGTCACGCCGATTTCTGGAAAGAAATGGCCATGACTCATGACGATCTTCTCGTTGAACTGAGGACTAAAGCGGCGCCCGAGATCACGGATAACACACCGAATGTCATATATGCTTTTACGTTGTCGCCGGTAGAGGTTGTTGAGCATTACGAACGTTTTACCGCGCCTGTTGATGCGCGTATCAGAGCGGCCGCGAAAGCAGTTGAGAACGGTGCCCGGGTCAGGCTCTGTTTTGACCCCATCATTAAGATTCCTGATTATCAGAAGGCTTATAAAAAGCTGATCGACGATGCGGCTGCTGCGATAGATTTTTCGCGTCTGACGGACATCAGCGTCGGCGCGTTCAGAATATCTGCTGACTATTTGACCAGGATGCGCCAGGCTTACCCGGATTCCGAGATTGCCTGGTATCCGTACATGGTCAGGGACAGCGTCGCTCAATACGATCCTGAAACTGACAAGTCGATGCAGGATTATGTCTGCGGACTTCTTACAGATCACATCGAAAGGGAGAAGATCTTCACATGGAATTAAAGACTGCCATTGTAACCGGCGCTTCATCCGGAATCGGCCTTGCGACATCAAAGATGCTCTCTGAAGAAGGATATAAGGTTTACGGCATCGGAAGGGTATTCCCCGAAGGATGTGATTTCTTTGAGAAGAGGATCTCGCTCGACATAAGGGACACTGATATCCTGCTTGAAAAGATCTCTGACATAAAGAGCGTCGACCTGCTCGTAAACGGAGCAGGCAGTGCTTACTATGGTCTGGCCGAATTCAACACTCCAGAACAGATAAAAGAGATGTGCAGAACTGATCTGGAAGCTCCAATGATCCTCACATCCGCTTTGCTCCCCAAACTTAAAGATACTAAGGGCATGGTGATAAATATCGCATCAGTTACTTCGACCAGGATCAATACCCACGGCGCTGTATACGGCGCGCTCAAGGCAGGACTTCGAAGCTACAGCAGAAGTTTATATGAAGAAGTGCGCAAGACAGGAGTCCGCGTTGTAACCGTCTGCCCGGACCTCACTCTCGGCACGAAGCTCTACAGAAATGCTGATTTCACACCGTCGGACGAAGAGGGATGCTATCTCGTTCCCGAAGACGTTGCTTTATGTATAAAGAATATTATTAATATGCGCGAGGGCTGTGCGGTAACCGAAGTCGAAGTCAGACCTCAGTTTAACAGGATCGCAAAGAAGAAATAAGTCCTGAAGTTCTATCGTAACTGCAATTATCCAAGCAAAATCAAAGCGACCGCGCGGATTTTGCATGGTTTTTTTGTCTTGGTTCAAATTCTCATTTGCGGCCATTTCCGGCGTCTGGAAATATTACATTTTTAATTTTTTAACCCCGAAAAATTCCTAAAAAAGTCTTGAAACCCTATTGTTTGTCAACTTTTCATGCTTTTTATTACATTCATATTACAGGCACAATATATTGGGTTTTGCTGTTGACACAACCACAACATATAGGTATTCTGTAAGAGCGTTTTGAGGAATTCAGAACGCATTCGCACCTATTTTTCAATCTAAAGCGAGGTATTGGGGCATGATCTTAGGCGGACTTCAGAAGCTTACACTTTTGGATTTCCCCGGGACTGTAGCTTGCACCGTCTTTACAGTCGGATGCAACTTAAGATGCCCCTTCTGCCACAACCCGGCATTGGTATTCAATCCCCCGGAAGAGTACAGGATCAGCGAAGAAGAGTTTTTCGCGTTCCTTAAGAAGAGACAGGGGATCCTTGACGGAGTTGCGATCACAGGCGGCGAACCGCTTCTGCATTCTGACATCGGTGAGTTTATTGCAAAGATCAAGTCAATGGGATTCAAGGTAAAGCTTGATACCAACGGCACATTCCCTGACAGGCTCGAGAAGATCCTGGCTGAAGGAAATGTCGATTACGTCGCAATGGACCTGAAGAATACTTTCGAGAAGTATGCAGAAACAGTCGGAATCGAGGGGTTCGATGTTTCCCTCATTAAGAGAAGCATCAAACTAATAGAAGACAGCGGCGTCGACCATGAGTTCAGAACAACGGTGGTATCGCCTCTGCACAGCGCAGGTGATTTCGAGCAGATCGCAAAGCAGGTGGAAGGATCTGATAAATACTTCCTCCAGAACTTTGTAGATTCTGGCGAACTTCTGAACGGTGAGGGATTAAGTGAACTTCCCCGCGAAGAATTGGAAAAGGCATTGGAAGGTGCAAAGAAAATAATACCGCAGGCAAAGATACGCGGAGAGAGCTGAAGGAGAGGAACATGTTTCAAATCATTAAGAGAGACGGCAAAGTAGTAGACTTTGACTTAAGCAAGATTTCGGGAGCTATCGAGAAGGCTTTCGTAGCACAGAAGAGAGAGTATAACAATCAGATCATTGATATGCTCGCGCTTAATGCTGTTTCAGACTGCGAGAAGAAGGCAGTTGACGGTAAGGTAGACGTCGAGTCAATTCAGGACAGCGTTGAGGCTACACTCCAGAGAATGGGTTATGAGGACGTAGCAAAGGCTTACATCCTTTACCGTAACCAGCGTGAGAAGATCCGTAACATGAACTCCGCTCTCTTGAACTATAAGAACCTCGTCGACAGCTATGTAAAGGTTGAAGACTGGCGTGTTAAAGAGAACTCCACAGTTACATATTCAGTAGGCGGCCTTATCCTCTCCAACTCAGGCGCTATCACAGCTAATTACTGGCTCTCTGAGATCTATGACAAGGAAATCGCAGATGCTCACAGAAACGCTGATATCCATATTCACGACTTGTCCATGCTCACAGGTTACTGCGCAGGATGGTCATTGAAGCAGCTCATCCAGGAAGGTTTGGGCGGCATCACGGGTAAGATTACATCTGCACCTGCAAAGCACCTCTCCACACTTTGCAACCAGATGGTTAACTTCCTCGGCATCATGCAGAATGAGTGGGCAGGCGCTCAGGCATTCTCATCTTTCGATACATATCTCGCTCCTTTCGTAAAGGTTGATAACCTCTCATACAAGCAGGTTAAGCAGGACATCCAGTCCTTCATCTATGGCGTAAACACACCTTCAAGATGGGGTACACAGAGCCCGTTTACAAACATCACTCTCGACTGGACAGTACCAAACGATCTCGCAGAGCAGAATTGTATCGTAGGCGGCAAGGAGATGGACTTCAAGTACAAGGATTGTAAGGCTGAGATGGACATGGTCAACAAGGCTTTCATCGAGATCATGATCGAAGGTGACGCTAACGGCCGTGGATTCCAGTATCCTATTCCTACATATTCAATCACAAGAGATTTCGACTGGTCAGAGACAGAGAACAACAAGCTCCTCTTCGAGATGGCTGCGAAGTACGGTATCCCTTACTTCTCTAACTACATCAACTCCGACATGGAGCCTTCCGATGTACGTTCAATGTGCTGCCGTTTGAGACTCGATCTCCGTGAGCTCCGTAAGAAGTCCGGCGGATTCTTCGGTTCAGGTGAGTCAACAGGTTCTGTTGGTGTTGTTACTATCAACATTCCCCGTATTGCTTACCTTGCAACAGATGAGGAAGACTTCTATAAGAGACTCGACCACCTCATGGATGTTTCTGCCAGATCACTCAAGATCAAGAGAAACACAATCACAAAGCTCCTCGACGAAGGTCTCTATCCTTACACAAGACACTACCTCGGAACATTCAACAACCACTTCTCAACAATCGGTCTTGTTGGTATGAACGAAGCAGGTCTCAACGCTAAGTGGCTCAGAAAGGACCTCACACATGTAGAGACACAGAAGTTCGCAGCTGACGTATTGAACCACATGAGAAACAAGCTCTCAGAATACCAGGAGAAGTACGGTGATCTCTACAACCTCGAGGCTACACCTGCTGAGTCAACAGCTTTCCGTCTCGCTAAGCACGACAAGGCTAAGTTCCCTGACATCATCACGGCTAACGATGCTTCCGGCGTATTCTATTACACCAACAGCTCACACCTTCCTGTCGGCTACACAACAGATATTTTCGATGCATTGGATGTTCAGGATAACCTCCAGACACTCTATACATCAGGTACGGTATTCCACGCATTCTTAGGCGAGCGTCTCCCTGACTGGAAGGCTGCAGCATCTCTCGTAAGAAAGATCGCCGAGAACTACAGACTGCCTTACTACACAATGTCTCCTACATATTCCATCTGTTCTGTTCACGGATACCTCCCCGGTGAAGTCAAAGCATGCCCTGAGTGCGGCGGCCCGACCGAAACATACAGCCGTATCACAGGTTACTATCGTCCGGTTAAGAACTGGAACGACGGTAAGCTCCAGGAGTTCAAGGACAGAAAGACTTATGACACCTGCAACTCTTCAATGAAGCCCAGAACAGCAACTGTTACTGTAGGCTCTGTTGAGGAGAAGGAACTCCCTACATTGGCACCCGTTGATGCAGGTTCCATTGGTGACAAGCCGATGCTCTTCACAACACACACATGTGCTAAGTGCAAGGCTGTTAAGGCAATGTTCGATGAGCAGCACTTCGACTACGAGTTGATCTACGCTGACGACGACGCTGAGCTCGCAAAGAAGTTCGAGATCGTTAACGTACCTGTCCTCGTTATCCCTGAGGCTGACGGCATCGCTAAGTACATAGACGTAGGACCTATCAGACAGTATGTCAATGAATGCAAAGGTATTAAGTCTTAAGGACTAAGGTGTTATAAAAAAGAGCTCCCGCCAGTGGCCGTGCGCCCGGCGGGAGTTTTTATTTTGCGGGGAGGTTCCGGGCGGTAAATTATTTTTCGATTACAATTGAAAATTTCCTCATGGAAATTTGAAAAGTAGTAGTACAATACGAGAAATAACTTAATAAGGATGTGTCTGTTATGGAAGATTATTCTTTTAAACGTAATACTGAAAGCGAGCAGAACATCACCGTACTCTCCGGAATGAGCTTTGCGGATCTGAAGGAAGAAGCAGAACTCGACCAGGTTGATTTCGAGACATTAATGGAAGAGATAAGGGTCAGCTGATCCCTTAGGCACGGTACCATAGTTGACTGAAAGATTATGAGGGGCGATTGCCCCTTTTTTGATGGGTGGATTTTGGGCATTTTGGGTCTGTATAGGAAGTGGATTTTTGCGTTCCGGGACTGTCTAGGAAATTGTCTAGGGTTTTTACAGGTTTTTCCTAGACATTTTCCTTGCAAATGCTAATGTTCAACTTTTTTGCTAGGATTTTTGCTGATTTTTCCTAGACAAAATCCTAGACATTATTTCGGCTGCTTACAGGAAACATCAAATCCAAATAATGTATCGTAAACTGCAGAGTTCAGTTTGGTGCTTAGAGTCCTGATGTCAAATGGAACATCATCCACATCGTAAGTGTAGAAGACATCCAATTCGGGAAGCAGTCCGGCACCTGAATAATTGTTGTAAGTAGTTGATGTCTTGCGCGAGTAGTCTGCAGAATTCTTTAATCCAAAATGCTCATGAAATTTACAGAGGTCCAACTCCTCTATCAGAATAACGAAGTCCGTATAAATAGGATGAGTTAGCCCCTGGAGCCATATTTCAGGCTCGTATTTAAATGGAATACCATTCTCCGTGTAAAACCGTGCTATAGTTGCTTCTGCGGCAGATCTGTAATATGTGCCGTTGTAATATATCGTTTTGTGTTCAGGGTAATAGGGGTTAGAGTCATGCTTCAGGCTGTCGAAAAACCTGCGGTCAATGATCACGGATTCTCCATTGGGATTAATGTATCTTCTTTGCACTTTTTCGGGTCTGATGTCCGAAGGCGGTTCCCCGCGGAAAGAACTGTACCAGCGTCCTTCTAATTCTGAGAGTTTACAAAGATAGGTTTCCCGTTGCCGGTCAGCTTGTAATAAACGCTGACCTGTTTTGCTTTCGCATGTGTAAGGATGATCATTTACAACACAAACATCTCTTATGATGCCTCTCATACTTCTTTTTGTCCTCACCACTTCCGGCAGTGCTGCAAGCTGCTGCTTACAGTAATTGATCTTCAATGCAAGGTATTCTTTTGGAATGTAGGGTGTTGTGATGTTCATGCAAAAATTATAAGTTGGCTTTTTGTCGGTTTTCCAGTACAAAAGTCGTACAAAAACCGACAAGGCGGGGAACGCAGCCGGGCATTGGCTGAATGGGTTATCTGCACAATCAAAAACCGACAAAAGTATGCAAATACCGACTTACAAATCGACAAATGAGTTCTCATAATAAAAGCATAAATATTTTTGCGCGGGCGGGTGGCGCGCGCAAATGAATAAACGGACGGATACGCGGACACTCGAAAGTGTGGATTATGACACTCGAAAGTGTGAACGGGAGAAGGGCGCGTGTACATAACACATTTCAACGATTAACTATCGGAGGTCTCATATGCTTAAGGATTTTGTGAAGTTGGAAAAGCCGGAAGATGAAGAGTTTTCCAGAAGACTTGAAGAAGAGAGAAATAAGCTCTTTGCGTCACAGATGAAGCTGAAGGACGCAGGGCTCCCGGTAATGGTTATTTTCGAGGGCTGGGGAGCTGCAGGTAAGGGCAGTGTGCTCGGCAAGATAATTAAGAATATTGATCCGAGATTTTTCAGGGTAAAGACTTTCCCGAAGCCGAGCAAGGAGGAACTGAGATATCCGTTCCTGTACAGGTATATGAAGGAAATCCCTGAGAAGGGCAAGTTCGCGTTCTACGACACTTTCTGGATGGAGGAGATCACGGATGCCAGAGTCGAAGAGGTTCTGGACGATGAAGAGTATGAGAAGATGATCGACTCGATCAACAGGACGGAGAGGTCGCTCGTTGATAACGGATATCTGATTATGAAGTTCTTCTTCCAGATAGGTAAGAAGGAGCAGAAGGAGCGCCTCGAAAAGCTCCTTGATGACAAGGACACGAAGTGGCGTGTTGATAAGGGCGACCTGTATGAGAACAAGCACTACGATGACTGCCTGGAAGTTTACGACCAGTATCTGAAGGATACGAATAATCCTACGGCGCCGTGGTACATCATTGACAGTAAGGATAAGAAGTTCGCTGAGCTCCAGGTTCTGGAATTCCTCAACCAGGGTATTGAGACGGCAATGAAGAACAGGAATAATGCTGCACCGATCCTGCAGAACACTTTCCCGCTCAAGAAGACGCCGCTCCTGAAGGATATCGAACTGAAGGGCAAGGAGCTGACGGAAGAGGAATACGATAAGAAACTTGATGAGCTGCAGGATGAGCTAAGAGACCTGCATAATAAGCTCTACAGGAAGAAGATCCCGGTCATCATCGCTTACGAGGGATGGGATGCGGCAGGTAAGGGCGGCAACATCAAGAGAATCACAGGCGCGCTCGACCCGAGAGGATATGAGGTGCTCCCGATTGCGAGCCCTGAACCGCACGAAAAGGCGAGACACTTCCTCTGGAGATTCTGGACGAGGCTCCCCAGAACCGGACACGTCGCAATTTTTGACCGCACATGGTACGGCAGAGTCATGGTTGAGCGTATCGAAGGATTCTGCTCAGAGAACGACTGGCAGCGCGCTTATAACGAGATCAATGAGTTCGAGAAGGAACTCAGCGACTGGGGTGCGGTCGTAATCAAGTTCTGGGTACAGATCGACAAGAAGACCCAGCTCAAGCGCTTCAAGGAACGTCAGGCTAATCCCGACAAGCAGTGGAAGATCACTGATGAGGATTGGCGTAACCGCGAGAAGTGGGACAAGTACGAATCTGCTGTCGATGAGATGATCAAGAAGACATCGACTGAATTTGCGCCGTGGTACATTCTGGAGTCGGTTGACAAGAAGTATGCGCGCATTAAGGCTCTTGAGATTGTAATAGAAAGAATCAAAGAAGCTTGCGAAAAGGCGTAAAAACGGCCGCTAAAATGGCCTAAAACCTGTTGAAGTCAAACAAAACCCTTGATTTTGAGCGTTTTTTGTAGAAATTGTCACGGGCAATTTCCAAATACGCATGCTAAAATAAATCTTGTAGTATATACCATAATTCGATTTTTACAAATAGTTTTTCGAGAATTTTATAAAATTTTTTGACTTCTTTTATGGATTAATTTATGAAAGGGAGGTTTAGATGGGCTTTAAAATAGGTGACAACATCGTTTACGCAGGCAGCGGAGTGTGCCAGATTGATGACATTAAAGACATTAGTTTTTTCAAAGAGAAACCGCAGAAATATTACGTCCTGAAGCCTCTCTTTGTAACCAGATCCCAGTTTGTTTACGTGCCTCTTGATAACGAGGCGCAGGTCAGCAGGATCAGACCCGTAGCTTCGAAGAAGGAGGCTATCGCTCTGATCGATAAGCTGCCCATTGATAACTGCAGCTGGATCGAGGACCGCAACGAGCGTAAGGCTTCATTTACAGATATTATCGTTAACGGCAGCCGTGAGGACATCGTTGGTCTTATTTACCTGATCAACAGACATGCTGAGAAGCTCGCTAAGGAAGGCAAGCATCTGAATGCCCAGGACGAGCGCGCCCTGATCGATGCGAGAAACAGAGTGAACAACGAGATCGCGGTTGCACTCAACATGGAACCTGACAGTGTTGTCGAACTGATTCACGAGAAGACGGGACTCGAAGATTTTGCATAAACCTATTGAAGTGGTATTAGTTGTTGCAATATCCCCAAAGGTGTGATTTAATAACCGCAGTTTAATTCAAGGAGAGTTCCTTATGAAGACTGCGGTTTTCTTTTATGCGTATAGCTATTATTACTACTTTAGGGAGAAGAACTAAAGCGACTTTTGCTGGCGCAAAGAAAACCAAAGATATGATTTGAGTTGAATAACGCTGCAGGGTACGCTAAATGCCCGGCAGCGTTTTTTATTCAAATCAAATCAGGTGACAAATAGGGGATATCCTAACCCGAAAAGGAGAAAGAAACATGATTGCAGTACTGAAGAACACAGCAACAAGAGAGCAGATATCAAGCCTCATCGCTTGGTTTGAAGATAAGGGCCTTAAGGTCAACGAATCAAAGGGTGAGTATTGCACTGTCCTGGGTCTTATCGGCGACACATCAACAGTTGATATCGATATGCTCCAGGGATTGGATATCATCGAGAAGGTAACAAGAGTATCCGAGACATTTAAGAAGGCAAATCGAAAGTTCCATCCGGAAGACACTGTCGTAGATGTTTCAGGAGTTAAGATCGGCGGCGGCAATTTCGCAGTTATCGCAGGTCCCTGCTCTGTCGAGAGCGAAGAGCAGATCATGAATGCTGCCAGAGCAGTTAAGGCATGTGGTGCAACGATCCTCAGAGGCGGTGCGTTCAAGCCCAGAACATCACCTTACGATTTCCAGGGTCTCCACGAGGAAGGTATCAGACTTCTTCTCGAAGCTAAGAAGGAAACAGGTCTTCCTATTTGTTCTGAGATCATGAGCCCTGAGCAGATCCCTGTTTTCGAAGAGGTTGATTTCCTTCAGGTCGGTGCAAGAAACATGCAGAACTTCGATCTCTTGAAGGCGCTCGGTAAGACAGGTAAGCCGGTCCTTTTGAAGAGAGGTCTCTCAGCAACGATCAAGGAGCTCCTCATGAGTGCCGAGTACATTATGTCTGAGGGCAATCCCAATGTAATCCTCTGCGAGAGGGGTATCAGAACATACGAGACATACACTAGAAATACTTTCGATGTGAGCGCAATCTCTGTATTGAAGCAGATTACACACCTTCCTGTTGTCGGTGACCCTTCACACGCTACAGGTAAGTCCAACCTCATCAAGCCGATGTCCATGGCAGCGGTTGTTTCAGGTGCGGACGCGTTGGAAATCGAGGTTCACTGCAATCCTGAAAAGGCTCTCTCAGATGCAGCACAGCAGCTCACGCCTGCACAGTTCACTGAGGTTATGGAAGCTATCAACAAGGCAAGAAGTATTCTGTAAAACTAAGACGCTGAGATCTTTCAGCGTCTTTTTATATAAGTTTAAGAAGGAAGTGTTTTTAAAATGGGTTTAACAGTCGGCATAGTCGGATTAGGTCTTATCGGTGCCTCTTTCGCGAAGGCTTACAAGGAGAATGAAGAGAATTCAGTCGTTTACGGCTGGAACCGTACGAAGAGCGTTACGCAGATGGCTCAGATGCAGCACATCATTGACGGTGAGCTGACAGATGAGAATCTCGGAACATGCGATATCGTTATTCTCTCTCTGTATCCCGAAGCTACCATCAACTGGATGGAAGAGCACAAGGAGCACTTCAACAAGGAAGGCCTGGTAATAGATGCCTGCGGTACAAAAAGACTCGTTTGTGAGAAGGGTTTTGAGATCGCCAAAGAGAACGGTTTCCTTTTCGTAGGCTGCCACCCGATGGCAGGCACGAAGTTCTCCGGCATGGGCCACGCGAGAGGCGACATGTATTTCGGTGCGCCGATGGTAGTCGTACCGCCGAGGTTCGACGATATGTTCCTGCTCGACAGGGTAAAGGATCTCCTCTCACCCTGCGGCTTCGGAAGTTTCCATCTCTCGCATGCCGATGAACACGACAAGATGATCGCGTTCACTTCGCAGATGGCACACCTCGTCTCAAACGCTTACATCAAGAGCCCTTCTGCCAGAAACCACAAAGGCTTCTCAGCAGGTTCATATAAGGACATGACCAGAGTTGCATGGCTTAACCCCACGATGTGGACACAACTCTTTTTGGAAAACAAGGACAACCTCATTTTTGAGATCGACCACCTCCAGGAAGAACTCGCAAAATACAGACAGGCACTTGTCGATGACGATTTTGACGGCTTAAGAGATCTGCTCGATGAAGGCAGAAAGATCAAAGAAGAGGTAGACGGAATATGAGAACTGTTAACGTTCTTGCGGCATCCAAAACATACGATGTCCTGATCGGCAAAGATGCGGTCACTTCGCTCGGCACAGAAGTAAAAAGGCTCTGCCCGAAGGCAATGAAGGTGCTCGTTGTATCTGAGACAAATGTTGCGCCTCTTTATCTTGATAAGATAACTTCCCAGCTCGAAAGTATCGGCCTCGAAGTAATCAGTTATGTTTTCGAAGCGGGCGAGCAGAACAAGAATATCAACGAAATCGCCGGCATGTGGAATAAGATGGCCGAAGCGGGATTTACAAGAACTGACATTGTTGCAGGTCTTGGCGGCGGAGTAACGACAGATATGGCGGGATTTGCTGCATCAACATTTTTGCGCGGCATTGATGTAATTCAGATTCCTACATCACTTCTTGCGATGGTGGATGCATCGGTCGGAGGTAAGACCGGAATCGACATTCCGATGGGCAAGAACCAGGTAGGTGCGTTCTGGCAGCCGGCTCTCGTTTTAGAAGACACGTCATTTCTGAAGACACTTCCTGATGGAGTGTTCACTGAAGGCATGGGCGAAGTTACAAAGCATGCGTTCATCATGGACCTTGCGCTGTTCGATAAGCTTGAGAAGGCTAACGGAAACATCAGAGATGATGAGGACCTCCTCGAAGAAATCGTATACATGAATGTTTCAGATAAGGCATCAGTTGTCAGTGCCGATGAGACTGATAACGGCAGACGTCAGACATTGAACTTCGGTCACACAGTAGGTCACGTAATCGAACGTGACAGCGGCTTTACTAAGCCTCACGGTGTATGTGTTGCGATGGGTATGGGTATCATTATGGATGCGTGCGTCAGAGCAGGAACACTCGATAAGAATGATGCAGAGAAGATGAAGAATCTTCTAAAGCTTTATAAGCTCCCCGTAACCGATAACATTACTCCCGAAGCCATCGTAAACGGCGCATTGAATGATAAGAAAAAGCGCGGCGATACTTTATCGGTTATACTTGTAAATAAGATCGGCGAGGCCGAGATCAAGAAGATGACAAAAGAGGAGTTCTTAGAGTTTTTGACAGTATGAGAATTTCTTGCAGACAGTTAAATCTGGACGTTAAGGCACCGCCTTCAAAGTCCGTATATCACAGGGAACTTATAGTTAACTTTATTCTTGGTGCGCGTGGGGATTTTCTGAACGACTCGCCTGAGGATAACGATGATATCAGAGCTACCAAATCATGCCTTCGTGCACTTGAAGGCAATGAAAAAGAGATAGTCTTAAACTGCAACGAGAGCGGTTCAACCTTAAGGTTCATGATCCCCGTTGCACTCGCGGTGAAGTCTTCTGAGACAGAGAAGCTCGTTTTCAAAACACGCGGAAGATTGATCGAGAGACCTATCGCAGAATTAGAAGAATGCCTCAAGCCTTTTGGCGTTGTCATTACCAAAGACACAGAAGCAAATGAAATAACGGTTACAGGAAATATTGACGCAGGTCGATATGTCATTGACGGCAGTGTTTCTTCGCAGTATATCTCCGGACTGCTCATGGCGCTGGCTACTTTCGATAAGGGATCAACGATCGAAGTCACAGGCGGAATTGCATCTGTCCATTACATCGAACTCACGATTGCTGCTCTCGCAAAATACGGTATCAGCATTGTAAGAGAAGGTGACACGTTTAAAGTTCCTGCTAAAACTGCAAATGCAGTTCCTTCAGGTGAATTTGAAGTTGAAGGTGACTGGAGCAACGGAGCATTTTTGCTCTGCCTCGGCAGCCTTATTAGAGGCGGCTCAATCAAGGTCACAGGTCTTAATATGGAATCTGTCCAGGGTGACAGGGAGATCATGCATTTCCTGAAACTGGCGGGCACAACTTTTCTCACTGAGGGCAGCACTGTTTTCGTGCAGGACAGCCTCATTAATCCGGTAAGAAAGATTCTTGAGATGGACTGCAGCGACATTCCCGACATCGTTCCGTACATGGCTGTTGTCGGTGCGTTCAGAGCTTACCAGACAACTTTAAAAGGAATTAAGAGACTTCGTATTAAAGAGTCCGACAGGGCGAAGGCGATCACCGAGATGCTCACTGCATTAGGCGGAAAAGTCACGCTCGAAGAAGACCAAATTACGATAGAATATATAGATAGAAATAAAGTGCCTGAAGATATCAGTCTTACTTCTTCGGGCGATCACAGAATGGCTATGGCGGCAGTATTGTGCGCCGCAGCCACGGGCAGGGATATAGAATTAGATGATATCGATTGCCTCAATAAATCCTTTCCTGAATTCAGGAGAGTTTTACTGGAGGAGATGACCTGATTATGAGTACCAGCAGCACATACCAGGGAGATGCCCTGGACATAATGATCTACGGTGAGTCACACAGCGAAGCAATCGGTGTATATATCAACGGACTTCCTGAAGATGTTACTCCCGATGCAGCGAAGACAGCTGCTTTTATGGCCAGACGTGCGCCCGGTAAGAATGCATGGTCAACCCCTCGAAAGGAAGCCGACGAGGTTATTTTCGAGCGTAACGGCGCAATGCTCCACGGTTACATCATTAACACAAATACAAAACCCAAGGATTATGCTTCGATAATCAACTGCCCGAGACCGTCACATGCTGACTATGCGGCAAGACTTCTCTACGGTGACGAAGCATCCAAATCAGGCGGCGGAATCTTCTCCGGAAGAATGACCGCACCGCTCTGCATTGCAGGTTCTATCGCGCTGCAGGAACTCAATAAAAGAGGTATCCAGATCAGTGCGCACCTCAAAAAGGTTGCAGGCGTAAGTGACGATTCTTATTTCAACCACGGCGTTAACGACGATTCTTTCAGAAATGCTCTGGCAGTTGTCGAGGACAAGGAGTTTCCTGTTGTAGACGATGCAAAGGGCGAAGAGATGAAGGCGAAGATCGAGGAAGCGCGTATGGAAGGCGACTCTGTCGGAGGCGTTATCGAGTGCGTTGTTTACGGATATCCGGAAGGAATCGGAGGACCGATCTTCGATGGTATCGAGGCAAAGCTCGCGCAGATTCTTTATGCGATTCCTGCAGTTAAGGGCGTCGAGTTCGGAAACGGTTTTGAAGGTTCGGACCTCAAGGGTTCTGAGAACAACGATTCGTTCGTTTTCGACGATGACGGCAACCTTACACTTAAGACAAATCACAGCGGCGGAATCCAGGGCGGAATAAGCCTTGGTGATGTTGCGCCGATTGTTTTCGATGTTGCATTAAAGCCAACACCGTCTATCTCCAGATCACAGGAGACAGTCGATTTGGCTGCACATAAAAATACTACGATCAATATTGAAGGCAGGCATGATCCGTGCGTTGCACCGCGCGCCGTTCCTGTTGTTGAAGCCGCTGCAGCTATCGCTCTCTACGATCTGCTGCTTGTATCAATGTAACGGAGGTAAGATCCCATGAGTGAGAGATTGGAACTTAAGGACCTCAGAGATAAGCTGGACCAGATCGACAGCGATATTCTCGATTTGCTGGAAGCAAGAGTTGCGACGAGCAGGGAAATCGGCAACTACAAAAGATCGAAGGGTCTCCAGACCTACGATCCTGCAAGAGAAGCGGAGAAGATCAAGGCCCTGGAAGAGATTGCCGGATTTGAGAGTAAGCCTTATGTTAAGGACCTCATGAAGACTCTCATGGACATCTCCAAGGTTCACCAGAATAAACCTGCGTTCGGCGTTTTGGGCAGAACTCTTGCCCACACATACTCACCTGAGATCCATAATCTTTTCGATCCCTCATATTCATATTCAGTAATCGAACGTGAACCCGAGGAGTTGGAAGAACTCTTCAAGAGCGGTGTTTTCAAGGGCTTCAACGTTACCATCCCCTACAAGAAAAATGCATGCGCAATGTGCGATGAAGTTGACGATGCTTCGAGCACAACAGGCAGTGTTAATACCGTCCTTTTCGAAGACGGCAAGGTAAAGGGCTGGAACACCGACTATTTCGGATTCATCTACATGCTCCACAGAAAGGGTATTTCCGTTACAGGCAAAAAGGTGCTCGTTCTTGGTACGGGCGGCGCAGCATCTGCAGTCTTCTACGCGCTCAAGACTCTTGGTGCAGCAGAAACTTACGCATGCGACCTCGAGACAGAGATCAATTATTCAAATGTTTACGAGAAGGCATCTGACGCTCAGGTCATCGTAAACTGCACCCCTGTCGGTATGTTCCCGAAGGTAGATAACAGACTGTTGGACCTCACAAAGTTCTCTTCACTTGAGGCTTGTGCAGACGTAGTCTATAACCCTTCAAGAACCAGATTCCTGCAGGATGCCGAAGAACTCGGCCTCAAGACCTGCGGCGGCCTCGCAATGCTTGTTGCACAGGCATATAAGTCATCACGTATTTTTGCAGGTGACATCGAAGGCGCATCTGCACTCGGCAACCCTGACAAGAGCATTCCTTCAGAGGCAGAAGAGGCGATCGAGAAGGTCATCAGAATCCTTGAGAACCGCATGAAGAATATCACCATCATCGGCATGCCCGGTTCGGGTAAGTCTCTCCTTGCCAGGAACATCGCGAAAGAAACAGGCCGCACATTGGTCGACCTCGACATTGCTTTCGCTGAGAAATTCGGACAGACACCTGCAGAAGTTCTGTCAGGTCCGGGCGAAGATGCTTTCCGCGAGATGGAGTGCGAGATAGCAGCAGAATTCCTGCCTCAGAGCGGACTCGTTATCTCATGCGGAGGCGGCATTGTAACACGCGACGTCAATAAGTTCTTTGTGCGCTGCAATTCCAACGTTTTCTATTTAGAGCGACCTCTCACTGCTCTTACCGATAAGAACAGACCGATCTCACAACTCCACGGCGTTGAGAAGCTCTATTCTCAGCGCAAGGACAAGTATGAGACATGGTGCGATTACCGTTTCTTCTACGACAGATTCGAAGAAAAGCAGGACTTCTACGACAAGGCGGTCGCAGACATCCTGGGAGAGCTGAAATAATATGAAGATACTTGTACTTAACGGCCCCAATCTCAACATGCTCGGCATCAGAGAGCCGGACATTTATGGCACCTCAACATATAAGGATCTCGTTGCACTTATTGAAAAACACTGCGCTGAGAAGGGCATTGAAGTAAACTGCCTCCAGAGCAATCACGAAGGCGACCTGGTCGATTACATCCAGCAGGCTTATTTCGATAAGGTTGACGGAATCGTCATTAATCCGGGCGCATATACGCACACTTCCGTTGCGATCCTTGACGCTCTCAAAGCAGTTTCAATACCGACTGTCGAAGTCCACATTTCGCATGTCGATGAGCGCGAATCTTTCCGCCAGCTCTCGTATGTATCCTATTACGCAACCAGAACCATTATTGGTGAAGGATTCGACGGAT
The DNA here is from genome assembly GCA_900107185.1 of Ruminococcaceae bacterium YAD3003. GTDB lineage: Bacteria > Bacillota > Clostridia > Saccharofermentanales > Saccharofermentanaceae > Saccharofermentans. Next base: position 47,981 of record FNPA01000009.1, on the reverse strand, counting down.
ATTTGAAAGCAATCGACTTCCTCGCAGACGGCGTAAACTGATTACAGACGAAATAACGAGAAATATTCACGGCAGGGCTGGCGCTCTGCCGTATTTTTTCAAGCAAGTGTTCCTGTATTGTGATATTATTTATAAGTTAAAAAATATAGGAGGGTAGAAAAATGGCTAAGTTTTGTACTAACTGTGGCAGTGCCGTAAAAGATACAGCAGCTTTCTGCGCTAATTGCGGTGCCAAGTTAAATATCGCTGCAGCTCCTGCTCCTGAAGCAGCACCTGTTGCAGAACCCGTAGCTGAGGCAGCTCCCGTAGCTGAGCCTGTTGCTGAACCTGCAGTAGAGGCAGCTCCTGTGGCTGAGCCTGTTGCTGAACCCGTTGCTGAACCCGTTGCTGAACCTGCAGTAGAGGCAGCTCCCGTAGCTGAACCCGTTGCTGAACCTGTAGCAGAGGCAGCTCCTGTGGCTGAGCCTGTTGCTGAACCCGTAGCACCTGCACCTGTAGAGGCCGCACCTGTGGCAGCTCCTGTTGCAGCAGCACCCGTTGCTGAACCTGCACCTTTCGAGGCGCCTTCAGGTCCTCTCGATGCATCTGCAGCTACACCCGCAACTGAGGCAGCTCCCAAGAAGAAGGGCGGTAAGACAGGTCTTATTATTCTCTTCGTTGCAATCGGCGTTGTTGCTCTGGCTCTTATCGGTATCGGCGTTGCTGTAGTTCTTGGTGGCGGCTTCGGCGGCACTGTTCTCGACCGTATCGAGAAGATGGATAAGGTTGATTCAGGCAAGAAGTACACTATCTATGACGAAGATTTCAATGACTACATTGAAGAGGCAAGATGGTGGGACTACGACGGCACAATGGATAAGGAAGGCACCTACAACACAGATACAGATACACTCGCTTTCTCTATCGAAGTTAACGAGGATGCTGAAGACGAAGTCTATTATGCTTACTATTACAGCAAGGATAAGGAATTCGATAAGGATGAATTGTCCAAGCCTATCTTCGAAGATACTATCGCACCTGAAGAATACGGTGACGGTACAGCTTTCTACAATGTAGACTGCTCCAAGAAGATCACAAAGGGCTACTACGTTGTAATCGTAGCTGCTGATGACAGCTTCAAGAAGCCTTACGTTGTTGCTTACGCAGAAGTTAAGTAATTAACTGAACATACTAGTTTTCGAGAGGTTGCTCCTTCGTGGGCAACCTCTTTTTTATGGTTGGCGTTTTTCTTGGCGTATTTGGGCTGAATTACGCCAGGATTTACGCCAATTTGCCAAGAATGGCGTTTTTCTTGGCGTTTTCGAGCGTTTTTACGCCAGGATTCTGCCAGCCACGGTGAAAGCAGTATTATCCTCGCGAAAGCCACCCAACAAAACAGTCGTGGTGAGAGCAATGTTTTGCCCCCTCGAAAGCCACCCAATAACAACCGCAGTGGTGAGAGCAGTATTACCCTCGCGAAAACCACCCAACCCAGCCACGTTGTTATCAACATCCTGCCCCTCGAAAACCACCCAATAAAAAACCCCCGGAACGAATCCGGGGGCTGAATGATCAGTTTTGCGATTCCTTAAGGATGGGGATAACCCAGAGCATCGAGGAATGTGTTAACTTCCTTCTCGATTGAAACATCGTAATCAGCTGCTGTAACGATGACTACCATGTTGCCCTTGAGGAAGATTGCATCGTGATAAGGTGTGTATGTGTTGTTGATCTTATCGTCATATCTGCCGTCGATGAGGAGATATGCTGTGTTTGTGCCAACCTCATAGCTCTTGATGCCGGAGAAGTCCTTGTCATCAAGGATGTGATCGTAATCGTCAAAGTAGTAATCGAAAAGATCCTTTGCTGTTGCTTCGTCAACGCAGCGTGTGTAGCTGTAATAGTTGCCGACTTCAGAAACTGCATCAATGTTGTATTCAACATCGAAATCTCTGTCATTACCGTTGAATGAGAAGCTGGTGTCTTCCATTACGTCTGCATCAGACTCGGAAACGCCTACCTTATCCAATGCTGCGAAAAATTCTGTCTCTGTTATGTCCTTGAGTGAAGCGACATCTACCTTGGGCTCGTGTGTTATTCCTGCGCAACCTGAAAAAAGTGTTGCTGCCGTAAGAACAAGAGCGCCGGTCATTGTTAACTTTGTAGTCTTCATATATAACCTGTCCTTTCTTAATTCCAAAGCAAGGAGAATATAACATAAAACATGTTTGTTTAAAATATGGATAATAGAGAAAGAAAAACGCCCGTGTGCTATAATCTATCGGCAAAGAGTCAAAGATACGCTTAATTAAGGGAGTATTTTTATGATCAACAAGGGATTTAGGAATATGGTAATTGCATCTGTTCTTTCGGCTGCGCTCGTTTTCGCAGGTACGGGATGCAATGAGAAACTCACAGAGAGTTCTGATAACGCAACAGTTGTCCAGACAACACTTGACCCAATGTCATTTGCAGCTATTGATGCGAGACTCCGTGATTATAACTTCGGAATTAACGAGTACATGAGAGAGCACGTAGCAGAAGCAACACAGAAGAAGGTTTCAGGTAAAACTTTTAACGGCGTTGCAGCTGAATGCACATACACCATTTCACCTGACGGAAAATATGAGTCGCTCCAGATGGAGAAGACGCTCGATAACGGCATCCAGATCGATGAGTATTTTAACCTCGGAGATGCTGTATTTATTGCTCGTACGACGGTTTATTCCGATGGAAACTTCGATCCTGTCGAGAAGTTTTATATCATAGACGGCAGTCTATATAAGGTCGATGGAGCCGCAGAAACTGTGACGAAGATGATCGATCTTAACGATCCTACGGTTGATGATTTCAAGAAGACCAATGACCTGTATTTTTCTTTCGATGAGATAAGAGCAATCTATGCCTGATTCATCCGAGACACAACAGTTTAAAGGATACACATTAGGGGAGGGCGTCAAGGACGGTCTCCCCATTGGTTTAGGTTATCTGTCGGTATCTTTCACTTTTGGTATTCTGGCAGTTTCAAGGGGTCTCTCATGGCTGCAGGCCAGCCTCATATCGCTCTTCAACATTACTTCGGCAGGCCAGGTAGCAGGCCTCGGCATCATGACGGCCGGAGGCGGCATTATCGCTATGATCATCTCGCAGATAGTGATCAATCTCAGATATTCACTCATGGGAATCGCTCTGTCGCAGAAGGCCGACAAGACCATGACCCCGCTCCTTCGAATCCTTCTGTCATTTGCAATTACCGATGAGATATTTGGAGTTGCGGTCAGTAAGAAATACGAATTCGGCGCGAGATACTTCTTTGGTCTTACGATCCTTCCCGTAATCGGATGGGTCGCAGGAACGACGATCGGTGCGATCCTTGGACGCGTTTTCCCTGATTTCCTCACTAACGCACTCGCAATCGGCATCTACGGAATGTTCGTATCCATCGTTTTGCCAAAGGCAAAGCATGACAAGGTCATCATGACCGGTTCTCTCATCTCCTGCATAATATCCTGTGTTTTCTTTTTCACGCCCGTTCTGGCGGAGAACGTATCGGGCGGCTTTGCGATAATCATTGCAGCAGTCGTATCCGCACTCATCGTTGTTTTCTTGAGAAAGCAGGTGGCAGGGAAGGCCGGTACGGTAACAGCGATCCTCGCAGGCATATTCCTTATAGTAATCATGGTTTTTATGGCACCGGTCCACAAAGAGCAGGCTTCTTCCGTAGCTGCTGATGTTTCAGCCGGAAAACTCGACAACAAAGTCTTTATCCCGCTTCTTTTGGTCATGGCACTCACGACTTATCTCGTGCGCATGATTCCTTTCGTATTGTTCCGTAAAAAGCTCGAAAGGCCTTCTGTCAAAGCATTCTTCGATTACATCCCATATACGGTCCTGTCTGCGATGACGTTCCCTGCAATCCTCTATGCGACGGGTTCTTATATCTCCGCTCTTGTCGGATTCATCGTGTCACTTGTTTTGGGCTTTTTTGAAAAGTCGCTCCTGACTGTTGCGATCGGCGCATGCGTTGCGTCGCTCGTCACCGGAGTCATAGTAATGTATATCTGAAATAAAAAAAGCTGTCCTTACAGACAGCCTTTTTATTTGGAGCCCCTATCCGGACTTGAACCGGAGACCTCATCCTTACCATGGATGCGCTCTACCGACTGAGCTATGGGGGCAAGTCAAAGCCTATGAAGTATAACACAGTAACTGTTGGTTGACAATAAACAGGGCAGGCCACGGGCGCCTGTTTATGTTGACAACTGAACTCAAAGATTATACAATCATTGAGCATTTTAGTCCTTATAGTAAGGAACACGGAGAAGTCGCCTAGCCTGGTCGAGGGCGCACGACTGGAAATCGTGTAAACCCCAAAAGGGTTTCGAGGGTTCGAATCTCTCCTTCTCCGCCAATGCGCAAAAACCTGGAAGTCCCTATTCAAAAGGCTTTCAGGTTTTTTGTTGTTTGTTGTAGACTTATTATCGGCAACCGGAACGGCAATGGGATAATTAAGCATACATTGAAATCAGTATTATTCATTAATCATGTTGAATTCAGTTCAATTAAAAAGCCCCCTCTGTGGGTTACAGAAGGAGCTTTGGCATTATCGAGTTTAGGGATTAACTTTCGGCTTCCTTGATTAGTCTCTCGGTGATATTAGCATTCGTCACATCGCCCTCAGTCGTTTTGTGAATGTAGTATTGCATCGTAACTGCTGAGGTTGAATGACCGAGGATTTTAGCAAGCGTCGACGGGGGCAAGCCTTTCTCGGCAGCCATAGTAGCGTACGAGTGTCTCAGATCGTGGAACCTTAAGTCCGGTCGTCCGATTTTGGTTGCTATTCTCTTGAAGTGTTTATGGAGCGACGGGGCGCTGATATGGTTTCCGTTGGGAAGGGTAAATATTAGGTTCTTCTCAATAACTTGGTTATTGCCGAGCATATCGGCATATTCAATCTGTTGAAGTTTGCGCTTATTCAATATGTCGACCAGGGACGTTGCAAGAAGAAATGTTCGTGAGTTGTTTGTTTTAGTCGGTTTTAGTTCAAGCTTTGAATTCTTGTAATGGGTTGTGCGTGTTAACTGACGGTCAATGGTTATCTCTCTGGTTAGCAAATTAACACGGTCCCACGTAAGACCCAACGCCTCACTCTGTCTTAGACCGGTAAATAGGACGAAATAGACTATGAAGTCATATACATCTCTGAATTGGCAAACCTCTTTGACCAGCAACTGTAGCTCGGAAGGAGTTAGGGGTTTTGCCTCAAACTTGATGCATCTTGGAAGTTTGACTCGAGCACAGGGGTTCTCTATTAATAGGTTATATCTTACAGCTTCAGCAAGACTCATACTCAATATCCAGTGGATGTTCTTAATTGACTTTGCACTTAGGGTATTGCTGTAGCTGTAGTACATCTTCTGGATTTGATAAGCCGTCAACTGATTGAGCTTTGCTTTGCCAAGATTCGGAATCAAATGATTGCGTATAATGTTATCCGCGGTATCAATCGTGGATTGTTTAACACCCGAATGCTTGTAATCTTCGAGCCATTGCTCTAACCATTCTTGTAATGGCATATCAGAGGAGACAAACGGTTTAAGGTTATATCTCTTTTGCTGATAATCAGCCAAGAATCGTTCGGCCTCTGCCTTAGTGTCAAATGATTTAGAAAGACGAACTGCATTTCCGTTAGGAGTATAAAGAGTCTCTCCGGTGTCCGGGTCATACTTTGACACCTGTGCGACCCACTTTCCGTTCCTGTAGACTATGCTACCCGTTCCTGATGTTCTTTTACTGGTTTTCTTTTTCACCTTTTCCTCCTTTGGCGTCTAACTTCATTAGTCCTACCCTGAGCAACGCGAGCTGTTCAGGCGTAAGCTGCTGTAATTCTTCGACAAGCGAGTCTAAACCCTCTATCGAAGACGGAATCCGAATCCGATTATTATCTTCTGAGAAGGAATAATAATCAGAATCATAACGTGAAGCTGTTTCGACGTCAGCGGAGTCTCTTAGTGTCTCGTCATATAACCATGCGGTGGGAATCTTCAATGCCTTAGCAATATCGTCTACAGTATCTCGACTAAAGCTAACTCTCTGATTCTTCGGCTGAGAAGGTTTGAATTTTTCGAATTTGTTTAACCAACCCATAGATTTTCCGAGCATATCGGCTAATTCTTTTTGCGTGTAACCTCGAACAGAGCGGTAGTACGCGACATTTCCGGCAATTCTCATTTTCATTTCTGTTTTCTTCTCTTCATCAATATAGTCATTCATATTATGAGACCTCCCTGCATTTGAGTTGATTATAGGTTGTAAAGTGGAAGAAGTCAACTAATATCCCGTGAAATCAACCACAAATTTACAAATTTGGTGTTTACAAAGGCTGCTCAGGTGGGTAATATATAGTTGTAAATGGTTGAAATCAACCAAAACTAATTGAAGGAGGTCATCGTAATGACTAAATACATTTCATTACAAGAAGCTGGAAAAATTCTCGGCTTCGGTTCGGACAAGATGTACCGTATGGCGCGGGGTGATCCGGATTTTCCCGTTGTAAAGATTGGCGGGCAGTATCGTGTGTCGGAAGAAGAGCTTAAGGCATACATTAAATCCAAATACATATCGAAAGGGGGAAAAATAAGCGCTGCCAGACAGAGTCTTAACAACGCCTATAATTACTGCACACAAATATTATAGCATAGTTGAGACAATGGTAGTTGTTTTTTCGAATATATGATTCCAGATTTAGTTAGAAATAAAGACGGCAAACCATGTAAGTTTGTCTCTAATGTAATTTCAATTCTTATGGCAGTTTTTTGCGAATTGATAAGATTTGACGAGATTGAACAGCAAATCATAGTAATCGGACAGTTACCGTGGAAACATGATCCTTGCAGTGTATGCTGGACTGATAGCGATAACGCATGTTTGCGCAGTTACATCGAACAAAACTATTTATTCTCTCCCTCTTCCGCTATGATTATCGAAGCATTGGAAGCAATCAAACCTTTAATTGCTTATAACCCAATCAAAGAGAGAATCACAGACGAGGTATGGGACGGCGTTCCCAGAGTAGATACACTGTTTATTGATTTCCTCGGAGCTGATGATACTCCGTATACAAGGACGGTTACAAGGAAAGCATTTGTAGCTGCTATTGCGAGAGTGCTCAGCGACACCCCTGAAAAATTCGACCAAATGATAATTCTTATTGGCGACCAGGGGCAGGGTAAGTCGACATTGCTCGCAAAAATAGGAGGCGCATACTATAACGGCTCTCTTTCCATGAGGGACATGGACAACAAAGACGGAAAGATGGCTATTTCAAAAGCTTGGATAGTTGAGATACAAGAATGCAACGGTATGAGCCACACTGAAGAAAATGCCATAAAAGCATTCTTATCAACAGCGGTTGATAAATACCGTCCCGCATACGGTCGCTGTGTCATATCAGTTAAACGCATAAGCGTTATTTTTGGCACGACGAACGAGCGTGACGGTATCCTAAGAGACGTTACAGGTAACAGACGTTTCTGGCCGGTCGTTTGCTATAAAGAAAAACAGACGAGATATTCCTGGGACTTGGAAGAAGACGAAGTCTTGCAAATCCTTGCCGAAGCGAAGCATTACTATGACGCAGGCGAGACACTGGTCTTGCCTCCTGATATAGAAGCGGAAGCAAGAAGGCAACAGCAAGCGGCGGTGATTACCGACCCGTTAGAAGGTATAATTGAAGCGTGGCTCGAACCGCATGAAGGAGAACCAATTTGCACACTCCAAATATGGCAAGCATGTCTCGGCAATTTGAAGACAAATTATGACAACAAGGACCAACATCGCCTAAAACGAATATTGAATAAGCTTGGCTGGGAATGCGGCAAGAGTAATAAGAGGTTCCATGAATACGGTCCACAAAAACCATGGAGGAAGAAAGGCGTAGCCGACAAACCAGAAGTGAAGAACGATACCCCTTTTGAACTCCCGGATGAGTTCACGTAACACATTTGGTAACAAACAACTAATCAAAAGAAGGCTTGCAAACACTGCGTTGCAGGCCTTTTTATTAGTTAGCGTTACCGTGTTACTGAATTCTTCTCAAATTGGGGAAAATAGAATAAATATAGAATAAATAATGAGATTAAATATTTTCAAATTATTTAGTTACACTGGTAACGTTTTTCCTAAAAACATTGAAATCATTGCATTTGGAGCTGTTACCAAAGGCGTTACCAGAGTGTTACTGAATCTCATTTGGTAACAGGAACGGAAAAGGGGACGATAGGAAGCTGGTTCTTTGATTTTATACGAAGTAGAGTAGTCCTAAGAAGAAATGGCTTCCGCTCTCCCGCGAGTCCCCGCTGCTTTTTACGGCTCAGGCCCCTAAATAGAGTCAGAAAACAGCGACGCTGTGGTTCCGTACGGAAGTCCAACCTGTCGGTATAATACAAATGTATACTATGTACTTCAGATAGAGTTATGATGTAAGAGAGGTGTAAATCTATGAAGAACATCGGTACCTTTAAGATCATTGTGTCTATTACAACAATCACTATTATGATTTCCGCCTTTGCTGCTTGTAATAACAATCAACAGCAGACAGAGTGGACTGGCGATACGCTTATCGAAACAAACGAGTCTGGTGAGACAATTAAAGTCGCTGTTGTGGCTACTGATGCAGAAGGTAACCCGTTAGAGACTTCTATTATCGAAACAACCGCGACAACAATCGGTACTTCCGGTACAACAAAGCCGACAACAGGTACAACTGGTACATCTGCTACTGCAACAACACAGCAGACAACTCAGCCTACTAACGGCAATCCTACCGGTACGACAGGTACGACACAGGCACAGGCTCAGCCTACCGAGACAACTCAGCAGACAACACAGCCGACATCTGGTACGACAAAGCCGACTGAGGCACCTAAGCCTACTGAGACAACTCAGCAGACAACTCAGCCTGCGCAGCCGACGAACACGCCTGTTCCTACGGCAACACCTACACCTGAGCCTACTGCAACATCTACGCCTACACCTACGCCCGAGCCTACCGCAACACCTACTCCGGTTCCGACACTTGAGTATGAGATTGATACTGTTACGATTCAGGTTAATTGGTCTGATGATACACCCGGCAATCCGCCCGCAATCAGCGCAACCTACACATACAATAGTGCTACAGGCGCAAGCACTCAGAGCGATGCCAAGGCTACCGTTAAGAGCCAGGCTAATGACTACCTTGCAAGTCAGGGCTGGGATGTTAACACACAGGGTTATCCTTATAGCACAAGTTCTTATATTTCCTCTGTTGAGTATCACTATTCCGATGGTTCAGTCACGTACGACTAATGATACCTCGCTTGCTCTCGTAATAACATTATGTTGTAACGACTGACCCAAGCAAACGATATGCCGTGAGGTTCGCCTTGCGGCATTATTCTTTATTGAGTCAAATACACCTCTTATATATAATTAAGTTATCCGCTTTGAGAGGTGTATGGGAATGGCGTATCGGGACAAAAAATCAAGAAAGTCTTTTGTGGAAACTTGGAAGGGTAGAGGCTACGAAAAGGGCGAGACACAACAGTTTTGGTTATCGCTACTTACTAACGTATTAGGTTACGAACATAACGACACAGTCCTCTTTGAACATCATGTCTCAACAGGCGGTTATATTGACGTTTGGATTAGACAATCCGATGTTATGATTGAGCAGAAGGGTATTGAGATTGATTTAGACAAAGCGGAGATGCGTCAGGGTGAACTCAAAACCCCGTTGCAACAAGTTCAGGACTATGCGGCATCATTACCGCTTACAGAACAACCGAAGTATTTCATTACCTGCAATTTCAAATCGTTTAGGGTTTATGACCGTAGCAAGTACGGTGATAAAGAGCTCGTAAATAATGCTTTTGAGTTCGCTCTTGAAGATTTGGTCGAGCACCCGGAGTATTTGGGCTGCATTGTAGACCCGGGTAATAGTCGACTTAGAAAAGAACAAGAAGTATCGGAGCAGGCCGGTCGTCTTATCGGTGAACTCTATGATATGTTGCGTTCACAGTATCACGACCCGGATTCTGACGAAGCAAAACACTCGTTGAACGTTCTATGCGTACGTCTCGTATTCTGTCTGTTCTGCGAAGATGCAGGATTATTCGGTGAGCCTGATGCGTTTGCGAACTATCTTACCCGCGTGGACCCGACGAATATCAGAATCAAGCTTCAGCATCTGTTTGAGAACTTAGATAAACCGCGTGCTGAGCGTGATGAGTACGATGAAGATATAAAGGTGTTCCCGTATGTTAACGGCGGACTCTTCAAAGAGAAGGTTATAATACCGAACTTCACGCAGGAGATTAAGGACTTCCTGCTTAACAAGGTTGCGTTGCCGGTTAACTGGTCTAATATCTCTCCGACTATCTTCGGCGGTATCTTTGAGAGTACGTTGAATCCAGAGACAAGACGCAAGGGCGGTATGCACTATACGTCGCCTGAAAACATTCATAAGGTAATTGATCCGCTGTTCCTTGATGACCTCAAGGCTGAGTTTGATGCTATAAGAACTGACGAAGAACTATCAGTTATAAAGCGGCGGAATAGATATAGGAAGTTCCACGAGAAGCTCTGCTCGCTGGTGTTCTTCGACCCTGCATGCGGCTCCGGCAATTTCCTGACGGAGACGTTCATCTGCCTGAAGCGATTGGAGTATGCAGTTCTGAAGGAATACAAATCAAAGCAGATGTCTCTCTTCGACAGTAGTGTCGAGGGTGAGGTTGAACTGAGGATTAAACTTGACCAATTCTACGGTATTGAGATAAACGACTTTGCTGTATCCGTTGCGGAGACGGCGCTATGGATTTCAAGGTTGAAAGCGAACAAGGACTATATGCTTTTGCTCGACCTCGACGAGAAAGACTTTCCGTTAGACGACCGGGCCAACATCATTTGCGAGAACGCTTTGAGGTTCGATTGGAATGACCTTGTAGAGCCTTCAAGAGTGTCTTACATAATGGGAAATCCGCCGTTTGTGGATAGAAAGAATCGCACCCCCGAACAAAGGACAGAGCTCAACGAAATATATGTTGATTCCAAAGGAAAAACTCTTAGTGGAACAGGCGATATTGATTATGTTGCAGCTTGGTTTTGGAAAGGTGCTCAATACATTCAGAACACATCTATAATGTGTGCGTTCGTTTCAACAAACTCTGTTGTTCAAGGTGTTCAAACAACATGCGTATGGAAACCCGTTTTTGAAAGATTTAACATTAAATTTGACTTTGCATATAGAACATTTAAGTGGAATAACGATACAGACAACGAAGCTTTGGTTTATTGTGTAATAATAGGTTTCTCAAATAAAACACTTACAATAGAAAAACGAATTTTTGATAGTAATCTTGTTGAGAAAGCAAAAAACATCAACGCATATTTGTTAGATGCAGATGATGTATATTTGCCTAAAAGAACAAGTTCGATATGCCCTTCCCCCAAAATAGGTATTGGCAACCAATTATTGGATTTTGATAATTATCTCTTTACCAAAGATGAGATGATGCATTTTATTAAAGCCGAACCAGAATCGCAAAAATACTTCTTTTCCTGGGTTGGAGGAAATGAATTTATTAACAATAATAGTAGAGATGATGGATTGTATATTTTATGGTTAGGGAATTGTTCGCCGCAGGAATTGGAAACCATGCCTAAGTGCATGCAGGTTGTTTCAGCTGTACAGCAAGCAAGATTCAAAAGTAAGCGTCCACAGACAAAAAAATTAGCAGAAACACCTACTCGATTCTTAGTTGAAAATATGCCACAAGGTGTTTTTATGGTTATTCCTGTTGTTTCTGCTGGAACACGAGATTTTATACCAATAGGTTTTCTTGATGATAGGTCTCTTTGTAGTCAAAAATTAATGCTTTTACCAGGGGCTACTGTATATCATTTTGGAGTCATTGAATCAACAGTACATATGGCTTGGATGAGAGTTACATCAAGCAGATACGGACCGAGCTATCAATATTCTGCGGAAATAACATATAACAACTTCCCTTGGCCTAACCCTACCGATGACCAGAAAGCAATCATAGAGCAGACAGCTCAGGGAATACTCGATGCTCGCGCGTTGTATCCGGACAAGAGTCTCGCAGAACTGTATGATCCCGATAAGATGCCTGTGGAGCTCCGTATCGCGCACGAAGCTAACGACAAGGCAGTTATGGATGCTTACGGGTTTGCGCGCGATATGGGCGAACCGGAGATAGTTGCAGAGCTTATGAAGATGTATCAGGAACTGACCAAAGAATAAGAAGCAACCTCACTACATGACGCAATAGTCTCAGTTTTTGCTCAAAAGTCTCAAATAGAGGCCTGTTTTTTCATTTTGCAACACTTTACCCCCACAAGCTATCAACGAGTAGTTATGATTGGAATTACCTAAGGAAAAATCAGGAGGTAAAGCACAATGAGAGACGTTTATCAGGAATATAAGCAAGGCTTAATCACATGGGACGAGGCATATTTTATTGCAAATAACATTGCCGCGACGTCTGCGGATAGTCCGAATACACCGTTCGAAGAGACGGATTATTGGGCTAAACAGATGGAGAGTTTGGGTGTAGACGCAGCCGAATTCATCATGAAACACTTGCTTGGATACAAGCAAAATGAAGACGGAATTCTCATAAAACCTGGGGTAAAAATCGGATAAATCCCGCTGAAAACAACACGCAAATAGAGAATGGAGAGACCTAAAATGCCAGACCGAAAGAGCTTTATGATTGATATGGAAAACCGTATCGATAGGATACAACAGACCATAAATGAGCTCGGATTTGGGACAACGGAACGAGAGTTTCAAGTCGGTTTGAGAGTGTTTTACGAGTATGGTTTGTGCGCGACCCAGTGCGTAAAGTTCGCATCCGATAAGACTTTTTGTGAGTTCGTTGAGGCTCTGAACAACGAGATTCAGTGCTACAAAGACAATAAAAACTCAGACGTTTGGCATGGCCTTGGAGTTCGAAATGACGTAAAAAACAGATTGTTATTCAACGATAATCCCGAGCTTTTTGACGAGATAATCGCTCGGAAGACGGCGCGTTTTGTCCTGCTTTCATGCGAGAATATCAGCTCGAACACTGAGTTTTCTTACATCAGAAACACCAAACTCGGGCTGTATGAGCTCACGATTACAATGCTACAAACACTCGATTTTGAATCAAAAAACGAGTGGGAAGAGCTCGCTGATTCACTTGCAGAAACTCTTGATTCTCTCCAATTTGAAGAGGATTTTTAACCGTAAATCTCTAAAAGACAGAGAAAGTCTGATGGTAAATCTGACACCCTTAACGGGCAGTTCCGGCAGTCCGACCTGTACTGAAAGTCCTTTGAGTTCGGGCTGAAAACAGGAGAGGGGAAGGACAGAAAGTCCTCTGAGTTTCACTTAAGTTTCGAGCAGAAATCCTGTCGGTTCTCAGTCAGTTTTCCTATCGAACTTGCGATACTTTTTGTTCGATTTTCTGGTTCCGGTTGAGCAGCCGGGACTGCTTGTCTTACCAAAAATAAGAGCAAAAACGAGTTGGCGTCAAGGAAGTTTTTCCGGGATTTTTACTGTTCCCGGCAGCGAAAAAATTGACGAAAGAGCACACGAATTACGAACGAAACCGCATGTACTTGCAGATGTTTTTCCCTGTTTTTCCCGGTGTTTTTCCTGAAGATTTTCTGTCAATCACAGTCAATTATTCACATCAAACAGCCGATGTTTAACCCGGAGAACACTAAGTCGAGATGCTTTTATGTCGATGGGCTGATATGACGTCAAATGACGTGCTAATGACTTCAAATGACTTGTTAGGTGTATTCGGGCCCACATTTTTGCAAACAAGCATACTTTTTATACCGGCAAGCCGGCAAAAAAGTAAAGCATGTTGGTGCTGCGCCCCAAACCCCGCAAAGAATCAGAAAAGAGCATACGTTTGCCCTCATTCATTCGAATGGATTTCTCTATCTCTCTTATTCAGAACTTGGATAAGGATTAACGGCAATTAACGGCAATCAGGTCATTAAACTTCATCAAAGAACAGGAAATTCATTAATCCTATTTTTGATTAATCCCCCCTAAAAGCAAAGCCTTTCGGACAATTCATTAAACTTCATTAATCGGGTGATTATAATTCGAATCCCTCCTTCTCCGCCAGTATTGAGACGATCGGATAAACATCCGGTCGTCTTTTTTATTTCCTTGTTATAATGTAAGTTGTGTAATACCGGTATTTGGCAGGACGAGAAGTAATCATTAACTGTAATTGAATCATGGGGTGAACAATATGCAGATACATTTAGACACGCAGAATCCGGCCGCATACATCAACGAATTTGCAAATATCAGTCTCCAGATGGCATCTATCCGTAAGACCCCCACTGCAAAGGTCAAGGATGCCCAACTGATCAATACACTGATGATCGTCTTTTGCGGCACAGGTATGCTTAATGCCCTGGTTCTGATATTCGTAACAAAGTCATACTTCCTTGCATTTTTGATGGGTTGTCTTGGAGGACTCTCGCTTCCTTACATTAAGACTGCAATAAATCTTTCGAAATATAAGAAGAACGCGAAGTTCGATGGAAACTATGATCTCGATAAGTATGGCATTACCCACATTAAAGATGGCATTATGGTAAAGATATTTTGGAAGAAGATAAAAACTATAAGAGTTTATAAGACTTTGTTCTTGTTTATTCCGGAAGATCCGGAGATATCAATTATGGTGGTACCTATTGAATATAAAGCCCCGATGTTCGAATACTTAAGGCAGAACGGAATAAATATTCCGGTAATAGATCCGGCTGCCGGTTAATAGGAAATGTGATGGAATAAAAAAGGTATTCCAAAAATATTTTTGTTAATGTTCACCTTGACATAAAAGATATCGGTTGTTAGCATAAAAACATCATCCCATGAGGGAGTAGCAAGCGCTCACGCGCAACAAGTCAACATCCTGGTAATAACCTGGCTTGTTTTAATTTGCGAGACTCATGTATAACTGCGAAGCTATACATGACGATTCTCCGAGATAGTTTTGATATGGCTTCGGTCATATCTTTTTTATTTTGGAGGCTTTTATGAGCGAAGAAGAAAAGAAGTTCCTCGAGATTCACGATCTGAGGAAAAGTTTCGGTACCGGTGAAGCAAAACAGGATGTACTCAGAGGTATGGACTTCACTGTCAGCAAAGGCGAATTCTGTGTCCTCTTAGGACCTTCAGGTTCGGGTAAATCCACTCTCCTTAACATTATCGGCGGTATTGATACCCCGGATTCCGGCTACGTTAGCATTAACGGCGATAAGCTCAAGGATATGGATGAGAAGGCACTCACCATGTATAGGAGAAAACACCTCGGTTATGTTTTCCAGATGTATAACCTTATCCCGAATCTGAATGTAAAAGAGAATATCGAGGTCGGGGCCTATCTGTCGGATCACCCGCTCAATGTAGATGATGTTATCTCGACACTGGGTCTGGAAGATCACAAATATAAGTACCCCAATCAGTTGTCCGGAGGTCAGCAACAGCGTGTATCAATAGGTCGTGCAGTTGTTAAGAATCCGGACATTCTTATGTGTGACGAACCTACAGGTGCCCTCGATTACAAAACATCGAAAGAAATTCTCGGCCTCATCGAGAACTGTAATCAGAAGTTCGGCAATACCGTAATTATGGTTACACACAACGAAGCCATCAGATATATGGCTGATCACGTTATCAAGCTCCGTGACGGTGTTGTCCGCCACAACGATATCAACGATAAGAAAATTCCTGCTTCCGAGCTCGAGTGGTAAGGAGGAAGGGAGAATGAAAAATCCGCTTATCAAACGAATCCCCAAAGAACTGGTGGGGGATTGGCAGAAATATCTGGTAATAGTTGTTTTCATGGTGCTCATGATCGGCTTTGTTTCCGGAATGTCCGTCGGACGTGACAGCATGCTCGCTGCAATCAACACCGGAAAGATTACATTAAAACTGGAAGATGGTTCTTTCGAGTTTAAGAACAAGGCATCAGAAGAACTTATCGGAGCCATTGAGAAAGGCGACATGGCTGACGTAAGAGAATATCTCATTAATAAGGGATATGAAGAAGCTGATGAAGAAGTTGCCAAAGCAATCGACGAAGAACTCGAAAAGCAGGTAACAGAAGGTATTGAGACAGCTGTGCGTGCGCAGTGTGAAGCATATGGTATCACTGATGAGGACATGATCCAGAGTCAGATCGATACCTTTATGGAAGAAAATTACGAAGATGCATTAGAAGAAGCTCGCAATTCGGATGAGTTCAAAGAAGCTGTCTCTGATGCATATAAAGAAGCACACGAAGAAGTCGTAAAAGCTGTCGATGAAAAATGGGACGAAACGGTTGAAGAATATAATCTCGATGATCCTGATTTCTCGCCTGTAAAGGTAACCGTATACGAACACTTCTTCAAAAACGAAGATGAAGATTTCGATAAAGACGGTGTAAAGGACGCGGCCGTAAGAGTATTTAAGAGCACGGATGAAGTAGATAAGGCGTCGTTCAATGAAGGCCGTGCACCTGAAAAAGATAATGAGATTGCAATCGACAGAATGCATGCGAGCAATGTTGGGATCAAGATAGGTGACACGATCTTAGTCGGAGGGAAAGAGTTCGAAGTAGTCGGTCTGTTGTCCTATATCAACTACACTTCTTTGCATGAGAATAACAACGATCTGATGTTTGATGCTTTCGGGTTTAACGTTGCAATGGTAACGCCTGAGGGATTTGATTCATTAAGAACGAGAACACATTACAGTTATGCATATTTCTACGATGTAAAGCCTTCAGGAAAAGTAGCTCAGGCAGATTATGCGGACAAATTTTTGAAGGCACTTATCACACAGTCTGTGGTGTTCGATAACGACCTCGAAGATTTTCTCCCTGAGTGTTACCGCCAGGCATCTAATTTCGCACCTTCTGACGTTGAAGGTGACGCAGCCGGAACGGAAATTCTCTGCTATATTCTCATTGCAGTAATCGCATTTATTTTCGCGATTACGATCAGCAATACGATCGATAAAGAAGCATCAGTAATAGGAACGATGCGCGCGTCCGGTTATACCAAAGGTGAGCTCATCTTCCACTATCTGTCAACTCCTGTTGTCGTAACCCTGATAGGTGCGGCCATTGGTAATATTCTGGGTTACACATGGTTTAAAGAAGTGGCTGTAAACATCTATTTTGAAACTTACAGTCTGCCGAATTGCGGAGTTGTATGGAGTCCTGTAGCACTCGTGAAAACAACGGTTATCCCGCTGTCGCTTATGTTTCTTATCAATCTTTTTGTTATTGTCAGAAAGCTTCAGTTAAGTCCTCTGAAGTTCTTAAGACATGATTTAAGAAGAACGAAAAGAACAAAGGCCAGAAGGATTCCTGCGTGGTCTTTCATGAACAGATTCAGATTAAGAATTCTGTTCCAGAATATCCCTAACTACGCGATCCTTATCTTCGGTATTGTGTTTGTTGAAGTTATGTTGTGCTTTGCGTTCGGCCTTCCGGATTCACTTAACCACTATGGTGACAGAGCGCCTGATATGTTGTTTGCGAAGTATCAGTACATGTTGGCAGGAACAAAAGATGATGATGGAAATGAACTCGTTACAGCAAATGAAGATGCTGAGAAATTCAATTCCACGTCACTGCTGTATGAGAAGAATGTTACTTCATTTATTAAGGGCAGAGGCAGCGGAGGAACCACAGAAGCAGTTACTGTTTACGGTATTGAAGACGGCAGTAAGTACGTTGTTATCGGTGCGGAACTTAACGATGGTGAGGTATATATCTCGTCTGCTTTTAAGGATAAATTCGGTTTTGATACAGGTGATAAGATTACTCTTTCCGAAGAGTTCGCAAACAAGAGTTACGAGTTTACTGTATCAGGAATTGTCGATTACGAAGGCGGTATCGCAGTGTTCATGCCCAACGATAATTTCATCAGTGTTTTCGATAAGAAAGAAGGATCGTTTACCGGTTATTTCTCGAACGAAGAAATCACTGATATCGATGAGAAGTATATTGCAACAGTTATAGATAAGGATGACATCGTGAAAGTTACTACACAGCTCATGCATTCAATGGGCGGATTCATGGTGGTAGCGCAGTATGTTCTCCTGGTTCTATCTGCTGCGTTGATATTCCTCTTAACAAAGATAATCATTGAGCGTAATGAACACTCGATCTCGATGGTTAAGATATTGGGATTCAAGAATTCCGAGATCAGTGCGTTGTACATGATTCCTACTGCTTTTATCGTGTTGCTGTTTACGCTCCTGGGTTTTGGTGCGGGATACGTTATTCTTATCTATGTGTTCAGGGCATTCATGTTGCAGATGGACGGATGGTTTACATTCTATATGTCAACCAAATCCATGGCGATGTCCATAGTCTACATGCTCGTCGGATATGCGGCCGTATCGGTCATTGATTTCATAAGGATCAAGAAGATACCGATGGACGAAGCGCTGAAGAATGTCGAATGATTCTCGCGGTCTCAGAGTAAAATCTGAGACCGTTTTTAATTGTGTTAATCTCATTCGAGAGTCTGGCCATGCTATAATTACTCATATTGTTTTATCCATGGGGGCACTATGGGAAAGAACATTTCATTCTGATACATGAATAGTTTATTAGAGACGGGACACGGAAGACCAAGAGGTGTATCTATGAAAAAAGCAGGAGACATTTTATGAGCAGAAAGAATTTTGGTGCGAAGCCGATAATGTTACCGCAGCCGGTGTTGATCATCGGAACTTATGACGAGAACGGTGTGCCGAATGCGATGAATGCGGCATGGGGAATTACTACTGATTTCCAGGAAATCACGATCAGTCTCAGCGAACATAAGACGACTGATAATCTCGCAGCACGTGGTGCATTTACTGTCAGCATGGCGACAGAAGACCAGGTGATTCCATGTGATTATGTCGGCATTGAATCAGGACGCAAAGTGCCAAATAAGTTTGAAGTTGCTGGTTTCCACGCTAGCAAATCCGAGTTCGTTGATGCGCCTCTTATAGATGAACTGCCTATGGCATTAGAGTGCAAAGTTAAGAGTTTTAACGACGGAATTCTCATCGGTGAGATCGTAAATGTTTCTGCAGATGAGAGTGTAATCACAGATGGTAATGTTGACCTGAAAAAGTTAAGACCGATCGCGTTTGATCCCTGCAATAACAAGTATGTTAAACTTGGTGATGCAGTCGGTGATGCATTCAGCTGCGGTAAAAAGCTGAAGGGTTAATGACCAGTTTTTGATTCGAGTGAAGTATGAGCAAAGTCGTTGATTTTTTGAAGAAAAACAAAGATGTGTTTATCGCATTTTTTGCTTCAAGACTGATGTTTGCTCTTCTGATGCTGATATCAAAGAATTCGTATCCGACCATATTAGGACTGTTTGATGCTGAACACTACAGGACTATTGCGCATTATGGCTACATAAGCGAAGACATAACGGCCTTCTTCCCGATGATTCCGCTGCTTATAAGATTCACGGGTGACATAGGTCTGGTCATTATAAATGAACTCGCATTTCTGGTATCTCTCTTCATCTTGAAAGACCTTCTTATCAAGGAATACCAGTTCAAAGACTCATTGCTGATACTGCTGTTGTTTGCTTTATCACCAATGGGTTTCTTCTCTATGCTCGAGTACACCGAGAGTTTATTTTTCCTGTTTACTCTCGGCGCTTTTGCCCTGTTTAAAAAGAAAAAACATCCATGGCTCATGGGTATTCTGATGGGGCTGTCGGTAATGACAAGAAGCGTTGGTGCACTGCTGTTCTTTGCCGTATTTGCGGGCATGTGTGTCGATTGGATCAGGAAGAAAACACGTTTCGTCGATATAGTGGCAGCATATGTTCCGGCTACACTTTTGAGCCTGTCATATCCTGTATATCTTCAGATCGCATTCGGTAAATGGAACGCGTTTGTTGAAACACAATATACGTATTGGATCAGAATTCATTCCAACATTTTCTATACAACATATTGGAGTCTGAGATATGTATTTACCGATAAGTTCCCGCACGACGGAATGGATACGCTTATCCTGTTTAAAGTAAATGAATTCATCTCACTTTTGCTGATGTGTTTCATTATTTTTTTGGTGGTAAGAGAAGTCATAGCAATGGTTAAAAACAAGAAGGTTGAGACAGATTCACTGGTGCTTGTTTTATTCAGTCTGCTTTGCGTATTCTTCATTACTTCGACCATCCGTGATCCGTTGATCGACTGTCCGACAGACAGCTTCTACAGATACTATGCAGGTATGTTCTCTATCTTCATTATGCTGGGCAGGAAGCCTTTCAAAAAAGATGTTACCAGGATGCTTATTTATCCGATGGTGATGATATCGATAGTTACTGCAGTGTATTTCTCGCGCGGAGTTTTCTTTTTCTAAAACTCATTCAGATTTACCGATGTAAAATCCAACACTATGGGTTATTATTCAGTAGAAAATTAATCATTGGGGAATAGTATGATCAAGAATGTAGTGCTCGACATGGGAAATGTCCTTTTGGATTTCAGACCTGAATTTGTTATGGATGAGTTTTGTTCTTCAGAAGAAGAAAAAGACGTTATCAGAAGAGAGCTCTTTAACGGTCCCGAGTGGGCATTGGGTGATAAGGGCGAGATAAAAGATAAAGACAGATATGATCTCGTTAAAAAGAGAGTTCCTGAGAAATATCATAGGGCGCTTAAGAATTGCGCTGATAAATGGGATATCTGCATGACACCGATTGAAGGCGCCCGTGAGTTCTGTGAGCAGGTAAAAGAATCAGGTTACGGCATCTATGTTTTGTCCAATGCCAGCGATTTGTTCTATACATATTTCCCGAAGTTTCTGCCGCTCGATTTCTTTAACGGCGTGTTCGTTTCCGCTGATTATCTTATGCTTAAACCTGACGTGGAAATCTATAAGACATTCCTCTCTAAATATGGTTTAAACGGTGATGAATGTCTGTTCATTGATGATAGGGAAGATAACGTTGCGGGAGCGAAGGCGGCAGGCCTTAACGCCTTCCGTTTTGAAGGCGATTACAAAGCTGCATTTGAGTTCCTTAAAAAGAATTCCTGAATAAGTTTATTTGCCATAACGGACCTTCTCATACTCAGTCCTAAGAGATGAGATGTTTTTATCGCCGTTTTCCAACAGGACTTTTTCAATCTCGCCCGGTGTGGATGCAGCATCAACCGGTAGGCCCTTTTTCATGGCATTGCGGGTCTTGTCGTAGAATTGTTTTCGGACGCGGCGTTCATAACCTGTACCGAAATCGTTTTTAGGTGCAGATTTTTTCTTTGCCTCAGGTGCTATGTTTTCAATAGTATCAGTGAGATTCTCGTCCTTTATTATTTCAGGCTTGAGCATCTTCGGAGCGTGCAGAAGGATCAATCTGATGGCATTAATGATCAGATAGATCGTAATTACAGCAACGATGATAACCAGAGCTTTGCCGAGGACTTCGAGCCATGGGAGATCAGCGAAAATCTCTTCCTCTTCTTCATTATCCCAGTTAGGTTCCTCATCCATCGGGGTGATCAATATATCATATTCACGGCCAAGGAAAACTCCTGATACAAATCTGAAAACAGATACGATAACGGGCTTGATAAAACCCGATAATAAACTATAGGGGAATACGGCAATAACGGCCAAAGAGATTGCGACGATTCCGATAATGCCGAGGACGGTTTTGCGGTTCTGTTTCTTAAGAAGCTCACCCGGTTTTGTTAACTTATGGATCGAGTGATAGTACTTCGCATCGAAAACAGCAATCTGTCTCATGATGACAAAAAGGATCGCAATCGATATGGCGTGAAGCAATACATTCTGCGCAGATTCTCTCTGACCTGTTAATGCGTAGAGGATATACAAGATTACATGGATAAGTCCCGGGAAGAGGAAGAAATCACTGTTGGCGGCAGCAAAGCGCGGCCTTATACCGTGAAGGAATGAGAAGGCAGTGAGAGCAGTAAGGATCAGGACCAAATAGATCTTGTTAGCAGAGCTGTTTCCGAACTCTAATACAGGAATCATTGTTATGGCAATAAAGAACACAACGCTCACGACAACGTGCAGAACAAAGATCAGGAGTTTTGATTTTATCCTAAGCCTTCTTACGAGAGTGTGAACGATTGCAACCGCCAGGACAGATAACTGCGCAAACATGCCGACAGTGAATAATTCGATGTAGCTCTTAACCAGTGTGCTGACAGTCAGGATAGTGAGTCCGATGATTATGGACAGCAGAATATCGGCCGCCAAACCATCACGGATCTTTTGAACAGATCTGCCATCAATGTTGTCGGTTGTATAGCTGGTGGAGTTGATGTCGCGGATGTCAGTCACTGCCGAGCACCTCCCACCTGGTATAAGAACCTGCGATCTCAGGCTCAGGCTTTGCATCCGGTGTTGACCTGTGGCAGGGCATGAGCCAGTGGGTTGAATCGCGGCGTGATTTCATGTCAGCCAGAACGGGACGGAAAGTGCCGTTGTACTGAGGAGAGATCACGAGAATAAAGTCATCCCTGTTTGTCGATGAAATATACTTTTCCACTATCTCTTCGAAAGGAATAGCAGGCTGCTTCAGATCGATCCTGGCGAGCATTATTGCACGCTCTTCGAGTGTATCGAATCCTGAAGCCTTCTCTGAAATGACAGGCGCATCCGTGATGATGTCCAGTCCGTTTGTATAGAGCGAAGCGGGGATTCCCAGTTCTGCTAACTTATTCAGATAAGTGTATGTAAGACTTATTGCATCTTCTAAAAGTGAGAGTGAACGCTTCGGATTATAGTATCCGAGATTAACAAAAATATGGACCTTCTGCGCGCATGTTGAAGCGTTCTGGTTAACCATGAGCTCACTTGTTTTCGCGCTGGCCTTCCAGTTAATGCTCTTCATCGGATCGTTTGGTGTGTACTCTCTGATGCCTGCAAGAGTGAAAGGATCTGTAAGAAGAGTACGGCGGCACTGGATCTCACTTAGTGTTACTGAAGTGAGCATCTCCATGATATCCATATCGATAATTTCCGGCAGAACAACCAGATGGGAATCGTTAGGGAAATCGACTGTAAAACGCTCTATGAGGAACAGGTCGGAAGTTGAGATGCCGACTCTCGGGAATACGTAATAACCGCGCTTGGTGCACTGTGCTCTGATCCTTCTTGTGTGCTTTGAGAAAGCCTTCATGGTGAGCATATCTTCTCTATAGAGATAGTCCGATGTGGAAGTATTTTCCATGTCATAGAAACGGAGTTCCTTGGGACACTCAAATTTGAGAATGATGAACGGGAGAGGGAGACGCTTTTTGTTCTCAGCCACTTCTATGAGCTCGACATCTTCACCGAAGTTTACGACGTTTTTGGAGAAGTCGACCTTGAGGTGAAGGTTATCGAGTGCATGTTTGCGATAGTGGATTAATTCCGCTGTGAATATCGCAATAAGTGTAATGACGAGTACAAGAAGTGCCATTTGATTTAAGTATTATTTGCTGAAATCTTCTGTAGGGCAGGGAACATTATCAAGGATGCCCTTGATGATGTTGCATGATGCCTCGCTCTTTGACAGGAACTTGCCGGTGCCTGTGAGTGAACCGTGTGAGCGGATCGTCAGACGGTGAGCCAGAATAGGTGTTGCGAGTTCCTTGAAATCGTCAGGAATGCAATTATTTCTGCCGCGCACAAATGCGAGTGCCTTTGCTGCTGAAACAAATGCAAGGAGCGCACGAGGGCTGGCGCCAATTGCAACTTCACTCGATTCTCTTGTTGCTTCTACGATCTTTGCAGCGTAGTCGTAAAGAAGATCAGATACGAATACATTCTTAACCTGTTCCTGCATTGATGCGAGTTCTTCTTTTGTTGCGACAGGAGTGAGTGTGTCGAGAGGATCATCAGTTGCAAATCTTTTTAGAATTGCGATGCTCTCATCGTGTGTCGGATAGTCCATTTTGAGCATCATGAGGAAACGGTCGAGCTGTGCTTCGGGAAGCGGGAAAGTTCCCTGTGACTCTATCGGGTTCTGTGTAGCGATTACGAGGAAAGGGGGCTCTAATTTTCTGGTGTCGCCATCGACTGTAACCTGCTTTTCTTCCATGCATTCCAATAGGCTGGACTGTGTTCTTGCAGTTGCACGGTTTATCTCATCTGCAAGGAGGATATTGGTAAAAACAGGTCCCTTACGGAATACGAAACGGTTTGCTTCGCGGTCGAAGAAGTTGATTCCTGTAAGGTCTGAAGGCAAGAGATCGATCGTGAACTGAACTCTCTTAAAATCCAGATCAAGTGATTGAGCCAGTGCTCTCGCTGTTTTTGTTTTACCGGTACCGGGTACATCTTCGAGTAAAACATGTCCCCCGACAAGGAGTGACACGAGCAGCAATTCTATCTGTCTGTCTTTACCGACGATGACCTTGTTTACATTTCCGATGAGTTTTTCAGAGAAAGTGTTCATATAGTTTTCCTTTCCGTTTTAGATACATTTGACACGTTTTTCCCCATTTACTAATTTCAACTATACAGGAAATAATCCCGCTTGATAACAGGTCAGATTCAAGTGGAAACCCCAACAAAATACAGGTTCTGACCAGCCCTATAAATAATTAATAAGACGGAAACATTTATAGAAAATCACAACATAAATCACAAATAATTCATAGTTTTTCAATAGGGATACCTTATTTTGATTGTAAAATTGGTACTATAAATCTAAGAACATTCGACAGGCTCATTTAAGAACAAGGAACGAACCCGCCAATGGAAACTGCAACTGATAAAAGACAGATCAAAAAAGAAGGTGAAGGATATTTCAGCAAACTGCTGAGATTTTTCACTGCTAATTCATATGCGTTTACTGTTGCGGTTATGGGTGCAGTTCACTTTGGCCTGATGGTTATTTTCCTGTTTGCCGGTGTCAGACCACTGGTCTTTGTTAATCTTCTCAGCATAATTGTATACATATTCTGTTTTATCTTATGCAGGTTCAACATTATTTATCCGGTCTATATCAGCGTGATTTTGGAAGTAACGTTCTATGCTGTTATATCCACTTATTACGTCGGACTAAGATGCGGCACTTATTGTTTCCTATTCTCGATCGTTCCGATAATCATTTATTTCGGATGCAGAATCTTTAAGGGCAAAAAGAGGTGGAGTGTTGCGCTAATGCTCTTTTTGAACTTTGCTACGTTTATCGTTTTGTATATAAGGTTCTTCAACGCTCAACCTGTTTTTGTTGTTTCTTCTGCGATAATGCTGATTCTTGTAGTGTTCTCATCTTTCGCGATGATACTGTCAACAATTTTCTATAATGCAATGTATATCTTCGCAAGTGAGAATACGGTTGTTGTTCTTGAGGAGAAGAACAAGCAGTTATCTGTTGATGCTCAGGAGGATGCTCTGACCAGCCTTCTTAACAGAAGAGGATTCCTGCCGCTCGTAAAGAATTTGATGGATAATGAGGAATCCCGGAAATTCTGTATCGCGTTTTGCGACCTCGACGATTTTAAACGTGTAAACGATTCATATGGTCACGAAGCTGGCGACGAAGTTCTGAAGCATGCGACACTGATGATCAAACAGGAACTCCCCGGATCTGATATCTGCAGATGGGGTGGTGAAGAGTTCGTCATTCTCCTTAAGGGCTGTGATCTCGCCTCTGCCAAAGCAAAGGTTGAAAGACTCAGAAAAACAATCGAATCCAATCCGACATCGTTCTTCAACAAGCAGATATTCGTTACAACTACTATCGGTCTTGAGCAGTACAGTGATGTTTACAAAACTCCTGAAGAAGTCATCAAGAAAGCCGATGAGCGTATGTATTATGGCAAGCAGCACGGAAAGAACATCCTGATCTATGAAGATGCAGGTACGGCTGAATCCACTTAAAACCCCTGTAAATCAACCAAATTTAAAAACTTCTGCTATAATGTGAGTAGTTCACATAAATTATTTTTGAGTTTTTCTTTTTTTAGGGGGTAGACTATGAAAAACACAAAAACAGCTACGACACTTATGGCATTAACAGTTGTTGGAAGTCTGATCTTCAGTTCCTGCACAAAGGCTGAACCGACTTATACTCCAACGGAGACAGTTGAAGAGACTACGACTGCCACTACAACAGTTGAAGAGACAGAAGAGACAACCTACGAAACAACGAAGGAGATGCCTCATATTTTCTTCAGCACAAATTATGAGGAGATCACGCTGGACGGCAATCCGGACAGCCACTTTGTCACTACGGATTATTGTTATCTTGAGTCAGAGAAGTACTTTCTCCTTATGGAGGCAGGATTAGATCTGCCGGGTGATTTTGCTCTTAATGTAGACATGATCATCGATGAGCTCGAGAAAGAACTAGGGATGGAACTAATGAATCCTGATTACGATTATTCATTGGCCGGAATCATTGATAACTCTATCTATTACGGTGGTTTCAACCCGTGGTTCGACTGGAAACTCGGAACAAAGCTTCCTATCTTCCTCATGGTAGATACTGATTTTGAAGGCTGGGTATCATGCGGTGACGGCGAGATGGCATGCATTGTAGATTACGGCCTCTATTCAGATGACGGATGGAATGCAGCAATTCCTAATAGTCCTTATGACATTGAGAGACCCGGTTATATCGATTACAGCACTATTGCTCACGAATTGACTCACTCAATTACTGACAGATGCCATGATATGAATTCCATCATGACAGAGGGAATCGCTTCTTATATGGAGCGCCATATAATCGATGTTCTCGCTGATCAGAGTCCTGCTTTCGCGACGGTAAGAGATAACAGATATCTTTACGATTACGGAATTGTTGAAGCGGTAAATGCAGACAATTCAGAGAGATTATTCATCGAGAGTTATGAGGAAGACGGCGGACCTCAGGGCTGCGCTGAATATGTTCACGGCAGATATTTCTGTCAGTTCCTTTTAGAGCAGTATGGCGAAGGATTCCTTGTTAAGTATATGAACGAGATAAAGACATTTACCTTCGAGAATAACTATGGTTTCTTCACTGCTGAAGAAAAGGCATATTTCGCAGAAGCTATGAAGAACGCATTCGGAGAAGATATCTTCACAAGGTTCGGTGACTGGTGCGTTGAGAATAATGTTCTGCAGGACGTGGACGGAATTTTCCCGATGCCTGAGTAAACGTTTAAATCGTTTTACCCTCCCGAACGAGAAACGGGAGGGTATTTTTTTGCCTTCTTATAATCTCAAAAGCAACAAATATATACATAAAGAATTATTGATAACACGGGTTGACACATGTCTACCTGCATGCTATATTCACGGTATACTTTTGTATACCTTTTTAGGAGTTGATTATAAATGCGTTTATCAGATTCAGAATGGAAGATTGCCGATTGTCTGTGGAAGAATGAATCCATGACAATAACGGAACTTACTCATGAACTCAGTCCGGATACAGGATGGTCCAAAAACACGATCATTACACTGCTCAAGCGTATGATCGATAAGGGCGCGGTTACTTATGTTCAGGAAGACCGCGCGAAAAGATTCTGTCCCGTTATCGACAGAACAGAAGCCGAGCTCGAAGAAACAACCTCTTTCCTCGACAAAGTTTATAAGGGTAACATCGGCCTTATGATCTCTAACCTGATTGGTTCTGAACAGCTCACCGAAGAACAACTGGAAGAACTCAGGAAAATAATCAAGGAAGGGTAATATGCTTCGATATATCATCGGCATTTCGATAATCTCGATAGTCATAATGATCATCAGGCGTCTTTCGAACGGAAAGATCCTGAAGAAGCATCAGTATGCACTGTGGATTATGGTTCCTGTCTGCATGATATTATTCCCGTTCCTTAAGATCGGAGTCACAGTACCCGAAGCATTAAGTTCAATTATTCCCGTAAAGGAAACTACAGATACTGCTATTATTCCGAATAGCGAAAGTAACATCACTCCGGCACTCGCAGACCAGGCTGATACCGTTGATCTCAGCTACGACAGGGAAGCAGTTGACGGAGTTGTTTATACTGACGGTTCTGTCTTGGACGGAATGACGGTCACTGACTATGTTGTCACAGAAGACGTCACCGCTGTTGAATCAGTTGACCTGATGGCAAAGATCGAGATGTACATCATAAACATCTCTATCATCCTCGTTCTCTTACTCACAATCTATAACGCCGGATTTGTCTGGTATTGCAGGAAGAACAGTAAGTATATCGGAAGAGATCCCGTTAGCGGACTTAAGATCTTCGGGATCGATCACAAGGGCACGCCGTTCCTTTTGTTTAACAGAATCTATGTTGATTATTCTGCAGACAAGATGGCAAAGTACAAGGCAAATAACGAGCTGTATATCGATGATGCTACAGACAGAATAAACAAGTATGTTATCTGCCACGAGGCATGCCACTTCAGACACGGCGATTTTATCTGGGTAATCGTAAGACATCTGGTTCTTGCAATCAACTGGTATAACCCGTTTATCTGGATCGCTTTTGTTCTGTCAGGACGTGACTGTGAATTGGCATGTGATGAAGAAGTTATCCGTCAGTCAGGCGAAGGTTCATCATTAGGTTATGCCGAGTCTCTTATCACTTTGCTCAAGCAGAAGTCAGAGATGAAATACAGTTTCACAATGACTACCGGTATGAGAGGCGGATATAAGACTATGAAGAACAGAATCATGAGCATAGCCAATCCCGCCAGGAAGAGTTATAAGACACTCGCTGTGGCATTGATCGCAACAATTATCGTATCTTCATGTTTCGTATTGGAACCGAGGGCTGCAGAAACTGAAATGCCTGAAGATGACAGCGATACTATTGCAGAAGTTATCGTAGAAGAACCGGTTGATGAGGTTTACATAAGCCCCAGAGAACAGGATATTTTCTTCTATAGAAACAGCATTGCCATCAAGGGTAAGTTAAGACTTCCACAGGGTGAAGGTCCGTTTAAGACAGTGATAATGTGCAGTGTTTCCGATTCCTCAGTTTACGATGAGGTAGCACAGAGTTTTAATAATAACGGTTACGCAACTATTCAGTTTGAATTTTCCAATGCTTCTGAATTTGATGCTGAAATGCTCAATAACTCATCCGTTGACGGCGTATTGGTAAATGAGATGGTTTCAGATCTCTCAGCTGTTATGGACAGCCTCAGATATCTTCCTGATGTTGACCGTTCGAACGTGTATTTGTGGGGTCACTCGCTGGGCGGTTTTGTTTCTGCGTTCCTGGGTATTGAGAGACAGTCTGAGATCAGGGGCATAATTCTTGTTGATCCATATCTGACCGAAAAGCAGTTCCTTACATATCAGACGAATCCGAAGGTAATCATTAACGACTACATCAATATTTACTATATGTTCAGTTATACCGAGATCCCTGTAATCTTTGTTACGGCTTCGGGCAGCGAGAATGTTGACGAATTAAGAGCAGCCAGCACTCTTACTGCAAACGGCAGTCTGTACCTGGCCGGCGGAAATGGCGAACTGGAAACAGGTTATATCAGCCATTCTGTTGACGGCTTGGTTAGAATGATGAAGTCCTGGGATTAAGAGGTTTTGAATATCTAATAATGCGGGTTATTTAGAGGCAATCTGATTGCCTTCTGACAGGTCGCAAATATGAGGGGTGTTTTATGGGACAATTGTTCGAAGGTGTGACCATTTGGACGATAATCGATAAGATCGTTGCTTATCTGTTTATCATCGTTCTTTTCTGGGGCGCGAAAAATAAATTCGGCAAAAAAGATGAGTTCAATGAAGATTTTTTGAGCCTTGATGCGATGAAATCCATCAGAGGTATTGCCGCTATCGGCGTTATCCTTCACCACATTTCACAGGAGTATTTCTTCCAGGAAGAAGGCGTGCTCTCATTATTCGTAAATGCAGGCGCATACTTTGTAGCGATCTTCTTTTTCTGTTCCGGTTATGGTCTCCTCAAGAGTTTTGATTCGAAGCCAAATTATCTTAAAGGTTTTATTAAAAAGAGAATAGTTAAGGCTATCGTAGTGCCTTTCTACGTAAACGTTTTGATCTACGGACTGTTCCAGTTTATTGTTAAGATGCCGCTGGATAAGACACAGTGGGTAACAAACCTCTTAGGTGTTACCATGATGAACCGCTTCGCATGGTTCCCGATCGTTCTTGCCATTTTGTATCTCCTGTTCTATCTGTGCTTCCGTTTCATTAAAAACCGTTATGTAAGCTTCGGAATCATTCTCGTATTCATAATCGGAATGGGTGTTCTCTTCTGCTTCGAAGGTCACTATGCTTGGTGGGCAGGCCCCAACAACTGGTGGATCGATGAGCATTACTGGGAGACCCAGGCAAAGTGGTGGATGGATGAACAGATTTTCTGGTTCAGCGGTGAATGGTGGGCGAACTCAGCACCGGCATTCCTGGCAGGACTTATTTTCGCGAATTTCGAGAAGCCGATCGTTGCTTTCTTCAAGAAGAAGTATATCCTCAAATTCCATGTTCTCCTGGTCGTCACTGTTCTTCTCTACGGTCTTAATGCGTATGGTCAGAACAAATTCGGTTATTGGACAGAATTTGCAGGAACCGGCCCTGAGATAGGTGATAAACTCGCTACTTATTTCCTCCAGATCCCGCTGTTGTTCCTGTTCCCATTCACAGTGTTCATGCTGATGATGAAGTTCTATGTAAACAATCCGGTTACACAGTTCTTTGGAAAATATTCACTCCATACGTACCTAATGAATCTGGCTGCGATTACTCTCCTGCGTTTCGTCGAGGTTCCGGATGTTGTGGTATGCGTCGGAGATGTAAAGAATAACCTTCTCATCTATGCTGTTTCTGTAATTATTCTTACAGTCCTGTTCGGTGTCGGAGAACAAAATCTTACAGAGCGCATACAGAAGCTCTTATTCGTCAAGAAGCAACTGTTGTCTTCGATACTTCGTGGTCGCTGATCGATGATTCTGATACGAAGCATCTGGCATGCGTAAAAGATGAAACAACTCCAAAGTCTAAGGAAAAGACTGAGGCTAAGGCTGAAACAAAAACAGCGCCTAAAACAGAAACAAAGTCTGAGGTAAAAGCTGCACCCAAAGCAGCTTCTAAACCGGCTTCTTCCGGAAAGAAAAAATCCTCCGGAAACAAGAAGAATGGCAAGAAGAAATAAGAGGGAAATATGAGCAATAGAAATCTTATCAACAGGCGATATACCAAGTGGGGATATATATTCTCCATACCATTTTTTATATGTTTTCTGGCATTCAACTTCGTTCCTCTGGCGAGCACTTTTTACTATGCTTTTTGTTATCTGAAGCATGCCGGTAATACAAACCCTGAGTTCCTTCCGCTGGTAGGAAAACCGTGGTACCAGAATTTCAAAGATGTCTTCAAGGCAAAATCTTTCTGGGATGCGTTTAAGAATACTTTTTTCTTCTGGATTGCATCTGTCGTTCCTGAATGGATCCTGGCATTCTGGCTGGCAGTAATGATGACTGACAGAAGACTGAAGATCAAGGGAAGAGTGATATTTAAGACAGCCTTCTTTTTCCCTAAACTCGTTGCAGGTACGGCATTGGGCGGAAGCCTTTTGATCCATCTGATCTCATTTGTCGGAGATTCCATTGGAAACGTTCTGATGGCCAGCGCTATCGACGGATTCGGTATTACGCCG
This sequence comes from Ruminococcaceae bacterium YAD3003, assembly GCA_900107185.1. GTDB lineage: Bacteria > Bacillota > Clostridia > Saccharofermentanales > Saccharofermentanaceae > Saccharofermentans. The sequence continues at coordinate 16,312 of FNPA01000009.1, read as the reverse complement.
GAAGATCTGGAACCGTTCATGAATGTCAGATTCTTCATCATAGTGGTCACGATCTTCATGCATTTCGGTATTACCTTTATTTACGTCGTGGCGGGTATAACGGGTATTCCTGTTGAGACATTTGAAGCTGCCGAAATAGATGGTGCGAACAGGCTCCAAACCTTCTTCCACGTTACGTTGCCATCTATGAAACCGATACTGTTCTTCATTACTGTAATAGCAGTAGTTGACGGAGTCGGTATGATAGATATCCCTTCCTATTTCGGAATTTATGATACGTTAAGGCGTAATCTTACACTGATGATGTATATGGAAAACCAGGCTTTCTTAGGATCTTATGCGTACGACAAAGCATCGGCAGCGAGCCTCGTCCTTCTTGCGATCTATATCATCATTTCCGGAATCATTTACCTTACTTTGTTAAGGGATAAGGATGAAGCAAAGCTTAAAAAGCTTATAAGGCAGGAACGCAAGGCTGCCAAGGAAGCTGTGTGAGGGTAAAGATATGAGTGATTATGTAAATACTTTAACTGAAGATAAAAAGAGAACATTTACTCTTAAAGTCATTACTTATATCGTATCTATCCTGCTGGCGATCCTGATACTTACTCCTTTCTGGGGTATGCTCAAAGAGGTATTCGGTGAAGAGACGATAATAGAACCTGCAGGGGGCGGTAATTTCAAAATAACTCATATTCCGAGAGAAGGGATGATGACCCTGAAAGAATTCTGTGGGTTATTTAATGAATATACATTTATAGGTTTCGGTAACTCTGTATATGTTACATTTACCAGCACGATTCTGAATATATATATTTCGGCTCTCACCGCTTATGCGATAACAGCATATGAATGGAAAATGAGAGAGGCGTTCGAGAAGTTTGTAATTGTCGCTATGATGATTCCGGGCACAGTAGCATCAGTCGGTATTGTCCAATGGATATATAAACTCGGACTTACAAATAAGTTGTTCGTATTTATTCTTCTGGCAATAGCTTCGCCAATGAATGTTTTCTTTATGAGAATGTATCTCAAAGCGACATTCTCCAAAGAGCTGGTCGAGTCGGCCAGACTCGATGGAGCCCGCGAATTCAGGATCTTCAATCAGATTATTTTACCTATCATGAAGCCCGCCATAGCAACGCAGACGATATTCTCTTTTGTTGCGAGCTGGAGCAATATCTGGATTCCGAGGATCGTTCTTATGGAGGGAAAAAAGAGAATGCTTCCGATAATGGGAGGGCCTCCGGGCGCTCAACTCCTCATCTGCCTCCCGCCGATCCTTCTTTATGCATTCCTGTCAAAGCATATTGTCGAAGGTATCTCGTTGGGCAGTGTAAAAATGTAAATCACATCGGGGTGAAAATAAAATAGGGCTGTGAAAGGTGACTTCGCAGCTCTTTTTTATTTGTTGTGTATTCGCAATTGGTGATTTTTGAAAAAGGGAATACAAATTTGGATATAAACGTATTCGCAAATGCTGATTTTCGAAAATAGGAATACATTTTTGGTGAAGAATGTATTCTCATTTACTGATTTTCGAGAAAAGGAATACAGAATCGCACCAAAACGTATTCGCAAATACCTCATATCGAAAATGCGAATATAAAAATCGCAAAAAACGTATTCGTAAATGCGAAAAATTAAAAATGTGAATACAAAATTCTAATTAAATGTATTCGCTTTCGCATTTTTTGAGAAAAAGGAATACAAATTCGGAATTAAACGTATTCGTAATTACTAGTTTTCGAGAATTGGAATACATTTTTGATGAAAAATGTATTCTCAATTGCTGCTTTTCGAAAATAGGAATACAGAATCACTCCCAAACGTATTCGCAATTGCCAAATCTCGAAAATCCGAATATAACATCCTGCAGTTTTCCACACAGGGCAGCGTAGTTGATGTATAATATTTATTGGAATAAGTTTAGAAAGAAGGGATAGAGACTATGGAAAATAATAACTATTCACAGCAGCAGTACAACCCGCAGTATCAGCAGACATACCAGCAGCCTGCACCTGCGCACGATCCTGAATATGAAGCAAAGGCAAAAGATTTCCTTACAAAGGCGATCGTTTCATGCTGTATCTCAACAATACCTGTCGGAAGCTTTATCGCTATTGCGATGGCTACCAAAAACAGGAAGGCATTACTCGATTACATCGAACAGGGCGGACTGCACACGACCAAGGTGCAGGTCAGTTCAGCTCTTAGCAGGGCAGGTAAGTATTCCGGTATTGCATGCTCGGTATTCTGGGGTATTTATTTAACATACTGGGTTATTGCTTTCCTGATAATGATTATTGCTGTTATTGGCGGTTTAAGCAGTTATTAATATCCCATCTGCTTGAGTTCTTTTACCACGTTAACGTAAAAGACTACGATGTCGCTGACTTCATCTTCAGAATCAGGCGTTCTGGAGGTGAACTTCATGCGTCTGATATCAACGACGTCCGCATGTGAGATTCCTCTTCTGGAAGGGGAGGTGTGGACGCCTTTGAAATTTGCCCAAGTGGCGGAAGAAACTGATACGAGGCCGTCGTTATCGCCGTCGAATTTTCTTACGACAGGGTAAGTGATGCAGAACATCGGATCGGAAAATGCGCCATTGCATTTGAACGCATAACTCTGGCAGTAGACATTGTCGGGCGCAGGGTTATCGTTATTGAACTGATCAGCGGTCTTTGTGGTGAAGAGTTCAAAGCATTCATATGTGGAAGGATTCTTGTCGCCTAAAATCTTCATCCAGACATCGGTGCCGAAGGCGGCCATCTTAACAATGCATTTGGGTGTCTTCATTAGGAAGTCGACAGCGTTCGAACCATGGTGGGGAGTATCGATAGTAGTAATGGAAGCGATCTTATCGCGGTATCCGTGGTTTACGAGATATCTTGCCTCGAGCCCGCCTTTTGAGTGCGCGAGAATATTTACCTTCTCAGCACCGGTGACTGCCAATGCCTCGTCGAGGCTCCTGGCGATGATCTCCGCATTGCTCTCAACAGAGCCAACAGCGTCCTGATGACCGAAGAAGACTTTGGTTCCCATGGATTCCAGAGTCTGAGGGACACGGCCCCAGTAGCAAAGGTGTTTCCTGTCACGGAATCCCATTCCATGAACCATCAGTAATGGATATTTAAGGTTGCAATCATAATTCATAAAAGCACTCCACTTGTATTAATCTTTCCCTATAGGCGGAGTATAACGCGGTATTATACATTATTCAATACTGAACCTTGTTTAAGAGTGCGTTTCCCCTAATTTGCCACATTTACCGATGTGGTAATATTTATTAGAAATAAAAAACAGAATGGGGATTGGTTAAATATGGAAACGGTCAGAAGCATCATGGATATAGACAGCAATCCGTGGCTGGTATTATTTCTCGCGTTGTTCGCATTTATACTCGGGTCGGGAATAACTACAGTATTAGGACTCGTTTTCGCTCCGATGTTCTGCTCAAAGGCCAAGCGTATCAGAATATTCGGGCTTACTCTCGAAAAACAGTCTGACGGCAAATGGGAAAAAAGAGATGCAAAGTTTTATTTCGGATTTGCAGCTGAATTTACTTTCGATCTGAAAAAAGCTGAAGGCCTCAGTCAGGAGCAGTTAGCTGCCAAAGAATCGTTATTTCTTATCATCTCAGGCTTAGTATCTCTTCTGATTACGGGTTCCTGCGCCGCTCTGGGTGTGTTGGGCGGACTCTGCATTGAATCGGATTTCCTGGCTTCGGTCGCATATTGGACAGGCATAGCTCTTTTCATTTTTGACATCGTAAGGTTTGGAATAAGGCTTTTTTTGATCTTAAGAGTTAATGCCCAAAACTCGCTCGGAGGCTACGTTCAGACAGCGTTAGGAAAGATAAGGGCGGGTGTTCCGATGGCCCAGTTGGATTTGAAACCGGTTATGGATCTGGATTTTAAGAAGGTAATGAGAGCAGAGAAGATCATGTATTTCCCAATATATTTCACATATCTGGATGCCAGCGGACAATATGACCTGATGGCAGCCGCAGTAGGTGACATTGAAAATGAGATGAGACCCGCTGCCACAACCGGCCCTGAAATGATGGCGGCTGCAACACTCGTCTATTATTATTCCTATCACTATGTAGATGTCCGTAAGGCGAAGGAATACTATCACCGCATGGGTGACACTTTCGAAAAGGACAAAGATGCCAACGTTATGCGCATCAAGGGTTTTTATAACCTTAATTGCTTTGGCGATGTTAACAGCGCCATTAATTGTCTTAACGCAGCGAAAGCATCTGTCGATTCTTTCTCGAGCGGCTCTGAAAGAGAATATGAGAGAACCTGCATCGCCAAACTCGAAGCTGCTATTAACAGATTCATGGAACAGGGCTGAGTTATCATGTTTAGAACTAAATGCCGACTGAGAGCAGGTCAATCAGACTTTTTTGATACAGATTCAACAAAATTTAATAATATGACACAATTCTGTCACATTTTGATTTGAAACATGGTATAATTCATCAGGCCTAGGAGGAATAACTATGAATATGCATATTTTTGATAGAGTGATCAAAGCATTATGCGGAGCTGCAGCAGCTGCGCTCGTTATTCCTTTCGTTGCTTTCCCGGTAAGTGCCGATTCATATTCAGGAATTACTATTGACGGTGATTTCAGTGACTGGGACAGCGTTGTTAAGTATGATGCCTGGAACGATCCTTACCAGCCCACTGTAAATGATGCGGCAATTGTCTGGGACGGTGACTGGATCTATCTCTACATTAACGAGGTACAGGATCATTCTTCTAATTGGGCAGGCCCCAACCACAATGGTAACTTTGTAATTGAGACAGATATCGGTGAGACATTGGTCGTTGCGCTCAGCCGTATAGATAACGGCGGTAACCACGTTGAGGTTACTAACCCCAAGACTGACCTCTATCTGTCAGATACAAACGGCGGAGTACAGATTGCACAGAACAGTGACTATTTGACTTGGGAAGCTCCTTCTCTTATCGAGATTGCCATTCCTTCATCTGCTCTGCCGGATTATTCTTCTACAATTAATTTCGGATTCTATCTTGGTGAGAACTTCGTTGAGGGTGTTGCTGACTGCAGTCAGACAATTATCGTTGATCCTGATGATCCGACTCCCATTCCGACAGAAGCTCCTTATAACGACGGTTCCGGAATCGTTATCGACGGTGATTATCATGATTGGGATTATTTCCCCGTAACAACGATCGAGTACGATACAGCCGGAATGATGAAGAACTTCTGCGATGCTAAGGGTTCCATTCTCTCAAGAGACGGACTGGCATATGTTCACGCTACTACAAACTACTTCGAGACACAGGACACAGGTTTCTGTGACGGTTCAGAGTTCCTCGAAGTAACTGTATGGATAAACGACTATACTTTCACAATGCTCAAGGCAGTTAAGATCTACGATGATGGCAGCCTTGACTGGAAGGAAGAATATAATCCTCAGGCTCCGGGCAGCCATCATTTTGCGCTGTTCTATTCCGGAGACTCCGAATTGTCTGAAAATATAAACGATATATTACCAAGTGATACATACTTGGGCGACATGTATATTGAAGTAGGGGATTATCAGAATCAGACCGAATTTTGGTTCGACGTCGCTAAACTCGCCGAGAGAGCCGGAATCCCTTATTCTGAAACTCAGCACATTGATGTGCAGTTCCACAGAATCGGAGATGAGAAGCTCAGGGCATCAGGTATTTCTACCGGACCGGTTTTCGTTTTAGCTTTATCTGCCTTGGCTGCCGGTTCATACTTCACTTATAATCGCAGAAAGAAGGCAGAATGACATATTTAATCTCTGCCGCCGCAATAGCCTTGTGGATTTGGCTTCTTCACGTGCTAAAGAAAGCAGGGCTCAGGTTTTGGAGATACCTTCTTGGTGCCTGCGGGTTATTCCTCATATTCATGATCATCATAAGACCTTGGGCGGTATTGCCGCTGGCAAGGCTCGTTGCTGCTATAGCAGGAATCTTCGGTAAGGTCACAGGTTTTTATCAGGCTTATTTCAGATACGGAGTTATATTCATAGAATCATTTAACGGCGCTATAACCGTTAATATCGACATGGAGTGTTCAGGTATCATCGAGATAGCTGCATTCGTATCGCTCCTTACGTTCTATCAGATCTATAACGTGCCGGAGCGTATCTATGTCGGCATTATCGGAACGCTCTATACAATTCTTTCAAACGCTTTGAGAATCAGTGTTATCTGCACCATGATCCATTTCCTGGGAACAGATTACTACTATCTGGCTCACACCGTTGTCGGAAGAATCGTATTCTATGTGCTCCAGGTAATTCTCTATTTCTTCGTGTTCACAAGATCCCATGTTCTTAAGATGAGGACGGGAGATTTCGGATATCACAAGAGGGAAGAAAAACCCATAACAGAAGGCGGAGGAGATAAGGCATGAATCATTTCCTCACGCATGTAATCAATCCGTTTTTCTACTGGCTCGCATGGGTTATCATTCCGCTTATCGTTGAGGTTATCCCTTCGATCGGTTCATACTTCGTACTTCTCCACCAGGAACGCAAAAAGAAGAAGCTCGTTGAGCCTGCAATCTGGCCTGACATCGTTCTCATCATCCCGGTTTACAACTCCGAAGACAGCCTCGAGAGATGTCTCCAGTCAGTTAATGAGTGCGATTATCCGAACGACCATATCGAAGTTTATCTCGTTAATAACATGAGTACGGATAAGAGCTTTGCTGCTTTCGCGAGGGCACAGGAAAAGTATCCGAGTCTTCGTATGAACTGGCTCAATTCCGGACAGGGTAAATCAAGAGCATTGAACCTCGCTATCTATAACAGTAAGGGTTCTTACCTCATCAATATCGACTCAGACGGTTACCTCGAGAAGCACGCTCTCAAGAACATGATCCTCCGTCTCGAAAACTATCCTGAATACACATGTCTTACAGGTTCGATTCTCACGAGACCTGACAAGATTGAAGAATATAAGACCATCAAGGCGAGACTGTTCAGAAGGATCGAGTTCTGTGAGTATGCGCAGGCATTCCTCGCAGGAAGAAATTTCGCTTCTGAGACCAACAGCATGTATACGTTGTCAGGTGCTTTCTCTGCATTCAGAATGAGCTCCATCCGTAAGTCACATCTGTATAACACAGAGACTATCTCGGAGGATACGGAGATCACTTTCCAGATGAGATATATCCAGAAGCAGAAAGTCGGTATCTGTGTTGATGCCATCTACTTCACTGATCCTATCGAGGGCGTAAACAAGCTCTATACACAGCGTCAGCGTTGGCAGAGAGGATCTCTTGAGGTTGCGAGATTATATCCTCAGAGTAAGCTCCGCCCGTGGAGATTTGCAAAGGATACAAACATTCATACATTGCTCTTCGACCACACATTCGCATTCCCGAGAATGATCTGGTACCTGGCGCTGATAGTACTCATGTGTTACGGTTTCTCGAGCACAACGGTACTGGTCTCTATGGGCGTTATCTTCGCATTCTACATAGTCTGCGGTTACCTGTATTTCCACATTGCGCAGCACCTGTTAAAGCCGTTCCCTGAGACGCGCGCTTACTACAAAAAACAGTGGGCAATCGTTGCATTGCTTCCGTTCTATAACTTTGTGGTTTTCTTCATAAGACTTGCAGGAATCATTAACAGTATCAATACACAGAGCAGCTGGAAGACGGATACGCTGACCAGAGAAGCAGATAAGTTCCGTGTCGCTGCCAGAGAGAGTCTGGGAAGATTCTCAGATGCAATAAAGAAATTCAGAGGGCTGGTCAATAACGAGGATAAATACTATGAACAATAAGAATTACACGAAGATACTGGTTCTGATAACGGTTGCCGTAGTTGCTTTCGCAGCGCTCCTGTCCGCATTCGCTATGTGGCAGATCTACAACTACGAGCAGGGCGTAGCCGAGCTCTATGCTCAAGAGCAGGACGGTTACGTTGAGATCGTTGCAAGACAGATCAACCTCTATGGTGACATCGCAGGTGACGAGTTCGTTGAAGAGACGATCCAGATGCTCGACTCTACATCACAGCGTTATTGGACACTCGATAACTCCGAGTACTTCCTCTTCGTTAAGAGTATCAGTGAAACAAACGTATACAAGACATTCTCTACGGATACTTTTTATAATACTCAGAGTGCGCAGGACTTCCTTGCAACACTTCGAAAGGGCGACGTAACTCACTCAATCATTACACTCGAAGGATATAAGTACGTTGCTTCAGGCATTATCTTCGAATACAACGGTACGGATTACAGACTCTGTCTTCTTACCGATTACGACATAATGCTCACCAACAACGAATACCTGAGCAGCAAGCTCTATCTGCTCATCGACCTTATCCTTATGGTCGCGCTCCTCGCAATCGCTGTTATCTATTTCACGGCAAGACTTATTGAAGCGCGCAAAAAGGTCGACAGCACTAAGAAGGTTAATACAGAACTTAATAACTACATCGATTATCTCGACAATGTCGTAATGGGCAGAAACCAGAGAATGATCATCACAGGTGAAGGTAAGACATTAAGACTTCTCCACAGAATCGATGAGCGTAAGGTTTACCCCTGCACATTCGTAAGAGTTAAGCTCGAGACAGAGAACATGATGAGCTTCCACACTGTAAACGGTAAGTTCCTCGGCGACGATGTCGTCTGGGTCCGTTACTGCAAGGATGGTTATATGCTCGTATTCGGCGGCATGAATGCTGACGAAACAATTAAGGCTATTGAGAACAGACTTCCTAAGGATACTGTTCCGGAGAATATGGTTGCAAAGACTGCAGATGAGAACAACAGTGCAGTTGCAGTTTACGAATCGTTAAGTGAAGGGGAGGATTAATAAATGCTCAGATATTACAGAATTAAAGCATACCTGAATGCCAGCCACTTCGTGGTTTTCGATGGAAAGAAAGGTGACGTACATCCTCACACATGGGAGTTCGTTGCAACTGTTTATACAACAGGTGATGACATCATCAAGTTCACTGAGCCTGAGAAGCAGATCATGAAGGTTTTCGAGCCTTATCAGAATCAGATAATGAATGAGCATGAACCTTTTAATGCGATCATTCCTTCATTGGAAAATATGACAGAATACTTCGCGAAAGAAATCGCACAGGCAGTAGCTCCTATGAACTATCACCTGAGAAGATTTGAAGGAAGCGAGACACCTGTAAGAACATACGGTGTCAGATTCCCTGAGGCAGAGGGTGTCGATGACGACAGAGCTGCTGACGAAGTCGAAATTGCTGTATCTAGACTGGAGAAGGGTTTTGGAACAGAAAAGTAACAAGACATCGAAAATAGTCCTTATTCTGAGCATTTTCATTAACCTGCTCATCAGCGTTGCGATCATTGGTGTCGTAAGCCGCAGCGGTGTTTTGTTCAAAGGCTCAGACTCGATGTACCACATCTACCGTGGTGACTGGGTATTGAAGTCCATAGAGTCAGGTGACCTGTGGCCTCTTTACAACCCTGTCTGGTATAACGGTGTCGAACTGATGCGTTACTGGCCCCCGGTTGCTGCGTATGTAATGGCTTTCTGCCAGTTCATCGCAAGGAGCCTGCCGGGTATTTTCCCTGACAATTACATCTTCGAAGGATTCAGCGTATTCTGCGGAATCGTTTACTTTGTCGGTTCCTGCACATGGAATATTGCAGCTTACGTAAAGAGAAGACCTGTTATGGGTCTCATATTCGGATTTCTGTGGTTCTTCATGCCGCAGAGCCTCCACGTTTTATTTGCTGAAGGTAACCTCCCGAGAAGCCTTATTCTCGCGATCTTCCCGCTGGCATTCCTGTTCATCAACGAATATCTGAAGCACGGTAAGAAGAGAAACTTCATCGGTACTTCCGTTACATTCCTTGCTATGTGCGGATGTCACGTAGGTTATACGGGAATGGTCGCACTCGCGGTTCTTCTCTATCTCCTCGTTTACAGACTCTGCTGCTTTACAGGTTCAGGAAGACTGCAGAGATCAGGCAAGAGAGATTTGGAACTGATAGTAGCAGTGCTCGGAGGGTTCCTCCTAAGCGGAGTATTCCTCATTCCTTCATTGAAGGGAGGTCTGGCATCAAACACTTCAAACGCGAGCCAGGCAGCAGAAGGATTTTTCCAGAGCATCTTCATTACACTTAACCCTGTTGATAAGGTAACGGGCGGTTATGCTGCTTCTTACTTTGGTATAGTTTCATTCGTATTGGCTGTATTCGGTGTTCTCGCAGCAAAGAAGAGAGCGCGTGCAGGATTTATTACAGCGATAATCATCGTATTGCTGACATCTAAATCAGCTTATTCGATCATCCAGTTGCTCCCGGGCGCGTCACTCATGTGGATGCTCAGATTCCTGCCTCTTGCAGCTGCCATGATCCTGTATTCAATGTTTGAATGGGACAGCCTCAAGATTCCTTTTACGGTTGCATTTACGGCATTGCTGACAGCTGACTGCGTAATCGCATTCAGCACGTTCGTGCCCAGAGTAAAAGAGCCTACCATGACCGAGTATTTCGAGAATATGGCAGACACTACACTTATCGATGAGGCAAAGGATCTGACCTGCAACAGAATTGCTCTGATGGACAGCGTAAATCCTATCGGTAATGGCGTATTCTACTTAACAGATTTCAACGGTTCAAAGAACCAGATGTTCGGACAGGGATGGGAGGCTGCTTCCACATCTCTGCAGATCGCGCAGATAAACGAGTCTTTTGACTGCGGTTACTACTATTTCATGTTCGACAGACTCCTGGAATGCGGTTGCGATACTGTCCTCATCAAGAAGGATTCAGCTGCTGTTGAGCCTTTCAATGAGAAGGAAGCACAGGCTGCTGCCGAACTCAGAGGCTATGAGAAGGTTTACGACGAAGATATCTATGTCGTATATCACCATCCTGAAGTAACAGGCAATTATGGTACTGTTACTCACTACGACGGCCTCGCCATCGGTAACGGTGCTTACTACATCTCCATGATGTTCCCGACAGTAAGTGAAGCACCTTCAGAATACATCGATGACTTTACTGTAGAAGAGCTGTCGAGCTATAACATCATTTACCTTGACGGGTTCCTCTATCACGATGTTGAGGTTGCAGAAGACCTCATAACAAAGGCTGCAGAGAACGGTACAAAGGTATATATTCTGGCTGACGGTATCCCCGAAAATGCCCAGAGCAGAACATACAGATTCCTTGGTGTTGAATGCCAGAGCGTTACATTTGATAACGGTTTCCCGAAGCTTAAGACCACTGACTTCGGTGATATTGAACTTGCTCTGTTCCCCAATGATTTAAAGCAGTGGAAGACTGTTTATATCAACGGACTTACCGAGGTTAAGGGTTATTCCGAAGTCCTGGGTGAGCAGCTCCCGTTCTACGGCAAGGGTTCAAATGACAACATCAATTTCATAGCATTTAACCTGACATACTATTATTCTCTTACCAGAGACAAGATGGTTGGAGCACTTCTTGCCGGAATCGTTGATACGGGGGAGACTGAGATCCCGGAGAGAACAGTGGTGCCGCTTGATGTTGTATATGGTGAAGACAAGATCACGATTACTTCTCCGGCAGATAACGTCAATTCGAACATTGCAGATCACGATATCTTCGAAGGTGATTACAAGTCATTCAATCACCTGGTTTACGTTGACAGCGGAACGACAGAGATCACATACAAATATCCGTATCTCTTAGAGGGTGTTCTCACATCTGTCGGAGGTATTCTCGTGATCACTCTGATGTGTGTTTACATCAGCAAAAAACGTGCTCCGAAGAGTTAATAATTTTATGGATCATACAGCAGACGAGCTCATAAATGTGGTTCTCTTTGAACCTGAGATTCCCCAGAATACAGGCAACATTATGCGCACATGTGTTGCTGCAGGAGTTACTCTGCATATAATCGGACCTGTCGGTTTTGATATTGATAATCCTGAGTTCAGAAGGGCATCGACAAACCACATTACATGGGCGGAATATACCCTCTACGATTCCTGGCAGGACTTTGCAGAGAAGAATGAGGGCGAGTATTTCTTCATGACACGTTACGGCAAAGTTCCGCCGTCAGACATCGATTTTAAGAAGGCTTCAGAGAGCTCAAAGATCTATCTCATATTCGGCAAAGAGAGTACAGGTATCCCCGGTGAGATCCTGCGCGCAAACCTTGACCGCTGCTTCAGAATTCCGATGAGTGCTGACTGCAGATGCTTGAATCTCAGTAATGCATGCGCAATAGCAATTTATGAGGCACTCCGCCAGCTGGACTATCCCGGGCTGTCTTTTAAGGAAGAGCAGAAGGGAGAGGATTTCCTCGAACAGAACTATTCTTACGACGCTACTCTGAGACGTAAGAAATAACCAATTTGGCTTTTCCTCATAACCTTATATTTCTCTAAGTTTATTCGAAGATTTGAATTATAATATTAGAACTTGGAGGATGAATTATGCTTAATTTCACTATTGGACCTGTAATGAGCAGCGAGGAAGTCTGCGCTGTCGGTGGTGAGCAGGTTCCATATTTCAGAACACCCGAGTTCTCAAATGTAATGCTCGAGAATGAGCAGTTAATGCTTAAATTTGCCAAGGCTCCGGAGAATTCCAGAGCAGTATTCATGACCAATTCTTCAACAGGTTCTATGGAAGCAGTCGTAATGAACTGTTTTACCGCTGCTGATAAGGTGCTGGTAATCGACGGCGGCAGCTTTGGACACAGATTTGTTGAACTGTGCGAAATACATGAAGTTCCTTATGTAGCCCTTAAACTCAATCACGGGCAGAAGCTTAACAGAGAGCGCCTCTATGAATATGACGGACAGGGCTTTACGGGTTTGCTCGTAAATATCGATGAGACATCAACAGGTGTTCTCTACGACTCGGAAATGATCGGTGAGTTCTGCAAAAAGAACAACATGTTCTTTGTTTGCGACTGCGTATCTGCATTCCTCGCGGATCCTTTCGATATGGCTCATTGCGGTGCATCTGTGATGATCACAGGTTCACAGAAGGTTCTCGCATGCCCTCCTGGTATCTCTATTATTGTCATGGCTCCCAATGCTGTTGAGAGAGTTACCAACGCGAAAGTTAGATCTATGTATTTCAACCTCGCTGATGCCCTTAAGAACATGGAGAGAGGCCAGACTCCTTTTACTCCTGCAGTAGGCATCCTTCTCCAGATAAATGCCAGACTCAAAGAAATCGAGAGAGCTGGCGGAGCAGATGCAGAGATTGCACGAGTTGCTGCGCAGGCTGCTGATTTCAGAGAAAAGATCAGGGAGCTCCCGTTTGAGTTTGTATCAGAATCTCCCGCAAACGGAGTTACACCTCTGCATCCTGTTAACGCAGATGCCTATGAGATTTTCACAGAGCTTAAAGATAACTACGGAATCTGGATATGCCCTAACGGCGGTGACATGAAGAGTACTGTTTTCCGTGTAGGACATATCGGACACCTTAACCACGATGACAATACGACGCTCATTAACGCGTTGAAGGACTTACACAGCAAGGGTAAGCTGTAACCGCAACCGCTTTGTTTTTGGAGAAATAGACATGGTAAAAGTTATTACATACGGAACCTACGACCTGTTGCATTATGGCCACATACGTCTTCTTCAGAGAGCAAAAGAACTCGGAGATTATCTCATCGTCGGAGTTACTTCTGACGACTTCGATAAGACGAGAGGTAAGATCAATGTCCAGCAGAGTCTTGAGGAACGTGTTAAGGCCGTCCAGGCAACAGGCATTGCTGATAAGGTAATCATCGAAGAATACGAAGGTCAGAAGATCGATGACATCCGTAAGTACGGAGTGGATATTTTCACTGTCGGTTCAGACTGGACCGGTTATTTCGATTACCTCAACGAATACTGCAAGGTCGTTTATCTGCCCAGAACAGAGGGCGTCTCCAGTTCAGAGATCAGGGACCAGAAGCAGGCTGTTAATATCGGCCTCGTAGGCTACGAGAAGTATCTGAACAAGGTATTCAACGAGAGCAAATTCGTTAACGGAATAAACGTAAATGCTGTCTGCACAACTGATTCAACAGAGTTCAGCGAAGAGCTGTGTTCTGTTGATGTCATGTCAGATGATCTGGGTAAAGTATTAGACGCTGTAGATGCGGTATACATTCACTCCCATCCGAGCGTTCACTATAAACAGATCAAGGAGGCACTCCTTGCGGGCAAACACGTAATGTGCGAGTCTCCTCTGGCTGAGACACAGAGTGAATGTAATGAATTGTTAGAGCTCGCAAAATCAAAAAAGCTCGTCCTGATGGAATCGCTCAGAACTGCTTATTCAACTGCTTATTCGAGAATGCTGTTGCTCATTAAGGGCGGTAAGATCGGTGACATTATCTCAATCGATGCCACATGTACGAGCCTTAGGACAAACTCATCAGCAGGTGAGAACTGGAGTGGTATGACCGCGTGGGGACCGACTGCTCTTCTGCCTGTATTCCAGATTTTGGGAACTAATTACGACGATATCCTGATTACCTCAAGATGCGGTGAAGACAAGAAGATCGACAATTTCTCGAAGATAGACATCACGTATCCCAAGGCAGTTGCGACGATCAAGGTCGGTACAGGCGTTAAGTCTGAAGGCGAACTGGTAATTTCAGGTACGGAAGGATATATCTACGTTCCTGCTCCATGGTGGAAGACAGATTATTTCGAGGTCCGCTACGAGAACCCTGAGAACAACAAGAGATACTTCTACCAGTTAGATGGTGAAGGTATCAGATATGAGTGGGTATCATTCCTCAAAATGATCTCCGCATATACAGAAGGCAAAGAAACAGAAGCCGATTATTTCGACAGTATCGACCGTGATGTATCTCTTGCGATCAGCAATGTGGTTGAGCGTTTCACATCCGGTGATAATGTTAAGTACATATAAGCGAGGCGGGTAATGGAAAAGTTACTGATACTGGGTGCACCGGTATTTCAAATTGAAGTAGTCAAGAAGGCAAAAGAATTAGGTTTATATGTCGGCATAGTTGATATCAATGAAGATGCGCCGGCAATGGCATACGCAGATGAGACCTTTGTAGGAAGTATTATTGATTTCGACGGAGTGCTCGAAGTAGCGAAAAAATTCCAACCTGACGGAATAATCAGCGGAGCCTGTGATACATCTGTTGTGACCGCAGCAAAGGTGCGCGAAGCACTGGGACTGCCCGGTTATTCAGTTGAGACTGCAATCAAGGCAACGAATAAAGTAGAGATGCTCAAGGCTTTCGAAGCGCATGGCGTATCACATCCTTTATTCCAGTTAGTAAACAAAGAAGATATCGACAGCTTTGAACTCAGCATTCCTTTTCCGGTCATCACAAAGCCTACGGATTCAGCAGGCGGACGTGGTGTAAGCATCGTTAAGAGCATGGCTGAATTACGCGATGCAATGCTGTTCAGTTCGAACGCAGGAAGATCGGGAAACGTCCTTGTTGAAGAGTATATGGCAGGCCCTGAGGTCAGCGTAGAAGTCCTGGTATCAGGCGGCGTTGCACATGTTCTTCAGGTCACGGATAAACTCACATCCGGCGAGCCGAATTTCTATGAGGTCGGACATTCGCAGCCGTCTGCTCTGGCTCAGGAAACAAAGGAGAAAATCAAGGAACTGGCCAAGGCAGCTGTCCTCTCGTTAGGCATCGATAACAGCCCTGCGCACGTTGAAATAATCACGACACCTGAAGGACCGAAGATGGTCGAATTAGGCGCGAGATTGGGCGGCGACTGCATTACATCCTTCCTTATCGACAACTCTGTAAGCGGAGTAAACATGACCGCTGCAGCTATTTTACTCGCTATGGGTAAGACACCTGACATCAGCAATTATCGTGACAGTGGAAAGAGTGTTGCTGTCAAATTCATTCCTACCAAAAAGGGATTGTTAAAAGAAATCAACAACGTCGAGAAGGCTTCTTCGATGGACGGCACCATTGCTGTGTTTATAACAGGCAAGGTTGGTAAGATTTACGAAGAAGCAACGGACGATTCTGCGAGATTCGGCTATGTGGTTTGCGAAGGCGCAACTACAAAAGAAGCAATGGATCTTTGCGATAAGGCCATAAGCGAAATCAATTTCGTATTGGAATAACGGACAATCTGATCTAAAGCAAATTAAAAAGAGGTTGTTGCAAACAAAAGCAACAGCCTCTTTTACTTTTCGAAAGAAGGTTCTGTCGACGAAATGTCGACGGAAATAACGTTTTTCGTCGACAGAATCGTCAATCCAGGCCTAAATTGACGAAAACGTCGACGTTTTTGCCTGATTTCGTCGACAAATCGTCGACAGGT
>FNPA01000022.1 GCA_900107185.1 Ruminococcaceae bacterium YAD3003 | reverse complement strand
ACATTACTGATTGTTTGTGCCCTTCACGTCGCAGATAATGAAGCCATCAAACAAAACAACTCGTCATTAAGGAGGACAAAAAAATGACAAACACAACATTAAAGGCACGCGAGATCGAACTGAAGGACCTTGAGACAGTATCAGGCGGCACGGTAGGAGAATTTGAAGAGCTTATCGAGGCATACACTAATAATCCCTATCTTGGTGAGGCGGCCGGTCTGATCTGCGGACATATTCCCGGCGTCAACAACGGACTGGCAGCCCTGGTAGAGAGCAGCCTCGGAAACAAACTCGGCATCGAAGCAGACATCAGCCTCGGTTTCGCAGGCACAGGAATCGGCTCCGACCCAAACACCTACTTCGACAAAGCAACAGGTCAGCCCCTGACACATCAGCAGGTCCTCGACAGGATCAGGAATTACGGTAAGTGATCA
Source organism: Ruminococcaceae bacterium YAD3003 (assembly GCA_900107185.1). Lineage (GTDB taxonomy): Bacteria > Bacillota > Clostridia > Saccharofermentanales > Saccharofermentanaceae > Saccharofermentans. Next base: position 8,513 of record FNPA01000022.1, on the reverse strand, counting down.
GATATTAGAGTTAGAAATAAGCCCTCGCCTGCATATGCTGACGAGGGTTTTTGTTTGCCGGTTTTGAAAGTGAAAATACAGCATCGTGCACCGCAGTGCAGTCCGGCCTGCTGTCAGATAGGCAGTCGAGAAAGCAGTTGTATATGATCGTCAACCTTCCAGCAGTGAGAGTTCGTCTATAATGTTAAGCCCCGCCGTTGTGCTTGGCGGGGCCTTAGTGTTTACTGGTCTACTATTATCAACTCGTTCCTGATGTCTAACGGCTTGGCTATGTAGCTGTAGTATTTTACTTCCGTCACCCTTAACAATTCCTTGTACTTCCTGCTAAAGATGTAGTAACCGTCGTTCTTGACCTGGATTTCCTTGTCGGTTGAGTGGTACACATCTCCTTTGAGAAAGTATCCTCCGAACTCGTAGATCCAACACGTTCCGTCGAGTGAGGGTATCGCCAGAATGATCCTTGTTTCGGCTTCAGGACGGTCGCTTGCTTTGATCCAACCAAACTTCTCATTTTCCATTCACGAACTCCTTTTCTTTGACAGCAAAATAACAAATTAGTTGTCATTGAAGTTGTTTCTATGCGTGAAAACAACTTCTCTGTCAACAAAAACAGAATATATCGAACTACCAATAAAAAGGGCTTCAGATTTCCTGAAACCCTTTTGTGTGGTTGTCGGCCGATTGATCATTGCCGGAAGATTTATCTTGCTGTTTATCAGCCGTTCCATGTAGGGATAGTCCAGCCGCACTCCTCGCACATACAGCCAATTCTAAGTTCTGCTCCACAACCATGGCAGTGATATACCCAGCCGCATTTATCGCAAAAATTATAGATAGGATTTTTGGGGGCTCTGCATTTCGGACAATATGGTGCATCCTTAATAGTGCCGCATCCGGAAACTGCTTTCAACTGTTCTTCGTTCAGTACGATCTTATCATTGTTATCCATTGTGACTGGCTCCTTTCTTTTATTCGTGTTTTGAATCAGTGATCAGTTAAGGATCATATAGATCGTTCTGATTGGGAGCATTCGGACACGTACTCTGGTTCCGACTCTCAGACCTTTGCCGTGTGCAAACTCATCTGAGTATCCGCATTCGCATGATCTGTGGACAACATCAAAGTATACGAATGCCGTTCTGCCGCCCATTTCTTCAATTACACCATCTTCATAAGGGAATCCGCCTTCTTCGTCCCACTTGCCGCCTGTTACTTCGTTAAGCTGTTCGTTATCAAGCTTTTTAATTTCTTCGTTTGTCATGGTCTTATCCTCCTTAGGGTTTTGTTTGATGGCTTCATTATTGCAAGTTCAATGGGTTGAAACAATCAGTAAATCTTATGGCATCTGATGCTTAAACAACGTTTTGTGTTTTGAGTGTTGCTTATTATTTTTCAGCATGCTGCCTAAACATCAAAAACAGATCTTTTCAGGACGGAGACGATTACTATATAAGATCTTTTCCCGCGTTTTTTTATCAGGATTTACGTATATCTTTTGCGATGAAAGATCCGTATCAACGACACGATCCTTGAGCCCGGCGAAGTTTTCTTATTCAACGAAGTAGTTGGTCAGAGAACATACGAAAACGGCTTCCTTACTGCAACAGTCATTGCCGGCGGTCAGTACGAGCAGGGTCTCGGCGGTGGTATCTGCCAGGTCAGCAGAACTCCCGCAGGCGATACAGAGTATGTCGCAGATCCGAGCCTTTCAGTCGGCGAGACAAAGACACTCCGTAACTCTCACGACGGCATTACAGCTTATGCTTACAAGGTCTGGTCCGATGCTGACGGCAACGAGATCGACCGCGTATATTACAATTCCACATACTATAATTCATACGGAGCGCGTATCGCGGTAGGTACTCTGAAACCCGACGGAACATATGCTTCCATTGATACGAGCACAGGTGAATACTTAGAGCCGATCAATACACCGGAACCTACTCCGGATACGACGACACCTGAACCGACACCGGAACCGCCGACACCAGAACCTGATCCTCCGACGGAAACGCCTCAAGATACACCGACATCATAGTGTAGAAAAGACAATAAGAATAATAAAAGCTCCCGGGAAAGGACTTCCGGGAGCTTTTCTATTGATTAATTAATAACGAAAGAATATCTTCTGTTATTTTATTTAATCCTTATACTTCTTTGATGAAGACCATGCCTTCTGCGATATTCTCGTTGTATTCGTCCCAGGTTACACCGTTGTAGCTGAATACGAAGACACCCTTGTCATTTGTATATTCGACTGTCTCAGTCTCAAGTTCGCCTTCTTCTGTGTATGTGAATACCTTCTTTGTTCCGTTTTCGTAGCTGATAGTCTCTGTGGCGGGATCGTACTTGCCGCTCATTGACCAGACTGCCTTTGAGTTGTGAGATGCTGTCCAGATTACCCAGATCTGTACGTTTTCGGGATCTTCGGAATCTATTTCAACAGTTACTCTGCCGCTCTTGTATTCGCCGTTGATGTCTGCTGCTGTCTTGGGAGCGGGTTCCGTAACTTCAACTGAAGGCTGTGTAGCTGCGGGCTCAGTAGGAGCGGTTGCTGTCTCAGTGGGCTTGGGAGTAGGAGTTGCTATAGGCTTATCCGTAGGCTTAGGTGTGGGGGTTGCTGTGGGCTCGGAAGGGATAGTCTCGACTACGTCTCCGGGGAAGATCGTTGTGCATACGTCCTCAACTGAATCGCCGAATCTGAAGACCATTGTGTCTGCCATGTGCTCTTCCAGATCGTTCCATGTAACTCCGTCATAGCTGAATACGAATTCGCCTCTGCCGCTTGTGTAAAGGTACTCTTCGAAAATGACTTCGCCCTTCTCGTTAAGTGTGATCATCTTCTTGATTGCGTTATCGTAGAATACGCTTGTTGTAGCTTCATTGAAGGTGCCGCTCATTGTCCAGACTGCCTTTGTGTTGTAGCTGTCGCCCCATACTACGGTGATCTCTGCTTCATCAGAACCTTTTGCCTCAACGCTGACGCAGGCTCTTCCGCCGTAGTAATTGCCGATAAAGTTCATTACGGGATTCTGGCCTTCATCAGGAGCTATGGTCTCTTTGGCGATCGTCTCTCTGAACTGGGGCTGTGCTGCTGCCTTTGCCATGTTCTTCCTTGTTGCGCAGGCTGCGACTGCTATTGCCGTTGCGAGTACTGCTGTGGTACCGAGTATTACGTATAAATTCTTTTTCATTTTCTTTGTCCTTTCTTGTTTGCCTTCCGGCGTTTTGTTTGATGGCTTCATTATTGCAAGTTCAATGGGTTCAAACAATCAGTAAATCTTATGGCATCTGATGCTTAAACAACGTTTTGTGTTTTGAGTGTTGCTTATTTTTTTTCAGCATGCTGCCTAAACATCAAAAACAGATCAGCTGGTTGTAGTCAAGGCCGCAAGACCGATTACAACAGGGATGGCGGATCTGCCAAATAATGCGATGTCCTGAGTCTCCTGGCAAAAAGATACGGATTGAATGTCGAAGATCTGATCAAACCTTTTATAAAAGGATTTCAGATAGGGCTTAAAGAAAAACACGGTTGATAGGGATACTTATTAAGGGAAGGACTCATAAAATGATTGATTTCAATAACGTAGAAAGTATAGCCAGCTGAAAACTGGGCACAGCATTATAAGTATTCTTATTTTCTAAGCGCGGCAAGGGTTTTGCTATTGCAGGAATTATTGGCGGTGCGAGCTATACTCTCGGTTATATCTTTCTCATAGTTGTTTTTACTTATCTGGCCATAAACGGAGAAGGAATTCACTGATCAAATCAACACAATGTTTCCGGTCTGTCGACTAATCAACACAATGATCATACATTAATGGTATTTTTGCTCACACAAGCATGTTTTAATGTGCTTAACAAACAAAACAAAAAACAAACCGTAAGGAGGACAAGACAATGACAGACTATAAAGATTTAAACATTGAAGACATCGATAAGGTATCAGGAGGAAGCGCTCCGGATCCGTCCCAGCTCAGAAAATGGCCCTGGGAAGAAGTAGTAGAAAAAATAAAGGATTACGTCAGATGGTATAAGCACTTAGGCTACACATATGATAAGGGATTGGCATGGATCCGACACTACTTAGACAACACTTTGGCTTATCCGTTTTTCTGGGGCTATGACGATGCTGACATTGAGAGAACTTTCAGACACCTGTGGGACACTTTTGAATCTTGGTGTTGATCTGAAAGCTACGATACACTAAATCAAAATAACAGACCGGGAGGAGATTTAATCCTCCCGTTTTTTTGTTTTCGAGATTGAAACAACATAAAACCGGATATGTGTTGCTTAAGGATAAGAATCAAGCGTTATTTACATGCATGATATAATGATTTACGAAGGGGTAAAGCAATGGTAATGTTGCGTGATAATATCTGAGATTGATGAATAAGGAGACAGCAAATGTCACAGGCAAATCCGCACTATAAGTATTACAAACAGCTCGCAGGAATATGGAAGAGTAATGACGGCTTGTGTGTCGTCACTCTCACGGATACAGTTGGGATTACAGTCAGTTACGACGGTGCTGTTCTTGAAGACAATTACGGCATCATCAAACTGGATCCTTTGACGGAAACGAATAACGGTGGAATGATGATGGCGTTCTCCGGAATGCCGGGCTTTTCTAATCCATACAAGTATCATACTAACGAGGATATTCAGTTAACTCTTGGCAACAAACTTCTCAAAAAAGATGGTCAGACGCTCTTCAACATCAATGCTGCCTGGCACGATAATTCAGATCAGATGCATATTGAAATAAGCGACGTTAAAACCGGCAGAATAGATAATATCCTGCTGAACCGCGAAAACGTTTCTGCTTCCGCAGTGCCATTAAAAGAAGGCGAATGCCGCTGTGAATGCGGGCAAGTTTTTTCAAGCAAGTTCTGTCCCAATTGCGGAAAGATGCGTGAAGAAAACAAAACCTTCACATGCAGCTGCGGTTATACGGGCCCTGCCAGAAATTTCTGTCCTGAATGCGGCAAGCCATGTTCTGCTCCGGTTTCCGAGACGGAGCCTCCGGTTCAGGAAACAAAGCCCGCGGCAGGGTGGACGTGCTCACAATGCGGAGCACTACTACAGACAGGTGATAAATGTAACGAGTGCGGCGCGGAGATCAGAAAAGAAATGCTTTTCTCGATATTTGAATACATGACGTGCAACCCGCCCAGATATGACGGAATCACAGTATGGAAGTTCTCGGATACCCGGCTCATAATGCAGCGCGGTGATGATTTCCACTTTATTCCGGCTACGGTTATTGAGCCTGCCATGAAGGTAATCAGAGAGTATGAGATCGATAAATGGGAGGAATATAAGGACCAGATGAACGGGGCAATGGGCGGCGCTCAGTATGTCAGTTACTGGGACGGCGAGAAGATGGCCGGCACCTCTACAGATCACATGCCGGGTGCGGCAGGCGCATACGTTGCCTTAAGAAATCTGTTCACTTCGGAACTGAATGGCTGACAGATCAGAGCCTTTTATCAGCCCAGAATCACCTCAGGATCAAGCGCGAAATATTCAACACATCCAACAGAGTAATCACCAGGATTCTCGCTGTAATTGATGCGTACGCTGCAGACCTCACTCCATCTGGCAACCATATACTCGTAACCGTATACATAATCTTCTTCATCAAATACGGTCATGTCTTTATTAAACGCTGCCAGAGCCTCATCTAAAGTCTTATAACGGACATCGAGCAATGCACCGCCGGGGAGAAGTGCTTCCTCGTAGTAATTGATTTTTATGTAAACAACCATGCAATCAGAAACCGGCTTAGCTTCATCTGAATCGTTATATATCCATGTCATCATGCCTTCACCGTCTTTGTTCAGGCACAGCTCATATTCATAATGAGGTTCAAGAAGATAGTTCTCGTTAACATCATCCTTATAAATATCAATGATTTTAAATCCGTTATCGAAAAACTCCTCTGCCCTCATAGGGAATCTGTAAACGTCTCCTGCAATCCAAAACTGATCGCATGTTTCATCATTGAATTCTTCCGGAAGTGCTTTATATGCTTCGATTGCCCATTGAGCACCGGCATTCCTATAATATGAATCTTTCGAAGAGCAGGATGCCATAGAAAAAAGCATGCCTGTGCAAAGCAAAACTGCCAGTGTTCTATTTAAAGCTTTCATTCCTATATCCTCCTACCCGGTAATTGACCACGGACAGGAAAATTATATCACATCAGAATTTGCCGATGTTTTCAGCCTGACTTGCCTTAAGTTTCCTTAATAACTAATGACCTGATGAAATATACTGATTTTGTTTTTCAGAATCAGCGGTGAGTTTATGTCAGGTAAAAAAATAACAAGAACTAAGATCTTCGCAGTTATACCAATAGTGATGGGAGTAATCTGTGCTATTTCATTTCTATGGAATGCATATTTCGATCTGGTTTATGAATACAGGAGATCCTTAATTGGATGTTTGATACTAGCAACTGTTTATTTACTTGCCGGAATATTACTCAGGATCATTTGCCTGAAATCGAAAGAGAAATTATCTGTTCAAGTGGTTAGTCTGATAGTTTCAGTTTTACTGGTTCCGTCAACGGTATTGGCTGCTTATATCATGTGTGCCGTTACCATGAAATCTGTTACTTATGACAGCTACGAATCGTTTTCGCGATGGGAAGAGGTTTATATCGGAGAAGATGATATACCTGACAATGCTATTGACTGCACGTATTTAAAGAAAAAAGACGGTCATGTTAATGCGGTGTCATTCAGATTAGATATGGAAGAATGCGAAAACTACGAGAATGAAGAGTATGAATGGAGTTTACCTTATAGTCAGGAGCGTGGATGTCCTGTTGATGAATACTTAGAAGAAAACGAATACTTCGATTTTGAGAACATAATTATTCCGCTAATTGGCGATGATGACATTAATGACTATGTTGTTCTTGATTCTAATTTCGGAAATGAATGGACTCACGAGCGTTTTGTTAACAGAAAAACGGGAAGATATATTATTGTCGTGACATACTATTAAAACCCCTAATCCCGTCATGCCGGCCAAACAAACCGATATCATTCATTTCACCACGCTACACTGTCAATTCACCACATAATCCGCAAAACGTCTTTCGCGATGATAACCTAGCCTCATTCAACAAAACATTGTGTCAAAATTGGAGGAACAAGTTATGAGTGAACAGACAGTCAGAACACCTGAGTCGGTACAAAAAGAAATAAGAAACCGCCGCCACAAGGCAGAGTTACCGCTCTTTGTGATCAATTCAATTATCGGACCGGTTTTCTTATGTATCGCAGGTATCGTTTTATTCGGCGAATACGGAATTGTTGATCTGATCAAGGAAGGTCTCGAGAATGCGGAGATTACGGAAACAAGTCCTGAATTCTCAGCATTCCTTATTGGTTTCATAGCAGTATTTGCTTCGATCGGTGCAATCGGTTTCGTCTGCTATCTCATCATCCTGAGCCTCATTGAATACTACAAGGGATACGCAAGCAACATGGCTTACGGCATCAGGGTTTCCGAAGAGAATTTCCCTGAGATCTACGCGAAAGTCAAAGAGTTCTCAAAGCTTCTCGGCTTCAAGAAGGAACCTGAAGTTTATGTTGAACAGATGAACGGCACTATCAATGCATATGCATCCTGGGTTCCCGGCAAAGACTATGTGCATTTGAACGCAGAAGTAATCGAACTGCTGTATCTGGAGCACAAAGATCTTGATACGATCAGCTTCATAATGGGACATGAGTTCGGTCATCTGTATTATAAGCACACTAAACTCCACTATAATTTCTTCGCAAATCTTGCAAACATTATTCCCATTTTCGGCCAAAAATTTATGGGACCTCTCCTGCAGCGCGCAAGAGAATACTCTGTAGACCGCGTTGCACAGGTTCTTACAGACGATAAGTGCGGTGCTGAGACAATGATGTTCATCTCTGCAGGAAGACATGTCTATAAGTATGTTAATGTCGACAACTATATGTCATATGTAAACAAGGACAAGAATTTCATCGAGAAATTCGCAAGATTCGTTACTAACCTGACCGCAAGTCACCCTATCAATCCACTTAGAACAAAGGCCATCCTTGATCCGACCCATAAAAGTGGAAGGCTTTTTTAATTCCTATCACCAATTACGCAATGGGAAAAGCTCCGGTCACAAGTGAAGTGAACCCACTTTGTTGGACGGTTTAAAACGAGTATAAGGACTGATTCCTTGCCTGGCAAGGAGTCAGTCCTTTCAGTCTGACCTGAATTCTCTCGTTGTTGTAGTACTCAATGTAATCTTCCATAGCTTTCTGGAGCTGTTCTAAGGTCTTGAATTCAAATTCGTGTCCATAGAACATCTCGTTTTTCATCTTCCCGAAGAAATTCTCCATTGGGCTGTTATCTAAGCAATTGCCTTTGCGTGACATGGATTGTGTTATTCCTCTTTCTCTTAATGCTTTGTGGTATTGGAACATCTGATACTGCCATCCTTGATCTGAATGAAATATGAGATT